>JAJFGU010000021.1 GCA_021775955.1 Alphaproteobacteria bacterium | reverse complement strand
TTGGGCGATCAGGATGACGGCAATGTCGGACAGATCACCTATGATAATGCTTTGAACACCATGAGCTTTCGCACGAACGGCCAGGCGGATAGCGTCACCTTTGATGCTAACGGCAATGTTGGGATTGGGACGGATACGCCGGTAAGTATGCTCGATGTCGCGGGGGCGATCAGGCCGGGGAATCTTGCTGTCGTAGCAGAGTCTGATTGTAACGACAATACGCTGGGCGCAACGCGCTATAACGATGGCGACGATGTCATGGAGTTTTGTTCTCCGACCGGCATTGCCGGTCCGCCTCCCGGCCCCGGCTGGGCACAGATGGGTGGTGGCGGAGTTTCACTTACACAAGATAATTGCTATACGATCACCTATAGCCAACCGCAAGTACGTTGCCAGGTAGGCTATTATGTGGCTGGCAGTTGGGATGACGGAGCTGGCTACCAAGGCGATAATGGTATGGTCTGTTGTGAGGCTACCCCTATCCCAAGCGATTCGAGTGGCGGCGGTGGTGGAACCAATCCGCTGCTCGATTTCAGTTGTCCGATCAACGAATCCGTCATTGGTTTTGCGGCGGGTGAACCGCTTTGTGCCCCTGTGAGTGGTGGTGGTTCGGTGCCAACAACGCCGCCGACAACTCCTCCAGCACCTCCACAAAATCAAAACTGTGTTTATGAAGGTAATGTTGTTGCACATGGCTGGTTGTCAGGATGTACCGGCGGCGCTGACAAACGTAGATGCCAGAACGGCACTATGGTTAGTGAGGGGTCAGGCGAATGTTATTAAGGGACCCAGGAAAAGGGATTGTTGCTTAATCTAATACCGGCTGGTTTGTTGCCGCTGAAACGTCTTCGGCGCGTCATCGATAATTTCAATCTGACCATTGCGGAATTCCAGAACAGCGAGGCCGCGCTCGACTATTCCGTCAGAGCGGAAACGGAAAATACCGTCTATCCCGGCAAAGCCGTTGGGGTTGCTGATGGCAGTGCGGTCAAAAGCCGGGCGGCCTTCCTGCTTTAATCCCGATTGTGCCAGCACAGCGGCCAGCGCCGTGGCGTCATAAGCGAGACTGGCCAGTCGCGGCGGTTCGGATTTATAAAGCTGGTTATAACGATTTTCAAATGTGGTTCTGCCCTTTGGTGACGGCGCGGCGAACCAGCCACCCGCTAAACTTGGCTCTGATGCCAGCCCCGCATCATCCCATAAACCAGTGCCAAGGCGCTTCACATCACGCGGTGACATATCGTAATGGCTGAGCAAATTGGCGGTGGCCCGCACCAGATCGCCGCCGACGGGGAGCAGGACGGCATCAAAGGGTGGCGGCAGAACTTCTTTTTCGGCCTCATCCTTTTTTTTCTGCCCGGAAACCGGATCGGTCGAGCCGATGCGCAAATCATATTGCGCGAACTCGCGAATGGTTGGCGAAAGATTGGCGCTGTGCGGTTCGAAATATTTTATATCAACAGTGTCCATCGTCGTGGTTGAAATCATAGACCGATAGGCCGAGAGCACCGCCTGGCCGTAATCGGTGTTGGGCACCAACACGCCGACGCGGCTAAGGCCCTGAAGCGAGGCGTAATGTAAGATGCGCTCCATCTGGTCGAAGGGCAAAAAGCCCATAACAAATGTATTGCCGCCCGACAGGCTCCAATCGGTTGAAAAGCCGATCATATTGACATTGGCGCGCTGCGTGACGCTTTTTGCGGCGCGTACGGACTCGGCAAAGACCGGGCCAAGAACCAGCTGCGCCCCGTCCTGTATGGCCTGGCGCGCGGCCTGCTTGGCGCCTGTGGCCGTGCCTTTGGTATCGCGCGGCAAAAGCTCAAACCCGCTATGGCCAACATCGAAAAGCGCCATTTGCGCCGATTTCAGCATCGCCTTGCCCAGATGCGTGTGTTCACCGCTTAAGGGCAAAAGCAGGGCGACTTTGACTTTAGGCAGCCCGGATTGCGGCGTAGGCTGGAGCGCAGGATAGGCGGTTTGTTCCATTATTTCTTCTGCCGGCATTCCCTCTTCCAGCGGAATTTGTTCGATCCCGGCGCGCGCCAGCCTCGTTTCGCCCGTTTCCGGGTCGGTCATAATACTGCGGGCGGCGCTTTTATTGGGATAGGCTTCGACAGAGCCTTCTGAAAGCGAGCTTGGCGCTTGCTGCGCCTGTCTTTGCGCCGGTTTGTAATTCCAGGACCGCGAGCCGGAACCGCTGGTCTGGCAGCCGGTCATCACAACCAGCGCGGCAATCAGCAAAAAGGCGGAAATGCTATGAAATCTGGGCATAAAGCTTGCTATCCTTGGCTCTTCATATGTAGTTTCAGGCTATGAAAGGGCACTCTACAAAAAAAGATGGCGGAAAGCTACAGCCAGTTGCGCTGGAGCCGGGGCTTTATATTGTGGCCACACCGATTGGCAATTTACGCGATATGACGCTACGGGCGCTGGATGTGCTGCAGGGCGTGGATTTGATTGCTTGTGAGGATACGCGGGTATCCGGCAAATTGTTAAAAGCTTATGACATCAAAAAGCCATTGGAGTCCTATAACGACCACAGCGCAAAAGGGCAGCGCGGAAAATTGTTGGAAAAACTGGCGCAGGGCGGAAGTATCGCCCTGATCAGTGATGCGGGTATGCCGCTTATTTCCGATCCGGGTTACAAGCTGGTGCGCGATTGTCTGGATCTTGGCATCAATGTTACAAGCCTGCCCGGTGCCAATGCGCCGTTGACAGCATTACAGCTTTCCGGATTGCCGAGTGATAAGTTTTGCTTTCTCGGGTTTTTGCCTGCGAAAGAAGTGGCACGGCGAAAAGTTTTACAAGAATGGCAAAGCGCACAGGCCAGCCTGATTGTTTTTGAAACCGGGCCGCGTTTATTGGCGGCGCTAAAAGATATTGAGGTTGTGCTGGGCAATCGCGAGGTCGCGGTTATTCGCGAGCTGACAAAAATGTATGAGCAGGTAAAACGCGCCAGAGTTTTAGAGCTGATTGAATATTACGAAGAAGCCGGGCAGCCGAAAGGAGAGATAGTTGTTGTAATAGCTCCGCCGGAACAAAAGGCTCTCTCAGAAGAGGAAATAAAAAACAGATTGAAAGAGGCGCTTGATATTATGAGCACAAAAGAAGCGGCGTCCCAGGTGGCCGAAGAAACCGGCCTGTCGAAAAAAGTGCTGTATGAAATGGCGCTGGAGATCGGCAGAGATGAGCAATAAAAGACAAAAGGCTTACAAGCGCGGTTTATGGGTCGAGACACTGGCCGCAATTTTATTGATGGCCAAAGGCTACCGCATCTTAAAGCGCCGTTATAAAACGCCGGTGGGTGAGGTCGATTTGATTGCCAAAAAGGGGAGGCGTTTGTTGTTCGTTGAGGTCAAGGCACGCAGGGATTTATCCGAAGCTCTGGAATCGGTAAACACAAAAACGCAAAAGCGGATTGAGCGAGCTGGTCTGCATTTTATTTCAAGGCATCCGGACTATGCCGATTATGAAATGCGCTTTGATGTTATCGCTATGGCGCGACCTTTTCGTCTTCAACATCTGGACAATGCGTGGCAAGCCCGTTCATAATAGTGACTGTCTAAAGGATTCTGTTTCGGGAATGAGCGGCGACATGAAAAATATTCTTCCTTTGTTGGTATGTCTTTGTCTTTGCGGGGCGCTTTTGTCGTCCTGTGCCACCGCTTTGGTCGGTGCGGGTGCGACAGCAGGTGTCTCAGCAGCCAGCGAGGGCGGTATTTCCGGCGCTGTCGACGATTTTACCATTCAGGCTCAAATCAACGATCTCTGGTTTCGCTATGATGTCGAAACGTTCAGAAAGCTTGATCTTACCGTTAATCAGGGCCGCGTGCTGATCACCGGTATTGTGCAGGACCCGGCGAACAGGGTCGAAGCGGTGCGGCTGGCCTGGCAGCCCAAAGGGGTCAAGCAGGTGATCAATGAAATCCGCGTTGCCGAGAGCGAAGGCATTATAGGTTTTGCCAAGGATGCCTGGATTACCACACGTTTGCGTACGGCGATTACGCTGGACCGGGAGATTCTCTCGATCAACTATTCCATCGATACGGTGCAGGGCAGCGTTTATCTGATGGGTGTGGCGCAGGACAGGCTGGAGCTGAACCGCGTTATTGAAACGGCGCGCACAATCTCCGGCGTTGAAAATGTCGTAAGCTATGTCAAGCTGATCGGCGAAGATATTCCCGGCGTTGATGCAGGGCCTATTGCCCGGGACGAGCCGCCAGCGTGGAATTCGGAAACGCTACTTGATGCGCCGTATGAGCAGCGCTGACCCGCAAGTGATGCTGGAATCCGTCGGGCAGGTTGAGGATACGGATATCAATCTGGCACAAACCGCTTTGGCTCTGGCCGCTGCCGAGCGGCCGGGATTGTCTCTCGAGCGATACATCAATCATATTGAAAAACTCTCCAAAGACGTGGCTGCGCGTCATGCGGAGTTGCTGGACGGTGACACAGAAGACAACGTCGAAACCCAGCTTGCCGCGCTCAAAGACGTCCTGGTGGACAAGCACGGCTATCGCGGTGATGAAGAAGACTACGATAACCTCGAAAATGCCAGCCTTATCGGCGTGATCGACCGCGGCAAGGGTATGCCGATTGCGTTGTCGGTTCTTTATATTCAGGTGGCGCGCGGGCAGGGCTGGGACGTTGCCGGGCTGAACATCCCTGGGCATTTCGTCTGCCGCCTGCAAAAAGACGGACAGATCGTTATTTTTGATCCCTTTGATGATTGTAACGTTTTACAGGCCTCGGATATGCGCCAGCTGGTCAAAAAGGCGCTGGGTGAGCATGCCGAGCTGTCTTCGGATTATCATGAGGCGATGAGCAACCGTGATATCCTGATCCGCCTACAAAACAATATCAAGCTGCGCCAGATCGAAGCCGAAGATTACGAGGCGGCGTTGAAAACGGTTGAGCAGATGAGCATGATTGCGCCGGATGAATACCGGCTACTGCTCGATGCCGGGGTTTTATATGCGCGCACCGGTGAATCGCGGCAGGCAATTGATCTGCTCGAGGCCTATATAGACAAAACACCCGATGCCAGCGATCGGCATGATATCGCTATTTTCATTCAGCAAATCCGCGAGAGCATGGATTGAACAGAGTCTTCTCTAGCTTATGTCCAATAAAAAACCTTGGTAAAACGGTGATTTTCTTTGTGACCTCTTGCATGGTGCTTGCGAAGGGAATATTACTAGGAGGCATCGCGGCGCGAATCGCAGTCAGGGATTCCGCTGTTAGGGTGTCGTATACAAGATTCAAATATTGAAGGAGATATCTCATGCTGGCCCGTTTTTTCATGATTTTTGCTGTCATGGTTTTGGTGACTGCCTGTTCCACAGATGATGAGGCCATGATGGATGATGGCGCGCCTGTGATAACGACCGAAAGAGAAGGCATCACAGCCGGACCTCTGGCCGATATCTATGACGAAGGCCAGCAGGGCGGAACGGCACCGGGAACCCAGGCTGATCTTGTGGTCAATGTCGGTGATCGCATCTTCTTTGGTTATGACCGCTACGATTTGACACCGGAGGCCAGGGAAATTCTTGATGCGCAGGCAAACTGGCTGCGGCAGTATCAGGATTTGAACATTACCATTGAAGGCCATGCCGATGAGCGCGGTACCCGCGAATACAACCTGGCTCTGGGCGAGCGCCGTGCCAATTCGGTGCGGGGTTATCTGATTGCGCTTGGTGTGAACCCCAGCCGTGTCGGCACAATAAGCTATGGCAAGGAGCGCCCCGCCGTTCCAGGGTCCAATGAAACCTCCTGGGCGCAAAACAGAAGAGGCG
This sequence comes from Alphaproteobacteria bacterium, assembly GCA_021775955.1. Lineage (GTDB taxonomy): Bacteria > Pseudomonadota > Alphaproteobacteria > Micavibrionales > Micavibrionaceae > UBA5701. The sequence continues at coordinate 173,903 of JAJFGU010000021.1, read as the reverse complement.
TAACCAAAGTCGATTAAGGGCCCAGCCCCAAGGTTACTAATATATGAAGCGCTTCGGTCAAAAATCACGACGATTTCTCTGGTTCTTTCTGAGCGGGCTGGTCATTTTTGGCGGGCTTTCCTACGCACAATCCGATGATCTTTTGGGCCGCCTGATGCGGCTGGAAAACGATGTGCGCACATTGAATCGCGCGGTTTACAGCCAACAGGGCGTGCAGGGCTCCGCCGGTTATGGCGCGGGCCGCGATACGGCCGCCCAGGCCAATGCGGAAGTGCAGGTGCAGCAGCTGGAGATGGAAGTGCGCAGCTTAACCGGAAAGCTGGAAGAGCAATCCCATGAAATCCGCCAGTTAAAAGGCCAGTTAGAACGTGCCACAGGCGATATGGAACTGCGGCTCCAGGACCTTGAAAAGGGCAAAAGGGCTGCGGCCACGCCATCAAATATTCCCAAGCCCATTCCCAAATACGTCGCGCAACCGCCAAAGCCAAAGAGCGCAGCCCCGGATTACGTGGCTCCCGATTACATTGGCCGCGATATAACCGTGGCACCGCCGCGCAATACGCCAGGCCAGCTGGGGACGATGACGCAACGGGGTAGCAGCGGCTCCGGGGCAAACTCCGATGTGGCGGCTGCCGATTATGAGAACGCCTTTGCCATGCTGAAGGCCGGTAGTTTTGATGCGGCAGAAAAGGAGTTTGAAAAATTCCTTTCGCGCTATCCCGATCACGTTCTTTCGCCCAATGCCAAATACTGGTACGGCGAAACATTTTACGTGCGCGGCAATTATGAAGGCGCAGCGCGTATCTTTGCCGAAAGCTATCAGCAGGCCCCGCAAGGCGCCAAAGCCCATGACAATTTGCTGAAGCTCGGCATGTCGTTGGCCGGAATGGGCAATAAGGACGATGCCTGCGTTGCCCTGCGCCAGCTCTCCAAGGAAACCGCCAATACCTCCAGCCCGGTGATGCGGCGCGGGCAGCAGGAAATGTCTCGTTTGGGGTGTTAGAAGCACTTTTTTGCCCCGTAAGCCTTTGAATTGAAAGGAAAAAGAGTGGGTTATCCATTTCGTTTTGCCAGATTTTTTGAAAATCACATAAATTGTTGATTCAAAGCCGTTATTCAAGTTACCGAGTTCGTTCCGCCTTCGCTGCGCTTCGGCGCGACAGGTCCTCGTTTTTAGGGGGAAGGGCTCCGGAGTTGGTTTTCGAGTTTTTGTGGGGAAGAATCCATTCCCAGCAGTATAGGAAAAAAGTCATAAAAAGTCAAGGTTTTTAGGCGCAGAGAGACGGAGGGATTACCGTGGCCTTTATTTCGTAAAAATTATTTTTAGCTCTATAGCTAGAGATTTAGGGAGTTAAAAAATGAGGGAAATACTTATTTCATTCTTATAGGCTCTGGCTCGTGCCTGTTGATATAAATATCTCTTATACCAATTATTGTCCCTATTGCACAAAATACAGACATCGCCACGCCTAATTTACCGCCACTCCCATAATACGAAGAGGCTGCATAGAACGGTGAAGCGGCTGCCACGAGTACAACCAGACAAGCACTTTGTGATCTGTTTGATACAGCCTCACCAAAGGAACGCGCCAATTTTTTTGTTTTGTCTAATGCCATGGACATAGCTTTTAGTCTATGGAAATTAAACTGTCAAGTTATATTAAACTAAGAGAATCCCCTCCCACTGCTTGTTGACATCCGGGTATGTGCCCCTGTTTTCGTTTGTTTGCGGTAAGTTTTTCTAGGCGTGGGGGTGCCTCTGCGTTAAAAGGGGGCTGTATCTTCAATATATTTAAATTATAAAAAATAATTAAAGGAGGCAGGCGTGAATAATCCGGCTTTTTCATTGGACCAGGAACAGAAGGAGCGGGCAGAACCCCTGACACAAGAAGGGTTTGCGGGGTTGTTGGCCAGCGGTTTCACGCAGATGTTGGCGGGGGTCAAGACTGTGGCTGTGGGCGTGTCCGGCGGGCCGGATTCGATGGCGCTGTGTAAGCTGCTCGCCCAATGGTCTGCGGACAATAACGGGCCGAAAATCCATGTCTTAAGCGTTGATCACGGCCTGCGCCCGGAAGGCGCGCAGGAGGCGGCGCAGGTGGGCGAATGGGTCAAAACCTGGCCGGGGGTGAGCCATGCCGCGCTTTCTGTAGCAAAAAAGGAAGAGAGCGCGACTCCCACCCCACCATCAAGAATCATGGAAAACGCTAGGGAGGGGCGATACAAGGCGATGGCCGCGTATTGTAAGCAGCATGGCATTCGCCATTTATTCCTCGCCCATCACCAGGACGATCAGGCCGAGACGTTTTTGTTCCGTCTTTCCAAGGGCAGCGGGCTGGACGGGCTGGCGGCGATGGCCCCGGCGCAGGATTACAGCGCCCATCTGACCTTGCTGCGGCCGTTGTTGAATGTGCCCAAGGCGCAGTTGGTTGCGACCTGCGCGCATCACGGGCTTGCTTATGTTGAGGACCCCAGCAACGCATCGGAAAAATTTGCGCGGTCGCGTTTACGCAAGGCGCGTGCGGCGCTGGAAGAAGAGGGCCTAAGCGCCAAAAGATTAGCGGTGACGGCGATGCGGCTGGCCCGCGCGCGGCAGGCGCTGGACCAGATTGCCGATATGGCTTTGCAGGATATCACGATAGAAAAAGATACAAGCCGTATCGTATTGAATTATGAGATTTTGAAAGCCTGGCCGGGGGAAGTGGGCCTGCGGGTTCTGATCAAGGCGATCAATATGCTGGGTCCCGAAAGTGATTACGGCCCGCGTATGGAAAAAATGGAGGCGCTGTTCGAGGCGCTTATGCTGGAGCCTGAGTTTCGCAAGCGCACCCTCGGCGGTGTGATTGTGGAGCGGGATGATAAAGCGGTGCAGGTGGTTTTGGAGAAAGAGAAAGAAAAATAAATAAAAACCACAGATAAACACAGATTTACACAGATACCCTTAATCGTCATTCCGGCGAAAGCCGGAATCTATAGTTACTTCAAACGCCTTTCTTAAGTTATGAATAGATCCCGGCTTTCGCCGGGATGACGGTGTCATTATTTATCTGTGTGTATCCGTGTTCATCCGTGGTTAAAAAAGCCAATTAAATGCCGGATTCCCCTTGTTTCCTTGGACAAAAGCGTTACTTTCCTACTAGACTTAATGGACCTGTCCGCTACGGACTTAAAAAGGCGCGCAATTTATGAACAACACATTCGGTAAAAATCTGGTTTTTTGGCTGGCGATCGGCCTGCTTTTGGTCTTCCTGTTCAATATTTTTCAGGGCGCGCAGCAGCCGGGTAGCAGCAGCAGCGAAGTCGTCGCCTATAGCGATTTTATGGCCGAAGCCAAGGCAGGGCGCATTTCCGATCTGATTATCCGCGGTGAAGAGGTCGAAGGCCATTACGCCAATTCGGGTGAGCAGTTCAAAACGCAGGTGCCGCCCAATGAGAATGTGGTTGATCGCCTGACCGGTACCGGCGTGCAGATCAAGGCTGAGGAAAAAGAGGCGGAACAGATCAGTCTCCTTAGTATTTTAATATCGCTTCTGCCCGCGTTTTTAATCATCGGCGTGTGGATTTTGTTTATGCGCCAGATGCAGGGCGGCAAAGGCGGCGGCGCGATGGGCTTTGGCAAGTCGCGCGCCAAGATGCTGACCGAAACGCAGGGCCGCAAGACATTCGATGATGTTGCCGGAATTGAAGAAGCCAAGCAGGAGCTTGAAGAGATTGTCGAGTTCCTCAAAGACCCGCAAAAGTTTCAGCGCCTGGGCGGACAAATCCCCAAAGGTGCGCTTTTGGTTGGACAGCCCGGAACCGGTAAGACGCTTATCGCGCGGGCGGTTGCCGGTGAGGCCAGTGTGCCGTTTTTTACAATTTCGGGCTCTGATTTTGTTGAGATGTTTGTCGGCGTTGGCGCATCCCGTGTGCGCGACATGTTCGAACAGGGCAAGAAAAACGCGCCCTGCATTATTTTCATCGACGAGATTGATGCGGTCGGAAGACATCGTGGCGCCGGTCTTGGCGGCGGCAATGATGAGCGCGAACAGACTCTGAACCAGCTTCTTGTTGAGATGGATGGATTCGAGTCGAATGAAGGCGTAATTATTTTAGCTGCGACCAACCGTCCGGATGTTTTGGACCCGGCGCTTTTACGGCCCGGGCGTTTCGATCGCCAGATTGTCGTGCCGTTGCCCGATGTTAAAGGGCGCGAGAAAATTCTGAAAGTGCATATGAAGAAAGTGCCGATGGCGGGCAATGTTGATGCCAGCGTTCTTGCGCGCGGCACGCCTGGTTTTTCCGGGGCCGATCTGGCCAATCTGGTCAATGAGGCGGCTCTGCTGGCGGCGCGCTACAACAAGCGCGTGGTGAGTATGGAGGATTTCGAGGAAGCCAAGGACAAGGTGATGATGGGCGCCCAGCGCAAATCCATGGTGATGACCGAGGATGAAAGAAAGCTGACCGCTTATCACGAGGCCGGGCACGCGATTGTCGCGCTGCATGAACCGGCATCCGATCCCATTCACAAGGCGACGATTATGCCGCGTGGGCGCGCGTTGGGGATGGTGATGCGCCTGCCCGAAGGCGACCGCCTGTCACTGGCAAAGGAAAAACTGCATGCGGATCTGTCTGTGTCGATGGGGGGACGTATAGCCGAGGAGCTGATTTTCGGCGATGAAAAAGTTACCACCGGCGCAAGCAGCGATATTTCCATGGCCACCAATATGGCGAGGCGTATGGTCACCGAATGGGGGATGAGCGAGAAGCTCGGCCCTCTGCGCTATACGTCGGATCAGGAAGAGGTTTTTCTCGGCCATTCCGTGGCGCAGAGCAAAAACATGTCGGATGAAACCGCGGCGCTGGTGGATTCGGAGGTGCGGCGCATCGTCGAAGAGGCTTACGCGAAGGCGAAAAAAATTCTCAAAGACAATATGGATGAGCTGCACACACTGGCCAAGGCATTGCTCGAGTATGAAATGCTCTCTGGCGATGAGATCAAAGATATTCTGGCCGGTAAACCGATTATCCGTGAAGACGCCGATGACGACGAGCCGAGCGATAAGAAGCCGAAATCATCCGTGCCCTCAAGTGGTCAAAAGGGCGGCGGCGGTGTTAGTGGGGGAGAAGTTCCTCAAGGGGCTTAGCAGCAGCAGGTTCATGTTGAGGTTCTGTTGCAAGCTTCGCATATTCCTTTTGTAGCTCAAGATACGTTCCAATGGTTGAAAATACGTGCCAAAGAGCCGTCATGTCACTCCCCTGAACCTTAAGTGCATGTACAGACGATTTTTTATGAAATAAAGCTATTCGTGAGTCAGAGGTTTCTAATTCCCCTCCACTGGCTGCCAGCGCCTTTTTACTGAGGCCGTTGATAAAAGTTATGATGACGTCATTGCTGATTGGGTCTCTGTGGATGCCGAGCTCATATTCTCCCGCCGTTGCACGGCTTTGTGTGTCGCCAAGTTTATGATTGCTGACCTGCCAGGGGGTGCCTTCCAGCATTGTTTGTAAGCTATAGGCAAAACGTTTCTGGTTTTCATCTGCCATTGCGTCCAGTCCCGCGGGCATTACCGGTTGAAGGACTGTAAGGAGATCAAGCAAAGATGTGCGAAGATCGTCGGCTGGTAAAATAAAGTCAAAGCCATTCTTTTTAGTAGAAACCTGTATTTTTGTGGGCATTAAACTTAAAAACTTTTTCATACAATCAAGGTGCAGCCTCTGCCAACGGTGGCCATAAATTTTAACGCCGACATTTCCTCTTGCGGTTTGTAGAAAACTGCAGCCAAAACTCGTTGTTTTTTCTGCATTACCTGCTCTTAAATTGATATGACCTTCTGCAGGGTTGTGTTGACTGGCATGGTAATCAAAAAGTCCCTCCGAAAAAAAACTGGGAGATAATTGTCTAAGCTGATGAAAGACAGTTTCAATCTTTACTTCTGCGGGCTTCATATTTTCCTCATTTTGCGTAAAAGTCCGAAACCATACCCCAAAACACCCTCTGACGTCAAAAGTTGGGGGATCATGTCTTGGATTGGAATGAAATTGTTCTGTTATTTAGGGGTTCTGTCCAAGAATACAGCGGGCGCCCGAAACTTATATGTCGAAGAGCTTTTAGAATTTAAATGAGTTGCGGTTTGGAATTTAAATCGAAGCCAGGCCCCTTTGGTTTCATATAAAAGTATTTGGTTTCGTTTTGGGCCATTCTTGTCATAAAGGGAAAGGGAAACGGTGTATGGGTGACCAGACGTGGGGGTTTTGGAGTCGGGGGTTTCATCTTCCCAGAAAATTTGCCCGCCTATCTGAAAATCATATTTAAGCGGGCACTTTAATGGATTCGTCTGTTTTTTTGCGTTTCCTGGTAACATTATATCTTCCCATAACCTAAAAAAGAATTTTCGTAACATGAGGCCCGTTATTATGCAAGCACAAAGCTTCATTTCACCTATTTTCTTTGCTTTATCGCGGTTTCGCGGGTAAAACAGCCCCATAAAGGACCAGGGTCAAAACTCACTACTAACATGAGATTTTGTAAGAATATGACAGTAAAGATACAAGGAAAGCAGGTGCCAGGAAGTGTTTATCCACTTTCAAGGCTGTTTGACGTTGTAGATTTACTGTCATATTCTTACCCCTTGGGCGCGGCGAATTTTTGTGCCTGTTTGCTCAAACCGCTTGGCCTTAGATTAACTAGGGCCGTGCGCGGCTTTTACAAACAGTCATCAAAAATTCGCTGGCGCAAAATCCATGTTAGTAGTGAGTTTTGACCCTAGACATGACACGTAAATATTTCGGCACAGACGGCATACGCGGCCAGGCCAACACATTTCCGATGACGGCGGAGATGGCGCTGAAGGTCGCCATGGCCACGGCCTTTGTCCTCAAACAGCGCCGGGGCGGCGATCAGACCGACCGGGTGGTGATCGGCAAGGATACGCGGCTCTCGTGCTATATGCTGGAGCAGGCTCTTACGGCCGGATTTTTGTCGATGGGGCTGGAGGTTATTTTGACCGGTCCGATCCCGACACCCGGCATTGCCAAACTGACCCAAAGCCTGCGCGCCGATATCGGTGTGATGATTTCGGCCTCGCATAATTTATATGACGATAATGGTATTAAATTATTCGGCCCCGACGGGTATAAGCTGGCCGATGAGATTGAACAGGCGATTGAGGAAAAGCTCGAAGGTGATATCAGCAAAGACCTCGTGGCGCCGGAAAAACTCGGCAAGGCGCAGCGTCTGGACGATGCGCTGGGGCGCTATGTGGAATCGATTAAGCGCAGTTTCCCCAAAGGCAAAAGTCTGGAAGGGCTCAAGATCGTCGTCGATTGCGCCAATGGCGCGGGTTACAAAGTGGCACCGATGGTGCTGTGGGAGCTTGAGGCCGAAGTGATCGCCATCGGTGATAAGCCCAATGGCCGTAATATCAATGATGGCTGCGGCGCGACGGCGACAGAGAAATTACAGGAGGCCGTGGTCGAACATGGCGCCGATGTCGGGATTGCACTTGATGGTGATGCTGACCGCCTGATCATGGTTGATGAAAAAGGCAATAAGATTGACGGTGACCAGATTATGGCGGCGCTGGCGATGTCGTGGAAAGAACAGGGTTTACTCAAGGGTGACGGCATTGTCTCGACAGTGATGTCGAATTTAGGGCTGGAGAGATTTCTGGACAAAAACAAAATCAAGATGCTGCGCACTCCGGTCGGTGATCGCTATGTTGTGGAGGCGATGCGCGCAGGCGGCTATAATGTTGGCGGTGAACAATCGGGTCATATTATTTTATCGGATTATTCAACAACCGGCGATGGTCTGCTGGCGGCGTTGCATGCTCTGGCCGTGTTAAAGGCAAAAAATCAACCGGCGAGTGAAGCGCTGAATTTGTTTACGCCTCTGCCGCAGATTCTGCGCAGTGTTCGCTTTGAAAACGGCATGCCGCTGGACAGCACACAAGTGCAGGAGGCGATTGAGCGGGCTGAAAAGTCTTTGGTTAAAGAAGGCCGTGTTTTGGTGCGCGCGTCCGGTACTGAGCCTGTGATACGCGTGATGGCAGAAGGCGATAATCAGGAAACAGTGGAAAATATTGTCGGTGATTTATGCGCAGTGATTGAAAAGGCGGCGCAAAGCGCATAGGCTTACAGGGTTTGTCAGAAAGGGATTCTCATAATGGTTGCAAAGATTTTATGTATTGGTCAGTCGGATTCCTGTGCCGGGACAGGTATTCAGGCCGATGTTAAAACGGCGCAGGCTTTTGGTGGCTATGCCGCGACGGCAGTCACAGCCGTATCCGTTCAGGACACAAAAGGTGTGCATGACATTCATATTATTCCAACGGATATTGTGCGCGGCCAGATTGAAAAAGTTCTTGCTGACATTAAGCCGCAGGTGATCAAGGCGGGCATGCTCTCCAACACCGCAATCATAGATATAGTCGGCGATATTCTTGACGAAATTCAAGGCAGCGATATTCAGGTGGTCATCGACCCGGTCATGACCAGTCGCGCAAGCGGCTCTATTATTGACAAGGAAGCGCGTGATGCGCTGAAGCGGCGTTTGCTGATCCGGGGGCATGTGCTGACGCCGAATATTACTGAGGCGCAGGATTTGTCCGGCTTAACCATCAAGGATGTTGATGGCATGGTTCATGCTGCGGAAACGCTGCGCACGCTGGGGGCGCAGACGGTTATCTTAAAAGGCGGCTCGATTGCTGATACCGATATCTATGATGTGCTGGCCGACGATGACGGTACCAAGGTTTATCAATATAAAAAGATGGAAAGCCGCGCGACGCACGGGGCCGGGACGACGTTGTCGGCCGGTATCGCCATGGGTATGGCGCAAGGTCTGGGGCCACGCGAAGCGTTTTCGCAGGCGCGGGCCTTTGTTCATAAGGCCATCGAGCATGGTGAGCTGATTGGCGAGGGTTTTGGACCCTTAAACCACCGCGTTGAGCCTGATAATTCCATTCAGCCTCTTAGTGAATCTGCCGCTTAGGTTTAGACCTCATATTTTCACCGTCATTCCCTGAATTTCTTACAAAAATTCTAAGGGAATCTACCCATGGTATATGGATCGCCTTAGAATTCGTTGTCCGAATTCAGGCGATGACGGTTTGAGACAGGAGGTGCTAAATCGTTGACATTCGGTCTTATTTACCGTATCCCACTTAGGGATCAACGTACTCCCAACAACACGTAAAAGACTATGAGCAAGCAGGATACACATCTGGCATTACTGCCGAGCGGGTTTGTCGATCTGCTGCCGCCCGAGGCGGAGCAGGAGCTGCAGGCTATCGGGACTCTCATGCAGAAATTCTCCGCTTTTGGCTATGAACGCATCAAACCGCCACTGGTGGAATTTGAAGACAGCCTGCTGGCGCCAGGGCCGGGGGCTTCGCTTTCGCATGAAACGTTCCGGCTGATGGACCCGGTGACGCACCGTATGATGGGTATTCGCTCCGATATTACGCCGCAAACCGCACGGATTGCGTCTTCACGGCTGGCGGGTGAAGCACGGCCTTTGCGGCTGGCTTATGCCAATGATGTTCTGCGCACCAAAAGCGGCCAGCAAAGAACCGAACGTCAGTTTTGTCAGGTCGGCTGCGAGCTGATCGGCGCGCAAGGGCTGGAGGCTGAGATTGAAAGCTGCGTGGTGGCGCTTGTTGGATTAAAGGCGCTGGGCCTGGAATCGCTGACGATTGATCTGACCATTCCGCAGCTGGCGCGAAAATTGTTTGATGGTTTTGATGTTGCAGAGTCTGAAAGATCCGGTATCGAGGCGGCGATCGGGCGCCGGGAATATGACGGAGTTGCTAAAGTCGCGGGGCCGCTTTCGGATGTATTAAGCGGGCTTATCGGCGCAGCGGGTGAGGCGGGCTCAGCTTTGAAGGCGATTGCGGATATTAACTTGCCGGGATCGCTTTCAGACGATGTTCAAAATCTTCAGAGCGTTTATGATGGTTTGAAAAAGGCTTTGGGCGAGTTGAAAATGAGCGATGTTGCGATTGCGATTGATCCGCTGGAAAGCAAGGGGTTTGAGTATCACAGCACCATCGGCTTTACTTTGTTTGCCAAAGATGTGCGTGGAGAGCTTGGGCGCGGCGGGCGTTACGATGTGCGCTTTGGTGATGAGGGCGAAGGCGAAACGGCGACCGGTTTCACGCTTTATATGGACACGATCAGAAAGGCTCTGCCGGCGCTGGAGCCAACGGAAAAAGTTTTTGTGCCGGCTGGTGAGGGTTGGGATGTTATGCGCAGCTTGCAGGAAGAGGGCCGGATTGTCGTGCGCGGAAGTGCAGGCGATAGTAGTCCGGGGAAATGTACCCATATATATAAGGACGGAAAGGTTGAGGAGATTTAAATGGCCAATGTAGCTGTTATCGGGTCCCAATGGGGCGATGAAGGAAAAGGAAAGATTGTCGACTGGCTGTCATCGCGCGCCGATGTGGTGGTGCGTTTTCAGGGTGGACACAATGCCGGACACACATTGGTGATTGATGGCGTCACTTACAAGCTCAGTCTTTTGCCTTCGGGTATTGTTCGCAAAAGCAAATTGTCTGTGATCGGCAATGGTGTTGTTGTTGATCCGTGGGCGCTGCTGGAAGAAATTGAGACTGTGCGCGGCAAAGGTGTTGAGGTTAATCCTGATAAACTGATGATTGCAGAAAATGCCCATTTGATTCTGCCGGTCCACCAGGTTCTGGATGGTGCATTGGAAAAAATTCGCGGCAAAGGCTCTATTGGTACAACAAAGCGCGGCATTGGCCCGGCCTATGAAGATAAAGTTGCGCGGCGCGGCATTCGTGTATGCGATTTGCGCCACCCGGAGATTTTAAAAGAAAAACTCGAGCAGATGGTGGCCCATCACAATGCTTTGCTAAAGGGTTTGGGTGCTGACACGGTCAATGTGGATGAGATTTACAGCAGGCTAATGGCGGTCGCGGATGAGGTTTTAAGTTATACCGGAGTGGTCTGGAAAACACTGGATGAGGCGCGGCGCCAGGGAAAGAAAATTTTGTTTGAGGGCGCACAGGGGATGATGCTGGATATCGATCACGGCACTTATCCTTTTGTAACATCCTCGAATATGCATGCCGGACAGGCGGCGACAGGGTCCGGGATGGGGCCGGATGCTGTGAATTATGTTCTGGGGATTACCAAAGCCTATACAACCCGCGTTGGCGAGGGGCCTTTTCCAACCGAGCAGGATAATGAAGTTGGTATTTTTCTGGGTGAGCGTGGTCATGAGTTTGGCACAGTGACCGGGCGTAAGCGGCGTTGTGGGTGGTTCGATGCGGTGATGGTGCGCCAGGCGGTCAAGATTGGCGGTATTCATGGAATTGCTTTGACCAAACTGGATGTTCTGGATGGGTTGGAGGAGCTGAAGATTTGTGTCGGCTATGAGCTGGAGGGTAAGAGCCTAGATTACTTTCCATCTTCGCAGGTAGAACAGGAGCGCGTTCAGCCCGTTTATGAGACGGTATCGGGTTGGAAAGAAAGCACACGTGGCGCCCGCAGCTGGGCCGAGTTGCCTGCCGAGGCGGTGAAATATGTCCGTCATGTAGAAGAGTTGATTGGTGCTCCTGTTACCTTATTATCAACGAGTCCCGAGCGTGACGACACCATTTTGATGCATGACCCCTTTCTGGGGTAATAGTGGTTGGTTATCTAGCTGCTATCTGGCTGGTTATCTATAAGTTTTACTTTTTCCTCAATCGCCCTTACACTTTATAATACACAGGTCTTTGTACTTAAGACCGTCACATTGATGTAAGGGTTTTCACCTTATGACCTCAGAAGAACCGCAGGAAACGGAAGAAAAGACGCAGCCGGCGCCGGAAAAAAAAGCTCCGCGCGGCGCGTCGGTTCAGATGGGGGAAAATATCGAGATTTTCTCTGGCAAACCGTTACCACAATACAATAATGGCGACGTTAAAGCCTATGACGCTGTGGGCAAGAACAATGTCCCACCCGACTTGTTTGTTCTTGTTTGTGAACGACATCTCACCCCGCGTCTGAAAGCGGCTTCGGTATATACCGGTATTATTAATCCTGAGATGGCCAATGTTGTCAGGAAGGGGGTTGTGTTCTGGCCCCCCGCCAATCAGGAGCGCTATATTTTCGTGTATGAAAAAAATCTGGGAAAACCACTAATGACCGAAGATAAGGAAACGGGTCTGGGGTGGAAACAGGAGCAGGTTATGGAGGTTATTATGCCCTCCATGATGAATATTCTTCAGGATTTTAGAGATAAAGATTTTGTTCACGGAAATATCAGGTCATCCAACATGTTTGATGGTGGTGCTGAGAAAGTTGAAAAAATAATATTGGGTGATTGCTTGTCTGTTCCCTCTTCGTATTCTCAGCCGGTCGTGTATGAAACGATTGAAAGAGGGATGGCTGATCCCATCGGCCGTGGGGATGGAACGCAGGCCGATGACCTGTATTCCCTGGGTGTGTGTATTGCTGTGATTATGCGGACCAACGATCCCCTGGAAGGGTTAAGTGCAGAGGACATTGTAAAGAAGAAAATGGAGTCTGGAAGTTATTCAGCGGTTACAGGGAAAGACAGGTTTACAGGGTCTATTCTGGAGTTGCTGAGAGGGCTTTTGCATGATGACCCTACACAAAGATGGACTGTTGAAGAAATAATGTCATGGATGGATGGTGTGCGTCTTAGCCCGAAACAGGCCATTAAGCAGAAAAAAGCACCACGGGCGATTACATTGGGAGAGAACAAGTACTTTCAGCTTCCTTATCTGGCCATGGACTTTGAAAAAGAGCCGGCCGAGGCGCTGGTTTTGATAGAAGAAGGCGTTTTGGAGCAATGGCTTATCAGGGCTCTGGAGGATGGAGAGAAAGCCGAGGCGCTTGAGGGTGTTATACAGCTCGCGCGCGATGCCGGGCGAGGCACAGGGTACAGTGAGCGGCTTCTTAGCAATATATCGATCCTTCTCGATCCGAATGCGCCGGCTCGTTATAAAGGTATAAAAATAATGGGGGACGGGGCCGGGCCCCTGCTTAATAAGTTAATTGCTTTGAAGGAAGACGTGAGCGCTTTTGTTGAGATTGTTTCATCGGGTCTGGTGTTAAACTGGGCTGCTGCGCAGGACAACACCTTCCTTGACGTTGCTTCCATTCTCGGTCGTTTCGATGCTTGTAGAAATGCACTCCGGCAAAACAAGATGGGTCAGGGAATTGAAAGATGCCTGTATATTCTCAATCCTGAATCGCCGTGTCTGAGCGAAAAGTTTTCGGATTATTTTGTTCTTAACCCTGAAGGTATGATGCGTGCTTTTGAAGACATGTGTCAGAAAGGGAAAGAGCCGGCCCTTTTCCTGGATAGGCACAGCGCTGCCTTTTTGTCCGTTACAGACCGCAAAAGTATAGATTCTTATTTGTATGATCTAAACTCCAGCGAAGATTACAAAAAAATCCTCGGTAACCTGAAATGTCTTGCGACGATCCAGAAAAGATCGAGCCTTCCACCTTACCCCGGCATTGCAAAAGTGTTTGTAGAAATGCTGCCGGCGGTTTATGAGCGCTACCATGATAGTGATATCAGGGAAAAGCTTGAAAAAAACATTAGAAAGTTTGGGGAAAGCGGCGATCTTGTAAAGATGGCGGCAATTTTGGACAGTCCTGAAGTGCTCAATAAAGATCATCAGGCATTTGTTAGTGCGATGCGTGAACATGCCAGCCTTAGGAAAGAGTACAAGCATCTGGAAGTGAAGCTTGCGAATAAAAGCACTTTCGGGCGGCAAACCGGTCGATCTGTAGCGGCTGTGGTATCCAGTATCATTTCTTCGGTTGTTATTCTTGCGGTTGTGTTTATGTCGTTTACAGGAGGATCTGGGCCTTAGGCTCTGGGATATGTTTTCATGAATAAAAAAGCTGCAAAAGCTGCGAAAGCGGCACATAAAAAAAGAAGAAAAGCGCAAAAAATGAGCCGCAAGGCGCAGAGTCTTACGGCAGCAGGTCTTGTGCTGTCGATTCTGTTCTTGCCGACAACGATGCTTTTGGTCATTGGTATGCTGCCAACGCCCGCAGCCTCTTTGATCGATAAAAAAAGGCAAAGTTCCAAGATGATGACGGTGGGGGCTATGAATTTAGCAGGCTGCACACCTTTTTTAATGGAACTTTGGCGGCACGGAAACAGCTTTGAAAAATCTTTTGATATTATTTCAGACCCAAAAACGATCATCATAATGTATGCGGCGGCTGGCGTCGGTTATATGATTGACTGGTCGATGACCGGTCTGACGTCTTCGATGCTTTATCAGCGCGGTGTACAAAGACAGGAAGAGATCAAAAAAAGACAGACCGCACTGGAAGAGCGCTGGGGTGAAACTGTAACAGGGAAGGTGGCTTTGGATGAAGATGGCTTCCCAATTCAGAAGGTTTAGTTTTCAGACGGTTATCAGAAGAAGAACGGCATTTTATCAATAGTTAACCACTTTTTCATAGCCATATTGTTACCATATAACTGTATAAGTTCGTAAGGCATGTCCACAAATGTGCCCCTACCAACAAACAGCCGAACAGACGCTGTAAGAGGGTATTATAAAAAAGTGGACGTGTTTTTTTATGCGTAAAAATAAACATAAATTAGAGTAAAATGTTGCGTAAACTTATTAACAGGTGGGTAAAGAAAAGAGACGGTACGACGGCTATTGAGTTTAGCCTTCTTGCTATCCCTTATGTCTTTTTGACAGTTGGAATTATCGAGCTGTCCATCATGTATACAGGCGCCAGTCTTCTGGAGGGAGCAACAAGCTCTGCCGCCAGGATGATCCGCACCGGCCAGATTCAACAATCAGGCGCCGATCCTGAAACTGCTTTCAGACAGGCAATTTGCGATTACGCCACGGTTATCATTAATTGCAATGACATTCAGGTTGAGGTCATGACGATGGCTAGCTTCTCTGACTTTGGAGCCATGGGCGCGAATTATGACGGAGACGGTAATCTTGTATCGCAAGGCTTTGATGCCGGTGCCAGCAATGACCGTATTCTTATTCGCGTCGCCTATAGATATGAAATGATGACGCCTTTTATAGGCCCCTTGCTTGCGGGTCCGGATAATTCCCATTTGTTTATGTCGACGATCGTTTTACAGACAGAGCCCTATGAATTTGAAGGGGCCTAAAGAGATAACCATGAGAAACAAAATATCACAATTTTTGACAAGATGGCTCGGTGAAGAAGAAGCGACTGCCGCAGCAGAGGCCGCCTTAATTTTTCCCGTATTGATGACTCTTCTTTTGGGCGTTTTCGATATGGGGAACGGCATTTTAACCAACCAGAAAACAATACGCGCCTCACAAATAACGGCGGATCTGATTACGCGCAATTCGACCGTAAGCACCACGGATATTGATGAAGCGATTGAGGCCGGCGAGCTGGCTTTGGAGCCGTTTTCTTCGGCTACGTTCGGTGTCGATATTGTCAGCATACGCTTTGATGACGATGCTGTGGCGCAGATTATATGGCGGGAAACCAGAAATATGGCGCCAAACCCGGATGTTTTAACAGATGTTGCCGCGCTCGCAGAGGCCAATAACGGTGTGGTTGTCGTTGCTGTGCGCTATCTTTTTGAGCCTGTATTCGCAGGCTTTGTTGTCGATCAAATTCCCATGGAGGAAGTTGCTTTTGCCAGAGGCCGTCGCAGCGCGACTGTAAACCTGGAATAAAAGGAGGTTGTTATGACCCGCATAAAATGGAACCAGATTGTTTGTAGGTTAAAAGAAAAATGCAGCGATTATATACGCTGCTCTTCGGCGACGATCGCTGTGTCTTTTGCCTTGATGGCGCCGGTGGTTATTGGATCAGCCGGAATGGCGCTTGATTTTGCCCAGGCCTATCTGGTGCAGCAGCGTCTGGCCCAGGCGATTGATGCATCTGCTCTGGCGGCGGCTGCTTCGGAAACAAGCCAGGCCGGTATACAGGCAAAAGTTGATAGTTTTTTTGAAGCGAATTACCCGGAAGAAAAACTGGGCGCTGCATTTGATCCGGTTGTCAGCGTTATTGGCAGCGAGGTTACCGTGACCGGTGTTGCCAGGTATAATACGTTCTTTTTGGCTTTGATTGGTATCGAACAAATTGATGTTGAGGCCGAAACTACGGTTGTACGCGAAGTTCAAGGTCTCGAGGTTGTCATGGTTCTCGACAACACAGGTTCGATGAATTCCAACAATAATATTCAGGCGCTTCGTGATGCGGCCACGAGTTTTACCGAAATTTTGTTTGACCGTACTAGCAATCCTGAATACGTAAAAATCGGTATGGTCCCGTATAGCTCTTCGGTCAATGTCGGGCTTTATGGTCTGGGGTTGGACCCCGCAGGCGGCGTGTATGCCGATGGTGATGTCTTTGTCGATTTGCCGGCGGGAACAACCTATACCAACAATGTCTGGACACAGAACCAGAGCGAATGGAGAGGGTGTGTGCTCGCTTATAACGAAGGTGGTTACGATGCCGGCTCTACTGTGAACGATCCGTATCCGAATGATGCCCGTGATAGCTATGTAGGTCCGTGGGATCCGTATAGATTTGAAATTTATGGCTGGAACTGGAATGGTGGCGGCTGGACCCAAACACCGGGTGTGTATGGGGATTACAAATATCCCAATCATAATTGTCCGGAAACGACTGTGGTTCCGCTCACCAGTGATGAAGACAAATTATTGACTTCTATCGCCGGTATGCAGGCCAAAGGCTTTACCCTTGGTAACTACGGTATGACCTGGGGCTGGCGCGTTCTGTCGCCTGAGGAGCCTTTTGAGGAAGGTCGTGACTGGGACGATCTTGCCTGGCGCAAGGCGATTGTGATGATGACGGACGGTATCAACACGATGGAAAACAATTATACGGCGTATTGGCGCACCAGAAATCATGACATTGATCCGGGTGATTTGAATACGCGCTTTGCTGAGGTTTGCGAGTTGTTGAAAGACGAAGGTGTGACGGTCTACACCGTAACATTTACCTCCGGTGTCAGCGAAAGCAGCAAGGATTTTTACAGGAACTGTGCGTCATCAATCGACCAGTATTACGATGCGCCGTCACAGGATGATCTGATTGATGTGTTCGAAACCATCAGCAGGGAGTTATCCAACCTGCATATCAAGAGCTAACAGGAATAGCTGTTAAAGTAGACAAATTAAGTATCAGGGGCTCCTTTTAGGAGCCCCTTTTTACATGCCACGCTCAGTGCGGCTTTCAATTAAATGTAGAATAATCGGATAGATAATTTTTAAAATTGTTCATGTAATCATTGGGTAATATGGTTTCTATTATAGAAATTTAAAGTAAAATAAGAGTACATAACACAGAATAGAAAGTAAATGTTTGTTATGTTAAGCATAAGTAAGATAGATAAAATTTTAAATAAATAATCATGTAAATTTTACTGTTTACTTTTTACTCTTTTTCTTAGAAAATACAGTAATATTGTGTTTTTTTAACTTATTTTTAAAGAAAAGCGCGTTATCATAAAATATAACGGTTGGGAGCTTCAAAGATTGTTTTGGAGTGTGGGTTTAACCGAATTACTAAAAACATATAAGGAGATGAAACATGTTGAAACTTTTAGCTCTTAAAGATGCATATATCAAAGACATCCAAGGCGCGACTGCTATTGAATACGGCCTGATTGCGGCTGGTATTTCTCTGGCTATCGTGGCTGTCGTGTTTACATTTGGTGATCAGTTGGAAACAACTTTCACAACAATGCAAACAGCTATGACAAATGCTAACTCTGAGATTGTTGTAAACAACTAAGAGTATTTGTTACCGAATTTAGGAAACCCGCTCATTTTTTTGGGCGGGTTTTTCTTTGCTAAATCAAGGATTTCTATCGACTTTTCCACAGCCTTAAGGTATATTATCCACAGATGTTCTATCTAGTTCTTTTTTTGATTTGTCTTTTGTTATCAGTGGGAGTCGGGGCCCTGGCGGGCTTGTCCGATATTCGCGGCATGGTGATACCGAATATATATAGTGTTGTTGTGGGGCTGTCGTTTTTTGTGGCCTTCACCGGGCTTTATTTGGGCGGGAAAGCGCAGATTTTCTCACCCATCTGGTCGCACCTTATGGCCGCTGGTCTGATGTTTGCTGTGACGCTTGGTTTGTTTGCTGTGCGCGCTATTGGGGCTGCGGATTCAAAGCTGGGAACTGTCTTTGCCTTATGGGCCGGACTGAAGGGCCTGGCACCGTTTTTATTGTTTATGGCCCTGGGTGGCGGCATTTTGGCCTTGGCAGCGCTGATATTGCAAAAGAAAAAACCTTTTCCCAACCCTGCAAAAGATAGTTGGGTTGGCCGCGTTCAGGGCGGGGAAAGTAAAGTTCCTTATGGCGTTGCAATTGTTTTCGGGGCGGCTGTAGCCTTTTATCAAATCGGCTATTTTGATCCTTCTAATTTATCCCTCTTTTTTCATACGAAAGGTTCATAGTTTTTTAACAAATGAGGCGCATGATAGAGTGTGAAAGTTCTTTTATTCTTCTTTTTTGTCCTGCGTACAAAGACAACTCCAAAGACCTAAACGAAGGTTCCTAAAACGAGGTTTATACAGACATGAATAAAAATATTCTCATTGTTCTTGGTGGTGCCGTTGCTGTGGCGTTTGTCGTGGCAATGCTCGTACAGGTTACGCTTGGTGGAAAGAAAGAGCCGCAGGTTGTGGAAGAAGCAAAGCTTGAAGTTTTGGTTGCCACAAAAAATCTTTCTATTGGACGGGAGTTAAAAGAAGGTGATTTGCGCTGGCAGTCCTGGCCGAAGGGAAGTGTCTTCTCCGGCGCGATTATTCGCAAAGATAACAAAAAATCCAGTGAAGTTTTACAAGGCCGTTTGCGCCGTGATGTAACAGAAGGCGAGCCTGTTTTAAGAAGCGCGCTTCTGGCCGAAAGCAAAGGAAACTTTGTTGCCGCCAGTCTTGATCCGGGCATGCGTGCCGTGGCGATCAAGGTGTCAGCCGAAAGCATGGTTGGCGGCTTTATCGGTCCCGGCGACCATGTCGATGTGATTTTAACCTATAAAGAAAAAATTGATAATGACGACGACGATCCGCGCGTCCAGGATTTGATTAACAGGAACCTGTCCAAGGTTGCCACAGAAACAATTTTGCAAAATATCATGATTTTGGCGATTGATCAGACGGCAACCCGCCCAGACGATGACAAGATAAAAGTCGCCAAGACGGTCAGTGTGGCCGTTGATATTTACGCGGCTGAAAAGCTGGCTCTGGCCACGGAGATGGGTGAGTTAACGTTGGCCTTACGCGGCATTGGCGACGATAAGGTTATTACAGAAAAATGGCCGACGATCACCGATGCGCGCCTGACGAGCATTTATGACGAGGTCAGCGCAGAATATGAAAACTTTAAAAAGGATTCTGGATTAAATACCAATATTGTGAGAATCTATAATGGTGGGCAGGTACAGGTCGTACCGGCACGCTGATCCCGCCTCTGTCTTTCTTTCTCACGCCCTCAAGTTTGTCTTGCGTAAACCCAAGTGAAAGAAAAAACTATGAACAGGTTACCAACAAAGTTATCCAGACTCGCGCTTGCCGCTGTCTTTTTGGCGGCCGGTCTTATTGTTTTTTGTGGTCCGGCACAGGTTTGGGCGGCGAAAGGCGATTTGGTAAGTATCAATGTTGAAGAAACACTGCGCCCGCCGCCGGTCAAAATTATTCTCGGCAAGGCAGAAATTATAGAACTCAATGGTGATGTGTCTGACATTCTTGTAGCGGACCCCTCACTGATTGATGTGGTCGCTATACAATCAAACAGATTGTATATTGTCGGCCTTGATGTCGGCGATACCAATGTGATTACGCTGGATGCCAATGGCGATGTTTTGCGTCGTATGGATGTTCATGTGCAATACGATGTGCAGGCGATTCAGTCTCTTCTTGGCAGTCTTTTCCCTGAAGAGGGCGTAAAGGTTGGCGCCATTCATGATCAGGTTTTGCTGACCGGTAAGGTGTCAACACCGGAAGTAGCATCAAAAATTCAAAACCTTGTTACACATTATGTTGGCGATTTGCAGGACGAAGACGGTACGTCCGATGACATGATTGCAAATCTCATGGAGGTACGCGGCGAGCAGCAGGTGATGCTGCAGGTTAAGATTATCGAAGCGACCCGTAGCGTATTGAAAGAGCTTGGAATTGAGAGCAATCTCAACGATACCAACGAGCTTTCCGCCACAACGATCTTTGGTGGTTTCCCGGGCAACAGTATAACAAATCATGGCAACGAGGCGGCTTTTGCCACCGGTGCCGGGTTGGCTTTATCACAGGACCCGACCGGCGCGGCCCGTTTTCTTCTTGATTCAGGCGTTAAGGGTATTGGTACGCTTGGCCTGTTCCTGAATGCGCTGGAAGAAGAAAATATGGTGAATATTCTGGCCGAGCCGAATTTGACAGCTGTGTCGGGTGAGCAAGCCGGTTTTCTTGCCGGCGGTGAATTCCCTGTGCCTGTTGGTCGTGACCAGGTTGGGAATCTTGTGATTGAATTCCGTGAGTTTGGTGTGTCCCTGAATTTCAGGCCGGTGGTTTTGTCTAAAGAGCGCATCAGTTTACAACTGAATACCGAAGTGTCCTCGCTGGATTTTGAAAGCGCTATTACGCTGGCAAATGTTCAGGTGCCGGGTCTTGACGTGCGCCGCGCTGAAACAACGGTGGAAATTCCAAGTGGTGGCTCTTTGATGATTGCCGGACTCCTGCAGTCTGAAGCGATTGAAGGTATGGCCGGTCTGCCGGGCATAAGCAAAGCGCCTGTCCTCGGTGATCTGGTGTCTTCGGATAGTTTCCAGCGGGAAGAAACCGAGCTGGTTGTTATTGTGACGCCTTATCTGGTGGAGCCTTACGCCGATGAGACAAGGGCGGAAAGAGTCCCGGTTGAGCGTGATAGCCCGCTATCTGTTTCTTTTGCGGCGAATATCCGCAGGGCTTTTGGCCTCGAGGATGATGAGATTTTTGTAGAAAATTCCCCCTATGGCTATCTGCTGGATTAGGAGAACAAAGATGAAATTAATTCAAAAAAGAAGGTTTTCCGGATTGTTCATGGCCGTTTGCGCCGGATTTTTGCTTTCTTCCTGTTCCTTGTATCAGGAAGGAACGTTGACTGAGAACCGTGTCCAGGTGATTGAAAAAAAATTCGTTGAAGAGGTGTCGCTTAAGGACGCCACCAACCATTATGTAGTCGGTCTGGCGCATCACTATGATAAACATGGCGACGGTCCTGTTGATCTCAGCGTTACGTATGATCCGAAATCCCGTTCCAATACAGCTATGAATGCCAGCCAGGAGGCCGCGCGTCTTGTGCGCAGTTTGCGAGAGGAAGGTGTTCGCAATGTGAACGCTAATATTCTTCCCGTCAGAGGGCAGGGAAACCAGTCAATTGTGATTGTCTCCTATATGTCCTATACGGCGGAAGCGCCCAGAGATTGCACCAATATGCCTGGTTTTGACGACACCGATATCACCCATAAAGAGGAATACCGTATAGGCTGCACTGTGGAGTCCATGTTTGCCAAGCAGATAGCAAGGCCGAAGGATCTTCTGGGTCAGGGAAGCGCCGGTTCGACAACCGATGCCCGCCGCGCCGGAAACATCGGTGAACGCTATCGTATCGGAACGCCAAATGAGTCTTTGGACGGTGAAACAGCCTCTGAATAATGCCTCAAAATGTGTTATAGTATAAGGAATATACAAACATAATCTATTGGGACACGGGTAAGGTTAATGAGCGAGGCGGAAAATCAGGCGACATCTGTATTGCTACCAGGCTCCAGAGTTGCTGTATATTCAAAAGATAAGAAGACGCTGGAAGCAGCGCAGGCGGTCGAAAAAGACTGGCGTTTTGCCAGGGTCGAAATTCAGAGTGAAGACGGCGATATCGAAACCGCCATTGCAACCTATCAAGATCTACCATCACCTGATCTGATTATTGTCCAGACCGAAACGGTTGATGAAGATTTTACAGAGCGTTTGGGCGGTCTCGCCGAGCATTGCGGCGAAGGAACTGCCGCTATTGTGATTGGTCCGAAAAACGATGTTTATCTTTATCGTCAGCTGATTGAAATGGGGGTAAGTGATTACCTGGTAAAACCGGTTCAATCGGAAATCCTGGCCGATGTTATTGCCAAAACGGTTATCGAGCGTATTGGTATTACAGGTAGCCGTTTAATCGCTTTTGTCGGTGCCAAAGGCGGCGTTGGCACATCTGTTATCGCGCAGGCTATGGCCTGGGGCGTATCCGAAACGCTGGGACAAAAGGCCATGTTGCTGGATGGTTCCGGCGGTTGGTCGACACTTGGTGTCGGTATCGGGTTCGAGCCTTCGACGACTTTGCCCGAGGCGGTCCGCGCGGCGGAAAACCAAGATGAAGACAGTATCGCCCGCATGCTTTTTACGGCCAGTGAGCATCTTAATATTCTGGCCAGCGGTGGTGATGCCATGTTAGAGCAGGTGATTACGCCCGCCCAGTATGAGAATTTACTGGATATGCTGATGGTGAAGTACCCGGTTGTCATGGTCGATTTATCAGCGTCAACACCGGGCCTTAAGAATGCGGTGATAACAAGAGCGCATGAAGTCATTCTTGTTTCCACGCCTACATTGCCCGCGTTGCGTCTGGCCCGGAGCTTGCTGCATGAAATGAAGGAAATTCGTGGTGATAGCGAAGAAGGCATAGAAATGATTGTTAATATGCAAGGTATGGCCCCGGCCAATGAGGTGCCAAAAGCCGATATTGAAAAGGCTATGGAGTTAAAGCCCTCTGCTTTTATCCCCTTTAATCCGAAGCTGTTTATCGGTAGTGAAAGCGAAGGCAAAAGGTTGATTGACGATAAGGCCGGTGCGGCGCTTGTCAGCAACTCTCTGTTGCCGGTTCTGAAAACGGTTCTGGCCGTTGATGTCGAAGGCATCCATGTTTCTGAAGAGAGTTCTAGCTCTGGTATTGGCGGGCTTATAGGAAAGCTTGCAAAGAAATAGGAATTATTGATGTTTGGAAAAAAACAATCAGCCTCGAATGCGCCAAAGAAACCTCCGCCTAAGGGGCCGTCAAAAGCGGCCAAAGAGGAAAAGGCGGAAAGGGTTGAGCCTGTCGTAGAATCCGCCCCTGAAGAAAAACCCAAAAAGGTAGAGGCAAAGGACAAAATTTCGCCGCCTCCGGTGGAAGAAGTGGCTGAAGCTAAAGAAACATCTGATCCATCAAAAGAAGAAAAAGCCGAGACGCACAAGTCGATGGAAGATGGCCTGGCTCTTGATGATCTTGAGTCGGAAGAAGAAGGGGATCTTGCGCCGAAAGGCGATAGCGAATCCATTACATCCCTCAGGCTCCAGCGTGCCCGCAATCGTATCTGGCTTGATTTGCGCGACGGTATTGATTTGAAAGCTCTGGCGCGGATGGATGCCAAAGCGGCGCGTGAAGAGGTTTATTCGGCTGTTGAAGAAATTGCGCGCTTTCGTAATCTTGATCTGACCCCGGCGGAACTGCAGGGCGTGGCCAAAGAATGCGCCAATGATATGCTGGGCTTTGGTCCGCTGGAAGAGCTTCTCGAGCGTGACGATATCGCCGATATCATGATTAACGGCCCCGATACGACCTATATTGAGGTTGGCGGCAAGATCGAAAAAACGCATGTCAATTTCCGTGACAATCAACATCTGACAACCATCTGCCAGCGCATTGTCGGCGCGATTGGACGCCGTGTTGATGAATCTTCGCCGATTTGTGACGCGCGTTTGCCTGACGGTTCGCGTGTGAACGTGATTATTCCGCCGCTGGCCGTGGATGGCGCCTGTATGACCATCCGGAAATTCACCAAAGACAAACTGACGCTGGAAAAGCTACTCGAGTTCGGCTCAATGACGCCAAGCTGTGCCAAGCTGATTATGGCGGTCGGAAGATGCCGCGTGAATGTGCTTGTCTCCGGCGGTACGGGTTCCGGTAAGACGACAATGCTGAATTGTCTTACCCGTTATATTGAAGCCGGTGAGAGGATTGTGACTTGCGAGGATGCGTGTGAGCTGCAATTGCAACAACCGCATGTCGTGCGTCTGGAGACGCGGCCGCCGAACCTTGAAGGCGTTGGAGAGGTCACTATGCGTGATCTGGTCAAGAACTGCCTGCGGATGCGCCCGGAGCGCATCATTGTTGGTGAGGTTCGCGGACCCGAGGCCTTTGATCTGCTTCAGGCCATGAACACTGGCCATGACGGCTCGATGGGAACGGTGCACGCCAACAACCCGCGTGAAGCGCTTTCGCGGATGGAGAACATGATTGCGATGGGCGGCCTGAACCTGCCGCAACAGGCGGTGCGCGAACAGATCGCCGGTGCCGTACAGGTTATCATTCAGGTGCAACGTTTGCGTGATGGCTCGCGTAAAACCACCCATGTCACCGAGATTACCGGGATGGAGGGCGATGTTGTCACCATGCAGGATCTTTTCACGCTTGAAATTGAGGGTGAAGACGAACACGGTAAGCTGATCACCCGGCAAAAATCGACTGGCCTACGTCCCAAATTCTTTGATAACGCACGCCAGTTCGGTGTTGAGCAGCTCGTGCTTGATGCTATGGAGGAAGCCTATGGGTAGCGATAGTTCCACTACCTACCGGGCTTTTTACTTTTTGTTCTTTCTCCCTCGCAAGCGAGGGAGGGGGTCGGAGGCATACGGCTAAATGAATACCATCCAAATTGTTCTGATAGCGTTGATCTTTGTGATCGTCGTCGGAGTGGGAATAGCGTTCGTCCTGAATCAGGAGGCGGAGCGCAAAAAGCGTGTCATGGCTACTATTCGCGGGCGCGCGTCCAAAGGCTCCGAGGTTAATAGTGAAATGGATGCGCAAAACAAGCGCCGCGCCGAAATCGCCAGGAAGCTGAAAGACGATAAAGAAGACGACGACAAAGGTAAGAAGAAACAAAAGACCTCTATCACCGTTCTGATTGGGCAGGCAGGTCTGCAGATCAGCATGAAGCAGTTCTGGATATATTCGGCCGTCTCTATGGTTCTGGTGGCATTTTTGGTCAAGATGTTCATCAGTAGCAATCCTTTCGTTTTAGTGATGGCGGCGGTGACAGGTCTTCTTGGCGTACCGCGCCTGGTTTTAAAAAAGATGGCGGCCAATCGCCAGAAGAAGTTTCTCGAAGAATTCGCCGATGCGCTGGATGCGGTCGTACGTCTTCTGAAGGCAGGTATGCCGGTTTCCGAAGCGGTGTCGATGATCAGCCGCGAGTTTGAAGGCCCTGTCGGCGAGGAGATGTCGATCATATACGACAAGCAAAAGATTGGCGTCCCGCTGCATGAAGCGGCGCAGGAATCGACCAAGCGCATGCCGCTGACCGAGATGCAGATGTTCGCCACCGGTTTGTCGATTCAGGCGCAGACCGGCTCCAGCCTGTCTGAAGTTCTTAACAATCTTGCTGGCGTGATCCGTTCGCGCTTTCGGCTCAAGCGCAAGATCAAGGCGCTGTCGTCGGAGGCGATTGCATCTGCCGGAATTATTGGTGCGCTGCCCAATGTTGTGGCCGGCGGTATGTATTTTGTGAACTACGAATATATCAGCGTCCTTTTTACCGACCCGTTTGGCAATGTCCTGCTCGCCGGTGCGGTAATCTGGATGTGTATCGGAATTGGCGTCATGAAGGTCATGATTAACTTTAAGATTTAGGAGAAACGCAATGGAGAACGAAGTTCTGATCACGATTGTGAGCGCATTGGTTGCGGCGATCTCCTTTGCTGCGTTTGCGTTTCCGTTCCTGCAAAAGACCGAGAAGAAAGAGCGGTATCGCTCGGTGATTGAAAAGCGCAGGAAGGCTTTGTTTGAAGCAACGCGCGACGGCAGTATTAACAAGCCCGGCGGCGATGACGCTGTATCGGCAGCGGATACCATGGCCAGTATGTTCAAGGTTCAGCAAATGCTCGGCGATATGGGCGAGAAGGTGCGTGATAAGATGCTGCAGGCCGGTATCCGCTCCCCCACCGCGCCGTTGAAATTCATGATCGCCCGCGCCGTGATTCCGATTGTTTTATGTCTGTTTGCGATGATGATCATTTCCGGCAGCGAAGAGGAAATGCAGAGTACAACGAAAATGATGATCCTGGGCGGTATGGGGTTTTTCGGTTTTAAACTGCCCGACATTCTGATCAAGAACCAGATCCTCAAACGCCAGCAGGACATCAACCTCGCCTTCCCGGACTCGCTCGATATGATGCTGATCTGCGTGCAGGGCGGGATCGGTCTCGAGCAAACGATTGACCGGGTTGCTGCCGAAATTGCAGAGCACTCGCCCATTCTGGCGGAAGAGCTTGGTATCCTGAGCGCCGAAATGGCGATGCTGAATGACCGGCGCAAAGCGCTGCAGGATTTTGCACGGCGGGTCGGTAGTGGTGCCGGAAAAACCTTTGCTACAGCGCTGATTCAGGCCGAGCAATACGGAACCTCGATTTCGCAGGCGATGCGGGTGATGGCCGATGAGCTGCGCGATATGCGTATGTCGATTGCCGAGCAAAAGGCGGCGTCCCTGCCACCGAAACTGACCGTGCCGATGATCCTGTTTTTCCTGCCGGCGTTGTTTGTGATTATTCTGGGACCCGCTGGAATTCAGGCGGCTGCTTCTGGAGTTGGTGGCTAAAGGTTTAAACACGGAGACCGCCGTGAAACCTACCTTATTGTCATCTCGAACGCACAAAGTGCGGAGAGACCTGTGCAAAATGATATGGCACAGATTTCTTGCGGTCGCTCGCAATGACGGAAAGTTTAGTCTTATTCTTCAATGACAATGACGTTGTCGGGGGATTTGGTTTCGATTTCCTGCGCCTCAACTTCCTTTACCGGGTTGGCGGGTGGCTCACTGGCCGGTGGCTCATCAGCTTCAGCCTCTTCTTCGCCGGCCTGGGGCTCGATCGAGATCAGTGGTTTTTTGTTCGGCTTGGGGGCGGCGGCTCTGTGGCCGTCGGATTGCTGAAGGGCATTGACGATGCGTAAGTTACGCTCCACTTCCGGCCGGCCGGGAGAGACTTCGGCGGCGCGTTGCAGAATTTCGGCGGCTTCATCAAGGAACCCCTGCGCGGTTAAATTCAGCGCCAGATTGTTCATGATCGGAGTGGGGTCACCTTCCCAGCTATCAAGGCCTTTGCGAAAAGAGCGCTCGGCTTCTTCATGCTGGCCTTTGGCATCCAGTGCAATGCCGAGATAATGAAAGGCCCGGTAATCTTCAGAATTTTGTAAGATCGCTTGCTGGGCATTGTCTTCGGCAACATCGTAATGGCCCAGCGCCAGTTGTACGGCGGCATATTCGGTTTTAATTCCCGGCGCGCTGTTAATTTCTGCGGCAAAAGGCGAAAGCACCAGCGAGGCACGGTTCAGATAATCTGACTCGCGCAAGGCACGGGCGTATTGCAGCGCCGCGCCGGCATCGGATGAATTGCGCTTATAGACTTTTTCGAAAATAGCCAGGGAGTTCCCTGTCTCGCCCCGTGCGGCGGCGGAATTAGCTGCGCGGTTTAGCACCGAGTCAATCTTCGAAGTCCGTTCGGCAACGGCATCCGTCGTGGAGCCGGTCGTTTCGCAGGCCCCGAGCAAAAGAGCGGAGGACACAAACAGGGTTAAAACGAATGATCTTTTGAAATTGGTCATGTCTTCTTTATATGGTTTTTTTAACGTTGTGACAATTGTGTTCTATAGGCAGTGGAATTAGGGGGCGCCTTCGGCTTCGGGTGTGGCGCCGTTATTTTGTGAGGCTGCGGCTTCGGCCATTTCCTCGAGCGCATCGAATGGCGAGTCATTGGCTTCAGACAGCTCTTTCTTAACGTTTATCTCATGGCACATATCCGGGCAGAAGAACATGCTGGTTTCCTGGCATTCATCGCTGCTGGCACCGGCGCAGGAGCGGCGTATGCGCACATAGCGCTCTTTCGGGCTGGCAATGATAACGTGGCGTTGCATGATAACCTCGCCGTGGGAGTCCAGAACCGTAAAATGCGTCGCGCCGGGCAATTGCGGCACCAAAACCAGGGTTTTGGATGTATCGGCCAGCACGCTGACATGTTCGGGGTTGCCGACGATGATGGTGACGGCTTCGCGATCCAGGCGGATCAGCTCGGATTTATCCGGGGTCAGGCGTACCGGCGGATGCGTCTCTTCGCTATCGGCAGGCAGATCAATATCATCGGATACCGTCAGAGCGGGTAAAATATCGACGTTCTGCACGTTATCCTGCGCCAGGGCAGGCGTAAGCGCAAATACCATAAGAATGGCTGATAAGGTCAATAAAGCTTGTATGGGGCGAATATCGAAAATAAATGACATGGGACACCGTGAAATGGGGAACGCTTAGGTACGATTTTATTATAGTCGCAGAAAGGTTAAAGTGCACCTTCTTTTTGGTTCAATTTTACGTAATTTTTAGAGACGGTGCGGGGATGGGCCAGGGTATTAACTTTGAAGAGCTTAGTTTCTCTTCTTTCTGACAGCAAGATAAAGAAACACTTGATTTATGGGGTTTAAAGCCATTATAAAGCATTGTCTTTTCGGACATTTGACGTTCCGTCCCGTTCGTCTAGAGGCCTAGGACACCGCCCTTTCACGGCGGCAACACGGGTTCGAATCCCGTACGGCGCCAATTATTTCAATGAGTTAGCTGATTTTTAGGGTTTGCGTACGTAAAAAATACGTAATATACAGGCCTGAAATATTACGTACGCGGACAAACATCCCCGTACAAACTTCTCAACACAAAACATTTTGGGGGCATACTTGGGGGCATCTTAATTTTGCTAATTCGCGATGCCCCCACGGCATTTTCAGAAAATCGAGTGACGGTAAGCGCAGAATACAGCGATCTCAGTTCGAATCCCGCGTTGGGACTCGAACCCGTGTTGCCGTGATAAAATGTCGGAAAGTGGTGCTGAGCAAAGCAAAGAGATTTTGTGGTATTTTTTGTGGTACGGTGGCAACATAACTAGCTGTCCAATATCACATTTCTGAATGTTAGAGAAATGCGCCTGCTGCGCTCTATTTTAAAGCCTTCGATAACATCTGATTTCCGCGCAGGTATGGCGTGCTGCCATTCATAACGTGCTGCATCTGACAAAACAATGAGACTGCGTTCTTTAAGGTATAATTCTTCTCGCTCGCCTGTTTTGGAATGTGTGAATTGCATGATGGCAGAAGAGGCTAGGCTAAGAGAGGCAATTGTATCAGCAAAACATGGTACGCAATCAACATGAGCAGAAATGCCCTGTCCCGGCAAATATTCATTAACGATGGCTTGATCCGGCGTGTTTGAAAATATAGCCTCGCTCAACCTCCCCGTAGGTGGAGAAAGCCACGCGGGAAGTACTCCTAAATAAGCATCGCTCGTAACTGTCCGCGCTTGATAATCATATTTGTATCCGTAATGCTGCACACGGCGTTTGAGGTCATTAAGCCACGGCTGAGCATCAATTTCAGCGATGAGAGAGTGCTCTTCATCCTTGGTAATGAAATCAGAAATATAGGTTAGCCCTAGGATATCAGGGACGGGTTCTTCCTCAACGTCGAATAGCAGGTTCATTCTTTTAGCCTAAATACCCATGTTAAAAATTTATTGTGCTCATCAAGAGCGCTTTCATCATCGTTTGTGTTGGTATGAGAGTATCCAGAAAACATCGAAGGGTCAAAAGGGTAAGTTTCAGGCGTTTCATAGCCGGCAAATTCAGCGGCTTCTTCAAACTGAAATGCGCCTTCATAATGAGGGCTATCAACGACTGAAACCATAATTTTGCCAGATGGTTTTAGGTAGGCCGCAGCACTTCGTAGGAATTTACGGATCATGACATGGTTGGGGTTGTGTCCATGTTTAGCATCCCGGCTTCCAACATTGGGAAACTGAAAGATGATCGTATCAAATTCATGCGGCTTAAAGCTCTTGTCTAATTTCGTGGCATCGACACCATGCATCACAAACGCTCCAGCCTGTTTTAGAATATTGGCGTTTTCCACGGCTTCATTTGCAAGGTTTCTTTCCTTTTCAAATGTTGTGGCAGTCATGTGTGTAATTTGCGCAGTAGGTAAGGCAAGCAAGGATTTTGTAAAACTTATATTACCTTCGCCAACCAATAGCGTATCTCCTAGGGCCTGCCACACGGCCCTACACGCATTTGTGTAAAAGCCTCTGCCGTGCTTCTAATTGTATCGAACATATTGGTCTCCTTTGATTTAAATACAAAAAAACACCGCAGGCGCAGCTGTGGTGTTTGTGGAGCATGTATTCCTATAATATGACCTAAAAGTCAATGAAAGGTCATATTAAAAAACTCTTCCAAAAGAAGTGAAAGCAGGTATTTTTGAAAACAGAATCCAAGACAGCTGCGGGATACAGCACACCCAGTTCGAATCCCCGCTTTTACTCCGAACTGGTGTTGCTGCTGAAGATTAATGATTAACCACACTGAGCAGCACTAGTTACTATTCTGTGCAACTCCGTCCTTGTCAGTCTAGAAAATCCATTTGATAAAATCGGAGAAGACGACATAACCATCAGTGTCGATAAATTTGTCGAGCGGCTGGGTTAGGGTCTGACCCTGGGGTTTAATTATATCTTTGTGCCAGTTTACCAATCGTCAACCCTTGTACGATAATTGAAAACATAACGATGCAATAGGTCACAAGAAGCAAAAAGTCTCGTACTTCGCTGGCAGGCAGTGACAGCGCCAGAGCAACTGATATCCCGCCGCGTAAGCCGCCCCAGGTTAGGATATTAGCAGCGCCCGGGCTAAAACTCCTGAATCTTTTGAGAACGCTCACAGGCAAAATAACGGACGTATAGCGGATCAGGAGCAAAACCGGAATCATAATCAAGCCTGCATAGAACGCGGCTTGGTTAAACTCTATGATCAGCAAGCTAAACCCAAGCAACAAAAACAGAAGCGCATTCAAAAACTCATCAATAAGCTCCCAGAAATTATCCAGATTTTCCTTTGTGTGATCAGACATAGCTTTGGCTCGGCCCACATTTCCAACGATTAGCCCCGCCACGACCATGGCAATAGGACCAGAGGTATGCAGAGCACTGGCAAGCTCATAACCGCCCATAACCAAAGCCAGTGTCAGGAAGATTTCGACCTGATAATTATCAACACTACGCAGCATTATAAAGGCAATATAGCCCAGCACGCCCCCAAGAACGATGCCGCCTACGGCTTCTTCAACAAAGAGCATGGCCACATGGGAAGCAGTGGTCTCGCCGTGTGTGGCGATGCCCAGAAGGGTAATAAAGATGACGACGGCAACCCCGTCATTAAACAACGATTCCCCGACAACCTTGGTTTCCAGTGTTTTGGGTACGCCCGCTTTTTTAAGAATAGCCATGACAGCGATTGGATCTGTTGGCGAGATCAAAGCACCAAACAAAAGCGCATGAATGAATGAAATATTGAAGCCAAGCGCTGGAAAGAGATGATAAACAACCAACCCAACCAGCGCCGTAGAAAGAACAGTACCGATAAGTGCCATGAAAGAAATAATATATTTTTGATTCTGCAATGTTTGCCAATTCACATGGAGCGCACCAGCAAAAAGAAGGAAACTGAGCATGCCATGCAAAAGAGTTTCAGAAAAATCGATGCCGTTCATGATATGACGCACAGAGGGTAGAATATCTATACCAATTGCTGGCATCAGCATAATGAACGAAGACACAACCAGCGCCATGACCATTATGCCGATGGTGGTCGGTAGCTTTATAAATCGGAAATTTATGTAGGAGAATATAGCGCAAAATGTAACCAGAATACTGGTGATGGTAATAATGCTCATAATATTTCCTTCTGTTATCTCAAGTATATATTATGCTTATATATGAATTCATCAACCAGAGTGTTAGAAAACCATATGATCCTTGATAAATTTCCCCCGGCAGATGAGTTTTATAAGACCTATTGGGGGCAAAAGCCCTTTGTGGTGCGCGGCGCAATTGATCCGGCGCTTTTTGAGGAGCTGATTGATGGCGACAGCCTGGCCGGTCTTGCGCTGGAGGAGGAGATTAAATCCCGTATCGTGATGACCGCACCGGAAGGTGGAAAATGGACATGTGAGCATGGACCATTTGAAGAAGACCGATTTGAGACGCTGGGGGAGGAGAATTGGAGCCTTCTTGTACAAAATGTTGAGCAGTACCACACAGATACGGCCAAGCTCTTACAGGAATTTCATTTTTCTCCGCGCTGGCTCATGGACGACATCATGGTAAGTTACTCTACCGCCGGAGGAAGTGTCGGCCCGCACACAGACAGCTACCATGTGTTTCTTGTACAAGGCATGGGACGGCGCAAATGGACGATTGGTCAAGCCCCTGCCCAGAATGAAGACTATATTGAGGGACTTGACCTGAAGGTTCTCAAAGGCAGTGTTCAGGGCGAAGAGATCGAAGTTGGCATTGGTGATGTGATTTATATTCCGCCGCATTTTGCGCATGAAGGTATAACGACGCAAGAGGCTATGACCTTCTCGGTTGGGTTTTTGGGGCCTAAATTGTCTGAGCTTCTGGCCCAATACGGGCATTATCTGGAACAGATGGACCAGGGCAATAAACACTATGATGGAGCGGGGCTGGACGTGGAGAGCGCAGGGTTTACACCCGCTCCGGGTGCGCGGGAGCGCATACAAAACGACTTGATAAATGCGCTTCGCTCTGATGATTTTTCAATATGGCTGGCGGAGTATTTTTCAATGCCCTCTCATGACGATATTGACAACATAGATACGCGCGGCGAAAAGATTTCAAACCAGGATTTGCTTGAGCGTTTACAAGAGGGAAAAAATCTTTACAGGCCAGAGCACATAAAACTTTCTATGACGACATCACAGGATGGGACGATAAATCTTGCTGCTTTTGGGGCGATTCTGCCAACATCCCCGGCGCATGATCAATTGATCCATTTTCTTAATCAAAACACCGCGCTATCAATACAAGACATTGAGACTCTGGGCGATCAGGACGCGCTTATGACGCTCATCACGCACCTCTACAATCAAAATATCCTGTTTTTTGAAAATGAGGCGTTAGATCTATAATGGCTTCCAAAAAAACTGCACTTTTTGTCGATGTACAAAATATTTATTACACCACTCGGGACGCTTATGGTCGCCAGTTTAATTATAAAAAACTCTGGCAGCGCATAGAAGCTGAGGGCGAGATCGTTTCGGCCATGGCTTATGCTGTTCACCGTGGCGATGACAAACAACTTAAATTTCAAAATGCTCTCAAAGAGATTGGTTTTACTATAAAACTTAAGCCTTACATTCAACGTAGTGACGGCTCTGCTAAAGGAGATTGGGATGTAGGCATTACCATTGACGTGATGGAGGCCGCCAGAGATGTTGATCGTGTTGTATTGCTTTCAGGAGACGGGGATTTCGATTTACTGCTTACAAAAATCATAACGGACTATGGTGTTAGTGCTGAGGTGTATGGCGTTAGAACGCTGACAGCCAAGTCTTTGATTGATTCAGCCAGTATTTATCATCCTATTGAAGAAGATTTGTTGCTATGAGCAAAAATCCTACGGCTAAGCCTCCGCCTTCACATGCTGGGGCCCATTACATGACCCCACAGGGCCATGCCGTGCTTGAAAAAGAGCTGTATTGGCTGCTTCATGATGAGCGTCCTAAAATTGTTGATATCGTATCATGGGCGGCGGGCAATGGTGATCGCTCTGAAAACGGTGATTACATCTACAATAAAAAGCGCCTGAGAGAAATCGATCGCCGCGCCCGGTATTTAACAAAGAAGTTGGAGAACACAAAAGTCGTCGATCCCAGGCAACAACAGAATCTTGATCGTGTTTATTTCGGTGCCACAGTGATCTATGCAAAGGAAGATGACACAGAGGTGAGTGTGACCCTTGTCGGAGTTGACGAGGCTGATTTTGATCAGGGCAAGATCAACTGGTTATCTCCTGTCGGAAAAGCACTTCTTAAGGCGGAAGAGGGGGATACAGTGAAAGTCCGCACAGATGAAGGCATAGAAGAGGTAGAGGTTGTTGAAATCAGCTATCCTTTAGATTGAAAATCGTCGTTTCTTTTATTTGAATAAGAGTAGTGGAATTCTACACGACTTTATAAGGGATGCCGTTGTGCTACCAAGAAGCATGCTACGAATGCGGGAGTGGCTATAAGCTCCGGTTATCAGAAGGTCAATCTCGTTTTTTTCGACATACTCAGAAATAACTTTATCAGCATGATGGCTCTGCGTAGTTTGCGCTGTAACATTAAAACCAGCCGCGCTTAAACGCTCTTGTGCTTGTGTTATATCAATATCACCCGCGTGATGTTCAACAGCAAGTAAATGACATTCCAGCTCCTTGAGTAAGGGGTTTTCTATTATAAAATCAACAGCCTTTTGAGTGCTGGTTTTGCCGTCATAGGCAATCAAGAAGCGCTTGATTGGCCGTACAATGGAAGAAGCAACCAAGAGCGGTTTATGGATGGCACGCGCGACTTTTTCAAGGTTTGAGCCCAGAAATTCAGAGTCAACATCCGCATGTTCGCCGCGTTTACCCATCAGGATAATGTCAGCGTCTTTCTCCAGCTCTAAAATCGTTTCGACAAGAGATCCGCGGCGGTGAAGGATGTTTACGGTTTTGACGTCAGCATCGTTTAGAACTTTTTCACTATGCGCCAAAATGATTTGGCCTTTTTGTTGATCAAGGCGGCCACGCTCCTCATCGACTTTTGTAAGCTCTTCCAGTAATTCACTGCGCGCACCCAAACCAATAGAGCCTGTGTGATCATGTGCAGGAGCTTCGTAATCAGAATGCCGGCGCAAAACATGGAGCAAATCAATTTCAGCCTTCATACGTGTCGCCGCCCAGGCAGCGTTGATGCAGATATTGTCGGCATAGGCTGAGCCATCAATACAGACAAGTAATTTGGTCATAAGGTTATCCTCTTAATGATCTAGCATAAGTTTCAGCGCATCGGGTTTGTCATGAATTGCGAGCTTATCTACAAGCGTAGCGCTGGCTTCATTCATTCCCAACAATTCAACCTTTGTGCCTTCGCGGCGAAATTTTAAAACCACTTTATCGAGTGCACCTACGGCTGATAAATCCCAAAAATGTGCCTCGCTAACATCAATAGTAACATGGCTGACGACCTCTTTGAAATTAAAGGCCGCAGAGAAGGTGTCGGCTGAAGCAAAGAAGACCTGACCGTAGACTTTATATGTTTGTTTTTTCTTATCTCTGGAACTTTGAGTCTCTATTCTGAGAAGCTGGCTGACTTTGCGTGCAAAGAACAGGGCGCTCATGAGGACACCAACAAGCACACCCAGCGCTAGGTTATGCGTAAATACAACAATGACAACAATGACAACAGTGACCAGCATGACGAGCGTTGAGCTTTTGGGATGACTTCTGATATTCTTTAAACTCCCCCAGCTGAATGTCCCAATGGAAACCATAATCATTACGGCCACAAGGGCGGCCATAGGGATCTGTGCAACATAATCCCCCAACACCATAAGCAAGAACAACAAAAACAGCCCTGCAAACAGCGTGGAGAGACGCCCACGCCCGCCTGATTTAATGTTAATTACAGATTGGCCAATCATGGCACAACCCGCCATTCCACCAAAAAATCCGGCAATAATATTTGCTATGCCCTGTCCGCGGCATTCGCGGTTTTTATCACTGTTTGTATCAGTTAAATCATCAACAATTGTAGCTGTCATAAGGGATTCCAATAAACCGACAGCGGCCAAGGTCAGTGAATAAGGAAAGATGATCAATAGCGTGTCTAAGGTAAGCTGAATGTTGGGAAGTAAGAAAATAGGTAACGTATCGGGTAGCTCCCCCATATCGCCTACTGTGCGCAAATCCATGTTCATGACTATACTGAGAACAGTCAGCACAAGGATACAAATTAGGGGAGATGGGATGATTTTAGTGAACCGCGGTAAGATATAAATAATGGCTAAACCAAGTACGACCATGCCGTACATATTTAAACCAGCGCCACTAAATTCGGGTAGTTGCGCCATAAAAATTAAAATCGCTAAGGCATTAACAAATCCAGTCACGACAGAGCGCGATACAAAACGCATCAGCGAGCCGAGCTTGAACGTTCCTGCTATGAATTGAAGAGCACCGGTCAAAATTGTGGCGGCTAGTAGATACTCAAGTCCGTGATCTTTGACCAGAGTCACCATAACGAGCGCCATTGCACCCGTTGCAGCAGAAATCATACCGGAGCGACCACCAACAAAAGAAATGACAATAGCAATACAAAATGATGCATAGAGTCCAACTTTCGGATCAACGCCAGCAATGATAGAAA
Organism: Alphaproteobacteria bacterium; assembly: GCA_021775955.1. GTDB lineage: Bacteria > Pseudomonadota > Alphaproteobacteria > Micavibrionales > Micavibrionaceae > UBA5701. Next base: position 137,594 of record JAJFGU010000021.1, on the reverse strand, counting down.
AAGCAATAGCCTCCGGTATCAGAGCAAGCGCGACAACCATCCCTGCAAGTAAATCATTGCGCGTGTTGCCGAGCCAGTTTGTTCTGATATGAGTGAGTGATACGGAAAGCATAGGAATTCATCTTTTTTAAGTTGCGGCACTATATCTTACCCTCTGCAAAATACAACCTGATTGATATTAGATCTTATACGTATTGGCCGGAAACATAGCCTGACGACCATGCCCATTGAAAATTGAAGCCGCCCAGATGGCCGGTTACATCAACAACTTCACCAATAAAATACAGGCCGGGCTGTTTTTTTACTTCCATAGTTTTGGATGATAACTCATCTGTATCTACGCCGCCGAGCGTAACTTCTGCTTTGCGGTATCCTTCCGTTCCGGCAGGTTTTATGCGCCAGTCATTTATGGCCGTTGCGAGGGTCTCCAGTTTTGCATGTGATAACTCAGCAATACGCCCTGTAATGTTTTGAGATTCACAAACGCTGATGGCAAGATTTTTGGGGAGGTGCTTGGACAGAACTGTTTGTATATCCTGTTTTGGATTGGCGATCTTTTGCTGGGTTAAGAACGAGCGCATATCAATATCCGGAGCAAGGTTAATAATGATCTTAAGGCCTTCGCGCCAATATGATGAAATTTGTAAAATCGACGGACCACTTAACCCTCGGTGTGTAAACAATAGGCCTTCTGAGAAGCTTGTTTTTTCGCACGACACCTTGGCTTCAACCGACAGGCCGCTCAGGGCGCTACAGTACTCCAGAAGGCTGGCTTGAAATGTAAGGGGAACCAAAGCGGGGCGTGTTTCCACAATTTTAACGCCAAATTGCTTTGCGACATCATAGCCAAATTTTGTGGCACCGATTTTAGGAATGGACAAACCGCCGGTTGCAATCACCAGGGATGAACTCTCTTGCGTTCCACGATTGGTTTTAACACGGTAAGCTCCATCATGCGCCTCAATACCTTGGGCGCTGGTTTCCATGTCCAATTTTACGCCGGCAGCCTCACATTCACTGAGCAACATATCGATGATCTGCTGAGCGCTGACGTCACAGAAAAGTTGACCCAGTTTTTTTTCATGGAAGGCGATGTCATGTTTTTTAACCAGTTCAATAAAATCCTGCTGCGTATATTGTGCCAATGCCGATTTACAAAAGTGTTTGTTGCCGGATAAGAACGTTTCAGGTCGCGTGTGAATATTTGTGAAATTACAGCGCCCTCCACCGGAAATTCTGATTTTCTCTGCAATTTTTTTTGAATGATCAATGAGCCAGACGCGCCGTCCCCGCTTACCGGCTTCGATGGCACACATCATGCCGGCAGCGCCAGCCCCAATAACAATAACATCATACGAAGACTTCATTGCGCGTGTTCTACCATCTTAATCAGCAGCCTTAACGCGGATTTTCTTTTTCCCAACTTTGCTGCCATGAAGTTCTTTGATCGCAATTTCGCCTTCATGCGCCAGTGCCATTTCAACAAAGCCAAAGCCCTTGGGTTTACCGGTTTTACCATCCATGACAAGGGAGCAACTCTTGATGTTGCCATGGACCTTAAAAAGCGCGGCGAGTGCGTTTTCGTCAAAATCGCGCGGTAGGTTGAGGGCTATAAGTTTCATGGTTTGGCTCCAGTGGACAAAGGGTAAGCGCCTGAGTACCATAGGCCCGCAATCGTGCAAAGCTTAAAGGAGCGCTCTCTACTATGTCAGACCTGAAAATCGATCTTGAAACCATGGGGCGCCTGGCCGGAGCCTTGTCCTTCGTCGCCTCTCCTGATGATCCAGCCGTGGTTGCCATGCGCGCCGCGGTCGAAAGTGGCGATGAAAAGGATGTCAAAAACGCCCGCACGTTGTTCCTGCGCGTCAATGTGACCCAGCGTAACGCCGCACTGGCTATGCTTATGGATGATAATTAAAGTGCCTGAAAGGGCTGAATTTTGTTGACGTGGCCCGCAAAGCAAGGCTTAGTGCCCATAAGTTTGATTATTAGATGTATAAATACCCGTTTTCCTTGCGAAGTCGTTCGGTTTAACTGAGGTAAATGAAGCGATTTATTATCAGACAAAACAATCCAGCCACAGTGTTGTGACTGGAAATATACCGATACTTGCATAAGGAGAAACTAAAATGGCAACAGGTACAGTAAAATGGTTTAACCCAACTAAGGGTTTTGGTTTCATCGAGCCTACAGAAGGCGGCACCGATGTGTTTGTACACATCAGCGCAGTTGAAGCATCAAGCCTTAATGGTTTGAACGAAGGCGATACAGTCGAGTTCGACGTACAAGAAGAAAAAGGCAAGCAATCAGCCACGAACTTGAGAGAAGCCGCTTAATTTAAGCGCCTTTGATAGAAATTAGAAAACACGGGTTGCCTTTGGGCGGTCCGTGTTTTTTTATGAGTTGCTCTTATTTGTACTAATTAAGAGGACGATCACGCCAGCCACAGCAGAAAGAAGTGAGCCGCTCAACACACCAAGCCTTACTGCAGCGGTATGGTCAATATCCGTAAAGGCGAGTGTTCCGATAAACAGGCTCATTGTAAAGCCTACGCCCATCAACAAAGCCATGCCGTAGAATTGTAACCATGTTACATCTTCCGGTAGGCGGCAAATTTTTAAAGATGTAGCGAGGGCCGTTAACCCCATGACGCCGATCTGATTGCCAAAAAACAAACCCAGCATGATGCCCAGCGTGATTGGTTGCAGGAAGCTATCTAAACTTAGTCCGCTTAGAGATACTCCGGCATTAACAAAGGCAAAAATGGGAAGAACACCAAAAGCCACCCACGGATGCAGGGCATGTTCCATGACTTTGAGTGGTGATTTCCCGTCTTCATTTTTAGCCCTCAATGGTATAAGCAAGCCAAGGGCCACACCAGCCAATGTTGCGTGTACACCGGATTTGAGGACACAGGCCCAGATAAATAAACCTAACACGACATACGGCCCAAGGTTGGTCACGCCGCGCTTGTTTAAAAGGAATATAATGGCCAGACCAACTCCGGCCAAACCCAAAGACAACATTGAGGTTTCAGCCGTATAAAACAGGGCAATGATTAATATGGCCACAAGATCGTCAATAATAGCAATGGCTACAAGGCACACTTTGAGTGAAGCCGGAATACGATTTCCGAGCAGCATTAAAATGCCAAGGGTAAAAGCAATATCTGTGGCCGCAGGGATCGCCCAACCTTGGAGCGTTTCTGCATCATTCCAGTTGATATAAGCGTAGATGAGGGCGGGAACAGCAACCCCGCCGATAGCGGCTATAGCAGGAAGGGTAAGTTGCTCACGACTTGATAAATGTCCGTCCAGAATTTCACGTTTAATTTCAAGGCCGATCAGCAGAAAAAAGATTGCCATCAACCCGTCATTGATCCAGAGCAAAAGCGGTTTATCTATCGCGAACGCGCCGATTTGCAGAACGACAGGTGTATCTTTTATTGAATCATAAAGCCCATATAACGGCGAGTTTTCCATGACCATGGCTAAGACAGCAGCAAGACACAGGAGAATGCCCGGGGCGGTATTTGCTGCGAAGAATTTTTGGATGTGCTGTATCATTCTTTATCTATAAGCTTTTTAGTCTAAATATACGGAACTAAATGTTTGCACGGACTGACCATATAGATTTTTTTGAAAGTGGATACCTTACATTAACAGAAGAGCAACCAATTTTCCCAATTATTTAATGTCTACTTTTGGCCGAAAACTAGCCCTCCTGCGCTTCCATCCATTCTGTTTCTGCCACCACCAAATCTGCCAGCACTTTCGTGTGTGTTTCTTGTATCCGGGCGGTATCAATATTGGGCGCTGTGTAGAACCCTTCCGCGTTCATCAGGGTTTCGAGCTCGGTTTTCTGCGCTTCTAGTTTTGCGATTTTCTTTTCCAACTTGGCGATCGCTTGCGGATTGGCGGCTTGCTTTGTCTCTGCCGCCCCATCATCTACAAGCGAGGCCTTTCCCTTTTTCTCTTTGTCTTTTTTGCGCTGATCCCGGCGGGCCTGGATGGTGAAATTACGATAATCTTCTAAATCGCCGTCGAAATGATGGCATTCACCGTCACGTACGACCCAGAGGCGGTCGGCCACACGCTCCACCATGTTGGGGTCGTGAGAGACGATGACGATCGCGCCGTCGTAATTATTGAGGGCCTGGACGAGGGCTTCGCGGGCATCAATATCCAAATGGTTTGTTGGCTCATCCAGCAGCAGCAAATGCGGCGCGTCGAAGCTCATGATGGCAAACAGAAGCCGGGCTTTTTCACCACCACTGAGGGACGAAATTTTGTTATCGGCGAGGTCTTTTGAGAAGCCAAACGCACCAAGTTTCGCGCGCACCTTGGGCTCTACCACATCTGGATTGCTATTGCGCATAAGGCTCAGCATTTCCTGATAGGGCGTGGAATTAACATCCAGCTCTTCTGTCTGATGCTGGGAGAAATAGCCAATGCGCATTTTAGGAGAGCGGCGCACTTCACCGCTCATGGGCTGAAGTTTATCGGCGATGAGCTTAATAAGCGTCGATTTACCATTACCATTGGCACCAAGCAGCGCGATACGGTCATCATTATCGATGTTTTCATGGACGCGATTGAGGACGGGGTTCCCTTTCGTATAGCCAATATCCGCCTTGTCGATTGAGATCATAGGCGAGGCAATTTCCTTCGGATTGGGGAAGGTAAAATGCACCGCACGATCGGCGATAACCGCGTCGACAATATCCATTTTTTCCAATGCCTTCATACGACTTTGTGCCTGGGTCGCTTTAGAGGCCTGGGCTTTAAAGCGGTCGACGAATTTTTGCATATGGGCCCGTTGGGCTTTTTGCTTTTCATGCATTTTTTGCTGGAGGCCGAGGGCCTCAGCGCGTTCACGCTCAAAGGTATCGTAGTTTCCGGTATACATTTTGAGCTTTTGGCGATCGACATGGATAACGTGGTCGATACATTTATTAAGCACTTCACGGTCATGGGAGATAATCAGCAATGTGTGCGGATAGGCGGCGAGATAGCCTTCGAGCCACATGATGGCCTCTAAATCCAGGTGGTTTGTCGGCTCATCCAGTAGCAGGATTTCAGGCTCGACGAACAGGGCTGCGGCCAAAGCCACGCGCATGCGCCAGCCGCCACTGAAGGAAGAAAATGGCTCAGTTAATTGCTCTTCCTTAAAGCCGAGCCCGGTGAGCAAGCGCGAGGCTTTGGCAGGAGCCGAATAGGCATCCATATCAGAAAGACGCTGATAGATATCGGCGATTTTATTGGGGTCTTCTTCGGTTTCGGTTTGTTTCCACAGATCGGCCATCTCAATGTGGGCCTCAAGCACAAGGTCTATAAGCGATGTTTCAACCTCGGGGATGTCCTGGCGCACCATGCCCATGCGTTGTTTGGCATTTTTTTCGACGGTGCCACCATCAGGCGTCAGCTCACCGGCGATGAGTTTAAACAATGTGGACTTTCCAGCCCCATTAAGCCCAACCACGCCAACTTTCCAGTTATCCATGATCGTGACGTCACACTCATCCAATATGGTGCGTGCGCCAATTTTATAGGTCAGATCTGAAACAGTTAACATGAATTGGGACTCTTATTCTTTTTCAATGGGAGCTTATGGCATAGAAAGAGGCGCAGAGGAAGGTTTCTTATCCTTGCTCCGGCCCGGCGGCTAGTGCTAGAACGTCCTGTGATACTAGACCACCCAAGCCCCTGAAGGACGTCATTGTGAGGCTGTTGGTATCTGTGGCGGTGCTGGGATTGAATTGAAGACTTAGGGCGCTGTTCTTGAAACTTATTGATTTTTTCTTTTTGGTAAGTACCCCCAAATCACATCCCAGCAATCTCAATAACGTACAGGATCATTTAGTATCCTGTACGATAAATAAGTTTGGTGGCATTATCACTAAAGATTCAAATTATGGACGTTGTTCCATTAAAGTATTCCGCACATGCTTTTGCGGAACGTAATCTTGTCCCATTTTACGCTGGCGAAGTTCAAGAGCTTTCTGTTTCGCTTCTTCAGCATTGGAGACGACGTGAATGCCTAATCGAGCAAAATGTTCTTTCGGAATGATTTCTAACAATTTATCGTAGAAGCCACGATCTTTACCGCAATACTCAATCTTTGTGTTTACAATAATAATATCTTTACCTTCCATTTTTTGTTTAGCGTATTCATCATTATTATCTAGGGCATGCTGTTTTAAAAGTGCCAGTAAGGCTAATTCCTGTACCGTCCCAGTACCGCCAGGAGTAATAATAAATGCATCCGAACGATCCAGCATAAACTCCATACGCTCATAAATATCGCGAGACACTTGAAATTGACTCACAAGGTCACGTACATCTCCTTCACTAGACATGATATGTGGTACATTGGAGGCAGCATGGAACGCCTTATGGCTACCGCGCATTGCATGAGCAATCTCGGTGCTTCTACCCATTGGACCAAATGCGCCGCCGCCTGTGACAATACCTATATCTTCTTCAATCAATCCTCTTGTTAAACGCTCTGCGTCTTCCAGATACTTTGCATTTTCGGTACTGGCTGACATAAAAATGCCAATATTAAAATCCTTTGTCGAAGCACGACCTTCAATTTCAAACGGATTTTCTCTGACGGCATAGCCTGGCAGATCATAGCGGCGATACGATAAACGGTCTTGCTGCAACCTGTCGATGGCTTCATCAACAGTAACCACTTGCCTAATCAGTGTTTCTGGGTCTTCTGGCACAGTGCCAAGATGATGGAAATCATAGATAAGGGCCATAAGATCATCAAACGCACCTTCGGGATTGACAATGTATGTCGGCTTTAGAAACTTATACTTATCGTGTGTTTGCTCCGACACAATGGCAGAAGTAAGCATATAAATATTACGCCAGAAATCTTCCCGCGCCCGCGCAGGGTCAAAGACAAAAACCATCCCGTCAGACTTCGCAAATACTTTATCCTGTGGGTCTTTCGCGCAATCAATACTCGCATCAAGCTTTATAACACCGAAACCATTTTTAAATATCATTCTTTCCAGCGCGCCCGCCTGAGAGACCAATGCATTATCAGAAAAGTCTACAACAACAGCCGCAGCAAATTGCTTCTCAAAATCATTTTTGGCAGCTGCATGTGTTCCGTTGGCCACACCGAGTTCAATTGCAAGGCTTTGCCATGCAACAGCACGGGGACTGTAATGCAAAAGAAACCGATCAGCCATTTGTGCTTCGGTTTGTCCTCGCGGCAATCCAGGTATAGGATCAGACATCAAATAATTGTCAATTTCAATAGTGCCCGCATTAGGAAACGGCCTAGTCGTAAAGCTGCCGGTCACTTCAGCGCCCACCATATACATTCTTTGGTCACCGTATTTAGGTTGCTCTAAAGGCATAATGGCCAAGACTGATTTCTTAACAACGCCTCGATTGGGGTTGGCGCGACGATCAAAAATCTGGCGAATTTTCTCCATAAAATTTGTAATACCGTTACTACCAATTGTTCCCGGACCAGTTTCAACACCTGGAAATGGAGCGGTTACATCAATCTTATGGCGTATATCACCAAACTCATCTTCGATAGGAAGATCTGGTTCCATAAAATGAAAACCAGAATCTTCCGCCAATATAAAAGCTTGCGCTTTTGAGATACCAAGATGTTGGAGTCTCTTTAATCGTATTTCTTCATCCATCTGATGCCATGCATCAAGAGCCGCCCGGGCTTTTTCTGCGACATTGCCTTCATATGTCCCGCTTGACTCTTTGGGGCTAACATACATATCAACTAATTCAAATATTGGTCGAATTCTTGCCTTAACGTCATTTTCTTGAAAAAGACGTGCCAGTTCCTCATATTTTTTCATCGTGCCTGTAGCAACAAAGAGAATTGACCCATCCGGAATAACAGGCGAAGCTTCCGGTAGGCTCAACTTTTGTGGAAACCTTTCATCAAGAGAACGAACAAGAGCAACAGTATCGCTTCTCTGTTCCGTAATATAAATACCATGATGATGCGCCAACGCATCCAAATCAACATAAGCCCGTTGATCCATGGGATCAGTACCGACACGCAAATTTTTATCAAGTATTTTTATACTGCGTAAAATTTCATCCCAAAAATGACCTTCGCCTTCATAGGATGGATTTTCGATCACAAGCAATTGATCCCTCGCTTCGCCATCCAGCTTTTTAGTAATAAGGTCGAGCATTTCTTGCAAGGTATTTAAATCACCTGGTAAAGCAACCGTAATGCGGGTGTTATCCTGCATTCTTTCGATCTGCCCCTTGCTCCGTAACGCAATATCCGTGCCTGCAACGCGCAAACCAGTGACATTACCTAGTTCATTCAGCAAAGCTTGCTTTTCCTGAACTAAAAAATGTCCGGTAGGGTTTTGACCAAGAACCTTTGTATGTTCACGGGTTCTGAAGTACGCCTCAGATTCTTGCAAAAGAAATCCTCTTGTAGACATATCTTTAATTTGCACCGCAAGCCATTTTCCCCCTATGTTATCTCCACCTAAAACAGGGCGATCACCACGGGCAGCTTCAATTACTTTGTCCAACGAATACCGCGCACGCTCCCTGGCTTTTTTAGCCAACGGATTATTTAGGGGCTTTTCTCCTTCACCTGGCAAAATCCTAGAAGGCTGCTGCCGTGCCTTGAATTCAATACTATGGTTATTTGGCATTTTTGTACTCTAATATACACAAATTACATTTACAGCCCCATTTATTGCCATAATGATTGTTTTTTGTCAATATAAATAACATTCACACCACAAAGCATTACAGGTGCTTTTCCCGATCTGTCATCAATTGACTTTCAACGCAACACCATTTCGAAGTCTGATTTTCTTAAAATTCTGGGGGCATAATTGGGTGTGTCGGATTTTTTGAAAGCCCGGGTGCAAGGAGAGGACTTATCAGACAAGGCATTGTTCTAAATGCACAAACAAAATCCGACTTCTAAACATACCCCTATAATAAGGAGTAATGGTGGGCGGTGGCGGTTTCGAACCGCCGACCCCTTGCGTGTCGAGCAAGTGCTCTACCGCTGAGCTAACCGCCCACTCTGTTTGCGGTTTAGGCCCTCATCAGTAATGGGCCGCGCCCGAATTTTCAAGGGTTTTGTTTTATGCTGCCGGCCCTAAGCCGCGAGCAGGGTTTCGACCCGCTCGACCAGGTCATTCAGGTGAAACGGCTTGGCCAGAATGTTGGCTTTGTCGCTGCCTGCGTCTTCCAGGTCTTTGGCCACGCCGGAAAAGCCGGTGATAAACATGACCTTTAAGGCAGGGCGTTTTTTCAAGGCAAGCTGGGAAAGCTCAATCCCGTCCATGCCGGGCATGACAATATCGGTGAGCAGCAAATCGTAATCGCCGTTTTTCTCGAGCGCGGCGAGCGCTTCCAGCCCGTCAGCTTTGGCGGTGACATCATGACCAGCGCGCTCCAGAGCCAGAGCCAGGAATTCGCGCATGGAATCATCATCTTCTGCAAGCAAGATACGGGGCATGGTTATTTTTAATCTACCTTATGCGGGATATCAATTATTAATATGCGTGCAGCGGTTGTAGCGATTGGGGCGGGTTTGGCAGCGGCAGGATGACCTCGGTTATCTGTGTTTTATTGCATGGATCGGTCATCATGGTATATGCCCCCTTCAAACCTTTGACAAAAGATACGCGCATAAAGTCTGGATTTTGATAAGGATCGTCGGTCTGGCTGGGCTCCTCCGGGATCAGGATATGAGGGATACGATTGATTGCGCCCGCATAGACTTTATAGGGAATCCCTCCCACCGCATTGATAGCCCCTTTTTCTCCTATGGCGCCTGTGAGGGCCCGGCATGTTTTCATGTATTTGCCTTGCTCTGCTCCAAGGGCTTTTGCAATCATTAAGGCGAAGTGGACAGAAACTGTAGCAGAGAGGCTGTCTCCGTACATGGTTAGACCTCGGGATGGGAAAGTGACGACAAGGGTCAGGGAGTCCGTTGGCGCATCCGGCGAAATGATATCTTCCCTATGTAGAAAATTTATTGCTTCTTGTATTCCTTTTTTGATTGCCTCCTGAGCATAGGGAGAAAAACGCCCAGGGTATTCCAAAAAAAGAATCCTCAATCCGTCTTTATCTTCTCTCTTTTCAACGAGCAGGTCTACAAAAGTAACAATGCCAACCGGTTGCAGGTTGTTATCCAGCGTAACGCCAAGCACCAAAACCGGACACCAGCTATCGTCCAGTCCTGGGGCTTGCGGTTTTTCGCCGGGTTTGTAAATCTGGCAGGGTTTCTGAGCCGCTGTCTGGCCGCTTGTTGCCTTCGTATTAAATTCCGAGACTGTTGTGGGGGTAGCGCCAAAAGCAGGAAACGCCATGGTTGTAAGGGCAAACATGGATGCGGCGAATGTTCCTTTAAGTCCACTGCTCCATGGTTTTTGCGTCATGGTCTTTACTCATTGGCGCAGTTTACACAAGAACTGGCTATATAGGCGTAGGCTCTTTAAGGCCTGATGGGTCGGCTAATACTAATACATGACCACCGGGATTTGTACCATTCAATTCTACAACCGTATTGCCGTTCGGGTCAGCTGTCGCAGAGACTGCATACTTCCATTGTTGTTTTGCAGTTTTCTTATCGTCTGCCTTTATCTTATGGCATCTTTTGTTCTGCTCGTATACGTGTTGAGGCCAGTCAGACGCATCCTGTGGGCTATCTTCTTCATGCCCGTTGAGTTCGTGCTCGCTGGCAATTTTTTCCGGATCGTCCCTTTCTGCTGTAAGGACCTTGTCAGAATATGACGGGCTGAAGTCCGTGGTATCATCAACAATTACATCTTCAGCTAGACTAAGCGTTCTGTTCATCTCAGTATTACTCCTTATTTCTGCTGTGCATATTTATATACATATTATGCCTATTTAATGCAACAATTTTTTTCATAATTTACAATAAAAAACTCCAATACACGCAAAACGTGTAATTATGTTTCTTCCTAAACCCGGCCTGGGTTATAAACTGTCTCAAAAAAGTATAAGAGTGCCTAATTTACTGGAATCATCGCTTTTGTAAACTGCTTTGCGACGTTTTTCCAGCTATAGAGGCTGGCTGCGTGCGCGTGGCGGGCCTGTTTTTTATTTGATTCCAGAGCTTTATATGAGGCTTTGCTTAAGTTATCCACAGATGCTCCGACAAGAGCGCCCAGGAAATCCCCGGTAATAATGTCTTTTGGTCCGGTGACGTCATAAGCAGCCACCGGCAGGCCGCAAGCCAGCGCCTCGACCAGCACCATGCCGAAGGTGTCGGTTTTCGATGGAAAGACGAATAAATCGGCGGATTGATAATGACGGGCCAGGTCTTCGCCCTGTTTGATTCCGGCGAAATGAGCATCCGGGTATTTTTGGGATAAAGCAGCCAGGCTTGGCCCGTCGCCGACAATGACTTTGGAGCCTTCCCAGTTCATGGAGAGGAAATCTTCAATGCTTTTTTCCAGCGCGACGCGGCCAACATACAGCGCGACGGGTGCGGGTAAATCATGGAACAGGGTCTTTTCGCCGGGTTTGAACAGACCCAGATCAACCCCGCGCGACAGGCGTAGCATCGGATTTTCAAAGCCCCAGTCTTTAAGCTCTTCTTCGAGGCTTTGTGTGGCCACCATCATCGCGGCGGAGGGGGCATGAAAATGCCGGATCGCCTTTTTGGTGGTTTCATGCACCGGTGCGTGCAGGGCGCTTAGATATTTGGCGGCCCTTTGCGCCAGGTAATCCGGGAAATGCGAATGATAACAGGTTGAAAATTGCAGGTCATTTTTAAGGCAATAGCGCCGCGCCGCCCAGCCTAACGGGCCTTCGGTGGCGATATGGATGCTTTCGGGTGCATGGTCTTCAATCATTTTCACAAGACGGCGGTAAGGGGCGAGCGCCAGTTTGATTTCGCCATAGCCGGGCAGGGGCATTTGCCTTGGGAAATCGCCGGGTCCGATGACATCGACCTCATGGCCCATATCCCTCAGCTCTTGGTTGATATGCTCGTAAGTGCGGACCACTCCGTTAATCTGCGGGCGCCAGGCATCGGTTATAATAAGTAATCTCATGCGATCTACTCAGCATTGGTTGACATTCTTTTGGCCGATCCTACACTGATCGCCATGCGGATTATAGTTTATATATGTCTATTGCTTGGTGTTTTTGTGAGCGGCTCTGCATCTGCGCAGAAATGCGACCCCGATTATGAGGCCATTACCCATCTGCGCAAGCCTGAGATCGGCTCTTATAATATGTGGGATGCCGTTTATGGAGAGCTGGCTTTAACCGAGCGCTTCACGGCAGGCGTGGTCAGCGTTTCAAAAAATGTCGTGGTTGTTGGCGAGCGCTTTGCCTATGAAGATGGCGATATGACGATCATTATGACCGAGCTTGACCGGCGCGGGCGTATTATCTGGGAGCAGGCGCATAAGGTGAAGGGTATCCGGAAAATCACCACCTTCTTAAAAGATAAGGACGGCTATATCGTTGTCGCCGACCAGAAAACCGACAAAGGAAAGCACCATGTGTGGATCGGGTTTTTCGATCTGATGGGCGGCCTAACGAAAGAAAAGACGGTCAGCGATAAGAAATTCGACTTGTATAGCAATGACATGATTTTGATGGAGGACGGCAAGACCTATATGCTGGCGGCCTTTGCGCAGGGTCGCGGCTATGAATCGGCCGGTTCTGCAATTATTTACAAATTGAATCACAAGGGAGATGCGATTACCGACAGGGCCTATGCGCCGGGGCTGGAGAATAGAATTCTCGGCCTGGCCCGCGTTGATAAGAATCATTATGTCGCTGCCGGGTATTTGCGGGCGGAAGACGGTCGCAAGGTCGGCTGGGTTTTAAAGCTTGATGAAAAGGGTGCAATTATCTGGCAACGGCAATATCCCAGGGGGTTGGCGGCGCAGGTCAGGGGGGTCGCGGATTACACGGATCAGTATATTGTAACCATCGGTGATGCCGAGCCTAGTGATCGTAAGAACCGGGCCGGATGGGTGATGTTGCTCGATGGCAATGAGGGCGATATCGGATGGCAGCGTTATTACAAGGGTGAGTTTGATTTTCAGGGGCGTGATATTCTGACCCATGATGATGGGCTGGTTTCTGTTTTGCTGGATGCGGAAAACCCGCCGGGGCAGGAGGAGCTGGAATATGCACGGGTCTTAACGCTCTCGCCGCGCGGTGTTATTTTGATCAGCGATAGTTATTACAATGCCGAGGGGGCCGGGGCGTATGATCTCTTTTTAGGCCCCAATCAGGAGCGGATTCTTGCCGGGACATCGGACATGGTGTACCGGCATGAGGATCCGGAAGACCCTGAGGCAGAAGTAAAAATTGAGCGCAGCAAAGAGGGCTGGATTGTTGCTGGCGCGCCTGCCGAGCCCTACGACGATCCGTGTGTGCAATCCTATTCTTTCCTGCCATGAGCCGCTGTGAGCAAAGTTTGATAAATGGCCTGCAAACCCAAAATTTCTGTGCTTCCACTTCTCAAATACGTCATTGTATTCTCCGATGCGGTTCTCGAAATTCAGGGTTTTCGGCGCATTTCTCTTTCTTTGCTCACACCACCAGGACTCTAAAATGATATCAGAAACCTCTTCACTCTCCCCAGAAAAAAACGAAACGTATCGTTTTATTATAGATGAAAGTTATGCCGGAAGCCGGGCGGATAAGGCTTTGAGTTTGCTGTGTGAAGACTTGTCACGTTCACGCGTGCAGGCATTGATTGATGACGGGCAGGTGATCATAAATGGGGCGGCTCTGAAAGCGGCATCACGCAAGCTGGAGGTTGGGGATGTCCTTGAAATCGACATTCCGCCGCCCGTTCCCTGCGATCCGGAAGCCGAAGATATTCTATTGGATGTTGTATTCGAGGATGAGTATTTGCTGGTGATTAATAAGGCGGCCGGGATGGTGGTGCATCCAGGCGCAGGGCATCAGAGCGGCACGCTGGTCAATGCGTTGCTCCATCATTGCGGCGAGGAGCTTTCCGGCATTGGCGGGGTCATGCGTCCGGGCATTGTGCACCGCCTCGACAAAAACACCACAGGATTAATGGTGGTTGCCAAAACCGACAAGGCGCACAAGGGCTTATCGGAACAATTATCGGACCGGTCTTTGAGCCGGGTCTATAAGGCGCTGGTGTTTAAAGTTCCGGTGCCGCCCAAGGGCAAAGTGAACCGCCCGATAGGCCGTCACCCGACGAACCGCCAGAAAATGGCGATTAATGAGAAAAACGGGCGGGAGGCGATCACGCATTATAAGATCGAGCGGTCCTTCGGTGAGGCGTGTTCTTTGGTGGAATGTAAGCTGGAGACGGGACGCACGCACCAGATCCGCGTGCATATGGCGACTCTGGGCAATTTTTTAATCGGTGACTCTTTATATGGCCCGCAACCAACAGCGCTTAAGGCGGCGCTGAAAAAGGAGGGGTATGAGGGCGATGTTATTGATCCTATTGCCGCTTTTGATCGTCAGGCGCTGCACGCACAGAGCATAAAATTTATCCATCCGGTGACAAAAGAAGCGATGACCTTCGAAAAAGCCATACCCGAAGATATGGGTAACTTATTGAAACTACTGGAAAAATAAAAATGGCTTGAATTTACATAAAATTGTATGTATTATAGAAGTATAGAGATTAAAAAAGAATTATAGCGGGCAAACAGCGGCAAGAGAGGCCAAACGGCCATATGACATCAAGAGAAGAGAATTAAGTTTTAATCCAATATATGTTTCATTCGATCTGGTACTGAACTAAGCCGTCATATTTATATGGCGGTTTTTTTTGCTTTCTCCCGCCACCCCTCACCCAGTATTTCTAAGCTCGGCTTTCACCTCGCTAATAAATACTTACCCTCTCCCCATGGGAGAGGGATGTGAAAGCTTAGCGAAGGCAAGGCCTGAGCTTAGCTGGAGCTGGGTGAGGGGTGGAAATGTGGGCTTTAATCAATATCAACCCAGCTGGCGCCATCGCAATATTGCATGACATCGGTGCCGGCATTGTAGTTCATCGCCCCGGCGGTGGCTGTCGGGGTTACGCACCCGCCTCCACCCACACCGTCCGGCGCGACGGGCCATGTATCCGTGCCGTCACAGAATTTAAACACTTCATCGGTTGCATCATAATACATCTGCCCGGCTGTGGAACAGGGCGTGGTGGTATTATAAAGATCACTGACTTCCGCGGCGTTTAGCCCCCGGTCGTAAATGCGCAGATCATCAATCAGGCCATTGGTATAGTTGCCAAGGGTGCCGGTACAGGCGCTATCAGCGTCCGCCCCGATGATCAAGTCACAGGTTGAAAAGTTCAGGGTAGCAGCCTCTGTTCCGGATCCGTCAGGTACAGCGTTAATATAAAGTTGAACTGAGCTTCCGCTGCGGGTGATGGCTATATGTGTCCAGGTATTGGCGGTGACGACGCCTGTGCTGGATATAACGGTTCCATCGTTGATATCAAGTGTCAAAGCCGGGTCCACAAAAAGATCAATTTCATTTCCGCCAGCGCCATCACTGATCATGATCAGGTCCTCGTCATTGACTGTATGCAGATAGGCCCACATTGCGTAGGTGAAATCATCGGTCGGCAGGTCGGGGCTTGAAACTAAAATGTGATCATTCGTGCCGTCAAAATCGAGTGCGCCGTCGATATTGCCTGTAACCCAGTTGGCCGTTGGATCGGCGGGGAAGCTTGTTAACGTGCCGTTATTTGCTGATATAGAATCAACAGCCGTGCTTGTGTTGCCGCTCTCATCCAGCTTCCAATGGCCAATCAGAGCGCCCATATGGTTCAAATTTTCAATCTCCGCAAAGTTCAGGGCGCGGTCATAAATCCGCACATCGTCGATCACGCCGTCGAAGAAATGAGTAGCGTCATCGTGGTTCCCAACGCCGATATAGACAATATCGTTTGCCTTTTTAAAAACGGTTCCTGATCCATTGCTCCCGATTTGCTCCCCGACTTCCACAGCATCAACATAGAGACGTGTGGTATCACCATTGGTAAAGGTCATGGTAACATGGTGCCAATCCGCATCGGTGATCACATTGTCAGATGAATTGTCGAGGTTGTATTCAGTATTGCCGCTCTCTACATAGCCACTTACATCAGCTGTTGTGTTCGCATCATCCAGACGAATGGTAAACCGGTCATTGTCATTATTGGCATAGGTTATAATGCGGGCGTTACTATTATTGGATGCCCCCACCTTCACCCAGGCGGCGGCGGTAAGTTCGCCGTAGCCACCTGTCAAAAGATTGGTGGCAGGGGCGGCGCCGTAGTCATCCGTGCCGTCAAAATCGATGGCTCCTGTGCCGACCCGGCCAGTGGTGGATTCTGCAGAGATGTCATCGTTTTGATCATCATCACTGTCATCGTCAAAGCCGGAATCATTGCCGCCCGCAGAGGAATCGGATAGCACCGTGCCGGTGGTCTCATCAAGTTCCCAATGTCCGAGCAGGCCCTTATCAAGTTCAATACCAGCCGCGTAGAGCGCCAGCGCTTCGGCCTTGGTCAGGGCGCGATCGTAAATCCGCACATCGTCGATTTCACCATCCATGTTGCCGTTGGCACAACCCCTTCCCCCGATATTGGTGTAAACTGTCTGGCTGGACAGGGTGCCAATTGCTGTGGTCTGCGTGTATTCTACGCCGTCAACATAAAGGCGGTGATCGTCTGACACTGTATCGACCACCCCGACCATATGATGCCAGGTGCTGTCTTTCAACTCAACCTGCGCTGCATTCAGCACGGTTGTGTTGTTGGCCTCTAAAAAGACATTGGTTCCGGGTTGTCCGGTCTGCCCATCCAAGAACTGAAGCCGGACAGTTTCGTTGTCGCACTGACCGGTGTTGGCTTCGTTATAGACAACTTGCCTGGTTGTTTGTACGGCGACATCTGATTTGAACCAACCGGACATGGTGAAGGCAGTTTTGTTGGCAGCGCTGGCGGAGGTCAAGGTGATTTTGTCATTGCTGCCGTCAAAATTGATGCTGGTATCAATTACCCCGGCGGCAGTTTCACCCGTGACATCGTCATCGACGCTGTCGCTCCATGTGCCTGTGTTGCCGGAGCCGGAGGAATCGGTGATGGATGAGCCGCTGGTTTCATCGAGTTTCCAGTGCCCGATCAGGCCTGTGATGCCACCGGCATCGTGTTTCATGTCGACCCAGTTGGTGTCGTCGCAATATTCAAATGTGTTGGCGGTGGTGTCGTATTCAATTTCACCGGCTACGCCCGCAGGAGACGAACAGACTGCATAGGCTTGCCCGGTTGTCAGCAAACATAAAGCCAATATCGCGCTAAAAATTACGTTTTTCATGGTTTTAACGTCATTCCCCTCATCTTTCAGGATAACAGGTTTTTTCTTGGAAAAAAGTTAATTTTAGAGGGTTTTTTCAGGGTTTTTCCCCCTCACCCAGCTTCAGCTAAGTTCGCTACGCTTACTAAGCTTACACATCCCTCTCCCCAAGGGAGAGGGTAACGAGGCTTCGCTGCAAAGCAGTGTTAGCCGCAGTGGGTGAGGGGGTGGAGGGGTAAGAGATAAGCTATTCCAAAACGCTGTTCCAGTGAGCTATCAGATGGTCTTTGGAGAAGCTTTCTGTGGCTTCATAAAGTGGCAGGGGGTTATCGATAGACTGGCCTATGTCGCGGCCCTGCGGCGCTATTTTGACGCGGATTTCACTGCCCTGGGGCACATGTTTGATACTGCCCAGCGGCAGGGAAAAGCGGATGCCGTTATAGGCATGGGTGGTGCCGCCAAACACATCGAAATCGGCATTGTCTGAGACTGTGACGAATCCTTCTAGTTTTGCGCCGTTTTTGAAGTCCTTTTGCAGTGCCAGGCTGGCACCGACATCTTCGGCCAGATATCGTCCGGCGCGGCCCTGCACCGTGAGATCAAGATTAGGAATGTCATACCACGCATTCACATGTCCGCTCAAAAGATGATCGCCGTTCAACCCCATATGCATATTGGCATCGGGATCGCGTTTTAAGGCAAGCCAGCTTTCAGCGCCAAGGGCAAAACGTTTGCCAAAGGGACGGTAGAGAATTTCACCGCCAAAGCCCGCATACATTTCTTCGAGATAGCCTGTGGTCAGAGCAGTGTGCAGGTTCGGATTGAAGCTGTGGGTAAAGCTGGTGTAAAGGCGCTCGACACTGACTCTGGTGTCGGCAAACTCATCGACATTGCTACGCACCGGCAATAAAACACGCGGGCGAAATTTACGGATATTATCGAGATTGTCAGAGATGTTGATCCGCACCGCTGCGCCACTTGTCAGCAGGCCAAAAAACTTCGGAGCGGTTTTTTCTATGATCAGGGCTGTGCGGTAAAGCGTGCCACTGTCCTCTTCGGACAGGCTGAAATCGTTATCGAGAATTAATCTAAAGTTTGTGGGCTTAAAGTAATCGATCAGCCGGAATGACGATTCTTCTTTTGCGCCTTCCGGTTTTTCATTGTGCGTAATGAACGCAGCGTTGCGCCAGATTTCTGCCGGGCTTCCTTGTTTTTGTGCAAGAGCCTGCTCAAAATCACTGCGTATCAGACGCACTGTCGGGCCGCGCAGATTATGAAGCGTTGGTGTGATGTAGAGTTCCTCAATGGCCGGTCCGGCGTGATTGGCCATATGGCGCACAGTCTGGCCCAGCTGAAGCGGCATCGGCGTATGGGCGTTTATATGGAGCTTTGCCTGGGCAAAATGCATGTCGCGGGACGCGTCATAAAGCATAATACCATCGCTGTTGGCTGAAACTTCCATTTGCCCCGGCAAAGCAAGCTCGGTTCGGAAGCGACGCAAAGGTTCGGGTTGTGTCTCCTGATGGTTTTTAAACGGCCAGCTATCCGGGCTTCCCTGCACCGATAAGCGGCCCATAACTTTATCGGTGCCCTGCATTGCAACGCTCATATTTGCCCACGGCACCGGTTGATAGGCAAGCCCGGCCGACCAGGGGGCGGGAGCATTAAAACCAAAGGCGGTTCTTTCGGCCACGTAGCGGTCGGCGCCCCAGTCCAGCTTGACCGATAGTCCGTCAACAAAAGATGTGAAATATTCCACGCCGCCAAACAGCCCGATTTTCTCGCCGGTAAACCAATCAGCCACATCGTTTGGCATTTCTCCATCGAGGCTGCGTGCGCTGCCGAAATGGCCGCTGAAGGATTTCAACGGATTATCAATATGACCGGCGCTGCCGAAGCGGCCCCATCCCATGCCGGCTGTGAAATCAAAGTCGCGATAGCGTTTGGACAGGGCAAGATATTCTCCGGCCATGCGTTTATGACCGATAGCCGATTGTAAACCAAGCGCAACAGCCGGGCGGTAGCGGTTTTCCTTCATAAGCTGCAATTTGAGATCAACGCCGGGATAGAGGCGGTCTGCCGAGGCGTTGATATTGGAAACTTCTGCGCTCTGGCGGACAGCGATAAATAGCGGGTCTGCCATTTGAAAGCCGAGAAAGCCGTGAACGTAAGGATCAAGCGTTGATACGCCGGCTGAGATTGTACCAGCCGGTGCCATGCGGGCATTTGGAATTGTATTCAGGCCCAAAGCGCCAAAAAGCATGGGAGAGTATTGATGGTTCTGCGTTGAGTCTTCTGCCAGGGCATTGGGAGCGTAGAATGCCACGAAGATACCCAGATATGTAGGTATCAGAATCAAAATGGCTAAAAAAAATGCACGAAAGGGCATTGGGGTACGGCTTTAGAGGACAAAAATCATTTGCAGAATGCAAATAAAGACCAGGAACCAGAATCCTATTCTTAAGTGTTAGGGATATGCTTATGTATGTCAAAGTAAGAAGGGCTGTGCTTTTAGGCATTGCTGGGGGTAATTTATTAGAAGGTGATAATTTATTGGGTGGAGAATATGAAAGATTATGCATGGTTGGCTTTGGGGTTTGAGACGGTCCTTCTGGTTGTGGCGGGTGTCGCTCTTTATTTTTTATGGCGGCAGAAAAATAAATGGGGGCGCGTTTCTGATCTATTTGAAGATTCAATGGGTATGCCGGGCCGTGGGCTGGTGTTTTTTGATGCAGAAGAAAAGTTCCTCAAGGCCAACAGGCAGGCTTATGAATTCCTGCCTTTTATACACAAAGAGCAGGGCGACATTCTAACGCTCGATAGTTTTTTAAATTACTTATATGACCACGCCATTGAATATGACGAGAGCCTAAAAAATGCAATCGACAAAACGGCTAGGCAACAAGACTCTCAAGATTTTCGTGAGGTTATTGAATGGGGCGAAGGAAGTATATGTCATGTTGAAGCCAAAAAAACAGAAGGTAAGCGTGTTGTTTTTGTTCTGGATGACATCAGCGACCTGAGGGAGCATGAGCAACAGTTTCTTCGTCTTAATCGCTATAGTCATGAGCTTACACAGGCTATTGAGGCAGCGGCGACCGGGATTATTATCAGCGATCCCAAAACAGAAAACAATCCCGTTATATTTGCCAATGATGCGTTTTGTAAGCTTGTAGAGATGCCGCGTAGAGAAATTGTCGGGAATGACTGGGCGTTTGTTCTGGATGCTCTTGATAATCATGATGCTGCGCAATCGCTTTTTCAGGCAATTAAAGAAGGGGAGGCAACTGATATTGAAGTTGCTATTTCCAGAGAAGCAAGCCCTCGCTGGTTTAGTGTGAAGCTGACGCCTGTCAAAGACAGTGCGGAGCGTTTGGATTTGTTTATCGGTATTTTTACGGAGACAACCGAACAAAAGTTACGGGAAGCTGAGGCTTTTCAAGGGCAAAAACTAGAGGCTTTAGGGCAGCTGGCAGCCGGTGTGGCCCATGACTTTAACAATGTCCTGTCGATTATAGATGGTTATGTCAGGCTTGCTTCCAATGAAATCGAAGAAGGCAGCAAGGTTTCTGACTATCTGGAGCATACGCGTGTTGCTACCAAACGTGCAGCAAGTCTGACCCAGCGCATGCTGATGTTCAGCCGTCACAAGATTGTGACACAGGATGTGATTGATTTATGTGAGGTTGTCAGGGAGCAGGAAACCCTTCTGCGTCCGCTGCTGGACGCGTCCATCCGGTTTACAATGAGAACGCCGCCGCGCCAGGTTTGTATAGAGGGTGCGCCCGATAAGGTTGGTCAGATTCTGATGAATTTTGCTGTGAATGCGCGCGATGCCATGCCGGATGGTGGAGCCTTTATGGTGGAAGTTAAAGAGGTTGAGAAGGAGGAGCTTCCTTCCAGCATCCCAGAAGAAGAAAAAGAAAATAGATTTGCCTGTTTGAGTGTGACGGATACCGGGATGGGGATGGATAAAGAAACGCTGAATCGTGTTTTTGATCCGTTTTTTACAACCAAGGAGCAGGGTAAGGGAACGGGGCTTGGCCTATCCATGGTCTATGGCTTGGTCAAGGAAATTGGTGGCACGATAGATGTTCAGTCTGCTCCGGGCAGAGGGACAACAATGGCCGTCTATATTCTGATGAGTGATAAAGAGCCATCAAGGCAGGTTGCAGGCAATGTTGAAGATATCAAGAATTTGCAATTAAACGGTTATACGGTTTTGGTGGCAGAAGATGAGCCGGATTTACGAATGCTTGTCGGCGGCATGTTGGAGAAATTGGGTATGACGGTAATAGAAGCGAGTAATGGAAATGAGGCTCTTGCAAAACAGGAAGATTTTGAAGGTAAAATTGACATCCTGCTAACTGATGTTGTGATGCCGGAACTCAATGGTGTGAAACTGGCGGAATTGTTTCAATCTTTGCGAGAAGAGACTAAAATTATATTTATGAGCGGGTATCCAGCCAATGGAAAAATGGCGCGGGTTGAGCTCCCGGAAGATGCCTATTTTATGGCCAAGCCACTCGAATATGAATCTCTGGCTCGGCTTGTTTATCAAAGACTGCGTGAGAACGATAATTCCAATATCGATGAAGAGCGGGAAGTAGCGAGTGCCCATTGGCAGACTGGAGGTCCCGCGGAGCAATAAAATGCAATAAGGAGTTTGTGGGCGTGGGAAATGGAGCGGAGCTGAAAGATTTAAAAGTTCTCTTGGTTGAAGATCAGAGTGAAGCGCGTGCGATGATGCGTAATATGCTGGCGGAGCTCGGGATCACCCAGATATTTGAAGCGCCGGATGGCAAGGAGGCACTGCAGTTTATCGATTCCGCTTATGAGTTTATCAATATCATCATGTGCGACTGGAATATGCCATCGATGAACGGTGTGGAGCTTTTGCGGCAATTGCGTACGGTCGACCCTGATATGCCGTTTCTGATGGTGACCGGGCGCGGCGACCTGGAATCGATTGTGGAGGCCAAGACCTCCGGCGTGACGGGTTATATCAAAAAACCGTTCTCAGCGGCGCAGCTTGAAGCCAAGCTGCGTATTATCGTTCACCGCATTGCGGCTTAAACTCTCCTTTGCACCTCCTTCAACATGCTGTATTTTACAGCGATGGTTGATTACGATTTATGTGTCATTGGTGGCGGTATAAACGGGGCGGGGATTGCGCGTGATGCGGCTGGGCGCGGGTTGTCGGTCTTTCTAGTCGAGGCCGGCGATCTGGCCAGTGCAACCTCATCTTCCAGTACAAAGCTGATTCATGGTGGTTTGCGCTATCTTGAATATTTTGAATTTGGTCTGGTGCGTGAATCCCTCAAAGAGCGCGAAATCCTTTTACAGGGTGCGCCGCACCTTGTTTGGCCTCTGGAATTCGTTTTGCCCCATGATGAGGATCAGCGCCCGGCCTGGATGATCCGGCTCGGGCTCTTTCTCTACGATCATCTCGCAGGGCGGAAGAAATTAGCCGGCTCCAGGGGCCTTGATCTTAAAAGCCATGAATACGGCAAAATTTTAGCAGATCGTTATCAGAAGGGCTTTGTCTATAGCGATTGCTGGGGCAATGATGCGCGGCTGGTTGTTTTGAACGCGATGGATGCGATGGAAAGAGGTGCGGAGATTTTGACCCGCACGGCCTGCACGCGGCTGCATTGTCAGGGCGATCTCTGGCGTGTGAGTATACTGGATATAGGGTCTGGAGAAGAAAGAGATATAACAGCCGCTATGGTGATTAATGCTGCTGGTCCGTGGGTGCGTGGAGTACTCGAGGCGTCAGACCTTGCATCTAAGGAGTCTGATGTTCCGCGTGTCCGGCTGGTCAAGGGCAGCCACATTGTTGTGCCGAAGCGCTATGAAGGTAATCAGGCTTATCTCATTCAGCAAAAAGACAAGCGGGTTGTGTTTGTTATTCCTTACGAGCACGACTTTACTTTGATCGGGACGACGGAAGAAGACTATGAGGGCGATCCGATCGCCGCACAAATATCGCCGGGCGAGGTCGCATATCTTTGTGCGGCGTATAACGATGCGTTTCGAAGCCAAGTTTTATCCGGTGATGTAGTCTGGTCCTATAGCGGCGTGCGGCCCCTGTTTTCTCATGGGTTTGATGAAGGAGACGGTAATGCGACGTCGGCCAGCCGCGATTACAGATTATACCGCCACAAGGACATGCAGGCGCCTATGATTTCCGTGTTCGGTGGCAAGCTGACGACCCATAGACATCTGGCGGAAGAGGCGGTAAGCAAAATTTTAAAGATGGCCGGAAAGTCGGGGGCTGCTTGGACTTTTGCCGATCCCTTGCCGGGCGGGGATATCGATGATTTTGATGCGTTTTTGGTGACGCAGGGCGCCAGATATCTGTGGATTCCGGAAGGCTTGCTGGAGCGTTATGCGCGCAGCTACGGCACGCGGATGGATCGTTTTTTAAGCGGCGCAGGCAGCCTTGAAGATTTAGGCGTGCATTACGGCGATGATGTTTATGAAGCGGAAATTGTTTATCTTGTGCGCTATGAATGGGCACGTGAGGTAGACGATATTTTATGGCGGCGCTCGAAACTGGGCTTGCATGTTGTCCCGCAAACCGCGCAGAATTTAACGCGCGCGCTTAAAGAAATTTTAGAAGGGACCAACCCATGACGAAAAACCTGCTGGCGATTGATCAGGGCACGACCAGCTCGCGGGCGATTTTATTTTCTCCTGATGGCGACATCATTGCCATGCGGCAAAAGGAACTGAAGCTGCATTACCCGCAAAGCGGTTGGGTTGAACAAAACCCTGATGATATCTGGAGCGATACGCTCTGGGCGTGTCAGGGTGTGATCGAGGAGGGGGGCGCACCGGCCGTGATCGGCATCACCAACCAGCGCGAAACCACGATTGTCTGGGACCGCGAGAGCGGCGAGGCGGTGTATAACGCCATTGTCTGGCAGGACCGGCGCACGGCGGCATTATGTGGGCAGTTGAAAGAGCAAGGTCATGAGGACATGGTGGCAGGGAAGACGGGGTTGTTGCTGGACCCATATTTTTCGGCGACAAAAATTGCCTGGATTTTAGACAATGTGGATGGCGTGCGGGCGCGGGCAGAAAAAGGGGAGCTGGCTTTCGGCACGATTGACACGTTTTTGCTCTGGCATTTGACCGGCGGCAAGGCGCATGCAACGGATGCGACGAATGCGTCACGCACCATGCTCTATAATATAGTGGAGCAAAAATGGGATGAAGCGCTTTTGAAGCTGTTCAATATTCCGAACTCCTTGTTGCCCGAAGTGAAAGATAATGTTGCCGATTTTGGCAGCACGGAATTATTCGGCGAGACTCTCACCATTGGCGGTATGGCCGGGGATCAGCAGGCGGCGTTGATCGGTCAGGCATGTTTCGAGCACGGCATGGTCAAATCAACCTATGGAACGGGCTGTTTTGCCCTGATGAATATCGGCGGGGCGTTTAAGCAATCGCAAAACCGTCTGCTGACCACGATTGGCTATCGTTTGAACGGTAAAACCACTTATGCAATTGAGGGCTCTATTTTTATTGCTGGGGCGGCGCTGCAATGGTTGCGCGATGGGCTGGAGGTTTTTGATGATGCCGCGGAAAGCGAAGCCTTAGCGACGTCTGTCACGGATAATGGCGGCGTGTATTTTGTTCCGGCTTTTACCGGGCTGGGTGCGCCGTACTGGAAGCCGGATGCGCGGGCAATCATTTCCGGCCTCGGGCGCGAGAGTACTAAGGCGCATATCACTCGTGCGGCACTGGAGGCGCAGGGGTATCAGACGCTGGACCTCATGGATGCGATGCGTGGAGATAGCGGAAAAGAACCAGCGGTCATTCGCGCCGATGGCGGGCTGGTCGCCAATGAATTTGTCTGTCAGTTTTTGGCCGATATGCTGGGTAAACCCGTGGAGATTCCAAAAGTCGTGGAAACGACGGCCTGGGGCGCAGCGGCGCTGGCCGGTATTCAGGTAGGTGTTTTTGATGGTCTGGAGGATGTTGCCAAAGGCTGGCACGCGGATAGGCGCTATGAACCGAATATGGATGCACAGCAGCGTGAAGCACTTTATATGGGCTGGAAAGAGGCTGTGGCGATGCTGATGTAAAAAAGGCCGCATTGAAGCGGCCTTTTTGAAATTCTAACTCATTTTTTCTAGATAACGGCAACGTTTGTTGTGCCATCGACAATCAAAGTAACGTCGCCAATATAGTAAACAGGATCGGCACCGCTATTATCAACAGTAACAGACTGGCCCTCGTCATCTATAGTTAGCGTATCACCAGCGTCCAGATTTATTTTTAGAACATTGTCTTTATCTGTCATCTGGAAGATATCCTGATATCCGATGGTGACGGCATTGTTTTCGCCGTTGGCTATATCTAGCTTTTCAAAGTTCCTTATTAGAGTGTCATCAAATGTTCCGAAGTCAATGGCAACGCTAGCGCTTGACGTTCCAAATTTTAATGTATCAAACCCGTCTTGCCCGCCGTCCAGGTGGGTGTTGCCGCCGGGGCCAGCAGCCATAAGGTCGGCCAAAACGCTCGTGCTTGTCAGCTGAAGGGTGAAAACATCATTGTCCTGCATGCCATAGAATTTATTATCAACACCAAAAATGGAAAAGGTGTCGTTGCCTTCTCCGCCCATAATATTGTTCATGTTTGAGGTGTTGTCTACGGTGATCATATCATCGTCTGCTCCTGTATTGATGTTATTGTTGTCGGAGCTTGTAACGGTGATGCTGTCATTGCCAGCACCTGTTAATACATAGCTGTTGTTAGAGCCGGTGAAAATAAATGATTCCGGGTTGTTGGAGTTATATGTCTGAGTAGGCGCCAATGTAATTGGTCCTGAGCCAGTCTGTATTTGATCATAAACATTAAATGTTACGGTGAAATCACTGGTAGAAGCTATGCCTCCGGCGTCTATGGCTTGAATTCCAAGTTCGAAGCTGGTGTTTCCTGCCAAGCCTCCAAAATCAGTGTTTGCAAAGTTAAGGGACAAATAATTTGAAAAGATATTTCCAGCGGCATCAATGCTCGCACTTGTTATATAGCCTGCTACGTCGGTGGCATTAAATGCAGTTAATGATGATGTTGTCAGCTTGTAACTCAACACATCGCCACTTGGTATTTCAATATCTTTAAATAATTCATTCAAGTCCAGAACCCAGTTGCTTCCTTCAGAGGCGGCAAAATATTCTGCAGGAATGCCTGTTTCTACAAGCGGGGCTATGGTCGGAGCTTCGTCAAACAGATTGTTGACAGACGGCGCAAAGCCACCGTCAAAAACGCGCGTTCCCGTGCCGTCAACGGCGCTAAATCCAATTGGTGGCAGGTTCTGAACAGATTCAAAGTCCAGCGGTGCTCCCGTATAAACAACATCGAATGTATTGTCGTTGACGCGCACAAGATTATAGTCGGCTGTATTGGGTCCGTTCAGACTAACATTCATAAAAGCCACGCCATTTCCATGCAGCTTGGCAACAATGCCTGTGGACTGGTTTTCCAACAGTCCAAATTCAGCTACATCAACCGTGAAAGGTGGTGGGGGCGGTTCATTTGTGTTGCTTGTGTTCGTTGTTGTGTTAGCTGTCGTCGTCGTGTCGCCGTTTGTGCTCCCGGTTGGCGTAGGGTCGGTCGTTGTTGTTGTCATTGTCGTGTCGGTTGTCGTCATCGTGCCGTCGCCGAAGCCACTCGTATCATCACCTGTAAACGGGTCGGTGCCCGGTGGCGGCATTTGCATTTTTGGTCCTTCGCCTTCTTCTGAAGCGCTCTGATCGACAACCTCGTCGATCGCTTCCGCGCCAGCCTGGTCATGTGTTTTTGTTTCATCAGCCGCCGCATCTTCACTTTCCGGAGCGGCTTCGGTGCCTTCGCCGGATTCGTCGCCTTCTTCAAGGTTTTGCGGGTTTTGATTGGCAATGCCGTCCTCTCCGCCGTCACCGCTTTCCGAAGCGGCGTCGTTTAAAGAAGAGAATAAGTCTGGCGCAACGCCTGAGATGCTTGCGAACTTATGGCTCATGTGATCGGCGGACATGTTGCCCATATGCTCGATGCCACCTTCGCTGGGCATAAATTTTCCAGTTTCAAACTGATTGGCCAGGGTCATTTCATTGCCCTGTAGATCGCGCAGGACAATCGCGCCTTCGACAACTGTAATCTCGCCTTCATCGACATCACCCATAATGATGGTGCCGCGAATACCGATAGAGCCGACGGGCGTATCAATTTCAACATCGTCCGGGTCATCACGTCCGATCAGGCCGGAGGTAAAGACAAAAACACCTTTGAGAACAGAAAAATTAGTCGAGCCGGACTGCGTGGCCGGATCAAAAACATACTCGTCAATCGCAAGGCGTGCATCTTCGGAAACAGCAAAGCTGGTTTCGTCGATAAAGACGATGTTCACAGCGCCTTCACCGGAGGTTTCAACCACGTCGCCCTGGAAGATCGGTGTGCCTGAAATGATAACTTCAACGCTGCCGTCCAGGCGCGTTACCGTGGCTTCGCCGGATACTTCCTGAACGCTGCCGACAGGGGAGGCATCGTTCATAGAGCCGGCATCGGCATATTGGCTATCGCTATGGGCAAAAGAATTCACAAGTTCGGGTGTCAGGGTGCTGCCATCAGGCGCGACAAGATCGGGCGCAGGATCAGCGGCAAAATAACCTTCGATGACAATCGTGCCGTCCGGTCCTTCAAGGACAAGGTCCATTCCATCACGCTGAATGTCAGCATCGCGGACAAAGGACGCATCGGGAAGATCAACTGTGTTGCCTTCCGCTGTCATTGTCACAGGCTGTGTGCCCGTTTCCGAATTGCCTGAAAGATCATCTGAATTTTTGTAAGCCATGGTTTCCCCCGCCTCTAGCGTTATACTCGTAATATTTGAACCCAAGTAATATAAAGCCCGGACCCCAACTGCACCGATGCTCTATATCTATCTTTACATATTACTATAAAAAGCCTTAAAAAGAGGTAAGATTTAGATAAAATACAATGTAAATTTAGCGCAAAAGCGGTTTACCGGGTGTGTGGTTGTTGGTTTGTTTTCAATGGGTTAGGGCGGTATGGCCAATAATCAATGGTGCCCATTAGACCCTATTATAAAAGAGAAATGAAAATAGCTGGTTTTTTTAAGCTATTTCTTTTGTGTTACCGCTCACGCCGCCGTCCAGCCGCCATCCATTGAAAGTGTCGTGCCGGTGATGTTTTCGGCGGCATCGGAACACAGGAAGATCGCGAGTTTGGCGATTTGCTCCGGCGTGACGAATTTCTTGGTCCATTGTGCGGCCAGCAGCACATCACGCACCACTTCTTCTTCGCTGATACCTCGTGCTTTGGCGGTATCGGTAATCTGGCCGTCAACCAGTGGCGTTTTCACATAGCCGGGGCAGATGGCGTTGACGGTAATGTTTTGCTCGGCCACCTCCAGCGCCACGGTTTTGGTCAGACCTGCAATGCCGTGCTTGGCGGCGACATAGCCGACCTTATAAGGCGAGGCGACCAGCGCATGCGCCGAGGCGTTGTTGATGATGCGTCCCCAGCCCTGTTTTTTCATCATCGGCAAAGCGGTTGCGATGGTGTGAAAGGCCGATGAAAGAATAATCGCAATGATCGCGTCCCATTTTGCGGCCGTAAATTCCTCAATAGGCGCGACATGCTGGATTCCGGCATTGTTGATCAGAATATCGACGGAGCCGAATTCTTCCTGCGCACCCTCGACCATGGCAACAATTTCATTCGGCTTGGTCATGTCGGCGCCGTTATAGACGCATTTGACACCCTTGCTCTCGATGGCGGCGCGGTTTTGCTCGATCTCATCGGCCTCACCGAAACCGTTGATAACGATATTGACGCCTTCATCGGCAAAACTCTGCGCCAGCCCGAGGCCGATGCCGCTGGTCGAGCCGGTGATGATGGCGGTTTTTCCTTTGAGTGACATGGATAGGTTCCTTGCGTGATTCCAGACGTTAAAGCCTATTTCAAAAGAGGAGCAAGGTAAAGCTGGACGGGTCTTTGTAAATATATAAAGATGGGCGGCTTGGCGAATAAAAGATTATTGAAATGAGTGAGATAACAGTTTTAAAGAGTATTCAATACAGAATAGAGGCGTTTTTTGTCATCGCTGTGCTGGCGCTGCTCGGCGCGTTGCCGATTGATATGGCCTCGGCTATTCCTGGTAAGTTAATGCGCTTTGTCGGGCCGCGCATGAAGCGTCACAGCCGCGTGATGGAAAATCTGGTGCGGTTCATGCCGGAGCTTTCGGATGAGGAGCGAAACCGCAGTGCCCTGACCATGTGGGAAAATGTCGGGCGCGTCTTTGGCGAAATCCCCCATACGCGAAAAATTATTGAAGACCCTGAGCGTTTTCGTTATGTCGGCATGGAAGAGGCTGTTCATGGGCTGGCTGAGGATATGGCTGCGGTGTTGGTGAGCGGTCATTTTGGTAATTGGGAGCTGTCTTTGGCGCCTTCTGTTGCGCTGGGGCGGCGGCAGATCAGCTTTTACCGCGAAATTAAAAATCCAGTGCTGGAAAAACGGCTGAAGCGCTATCGCCAGAATATCTGCACCGGCGAGTTGGTGGCCAAAGGGGCGGACAGCATGAAACGGGCGATGGAGGCGGCCAAAAAGGGCAGTTTTATCGGCATGCTGGTAGATCAGCGTGAATCGCAGGGGATTGATGCGCCGTTTCTCGGCGTGGACGCCAAAACCAACCACGCCCCGGCTTTGCTGGTGTGCCGCTATAATATTCCGCTGCTGGCCGGCTGTGTGATCCGCGAGAAGGGTGCGCATTTCCGGATAGAATGCATGCGCCTTCCAGTCAGCTTAAGTGGTGATAAAAAGGCCGATGTCCAGGCGATTACCGGGCAGATCAACGATTTGATCGGCGGCTGGGTCAAAACCCATCCCGAGCAGTGGCTGTGGTCTTCGCGAAGGTGGTAGACCCTTTCATTTGACAAAGAGGATGTTGTTATGTTAATAAAACGCGCGTTGAATAATCAACGGGCGACAATAGGAACGTAACGATGCGTGGGCAACCTCCACAAGATAATTTTGGGAATCCTCCATACCATGATGAAAAGCTGGACCAGAGATTGGTCAGCCAATTCCGTGATTGGGAAATTGCTCTAGCCACGTCAGAGAATGCTTTGCGTCATATTTCTTTGGTTGGTGCTTTGGTTGATATGAAGGGAGTGTTATATGACTGCGATCAAGTCAATATCTCGATTATTGCGCGCCAGTTTTCCGAAGCAGGGATTCCTTTTCATGAGCAAGCCGAGTTCCATATCTATAATCTTCTCCCTCCGGCCCAAAGCGACTTTTTGTTAGCGGCTGCCAATAGTCACGATTGTCCGGAAAGCTTTCCATCAACGGATGTTGTGTTTATTTGCGGTGCTCCAAACTTTTTACCAGAATCCTGGGGTTTGGATGAGCGGCAACTGTTAAGTTTGGGGTTTGATGATTTATCTAAAGCTGCAAATGTTTACAAAGATTCGCGTGCCATTATTACGAGCGAGGAATCAGATGTCGCGGGTTCATGGGTTAAAAGCGTTAAAAACCTTAATGCATCTTTCGTGGTTACGGCTGGAGGAACTCAAGGGGAAATCCAAACCAATGATTTTGGACCTGAGTTTGGTGTAAAAGATAATCCATTTGTAACGCTGATAAAAACAGAAGAAAATTATCTCCGAGTAAATGGAAATGTTTCTGGTAGTCTGGGGTTTCTTATCCGGAATGATATTTCCTCCGCCCGGTTCCTGTCCCAGCTAAATAAAGAACATTTTCTTGGCAAAAGAATAAATGAAGCGCTGAGAGCTGAGAGCCTTCCCAGAATTCAATGTTAGAAAGTAATGGTGCCCAGGGGCGGAATCGAACCACCGACACGGGGATTTTCAGTCCCCTGCTCTACCCCTGAGCTACCTGGGCCTTAGGGGAAATAATCAACTATCGGCTTATAAAAGATAGGGCGCGCGCTGTCCAGCCTGAAAAGAGCCATTTTACGCTTGAAGGGTGCTCCAGAGTGGATAATACTCCTCTATCTGTAAGGCTGCCGGGGAGAAGCGGGAAAATGCCCAAACTCAAGAAAACGCTGATAGGCTGGGAAGAATGGTGCGCTTTGCCGAATTTGGGGCTGCCTGCTGTTAAGGCCAAGATCGATACGGGTGCCAAAACATCGGCTCTACATGCCGAAAATATCAAGATTTTTACGAAAGACGGGCAGGATTTTGTCCGCTTTGACATCCCGCCTTTGAAAAAGAAAGAGGACCTTGTGGTGACCTGCGAGGCGCCTTTGGTCGATAGAAGGGCTGTCACCAGCTCGAACGGGGAGCGTGAAAAAAGATATGTGATTAACACGCAGGTTGAATTCGCTGATAAGGTTTTTAACGCAGAAATTACACTAACATCACGGCATAAAATGGCTTTTCGGATGCTGATGGGGCGTGATGCGCTCAGGAAAGCGCGCATTGCTGTCGATCCGGCAAAATCATTTTTGCTGGGTAAGCCGCCCGGTGTCGTAAAGCTTTACAAAGACGTTTTGAAAGAAGAATAAAATGAAAATTGCCGTTCTTGCATCCGATCCGGATCTTTATTCCAACCGCCGCCTGATCGAGGCGGGTGAGCAGCGTGGCCATGAGGTGCATTTCATCGCCATTAAGAACTGTTACATGGATATCACGGCGCGCAAGCCGGAGATTCATTATCGCGGTGGAGAAATTCTCAAGCGCTTTGATGCTGTCATTCCGCGTATTCGCCCGGCCGTGACCTTTTACGGCACCGCTGTTTTGCGCCAGTTTGAAATGCAGGGCTCTTATATTTTGAACGGGCCGATCGCCATTACTCGCGCGCGCGATAAGTTGCGTACGATGCAAATGTTATGCGACAGCAATGACATCGATATTCCGCGCACCGGTTTTGCCAACTCACCGCTGGACACGAAAGATTTGATCAATATTGTCGGCGGTGCGCCGGTGATTATCAAGTTGCTGGAAGGCACACAAGGGCGCGGCGTGGTGCTGGCGGAAACAAACAAGGCGGCGGAGAGCGTGATAAACGCGTTTAAAAGCCTGCACGCCAATATTCTGGTGCAGGAATTCATCAAGGAATCCAAGGGTGTGGATTTGCGCTGCTTTGTCATTGGCGACAAGGTGGTGGCTTCGATGGAGCGCCACGCGGCGGAAGGTGAGTTTCGTGCGAATATTCATCTGGGCGGCACCGGCCATAAGGTTAAAATTACCCCGAAGGAGCGTAAAATGGCGGTGGCGGCGGCGAAAGTTGTCGGGCTAAAGGTCAGCGGGGTTGATCTGATCCGTTCCGATCACGGGCCGATGGTGCTTGAGGTTAATTCCGCCCCCGGGCTTGAAGGCGTTGAAGGTGCCACGGAAAAAGATATCGCCGGTTTGATGATTGAGCATATCGAAAAGCAGGTTGAAAAACGCCGCACGAAGAAAAAGAAAGTAGCCGCGTGAGTGGTTTTACTCAACAATGCCTTCAAAGCGTTCCTGCAGGGCCGGTGTGCGGCGGCTGCGGGTGAGTTCCATCAGGCCCAGAGAGGTCATGCCGTGAATCTGGACGGTGCAGGGATCGTCATCGATTAGTTTTTCAAGTTCAGCAATTAATTTGCCTTCATCCTTTTTGCTTTCCAGCTTCAGGAAATCGACAATAATAATACCGCCGATATTGCGCAGCTTGATCTGCCGCGCAATTTCCTTGGTTGCTTCGATATTGATAGCAAGCCGGGAGGAGTCAGCCGGGCCTCTGTTCACATCAATCGCGGTCAGCGCGGCGGTTTCCTGTAGAATGATGTTGCTGCCGCCCGGCAGGATGGCGTAGGGCTGTAGTAAATCTTCAATTTGTCCGATGATGTCGCGGTAATGAAATAGCGCAAGGTCTTCATCCGCATCTTCCAACTCTACCGGCTCTATCTTGGTCATCAGGTCCGGGGCAAAAAGTGAGCACCATTCCTCGACATCATTGAAATGATCCATGGTCACAACTTCAATGCGTTCAACCGTCTTGGTGGCCAGATCACTTAAGGTGCGCTGGACGGCATCGGGACCGAGCATAATAAGGCCGACCTCATCGCCTGTCAGGTGTTGTTGTATCTGCTCCCATATCTCCTTAAGGATCTTACCCTCGCTCATCAGCACATCTGTCTGGGTGTCGGCGGCGGCAGCGCGCAGGATGCAGCCATTGATGTCTTCCATCGACTCCAGCATGTTCAGCAGCTGTTTACGCAATTTTTTATCGCGGATGCGCTGTGAAATCTGGTTGCAGTCCATGGTCGTGCAAAAAATTAGGTAACGGCCGGGCAGGGTGATGTCCATGCTCATGCGCGGCAATTTGTGTTCCGAGCGCGCGGGGACGTCTTCGTCTTTAATGAGATAGGCGGTCTTGGCCTGGACTGCGACCATATCGCCGGGCTGGAATGTTTTGCCGATCGGCTTTGCCCCGCCCTTTTCGATTTTGCCGTCTTTTTTTGTGATGCGGACATCCTTGTTGAACAGCAGCCCGGTATTGTCGCCGTCAAGGTCCAGATAAACGGCATCCATCGCCGCATCGATAGTCTTGACCTTGGCCCAGTAGACAGAGCCCCAGCGCACTTCCTCGCCCGGCGGGTCGATCTCCAGCCCCTGAAGCTGTCCGGCCTCTAAAGCCGCGGCCCATAAGCTGCCTTCAAGCTCTTCAAGAAGTATGTCCAAGCGTCTTAATCCCTTCTTCTCTCCTCGTCATCCCCGAGGCCATGCGTTAGCATGGCTTAAACATCGGGGATCCATGTGTCAGCCCGCTTTACGGGCTGTTCCTTCTGGATCCCGGCTGTGCAAGCGCCTTACGGCGCGCCGCCGGGATGACATTGGGGGTTATCCAATATTACCATTGTATCATAAAGAGATAACCCAACGACATTGGAATACGAGCCGCCGATGAATTTTATATAAGCGCTGGCCAGTCCCTGGATGGCGTAACCGCCCGCTTTGCCTTGCCATTCGCCGCTTTTGAGGTAAGTTTCAACCTCTTTTTGGCTGAGTTTTTTAAACTGAACCACGGTGTCGGAGAGGCGTTTTTTGAGGGTTCCCTGGGCGTCGATCACGGCAATTCCGCCATAGACATGGTGACGGCGGCCGGAGAGAATTTCGAGGCATTTTTGTGCTTCTTGCTCGGTTTCGGGTTTGGGCAGCACGCGCCGTCCGCAGGCCACAACCGTATCGGCGGCGAGGATCGTGGTGCCTTTATGATCTTTGGCAATGGCTTGCGCTTTTTCGCAGGAAAGCCGTAACGCCAGATCGCGCGGCAATTCATTTTTGCCGGGTGTTTCATCAATGTCGGCGGGAATGATTTTATCGGGCGTGATGCCTATCTGCTTTAAAAGCTCGAGACGGCGCGGTGAGGCAGATGCCAGTATCAATTTATTTTTCACGGTAGATAATGCGGCCTTTGGTCAGGTCGTAAGGCGTCATTTCAACGACAACGGAATCGCCTTGTAGGACGCGAATACGGTTCTTGCGCATTTTGCCGGCGGTGTGGGCGAGGATGACGTGCTCGTTTTCCAGCGTCACCCGGAACATTGCGTTCGGGAGAATTTCGCTCACCACGCCTTTGAATTCCATTAATTCTTCTTTAGCCATTTTGTCCTTTTGCCTTCAGTTATTCCTAAGTTGTTCATTTGTATACTCTTACTGGCGGAGAATGCAACACTTTAGCTGCTAGCGCCACATAGAGGCCTTACCGGCATGGAGCACACAGATGAGCGTGAACAGTCGCCTGGCGGTGTCTAGATCCATCTCTATCTTGCCCTCCAGCCGGTCGATCAGCAGCGAAGCGCCCTCATTGTGCAGGGCGCGGCGACCCATATCGATGGCCTCAATGCGCGAGGGCTGGCCGTCTTTGATGGCGGCGTCATAGCTGCCGACAATGATGAAGTAATCCTTGATCAGCCGCCGATAGGGCTTCAGCGATAACACCAGCATCGGCAAATCGTCGCCCTGGTTGTTTTGCATGCGCAGGACTAGCCTGTCTTCTTCTATAGAGATTTCGATTGAGTAGGGGCCGTGGTCGTCTTTGGTGGGTTGAAAAAAACTGACAGCCATCAGATCATGCAGCGCGATTTGCTTGTCACGCTGGATCAGGTTGCTGTCGGGTGCGCCTTTTGCGTCCTGCAGCTTGATTGCGCTGATCTTGCTGTTTTGATTTTTGGTCATAGTCTTTTTAGACTACACGGCGTTTCGGAATTTCTCTATCCAATTCTTTACCGCTTCGGGGGAGGTCTTCAGGGCGCTTCTGTTGACCACCAGGCGCGAGGTCACATCGAGGATGGTTTCAATTTCAACAAGGCCGTTGGCTTTCATCGTAGAGCCGGTGGAAACCAGATCAACAATGCGCGAAGCCAGCCCCAGCGCTGGGGCAATTTCCATCGCGCCGTTGAGCTTGATGCATTCGGCCTGCACCCCGCGCGCGGCAAAATGCCGGGCGGTGAGGTTTGGGTATTTGGTAACGATACGGATATGGCTCCAGCGCGCCGGGTCGTCATCTTCGGCTTTGTCTTTTGGCTCGGCCACGCATAGGCGGCAATGGCCGATCTTCAGATCGAGCGGTGCATACAGCTCATCATAGGAAAATTCCTCAATCGCATCCGATCCAACCACGCCGAGCTGCGCGGCGCCATGGGCAACAAAAGTGGCAACGTCAAAGGCTCGCACGCGGATGATATCGAGGCCCTCATGATTGGTGGTGAATTGCAGCTTGCGGCTGGAATCATCGGTAAAGTCCGGCTCGGGCTCTATGCCGCACTTATCCAGCAGCGGCATAAGCTCTTCGAGGATGCGCCCTTTCGGCAGGGCGAGTATGAGTTTGTCTTGTTTTGTCATGAGGTGTTTAGGCTGTTTTTTCCACCTGCGCGCCGCAGCCTTGTAATTTCTCGACAATGTTTTCGTAGCCGCGCTCCAGGTGATAGATGCGGTTTACAACCGTTTCGCCTTCAGCGACCAGCCCGGCCAGCACAAGCGCAACAGAGGCGCGTAGATCCGTGGCCATCACTTCCGCACCTTTGAGCTTTTTCACGCCGCGAATAATAGCCGAGTTGCCCTGCACGGTGATGTCTGCGCCCATGCGGTTCAGCTCCGGCACATGCATGAAGCGATTTTCAAAGATATTCTCTGTGACCATGGCGGCGCCTTCGGCCAAAGTTAGCATCGCCATAAACTGTGCCTGCAGATCGGTGGGAAAGCCGGGGTAGGGCTCGGTCATGATGTCTATGCCTTTGAGGCGCAAACCGTTGCGATGAACGATAATGTCGTTGCCGCTCTGGTCGATTTCCATCCCGGCCTGCGCGAGCAAACCCATCACCGCACTTAAATGTTCGATGCGTGCGTTTTGTAGTTTTAACGTGCCGCCGGCCATGCCGGCTGCGATCAAATAGGTGCCGGTCTCAATCCGGTCGGGTAAAACAGAATGATGCGCACCGGAAAGATTTTTAACGCCTTCAATGCGGATGGTGTCGGTGCCGAGACCTTCAATTTTTGCGCCCATCTTCACAAGGCATTCACCGAGATCGGCGATTTCCGGCTCGCGCGCGGCGTTAGATAAAACGGTTTCGCCTTTGGCCAGAGTCGCCGCCATCATCAGGTTTTCTGTCGCGCCAACGGAGACTTTCGGGAAGGTAATTTTTGCGCCGGTTAGGCCTTTCGGCGCTTTGGCATTGATATAGCCGCCCTCAAGGTTGATCTCCGCCCCCAATTCCTCAAGACCCTTGATGTGCAGATCAACTGGCCGGGTGCCAATCGCGCAGCCGCCGGGCAGGGAAACCTTCGCCTCGCCAAAACGCGCCAGCAGCGGGCCGAGCACCAGAATAGAGCCGCGCATCTTGCGTACGATCTCATAGGGTGCGGTAAGTTCGTTGACGTTTTTGGCGTTGATCGCCATTAAGTCGCCTTCGGCTGAAAGCGTGCAACCAAGATGGGTCAGAAGTTCCGTTTGCGAGGCAATATCACGCAGCGTGTTTGGCATGTTTTCGAGATAAAGAGATTCGTCGGTCAGCAGCGCGGCGCACATAACTTTCAGCGCTGCATTCTTGGCGCCACTAATCGGAATTGTGCCTTTTAATTGCTGGCCACCAATGATGCGGATTTTGTCGGGGGTAGCGCTTTGGGGATCAGATACAGATTCGCCGGACGCGTCAGAGCTTGGGTAAGGTAACACCTTTTTGTCCCATGTATTTTCCTTTGCGGTCGGCGTAGCTGGTTTCACAAGCGCTGCTCCCTTTAAAAAACAAAAACTGGGCGACACCTTCATTGGCGTAAACGCGGGCCGGCAGGGGGGTGGTGTTGGATATCTCCAGCGTCACATGACCTTCCCAGCCGGGCTCCAGCGGTGTGACATTCACAATCAAACCGCAACGCGCATAGGTGCTTTTGCCCAGACAGATGACCAACACGTCTTTGGGTATCCGGAAATACTCAACTGTGTGGGTCAACACAAAACTATTGGGAGGTATTACGCAAATATCATGGGTTCTGTCAACAAAACTCTGCTCCGAGAAGGACTTTGGGTCAACCAAAGCATTGTCAACATTGGTAAAAATCTTAAATTCGGGGGCACAGCGTGCATCATAGCCGTAAGAGGACAAACCATAGGAAATTACGCCGTCTTTGTGCTGTTTTTCAACGAAGGGCTCAATCATGCCCTGTTTTTGGGCCAGCTCTCTGATCTGGTGATCGGCCAGCAGGCCGGGCAGGGTGGCCATATTGAGGAAATCGGCGGGCGCCGTGCCTTCAGCGCTAACAGCGCCAGCACTACCGGCGGCCTTATATTTAGCCTCTCCGCCTTTTTTTGATTTCACATAATCCAAACTACTTATCCTTTACAGTTGCTTCCTGCGTATTCTTTGCTGCCTTAGCTTTTTGCTTGCGCTTTTTGAGGTTTTCACGGAGCGCTGCTGCGCGTTTATCCTCTTTCGCTTTTTTCTTCTCGCTCGGGCTGCTATTCATTGCTCTCAATCATAAAAAACCGGGAGCCGAAACTGCCAGAAAAATCGCGAAACAGCCGGGAATTACGTGGGGACAGTGTCAAAGCGATGCTGCTGGTTTTGCTGTGCGCGTTCTTATTGTCTTCGTGTGTCAGCATACCGGAGGATCAGGAAGTGGTCACCTTTGAAAGTGCTTCGCCGCGCTGGCTCGATTTTAATGATCCAGAGCTGGTGACGGGCAAAGCCCATATCATTAAGCCGTATTCCGGCACCGATCCTTTTCCGGCGGTGATCATGCTGCACACCTCGATGGGGCTGGGCAGTGGTGAGTGGAGTTTTGCTGAAGAGTTGCGTAGCAACGGGTTTGCGGTGATGTTGGTTGATAGTTTTTCCCCGCGCCTTGTTGGAAAAATTACCGATGACCAGACGAAGGTTAGCGAGGCGTCCATTCTCTATGACCTTTACCGTGCTTATGAGGTTTTGAAGGCGCGGCCCGATATCGATGAAAGCCGCGTGGCAGTGCTTGGGTTTTCGAAAGGGGCGCTGCCTGCGCTGTATTCCATGCTAAATGAAATCAATACGCGCTATGGTTATGAGGAGAGCCCTTTTCGCGCCCATGCCGCATTTTATCCCTGGTGCGGGTTACGATTTAACGATATGGGCGCTTCCGGCGCGCCGCTTCAGCTTCATATCGGGTCGATGGACGAGGTTATGCCTTATAAGCTTTGCATCGATCTTGTGCAGAAAATGAAAACGGCCACGCCTGCGATGAAAGGGCAAGTCTTTGTCTATAAAGGCGCGCGTCACGCTTTCGATCATCCGCATTTGCCAAACCTGCCGTTTTTGCAGGTTGATTACAAGGTGCCCAAACGCTGCTTTGTTGAGCAGGGAGCAGATGGAGCGTTTACCGAGCGCCATAGCGGTATTGTGGTGACCGGTGAGACATTTTCGCAGGCGATCAATGCCTGCAGCTTTAAAGGTGCCCGCGTCGCCGGGGATAAGGAATCCGGGGCGCTTTCCCATCAAAGGACGGTTGATTTCCTGAAGGTGCATCTGGCGGAAAAGTTATAGGAAACATAATTTTTTTATTAAGTAGGTTCGATCTGCACGGCTAGTTCATCAAGGAGTTTACCGCGTTCAAGGTGTAACTCACGGAAAGTTTGTAGTAGCTTTTTTTTAGATGGCACATGTGTCGTCTTTAAAAAAGTGTGGCTCATTTTTTCCGACAATAGCGCCTCTAATTCTGCAAAACTTAGGTCTGCCACGCTACTATTTCTGTTTACAGGTTTCTTTTGGCTTTTAAACCCTGTTTTCTCATATTTTTCTAGAAAAGTCTCTGTGTCTTTGAGGGAATGAGTCAGCGAAAAAAGAATGTTTCTACGATCTACCATGCCGGTTCTTTCGAGTAAGCCGGCTTTATCGAGGGCCATAATTATTGTTCGGTGCCGGGCTCGTTCCTTTTGAGCATCAGGAAACTCCGGTATGTCCCAAGGTGGTACCCCCATATCATCTGAGAACTCAGTGGTTGAGAATTGGAAAGAGCCCTCCCTGCGTTCTCTTTTTGGAACGCGCATGAGTTTGGTAATCTCCCTAAGGAGGTCCAACTTTTCAATGTTAAGGGTTCCTGTTATCTGGTCTTCTTTAATCATCGCAGGATATTATGACTTTTATTGAAATATGTCAAATACTTTTTGCATTTGATAAAATGTTAATGGTTCTATAGTACAAGATGTCCAGTTGCTGCTGTAGCTCAGTGGTAGAGCGCGTCATTGGTAATGACGAGGTCGGGAGTTCAATTCTCCCCAGCAGCACCAGCCTTCACTAATACCCCACCATAAGCTCACCGCCGCAGGCGGCGCGGTATTCCGCTCTGAAATTTTTGCTTTCTGCGACCGTGCCGAGCGCATATTCCCGGTTGTCGATGGCGCGCTTGAACACCTTGGCATATGGCGTATTTGATCTCACATCCGTACAGTCAATGCGACCGGTCCAGATATTGGTGCCTGCTCTATTTTGCTCGGCAACGAAATCAATGCCTTTTCCATCCGCGATATATTTGACCTTTTGTGCCGTCTTAAACAGGCCCATCACCATATGCGGGTCTTTGATAAGGTCATCGGCAAAGGCGGGTGTGACCAATGAAAAGGTCAGAAGAAGACCTGCAATTTTTTTTCTTTAAATTTTTGTTCATCGTGCGCTTCCTGCGTTAAAGCGCATAGTGTAGGCACGATTCCTTTAAATTTTTCTTAACGGGGCATTGAAGCGAGGCCTGGATGAGACAGAAAAACCCTTTGTTTTCTAGGGTTTAACCGGCATTTCCCGCGAGGTGAAAACGCCCTTGTCTTCCGGCGGTTCGTAAGAAGAATCATCAGGGGAATCGTAAGGCGATGGATCATAGGGCAAAAGGCCGATGGCATCGAAATCAGCGCTTTCCATCATTTTTCGTTCACATGATAACGGTTTGGTCAGGAGCTCGGGCCATTTATCAACCCAGCCCTCGCGGTGCGAGGCTTCCTGAATGAAGGTGTAACCGGCGCATTGTGTAGGCGTGACTTTTTGCATGTAATCATGCAGGGCAGCGGGCGAAACCACTTCATCCTGTCCGCCGATAAAGTGATGTTGCGGCACATCTTTTAGTGATGCGACATCATCAATATGGTCCAGTTTTCCAGCGACACTGCGCAGGCTGAGCACATCATTTCTATGTGCGGCAAGCCGCGCCGCTATCACTGCGCCACCATCAAAAGCGATGAGGTTGAACTGTCTGATACCATAGCGGCTGCGAATTTCGTCCAGCGCGAGATTAAAAGCGCGAAACACTTCGGGGTAGTAAATTTTTTCATTCCAGTAGCTTTGCGGGCATTCCTCTTCCTTATCCAGCATGCCGCTATACTGGCAGGGGCGGGCAATGTAGATAACATTTTCCGCTTTGTCTTTGGTGGCCAGGTGCAGGGCAACCGGATTTTTGGGTGTCGGTTTGTTTTCAAAGTCGAGATCGCTTCCGTCGCCATTTCCTTCAATATAAATATTGGCTATGCCACCGCGATTATGAATGCGCTCATAAGCGGTGAGAGCAAAAGGGTCAGCCGGAATTGTGCGGCCAACCATCCAGGCGGGATGGGCAACGCGCTTGGCAACTTCGATACGCATTGGCTCGGGCGTTAAGAGGCATCCGCTCATAAAAACGGTTGCGAAGGCTAACAGTGCCAAGGATATCTTTTTGAATGGGGGGGTGTTTTTTTTCATGGAAATACGGCCTTGAGCTCAGATTCATTATAACACCTTATGAATCTATCATGGTTGACC
The DNA here is from genome assembly GCA_021775955.1 of Alphaproteobacteria bacterium. Taxonomy (GTDB): domain Bacteria; phylum Pseudomonadota; class Alphaproteobacteria; order Micavibrionales; family Micavibrionaceae; genus UBA5701. The sequence continues at coordinate 96,033 of JAJFGU010000021.1, read as the reverse complement.
CATTAAATCACTACTCAATTATCTGGTTTCCAGCCCGCTTTCCACTGATCCAGTGGGATAATTTCCGCCGGATGGCCGTTATCATGGAACCAGGAATCCACAGCATAGGGCGCGTTGCTTTCCTTTTCGTACATTGTGGCGGTGGTGTGCGGCCATCGCCCCATATAATGCAGCAGCGGAATTCTGGTGTTGGGCGAGCCTATATCGTGAAAAGCCAGCAACCCGTCTTTTTCGAGGATGGAAAGGTAAACGGTGGTGTTGGTTGATTCATCGACGCAATCATGTTGATGCGTGCCGATTTTATAAAACGTGCCATGAATGTCTTTGTCTGTTCCGGCTATAGCGCCGACTTTGGTTTCAAGAATGCCGATAGCGTTCGAAATTCTTTCTCTTTCTTCTGCAGCGTCAGTGGATGCCGGCGTGAATAGGGTGCGGATATCGTGCCAGTCCTCAGATGGCAGGGAAATCGTATCAATGCTTTTGCAGCCGTAACCACGGCAATGCTGGAAATTTGTGTAACCAGTAGGTTCTGCCACCTGCCGTCTTTGCAGATAATTTCTGTGATCGGCCGGGCCGGTGGCGCAGGCGGTGAGGAAAAGTGTGGTCATGAAAAGAAGATGAAACGGCTTCACGATTCCAGCTCCACAATAATCGGAGTGTGATCGGAAGGCTTTTCCCAGCCGCGCGGGTTTCTGTCGATTGTGCAGGATTTCATTTTATCGGCCAGAGCAGGGGAGAGCAGAAAATGATCAATACGAATGCCGTTGTCATTTTGCCAGGCCCCGGCCTGATAATCCCAGAAGGTGTATTGTTCGCCCCTTGTATCTTTCACGCGAAAAGCATCGGTTAGGCCGAGATTGAGCAGGCGGCGGAATTTCCTGCGGCTTTCAATATGAAACAACGCATCCCCCTTCCAGGATTCCGGATCATGGCAATCCTTGTCTTCGGGAATGACATTGAAATCGCCGCCGATGGCAAAGGGGATATTGTCGCTGCGAAGGTCTTTTAAGCGCGTGATAAGCCGCTCCATCCATGCGAGTTTGTAGGTGAACTTTTCGGTGTCTACCGGGTTGCCGTTGGGCAGGTAGATATTGATGAAACGCAAACCATCCAGCTCCACTTCGAGATAGCGCGCCTGTTCGTCAGCGTCATCACCGGGCAGTTTGTCATGAATGAGGGTAACCGGCTGTTTGGAAATTATGGCCACGCCGTTATAGGCTTTTTGCGTGACGGCCCGGGATTCATACCCAATGTTTTTGAACGCATCGCTCGGGAATTCCAGCCCCTTGAGCTCCTGAATCATCAGCACATCAGGCCCCGATTCCTCTAGAAACCGCTTCACATGATCGAGGCGGGCCTTGATTGAGTTCACATTCCAGGAAACGATTTTCATGCATGGGAAGATAGCAGTTCAGCGGCGTTGGGCAAGCCCTAACGGTTCAAAATGCAATCGCGGGTGCCTTCGATAATCGCCATGACCTCGCTGATCAGATCGCTGGCTACGTCCAGTTCCCGGAGTGTCTCTCGTAAATGTTCAGCAACCGCATTGAAATGCGTATCATTCAGACCCATTTCCGCGACCAGATGGGCGTGAGATTCGCGCAGGGATTTGCCGGAGTATTCTTCTGTGCCGCCGAAGGCGTATGTCATGAAAGCTTTTTGGTGCGCGCGCATTTTTTCGTCATCAATGCCGTCGAAAAAATGAGCTAGCCGCTTGTCTTTGAGTACTTTGCCGTAAAAAGAATCGACAGCCGCGTCAATTGCGCTGTCGCCGCCCAGCAGTTCAAATAATGTTTTTTTATTTTCAGGCATGTGCTGTCATGTTAGCAGCTATATTGGATTGGGTGCAAACACTAGCGGTTTAAAATATCGTCCCTTGTGCTGCCGACAACGGCCATCACTTCGCCAATCAAATCTGCCGCAACGCCCAACTCCTCTAATGTCTTCTGAAGGTTTTCCGCCACCGCGTCGAAATGGCTGTCATTCAGGCCCTTTTCCTCCACCAGGTGAGCGTGAGACTTGCGCATTGATAGCCCGTCATAGTTGGGGGCTCCGCCAAAGGCATAGGTCATGAAGGCCTTTTGTTTGGCACGCTGACGCTTCATATCAACGCCATCAAAGAAGAAATTGATGCGCTCATCTGCCATGATTTTTTCATAGAAATTATCAACGGCAGCCTCGACAGCGTCTTTACCGCCGAGTTTTTCAAATAATGTTTGTTCAGATGATTCTGTCATAATATTTTCTCGCGCTCTTATTGTTGTGATGAAATAATAAACGACTCAGCGCGTGCATATTACACGGAAAATGAAGCGCCGCAACCGCAGCCGGAAACCGCGTTGGGGTTGTCTAGTTTGAATTCGGACCCGATGAGTCCTTGTTCGAATCGTATCGTTGTGCCACCCAAAAAGCCGAGAGAAATATCATCGGTGACAACTGAAGATTCAAAAGCTTGATCTTTGTCTGTAGTTTCTTCGGTTAATTCCATTTTGTACTGGAATCCCGAACAGCCACCGCCCTCGACGGTGATGCGTAACATCAGGGCGTTCTTCCCCTGCTGCTCGCGTAATTCTTGAATGCGCTTTACGGCGCTGTTATCAACAGTTATGGTCATATGACTATTATATAGTATGGAACCTGATATGAGCAACCTAGCCGTTGACCAAACCACTTATAATTATTGTGCTTTGCCGCTGGCCCCTTATGCCTGCCGGCCGGATCAGAGCAAAGGCCGCGTGCATAAAGAGCCGGAAAGCCGCAATCGCACACCGTTTCAGCGTGACCGTGACCGTATTATCCATTCCAGTGCCTTCCGCCGTCTGAAGTATAAAACGCAAGTGTTTGTTTATGATGAGGGCGATCATTATCGCACGCGTCTGACCCATACGTTGGAGGTGGCGCAAATCACCAGAACGCTGGCCCGGGCCTTGATGGTCAATGAGGATCTGGCAGAAGCGATCGCGCTGGCCCATGATTTGGGCCACACACCTTTTGCTCATATCGGTGAAGAGTTCCTCAATCAGGCGATGAAGAATTACGGCGGCTTCGATCACAACGATCAGTCCTTGCGGGTGCTGACGACGCTGGAGCGCCGCTATCCAGGTTGGGATGGGCTCAATCTTAGTTTTGAAACTCTGGAAGGCGTGGTCAAACATAACGGCCCGGTGGAGGGTGCGCCGCATATCGCGGTGGCTGAACTGCAAAGCCAGGTAGATCTTGGTTTGAATACGCATGCTTCGCTCGAGGCGCAGGTCGCGGCGCTCTCAGATGATATCGCCTATAACAACCATGATGTTGAGGACGGTTTGCGGGCGGGGCTGTTTGACCTTGAGGAATTGCAGGAAGTTTCGCTGCTGGATGAGGTTTTGAAGGTGGTGCATGACAACCACAAGGGCATAGCAAAGCGCTACGTCGTTCAGGAAATGATACGCGAAATGATCGGCGCCATGGTTGATGACGTGCTGGCCGAGACTCAGAAGAGGCTGGCCGCGGTTGATCCGCAAAGCGCCGATGATATCCGCACCGCTGGGCAGCAGGTTGTCGCTTTTTCAGATGGTATGAAGGAAAAAGTCGATGAATTGCGGACGTTTTTGTTCGCGCGCATGTATGAGCATTACACGATGAAGCGAATCTGGTTGAAGGTCGAGCGCATTGTCAGTGATCTGTTTGAAGCTTTCCACAAGAATTATCAGTTGTTGCCCGATAGCTGGCAAACACTGGTGGAAGAAAGTGGTGGGAAGGGCGATGAGCAAGCCAGAGCAAGGGTTATCGCCGATTATATTGCCGGGATGACTGACCGTTATGCGATCCGCGAGCATGAAAGGCTGTTTGATCTCTACTGGGATTTACGCTAACAATTAAACTCGAATCAACTCATTATGAGCCAACACTGCGTTTTACGGGGTATATATTATGGACCAGGGCAATCAGTTTCAAAATCAACAATACGGCTATGATCATTACGATCAGGCACCCAAAAGCGGCTATGAGACAACGCCGCCGGCGCAAGGGCTGAGCGAAAAAATCATGGGACCCGCATTGGCGCAAAAATTCAAAAGTCCGCTGGTGGCGACCTTTATCCTGCTTTTGGTTGGTGTTGCTTTTGCCGGCGTGATTATCGGTTCTTATCCCGACACCCCCGAAGAAGAAGCCGCGGTTCCTGTGGTTCAGGCGGATGCCGGGCCTTTCAAGGTCGATCCCGATGATCCGGGCGGCATGGATATCCCGTTCCGCGAAAGCACAGTTTTTGAGACGGTTCGTAAAGACCCGATGGACCCGGAGGCACCGATTGAAAACCTCCTTGATCCCGATGGTAATGAAGTTGCCATCGATAAATTGGCGGCTTTTGAGGAAGAGGCGGCGAAAGAAATCAAGGAAACGGCTGCAGAGGCGAGCGATGATGTCGCTGCTAAGGCAGAGCAGAAAGTAGCCAGCGTCGATAGCAGCGCCAGGATAAAAGAGGTTGCTCCCAAAAAGCCGACAGTTGAATCCAAAACGATCAAACAGGATATCGTCAAAGTTCCACCCCAAAGAGTGGCTAGCGCTACGCAAACGCAGGAACGGCCTGAGCTGCATACGCCAGGCGCATCGCCCGACACGATTGCTTTTGTTCGCTCTGTTTTGGATAAGAAGGATGCCGATAATACTGTCGCGGCCCGTAGTCAGGCCTCCGTGGATGCGGCGGCCGATCGGGTGGCGAGGATTGAGCCCGCTGCCGGTGCGGCCAGCGGCGCTGTGGCCTCCGTTGGTGATTATTTCGTCCAGCTCGCCAGTGTGACCTCGGAAAGTGCGGCAGGCGGTGAGTGGGCCAAGTTGCAAAAGAAATTCCCCGGTGAGCTTGGCCATCTTGATTATAAGGTGCAGCGCGCCGATCTGGGTGAGCGTGGCACTTATTACCGTATCCGCGTCGGCCCGTATGATAAGGAATTCGCCAGCTCGCTCTGTGGTTCCATCAAAGCGCAAAAGCCCGGTGGGTGCCTTGTCACGAAATAAGCCGCCTGAAGGTGCGCTTGCCGCTATTTTTTCAATATCAGGACCGGAGCTGACGGAAAAAGAGAAAGATTTTTTCCGGGGAAGTCAGCCATTCGGTTTTATTCTATTTGCCCGCAATTGTGAAAATCCGGCGCAGCTTCGAAAGCTGACCGATGATTTGCGTGAGGCCGTTGGCTGGGATTGTCCCATTCTTATTGATCAGGAAGGCGGGCGGGTGCAGCGCCTCAAGCCGCCGCACTGGCGGCAATACGATCCAATGCAGGTACATGGACAGCAGGCTATCAACACCGACCTTTCCCAATCACTTGAAACGCTACGTTTCGTATCGCTACAAATGGCAGAGGAGATAGTAGATGCGGGCATTAATGTCAATTGCGCACCGGTGCTGGATGTTTTGATGCCGGAGACGGATGCCGTAATTGGCGACCGGGCTTTTTCCAGCGATGAGCAGCTGGTGGCGCGGCTCGGCCTGTCGGTGTGTCGGCATTTTCTCGCCGCCGGGGTGACGCCGGTAATCAAGCATATCCCCGGTCATGGACGCGCGGCCAGCGATTCTCACAAAACCCTGCCGGTTGTGAAGGCTCCGCTTGCCGCCCTGATGCATACGGATTTTGAACCGTTTCGTGAAATCGCCAAATCCGATATTGCTGCCGGGGTTTGGGCCATGACCGCCCATGTGGTTTATAGCGAAATTGATCCGGATCATCCGGCTTCAACTTCCAAGGCCGTAATCGACAATATTATTCGTGGCTCCATCGGCTTTGACGGGTTTTTGCTGAGCGATGATCTTGATATGGACGCGTTAGAGGCCTATGGCGATATCCCGGATCGGGCGACGGCCGTCCTTGAAGCCGGGTGCGATGCTGCGCTTTATTGTGCCGGAAAGCTCGAGATTATGGAGAAAATCGCCGAATCTGTGCCTAAATTGGGGTCAAGGGCTCTACAAAGCTTGCAAAAGGCTTCAGAATTTCGGAAAGTGGCGGCATGAACCAAGCCGCAGAATTCGTAGAAGACCCGCCGCGCAGCGCGATCCCATCGGATGTTGATGAGACGGATAAGCTGTTGCTCAATATTGACGGCTTTGAAGGGCCGATTGATATCCTGCTTGAGCTCGCGCGCAATCAGAAGGTGGATATCACCAAAATCTCTATTCTCCAGCTCGTGCGGCAATATCTGGGCTTTATAGAACGCGCCGCGGCGATGAATTTGGAGCTGGCCGCGGAATATCTGGTGATGGCGGCATGGCTGGCTTATCTGAAATCGCGTCTTCTTTTGCCGCGCCAGGAAGACGATGGTGAGGATTACAGCGCTGAAGAAATGGCTGAAGCCCTGCAATTTCAGCTCCGCCGTTTGCAGGCCATGCAGGATTCCGCCGGCAAGCTGATGGGCCTGCCGCAGCTGGGCCAGCAGATTTTTCCACGCGGTATGCCCGAAGGACTGCACATTGTCACCGACACCCATTGGGATGTCAGCCTGTATGAAATGCTCAAAGCCTATGGCGATATGCATAAGCGCAAAGAGGATGATCGTTACGATCTGCCGGAATTTAACCTGATGTCGACGGAAGATGCGCTGCACCGCCTTGGCCGCATGCTGGGAAGTCTGCCGAAAAAGGGAATGCAGAGTGTTTGGGCAACGCTGGAAAGTTTTCTGCCCGAAGGGATTAAAGACAAGATTTACGGACGCTCGGCCCTGGCTTCTACCTTGACAGCCGGGCTGGAACTCGCCAAACAGGGTAAGCTTGAGATAAAGCAGGATGGGCCGTTTCGCCCGATTTACCTGCGCGCAATGGGAGAAATTGAATGAGTGATGACGCAATCGATCACGGCCGCATTCTGGAGGCTTTGCTCTTTGCCAGCGCCGAGCCGCTCGGCACCAAGGCCTTGCATGAGCGTATGCCGGATGATGCCGATGTAGGTGGTTTGCTGATGCAGCTTAAGGAAGACTATAAAGGTCGCGGCGTGCATCTGGTCGAGATGGAAGGCAGCTGGGCCTTTCGCAGCGCGCCTGATCTGGCCGAGTCGCTGCAGCTTGAGCGCAAGGTGCAGAAAAAACTCTCACGCGCAGCAATGGAAACACTGGCGATTATCGCCTATCACCAGCCGATCACCCGCGCCGAAATTGAAAATATCCGCGGCGTTGGCACGCATAGAGGTACGCTTGATGCACTGATGGAAGTGGGCTGGATCAAGCCGGGCAGGCGGCGCAATACGCCGGGCCGTCCGCTGACCTGGGTCAGCACCGGTGCGCTTCTGGATCAGTTCAGCCTTGAGGCACTCACCGATTTGCCGGGATTTGATGATTTGAAGGCGGCCGGCCTGCTGGATCGCCGTCCGGCGATAGAGGCGATTCCGGGCTCCGGTGACCTGTTTGCTGGACAAGACCTTGATGGACAGGAAGACGAAGAAGGTATAGAAGAAGAGCCGGAAGACGACGAAATTGAAGACGATTTTAAGGAGGATTCCGAAGCGGAATTAGAGGAAGACGTTGGCAACGAGAACTTCTCGGAAGAACAGCAAAAGGAAAGCGCCTAAGCCATGACCCCCGGACCGGTACAGATATTACTGATTATATTGCTTTTGGTTTTGCTTTTCGGTGCGAGCCGTGTGCCGGCGATCATGGAAAACCTTGCCAAGGGCGTTAAAAGCTTCAAAAAGGGCCTGAAGGATGACGATGAGCCAAAGGCCGTGTCCGATGACACCAAAGAAGAAGACGACAACAGCGAACACCCATAGAAAATCCTATGCTTGACTTCGGTTTACCGGAATTACTGATGATTATGGCCGTGGCGGTTCTGGTGATCGGCCCGAACGAGATTCCCAGCCTGATGCGTGGGCTGGGCCGGGTTGTGCGCCGCCTGCAATATATCCGTTATGCCTTTTCCCAGCAATTCGAGGAATTCATGACCGAATCTGATCTTGACGATATTCGTAAATCCGTCAATTTCGAGGCCAAAGACACCGATGAATCCGGCGCGGACGAGGCGATTATGAAGCCTCTAGACAACAAAGCGGATGGCACCGATGGCTGAGCAAGCCATTACAGAATCCAAACCGCTTACATCGCATCTCGTAGAGCTGCGCCAGAGATTGCTTTGGGCCATTGCGGCGATGGTGGTCGGCACGGGCGTGTGTTTTGTCTTTGTTGAGGAGATTTACGGGATATTGGTGAACCCCCTGGCCGCGGCGATGGAGCCGGGGGATTCCCAGCGCCTTATCTATACCGGCCTGACCGAAGCGTTCTTTACCTATATCAAGGTCGCATTTTTCGCCGGTATCTTTTTGACCTTTCCGATTTTGCTGGCGCAGGTTTGGCTGTTCGTCGCGCCGGGTCTTTATAAAAACGAGCGCAGCGCGCTGTTGCCGTTTCTCATGGCAACGCCGGTTTTGTTTTTTCTTGGCGGGGCGGTGGTGTATTTCGTTGTGCTGCCAATGGCCTGGCCGTTTTTCCTCAGCTTTCAAAGCACGGCTTCCGAAACCGCGCTACCTATTCAACTGGAGGCGCGGGTTAGCGAATATCTCGATCTGATCATGACGCTGATTTTTGCCTTCGGTTTGTGTTTTCAGCTTCCGGTGCTGCTTACCCTGATGGGCCGGGCCGGGCTGGTAACGGCCGATACGCTGGCGAAAAAGCGCAAATACGCGATCATTGCCACCTTTGTTGTGGCTGCCTTCCTTACTCCGCCGGATGTGATTAGCCAAATCCTCCTTGCTGTGCCAATATTAGGGTTGTATGAGCTTTCAATTCTTTTGATCCGCATGGCCGCCAAGAATGTTCCAAACTCCGCTTGAGCTTTATCAAAAACGTATCAAAGACGGCGCGCTGAAGCCTGATCCGGTTCAGGAAAAGGCGATTGCCTCGCTGCAGCGGCTCTATAAAGAGCTGATGAAGGCGCATGAAGAAAAACCAAAGAGTTGGTTTGAAAAAGTAACCGGGCTGGCAAAGCGCGGCAAAGATGTGCCGATGGGGCTTTACATGCATGGCGGGGTCGGGCGTGGCAAGTCGATGGTCATGGATTTGTTTTATGAATGTCTCCCGGATGACATCAGTAAATGCCGCATTCATTTTCATGCCTTTATGATTGACGTGCATGATTACATGCATGCGCGGCGCAAGGATGAGAGTATCAGCGAAGATATGGACTCGGCGCTGCCTGCGCTGGCCGAGCACATCGCCGGGCGCTCGCGCGTTTTATGTTTTGATGAATTTCATGTCACCGATGTGGCGGACGCGATGATCTTGGGGCGGCTGTTTACCGCTTTGTTCGCACGTGATGTCGTGGTGGTGGCGACGACAAACTGGGAGCCGGACCGGCTTTATGAAGGTGGATTGCAGCGTGAGCTGTTTTTGCCCTTTATTGAACTCCTGAAAGACAAGCTGGAAATTGTTCATCTCGATAGCCCGACCGATTACCGCGCGCAATGTTTGAGCTCCGAGGGCACCTATTTCTACCCTTTGGGCAGCGAAACCCGCCGTCAGGCCAATGGCGTTTTTAATACCCTGACGGATAATGCACTGGCGGATGAAGATGAGATTGAAGTCAAGGGCCGCACGATCAAAGTCGAGGCCACCGCCAAAGGTGTCGCGCGTTTTAGTTTCTCGCAGCTTTGTGAGCAGCCGCACGGCGCGGAAGATTATCTGGCGATTGCACAAAAATTTCCAACGATTTTCCTCGAGGGCGTACCGAAGCTGGGCTATGACCGCCGCAACGAAGCCAAGCGCTTGATGACTTTGATTGATGCTTTGTATGAGAGCAAGACCAATCTGGTGATTACAGCCGATGCCCCGCCCGATAAACTCTATATGGGCCACGACCACGAATTTGAATTTCAACGTACTATTTCAAGGCTTTTAGAAATGCAGAGCCCTAAATACCTCGGAATGGAATAAAATTGCTTTTCGCTGCCGTTTTTGGCACGGTTTTCGCAAGGAAATAAGGATTAAAGAACGTATATGTTTCGACTTTATAAGAAATCGGCGCGCAGCAGGAAGGATAAGCAAAAACAAGATCCTGAACGCTACGAAAAAGAAAAAGAGCTGGCGAAGACCGGCTCTAAAAAAAAGCGCATGAGTCTGGCCAAAGACTCCATGACGCATAAGGAAATTTTATACTATCTGGCGGAAAAGGACCCTGATCCCATGATCAGAAAGGCGGTCGCAGAAAACGAGGAAATGCCTGTTCAGGCCACGCAAATTTTGGCCAGGGATGAGGATGAAGATGTGCGCCTGGCACTGGCACGGCGCATGGTCGATCTATTGCCCGATTTATCCCAGGACAAACACAGCCAGCTTTATGCCTTTGCCGTGCAATCACTCGGCACGCTGGCACTGGATGAGGTTTTAAAAATCCGCGTGGCACTGTCTTCAACTCTAAAAGATCACGCCCACACCCCACCGAAAATTGCCGGACAACTGGCGCGCGATGTCGAGCGCGAAGTATCAGAGCCGATTTTGCGGTTTTGCGCGGCGTTATCCGATGATGATTTGCTGGATATTTTAAAGGGCCATCCTGCAAGCTGGGCGGTGCAGGCTATAGCCGGACGCGAGGATGTCAGCGAGGATATATCCGAAGCGGTAATTGAAACCAAAGATGTGCCGGGTGGCTCGGTTTTGATTGGCAATGCGCGCGCGAAAATTACCGAAGCGTTGCTGCATACGATTGTCGAGATGGCCAAAGATTTCCCCGAATGGCAAAATCCGATGGCGACGCGCTCTAAGCTGCCGCTGTCGATTGTTAAAGAGCTTGCGGAATTTGTCGATGCTTCGGTGCGCGACCTGCTTTTTGAGCGCGAAGATTTTGACGAACAGATGAGCGAAGAAATCGCCGCGATTTTCCGTCGCCGCCTTGAGTATGAGATAGGTGATGACGATGGCGGCGAAGGCGTGGAGGAGCGTCTCAACAAAGTGGCGCAGGAAGGGGGCCTGAATGAGGAAACCATATCCGACGCGCTGGCGATGCGCGACAAGGCGTTTGTCAATGGCGCGATTGCGCGTCTGATCGGTACCGATGTCGACAAAGTGGTGAAGGTTTTTGAAATGAAAGCGCCCAAGGCGATTGTGGCCCTGTCATGGAAGGCGGGGCTGTCGATGCGTATGGCGCTGCGCCTGCAAAAAGATATTGGCCATATCCAGCCCAAGGATTTGCTCTATCCCAAAGACGGCACCGATTACCCGATGTCCGAGGACGATCTCAACTGGCAACTCGAGTTTTTGGGCCTCAAATCAGCCTAATTCTGTATTCAGGTTTATTTGCATCCATTCGCGGTCTATAATCCGATTCACGTTATTCACACAGAAAGGTCATCCATCATGAAATCACCCGTTCGTATCGCAGTTACCGGGGCCGCCGGCCAGATCGGCTATGCTTTGCTTTTCCGCCTTGCTTCCGGGGATATGCTGGGGCCGGATCAGCCGGTCATATTACACCTATTGGAAATTACCCCGGCGCTGGGCGCACTCGATGGTGTGGCGATGGAGCTTAATGATTGTGCCTTTCCGACATTGAAAGGGATTGTGTCGACCGATGATGCCAATGTCGCGTTTAAGGATGTGGATTTTGCGTTTCTGGTTGGTGCCATGCCGCGCAAGGATGGAATGGAGCGCAAGGATTTGCTTCAGGCCAATGGCGGGATTTTCGGCCCGCAGGGCAAAGCGCTGAACGATCACGCCAGCCGCGATGTGAAGGTTCTGGTCGTCGGCAACCCGGCCAACACCAATGCGCTGATCGCGCAGCAAAGCGCGCCGGATCTGGACCCCAAATGTTTCACCGCGATGGTGCGCCTCGATCACAACCGCGCGATGAGCGGGCTGGCTGAAAAGACCGGCACCGATTCCACGGACATTCAAAAAATGATTATCTGGGGCAATCACAGTGCAACGCAATATCCCGATCTGCACCACACAACCGTCAAAGGCGAAACGGCGCTCTCGAAAGTTGATCAGGACTGGTATGAAGGCACCTTCATTCCCGATGTGCAGCAGCGTGGCGCGGCGATCATCAAGGCACGCGGCGCGTCTTCAGCGGCGAGCGCGGCCAGTGCGGCGATCGATCATATGCGCGATTGGGCGCTGGGCACACCCGATGGTGACTGGACCTCGATGGGGATTCCCGCCGATGGTTCCTATGGCATTGAAGAAGGCGTGATTTACGGCTATCCGGTGACCTGCAGTGGTGGCAAATATGAGATCGTCCAGGGGCTGGAGATTAATGATTTTTCACGTGGCCGCATGGATGAAACCGATAAGGAGCTGCGTGAAGAACGTGACGGGGTCGAGCATCTTTTGGGCGGGAAGTCCGAGGCGGCATAATTCTTCCTACATTCTTCGATAAATAGGCTGCAAACCAAACGTTTCTGCGCTTCCGGTTCGCATGTATGTCCAATACATTTACGCTTCCGGTTCTCGAAACGTTTGGCTTTCGCCGTATTTCTCTTTGAATGTAGAAATAATTTGGGGCTGTTCCTTACGGTTCCCTCCCACACCCTCTCCCATGGGGAGAGGGTAACGAGGCTCGGCGCGTTAGCGCCATAGCCGCAGTGGGTGAGGGGTGACGGACTTTTATTGAAACGGCATAAATTGTTTGACATAATCACAAAAATTGTGTATTTTACCGGGACTGGTTTAATAAATTAGGAGAGTAAAATGGAAAATTCTGGAGAAAATACGGGCCGTATAAACCTTGATAGCTTTGTTTGGGAATCTTCCGGGGCTACCCGTAGGGTGGCAGCTTCATCGGAAAGGATATCTCGTGAAAGGTGTATGCCTGTAGAAGAGCCTGTAAATCTGGATAGAAGTCAGCGAGTAACCAAGCGTTCGCCGCAACGGCAGGTTGCTGAGGATGCCTGGGCAAAAATTACAAATCCTCATCCCTCCTGATTATTGTGGGTGGTTGTTTAATTAATCTCCGCAGAAGCAAAAACACAAGCTTGCTTGCCGCTATAGCGGGCGACATTCTTAAGCTTCTTAATCTCGTGGCTCACGCGTTTTTCAAACTTCACATAGGCTTGCGGTGCGGTGAGCGGTGTTTTCTTGTGATAAAAGAAAATCTTGTTCAGCATCGCTGCTTCGCGCATTTGCGGGTTTTTCAGCCGCGCCACAGCCAAAACAGAATTCTTGTTCTTCATATCATAAAAATCCTTCGCCAAATTTAATCCCATCATATGGGCGATATAGTGATCGGTGGCGGTGACTTTTTTGCTGTTCTTATAATGACGGATCACGTCGGTTTCCTCGATGATCTGAAAGGCTTTGATCAGCGCAGAAATATCGGCGTCATGGCGCAGCGCTAGAATCTCGGCGCGCAGATGTTTGTCATTGCCTTTTAAATAGGGGAATCCTTTGCGGTTGCTGATCTTGATCGCCTTGGCGTATTCCTCAAAGCCGATTTTGGCGCCGTAGCGCTTCATCAGGATTAGCCATGTCGGCTCGATATATTGAAACACACCGCGCGCGGTGGAACGCGCCGCAGTGGTAAAACGGCCCATGTCACTCTCTAAACTTGCTTTGAGCAAAAGCAGCTCAAAACTCACCCCGGTTTTGATACTGGCGCGATAGAGCGATTTGATAACACCGGGGTCGCCGCCCTGCGCACGCATGAAGTTCATATAAGACTGCGCCAGTTTCATATCCTGCTTGTCGTCCCGGTGCAGGCTGATGGTGATATGATGTGGCGTGCTCGGTCCGGCCATGCAATTAAGGGCCGGCTTGGGCAGGATTTTCTTGACCGCTTTGGACGAGCCAATGCCCGCCATCCCCTGATCCGACACAAAGCAGATCAAAACAAGCGCAAAAACAGCGGCAAACAGCGATTTGAAAATCATTTTTGTCATGGCTTTTCAGTGAATTGTTTAGGGCGTACAGACAATTACCGCATGGATTTTGCGCAAAGCGAATTTTTGATGGATGTTTGTGAAGAACGCGCATGGACATAGCCATAGCTACGTTCAAGCGGTTTGAGCAAACAGGCACAAAAATTCGCAGCGCCCAGAGGGTAAGGAAATAACCACGAATCTACAGCGTCAAACAGGCTTGCAATTAGCGCTGCTAGTCTCGGCGCCCGTTTTCCTTGTATCTTCACGGTTATTTCCTTACAAAATCTCATGTGCTGATTGTCTGTACGCCCTTTAAGACGCAGCGTTTATGGGACGCAGTTATTTATGGCGCGAATAACGCGCTCTTTCTTCCAGTGTGCCGCGATAAGGTAAATAAACCGCTAAGATCCCCAAACCGTCACCCCGGCGGTTCACCGAAGGTGGACTTAGACAGCCGGGGTCCAGAAAAGACGACGATCAAAGATCGCCGACATATGGATCCCGTTCGTGCGAACGCCGCTTACGCGGCGTGCCAACGGGATGACAATGGGTGTTGGGGGTTTTAGGCGCCCATGCTGCCGCTCGGGCCCGATGGGATGTTTTTAGCTTCTGCCGTTAGGACCGGGTCGGTCTTTTGTAGGCCGTCTTGCGGTGCAGGTCCGGCTACTTTTGCTACTTCTACCGGTGCATCCGGATCCATTGTCGATGCGAAATCACTATAAGGTTCTGTTTGAACGCCATAAGCGAGCATGGGGGAGAAAGCATCCCGAAGGCTGGGATCAGCGTGTCTTAAATCTACGCTGATCTTTTCATGACCCATCATGTCAGCAAGCTTTGCCTGCAATTCAGGGGAGGGGGTGCCGATACGTTCCTTCAGCTCTGCCAACTCAATAACATTGCCGTTCTTTGCTGAAAATTCTTTGACGAGCTGTATTAGGTCTGTCGGGCTGGGTGCCGGATCATCCAGCTTTGCCCAGAGTGTATCGGATTCACGCTCTAGATGTGTTTGTGTTACTAGTATCTTTGAAATGTGTTTTGCTTGATCAGAGTCCTGGGCCAGTATTGTTTTTCTATCTAAAAACTTCTCGGTAAAAAGCGTGTCCTCCTGGTTTTGTTTGGCCCAGTCTATGTTGCCATCAGTGAAGCTTTTGTCGCCAGCTTTGCCCTCAAAATAAACCCGTGATAATGTTCCGTTCTCCTGTGGTACGACAGCAAAATTGTCTCCCTTGCCATCTTGGAAAACATCAAAAAACCCTGAATCTTGTCCGGGTTTGAATTCATTTTCCAAGTGTAAGTAAATTTTGTTTCCACCCAGTGATTCATATTCAGTACTGATGGATGCAAGTTTCTGGTCCATTGCGTCTAAAGAGTTTAGTTCCTCTACGCTTAGCCCTGTTATGCTGGCAACCATCTGTTGTCCTAAAGGTGTACCCGCCGCTATTTCTATTTGAACTCCTCTGTAGTAATCAAGCTCTTGATACAGATTGACTCTTTGTTCTTTGTAGCCTTTTTCAGTTTCCATGAATGATTTCACAATTTCCGCTTTTTGGCTTTCTGTAAGGCCCTCTTTTTGTAGTGCCACCTGCATTTCTTGTTTGTTCTCAGCCATCTTCTGCTTCAGTTCTTCAAGCTCAGTTCCTATGCCTACGGTCCGTTCGAATGCTTCCTTTGCCTCCTGATAAAGAGGGTTATTTATATCCATGCCTTCTATGGCTTGCCCCGCCAACACACAGAAGGCAGCGTTTCGTCGAATGGTATTATTAATGTCATCCATTAGGCTGTTTGTGTCTGCCATAAGTTGTTCCATGGCGACTGCTTGGGTGGCGAGCATTTGATAATACAAGCGCTCTTCAATTTTCTTTTTTGAATCACTGGTGTTGTTGCTACTTTCTCCACCGCCGTCTACGTTAAAGCTGGTTGCTTCTCCGCTTTGGACCTTAAGGCTTAGAATGTTTCCGTACAGGCTACTTGAATAAAGAGAGCCTGCCCCGGAAACGCTTTCTGTAATTTGGGGGTCGTCCGTCATACCATTTACCGGCACGGCGCTGGCGCCTTCAAAATTACGGGCCAGTGGAAAAATTCCGATAGCAGGGTAAGGTGCGTCTGGGTCACGTGTGATTTCATTACGCGGTCCACCATTTCTCATCGCCGCCGTCATATCACCCGAGAGCGCTCTATAATGATTAAATACATCTTGCCGAGGGATCGCCATTACACCCTTACTTTCTATTACGCTACCGTTTGCCGAATGCAGTTGTATTATTCTGGCCCAAATTCTTTAAAATTCTCTTTATTGTCGGGCTTTTCGTCGTTCACGACGTTTCCATTATTCTACCCTTTTTGGGTGTTTTATGTCAAAAAGAGGCTATTTTCGTCATCCAAACGCCCAAAAACGCTTAAAAATCATAAGCTTCTGGATAGAGCGGTATTTACCATTTTAAAACGCATATCAGAGTGTTAGGCTTTATTTCACTGAACCCACCGGAGGCAATCTCATGAATATCCACGAATATCAGGCCAAGGAACTCTTGCGGAAATACGGCGTACCGACGCCCGAGGGCTATCCGGCGATGAGCGCGGAAGAAGCGGTCAAAGCGGCGCAAAATCTCGGCGGCCCGGTCTGGGTGGTGAAATCGCAAATCCATGCCGGCGGGCGCGGTGCCGGGAGCTTTAAAGGCGACGATTCGGGCAAAGGCGGCGTTCGCATCGTTAAATCCAAGGAAGAAGTGCGCGAAGCTGCCGAAGCCATGATCGGCCAGACTTTGGTAACCAAACAAACCGGCCCCGACGGCAAAGAGGTGCAGCGGCTTTATATCGAAGACGGCTGTGACATCGCGCAGGAAATGTATTTGTCGCTGCTGATTGATCGTGCTACCTCGCGCATTACCATTATGGCGTCAACCGAAGGCGGGATGGATATCGAGGAAGTTGCAGAAACGCACCCCGAAAAGATTATCAAAGTCGGTGTTGATCCGTCGACCGGCATTTCAGGCTTTCATGCGCGCAAGGTGGCGTTTGGTCTGGGGCTCGAAGGTGCGGCAAACAAATCCTGTGTCAAATTTGTCATGGCGATGTACAAGGCGTTTACCGATCTTGATGCCTCGATTGTCGAGGTCAATCCGTTGGTCGTGACCGGCGCAGGCGAGGTGATCGCGCTGGATGCAAAAATGAATTTCGATGACAACGCGTTGTTCCGTCATCCGGACGTTGCCGAGATGCGCGATGAGTCCGAAGAGGATGAAAAAGAACGCGAAGCGCATAAATATGATCTGTCCTATGTCGCGCTGGACGGCAATATCGGCTGTATGGTTAATGGCGCCGGTCTTGCGATGTCGACTATGGATATTATCAAGCTGCAGGGCGGTGAGCCTGCGAATTTCCTTGATGTTGGCGGTGGCGCGGACAAAGAAAAAGTCACGGCGGCGTTTAAAATTATCCTGTCCGATCCGAAGGTCGAAGGGATTCTGGTCAACATCTTCGGCGGCATTATGCGCTGTGATGTGATTGCCGAAGGTGTTGTCGCAGCGGCCAGGGAGGTGTCGTTAAACGTACCGCTGGTGGTGCGGCTCGAGGGCACCAATGTCGATAAGGGCAAGGAAATTATGAACGCGTCGGGCCTGCCGATCATCTCCGCCGATGATCTTGGCGACGCGGCCAGTAAGATTGTCGATGCCGTCCAAAACGCGAAAGCGGCTTAGAACAGGTTGAAGAAAGAGTTCTGAGCTTGCAGGTAATTGTTGAGAGATACGTCAAGATGTTCGGGGCGTGTTAGATTTTCTGGCAATGGCTCGTTTCCAACTTTATCTTCAATGTATTTATAAAAGTCCACGATGTTTCTGGGTCTGCCCTTTTCATCGTTGAAAACATTGGGGTTGTTTGCGACAACATGCGCAGGAGCGTAGTCGGCGGCCTTATGGTTCTTTGCTCCCGGTTCTGCAAGCGCCGCTAGTAGTCCAGCCCCGCCGGTTGCACCACAGACATAAAAGGTTTTAACGTCGGCGGCTGTAAAAGGCCTGTCTAACTCCTTTTCCAGAGCTGCTATGCGTTCGGTAGGAAGGGGGTCGCCGTTTTCTTCGTGTAAATGAGTAAGCCAACTGATTTTTCCCTCTATTGCTTTTCTAAAGCGCGATTTTCCATCTTCGGTTGATGACCTTATATGTTCCCGGGCGGCAATAAGGGCGACAACCGGTTCTTTTTTAAGAGTGTGCACGGCGTCTCTGTCACCACCATCCTTAATGCGAGCTACATATTTAACTGTTCCATCGTCATCAACGGTTCTTTCGTTCATGATATTATCATCTACGATTTTTCTATATTTTTGCGGCAGTAATTTCTTAATTCGATGCAGAGTTTCATACAGCGTTCCATTGGTCATTTGCGCAATGCCGGATACACCTGTTGGGCTTTTGGCGTTGGCTTTAAATCCGCTTTCACTGCCCAGAACATTGACCATGATGGAATAAGATATCGGATCTCCCTTCGTGATTTCCTGCAGCAAGGGTGCAATGGATTCCGGGACTTTGTAGTCAGGGGTCTTCACGATTGGATTCGATTTTTCTTCAAAATCTTTTCCTAAAGAGACGGTTGTTGTTATGGCCGGTTCTTCCGATTGAGGACGCTGCTTGGTTTCTTTAGACACACGACTTTGTTCAGCTTCCGCAACTATGCGCGTGAACAGTTCATCTTTTGCTCTCTCATTGGCGCGCTGCTGGGTCGAAGAAGTCTCATAGATGATTTTCTCTACCAAATAATTAACTTGCTGCACTAGGGAAGCAATTCGCTCCCTCACAGAAGGAGGCTCTCTTACAGCATTTTTCTTTTCTGTATCGCTGTTAGAATCAGCCATTTTTACACAACACCCTCGTTAACATGCGTAAACCGCACGTGTTTTTACGTACGATCGTCACCAAATTGTAAGGTTGGCATGGTTAACGCTATGTAAAATTTATGTGAAAATATGCGTAAAAACGGGGTTTTGAGCCAAAAAACTCTGAAAAACTGTCAAAACCGCTGCCGTAACACTGTAAACGGGGGGCGAAAAAGGGAGGGCGGTTGATTTCCTCCCTAGGCTTGCTTAAGCTCTTTTGGAGGGGTTTTCCCTGTTTTTCAGTAATTTAACCATACATATCGCGGAGACAAAAATGGCTGTACTAGTTGGCAAGGATACCAAACTGATTTGTCAGGGTTTTACGGGGGCGCAGGGCACATTCCACAGTGAACAGGCCATTGAATACGGCACCAATATGGTTGGCGGCGTCACTCCGGGCAAGGGCGGCACCACTCATCTCGATCTGCCGGTTTTCAACACTGTGGCCGAAGCGCGCGAAAAAACCGGCGCCAATGCATCTGTGATTTACGTGCCGCCGCCTTTCGCCGCTGATGCGATTATGGAGGCAATTGACGCGGAAATTGAGCTTGCGATTTGTATCACCGAAGGCATTCCGGTGCTGGATATGGTCAAGGTCAAACGCGCGTTGGAAAATTCAAAAACCCGGCTGGTTGGGCCGAACTGCCCCGGCGTGATTACGCCTGATGAATGCAAAATCGGCATTATGCCCGGCCATATTCATACGCGCGGCAAGGTTGGAATTGTTTCCCGCTCCGGCACGCTGACTTACGAGGCCGTGGCGCAAACCGGCGCGGTTGGGCTGGGTCAGACCACCTGTATCGGTATTGGCGGTGACCCCGTAAATGGCACGAATTTTATCGATTGTCTCGAGCTATTCCTGGCCGATGATGAAACCGAAGCGATTTTGATGATCGGTGAGATCGGCGGCACAGCCGAAGAAGAAGCGGCGGAATTCTATGCGGCGCAGAAAAACAAAAAGCCGATTGCCGGCTTTATTGCCGGAACGACAGCCCCGCCGGGCAAACGCATGGGTCATGCCGGGGCGATTATCTCCGGCGGTCAGGGCACCGCCGAGTCCAAATTCGACGCGATGCGCAAAGCGGGTTTTGCCATTTCCGAATCCCCAGCCACGCTGGGTGAGGCTGTAAAAGAGGCGATGGCGGCTTAATTCCCCTTAAACTTAAAATTACGGAAAATATTGCCGAGCGGTAGCAAAAAGGGTGGTTTTTGCCGTCTATGCTTTGGGGTATGTGCGATTATAAGTTATTGAAATTGAATGATATTCCCCAGAGCGCCGCACGCCCTCACACTAAAAAGTTATGAAAAATTTTGGCATTCTCCTTGCAACGATATACCTGTAGGAAACCAGCAACGCGTAGGAGACGAAAAATGGCAAATTATCTGTATGGACTGGCAACCATGGCGGTTATCGGGGCAATGGTAAACATTATAGATGACAATGTGTCGAATGATCTGTGGTATTGGGTGGATCTGTATCTGCCGTTTTAATTGGGAAGGCACGTAAATACGGGTTTGAGGCGATAGGAAATTCATTGTACTATGCCTTCCTATGAGCTTTTTAAACCAGTTAAGCGATGACCAGAGAACCAATATCGTCAGCCTGCCTTACCGGGTCGGGCTGTGGGTATCGGAAAGCGATTCCGCCGGCGGTGACCAGGCCGACGCGCAGGAGCTCCAGGCTTTATCTAATATTCTAAACGGTTTTGCGCATGAGGTGTTCGGTTCGGAATCCGTGCAGCATATTATCAGCGAAACCGTAGACAAACAAAATGAGTGGGATGGCTGGGGCAAAAATCTCGGCAACATGGAGGAAGACTGCCGCGTGGCGATTGATGTGCTCTATGCCGCGGTCGATGAAAAGGAAGTCAGCGCCTTCAAACAACATCTGATCGAAGTTGCCGAAGCTGTGGCGTTGGCGTTTCGTGAATACGATCCCAATCAGTCTTTTGCCAGCAGGCTCCCTGTTTATATCAGCTATTATACGGGCATGATAAAGGCATCTATACGCAAGCAGCCTTATAAATCTCTCGAACAGTTTTTAAATATTTCCGCAAGTGAGCGCAAAACCCTTGGTGCTTTGGCACAGGCTCTGGGAATGCGCTATATATAAGATGAAGGACATTTTATGAGCGAGCTATCAATTTTCTCTGATGAAGAAACCGATCTACTGGTCAGCCTCCCTTATAAGGTCGGGGTTTGGGTTTCCCATGCCGATGACGAAGACGGCGAGATTGATGACGAGCGTGAGATGACCTCTCTTGCTGTTTGCATCAAGGCTGTGGCCAAAGAATATGACGGCCCCGGTCTGGTTGATGATATTGCGCGCGAGACTTTAAAACGCGAGCCGTTCTGGCTCGATTGGACTGACCGCGCGTTTAATATTCTGCCCGATTGTGAGAAGGCAATTGCTCTTTTGAAGCAAAAACCAGGGCTTGGCGACGCTAAAAATTACCGGGCGGCGCTGCTGGAAATCGCAACGACAGTGGGCCAGGCTTATGGCGAGTTTAATGCCTTTGATGACATACCTGAGGATGAAGGCTTTTTCGCCGGGATTGCCGGTAAGATCGTCGGTGGTTTTTCCGGGCTTTCCAAGGATGATGCAAACCACCCGGCCAATATCAGCGCCGCCGAGGATTCCGCTATAGCGCAACTCGCCGCAGCCCTAAAAATAGACGATGAATAACTTTCCGCTTGGGCACTGGCTTTGGTGTCCAACCGTGCTAATATCTTTCTAACGCTGCGTTATACCTTCAGGAACAAGGACAGGCTTAATGGCTCAGACAAACCAAAATCAATCATTTTTAACTGGCACCAATGCGGAATATATTGCGCATCTCTATAGCGAGTTTCTCTCCAATCCCGGCAAGGTCGATGACAGCTGGCGTGAGTTTTTTACCGGGCTGAATGATGATGAGGTGGCTCTGCTCCAGGAATTGCACGGCGCAAGCTGGACTCCGGCGGAAAACCGCAAAAGCGCACGCAAGTTTGATCATATGGGGGCGGGCGCCCATATCGATGGCGAGCAGGTTCATGCTATGGAAGAAGGGGCGCAATTGCCGCAGGCGGCCAATGCACAAGCCTCGCAAGCTGATGTCCAGCGCGCGACTCTTGATTCTGTTTGGGCGCTGCGTCTTATCCGGTCCTACCGCACACGCGGGCATATGCTGGCCGATCTCGATCCGTTGCAGCTCAAAGAAAAAGAATATCACCCCGAGCTTGACCCGGCCCATTACGGCTTTACCGATAGTGATTACAATCGTCAGATTTTTATCGGTGGCTCGCTGGGAATGGAATATGCGACGCTGAGTGATATTATTGCTGCGCTTGAGCAGACTTATTGCGGCACCATTGGCGTAGAGTATATGCATTTGACGGACCCGGATGAAAAAGAATGGATTCAGCAACGCATTGAGCAGTTGCGTAACAAAACGGATTTCACAGAGAACGGCAAGAAGGCCATTTTGCAGCGTTTGATTGCCGCTGAAAGCTTTGAGCAGTTTTTGCAAAAGAAACATACGGGCACCAAAAGATTTGGCATTGATGGCGGCGAAGCGTTGATTCCGGCGATTGAACAGATCATAAAACGCGGTGGCCAGCTGGGTCTGGAAGAGATCATTATCGGTATGGCGCATAGGGGGCGGCTTAATGTGCTGGCCAATGTCATGGGCAAGCCTTTTACAACAATCTTCGCGGAATTTCAGGGGCAGTCTTCAACATCGGATGATGTCATGGGATCAGGCGATGTGAAATATCACCTCGGAACCTCTGCCGACCGGGAATTTGATGACAATAAAATTCATTTGTCTCTGACCGCCAATCCTTCGCATCTGGAGTTTGTCAATCCGGTTGTTAGCGGCAAAGTGCGCGCAAAGCAAAAACAGCGTGATGATCAGGAAGGCACAACAGTCCTGCCTTTGATATTTCATGGCGATGCGGCCTTTGCAGGACAGGGTATCACGGCCGAAACCCTGATGATTTCCGAGCTTCCCGGCTACCGCGTCGGCGGCACGATTCATGTGGTGATTAACAACCAGATCGGCTTTACCACCATGCCGAAATTCAGCCGCTCGGGTCCGTATTCGACCGATGTGGCAAAGATGTTGTCTTCACCGATCTTTCATGTCAATGGCGATGACCCGGAGGCTGTGGTGCATGTGTCGCGTATCGCCACGGAGTTCCGGCAGGAATTCAAGCGCGATGTGGTGATCGATATTTTCTGTTATCGCCGCTATGGCCACAACGAAGGCGATGAGCCCGCTTTTACCCAGCCGCTGATGTACAAAAAAATTGCAGAGCAGGAAACTGCGCGCTCAAAATACAACAAGCAGCTCATCGCCGAGAAGGTGATTACCGAAGAAGAAGGCCAGGCGATGGTTGATGAGTTTGTCGGCTATCTTGATGAGGCCTTCGAGGCGACAAAAAGCTACAAGCCCAATGATGCTGATTTTCTTGAAGGCGCCTGGCAGGGGATGGAAACGGCGTCTGGTGAGGAACGACGCGGTGAGACGGATATTTCCAAAGACGATATGAAGAATGTCGGTAAAACGCTGACCGATGTGCCGGAAGGTTTTACCATTAACAAAAAGCTGCAGCGCGTCCTTGATGCCAAAAGTAAAATGCTTGAAAGCGGCGAAGGGTTCGACTGGGCAACGGCGGAGGCACTTGCGTTTGGCACGCTGCTCAAAGACGGTTATGCCATCAGGCTGTCGGGTCAGGATGTCGGGCGCGGCACATTTTCGCACCGCCACGCGATCTGGTACGACCAGGAAAATGAAAACAAACATATCCCGATCCAGCACATTGCCCCGAACCAGCCCAGGGTCGAAATCCACGACAGCCCGCTTTCCGAGATGGCGGTGCTTGGCTTTGAATACGGCTATTCGCTGGCCGATCCGAAAACGCTCACCCTTTGGGAGGCGCAATTCGGTGATTTTGCCAATGGCGCGCAGGTGATTATCGACCAGTTTATCGCCGCTGGTGAAATTAAGTGGTTGCGTATGTCGGGTCTGACACTGCTTTTACCCCACGGCTATGAAGGGCAGGGGCCAGAGCACTCCTCCGCGCGGTTCGAGCGCTTTTTGCAATTATCGGCTGAAGACAACTGGCAGGTTTGTAACTGCACCACCCCGGCTAATTATTTTCATGCACTGCGCCGACAAATGCTGCGCGATTTCAGAAAGCCTCTGATTGTTATGACGCCAAAATCGCTGCTGCGGCACAAGCTGGCTGTATCTCCTGCCGATATGTTTACCGACGGCTCTACCTTCCACCGTTTCCTTTGGGATGATGATTATGATGATCTGGCGCCGCCGGATGAAACCAAGCGTGTGGTGTTGTGCACCGGCAAGGTTTATTACGATCTTCTGGCCGAGCGCCGCGAGCGTGGTATCAAGGATGTTAATATCATCCGCGTCGAACAGATTTACCCTTTCCCCTTAAGTGCGCTGGGCGATGAGCTGGCACAATACAAAAACGCCGATGTGGTCTGGTGCCAGGAAGAGCCGAAAAATCAGGGAGCCTGGTTCTTTGTCGAGCCGCGTATCGAAGCCCTGCTGGCCAAGGTTGAGCACAAGGCAGGCCGCGCCAAATATGCCGGTCGGGCCAATGCCGCCGCCCCGGCGACAGGCCTTATGTCCCGCCACCAGGCCGAACAGGCCAAGCTGATCGACGAGGCACTTACAATTAAATAAGCCTGTATCCTTGTGGCTTGTTCATGCGAATATGCCCTCATGGAACCTTCCGCGCAGCCAAAAGATAAGTTTTCCGACCCGCAGGTTACCGCCAAGGGAGAGCGGCGAGCATGGGTTGATCTCACAGCGCTGAAGACGTTGTGGTTTAACACCGGGACGCTGTGTAATTTGACCTGCGCCAATTGTTATATTGAATCCTCACCGAAAAATGACGCGCTGGTTTATCTCACCTATGATGAGATTTGCACCTATCTCGATGAAATAGAGCGGGATAGAATTCCAACGGAAGAAATAGGAATCACCGGCGGTGAGCCGTTTATGAACCCCGATATTATCAAGATCATAGAGGAATGTTTGCAGCGCGGCTTTAAACTTCTCGTCCTTACCAATGCGATGCTGCCCATGCAGCGCAAGAAAATTTCTGAACCTCTGCTGGCGTTAAAAGAACGCTACGGCGATCAAATGACGATCCGGGTTTCCGTCGATCATTTTAATCAGGACATGCATGAACAAGAGCGCGGAGCCAAAAGCTGGGCGCCGATGATTAAAGGATTAAAGTGGCTGTCTGACAATGGTTTTACCATCGATATTGCCGGGCGCACGCGCTGGGGTGAGAAAGAAGATGAATTGCGTGATGGTTTTGCTACTCTTTTTAAAAAAGAGGATGTTGCGATTGACGCTTATAATAAGCGGGAATTGGTTTTGTTCCCGGAAATGGATGAAACCGTCGAGGTGCCGGAAATTACAACGGCTTGCTGGGATATTTTAGGTGCCCGCCCCGATGATATGATGTGTTCGTCTTCCCGTATGGTGGTCAAGCGTAAAGGCGCGGACAAGCCGGCGGTTCTGGCTTGTACGTTGCTGGCCTATGATAAGGAATTCGAATTGGGCGCAACCTTAAAAGAAGCTGATAAATCCGTTCTGCTCAACCATCACCACTGTGCTAAATTCTGTGTTCTTGGTGGCGGTTCATGCAGCGTGATTGACTAGCGCTTTCTTCGTCCACTCAATAATTTTTTGTTTTTCTTTGGTGGGAGTCTCCGGCATTTCATCCAGCATGACAGAGAGGTCAGGGAGTGTATCCACATCCCCCAAAGAGGGCTGTATCATGTAAAATCCGGATAAATTGGAGCAGAGGTTTTCGAGAGTATCTGTCTTGCTGTATTCAACGCTGCTCCAAATATCCAGAGGAATTTCTTTCTTCCCGGCAAAAAAATTATAGCCGCCGTCATGCGACGGGCCGAAAACGAAATCGTGCTCTTCCAGTTTATCAAATGCCTCTTCGAGAAGGGCAGGGGTAAGCTGCGGTGCATCGGTGCCGAGCAACATCACCTGATCATAATCTTTCAAGAGCGTGGAATAGATATGATGTTGCCGCTCTCCCAGCCCGCCCTCGCCGGTCCACAGCATTTCAAATCCCCGAAAGGCAGGAAAAGAACTGTTGGATTCTGCCACCGCCCAATAGGGAATAGCATCAACACTTCCCACCAGTTCTGTCACACAATCCAGTGCCAGATTATAAAATTCCAATGCTCTGTCTTCGCCGATTCCGGCTGCCAGCCTTGTTTTCACTGGCGACAATCCTGGCGTTTTTACAAATACGGCAATCGCGCGCGTTGGTTTCATTTCCCCCTCACCAGTTTCCACCATTGCGGCAGGGCTTGCCTGATCCATAAATATTGCCGCTTGAGTGTCAGGCCAAACCAGCCTTTTTCCTTATAAGCCCGGGCGCTGGTTTCTAGCGTGGCAGGCACGCAGGCCAGTTTGATTCCATGCCGCTTCGCATGCCAGACAAAAAGATGGTCTTCGCCATATGCCGCATTTTCCGGGTAGCCCCCGGTTTTGAAAAACAAATCTTTACGGACGCATAGGCCCTGATCGCCAAACGGTGCCCCAAAAAGAAGTGAGCGTAAATTTGCCCCAAATGCATTCAGTCCCATTAGCGCCGGTCCACCCTCAGAAAACTTCAGGCCAAAATAATGTAAGTGTCCTTCGTGTTCCTGCAGGGATTTTTCAAGGGCAGCAATAGCATTCTCCGGCAAAACCGTGTCGACATGGAGGAACCATAAAAACTTACGTCCTGCCTGGGCAGCGCCTGTATTCAGGCTTTTGGCGCGGGTGCCTTCGGACATGATAATAATCTCTGCATCAGAATTTTGAAGCTGTTTCTTAAGCCCATCGGCGCTGTCTCCGGGCGCCAGAGGAATGACAATGCTTACTTCTGTAAGATGTTCAGCCATTGCTTATGCTCTTCGGGGATTTGATCCGGTGGGGTAATAAGGGAATGTTTGAGGCAGCCCTTTATCCATTCCGGCGTAGGAGATTCTTTCACAGCGGCCAGCGCCCGCACCAGAGATTTCACTTTTTCAATGTTGGCAAAATAGAGCGTCATAATTTCATCGGCCTGCGCATGCTGGTCCGGATCATCGAGCCAGCAATCGTAATCCGTGGCAATCGCCACCGTGCAATAAGCCATCTGTGCTTCGCGCGCCAAAAACGCCTCGGGCAGATTGGTCATGCCGACAACGTCGCAGCCTGATTGGCGCAGGAAAAGGCTCTCAGCGCGAGTTCCAAGGCGCGGCCCCTCAACGCAGGCATAGGTTTTTTCGCTGTGTAAATTCAGCCCCGCTTCGCTTGCGGCAGTTAAAATATCATCCGACAAAGCCGGGCAGGCGGGCTGCGCCGTGCTGATATGGGCAACAACGCCGCGGCCAAAAAAAGTAGAATCTCGTTTCCCGCGCGTGTGATCGAAATATTGATTCACCAAAGTCATGTCGCCGGGCTTGATTTCTTTACGCAGCGACCCGGTCGCCGAAACGCTGACGACGCGGCGCCCGCCAAGGCTTTTTAATGCAAAAATATTGGCACGGTAATTAACCTCGGACGGTAAAAGCGAATGATTGATCCCATGACGTGGCAAAAAGAAAAGCGGATCAGAGTTTTTAAATTTTCCTTCAACGATCGGCGCAGACGGTTTGCCGAACGGCGTGTCGATGTCATGCTCTTTGACAATTTCAAGATCACCAATCTTATAAAGCCCGGTTCCGCCGATAATGCCGAGGTGTTCCACTAACAACACCCGCCGGAAATTTTACTATCATTTTTGGTGAGCGTCGGGGCGCAATCAAACGGCCCGTAATGCACACTCATATCGCCGTCCACTTTGAAATGCGGTGCCAGTCTGGTTTCGCTCAGCATCTTTGCTGTGTTGCCGCACACGGCCATTTTCTCACCGGTCTTAAATTCATGGTGGTCGTCGAGAGTGAAGCTGTCCGGGCTGTTTTCGGCAGTGCCTTTGTAGGTTGCGCTCTGGCCAAAATTCTCGCAAATATCTTCAAAATCACATTTAAAAGCGCGCATCGTCATTGAATAAAAATCGATATGGCCTATCTTTTTCTCAATGTCCTGGTTGTTAATCGCAAACGGCGTGCTGGATACAACACGGTAATCCAGGCAACCAACATCGCGTAAAATACGGCGGAAATCTTCAACATAAAGCGCACCGCTCAAACATTCACCCAGCAGAACGGGATCATCCATTAGCTCTTTGGGAATGCGCTGGCCTGCAAACACATCGGAAAAATACAGCTCGCCGCCGGGTTTGAGCACCCGGAAAATCTCGCGGAACACGGCCTCTTTATCCGGTGACAGATTGATCACACAATTTGAGATCACAACGTCAACGCTCTCATCTTCAATCCCGGCGCTTTTGAGGTCTTCAATAAAGCCTTCCCTGAAATCGACATTGGGCGCGCTATATTTAAAATTATCGGTGTGCCAGTCAATATGGCGGCGTGCTACTTCCAGCTGTTCTTTCGTCATATCAATGCCGGTGACCTTGCCTTCTGCCCCGACAAGCTGGGAGAGCAAATACGCATCACGGCCCGAGCCGCAGCCCAAATCCAGAACCGTGCAGCCTTCCAGAGCCGGAGGCAGCGGCGATCCGCAGCCGTAGAATTTATCCTGCACTTCTTCGTGGATGTTCTTCAGCAGTGGGCGTAAATGCGCAGGCGTAGCGTCGACTGTGCAACAGGCACTGGTCTGCAAATCATCCTTGCTCTTGAGGACGTTCGAATAATAATCCTTCACGGATTCTTTTGTGTTGCTGAGTGTGTCGTCTAATTTTACGCTGCGCGGCATAGTTTTCTCCTCCAAACCT
The DNA here is from genome assembly GCA_021775955.1 of Alphaproteobacteria bacterium. Lineage (GTDB taxonomy): Bacteria > Pseudomonadota > Alphaproteobacteria > Micavibrionales > Micavibrionaceae > UBA5701. The sequence continues at coordinate 67,512 of JAJFGU010000021.1, read as the reverse complement.
CTTTCGTAGCAAAGGGGTGTAACGTTACGCAATGGTTAAAATCGTCGATCCTGTTGTTTTGCGGCTTTCCAAATCCCGATGCGCCTGCGCGGCATCTTTGAGATCATAGCGCTGGTTGATCTCTATTTTCACTTTGCCGCTTTCGATCATGGTGAACAGAGCCTGTGCGCTCGCCTGGTATTCATCCGGGTCGGCCGTATAGTCCATAAGCGTCGGGCGGGTCAAAGTTAGTGATCCTTTGGCAGAAAGCATGGCCGGTGCAAACGGCTCTACCGGGCCGGAGGCATTGCCGAAGCTGACCATTGTGCCGCGCCCCTGCAGGCAATCGAGCGAGTCTTCAAATGTATCCCTGCCGATGGAATCGTAAACCACTGCTACGCCTTTTCCGTCGGTAATATCCATGACGCGCTCGACGATGTTTTCTTGCCTGTGCAAAATGACATGATCGCAGCCATGCGCTTTTGCCAGCTCTGCTTTCTCTGCGTTGCCGGCCGTGCCGATGATTGTAACGCCCAAAGCTTTCGCCCATTGGCATGCAATAAGGCCAACGCCTCCGGCAGCAGCATGGAATAAAATGATTTGGCCGGGCTGCACCTTGTAAGCGCGGTTCAGGAGATATTCCACGGTCATGCCTTTCAGCATGGATGCGGCGGCCTGCTCATCCGTAATGCCATCCGGGATTTTAACCACGCGCTCCGCAGGCATCACGCGCTTTTCCGCATAGGCACCAACGGGCAGGGAGGCATAGGCGACGCGATCGCCGGGTTTCAGCTCTGTAACATTGTCTCCGGTTTCTTCGACAACGCCCGCCCCTTCCATACCGGGCGTAAACGGCAACTCAAGAGGATAGAGTCCGGTGCGGTGATACGTGTCGATAAAATTGAGCCCGACAGCGCTTTGGCGGATTAAAATTTCATCCGGTCCCGGTGCTCCCACCTCGATATCCTCGGCTTTAAGAGCCTCGGCCCCGCCGTATTCCTGTACACGCATAGCATAACTCATGACCGACTCCTCTTGTTTTTCCGGAAATACCATATAGTGTTTTGACTGCATTGTTCAACGGAAAGGGGATAGCAGTGATTTCCAGACAAAATTTTGACTGTTCCGTTTATTTTATCCTCGATCCGTCGCTTTGTGCGGGGCGGGACCCGGTGGATGTGGCGCGGGCGGCTATACGCGGCGGGGTTACCATGCTGCAATACAGAGACAAGGGCTCTCTCGCGGACACAATTATACATAATTTACGAAAGTTAAAGGACATTGCATCCAAGGCGGACGTGCCGTTTCTGATTAATGATCATGTCGACATAGCGAAGGAGGTGGGTGCTGATGGCGTGCATCTCGGACAGGATGATATGAACCCGGAACAGGCCCGGGAGATTTTGGGGCCGGAGGCAATTATTGGCGTGACGGCTTTCACTGAAGATCAAATTGCTGCCATTAACCCGGACATCGTGGATTACATAGGGATGGGTCCGTTTTACACAACGCAAACAAAGAAAAACAAACCCATTCTTGGAGAAGAGGGGGCACGAAGATTTCGGGAACTGGCCGCACTCTCACCTGTTCCCGTCGTTGGGATTGGCGGGATTACGCCTGATAATGCGGGAGCTGTCATCAAGGCAGGCGCTCATGGTGTCGCGATGATGCGCTCTGTCTCAGAAAGTTCTGATCCGGAAGAAGCTGCGTCTGCTTTTGTAAATGCAATAGGGGACTCCCGGCTTCGGGAAGCGTGTTAATACAAAATGGCTGAATTTGAAATCATTCATAAACATTTTGCACCCTTGGCCGGAAAAGGTGCCGGAGGCTTGCTGGATGACGGCGCGGTGCTTGATATTCCGGGGGGGCAGCAGCTGGTTGTCACCAGCGACACGTCCAACCGTGGCGATCATTTTGTTGATGAATTACCCCCCGAAGACGCAGCAAAAAAATGTCTGCGCTCTAACATTTCCGATCTCGCGGCGATGGGGGCCGATCCGTTTGCCTATCAGTTGAATCTTGCTTTGCCGAAAGAGATTGATGAGGGATGGCTGGCGGCTTTTGCCAAAGGGCTGGAAGCCGACCAAAAGGAATTCGGTATCTTTTTATCCGGTGGCGACACCACAGCGATGAGCGCCGGAGCGCTGAGCGTCTCTATCACCGCGTTCGGGCTTGTTTCGGAGGGGAAGGCCGTATCCCGCGGCGGCGCTCATGCGGGTGATCTGGCTGTTGTCACTGGCCCGCTTGGTGATGCTTTTCTTGATCGTATGCGCATTCCCTATCCGCGCACGGCGATTGCCCCGCTCATCCGTCAGTATGCAAAGGCCGCCGTGGATATATCAGATGGCCTGCCGGCTGACCTTGGCCATATTTGCGAGGTGTCCGGGTTGGCCGCGCAGGTTGAATTGGCGAAAATTCCATTCTCTAAGAAAGTACATGAGGCGATGCACAGCGGCACAAAAACGCCACAGGATATTCTGACCTGGGGCGAGGATTATGAGTTGGCCCTCGCCGTGGCGCCGGGTGATTTTGACAGCTTTAAAACTGAGGCGGGTAAGCAGGGCGTAGAGCTATCCGCCATCGGTGTCTTTGAAGGCGGCACGCCGGACGTTAGGGTTATGGATAAAAACGGCGAAGCGCTTATTTTCGAAAAAACCGGCTGGCAGCATTTTTAATCCCCGCCGATACGGCAAGGCTTGCCTTTAAGCCCCTCAACGCGTAATTAAGTAGTTAAGTAAGTCAGGGTCTAAACTTATTACCAACATGAGGTTTTGTAACGATATGACAGTGAAGATACCAGGAAAACAGGTGAAGCGAAGTGTTTATCCACTTTCGAACCTGTTTGACGCCGTAGATTTACTGTCATATCGTTACCCTTCGGGCGCGGTGAATTTTTGTGCCTGTTTGTTCAAACCGCTTGACCGTAGCTATGGCTATGCTCGTGCGCGGTTTTTACAAACATTCATCAAAAATTCGCTGGCGCAAAACCCATGGGGGTAATGAGTTTAGACCCTTGTGTTTTCAGTATCAAAACATTACGAAAAGGCCCGTCATGACCCAGATTGTCGTTCCCACTTTAGGTGAATCCGTTAGCGAAGCCACTGTTGCCCAGTGGCTCAAGAAAGAGGGCGAGGCGGTGCAGGCCGACGAGCCGTTGGTGGAGCTGGAAACCGATAAGGTGACGCTCGAGGTCAATGCGCCGGAAGCGGGCGTGATTGCCAAGATTACAGTCGGCGAAGGCGAGAGCGTCGAAGTCGGCGCTGTTCTGGGTGAACTTGAGGCCGGCGCGGTTGCCAATGACCCCGCGCCTGCACCAGCAGCTGAAGAGGCGCCGAAGGAAGAGCCGAAAGCGGCTGAAGCTGCTCCAGCACCTGCCGCGCCCGCAGCATCTGCCCCGGCACCTGCTGCAACGTCGGATACGCCCAAGCTATCCCCGGCGGTGCGTAAAATCATTAACGATAACAATCTTGACGCCGCGCAAATTCCGGCCAGCAGCAATGACGGTCGTCTGACCAAGGACGATGTACAGAAATTTATCAACGCCGGTGTGGCTCCTGCTGCCGCTTCAGCCCCAACCCCTGCGCCCGCTCCGGCGGCTCCGGCCGCGCCGCGTGAAACCGGTGAGCGCGAAGAACGTGTGAAGATGACAAAGCTGCGCCAGGTGATCGCAAAGCGTCTGAAAGAGGCGCAAAACACCGCCGCCATGCTCACCACCTTTAACGAGGTCGATATGGGCCCGGTGATGGAGTTGCGCAAAGAATATCAGGAAACTTTCGTCAAAAAGCACGGCGTCAAGCTCGGTTTTATGAGTTTCTTTGTGAAGGCCGCGATCAACGCGCTGAAGGAATTTCCGGCAGTCAATGCGGAAGTGGACGGCACCGATATCATCTACAAAAATTACTATGATATCGGCGTGGCGGTTTCAACGCCGCAGGGACTGGTCGTTCCCGTTCTGCGCGATGCGGATCAGCTTTCGATGGCCGATATTGAATCAAAAATTAACGATCTTGGTACCCGCGCCCGCGACGGCAAGCTCAGCATGGATGAAATGATGGGTGGCACGTTCACCATTACCAATGGCGGTACTTTCGGCTCAATGATGTCGACGCCGATCTTGAACACGCCGCAATCAGCTATTCTCGGCATGCATAATATCACCCAGCGCGCGATGGTCATGCCGGATGGTTCGATTGAGGCGCGGCCAATGATGTATCTGGCGCTGTCTTATGATCACCGGATCGTCGATGGCCGCGAAGCCGTGACCACACTGGTGCGCATCAAAGAGGCGATCGAGGACCCGCAGCGTCTATTGCTGGACGTTTAAAATCCCTGCACCTGTTAGCTGCCCCAGTGCTTCCAGCCCATTCTCATCGCGGGACTCTTCTCTGTCACCGATATAAATCTTCGTCAAACCCGCCCCCATCATATTGACCAGTTCGCGCGCGGTGGGGACACGGCTGGAATATAAGTAATCCGCATCAATCCAAAAGCCGTAGCGCGATGCCGCCATGATCAGGCGGTTGATGGGCTGCAGAATAAAGCTGTATTTCTCATCCGCCTCGTCCAGGGTCCGCGATGTATAACCAATCGCCGGGTGTGGCTCGGCGGAGAGCGCATAAGAATTGCCAAGAATGTCGTGTGCAATGGCAACCGCAAAAGGTGCGTCTCCATATTCGGTCTTTTTTGATTCCACATAGCTTAAAAAATGCGAAGCACTGATGTCCCCCTCCGGCAGCGATTCAATCTGCAGTGGTTTTTCAATCACCGGCGCGTAACCTTTGGAGACTTCCAGAATAGGCACCAGTTTTTCTTCCTTGCGCCAGATTTCATAGACACTGATCCCGGCATGGACGGCAATACGCATCGACATATGGGCGAAATGATCTTCGTTGCGCAGTGCCCAGTCCTTGTCGAAGCCCTTATGATCGATATAGAGCGTCTTGATCCGCGCCTCGGCGATGTTCTTCATGCAGTTGGGGCAGGGCGGGTCGGTGACAAACAGCGCGGCGTTTTCCGTCACCGGGGCATTGATGATACAAGCCGTTTCGGCATGAACCGTGCCGCTGGAATTGCCGATCTTGGTATCAAAGCCGATCTTTTCCTTAATGCTATCCGGCCAAAAATTGGTGCGCGCAAGGTGGAACGCCTTGCCGTCCTTGTCCTGGCCCGCAATCGTTGCCGCAACCTTATTGGCCGGGTGCGGGCTGTCTTCGACAATATCGACGGCCCGCTGTATCAATTCGTATTCGGAAAGTGCCACTTCTTTGCCCGCCTTTGTTTACTGACCATCTTATATACGCTAGATTATACCGTCTTAAACAACTTTCTGTGAGCGGTAAATATTATGGCAGACAAATACGATGTGATTGTAATAGGCGCGGGGCCGGGCGGTTATGTGGCGGCGATACGATGCGCCCAGCTCGGCATGAAAACCGCCTGTGTGGAAAAGCGCGAAACGCTGGGCGGTACCTGTCTGAATGTTGGCTGCATACCCTCGAAGGCGTTGCTCTCGGCCTCGGAAAAATACGAAGAAGCCGGGCATCATTTCAAGGGTATGGGTATCGAGGTCGGCAAGCTCGGCTTAGACCTTAAAACCATGATGGGATTCAAAGACGAAGTCGTCGAAGCCAACACCAAGGGCATTGAATTTCTGTTCAAGAAAAACAAAATCGACCATCTCAAAGGCGCCGGCGAAATTATCGAAGCCGGTAAGGTCAAAGTCGGCGATAAAACCTATGAAGCGGATTCCATCATCATTGCCACCGGCTCTGACGTCATTTCCCTGCCGGGCATCGAGATTGATGAAAAGAAAATCGTATCTTCCACCGGCGCGCTGGAGTTATCAGAGGTTCCCAAATCGATGGTGGTCATTGGCGGCGGCGTGATTGGTCTGGAAATGGGCACGGTCTGGCGCAGGCTCGGCACCAAGGTCACGGTCGTCGAATTTCTCGATAACATTTTGCCGGGTATGGATGAGGAAATCCGTAAAGAGGCACTCAAGATTTTCAAAAAACAGGGTATAGACTTTAAGCTATCCTCTAAAGTCACCAAAGCGGTGACAACGTCGCAGAATGTTGCGCTTCAGGTTGAGCCGGCGGCCGGAGGCGACACCGAAAGCATTGTCGCCGATATCGTGCTGATGGCGGTCGGGCGCAAGCCCTATACCGACGGGCTGGGGCTGGATAAAATCGGCGTCGATCTGGATGAGCGCGGGCGTATTAAGACTGATGAATTTTTTGAAACATCCGTCGAAGGTATTTACGCGATTGGTGATGCGATTATTGGTCCGATGCTGGCGCATAAGGCCGAAGACGAAGGCGTTATCCTGGCAGAGCTGCTCGATGGTCAAACCGGGCATATCGATTACAACATGGTGCCGGGTGTGGTTTATACCTGGCCGGAAATTTCCGCTGTCGGTAAGACCGAAGAGCAGCTAAAAGAAGACGGCGTTAAATATAATGCCGGCAAGTTTCCTTTCATGGCCAATGGACGTGCGCGCGCGATGGGCATGACCGAAGGCTTTGTCAAAATTCTCGCCGATGCGGAAACCGATAAAGTCCTCGGCGTGCATATGATCGGCCCCAATGTCGGGGAATTAATCTCCGAAGCCGTCACCGTGATGGAATTTGACGGCAGCGCCGAAGACATCGCCCGCACCTGTCACGCGCACCCAACCCTCACCGAAGTCACCAAGGAAGCGGCGTTAGCGGTGGATAAACGCCCTATTCATATTTAAATTTGACATAATTCTAATAATTTGCTACATTTCCTCAGATTTTAAGGAAAATGGACAATGATATTAAGTCAATCACATGTTAAAAATTCAATGCGTTCCGGGTTTTGTGATGGTAGCGGCATTCTCGGCATTTACTATAGCACTACTGAACATTATGACTCTGAGAAGCACCAAATAAAAACTATTCTACTGGTTGGGGCGCCTCCTTGGCCAGACGAACAAATTATTTCTCCTGATGATACCGAAGTTTTATCAGCAGCAACTGCAGTTGCTGTAAGTTTGGGTATGCAACTTTATCCTCAAACCGATCGCCCAGCACCTGAAGTTAAGGCTATAGATATTGAAAGCCACCATCTTGAGGAGACTGGAGAAAATTGGGATTTTTTAACAGGGAAATTTAAAGCTGATATGGTGGTAACGTTTGATATTTTTAACCGTTCCGGCTGTTCAGCTTGGGAGAAGGCTGAAGCAATAAGAAACTCTATGCCTGCATTTGCAACCGAAGGTACTAAGCAAAGTCGGTTACATTATACTCCAAATGTTTGGCATGATGCCGCTGTTCGTGCGGGGGTTAAGGTTGTGGTTTGCCAGGGGCCTGAGCTTCGGGCTAACACATTTGTAGGCGAACATTTTTCTCAAGTACATTTGCCGGTAGAAGTTAATAAATGGGTTTATGGCCCGTTTTCTGTTGCGTGTACCGATGATTTCGCAGCGGCCCATGGCCTTGAATTAAAACCCAAACCTTCCAACGCTTCTGAATCCAGTCCATCTCCAAACCAGAGATAAGACATTATTTTATATTTTAACACGGAGAGGTAAAGCATCCCCCTTTTTGTCATTCCGACCGCACCCGACATTAACCGAAGTCACCAAGGAAGCGGCGCTTGCCCTGGTTGGAACGCGGCAGTTTTACTGCCAACACTTGCAGTGCTGCCTACCCGTTTCCCTATAGTTGCTTCGGGAGGTTTGGGGGTAATGATTCTTCTGTGCTCCAGCTGCCCAAGGTCCTTAAGTGTGCCGGGTGGTAAATTTGAAGGCCATTGCCTATCAAAAGGCTGTTTAAGATCCAATAAGATCAAAATGCGCGGGCCTGCTGCTTTTTTTACGGATACTTTCTTGTGGGGGGTTATGTCATAGCCTTTCCAGCAAGCCCTATGCGTTAGCTTAAGCCATTTAAACCCGTCACTTTGGTATTTATGAAACTTTCCATGAATTTCTTTTTCCAGCTCTGTTCTAGGTTCGTAGGTTTGCTCTTTGCTATTCGTGCTATTATTGGACGATGCAGAAAACGTGCCGTTTTTGCTTAAAGATGCAGGTTCTGTGCGGGGTTTCGTTGTGGCTTTCGGCATACCAATACTCCTCAAACCATTGATAGAGTGACTTTCTACAAGCTATCAATGATTATGTCAAGAAAATTATTGAAACACGGAGAGGTAAAGCATCCCCCTTTTTGTCATTCCGACCGGAGTCTGAACCACATTACGTGGTCAGGCGGCGTGGAGGAGTAATGCTAAAATCGTCATCACCTGAATGCGTGTAGCGCATTCTAAGGTGATCCATATGGGATAGATGGATTCCCTTAGAATTTTGCTTCACAAATGCAGGGAATGACGAGCGTAAAGCTTTCCCCACACCCCGCTTCTTCGCGCTATTTTCTTGCATTTTTAGGAATTTTATCATATATTAACGGCTGGTTTAACGATCAGGGAGATGCCTGAGTTCGACTATAAGGATAAAAGGGATTTTGCGGTATGTAAGATTACTTTTGAAGGAGCAAACTGAAGAAATGGACATAACAACAAAAGGCAAAAAGCCGGGCGGGCTGAAACGAACTGAAAGAAAAACAAATGAAATCAGGGAGATAGAATTTGAGAGAAAAACGAGGCAAACGAACTGAAGGGCGTCTAAGCCCGTGGATGGGCGGCTTTATAGACTTTAAGCAGTTCGGCGGCGTTGATTTCGGTGTAGCGTTGCGTGGTGCTCAAACTCGCATGGCCCAAAAGCTCCTGAATCTCGCGCAAATTCGCGCCGTTTTGCAGCAAATGCGTGGCAAAGCTATGGCGCAGCGCATGCGGCGTTGCGGTTTCGGGCAGGCCGAGCGTCCCACGCAGCTCCCGCATCGCCCGCTGTGCGACCCCCTGATTGAGCCGCCCACCGCGCGCGCCTATAAAGAGGGGGGCGTCAGGCTTGTTCCCAGAGGGCCTGAAGTTCGTGTAATTCAAAAGCGCCAGTTCAACGATCGGGAGAACCGGAACCTGGCGTTCCTTGTTGCCCTTGCCGGTGACACGCAAAAAGCCATCATGCGGCAAACCGTCCATGTTGAGCGACAGCGCTTCATCAATCCGCAGCCCGCAACCATAGAGCAGCGTGAACAGCGCCCGGTCGCGCGCGGCAATCCAGTCCTCGCTCGCCAGCAATCCGGCCTGCTCCAGCACCTCCATCGCCTGCGCTTCATGCAATGGGCGCGGCAGCTTATGCGCCTGTTTCGGCGTGCGGACTGTGCCAATCGCGGCGTTGTGCATGATGCCCTGTTTGTCGAGCCAGCTGAGGAAGTTCTTAATGCCCGACAATGACCGCGCCCGTGATGCATTGCCCGCACCGTCCATCGCTTTACGAGACATCCAGGCACGAAAATCACGTAAGGATACTTCCGAGAGATCATTCAGCGATGGGTGCTTGTCCAAATGATCGGCAAGGAAGTTCACAAAATGTGAAATGTCCCCGCAATAAGCACGCAGCGTATGGCGCGACATGTTCTTTTCGACGCGCAGAAATTCCTGCCAGCTTTGCAGCTTATCGGCCAGGTCCGGGGCACACTTGCTAAGTGTTACCGGTTTTATATCGGAAGGTTGAGCCATGTGCGAAAGCACCGTTCGATTACGCGGGCGAGGAAAATGATCTGGTCGGTGGCCTGGCCATCGACAAACATATCGGGGTCGCGACTGCCGAATGCTAAAATGGCCGGTGGGGTGTCCATTGAAATATCAACGCGCAATAATATTTGTGATTTGACTAGCGCCGCGCCGCCGCCATAGATTGGCTCAATGCCGGAAATATTATCCTGGAGCATCACGTTTTTACCCTCCATCCATTTATCGACCGTGCCGCCCGGAATAACCCGCACGCCGGAGGTGGAGATATGCGGAATGTCGCTACTATCCGCTTCGACCAGAAACACGGCAATGTCGACATCAAGCATGCTCGATAAATCCATGGTGATCGTATGGATGAAATCATCAAAGCGGGTCGATTCAAGCAAACGCAGCACCGCCTCATGCACGCGCTGCTGGTTGTTCATATTGGCGCGGCTGGTCTCGACGATGTCTTTGGAAATCTCGATGACCTCTTCCTTGTCGGATTTCAGGCGGTCAATGACATAGGATTGAAAATCGGCAACCTCGCCCTTTTTGGGGCGTTTGCGCTCGGGAATCAAAAGCTCCAGCACATCCGGGTTGTCCTGCAGAAATTCCGGATTGTCCTTCAAAAAGGCAATGACATCGTCTTCGGTCATATTGGGGGCTTCTTTGACTTGTGAATCACTCATTTGTCCATTTTACCACGAAATGAGCGAAGTCGGCGCTAAAGAATACTCTGCCCGGTCTTTTTCCAGTCCTCAACAAAGGCCGCTAAACCCTTATCGGTCAGCGGATGATTGTAGAGGCTGCGGATCACATCAGGCGGCGCGGTCATGACATGGGCACCCATTTTGGCGCTCTCGACGATATGCAGCGGGTTGCGCACAGACGCCACCAGCACTTCGGTATCGAAATAATCGTAATTCTCGTAAATCCTCACAATGTCGGAAATCAGGCTCAGCCCGTCGTGTGAGATATCATCCAGCCGCCCGACAAACGGGGATATAAACGCGGCGCCCGCTTTGGCCGCCAAAATCGCCTGCGACGGTGAAAAGCACAGCGTCACATTCACCATCGTGCCGTCATCGGATAATTCCTTACACACTTTCAACCCATCGGGGGTGAGGGGAACCTTCACGGCGATATGATCGGCGATTTTGCGCAGCACTTCGGCTTCCTTGCGCATGGTGGCATAATCGGTGGCGGCAACTTCAGCGCTGACCGGGCCGCTAACGACCTTGCAGATTTCCTTAATGAGGGGGATGAAGTCCTTGCCAGCTTTCTTGATCAGCGAGGGGTTGGTGGTCACCCCGTCCAAAAGGCCGGTGGCGGCCATGTCTTTGATGTCATCAATATCGGCGGTGTCGACGAAGAATTTCATATGCTTACCCTATGGCTTTGTTTGAAACATCCCATAGGTAAGCAGATTGGTGAAGACGGTCAAGTGGGAGTTTTGTCTGTCGTTAGGGATTAGGCGGTGGTATATTGCCTTCATTAGCAGCCTCATCTGCAAAATGATCTTTGCGTATGTCTAGCAAAGCTCTACCGATATTAGGTGTATTTATGTTTGGCCCCATTTGAGCTTTCGCGCACCACCTTAACGTCTCTCTAACTTCAGTTTCCGATAAGCCTGTCTCATGAGAAATGTCACCAATTCGCTCATCAAAGGCACGTTGCTCCTCGTCAGTTGGTTGAACAGGGTCTCCTAAATACTTGTGTATATTTGTATTTAACGACATATCTTTTGCCTTTCATCAAAATCACTATACTCGTATTGAATGTAGAGATAATAAGCAAGAATATTTATTATGTCAAGAAAAATGACGCAGCCGCAGCTATTTGAGGAAGAAGACGGGCCGGAGGGCACGGCGCAGGGCCAGCCTTGCCTATCCGTACTCGTGTCCTATCCCGTTGATAAAGCTTATGATTATATCGTTCCGGAGGGGCTTATCCTGCAACCGGGCGATTATGTGACGGTGCCCGTGCGCGGCCGCGAAATTCCCGGTGTGGTCTGGGGTGAAGGCGCTGGTGATGTGCCGACCAAAAAGCTCAAATCCATCGTAGCGCGCCATGAATTACCGCCGATGCCGGAAGTGGAGCGCCAATTTCTCGATTGGGTGGCGCAGTATAATATGAGCCCAAAGGGCTCGGTTCTCAAGATGGCCCTCAGCGTGCCGGCGGCGCTGGACCCGCCCAAGCCGGTGAAGGGGTATAAGCCGGGCGTGGAGATCAATGACAAAACCCGCAAAGGTCTTTCGCCCCAACGCCAGCGCGTTTTAGAGATTTTAAGCGACGACATTGCCCGCCGTCCGTCGGAAATAGCAGAAGCCGCAAATTGCACCCCCGGCGTCATCAAGGGCATGGCCGATAAGGGCCTGGTCAGGGCGGTGGAGATGTATAGCGCTGCGCCGTGCCGCAACCCTGATGCGCACAGACCGGGTGCCGAACTTTCAGATGCGCAGAGCGAAGCGGTCAAGCAAATCGCACAATACACAAAGACGAAAGAGCAAAGCGCGCTGCTGATCGATGGCGTGACGGGGGCAGGAAAAACCGAAGTGTATTTCGAGGCGGTGGCTGAGGCGTTGAAGCAAGACCGGCAGGTCCTCATTCTCCTGCCCGAGATTGCATTGTCGAATGCGTTTCTGGATCGGTTCAAATCGCGCTTTGGTTGTCCGCCCGCTTTGTGGCATTCGCATTTATCGCCTGCTCAAAGACGCAGAACCTGGCGCGGTGTTGCCGAGGGCCAGACCAAAGTCGTGGTCGGCGCGCGTTCGGCGTTGTTCCTTCCTTACATGGATCTCGGCCTTATTGTGGTTGATGAAGAGCACGACCCGGCCTTTAAACAGGAAGACGGCGTCATCTATCATGCGCGCGATATGGCGGTGGTGCGGGCGCATCTGGGAAAAATTCCGATTGTTCTGGTGTCGGCTACACCGTCGCTGGAGACGATGCATAATGTCTGGCCAAAACCTCATGGAAGCGGACGTTACGCCCAGGTTCATCTGCCCGACCGTTTTGGCGGCGCGCGGCTGCCCGAGATTGAAACCATCGATATGCGCGAAGACAGGCCCGAGCGCCAGCATTTCATTTCCCCGACGCTTAAGAATGCCGTCGCCGAAACAATACAAGCGGGAGAGCAGGCGCTATTGTTCCTCAACCGCCGTGGCTATGCGCCGCTGACGCTGTGCCGGAGCTGTGGCCACCGCATGGACTGCCCGCGCTGCACCGCCTGGCTGGTCGAACATAAACAAAGCGCGCGTTTGCATTGCCATCATTGCGGCTTTGAAACGATGCTGCCCAAACATTGCCCGGAATGCGATGCTGCGGATTCTTTCGCTGTGTGTGGCCCCGGTGTCGAGCGCATCGTTGAGGAGGCGCGTGGCTATTTTCCTGACGCCAAAATTATGATGCTCGCCAGTGACACGGCGGAAAACAATGAACAGCTGCGCAAGATGCTCGCCGATATTCGCGAGCACAAGGTCGATATTATTATCGGCACACAGATCATCGCCAAGGGTCACCACTTTCCGAATTTAACGCTGGTCGGTGTGATTGACGCCGATCTCGGTTTGCAGGGCGGGGAGCTGCGCGCCGCCGAGCGCACCTATCAATTGCTGCATCAGGTCGCGGGCCGTGCGGGCCGTGAAGAGAAAAAGGGTAAGGTCTACCTGCAAAGCTTCATGCCCGGGCACAGGATTATGGAGGCGCTGGCCGCAGGTGCGCGCGATGAATTTTTGCGCGTGGAAGCGCTGGAGCGTGAGCAGTCCCATATGCCGCCTTTTTCTCGCCTGGCCGGGATTATCGTGTCCGGCCGCGATGAGGATCAGGTGATTGAAGTGTCAAAAGCGCTTGGGATGAGTGCGCCGCAAGGAAAAACCAAAGAGGGCCAGGGGATACAGACCCTTGGCCCGGCCCCGGCGCCGTTTGCGCGGCTGCGCGGGAAATACCGTTATAGGCTTTTGGTGCGCGCGGATAAAAATATTGATCTGCAAAAAACCATTGGAGCCTGGGTGCACAACATCAAAACGCCATCCACCGTGCGCGTTCAAATCGACATCGACCCGCAGAGTTTTCTTTAGAGGGGTTGGTTGTAATTATCTCCAGCAGTCGTATACAAAATTGACTCTTGGTGCTAGGTCATGCAGCGGGGTGCCTTCCTGCGCCAGAGGTGCGTAATGCTCGATTTCATCGAACAGGAAAACTTCCCCTGCGGGAAGTGTATACATTTTTCTCTCTTCGTTAACACCTGCTGAACCGTCACCAATAACAGACATTGTTATGGTCCCACCTCCGTGCTTATGCGGATTTTTTAAAAAATATGGTTGCGGCCAATATGAATCTGAACGCAAAGATGCTTTTGTAAAGGGCCGGTTGTTAGGTCTTGCTTTCTCCCAGTAGCTTGCTAAATCAAGAGCAATTGCTTGCAAGGTTTTTGAAACTTCTATTTCACGTTTAGAGTGGCAGGGCTCTTCTAATCTATCCTGGGATTCCTTCCATTTACCCAGTGAAGATTCCCACCTGTTTTGTAAAAATGATGTAGTGCAAATCTGTGATGCAAGTCCCATGTAAGTGAGCTTGCTACAAACAGCATAACCGGTTTCGTTCACAACTTTTTCTTTGACTTTTTTATTGAATGCTTCGGCGTCTTCTATCATTTGCTCTGTCAGAGGGTAGCGGTATAACATTCCTTGAATGTCGAGTTTATGCCGCTCACGGAAAAGCACAAACTCTTCAGGGTCCTCAATGCATAGGATGCGCCAGTCTTCAGTCAGCCTGTCATTTGCTCTATAAAGTCCCATAATGCTTGCTTTATAAAGGATGTTTATCTATTATGTCAATAAAAAAAGAGGGAGGTGTGCCTACTTCCTGCGCGGCTTGTCGTAGAACACCCGGTTTTTATCATCGGTATAGATCTCGTCGGGGTCGGCCTCTTTGTGGTCACTATAGATATAGATGACATTGCCGATTTTATGCTCTTCGCGGTTCCACGGGCTGTAATTTTCCAGCGTCACATGGCGCGAGACATGCGGAAACACGGATCGAAACGTATTGTCGATATGGCGGGAAAAACGGCTGGCCATATTGGGAGAGGCCGAGAAATTGGCAACAACAATACCGCCCTCTTTTAAATGCTTTCTGATCTGGCCGAAGAACTCTTGTGTTACCAGATGCTCGGGGATGGTCAGATCACCCAAAAACGCATCTAGGAAAATGAAATCGTATTTCTTGCCGGTCCTGGTCAACCACGCCCGCACAGGCATGGCATGAAAGGATTTATTGTTCTTGAGCTTTTCTTTCAAAATATATTCTTCCGCCACCCGGCGCAGAGTCTTGTCGATATCGACATAGTCATAGTTATTCACTGCATCTTCATGCCCGAAGGTAAAGGCCCCGGCGCCGATGACGAGAATGTCCTTAGGCTCGTCCGTGCCACGGATCGGGTCAATCACGATGCGTTCGACAAATTCAACATATTCGTGCTTGCGCCCGTAATCAGTGTATTTCGACGAGGCGTTGTTGTTGAGCGACATCTGCCGCACTGTGCCGCGGGCGTTTTCGTACACGGCTATGGTGTTGTACTGGTTGTTCTCAACGATGTGGAATTTCTTCATCACGTAATCGGAATTCAGTGCAAAAGCAGAGATCGTAAGCGCAAGGGATATCAAAACCGCTTCGGAGATTTTCTTTTTGCTGAGCAGAAACACCAGAATCGTCAGCAGAACGAAATTTACGCACACCGTATAATGCACACCGATGGTCGCCATCAGCACCACGCTCGAAAACACCGCGCCGAGAAACGAGCCGATGGTGGAGAAAAACAGCATGCGTCCGGTGATCTTCGATAATTTTTCCTGGTTGAAGTAATTACTGACCAGCGGGATGGTCTGGCCCAACAGATAAACCGGAGTCACCAGAAAGAGCAGCGCATATAGCGTGGTCAGGATCAGCCGGTCGGTGACGCCAAATTCAATCTGCTTGATAAAGAAGGTGTTGATCAGCGCATAAGACGAACCGATCAGCAAAATCACTGAGGCCGCGATAATATTGAAGATCAGCTTTTTGCGCAAAGTGGAGCGCTTGCGTTTGGATTTCTTTGGTTTTGTAGGTCGCCAGCGCCCGCCGAAATAATAACCAAAGGCCAGCGGCATCAGCACCGCGGCGATAATGATCGACATCGTATCCGTGCCGCTGCCGACAAAGGGGATGGTCTGGCGGATCGCCAGCAATTCGGTGGAAAGCACGACATAGCCTTCCAGAACGATGACAATAAATAGAAGAAGAACGTGATTCAGCTTGAACATATAAATACTATAAGCCACGGCACCCCATAAAAAAACCTGCAAAAGTTATTTTGACATAAGTTTTTTGCGGTGATATAGGGGACCCTGAAAGTTTGGGTTGAACAGGGCATTAAAAATGAGTACTCCAAAATCTTTTCGTCAATCTCTCCACGATAATTTCCGATACTCCGGCGTATCTTTTTGGGCCGGCCTTCTTCTCACGGCGTCAAGTGTGATAACGTCTGTAGGTGTACTTCAAGCTAATTTTAACAATGCAGCTGTTGAGGAAAAACCAAGAGTAGTATCTTCGAAAACTCTGGAGTCGTTAGAGATTCCTGGGGCAGTTGGGGTGGTTGGTGGCCTGACAATGTTTTTCTCCGGATATAGAATTAATAAGTTAAGACGTAGTCCAGATAATGATGAGCCTCAGGATGTTCCCACAGCAGTACGTTAATTAACGGCTTTCCCATTCTTAGCCTTTCTTATACCCTTTCTCTATGCTCAAAACTCTGCCCAAAGACCTCACCTCCTACGATTTCCTTAAAATCATCGCTGTCACTCTCATGATCGCCGATCATCTCGGTTATTATTTTTACCCCGATGATATGTGGTTTCGTACCTTCGGCCGGCTCTGTGTACCGATTTGGTTTTTCCTTATCGGCTATGCCAATACGCGCGAGATCCCAAAAAGCCTGTGGATAGGGGCGGGCTTGCTGGTGGTGACATCGATGATATCAGGGGCGCATTTCTTCCCGCTGACCATCTTATTCGGCCTGATGGCAACGCGGCATATGATCGACCGCATCATGGCCCACGCGTTGCGCAGCTATGAAACCTTGGCTGGTATGTTCTTTCTGCTCTTCCTGGCCACCTATCCCACATCAATTTTTGTCGAATACGGTACGATGGGCGGTCTGTTTGCGATGTTTGGCTTTATGGTGCGCCATAAGGAGGTGCTGGAGCTGAAAAAGAAACCTTATGTTATATTCATCGCGGCCTCGCTTTTCGTCTACATAATCAGCCAGTCTTTGCTGATGCCCAGCCTTTCGGGTGCGCAATTTGCCGTATTATCACTGGGCAGCATATTTGTATGCATGTTGCTGGGTGTTTTCCAGCCTCTGACCTTTCCGCGCCTTTCTCAGGCACTAACGCCTCCCATTACGGGCTTGCTCAAGCTGCTCGGGCGCCGGACATTGGAGATTTATGTGCTGCATCTCCTGTTGCTGCGCGCTATTGCGATGGTGATCAATCCCGATGATTATGGATTTTATCAATGGAGCCTGTTTCCGCCGGGCGGCAGTGAATATTTTATGCGCCTGTTATTTTAGCAAATCGCAAAAAAACTTCATAAAATAGGACCCTAAAGCCTTGTCACGGCCTTGTTCCTGTGCTAAATCCAGCCCACTTAAGAAAACAAAAAAGTAAGTTAGGGAAAACATCTGTGACAGCCGCGCCGCAAGTCTCTTCCATCGTTTCTGCCCGTTATGCCACGGCCCTTATTGATTTGGCGGAAGCGGCCAAAAAGATCGATACGGTTGAAAGCGATCTCAATAATCTGGAATCGATGATTAAGAGCTCCGATGACCTGAAATTGATGATCCGTTCACCCTTGGTGAACCGTAAGCAGCAGGAAAAGGCGATTTCGGCTCTGGCACAGAAGGCTAAATTTCATGAACTGACAGCGAATTTTCTGGGTGTGCTGATTAACAACAGACGCCTTTATGCGTTGGAGACGATTTTAAAAGCGGCCAGGAAAGAGCTGTCCCATCGCCGCGGCGAAATATCCGCTCAGGTTCAAACCGCCACGGCCCTGTCGGCCAAGCAAATCTCCGGCCTTCAGGGCGTAATTTCCAAGGCCGTCGGCTCGGATGTATTTTTAGAGGCCAAAGTCGACCCAGATATTCTCGGCGGTATGATCGTGACCGTCGGCTCCCGCATGATTGATGATTCCGTTCGTCGCAAATTAGAGCGCTTGCGCTCTGCGATGAGCAAACAGGCAAACCAAAACGTTGTAACAAAAATAGAAGAGGTTGGTTAAATGGAAATTAAAGCTGCAGAAATTTCAGATATCCTGAAAAAGCAAATTGCTGATTTTGGCGCACAGGCTGATGTCGCCGAGATCGGACAGGTTCTCTCGGTTGGAGACGGCGTGGCCCGCGTTTACGGTCTTGATAACGTTCAGGCCGGGGAAATGGTTGAATTCCCTAGCGGTATTAAGGGCATGGCGCTGAACCTTGAGGTCGACAATGTCGGGATCGTGATTTTCGGCTCTGACCGTGACATTAAAGAGGGCGACATTGTGCGTCGGACCGGTGAAATCGTGCAGGTGCCCGTTGGCAAGGAGCTTCTGGGCCGCGTGGTTGATGCGCTGGGCCGTCCGATTGACGGCAAGGGCCCGATCAAGGCCAAGCAAAGCAGCCGGATTGAGGTCAAAGCGCCGGGTATTATTCCGCGTCAATCCGTGCATGAGCCGATGCAAACAGGCCTAAAAGCCATTGATGCGTTGGTGCCGATTGGTCGTGGCCAGCGTGAGCTGATCATTGGTGACCGCCAGACCGGGAAAACCGCTGTGGCTATTGATGCTATCATTAATCAGAAGAGCATTAATCAGTCCGATAACGAAAAAGAAAAGCTTTACTGTATTTATGTCTCGATCGGTCAGAAACGTTCGACTGTCGCCCAGCTGGTGAAAGAGCTGGAAGAGCAGGGCGCGATGGAATATTCCATCGTTGTTGCTGCAACGGCCTCTGAATCGGCACCGATGCAGTTCCTGGCACCTTATGCTGGCTGTACCATGGGCGAATATTTCCGTGATAACGGCATGCATGCTTTGGCGGTTTATGATGACCTTTCAAAACAAGCCGTAGCGTATCGTCAAATGTCGCTTCTGCTCCGTCGTCCGCCGGGCCGCGAAGCCTATCCGGGTGATGTTTTCTACATTCATTCCAGATTGTTGGAGCGTGCAGCGAAGATGTCGGAAGAGCAAGGTGGCGGCTCGCTGACCGCGTTACCGATCATTGAAACCCAGGCTGGAGACGTGTCGGCTTATATTCCGACCAATGTGATTTCAATCACCGATGGTCAGATCTTCCTTGAAACCGGTCTGTTCTTTAAAGGGATTCGCCCGGCGATTAATGTTGGTCTGTCGGTGTCACGTGTTGGCTCGGCCGCGCAGATTAAAGCGATGAAGCAGGTGTCCGGTTCGATTAAGCTGGAGCTTGCGCAATACCGCGAGATGGAGGCCTTTGCACAGTTTGCCTCTGACCTCGATCCGTCAACGCAGAAATTGCTGGCCCGTGGTGCGCGTCTGACCTTGCTTTTGAAGCAGGCACAATATTCGCCATTAACGGTGGAGGAACAGGTTTTTGTCATTTACGCCGGAACCAAGGGCTATCTTGATGATATTCCTCTGGACCATGTCGAAGAATACGAAACCCGCCTTCTCGATCACATTCGCTCCAGCGGTAAGAAACTGCTTGAGCAAATCCGCACCGAAAAAGCGCTAAATGATGACCTTGAAGGCAATATGAAGAGCTTCCTTGATGATTTCACCAAAGGCTTCGCCGGTAAGAAAGAAGCGGCATAGGTTAACCAAATGACTTCATTACGTGATTACAGGGACCGCATCGTATCGGTCAAATCGACCCGCAAGATTACCTCTGCCATGAAAATGGTGGCGGCATCCAAGCTGCGCCGGGCGCAGGAGCAGGCCGAGGCCGCCCAGCCCTATGCACAATCCATGGCCGATATGATGGCGCGCGTGGCCGGAAATATCGCCATTAACGATTCCAGCCCGAAATTACTGGCCGGGACCGGCTCCGATCAAAAGCACCTGGTTGTTGTGGTCACGGCCGATCGCGGACTTTGCGGTGGATTTAATTCCAATATTGTAAAAATGGCACGGCGAGTGATTTCCGGCCTGAAAGCCGAGGGCAAGGATGTCTCTCTTATTTGTGCCGGGCGTAAAGGCGGCGATCTTTTGAAGCGCGAATATGAAGGCTCTATCTGGCAGCACTTCACCGGCATTATCGGCAAATCGCGGGTTGAATATGAAGATGCCAATAAGGTAACCGAGTATATTCTCGAGAGATTTGAAGCGGGTGACTTTGACGTCTGTACGCTTGTTTATAGCGAATTTATTTCTGTCCTCACCCAAAGCCCGGTCACGCAGCAATTGATTCCATTCAAATTGCCCGAAGCCGAGGATGCAGAGGAAAGCAAGAAGGAAGAACCTGGCGCCGTGTCTGTGTATGATTTTGAGCCGGGTGAAGAGGAGATTTTGAAAAAACTGCTGCCGCGTAATGTCGGTGTGCAGGTTTACCGTGCCTTCCTGGATGGTTCTGCCGGGGAGCAGGCGGCGCGGATGACCGCGATGGATAATGCGACAAGAAATGCCGGAGACATGATTGATAATTTGTCGCTGCAATACAACCGCGCCCGTCAGGCGCATATTACAAAAGAACTGATTGAAATTATTTCAGGCGCAGAGGCAGTGTAAGCGTAAAGCAAACCAGAGCAACAGGGAGTAAATGAGATGAATGAAGAAAAAATGATGCAGCAGCTGAAGAGTAAGGGGGTTCCAGAGAATCGTTTGAAGGATACTTTGGCTATTGTGGCATTAGATGAACTGCTAGGGCACAAGGAAACAAGGGTAATTTTTAACGTTGATGGCTCACCATTAAGGTATGGAAGAGAGCCTGGTATGAAGGAAAGAGACATTATTGTCCCAATTATCAAATAAAGGGTTTGCTGAATTTAAGGAGAAAAGGAAAGAAAAATGGCAAAAGCAAAAGGAAAGATCATTCAGATAACCGGTGCGGTTGTCGATGTGCAGTTTGAAGAGGGCGAAGTCCCTGCGATTTTGAATGCGCTGGAAACACAAAACGATGGCAAGTCCCTTGTTCTCGAGGTGGCACAGCATTTGGGCGAAAGCACAGTGCGGACCATTGCGATGGATATGACCGAAGGTCTGACCCGCGGCGCCGAAGTAACTGATCTGGGTGAGCAGATTTCTGTGCCGGTTGGGCCAGAGGTTCTGGGCCGTATTCTAAATGTAACCGGGGATGTGATCGATGAAGGCCCGCCCGTGAAAACCAAACAAAAATGGCAGATTCACCGCGAAGCCCCTTCTTTCGCCGAGCAGGCAACGGAAGTAGAGCAGCTCATCACCGGGATTAAAGTGGTCGACCTGCTTTGTCCTTATGCCAAGGGTGGTAAAATCGGTCTGTTCGGTGGTGCCGGTGTTGGTAAAACCGTGACCATTCAGGAATTGATCAACAATATCGCCAAGGGCCATGGCGGCGTGTCTGTCTTTGGTGGCGTTGGCGAGCGGACCCGTGAAGGAAACGACCTCTATCACGAAATGATGGAAGCGGGCGTTATCAAAGAGCACGATCACGAGAATTCCAAAGTGGCGCTGGTCTTTGGTCAGATGAATGAACCGCCGGGTGCGCGTGCGCGTGTGGCGCTGTCGGCTTTGACCATGGCGGAATATTTCCGTGACGAAGAAGGCCAGGACGTTTTGTTCTTCCTCGATAACATCTTCCGCTTTACGCAAGCCGGCTCCGAAGTGTCCGCGCTTCTTGGTCGTATCCCATCGGCTGTGGGGTATCAGCCAACATTGTCCACCGATATGGGTACGATGCAGGAGCGGATCACATCAACGAATAAAGGCTCAATCACCTCGATCCAGGCGGTTTACGTGCCTGCCGATGACTTGACCGATCCGGCCCCGGCCACGACCTTCTCGCACCTTGATGCCACGACGGTTTTGTCGCGTCAGATTGCCGAGCAGGGTATTTACCCGGCTGTTGACCCGCTCGATTCGACCTCACGTATTCTTGATGCGCGTGTGATCGGGCAGGAGCACTATGATGTTGCCTCCCGCGTCCAGCAAACCTTGCAGAGCTACAAGAACCTGCAGGATATTATTGCGATCCTGGGTATGGATGAGCTGTCCGAAGACGACAAACTGGTTGTGGCGCGCGCGCGGAAAATCCAGCGCTTCCTGTCGCAGCCTTTCCATGTTGCTGAAGTCTTTACCGGCTCACCCGGCGTGTTTGTACAACTGGAAGACACGATCAAAGGCTTTAAAGGCATTGTTGATGGCGATTACGATCATCTGCCTGAATCTGCGTTTTACATGCTCGGCACCATCGATCAGGCGGTCGAAAAAGCCAAGAAAATGGCTGCCGAAGCTGCGTAGCAGTGAGGCAGCCATCCCGGCGAAAGCCGGGATCCAGTAATTAAAAGGAGGCCGCGTAATCCATGGCTGAAGAAGAAAAACAAACAATCGAATTTGAACTGGTATCACCGGAACGTAAACTGGTGTCCGAGCCGGTGGCGATGGCCGTCATTCCCGGTGAGGAAGGCGAGTTCGGCGCCGGTCCCGGACATGCGTCGCTTGTTTCGTCTCTCAACCCCGGCATATTGAAACTTTATACGAGTGCCAATGACGAGCCGCGCAAGATTTTCGTTGCCGGCGGCTTTGCTGATGTCACGGCCGAAAATTGTACGGTGCTCGCCGAGCAGGCCATAGCCTTCGAAGATCTCGATCAAAAAGAGATTGAGCAGGAGCTGAAGGATTTGAACGAAGATCTTGGCATGGCCGAAGAAGAGACCGACAAAGCCAAAGTACAAGCCAGGTTAGAAATCGCCAAAGCCAAACGCCGCGCCGTGACCGGTGAGGCGATATTTTAGGCCGCTAAAACTCTACCCTTCCTCATGAATCTCTAAATGCGTCTTGGTTTCGCTCGGGCCCCATTTTTCCTCATGCAGATTGATGTGAATATGCTTTTGCGCATCCAGTTTTTTTTTAAGTGCGTTTTCGTCGCTATCAACGCTAAACAGCTTTAAACATTTCTCCGTGATGAAATGCTCTTTTTCGGCCTGTTTAATCCATTTGATCAAATGATCAAACTGTCCTTTATCGTTTAACAGACCCATATGGCGGTTATGCTTGTCGAGTTGCTTCAGCCCGAGAGCCGAGATGACTAAATAGGTTTGCTCAATGGTAGCCTCACGAATAATAATCGGCTCGTCCGTATCGCACAGGATTTCATCTTCGAAATGCGGCAGGTCATTATCCGCACCCTGAATATCCGGCGCGTCCCAGGACTCCAGTTCGTCAAACAAATGCTCGACCGTCTCGGCAACGATCAGATAGCGCGGCTCAAAATCCGGGAGCTTTTCAAAGTAATCAATCAAAGGGTCCCAATAGCCTTCAATATTGACCAGCGCCAAGGGTTTACTGTGCAGCCCCAGATAGCCCCAATATAAGACCTCAAGCGATTCATCAACTGTGCCGAAACCACCGGGCAGCCCGACCACGACATCGGCATCCATGAACATTTTTCTTTTGCGCTCCCACAAATCACCAACCAAAATCGTTTCACCAAGGCCGGGATGGATGCGCTCGCTGTCCTGGAGTTTTTTGGGAATGATGCCGGTGACCTGCGCCCCAGCATCCAGCGCGCCATTAGCCAGAATGCCCATCAGTCCGGCATCCATGCCGCCATAGATCAAATGTTTGCCGTGCGCACCGATCAGCGCGCCGAGCTTTTCCGCCGCTTCCTTGAAAACAGGCCGCGCCCGCCCCGAAGAGCCAAGATAAACCGTCAATGTATGGAATTGCGACATGAACCCCTCGTGTCATCCTGAAGACCTTTAGGTCTGAAGGATCTTGTGAATTTATGAGATCCTTCAGCGCAAGCGCTTCAGGATGACAATAATGTACTATGTTAGATGAAAATCCTTATCAATATGTGAATCAGAATCCGGGTATTGCTTGCCTTCCAGGGTTTCGACCTTCACAGCGCCGCGAATGCTGTTGGTGATATAGAGCGCCTGCGCGTCTTTTAAATCCTCTTCGCTCAGTGATTTTTCGATCACATCATATGCCTGCATCAAAAGCCCGCGCGTCACCCCGTCCAAAACCCCATCTTCCAGCGGCGGCGTATAAATTTTATCGCCATGGATAATAAAAACATTGCCGGTGCTGGCGCAGGTCACCTTGCCTTCATTGTTCAGCATGATCGCTTCGTTCGCGCCTTTTTCGTTTGCTTCGATCAGTGCCAGAATATTGTCGCCGTAATTGATCGATTTAATCTGCGAGAGCGGCGAGCCCTCATTGCGCCGCACGCCCTGGGCAATCACAGCTTGTATGGGCGGCAAATGATCCGGCACGACGCTGGCGCGCATGGCAAATTGCGGCTCGGGCAGATCCGGCGGCAAAAGACCGCGTTCGCTGCTGCCGCGGGTAATCAGCGTATTGATGGCCACCCGCTTGCTTTCGAGATGGCTTTCAGCCAGCAGCGTTTTCGCCGCGATGATCAAATCCTCAACCGCATAGGAAATATCCATGCCCATCACATCGGCATGGCGCAAAATGCGCTGGAAATGCAACGGGGCATGGACCAGCTCGCCGCCAACGGCCAGCATGGTGTCGAACACGCCATCACCCAGCCGCACCCGGTCGGAAAACGGGAAAATGGGTGTGTTGTCGTCTTTCAGTCTGTGATTGTGCCAGATGGTCATGCGGCCTGCCGGGTGTCCTCGCTGCGCGTCTTGCTCCAGTGTACGGCAATTTTGGTGTAGTTTTCAATCAGGGAAAGTCCGTGCTCGGTCAAAATGGATTCCGGATGGAATTGTACGCCAAAAACCGGGTGGGTTTTATGCTTGATGGCCATAATATTGTCATCCGTGGTTTTGGCGGTGACGAGCAGGGGGGAGTCTTCGGCCAAAACACTGACCAGCGAATGGTAACGCCCGCCCTGCATCGGATTGGGCAGGCCGTCAAAGATATCCTCTTCCTTGTGCAGAATGGTCGCGGCTTTGCCATGGACGGGCGTTTCGGCTCGGATGGTCTTACCACCATAGGCCTCGTTAATGCATTGATGGCCGAGGCAAACCCCGAGAATGGGCACGCTGGACCCCAGTTTTTTTACCAACTCGGTACAAATTCCGGCCTTATCCGGGGTGCAGGGACCGGGGGACAGAATAATCCCGTCCGGATTCATCGCTTTGATGGCCTTTATGCTCAGCGCATCATTGCGCACGATTTTGCATTTTCCACCCGCCTGCTCGACATAGCGCGCGAGGTTGTAAACAAAGGAATCATAATTATCGATAACAAGAAACATGGGGAATGAAACCATAACAGAGAAGGGCGCACAAGCTGATATTAAGCGCTTTCGGCCAAATCTGTGGTCCAGTCTTCGGGTATCTCCTCGACATAAACATTTCTGTCGTCTTCAAAGCTGCGGAAGATGGCTTCGGCCTTGTCGAAGGTTTCCTGATACTCGTCATCGGCTTTGGAATCAGCAACAATCCCGCCACCGGTCTGCAGACTGACCCTTCCCGGGCCATCAAGCCCGCCCTCATAAACCAGCGTACGAATAAGGATGCTGCTATCCATCGTGCCATCAAAGCCGACATAGCCGAGCGAGCCGCAATAGGGCCCACGCCTTGTCGGCTCCATCTCCTCGATAATTTCCATGGCACGGATTTTCGGCGCGCCCGTCACCGAGCCGCCGGGGAAACACGCGCGCAGTAAATCCAGCGCGTCTTCGCTTTGCTTGAGGCTGCCGGTTACGGTCGATACCAGATGATGGACGCTGGCGAAGCTTTCGAGCTTGCACAGCTCCTCGACCTTGACGCTGTTCTTGCGGCAGACTTTTGATAGGTCGTTGCGCAGTAAATCAACGATCATCGTATTTTCCGCCCGGTCTTTTTCTGAATTCTCCAAAGCATTTCTGTAAAGCTTATCAATCGAAGGGTTTTCAACATGCGGCCGCGTGCCCTTAATCGGGCGCGTTTGTGCCTTGCGGTCAATGACGCTCAGGAATTGCTCGGGCGATGCGGAAGAAATTTTGACCTTGCCCAGATCCATATAGGCGGCATAGGGCGCCGGGTTCACCTCGCGTAGTTTTAAATAATGGGCGAAGGGTGAAAAATGCTCCGGCAATTCGGCATCAAAGCGCTGGGCCAAATTGACCTGAAATACATCGCCGCTCTCAACATAGTCGATGACCTTGCGGATATGGTCCTTGTAATCGGGCGCCTCAAAATTCGGCCTCCAGTCCATGGGCATTTGCCGATGCGCGCGCGTTTTCAGAGGTTGTGAGAACAGTCGCAGCAAATGCTTTTGTTTCACCCGCGCTTCGCTTTCATTGCGGGCATGGGTAATAATCCATGTGCGCTCGGCCACATGGTCATGCGCCAGCACCTGATCGTAAATACCAACCGCCATATCGGGAATAGCGGGGTTGTCTTCTGCGCTTGAAGGCAAGTCTTCCAGCGAGCGGCCCAGATCATAACCGAAAAGTCCGGCGGCTCCGCCCTGAAATGGCGGCAGACCTGCAATATGTTCGGTTTGTTCAACCCAGCATTCCATGCGCTCACGAATCAGGGCAAAAGGATCGCTATCGAAAGTAGTTTGCTGCTCCCAATTGGTGACAGTCACTTTGCCGTTTTTGGCTTCCAGCGTTTCAATCGGCTGGCAGACGACAAAGGAATACCGCCCGGCGCTGTGGGTTTGGTCAGAGCTGTCGAGTAAAAGACTGTAAGGCATGTCCGAAATGGCCGCAAACGCAGCCAGCGGGTCAATGTCAAAAAGCTCGTGCACAAAGGGTTTCATGCTTACGGCGTCCATTTGGAGGCAAAAAGGTAGTCTCGGCTAGTGTGCAACATCGTAAAATCTTTCAAAAATGATATTTTCTACTTTTCCACATGAAAGAATCCCTTTATCTGCGCTGCCGCCTCGGAAAGCCCTATTTTCTGGATTTCGACGCCATCCGGGAAAGCGCCCTGCAGGCGCGAAGGCAGCCCCGAATCCAGCATCACGAACACGCCTTTGTCGCTGGCCCTGCGAATCAGGCGGCCAAAAGCCTGCTTTAATTTAAGCCGCGTAATCATCTCGTCATATTGACGCCCACCAAACGCCTCACGGCGGGCTTTGTGCAAAATAGTCGGGCGCGGCCAGGGCACGCGGTCAAAAACAATCAGCCGCAACGATTCTCCCGGCACATCAACGCCGTCACGCACCGCGTCAGTACCCAAAAGACAGGCATGGGTATCGTCGCGAAACATATCGACCAGCGTTCCAGCATCGATGTCATCGACATGCTGGCTGTAAAGCGGCAGCCCCACTTCCTCAAGTGGCAGTGCAATTTTTTTATGCACGGCGCGCAGGCGTGAGATGGCGGTGAATAACCCCAGAGCGCCGCCGCCCGAGGCTTCAAACAACGCACGATACGCACCTGACACCTGACCCAGGTCATCCTTTCGCACGTCGTTAATAATAAAAACTTTGGTTTGCTCTTGGTAATCAAACGGCGAGCTTACTGCGACCTCATGCGGGGAGAGCGAAAGATAATCCGCACCCGTGCGCTGCTTTGCTGCCCGCCAGTCTTTTTCCGTGTCACCTGTGCCGTCCAGCAAGGTGGCCGAGGTCACCGCCATGCCCTGCATATGCGGCTCGATCGCGGCGGCGAACGGCTTCATCGGATCGACGTGATGGCGATACAGCCCGACATCAATCGCCCGGCCATCAATGCGCTCGACCTCCATCCAGTCGACAAATTCCGGCGGCGCTTCGTCTTGTTGCAACGTGCCCAGCATTTGAACCCAGGCGCTAATCGTCATCCGCGCGCGCCGCTCCAGCGCTTGTGTCACAGCATCAATCCGTTTGCGCGTATCGGTGTCCAGATCGCCGTTGTCATCGGCGAGTTTTTTTCGCAGCAATGCAATCATCGCGCCCATCGGTTTATTGAGGCTTTCCAGCTCCTTTTTAAGTGTGGCTGCCGCTTTATCCAGCCCGTCGACCAGCGGCCTTGTTTGAGTCTCCAGCGAATAAGGTCCGCCTCTTCCATCGGCGCGGGCATGGACCTGCTGATACAGAAGCAGCAGGAATTTTTCACACGGCCCCGATGGGTTATTGTCTTTGAACCGCCGCGTCCAGCCCGGCGCGGTCAGGCAATGCGCCGCCGTGATAATATTGTCGAGCAGCTTTTCGGCTTCCATATCCCCGGAAACCAAGTCTTCGACCCGGCGTTTGAGGCCGCGGGCGCGGCTGCGCTTACCACCTTCGGCGCCCAAAATCCAGCGCCGCAAATCCGTGGTTTCCTGCGCGCTTAAATGCGCGGCGAAAGCGCTGTCGGCAGCGCTGAACAAATGATGCCCCTCATCGAACACATAACGCGAAGGCATGTCATCACCGGGGTTTGACAGCGCCGTTTGAATCATCACCAGCGCATGATTGGCAATAACCAGCTGCGCGCGTTTGGCCTTGCGCACGCTGCGTTCAACAAAACATTTGTGGTAATGATCGCAGGCCGAATAAATACACTCACCGCGCCGATCTGCCAGCCCGCTTGTGTGTTGAAACCCGAGAATACCTGGCAGCCAGCCGGGGAAATCCCCGCCCGACAAATCGCCGTCTTTGGATGAAGCCGCCCAGCGTGCCATGATCCCGGCGGCGATGGCATGATTGGGGTGACGCGCGACCTCGGTGCCGGCGGCGTTTTCCTCTAAATTCAGCAAACACAAATAATTCTCCCGGCCTTTGCGCACCGCCACATGGGCGTCCTTAATTTCCGCATCGGGGTAAAGGCGGTTCAGCTCCTGATCGATCTGGCGTTGCAAATTTTTGGTAAAAGTCGAAATCCAGACGCTACCCTTGTTCTTTTCCGCCCAGACCGATGCGGGTGCAAGATAACCCAACGTTTTGCCAACACCTGTGCCCGCTTCGGCCAGCACCACATGGGGTTGGCCTTCCTCCTGCAGCGGGGCAAAGGCGGCGGTCACTTGCGTGGCGTATTCAACCTGCTCCGGGCGCTGCTCGGATGTATCACCCAGCAATTGTTCCAAGCGCGCGCGGCTTTCCTCACCGGTCACCGCGTGGTGCGAAGGCGGCGGCTCGGGCGCGTCTTCCGCCCATTCGGGCAGCTTCTTCCAGATATTCAGCGAGGCCTTGGCATTATAAGGCACCGCCGTATCATAAGTTTCGCCCAGCGCTTCAAAAATAAACGGCGCCCAGGCCCAGCCCTTGCCGCCCAGACCCATCACCCCGGCAATCGATAGCGCATCGGCCTTGTCTTTGAGCGGATCGTTTTGCAAATCAGTGAGGAGCGCGCGGGCAATATCGAACAGAGCCGGAGGCTGGTCCTCAAAGCTGCCCAGCTCGTTAATGCCCAGGACTTTGCTGAGGCCGTGCACGGTGGGGACGGTAAATAACGTCGGATGGGTAAAGGCGAACAACTCGAGCACGTCAAAGCCGTGAAATTCCTCCAGGCCGAGTCTGCTCTTTATATAAGGTGTATGGCAGAGCAAAACCTGCTTTTTGTGGATCAGCATCCGCGCCTGCACATGCGGCAGGGTTTTGATCTCGCCTTCGGGCGTTAAAATCGCCGCTTCGCTGGCATTGACGCATAAAGCCGGAATATCCGGCAGGGCAATTTTAGCAGTGGTTTTCGGGGCGGATTCGGCACTCATATATAGGGTGTAGCATGGATTTGCATTCAAAGTGGAATCATTGTAACGTCGTTTTAAGATTTACATATCGAACATTAGTAAAACTGAAAGGGACAGGGGAATGTCACTTGTTAATAACGGTTCACTGAATGGTTTTGGAACGCCTGCTACGACGCTGGCACAGCTATTGAAAAAGTCTGCTAAGTATGAGGCCGGCAAAACAGAAAACGGCAATCAACAGGGCAAAGATTCGGTCACTGCGGGTAGCAACGGCCAGAAAGAAACAGTTTCAATACCCTTGATAGAGGCTTAGATGAGTAAGAATCCTCCGCCATCTAAAATGCCTGATTTCATCAATATTTTTGCTAAAAACAGCAAGCCAGTTGATGCTTACTATCCGATCATCCCTAATCAGGAAGTTGCCAGCAATCAAATCGTGATTGCTAAGGGGCAGGTTCTTAAAAACGATACACCGACTTAAGAAGTCTTCTTCTGTGGCGGGACAAACACCTCTGCCGTATCACCGGGCCATTGCTCCACATATAAAGACTGCGACGGGAAGGCAAAGGATGTCCCGGCCTTGTCCTCGACAATCTCCTTGATCTTCATCGCAAACGCCTCTTTGATCGCCAGCCACTCGCCCCAGTCGGTGGTTTTGGTAAAGCAGTAAATCAGAAAATCAATCGAGCTGTCATTAAAGCTGTCGACTCTTACAAAGGTTGAAACCTCGCTGGCGGGCGCAAAAGCATCATTTGTCTCCAGCTCTTTGGTGATTTCATCGCGGATAATTTTAAGCTGGTCGACGGATGTACGATACTCGACTCCAATCTTCCATTTAATCCGTCGATGCGTCATGCGGGAAAAGTTCGTGACAACCGCATCGGACAAATTTGCATTGGGCACATGCACTGGCGCCTTGTCGAAACGGACGACTTTGGTCGAGCGAAAACCAATATCCGCAACCGTACCTTCAACCACGCCATCGACCTTGATCCATTCACCGGGAGAAAAGCGTTTTTCGGCAATAATCGTAATGCCGCCGATCAGGTTTTTGAACAAATCCTGCGCGCCCAGCGCCACGGCGGCGCCAAACAAACCGAGGCCAGCCAGCAGCGGCCCGACCGCAATACCCCAAATCTCGAGAATGACGGCCGCACCAATGAATACAACGAGAACCTTCACCACCTTGAAGATCCAGTTCATCATGGTCGGCGAGAGAAGGTCTTCAAGCTTTTTTGACATTTGACCGAGGGGCTCCAGCGCGCGGTGCAGGCCCCAAAACATTGTAAAGACGATCAGCGAGCGCGTGAGCTGGCTGAAAAATCCGGCCAGATTGTCTCCAAGGTCCAGATACTGCCCGGCAAAGAAAAGACCGAGAACAATCGGGATAAACCGGATCGGCGGGATCAGGGCATCAATTACCCTGTCATCAAACTGATTGTCAGTTTTGGCGGCTATGTTATGAAGTCGCCCCAGGACATACTTACTGAACAGCCCGCGAAATAGCAAAAATCCGAAAAAGATTGCTAGCGCAACAATAAGGGAACCCACATCGACCCCCATAAAGCCGTGTTCCCAGACATCGGCCACTTCGGCCCATAATAAGGTGATATCGTCGTTATTCATTATATATATGTCTCCCTATATATAAGTGTGTCGTTTTACGCGGCTTGTGCGAATTTCCCATCCAGCGCATCACGGATCAGTGTAATGCTTTCTTTGATGCCGTAAAGCTCAATAAACGATCCAAATCTTGGCCCCTGGTCCTGGCCCAGCAGAACCTGGTACAAAGCCTGGAACCATTCGCGCAACTCTTCCTTGGCATAGCCGTTTTCCTTACCGGCGGAAAACACCTCTGTTTGCAGGGCATCGAGCGCAGCATCCGCGGGCAGGGCGTCCAGCCGTGCCGCCAGATCTTCCATGGCCGCGCGCTCGCGCTCATCGGGCAGGCGGTATTGCTTGGTCGGCAGGACGAAATCTTCGTAATATTTCACCGCATGGCCGACCAGACGGTCGAGGAACGGCGCGCTTTCGGGCGTAGCATCCGGTTTGTGCTTTTGAATAAAGCCCCAGAGTGTTTCAGCATTGTCGGCGTTGGCGGCGCTGGCCAGGTTCAAAAGCAGCGCAAAAGACACCGGCGTATGCTGCGAATTCGGGATCGTGCCATTATGAATGTACCAGGCCGGGTTTTGCAGCTGCTTATCCGGTTCCTGCGAAGCAAGGGCGTTCACAAAGCTAATATATTCATCGACGGCCTTAGGGATGACATCAAAATAAAGTTTCTTGCCGGATTTGGGGCGCTGAAAAACGTAATGGGCCAGACTCTCATGCGGTGCGTAAGTGAGCCATTCCTCCATCGTCAAGCCATTGCCTTTTGATTTGGAAATTTTCTCGCCGTTTTCATCGAGGAATAATTCGTAGTGGAATCCCGGTGGTTTTTTGCCGCCGAGAATTTTTAAAATATTACCGGCAATTTCCGATGCGCTTTTTAAATCGACGCCCGCCATTTCGTAGTCAACATCCAGCGCGTACCAGCGCAGCGCCCAGTCGGGTCGCCATTGCGCTTTGACATGACCGCCGGTGACGGGAAGCTCTGTTTTCTCTCCGTCCTCATCTTCAAAAACAATTGTGCCCGCTTCGGGGCTGGTCTCTAAAATCGGAACCTGCAAAACCTTTCCCGATTTTGGTGATATCGGTAAGAACGGAGAGTAGGTTTTTTTGCGTTCTTCACCCAAAAGAGGCAAAACGGCCTGCCGGATGGCTTCGTAATTTTGCAGCATCTTTAAAAGGGCTTCATCAAAACGACCTGACGTATAGCACTCGGTCGAGGACAAAAACTCGTATTCGAAGCCGAATCTATCGAGGAAATCTATGAGTCGATTGTTGTTGTGATGGGCGAAACTTTCATGTGTTTCGAACGGATCGGGAATTTTTGTTAACGGTTTATGAAGATTTTTCTCCAACATTTCCGGATTTGGGACATTCGGAGGCACTTTTCGGAGGCCGTCCATATCGTCCGAAAAACAGATTAATTTTGTCGGTATGTCGGATAGCTGTTTGAACGCATTCATCACCATCGTTGTGCGTGCAACTTCCTGGAACGTTCCGATATGCGGAAGACCCGATGGCCCGTAACCCGTTTCAAACAAGGCGTAGCCCTTATCCGGCGTTTTTCCGTTCAATCTTTTTAAAACCGATTTGGCTTCTTCAAACGGCCAGGCGCGGCAATTTTCAGCGGCATTTTTTAGCTCATCACTCATTCGTTTTCATGTTTTGTTTTAATGGTTTCTTCATAAACATTTGGCATCGTGAGTAGGTGTACCAGAAAGTACTTTTAAAATCTAAAAAAAATATTGGTTAAACGGTCAAAGAAGGGTATTATTTACGGAGTGTTGTAACTTATATCGTCCTGACCGTTCCGGTCAAAATATATTCAGGAGAGATCAAATGGCTACTGCAAAGAAAAAACCAACTGCAAAGAAGAAGCCCGCTGCGAAGAAAAAGACAGCGGCTAAAAAGAAACCAGCAATGAAACCTAAAGCGAAAAGAAAACCAGCAGCGAAGAAAAAAGTTGTTGTAAAAAGAGCTGCTGCTAAGAAGCGTCCAGCTGCTAAGAAGAAAACAACAGCAGCGAAGAAAAAGCCGGCCGCTAAGAAGAAAACAACAGCCAAGAAAAAGACTGTTGCAAAGAAGCGTCCAGCAGCGAAGAAAAAAACTGCAGCCAAAAAGCGTCCAGCGGCTAAGAAGAAGACAACCGCTAAAAAACGCCCGGCAGCTAAAAAGAAAACAGCCGCTAAAAAGCGTCCGGCCGCCAAGAAAAAGCCAGCAGCGAAGAAGAAAAAGACTGCAGCTAAGAAGCGTCCAGCCGCTAAAAAGAAACCAGCGGTTAAAAAGAAAAGACCTGCAGCTAAGAAGAAAAAAGCTGCAGCCAAGAAGCGCTCTGCTGTTAAAAGGAAAAAGCCAGCCGCTAAGAGAAAAGCAACGGCTAAGAAACGTCCTTCTACACGGAGAAAAGCTGCCGCGGCTAAGAAGAAAAAGCCAGCCGCTAAGAGAAAAGCAGCTCCTAAAAGGAAAACTGCAGCCAAGAAAAAGCCAGCCGCTAAAAAGCGTCCGGCCGCTAAGAAAAAGGCTGCTCCTAAAAGGAAGACCGCTGCCAAGAAAAAGCCAGCCGCTAAAAAGCGTCCGGCAGCCAAAAAGAAGAGATAACACTCTTTTTATAAGCAAAGTTATGAGAGCGCCGCAGGTTGAAAGACTTGCGGCGTTTTACTTGCCCCTGATATTTGTGGCGAGCTTTTGCTTGTCTTATTAGGTGATGATCTCTTCGCGACAGTTTTTTCCGATCCAGTCACAATGGAGGATAGGCTCTCCATTCACCTCCTGCAGTTGATACAGGTTAAATCGTTGCATATTGAAGATCAAAAGTCGCTTAGCGGTAAAAGCGTGGCATAGGCCTTTGTTTTTGCCTTTTTTCGACTTTTTCACATTTATTTTGAAATTTTTTAATGAAGTAATGAGGCATCGGAAAGCGCCCCTCTGCCACGAATACTTTAACGTACTGATTTTAAATGATCTTTTATTTCTCTCTATCGTGAACTCAGCATTTAATAGCACATGCTTTATAAAGTATGCAGCCAAGCGGCACCTCAAATTATAAGTATTTATTTTTAAATACATAGTAATAATTAAGCTTTATTGTAGTAAATACTATAAAATTACTAGTAAATGCAATTTCTTGTAAAAATAGTCCATAAAATACAAAGTAAATGAAAAGAAAGAGCGGTGGTTTTTACTTTTAGACCCCTTGAAAACTATTGGGTAGTTCTATATGTTCCTTTTTCATGTGAGGTTTTGTAATAATTTAATATTTAAATCTTGATAATTATTACTTTCGCTATGAGCTAAAAATCAAAACAGAAGAAGGAGAGCTATGACTGAAACAGCGATAGAAAAGAACTGGTTCGGCTGGATAGACTATAAGCCAGAAGATATTGAGAAGTTGACGGGCACGTTTTCCGATACCGTTGGCGAAAAAGCGGGCGTCTCCGTCACGACGCTGGTCCTTGCGACGGAAACCGTAAAAGAGCCTTTCTTGTGGGGACTTCTTTCCATGCAGCAGCAGGTTGTTGTTGAAAAGAGCCCGGCGGATGTCACGAGCGAAAATATGGAGACGGGTGTGGAGTTTGTCGCCGTTAACAGCACCGGCGGTACGGTCGGCTCCGGTGGGCTTGCAAGCAGTTCTACGGCCCAGATGACATGGGATAGCACCGCACAAAGCGCGAGTGCCCCTAAAAGGAGCCACCAGCCCTTGCCTGTTCGTTTCAGCGATGCTTCGAACCAAGGCTGTGCCGCCAACGATGCCGGCGAAGCACCGGCCTCTTCTTTGGGAACAGGCGTTGATCGCACGCATTCTGAGATATCTGTATTACCATCAGTTTTTTCCCTTATCTCGCATGACAACGCAGCAGCGAGCCCTATGAATGTTGATCACGCATACAGCCCCGCAGGAGAAAACCCTTTTGCCTCTGTGGAACCGAAATCGTTTGGACAAAGGATTCAAGCGGCGCTGTCTTCTTGGACAGGGGAGATAACAGGGTCTGCCAATGTCATCCAGTCCTTGTTTAATTCTTTGGCCTTGTTTGGCGAGGAAAAAGGTGGCTCCTATCGCACGGGCGCTATGGGGACGGAATCCGTCGCGCCGGGTTATAAGAGTAAGGGCACGACGTCTGAAGAATACGAGCTGGCCGCTTCTCCTGACGGTGGTAAGGTGTTGGATATGGCAGCTTGGTTGGAACATAGAAGTGCGCAGCAGCAGGTCTTGCCAACCTTAGAGCGGGATGCTGCATAGATCGGAGCCAAAGCTTGGCCTTTCGCCGCTTCCACGCTATATCTATGGCATGCAGGAACGCGCGCCGCTACAATACGATAAGGACAAGATGCCGGGGGGCGATCCATCGCAGCCCTTCAAGATCGTCTCGGATTTTGAACCCGCCGGCGATCAGCCCGCCGCCATCAAACAACTCGTAGCTGGTCTGGGTGACGGCCTGACGGATCAGGTCCTCCTCGGCGTCACAGGTTCCGGCAAGACCTTCACCATGGCGCAGATCATTGAGCAGACTCAGCGCCCGGCGCTCGTCCTCGCCCCCAACAAAACCCTGGCGGCGCAGCTCTACGGCGAAATGAAAGCCTTCTTCCCGGATAACGCCGTCGAATATTTTGTGTCTTATTACGATTACTACCAGCCCGAAGCTTACGTCCCGCGCACCGACACTTTCATCGAAAAGGACAGCTCGATTAATGAGAAAATCGACCGCATGCGCCACGCCGCGACGCGCACGCTGTTTGAACGCCGCGATTGCATTATTGTGGCCAGCGTCTCCTGTATCTACGGCATCGGCTCCAAGGAAGACTACCTCGCCATGACGGTGGACTTGCACAAAGGCCAGCGCATCGACCGTCAGGAGCTTATCGAGCGCCTCGTCACGCTCACCTATAAACGCAACGACATCGCCTTCGAGCGCGGCACGTTCAGGGTCAGAGGAGACACCGTCGAGCTTTTCCCTTCGCATATGGACGACCGCGCCTGGCGCTTTTCGCTCTTTGGCGACGAGCTTGAAAAAATCACCGAATTTGATCCGCTCACCGGCGAGAAATTCAGCGACCTTGACGGCGTGCGCATTTACGCCAATTCCCACTACGTCACGCCCGGCCCGACGATCCAGCAGGCGATCAAGCAAATCAAAACCGACCTCAAAACCCGCCTCGCGCAGTTCGAGGCCGAGAACAAACTCTTGGAGGCCCAGCGCCTCGACCAGCGCACGCAATTCGACCTTGAGATGCTGACCGCTACCGGCATGTGCGCGGGGATCGAGAATTACTCGCGCTATCTCACCGGCCGTGCGCCCGGCGATCCGCCGCCCACATTAATCGAATATCTCCCCGATGACGCGCTCATGTTCCTTGATGAAAGCCACGTCATGGTGCCGCAACTGCGCGCCATGTATGCCGGCGATTCCAAACGCAAGGGGACGCTGGTCGAATACGGCTTTCGCCTGCCGGCCGCCATCGACAACCGCCCGCTGAAATTCGAGGAATGGAACGCCATGCGCGGCCAGAGCATTTTTGTGTCTGCCACGCCCGCTCCGTGGGAGTTAGAGCAGACCGGCGGCGTTTTCACCGAGCAAATCGTCCGCCCCACCGGCCTGATCGATCCGCCGGTGGAAATAAGGCCGACCGCGCATCAGGTCGATGACCTCATGGCCGAATGCCGCGAAGTGGTGAAACAGCAAGGTAGAGTCCTTGTGACCACGCTGACCAAGAAAATGGCCGAAGACCTGACGGAATATCTGACTGAGAACAATCTCAAGGTTCGCTATCTGCATTCCGATGTTGATACGTTAGAGCGCATCGAGATTATGCAGGATCTGCGCCGTGGCGTGTTTGATATTCTGGTCGGGATCAATCTGCTGCGTGAAGGCCTCGACATTCCCGAAGTCCTGCGCGTGTGTATTTTGGACGCAGATAAAGAAGGCTTTCTGCGCTCGACCACCTCGCTGATCCAGACCATCGGCCGTTGCGCGCGCAATATCGACGGCAAAGCGATCCTGTATGCCGACCGGGTGACCGGCTCGATGCAGGCGGCGATTGATGAAACCGACCGCCGCCGCGAAAAACAGCGCGCCCATAATGTGGAGCACAACATCACCCCCGCCAGTATCAAAAAGAAAATCTCCAGCGCCCTGCAAAATGTTTATGAAGAAGGAAACCGCGCCCATATCGCCAGCGTACTCAGCGATACAGAGCAGGAAGAATTCCGCAGCGATCCCAAAGCCCTGCCCAAACAAATCGCCGCCTATCGTAAGCAAATGCTGAGCCATGCCGAGAATTTAGAGTTTGAGGAAGCGGCGGGTTTACGGGATAAGCTCAAAAAGCTGGAAGAACTGGATTTGGGGCTTTAGTATGGCCGTATTGCTGTCAGTTTATTAGGAAGGAAACTTTGTGTGAAAGGGAAAAGTCAGTTTGGACGTTTGATAAAGCGTTACTCTCAGAATTTGAGAGTTATTCAAGATTTTATAAATCTTGTAGAGCCACTTCTTTCTAAAGAAGACGAAAAACAGATAGCAAAGGATATAAAGGATCTTTTGCCGTGGCTGATTCTTATGGATAACCGTCGTGAAAAAAATCCAGTTTTAGAAAAAGAACTAAAAGAGAAAAAAATTAAAGTTGATGTCGAACTGAAAGACAATAAAGAAGGAGACGGTATTCAAATTGTCAGTAACGATATTCAGAGTCTCGTTGCGACAAAAGATGCTCTTAGTAGATTAGAGTTTTCAATTGCAAGGTCAGCATTTCTTTATAGTACATCATTGATGGGACTCGTTAGTTCGGCCGAGTGGTTTTTAAGTCAACTTTTACATACACACTTTGAAGGTTTCCCTGAATTGGTTACTGATGACAGCCATTACAATTTTACCTATAAAGATTTAAAAGGATTTGGGTCCCTCAATGAAGCTAGGCAGTTTCTTGTTGAAAAGAAAGTAGAGAACGTTATCAGGTCAAAATTTGATGATTGGATATCTTATCTGGAAAAAAACCTTGGTATTAGTACAGAGCGTATTGCTTGTTATCTTGATGATGTTCAGGAGTCTTTTTTAAGAAGAAATCTGATAGTGCATAACGGAGGAAAGGTAAATAATACTTATCTAAATAATTTACCAAGCAGCCATAAGAAAAAAACGAAGTTAAAGAATGGGGGCCATGTTCATGTCGATGTCGCTTATTTAACTGACTTATCTAAAAAGTTCGAAATTGTTTTTATTGATATTGCTGCACAGCTCTGGTCTAGGAACATAAAAACAGAGGATGAACAAGAATATTACTTTTGGGTGTTTAATCACGAAATCGTGTACTCGCACATTTTAGAAAAAAAGTATGAGATAGCGGAGCATTTTTCTTCTTACATAATGAAGAACAAGAAAATTCCTGAGATAAATAGAATTTATCTTACTATGAACTACTATATCTGCCTTAAAGAACAGGGACGATTAGATGAAGTACGTTCGGAGATAGAGGCAAAGGATTTTTCTGCAGCAAACGATTTGATCAAGTTGGCTAAATTGGCGCTTTTAGATAAAAATAAAGAGTTTTTTGAACTATTGCCTCATGTTCTTGAGCCGAATGGTAAGCTTAGTGTTGAGGAGTTTAAGGAGTGGCCAGTGTTTAATGCTCAAAGGAGGAGTAGAAAAAAATGCAAAGAAATTTTAGAGGAAAGTTTGAAGAAAAAAAACAAAATAGAAAGAGCAAAGAAAACAGAAAAGACAAAGCCTAAGAAGATGTCTAAGTCTAAGCCAAAAATAGGGCGTAAACCTATTACAGATCCAAAATCAAAAACAAGAGTTAAAAGATCAAAGGGAAAAAAATCAGCTTAAAACCCTTGACATAAAGTGAAAATATTCCTATACTATCCCCATGATTTTAGATGGCAGAGAGGAAAACGGGACGGCGGCGCTCCCCGGACAGGGGCCGTCGTATTATTGAAAAAGATTGACGCCAGGCCGGGCGATATCGTAAAACCCCCCTATAAAACAAAAGGAACAGGACATGCATAACCTCGTAGAACCAACCTCCAAGACCTTCAACGCCATAATGATCGGCCATCTTGGTTCCAGCAACACCGAGAAGGAGACGTTAAACCCTCTTAAGATTATTGTTTTAAATCTTGATGGTGAGGAAGGACTGCAGCGATTTTGGGTTTCAGGTAAAGATTTAAAACATCTATCTAAGTGGGATTCTTACTCCTTTTTCAGAAGAAAGGTCGAGCTCGCAACAGAGGAGGGTCAGGAATGGAAGTGTGACCAGTTGGCCGAACCGATCTATGCTCACACCACCTAGCCCACCAATTTGAATTATGTAAAATTAAAAGGCTCACGGCACAAGCAGAAAAGAAGACATAATCCCGACCAGGGGGTTTACAGAATTTAAAAAACCCCTGGATTCAGACTAAAGGACCGTGATTTTTCCTTCTATCTCAAAGCGCTACACCCTAAAAACCGTAAAAAACGCACAAAAAAAACGCAGGAACCCTAAGATTCCCGCGTTTTCTGAAATTATAAAAGCAGCTAAATTAAGCGGCTTCCTGCAGATTAGAAGCAGACGTTTTGCCTTTTTCTTCCTGCAGTTCGTAGTTGATTTTTTGACCTTCGTGCAGCGTGCTCATGCCCGCTTTTTCAACGGCACTGATGTGTACAAACACGTCTTGACCGCCTTCTTCGGGTTCAATGAAACCAAAGCCTTTGGAAGGGTTAAACCATTTTACTGTTCCGGTTGCCATGAAATATCTCCTTTGCAAATCGGTTGTTTGCCCGCCGCAACAGCGCGGATCGGGCTTTGTCGTTCGATAAGTAGGGGGCCTTTTAAGGGGCCTTACCGTGTCGCGATTTACCGAACTGAATTTTTGAAAGGGAAATTTCCGGGCCCTGCGCTTTCTTGCTTGAAAGGGGGCTTGGTCTTTTAAAAATCATTAGTCGTCGTAAGTCTCGTATCTATCAAACTGACCGGATTAAGCCAGAAATCGGGGCTTCTGTCAAACTTTAATTTCCAGGGTGTCTTGCGCTATGGGCCGAATTTGTTATAATCCGCGCCATGCGACTTCTAATATTCATATTGACCGCTATGTTTGTGGTGTCTGCGCCTGGCTGGGCCGCTGATAACAGTGATTTCAAGATCCGCGTGATTCAGGAAGACGGCAGCGTGCAGGAGCTTGATGTACGCAAGCCGGAGCCGGCGCAAAAGAAAGCACGTTCGAAACCAAAACCGGCTCCACAGGCCAGAGCTGCGCCGCGTGTAAAAGAGTCTGATCTGGTCAAACCATCCCGGATCAAGCCGAGCTGGGCCGAGCGTACCAAGCCTGCTATTCGTGAGCCGGTCGCAGAAGCTATTCAGGAACCGGAACAGGAAGACTATCAGGCAGCGCCGGAACAAATAGCGCGCGCGCCGGATCAAAATATTGAACAAGACCGGGAGCAATTCCGCATGCCTTACCCGCAGCGCAAGCCAAGCGCGGAGGAGATGGAGGAGGCAAGCCGTATCACTGAAGATGTGGCGATTGCCATTGCGCTGGATACGGCACCGCCATCGCAGGGCTTTAACGTTTATCATGGTGCCCATCGTGATCAGCCTGTTTTTGTCATTACCTTTAAAACCGATGACGGCCCCTATCAGGTTTTGATTGATGCCTGGGGCGGGGTGGTTGCCAACCATTTTGTTGAAGCAGAGCCCGTTGCAGCCAGCAAATGGCCCGTTGCTCCCCCTAAATAGATATTAGCAATGATACGTATTATTCTCTTTTTATGCATTGGGCTGTTGTGGTCCCTGCCTGTGATGGCGCAGGACAGGGCGCAGGAAGAGCTCGGTGCCGGGCCAAAGGGGCGCTATTCCGAGCAACAGGCACTGGAAATTGCTTTGCGCGCCGTGCCTGGTGCGGTGTTGTCCACGGATGGCTGGTGGGAAAACGACCGTTTCTTTCTCGGCTTTAAAATACTGCGGGCCGATAACTCTATCTTTGAAGTTGAGGTTAATACCCTAAGTGGCAAGGTGCAGAATATTGAGGTTGAATACCTCGCCGAGGGTGCCACGTTCCCCGGAAGGCTGATTGCACAATCGGTGGCAGATTTAGCGGCCCTGTCGCATATTCAGGGTGAAACCACGGGCAGGGCAAAAGCAAAAATTCTGAGTTCGTATATTGTGGTGCACGAACGAAAACCGGCTTACAGGGTTGAGGTTAAAAAATCTGCGCGGGTTTATGGTGTGCTGGTTGATGCGGTGTCTGGAAAAATAATCTCAGCCAAGAAGCAGGATTAGGCTCTAATCATTGTAGTGTGGTTTTCTGGAGGGTGCTTTTTCTTCTGCGTTCAGTATCTCTTCTCCGGCAAGGGGCTCAACTGAAGCGAGTTTTGTTTCTTCTACCTCTACGTTGTCTTGCATGACATGCTCGATAGGACCATGGCAGCCCTTGGCGTTAAATATGCCTGTCATTAAAGAGCGGCGTTGCTGTGCCACATCCTGCACACCATCGGCTTCCTGAGCATCATCTTTGGTCGATTGGTCGAGTAAGAACCCGGCCGCGGCAAAACCGATACCACCGGTTACTGTTCCGATTAAAAATCCACCGGCCCCGACTGCTGCATTAATGCCATAGCTTTTGATTTTAGAATCATCCTGAATGTCCTGGGTAACGCCTATGATGTCGTGCATCAGCATTGCTTCCTGCGACAAGTCACCACAGCTCAGCTCAACATCGCCTATCCTACTGACCTGAAGTTCGAGAACCTCAAGAGAGTCGTTGGCGTGGGCGGATGTTACATGTGTCAGAATTAAAGTGGCACCAAGAAACAGCACCAGAGGATATTTCATAGCAGTACTCCTAGTAGTATTTTTGCAATATAGGGTTGCATATACAAGGTGTTTGCCTGACTTGTCCACAACCCTTTGTGGAATAATGTGAGAAGGGCCATTGGCTTTTCAGGCACTCTGCTACGATAAGTTTTAATTTTTATACGTTAGGGGATTTCAGCCGTGAG
The DNA here is from genome assembly GCA_021775955.1 of Alphaproteobacteria bacterium. GTDB lineage: Bacteria > Pseudomonadota > Alphaproteobacteria > Micavibrionales > Micavibrionaceae > UBA5701. The sequence goes on along the minus strand of JAJFGU010000021.1, from coordinate 25,616 downwards.
CAACATACATCTTGAAACGGACAGGCTTGTTCTGCGCGAATGGCAGGAAAGCGATAGAAAGCCCTTTGCCCAGATGAACGCAGATCCGATGGTGATGGAATATATGCCGCGCCGTCTTGATGAAGCGGCCAGTGATAAACTGGTGAACCGGTTTGAAAAACACTTTAAGAAACACGGCTATGGGCTTTATGCAGCAGAGTTAAAGGAGACAGAAGAATTTATGGGGTTTGTCGGCATCGATAATGTGGCCGTTGACGTTCCCTTTAAGCCTGCTGTCGAGATTGCCTGGCGGTTGTCTTACGAATATTGGGGCCATGGCTATGCAACAGAAGGGGCGCAGCATGTGCTGGCGCATGCGCTTGGGGAATTGAAAATACCGGAAATTGTTGCTTTTAGCGTCTATGATAATGAGCGCTCCCTTCATGTGATAGAGAAAATCGGGCTTGTGCGTGACCCGGACGGTGATTTTGAATATCCGCGCCTGCCGAAAGGGCACCCTCTGGCGCAGCATGTTCTTTACCGCAGTGCAGCGGCTTAAGCGTTTTTATAATTGAGTAAGGTTACCAAATGGGAGAGGCGTTTTTTCAGGCTCTTAAGTGGTTTATCAGTGCTGCCTTAATCATAGGTGGTATCGGCTGGATTACGACGGCGGAAAGCTCAGGCGAGCCAATGCGGGTTATGTTGGCGATTGCCAGCTTTGGTTTTGCCTATATTATGTCTGGCTCATGGCGTAGTTTGCCGAGTAATGCGGGGATCATTTCCGTCGTTTTTGTGCTGACCTGCGGTTTTTTTACCCGCTATCTGCCGGGTTTTGCCTATGTTAATTTCGGGATCGCTCTGACCGCCAATTTTTATCTTTTATGGGTTGGCCTGCTGTTTTTCATTGGTATTCCATTTATGATGTTTGTCTTTCATAAATTTAATGAATAGAGACATAAGTTTCATTTGATTCAATTCCTTAAAAGAAGATTCTAATGTAAAACATGCAGGCATATGGCGCAGCCCGTGGAAGGAAAACTATGTAAACTGGCGCTGAGCGCGGGTTCCGTGATAATATGGAATCAATGGTATACAAAGAGGATAAAAAACACAGAAATCAGAGACAAAACGGCCGTTTATCACAAATTACATGTTTATTATTGGTGATTTTGGCCCTGACGGGTTGTGTGACATCCGAAAGTGCCTCTTTGGCACCGCATCCCCCAAGATTTAACCCTTATGCCCCGCGTGAAGCGATCACGGAAATGGCGATTGAGCCTGCTTCCGGTTCGGCTTCGGGTATGGAGCAGCAGATAGCTTCAGATGAGGACATAGATGAAACACTGGCTCTCAGTCAGGAAACAGTCCCCGAAGGCTGTAATGTTAAGGACCGTTTCGACCGCAAAGCGGTGTTGGCCTATGAATGGGGTGGCCGCAACCGTGTGGGGTTTGATGTTGATGGAATTGGCTTTGACAGCCTTGATGTCGAGCAGGTGAAAGTGCAATACCGTCTGCGTTTTCAGGAATATAAAACCAAAAAAGAGCGCTGCCGCTATACTTCCAACTGGCAGGGCATGATCGGCAGCGGCTATAACGAGTTGATTGAGCGCGAAAATGACACAGTCTGGCAGGAGCTCAAAGTTATCCAAAAAGATGCTAAAAACCGCTGGAAAACGGCCTTCGAATAGTTTCTAAGCCCCTCTAACTCCCTGTATTGCCAAGAGTCGCCGAGTCGTCTATATTATAGGGGCGTGCGTTCGCACGACTTTATCTTTTTTCTATTTCATCATAAGGGGACGGCCCATGTCTTCGTCACGATTCAAAACAAAATTATTACTGGCTGCACCATTGCTTCTTATGCTTCCTTTGGCCGGTTGCGGGGAAGGCTATGAAATGACAGCCTATTCCGGCTTTCCTTATAACAATGAGCGTACAGCCGGGCATGGCGTTGCTTATGTTCGTGCCAGCATGCTGCCACAGCGCGGCCCGGTGATAGAGGCTGCGCAGCCTGAAAATACGGAGATTATCGAAGCACCGCAGATGGCGACAGAGCAGCCCGTCATGCAAGAAGCGCCTTTGGAGGAAACCAAGGAAATTCTTAAAAACATGAATGATGCCGAAGCTGAAAAGCTGTTTAACGAGAAGCAGCGGAAATAGTTTCTAACCTTTTTGAGCGCAAGCAATACAGGTGGGCACAGCCGGGTCGTTTTGAAGGCGTGCTTTAGCAATTTCTTCATCACAGGCCGCACAAAAGCCGAAATTACCGCTTTCGATGCGCTTTAGCGCCGCTTCAATCTTATGGATTTCAAGGTTACGATTGCGTTGTGTGGCTTCAGCCATGGATTGTTGCATGAGCGCATCCTGGCGCGACAGCCGTCCCATTTTTGTCTGGTCGAGCTCGACAGGCTCCCGTGATTCCCGGCTCTGGGCGCTGTGGTTTTCCAGCTCGGCTTTGCGCTCTAAGAGCTTGTTTTTATAGTATTCCGTATCCTCTGGCATCGCCTATCGAAGCCTGTTTTGCGCGCTGCGTCAATCGACACCACACAAATTTCAACAAAAATTGAAATAATTCCGAAACGATAGTCATGGACACGTGGCGGTATTTTAATTAACATAAGAATATAAGGTCCTGTTCATTATCCGCATGAACGCAAGAGATTCATTCAATAAATTACACACTCAATCCTAAGAAGGGGTGGAATCATGACATTAGAAGTAGAAACCATTGTGGCTGTCTCATTGATGATGGCCGTATTCTCGGCGGTGGCTGCCGTTGGAACCAGCATAGTACTCGGTGCCGGTTTTGAACGTCTCCGTTCGGGTTTTGAAGTGATACGCAAACAGACCGGATTTTTCAGCGATGCTATTCACAAGCTGGAAGAAAAGGTTGAGGTGGTCGACAAACAGACCGGCAATTTCACGCAAAGCATTCATCAGCTCGAAGCCAAAGTCGGCAATGTCGGCGATCAGGCGAACGCCTTTAGTGAATCGATGAACAAGCTGGAAGAAAAAGTTGAAATCGTCGATAAGCAAACCGGCTTTTTCTCTGACGCCATTCATAAGCTTGAAAAACAGGTCGATACGGCCTCTGCGCATGAAGAGATTGTCTCCGAAAAGCTCGAAAAACATGCCGATACTGATCTCATCAGCACCGGAAAAGCGGAGGCGCTGGTCTCTCACGCCGAAGATTTGCTTGATCAGATGAGCACACTGGCCAGCCGGCTGGAGGAGAAAAACGTAGAACCGCAACAGAATGCGGAAATGCAGCTTTCTATTCCCAAGAATCTGGCGCATTTCGTTTATAACCAGCCGGAAGACGGAGAAGAAATCCGCTATAACTAACCTTAGAGAAGATAACTGTAGTGAAAAGGCGGGCCTTTATGGTCCGTCTTTTACGCGCTTTGTGCGTCGTCTTCAGATTCTTTTTCAGGAATTTCTGCCGCTTCGCTCCAAAGAGATTCAAAAAATCTTTTCTCGGATTGCTGTCCATCGCGGCTATTGACGACAATAATAATATTCGGGTCCCATAGCTGAAAAGCAACTTTTGATCCGTATATGTAAGACGTCTTTACGTTTGAAAAATTTTCTTTTGTAACTCTTCGATATGAACCTTGTGCGCCCCACTGGTCTGGCATGCCTTCTGCGCCGATAACGCGCCGCTTTATATTGTGTGCCTGTAAACGCGCCGCATGTTGCTGCGTAGCTTCATCTTCTCTGGTGCTGATAATCAAAAGCTCACCGCCGCTCCCATCGTTTTTGAGCGTTTCAACAATGTCATCGACAAGACTGGAAAGCACATCTGCGCCTTTTAAAATCTCTGCCCCATCTGATTTTTTGCGCAAGCCCTGATCGCTCAGAAATTCGACATAGGCACTTTCAAAGGCCATGCGGATGGCCTTCAGGGATTCTGCCTTGATATCCGAGTGGCCTTTTTCAAAATTATTGATAGCTGTTTTGGACAGGCCACACGCATCGGCCAGATCCTGTTGTGTCCAGCCAAGAAGCCCTCGCGCAGCGCGGCATTGTTCAATTGTAATCATAATATACTCAACTCCGTATTTTCCATGTTACGAAATAGTGTAAAAAAGTCAAATAAAATTGAAAATAATACAGGCATCGATGTCGACCCTAGTTAATGACAGTTGCCTGCATTCACGTTAGACTAAGCGCTGGTTTCTTTACTTTAACGGGGGTCAATTTGTCAATTTGGGTTTTTATCTGGATTCTGTTGTCTGCAGGTCTGCTCGGCTTTTCAGCCTGGACGTTTTATGTCCTGTATAGCCAAAAGAAGAGCTGGCGGGAGTTTGCTAAAAAGAACAAGCTGCGCTTTGGTTTGTCTAAGCCAATATCAGCTCCCGAAATCACAGGGGTGATAGATGATTATACAATAGGTATTTTTACGGCTGAACATGCGAGTCCTGATGCACGGGGTATGCGCAAACTGACGGCTGTTGAAGTTGCTCTTAAAAGCGAAATGCCCATCGAGGGGGCTGTTGGAAGTGGCGGCATGGTGCCTTTAATCCAAAGTCTCGATTTCAACGAGGAGTTTCGCCCCGATCATGGGGCCTGGGATAGCTCTTACATTATTCGTACCAGGAATAGAGATGTTATAGAGGGTTATTTGTCAGCAGAGCGCCTGAATGCTTTGACGTCTGTCATGAAAGTTAAAAACCTCTGGCTTATTTTTATTTTTCGCAAAGAGGGGGTGCTGCTCAGAGTTGATATGCCGGACCCTTTGGTGACGAGCGAAAAAATAGAAAAGATCGTTAAAACTCTTATTAAGACAGCCAAGGTGCTAGAGCTTAAAGAGGGCGAGGCAAAACGCCTATCCGCGCAGCGTCAAAAAACAAAAGATGAAGACCGCATGGTGTCGGTGGATGATAAGACCGGTGAAGAAGACATTGATCTCGAGTTGGAAGCAGAAAAGTCTAAAAAAGAAACGCCTTCCGAAGAGGATGACAAGACTGGCGGTTAGATGTCTTCCAGTAAATGGCCGTAAGGCTCCAGGGTTATAGATTTTCCATTCAGTGTGGTTGTCTTTTTTTCTTCTGACAGGTTGAAGGCGCACAGTATCGCCTGTTCCTGTGAGGTGCGTTTGAAGGCCAAAACTTTTTCATCTGCCGTGTCTATGAACTTAATATCCCCGCCAATGAGGGCAGGTTGAGATTTTCGCCAGGATAGAAACTCTCGTGTGAATGAGAGGGTAGAGCTCGCATCTTCCATCTGGCTGTCCGCGCATAATTTTTTGTGCTCTGCCGGTATGGGCAACCATGGAGCAGCGCTGGTGAATCCGGCGTTCTCACTATCATCCCACGGTATTGGCGTGCGGCAGCCATCACGCCCCGGCCAGTCCGGCCAGTGATGTTTCCCCCATGGGTCCTGGAGTCTTTCAAAAGGAATTTCGGTTTCTGGCAGACCCAGCTCTTCGCCCTGATAGAGAAAGACTGTGCCGCGCAAAGAACAAAGCAGAGCGATGAGCAATCTGGAATCCGTATTCCAGCGCGAGGGCGCGCGCACCACATCATGGTTTGAAAATGCCCATGATGGCCAGCTATTGCCTGGCTGCATAAGGAATTTTTCAACAGGATCGCCAATGAAACCGGCTGTAAGAGTTTTGCTTGTTCCTGCCATCATATGGGTGTTGTAGGCGGTGTTGAGCAGCTCATCGCCTGATGTGTATTCGGCGGCGCGCTCGTAAGGGTGGTCGTCACCAATCTCGCCTAGTGTCATCGTGCCTGGATATTCATCCATAAGCTTGCGCAGGTTTTTTAGGAATTCCAGATTTTCCGGGCGGGACTTATCATAGATATGAGCTTGCGTGTTATAAGGGTCGTCCTCTTTTTCAAGCTGTGTTGCCGCACCAAGCTCGGAGCCGCGCGGCGGGTTATCGCGCAACTCCTGATCATGAAACAAGAAATTGATGACATCCAAACGAAAACCGTCCACGCCGCGCTCCAGCCAGAAGCGGCAAATATCGAGGGCTTCATTCTGTACGTCGGGGTTGTGATAGTTTAAGTCCGGCTGCTCTTTCAGGAAGTTATGCAGGTAATATTGATTATGGTCTTCATCCCATTCCCAGGCGCTGCCGCCAAAAACAGAAGCCCAGTTATTGGGTGGGCATAGCTCACCGAACATATCTGGTTTTGCATCAGCCCAGACATAGCAGTCCTTTTTGCTCTCATCCTTAAACCAGGGATGCTGGTCGGAGGTATGGGATAGCACAAGATCAACAATGACTTTGAGGTCCAGTTTATGCGCTTTATCCAGCAGCGCATCGAAATCATCCAGCGTGCCGAAAAGTGGGTCAACGTCGCGGTAATCGGAGACGTCATAGCCGAAATCTTTCATCGGTGATTTAAAGAATGGAGAAATCCAGATGCCGTCAACACCAAGCGCAGCCACGTAATCCAGCCTGTCTGTGATGCCTCTTAAATCACCAACGCCGTTGCCACTCGTGTCCAAAAAGGAACGGGGGTAGATCTGATAAAAGACCGACCCCCGCCACCATTCATGATTGCTCATTGATTATTCAGCCGCTGGCTCCGTATCCGCAGCAGCCTCGGCAGGAGGCTCCATGTCTGCGCTTGGTTCTGCGCTAGCCGCCTCTTCTTCCGCAGGCGGCATCGCATCGGCGGCAACCTGCATTTTAACAATTTTATCGGGACTGGCCGGTGGCTCACCTTTGGCGATGGTGTCTATGTATTCCATGCCGTCTTCAACTTTTCCGAATACGGTGTACTGGCCTTTAAGGAAGCTGCAGCCGGTATCGGTGAAGCAAAAGAAGAATTGCGAGTTGGCGCTGTCGGGGCTGGAGCTGCGGGCCATACCGAGTGTACCGCGAAGGAAATTCTCTTCGGTGAATTCAGCAGGCAGGTCCGGATCGTCAGAGCCGCCCATACCGGTGCCGGTCGGATCACCGGTTTGAGCCATAAAGCCATCAATAACGCGGTGGAAAACAATGTCGTTGTAAAAGCCTTCGCGTGTCAGCTTTTTGATGCGCTCGACATGCTGCGGGGCCAGGTCGGGGCGCAGGGCGATTGTTATTGTCCCGCCCGTCGAGACCTCCATCAGAATTGTGTTTTCGGGATCGGAAGCCTCAGCGCTCCCTGCTGTTGCTGCTGTCATAATAAAAATGCTCCAGGTAATAAGTGCGATACGTTTCAACATGGTTATGCCTCTAAATAAGTGGGTTATGAACTTAAGTGGTGCCATAGAGCAGGGGAGAATGCAAGAGGGCAGAAGCGGTTAGGCCACCGCCGTGGAGTTATGGGTTTTTACCATGTCTTTGAGTGTTTCCATGCAGGAGCAGCAACCTGGCTTTTCACCGTTTGTACACGCGTGATAGACATCGGAAACCCGCGCTTCACCATCTTGCTTTTCAAGATGTTCACGGACTTTTTTATCGCTGAAGGGGTTACAAAGACAAATATACATATAAGAATCATTATCAAAGTTTAAGGCCAGATGCAAGTGATTCTCAATATCGCGGGTGATAGCTAATAAGATTCAATGCGCCATTTTCCATCATGATCTTGAATCCAGGTAACCTGAAGTGGGTATGTTATCTCTACTATTTGAACAGTAGCGGCGGGCGCCATAATAACAAATACCCCCATAAATTCTTTAAATTCTAAAGGTTGGTCTAATACATCTGCCAGCCCTTTAAGGTTGTTTTGTAAGGCTATCAGTTCTTGTTTTTCTTGCTCTCTGTTATCTAGGGAGACAAATTTAACGGCTTCCTTAATATTTTTTTCTCTTAGTGCTTTTACAAAATATATCCATTTGTTTTGGAGAGAGTTGATTAGTATATCTTTATCTAGAATTTCCACTGTAGTTTTGGCCATCGCATTCTTCCCAGAAAGGGTCGTAATCTTAATAGATGGAGAAAATACTCCGGGTGATTTATACGCATACTCTTTCTCGAGTTCAGCTATGGATTTTAGATTGTTAGATTCTAAATCTATAACCCCATCTCCTTCGAAGTCCCATTTTATTGAGGCAATAGGATCTTCAATAAGCGGGCGTATGTTAAAAGTGACCGATTTTGGAGCTATTGCTTTCTCTGGATGGACCCTTAAAGACAACTTTTCAATCTCAGAATCTGCATAAGACTTTTTTTGGGTTAGGCTGCCAGTCAGTAAAACACAAAGAATAGTTAGTCCAAATAAAATAGACTCTCTTATGCTATTCCGCATCGAGGATGCTTTCGGAATTGAGGTGGATATAGTTTTCGATTCCGGTCTTTTCAATCAGCTCAAGCTGCGTTTCCAGGTGGTCGATATGGCCTTCCTCATCACCGAGGATTTTGGAAAACAGATCGCGGCTGACGAAATCTTTCGCGGTTTCACAAACGGCAACAGCTTCGCGATAGGCGGCTGCACCTTCGTGCTCAAGTTTAAGGTCGCACTCAATTACTTCCTTCACATTTTCGCCGATATAAAGCTTGCCGAGCTCCTGCATGTTGGGCAGACCTTCGAGCAGCAAAATCCGCTGGATCAGCTCATCGGCGTGATGCATTTCCTCGATTGATTCCTTGTATTCATGCTTGGCGAGCTTGGTGACGCCCCAGTCTTCGAGCATGCGTGAGTGCAGGAAGTACTGGTTCACAGCCGTCATCTCTTTTTTCAACGCGTCATTCAGACACGCCAGTACTTTTTTATCGCCCTTCATGGTTTTCTCCTTTAGCTCAAAGCCCGTTTCAATATGGAATCAATATGGGTTGTGTAATGTTTGTAGTCAAAGATTCCTTTTAATTTACCCTCGTCGAGTTTTGCGGTGACTTCGTCATCTCCCAGCAGCGCTTCCATGAACGTGGTTTCACCCTTGCTTTCCCAAACCTTCATGGCGTTGCGCTGGACCATACGATAGGCATCCTCGCGGCTCGTGTCAGCTTGCGTAAGGGCGAGCAAAACGCGCTGTGAGAACACCAATCCGCCCATTTTCTCGAGATTATCCATCATCGTATCAGGATAAACGAGGAGTTTGTCGATCACACCGGCAAGCCTGTTCAGCGCATAATCGGCAGAGATCAGCGCATCGGGCAAAATCGTACGTTCAACGGCGGAATGAGAGATGTCGCGCTCATGCCACAGCGCTACGTTTTCCAGCGCTGGCGTGACAGCAGCGCGAATGATACGCGCTTGTCCGGTGAGGTTCTCGGTTGAAATCGGGTTGCGTTTATGCGGCATTGCGGAGGAGCCTTTTTGCTTGGCATCGAAGAATTCTTCGGCCTCGCGGACTTCGGTGCGTTGTAGATGGCGGATTTCAACAGAGATGTTCTCAATGCTTGAGGCAATCACACCAAGTGTCACAAAGAACATCGCATGACGATCACGTGGAATGACCTGCGTTGAAACAGTTTCAGGGGTCAGGTTCAGGCGCTTAGCGACGTAATCTTCCACACTTGGGTTAATCGTGGCGTAAGTGCCGACAGCGCCGGAAATCGAGCAGGTCGCAATTTCAGCCCGCGCCGCGATAAGGCGGGTTTTGGCACGTTTGAACGCGGCATAATGCCCGGCGAGCTTGAGACCGAATGTTGTCGGCTCGGCGTGAATACCGTGAGAGCGGCCGATGCAGATTGTATCTTTGTGCTCCTCAGCGCGTTTCTTGAGCGCTGCGAGAACCTTATCCAGATCCCGCAATATAATATCGGCAGCTTGCGTTAGTTGTACGGCGAAGGCTGTATCGATGACGTCTGAGCTCGTCATGCCCTGGTGGACGAAGCGCGCATCTTCGCCTATATGTTCTGCCACAGATGTCAGGAAGGCGATGACATCATGTTTAACCTCGGCTTCGATCTCGTCAATCCGTGCAACGTCAAATCCACCTTTGTCGCGCAGGGCTTTGGGCACGCTGTCCGGGATGACGCCAAGCTCGGCCATTTTCTCGCAGGCCAGCGTTTCAATCTCCAGCCATATCTTGAAGCGGTTCTCGGGCTCGAATATCGCGGCCATTTCGGGGCGTGTGTATCTAGGTATCATTCTCTTGCTTTTCTTTCTTTAGGGCCCTGAAAATATTACATTTTTTTGCAGATATCAAGGCCAAATCAGACGCCGCCTTCAGCGGTTATATAACGCTGGGGCTCAAACACATAAAGCCCGTCCGTCACGCCGACAATAGGCGGCACGCGGGTTTGCTCGAAAATGTCATGGCCGCGCTTGAGGTTGATCCAATAGCGCATCCACGGATCGCCGCGGTGTTCTTCCAGTTTCACCCCGTTCATGCGAAACGGGAAAATATGGACCGGAACGCTCTCATTGCCGGCCAGAAGGCTCTGCTCGGTCAGAACGTAAATTTCCTCGATTTGCGGATCGGTCATGGCGTAGCAGCCTTCCGAGAAGCAATCACCATGGATCATCAGGTGCGATCCGGTGCGGCCATGCGCCTTGTCGTACTCATTGGGAAAGCCGATATTCATCGCCAAATGATACTTGCTCGACGGCCAGAGCCATTCCTCGCTGACCTCGTAAAACCCTTCCGGTGATTGCTTGTCGCCTTCCTGGAGTTTCGGGCCGAGGGTCCCGGAATAATTGCAGATCGGATAGGTCTTGAACAGCTCATAACGCCCGCTTCGCTCATCCTGCAGCCAGGCTTCGAGCACTGCTTCTTCCTTGTAAATACGCAGGAATGTCGGCGCACCAAGCTGGAATTCCACCTCATCCTGCTGCGCCATTTCCTGCTCCATCTGCGGCAGGATATAGGTGCGAATCCACGCCATCTGCGCCTCTTTCCAGGTCTGGCAGCCGGTCAGGGCAGGGAGGGTCAGAAAAATTATAAGAATTGTGAAAATGCGAGTCATGTTTATGAATTACCATGCGCCAAATCGCGGGACAAGCGGTGGATTTTTTTAAACAGAGCTTTTTTATCACACTGATTTATAAGGGTTTTTTATGGCCTTTTTAGCCGATTTTGCTATATAAGCTGTTGATATTAATAGATAAAATAAGGTCCTTTAGTCTCTTTCCAGGGGTTTTTTGCCTTCAAACTAATGGATTTCTGCATTATGGTATTTGAATATTTCGCCTCTTCGGTAGTGATTTTATACAATTTAATTTTACACAATCTAAGCCTTCTAGGTTTGCCCCATCCTCCATCGCTCCTGTGGAGCTTCGGCACGACAGGGTGGGCAAAGAGGGCAGGGGGTGTTGTGGTGAAGCCTTTCCTTTCCCGTTGGTGCTCTGCACGGGTGCGGACCGCTGTGGTGTTGCTATCTGTTCCATAGCACTACTATAGGAAAAAAGTCCTTAAAAGTCAAGCATAGTTTGACATATTCCAAAAAATCTGATTTAATCTCCGGTCTATAAGGAGCGTTATGAGTATAGGTGATCTATTTCAAATTGTTAATGATCGTGAAGCCAGCATGCATGTGTTTTACAGGCCAGTAACTGGTTCTGAAAAAACCCTTGTTCTTTGGAGTCATGGCTTTGCTAGTGCCTGCTGGACAGCTCATAACCAGGCTTTTGTTAGGGCTATCAATGATAATCATCATCCAGTTTTGCAAGTCGATGCCACAAATTCACATATCAATGACAGTGCTGGCGAGCTTCATGAATATACTATTGGGTGCCATACTCAGGATATAAGAGATTCTCTTTCTTGGGTGCAGAGAGCTAAGCCAGGCTGGTTGTCGAAAAGTTTTGCCATAGCCGGCCATAGTGTGGCCGGGATGTCAGCTCTTCAAATAGCGGCTGAAAATCCTGATCAGACAAAATTTGTTATTGCCGCTTCACCCATGATTTCAGGTAAAAAACTTAAAGCCGCCTGGTCCAAGGACCATTTGGCACAATGGCAAGCCGCTGGCTCTTTTAAACAAGATCCGGAGCCGCCTTACAATGAGCCAGGTCAGGTTCCTTGGTCCATATGGGAAAATGATTGGTTGAAGCAAGATCTTTATCCGCTTGCAGATCGACTTACGATGCCTATTTTATTTTTGGTTGGATTTAACGATGCTGTGTGTCCAGCAAATGATACAATCGAATTTGCAAAAAGTTTACCGAACCAGCATCCTAACAACAGGATTGTTGTAATAGAAGGCGCTGATCACAGATTAAAAGACGAAGACGGCCATATTAAAAAGGATGAAATTTCAGAAGCAGTCGGTTTGTTTTTGAATGACCTAAGTTAATCCCAAATTCCTAAAACGCGCCCACGTTTTCTGCTTTGCTTGCAGGGCAGGATCAGTAAAGATAAAGCCCTGGGGGAATAAATATTCATGCGCAAGATAATAGCAGATACCTGGCCCTTGTTTTTCGGGCTTTCGATTCTGATGCTGGCCAACGGGTTGCAGGGCACGTTGCTGGGTGTGCGCGCGGGGCTGGAGGGGTTTTCGGTGCCCACCATCGGCCTTGTCATGTCGTGTTATTATATCGGCTTTCTGTCCGGCTCGATCATGGCGCCGCATCTAGTGGAGCGGGTCGGCCATATCCGCGTTTTTGCCGCGTTGGCCTCGATCGCGTCGGTGACGGTGCTGTTGCATGTGGTGAGCGACAACCCGGTTTTGTGGGGCGTGTTTCGGATTTTGACAGGTTTTGGCTATGCCGGTTTGTTTGTGGTGGTGGAAAGCTGGCTTAACAATGCGGCCAATAAAAAAACGCGCGGTACGCTGCTGGCCAGCTATATGATGACGTCCTATGCAGGACTGATTTTTGGACAATATCTGATCAATATTGCCAACCCGGCGGCGGTTGAATTGTTCGTGATAACTTCGGCGCTGGTGTCGCTCTCCATGGTGCCGCTCGCGCTGATTCCACGTCCGGCGCCGGATTTCGAAGCGCCGGAGATTATCTCGCTGCGCCAGCTTTTAAAACTTTCGCCGCAAGGGGTCTATGGCGTGTTTGCCAGTGGCATGCAGGGCGGAGCGGTGCTCACGATTGGTGCGGTCTACGCGTATCAGATCGGTTTTAACACGCCGCAAATTGCCAACTTCATGGCGTTTTTTATTCTGGGCGGTGTGGTCATGCAGTATCCGCTCGGCATGTTGTCGGATCGTGTCGGACGGCAATTGATTCTAACTATGACGGCGCTGGTGTCGGCGGCGCTGGCCTTTACCGCATTTTTGTTCGAAGGGTCTTTGGCGGGTAATATACCGGCGATACATGGCGCCGTATTTTTAATTGGTGGTTTTAGTTTTCCGATTTATGCGCTCAGCATCGCCCACGTGAATGACAAGCTTTCGTCGCGGGCGATGACGCGGGCCAGCGGCAAGCTTATTCTGGTCAATGGCGCCGGGGCGATTGTGGGGCCGGTTTTGACAACCTTGCTGATGGTGACGCTGGGCAATGCCGGGTTCTTTTTGACCATTGCTATCGTACATGCGGTGTTCACCTTGCTCTCGCTCTGGCGTACGATTGTTTCGCGCAACGTTCCCGTGGCCGAGCAAAGCGAATTTACGCCGATGCCGGCGCGGATTTCTCCGGTGATGTCGGAAATGGTCGAAACGGAAGACGGTGGTTAAATCAATCCCAGATTCTTGAAACTGCTATAGCCGCTGCGGGACACAACAATATGGTCGTGGATGATGATGTTGAAGGGCTTGGCCGCACCTATAATACCGTTGGTCATGTCGATATCGGCCTGGCTGGGTTTCGGATCGCCGCTGGGGTGGTTGTGCACGAGAATGATCGCGGTCGCACCAAGCTCTAGCGTGCGCTTCATGATCTCGCGCGGATAGGCGGGCGTATGATCGACGGTGCCGGAATTTTGAATCTCATCGGCAATGAGCTCGTTCTTCTTGTTCAAAAATAAAATGCGAAAATGCTCTTTTTGTTCATGTGCCATGGTGGCGTGGCAATAATCCATCAGCCGTGTCCAGTTATTCAGCACCGGCTTTTTCATTACTTCCGCCTTCAGCGCGCGGTGGGATAAAGCGGTCATGGTCTTAAGCGCGAGCGCTGCGCTCTCACTAAGCCCGTCGATTTTTTGCAGCTCTTCGGCGCTGGCATTCATCAGCTCGGGCAGACCACCGAAACGTGCGAGCAAGCGTTTGGCCAACGGTTTTACATCACGGCGGGGAATGGCCAGGAACAAGGTGAGCTCTAACAGCTCGTAATCGGCGAGTGCATCGGGGCCGCCTTCGGCAAAACGCGCACGCAGGCGCTGGCGGTGGCCAGCGTAATGCGGGGTTTCTTCTTTTTGCGCGTCTTTTTTTCGGGGGTTAGCCATAAGGTGGTTTTGTATATCCTTTAGGAGAAAGTGTAAAGATTTCGAAGCCATCTTCGGTGACAGCCAGCGTATGCTCAAATTGCGCCGAGAGCGAACGATCACGGGTCACAGCCGTCCAGCCATCGGAAAGCACCTTCATCTGCCAACCGCCGGCATTGATCATTGGCTCTATGGTGAAGAACATGCCGGGCTCAAACACCGGGCCGGTGCCGGCCTCTGCAGCATGCATGATCGAGGGCGGGGCGTGAAAAACTTTGCCAAGGCCGTGGCCGCAAAAATCACGGACCACGGAAAAGCGCTGCCCTTCCGCCAGGGTCTGAATCGCATGGCCGATATCGCCAAAAGTGTTGCCGGGTTTGACCGCCTCGATTCCGGCCATCAGGCAGTCATAGGTGATGTCGACCAGGCGCTTTGCTTTGACCGGGACTTTATCGCCGAGCAGATACATGCGCGATGTATCGCCGTGCCAGCCGTCAACAATTACCGTGACGTCGATGTTTAAAATATCACCGTCTTTGAGAATTTTTTCGCCCGGGATGCCGTGACAGATGACATGATTGACCGAGGTGCAGATCGATTTGGGGAAACCTTTGTAATTCAGCGGAGCCGGAATTGCTCCGTTTTTGGTAATAAAATCGTGACAGAGCTGGTCGAGTTTTTCGGTGGTGACGCCGGGCACGACATGCTCGGTGATCATATCCAGTGTCTGCGCCGCCAGCTTTCCGGCCACGCGCATGCCTTCGAAATCCGCCTTATCGTGGATTTCGATACCGTCGCCGGTGATTTTTTGCGCGTTTTGCTGGTTCATTGTCGTCCTTTGCCCTATAAAGTACCGGAATATATAGGAAGATGATGACAGATTCAAAACAATACCGCGCTGCGCTGGTCGTGATCGGCAATGAAGTCCTCTCAGGGAGGACGCAGGACCTGAATACGTCGTACATTGGCAAAAAGCTGGCGGCACGGGGCATTGTGCTGGTGGAAGTACGGGTGGTGCCGGATATTGAAGATAAAATCGTCAAGGCTGTGAATGAGCTGCGCGGCGAAAATGACTATGTTTTTACCACGGGCGGCATCGGCCCGACCCATGATGATATTACCTCTGCCAGTATTGCCGCCGCGTTTGGAGTCTCTGTGAAGGTCAATGACGAGGCTCTGGCGATCATGACAGATCATTATCAGGGGCAGGCGCTCACGCCGCCGCAAAAGAAAATGGCGATGATTCCCGATGGGGCGAGCCTTATTACCAATCCGGTTTCCGGTGCGCCCGGCTTTGTTATTGAGAATGTCTATGTCATGGCGGGCGTGCCCAGAATTATGCAGGGCATGCTGGAGAGTTATCTGGACACGTTGGAATCCGGCGCGCCGGTTTTGTCAAAGACGGTGCGTTGCAATTTGCGTGAAAGCATCGTGGCTGAAAAGCTGGGTGCGCTGCAAAAGCAATACGCAGATATGGATATCGGCAGCTATCCGTTTTACGAGGATGGCGTCTTCGGCACCAATTTAGTTTTGCGCGGCGTGGATGAAAGCCAGATCGATGAGGCGGTGGGGAAGCTGGAAGAAATCATCAAAACTTTGATTTAGGGGGGCAGGGTTTTGGCAGAGCTTGTATCCATTATTATGCCGGCCTATAAGGCGCGGGACCATATTCTAAGGTCAGTCCAGAGTGTCTTGGCTCAGACTTACGAAGACTGGGAGCTGCTGATTGTTTCCGACGACCAGTTTGATTATCAGGAGTTTTTGAAAGGGCAGGGGGTTGCGGATGAGCGCATCCGGCATTTTTCGACGGGTGGTGTGGGAACAGGAATTTGCCGTGGAAGAAATACAGGGGTTCGCCATGCCAGGGGCAACATCATTGCCAGCCTGGATGCGGACGATTGCTTCATGCCGGATAAGCTGTCTCTGTGCGTTCCCAAAGTGCAGGAGCACGGCATGGTGACATCAGCGCTGGATATACGTGATGAAAAAGGCGCTCATCTTCGTATTGTTGGAAATATTTCTGAGGACAGAGTTTTAAGCAGCTCCGAATATAAGAATATCCACTACACCGGAGACAGTGTTCATTTGTATGATAAAGCGCGCTTTCCGGTCTCGTACAATGAAGATGTAGCGCATCTTGAAGACCTGCAATTCATGATGGATTGCTTTGAGTATACCGACAAAATTTATTATTTTTGTAAGCCGCTGCATATTTATTACAAAAGGCTGGATTCTCTCAGCAATCAGGATAGCTACGATGGATTTATGCATTCAAAGCAAAGAATTCTCAGCGACCTTCGGAGCGACAAGCAGGATTTTAAAGATAAAAAGACAAAAGATTCCTTAATATCATTCCTCGAGATTTCGCTGGCTGCAGAAGAACGTTTCTCCAAAGAAGAAATGCATTCAGAAAATATAATTTTCGAGGATCTGATGGAGAAAATGCTAAAAGATGGTGGGCCCGGCGAGACTTGAACTCGCACGTCCTTACGGACAACAGATTTTAAGTATTTTCGCCCTAACTATAACCATTTGAAATAATTGATAAATTTTACCATATATCTATGTATGTGTAAGAAAATGTGTAAGTTTTCTTATGTTTTACAATATAAATACGATTCCGTGGAAAGAGCAAATGCTTTCATACGAATGAAGGACGATCCCACCTGATTTTTTAAAAACGCCTATGAATTAACCTATGAAAAACAGTATTTCATAGGTTAATTGTTCAAACACCTTTATAGGTAAGAGATGCCCCCGCTCCCCCTTCCTGACCTCAACCAAACAACATAGTTTTGATTGAGGTCAGGAAGGGGGAGCGGGGGTAGGTGGTGGGATGGTGGTGATGTTTGATAAGAGTGGTTGTTTGGTTATAAAAATGGTGGGTATGGGGTAGAGGTAGAAAGTAAGAAGTAAGTAAAGAAGTAAGGAAAAAAGTAAGGAAAAAAGTAAGGAAAAAAGAGAGTAAGGAGTAGAAGAAATGAGGGGTAAAGGGGGAATGATATTTCAGGAAAGAGATAGTGAGTTGTTGCGATGGGTGAATGGGTTTGGGTTTGCAAGTGCGGAGCAGATTAAGGGATGGATGGGTGTTGGAAATACAGCAGCGTATGTGAGGGTGAAGAAGCTGGTAGAAGCTGGATATATGTCAAGGGAGAGGATTTTACATGGGCAGGCTAGAATTCATAAGGTAACGAAGAAAGGTGTTTTGGCGGGTGGTGATAGCATATGGCCTGTGGGGCAGATTAATTTGGGGACGTTTCGGCATGATTTTAAGCTTGTGGATTTGGCGCTTCAGTTAGAAAAAGAAACAGGAGGAAGTTTTAAGCCGGATCGGCGCATTAGACATGATGAGGGTTTAAGCGGCGTTGGGCAGTTGGGGCATATTGCTGATGGATATTTAACAATAGGAGAAGAAAAGCCGATAGCGGTGGAGCTGGAATTATCGGTGAAGTCGCGGGCGCGGATTAATAGCATTATTGAAGATTATGGTGGTAATTTGGACGTATCCGAGGTTTGGTATTTTACAGATCAAAGCGAAGTGGCAAGAGCCATAGAAAAAGCAGCCAAGGGATATTCGTTTATCAAGATTAAGAAACTGAGTAAAAGCGTAAAAAACTGATGAAAGAAAAAGCCGAACCTTTATCGGAAATCTATTATTTTCTGGCCA
Organism: Alphaproteobacteria bacterium; assembly: GCA_021775955.1. Classification (GTDB taxonomy): domain Bacteria; phylum Pseudomonadota; class Alphaproteobacteria; order Micavibrionales; family Micavibrionaceae; genus UBA5701. The sequence continues at coordinate 7,831 of JAJFGU010000021.1, read as the reverse complement.
TTGTAACGCTGGTTACATTATGGGCGATTTTTTCGTTTGGGCCTCTGGTTTTGATTGTGGCGGCCTGTGTGATTGTCGTTTTGGCCGTGATAGGAGCCAACCTCCAGATTACAATATACACCGCTTTATTATCGGCTGTGCTGGGCATGCTGGTCTACCGCGATGTAATTGCATGGGTGAGTGAGCCTGTGCAAACCATGTGGGGTATCTATGCCCTAATCACACCGGAGAGCGTGGTTTTTTGGCTGACCAAGGCCGGAGAATTTCAAACCTCCATGCAGGCTTTGAGTAAGCAAATTATGCCACTTCTAAAATCACAAAAATCATGGCTCTATCATGCGCCTTTGGGCGGTTTTATCGGCTCAGCCCTTTACACCGCATTTTTGGTCTATTTCAAAAATCCGCTTGGACGTCTCAAGCGACAAAGATCTATAAAAAGAACACATGGGAAGGTCGGTGACCTTCCCTCCAAAATCATTAATCAAAGAACCGCAGAAACCTCGAAAGGTTCTTTGATAGGAACTGATCGTTATATCCGGCCTGTCGAATTGACGGATAAGGCTGCAAACCAGCATACGCTGGTGCTTGGAACAACCGGGTCAGGAAAGACTGTGACCGTTAGTAATATTGTAGAAAGCGCGATCAATCGCGGACTTCCTCTGATCTATATTGATGGCAAAGGAGATTATGACCTGGCTTGCCGGGTTGCCCGCTACGGGCAGGAACGCGGTAGACCGGTATCGGTCTTTGCTATGAGGGGCGATAGCGTTTCTTATAACCCTTTGGCCGTTGGCGGTTTTACCTCGAAAAAAGACCGTATTATCGAACTCAGGGAATGGAGTGAGGAGCACTATAAAAAGCTGGCGGAGGGCTATTTGCAATCTGTGTTCAAGGTCATGGATCAATGCGGCATCCCATGTAACATGGTGTCTCTATCTGAAAATCTGGATTTAAAAAGTCTTAAAGCTTTGGTGCGGCAACATGAAGCCGATATTCCAAATGCACAAAGCCTGATGGACGAGCTTAACAATCAGAATCAAGCTTCAAAAAGTATTGAAAGTCTTGTGGCTGAAATCCGCAACTTTACGGCTTCTGAAATAGGCCCCCTCTTTCGTGTCGAAGAGAATAAACCGGTTTTGACGCTGGCCAATGTTCTTGAAACAAACGGCATCGCCTATTTTTGTCTTCCTGCTCTGGAATTTCCGTCGATGTCACAGACCTTGGGGCGCTTGATTATTAATGATCTGAAAGCCACCATGGCGCAGCAGCTGGGCAGCGGCGTAAAAAACAATCTCTACGTGATCTTCGATGAATTTTCGGTTTTTGCCGGAGAGCAGGTTTTAAATGTGATTAATATGGGGCGCAGCGCCGGTATTCATGCAGTGCTCTCAACACAAAGCTTGTCCGACATTGCTTCTGGCCGGAAAGAAAACGCCGATCATTTTGTTAATCAAGTTGTTGGTAATTGTAACAACTTTATCCTGCACCGTCAGAATAGCCCCGAAGATGCCGAAAAGCTGGCGGAGATGATGGGCACCAGAAACACGCTGGAATATACGGCGCAAGTGAGTCAGGTTGGGCCGACCCATATGGGAACGGTGCGCCGAACGCGCGGCTTTATTGCCCACCCCGATGAAATCAAATCCCTCAAAACAGGTGAGGCGTTTTTCTTCTCCAAGGAGGATAATAAGGTTAGCAAGATCAAAGCGAGGTTGAGCAAGATATGATTAATTTTGCCAGATTTACCCTTCTTATTTTAGTGGCCTTTTTCTCAAGTATGTTCCTTGGCTCTTTGATCTATTCCATTAGAACCGCTACGCAAGGTGGAAGCTGGTTTCTTGATATTCCTGTACTTCTTAATTCTTTTTACTGGTCAGCTGCTTTTGTTTTCAGCGTAACGCTTCTTGCCGCTTCACCTTTGGGCGATCGTATTGCGGCCCTGTTTTTTCCAATTCGTAACATGAGCTTGCGTGAGGAAGAAAAAGTTAACCCCGTCATGGAAAGGATCAGGGATGTTTATCTCCAGAAATACGGAGAAGAGATAAAAGAACGCGTTTTTGCCATGGACGTTCCGCACATTAACGGTATGGCACTGGGGCGGGAAACTGTAGCTGTTTCCACCGGTTTGTTAAAAGTGGCAAATGATGAAGAAATTGCAGCAATCCTGGCACATGAAGTAGGGCATTTGCACAATAAGGATGGGCTCTTCAACATGGCGTTGATTGCTGCCAGTTTTCCAACGATCTTTTTGACCCGTTTGTTGTTGCATTTTATCGTTTTGGAAGAAGGGGAAATAAATTTTGCCTTTATATTTGTCTTTTTCTTCGTTTCCCTTTTGTTTTGTAGCTATTTTACTTTTTTCTGGTTGGTGAGTTTCCCTGTGCTCTGGTTCATGCGCTCCGTGGAGTTTTTTACTGAGTGGCCCATTGAATATAGAGCTGATCGTTTCACGATAGAAATGGGTTTTGGTCCGGCTATGGTAGCGTTGTTTGAACGTATTGAAGATGAGGACATCAGGGGCGAGAGCGGTTTTTTGAGTAAGTATCTATACTCACATCCTCCAACAGCGTTGCGAATTGATCAGATTGAGCGCTCTCTTCTTTCTGAGGCCGGGTGAACAGATTTTCAAATTGCTCTTCTATCCAGAAAACAATATCCATCAAGCCAAACCTGTTTTTTATAGGGGGAATGCCGCCCTCATGATCATACAGGGCATTACTGGCCTCCTCGCTTCTTTTTTCTATCACAGCCTTTGCTTGCATTTTCATGCCAAGCTTAATTAAATATTGGCGAGAGTCGTAGACCTCATCAATGCTCTTGAAGCTTTCATAGGGCGGAATAAAGCTCTTATCAAGAGGCGGCATGAATTCCTTAAAACACGCTTTTGCAAAATCCGGGATGGTTTTATATCGAAGAACTTTGAGGCATTGCATGCATGTTCTATTGTGAAATCCCCATTCTTTAAAGAGTTCTTGATATTCTTCACTCTCTATAGTGATCGTTTCATCACTGAGCAGAGCGCTCATCTCTTTTTCAAAGCGCACGCAATGCTTAGAATGGTAATCATGAACGGTCTCCCAGTCGGGATTGTAGTGCGGGTTAGGTATATGCATACAGACTTTATGGCTTATGAAATATTAAAGGTCAAGATTTGGCGTATTGGGTATAATCGGGTATAATCGGGTACGAAACCGGATATAGCAGGCTTTTATGAAAGAACCGAAAATCACCGTTACGCAAGAGCTTCTCAAGCTGATAGCCGAGATTGATGAATTCAAAGGCAAATGGGAAGCGCTTAAAAACATGTCCCCCGAGCGGCTAAGCCAGCTTCGCAAGGTGGCGACGATTGAAAGTATTGGTTCATCCACGCGGATCGAAGGCGCAAAGTTGAGTGACGTGCAGGTGGAAACGCTGCTGTCCAATCTCAGCGTAACCTCGTTCAAAAGTCGTGACGAACAGGAAGTGGCCGGTTATGCCGAAGCCATGGATACGATCTTCCAAGCCTATGAAGATATGAACATCACGGAAAATCATATCCGGCAGCTTCATCAGATGCTCTTACGCCATAGCAGCAAGGATGAGCGTCATCGGGGCGAATATAAAAACCTCTCCAATAATGTTGTAGCCTTTGATGAAGACGGAAAAGAAATTGGTGTTGTCTTTGAAACAGCAACACCTTTTGATACGCCGCGTGAAATAGAAGAGCTGGTACATTGGGTTAATAAGGCGACTGAAGAAAAAAGTCTGCATCCGCTTTTAATTATTGCAGTTTTTATTGTTGTGTTTTTAGCCATCCATCCGTTCCAGGATGGCAATGGTAGGCTATCGCGTGTTTTAACAACGTTGATGTTGCTGCGAGCTGGATACAGCTATGTGCCTTATGCTTCACTGGAAAGCGTGGTCGAGGATAACAAGGATTTATATTATAAAGCCCTGCGCCGTACGCAAACGAGCTTGAAAAATGATGCGCCTGATTGGGAGCCGTGGCTTGGCTTTTTCCTGCGTTGTCTTAAAAAACAAAAAAGCAATCTAGCAATTAAAGTAGAGAAGGAAAAAACTGCGGATGATCCGGCTTTACCTGCTTTGTCTGCGCAAGTATTGGCGCTTCTTAAAGAACATGAACGCCTCAGCATTGCAGAAATTGTAAAGCATACGAGCGCAAATCAAAATACGCTCAAAGTTCGGCTGCGGGAGTTGGTGCAGTCAGGTCATATTCAGCGTCACGGCAAGGCACGGGCCACATGGTATAGTTTGGTTTAGGTCTATATATAAGACGCTCGCCGCTCTTACGATCTCGGCACACAGGCCCAGCTACCCCTCCGTTGTTGGGAATAAACCGGGCTACTTCTCAAATTTCAATGGCTTTTAATAATTGGGAGGCTGACATCAATCGGACATCTAAAGAAGTTTTGGGCGTATTGAGTATAAAAGGTCAAGATTAGGATGCTGGTAGGTGAGGAGGGGGGGCGCAAAAGAGCGGGATCCAGGGCGATGGGTTTGATTGTGGAAATGCTGGGCTCTACTGGTGCATGCACTAATACCTTGATATGCTACCTCAATCCATAAAAATAAGAAAATGTCCGTTTTCGACCCAAAGCGGACATTACTCATTCTAAATAACATCCAATAATCTTTAGTTTTTTGTATATCTGATTTGCTAATGGGTAATGGCCGGAAACACTGGATTAGAGAAGGGCGCTTTTGAAGGGGTTTTCTGTATAGGGCTAAAAGTAAAAAAACACTACATTTTATAAAAATAGATTAAATTGACCTTCCAGAGTTTCTGATCACCAAAAATATTCTGCACAAGGCTGATCTACATTACATATCCATTCTAGTCAGCCAGTCTAATGATAGCTTTTAGAGTGACGCTTTTTGTCAAAGTTTTTTGTAGTCTTTTTTTATTATCGTTTTTTGAATTCCATAGAGAAAGATTGAGGACAATATATCTTTGTAGTACGTTATTTTCATGAATAAGATGAACATCTACACTCACCCCGCTTGCCTAAAACATGATACCGGCCTCGGTCATCCGGAGTGCGTAGCACGGCTTGAGGTCTTATTGGAGCTTTTCGATGAGATGAATCTAAAAACGATCTCCGCGCGGAAAGCGGAGTGGGAAGAGCTAACACTTGTCCACCCGGAAAACCACCTCACGGCCATACAGGATGCTATCCCAGATCATGGTCATACTGATTTCGTGCCGGAGACAACAATCTCTCCCGGCTCATGGGATGCCGCTCTTTATGCAGCTGGTGCAGTGTGTCAGGCAGTTGATGATGTGCTGTCCCATACCTGCGCACGCGCATTTTGCGCCGTACGCCCACCAGGACATCATGCGGGAGTAAACACATCTGAAGGGTTTTGTCTTTTAAATAACATATCTATCGGAGCACTGCATGCCCTGACAAAAGTAAAGCGTGTCGCCATAGCTGATTTCGATGTACACCATGGAAACGGAACAGATGAAATATCCCGTCTTCACAAAGGTGTTTTTTTTGCTTCTACACATCAATGGCCACTATATTCAGGATCACGAGCTCCTGAAATAAATATTCCAGAGCCGGACCTTGCCGCCCGTATTATTAACAGATCGCTTGCCGCACAAACTGGCTCTCAGGAATTTCGTGCCGCATGGGAAGATATTTTAACTCACATGGATACCTTCAAGCCTGATCTTATCATGATTTCCGCTGGGTTTGATGCCCACCGAGACGACCCTCTGGCACAAATAAATCTGACGGAAGATGATTACAAATGGGTCACTGAGAAGCTCGTGGGGCTGGCCAACCGCCATTGTGGCGGTAAAGTTATCTCCGCTCTGGAGGGCGGCTATGATCTGGTCAGCCTTAAAGCCAGTGTAACAACCCATCTCTCCGCTTTATCCTAACAGTATTGTCCAGCCTTTTTCTTAGATACCAGTGTGTTCTTTTCGATCATGAAATAACCATAAAACTTCTAAAAAGCTGGTTGGAATATTATTCTCCTATAGTATGCTAACCCGTATGCAAAATGATCCGGGTATTATTCATGCCTATACGATTGATGGCGGCGGTGAAGGCAAGTCCTTACAGGGTAATGATGTCTCTAAAGCCATCAAGGATGATGCTTTGTCCTGGGTTCATCTTGACGTTAATGATACAGGCAGTCGTGAATGGCTTGAGCAAGAACTTACCTACCTGGACAATATCATCATTGATGCCCTGTTAGCCGGAGAGACCCGCCCTCGCATCCTTGAGTTTGAAGATGGAGTCCTTCTGATATTGCGCGGTGTCAATCTTAATGAAAATGCTCAAGCTGAAGACATGATCTCTGTTCGGTTATGGATTGACCAACATCGTATTATCAGTACGCAGCGCCGCCCCCTGAAAGCGACCAAGGATATTCAGGAGCGGTTGATAGCTGGCAAGGGGCCTAAAAATTCAGGTGACTTCATCGCGATGCTCTCAACGCGTTTGTTTGAACGGATGGAGCCTGTCTTCTCAGAGTTAGACGAACGGTTGGACGATGTTGAGGAAAGGGTCATGGAGGACCCCGATGCAAAAGAACGGCAGGAGATTACTTCGATCCGCAAGCAGACAATCATGTTCCGGCGATACATTGCTCCACAAAGGGATGTTATTGCTCATCTGCGCACCTCAGAGCAGCCTTGGCTTGATCAGAGGCATAAGCGCCGCTTACAGGAATCTTTGGATCAGGTGGTCCGCTATATTGAGGATCTCGATACAATCCGCGAACGTGCCCAGATTGTTAAGGATGAATTGACTAATGCGCTGGCTGATAGAATGAACAAAAATATGTATGTGCTGTCCGTCATTGCAGCGATCTTCCTGCCGCTTGGATTTTTCACTGGCCTGATGGGCATCAATATTGGCGGCATGCCCGGTGTGGACAATGCGAATGCATTTTGGATTTTTTCGGGAATGCTTGTCGTGGTTGTGACTTTACAAACCTTGCTGTTCAAAAAACTAAAATGGTTCTAAAAATTGGTACATGGGTTGAAGTTAATGATCTCATGCAAAATGATTATAAATACAAAATCATTGTAGCTTCTGGTGAAGATTTTGATCTAGATTTCACCCCTCACTTTACGCCCAAGGAAATGCTGGAACACGGCGTTTTTGAAGGAAAGTACATGAACGATTGCCGAGATGAGTTCCCCGATGATTGGTTCGAGAAAGCCAAAATTAGTGACACTCCTGATCCTTCCCTCAATTATTTCAGCATAAAAAGTCGGCAGTCGCTGCAAGTCTGGCAAAAGAAGGGTTGGATTATAGAGCCGGACCCCAGAGGATGGTTCCAGTGGTATTGCCGCTATTATCAGGGGCGTAGATTTCCAGAGATTGATAAAATTCAGATTAAACGTTGGCGAGGTTTTGCGCGACATGCCGGACAGATTAGAGCCAATTGTGATCCGGGTAACTTTCTGTGCCGTCCACGTCAAAGACAGGCCCTACTACAGTGGTCGTATGATCCGTTTATCTAAGATTCTTCTTTTGTTTTCAAAGTCCAATATGATACACACAACTGGTACACATTCTTTTGAATGATGAAATAACTTCTATTATTTAACAGTGAGTTAGCGGTGTTTTGAGGGTGATCCTACTCCCGCAACCAATCTCACGCATGGTTTCATTTTCTGGTCGTCATTAATCAAACCTCAGTTTGCTCGGCTAACTCCAAAGCATCATCAACTTCAATTCCAAGATAGCGAACTGTGCTTTCAAGCTTTGTATGCCCGAGCAGCAGCTGAACAGCACGAATGTTTTTTGTGCGGCGATAGATCACCGTTGCTTTCGTTCGACGCATTGAGTGTGTCCCATATACATTT
>JAJFGU010000003.1 GCA_021775955.1 Alphaproteobacteria bacterium | reverse complement strand
GTTCTTCATTGACAGCGAAGCGTATTGACTGCGAAGCTTCCTGACGGCGAAGCCTAATGACTAAACTATATCATACTTTTTAACTAAAATGGTTTACAAAAAACTTCTCTAAAAAAAAGAAGTTATAGGTTAATAATATATTGCCTCGATAGAGCTAACGAATTTAGCCCAGCGATTTATCACTGGGCTAAATTCGTTAGTCCCTATGGGGACAATACGCTGTTTAGGTTATGTTTATTCAGTATCAAATAAATATCTAACATCAAGTATAAAGTACCTTTAAACGTTAAACATTTGAAAAATACGCTAAACAGTTATAATTTGTGATCGACTATAATAAAGCAAATTCACACCAGCTCAATATTGTTCTTCCCTCCTCCCCGCCAATGATTAACAACTAAAAATTCATACGGAGAGTAAATATGCAAAAAAAATATATTATATTATTACCATTACTAATTTTATTTTTTATAAACTCCAATATTTTTAGCCAACCGAAATTTAAAGGCAATGATAAGTATCCAACATGGGAATTCCTATATGAAATCAAATGTTCAAAATGCCATACCCTTGAAAGAGTGTTTGCAGATACAAAAACTAAGTATAATTGGGACCTTTGCGTAACAAAGATGATGAAAAAGAGCCCATCATGGATCACTGAAAAAGATAAGGAACAGATCATAAATGAAATTATGGGGATAAAAACTGAGGCAGTTAGTGCATTCAGCCCTAGAAAATATAATAACGATAAACTACTTTTCATTGATCGTTGCAGCAGTTGTCATACCCTTACACAAATTTTAAAAGAGGAAAAATCTGAGGAAGAGTGGGAACAAACTGTTTTAAGAATGCGATATAAAGCGCCAGAACGATTTAAAGATGGTGATGTTCCGATAATTGTAAACTACCTTACGAAAAGAGCCAAATTGCTAAAAGAAGATGTTGCTGGAAAAATAATGGTTAAAAAATGCTTAATTTGCCATGATTGGGGCAGCATTCTTCTTGAAGAGAAATCACGTGAAGAGTGGGAAGAGTGTGTAAATGATATGCGTAAGCTTGCTAGAAAAAAGATGAGGAAAGATTGGTTCACATACCATGAATTTAATGCAATTGTAGATTTATTAGTTAAAACGCAGGGAAAAGAGTAAAATTGAGCACACTTATAGTTTACAATTTATTGAGAAACCTTTAAATATAGCAAACGATGGATTATTAAAAGTTTAAAATTTATGCCAACCGAAGTATAAGCAAGTCATTTTTTTTATTCTTGATGTTTTGAAAGGAGAAATTTATGAAACCTGTTGAAATTAAAGAAGGTGTGCACTGGATAGGTGCATTAGACCCAGAATTAGTTGTTTTTGATATTGTTATCCCCACTGCACATGGAACCACATATAATGCATACTTAGTACAAGGGAATGATAAGATAGCACTGATTGATACAGTAAAAGCACAATTTACTGAAGACTATATAAAGACACTAGGTTCAATCGTAGATCCCAAAAAAATTGATTATATCGTAATTAACCACACAGAACCTGATCATTCAGGGGCATTACCTGCTCTTGTAGATTTTGTGCCAAATATTACACCTGTTTTCTCTAACACAGCGAAATCATTTGTAAACAACATTTTGCATAAAGAGTTTAGTCCAATTATAGTTGGCGATGGTGATTCTATTGATCTTGGAGGCAAAACCTTAAAATTTGTATCTACACCATTTTTACACTGGCCTGATACAATGTTTACATATCTTGAAGAAGATAAGATACTTTTTCCGTGTGATGCTTTTGGAGCACACTATTGTAGTGAAAAAAGATTTAGCGATGAACTTGATTCACCTGATGAGGCGTATAATGCGTTTGAATTTTACTATAAGTGTATTTTAAGACCATTTAAAGAATACATTGTTAAAGCATTGGAAAAGATTAAAGATTTTGATTTGGATATAATAGCACCTTCACACGGCCCTATTTTAAGAGGCAACCAGCTTAGTTATTTGGATAGTTACAAAAAATGGGCGTATAAAGAGAAAGACCCTTCTGTAAAAAAGAAGATTGTAATAATCTATGTCTCTTCGTATGGAAATACTGCAAAAATGGCCAAAGCAATTGAAAGAGGAACTGCAATACCTGGCATACAAACAACTCTTTATAATGTAACAGAGGTCCCCATGGATACAATAGTGGATGAAGTGGAAATATCAGATGGAATAATACTGGGCACCCCCACCCTAAATGCAAAAACACCTGAGCCTATCTTTAACCTTATTTCAAATCTTGTAACATTAAACGTTAAAGGAAAAGCTGCATCTGTATTCGGCTGTTATGGTTGGAGTGGTGAAGCAATAAAAATGACTGAAGATATTTTAAATAGTCTTAAATTTAAAATATTAGTAGATAGTTGCAAATTAAGAATGGTTCCATCAGAAAAAGATTTAAAAGGGTGTGAAGAGTATGGACGGAATTATGCAAACGAAATCTTAAAATTATAAGTTAATTTGGATTGGAAACTATAATTTTAGCAGCAGTTTCTAATTATTTACATAAACCATTAATATCACTAGACTTAAAATGGTAATTCCTTTATTATTAAATTATTGGTGAAGGCAAAACGCCTTTAACGAATGTTTACATATTAAAATACCACGAAGATAAACTTAACATAGCAAAAATATTCCACTCATTATATTATCTTCGTGGTTTCTTTTAGTACATTAAAGTTAAAAAGATTATTTACAAAAAGCCTAAAACTCTATTCTGATCCACTCTTTTTTTCTACTTCATCCCCTACAGTAATGATAGCTGCAATACTCTCAAAAATTTTCCCACCAATGCCTTTGATTTGAATAAGTTCTTCTATATTTTTAAAACCACCGTTTTTTTCACGATATTCAAGGATAGCCAAAGCTTTTTTCTTCCCAATACCTTTCAAACCTTCAAGTTCTACTAAACTAGCTTTATTAATATTGATTTTCCCTGCACTTGCATCATCAGCCACTAAAGTACTACTAACAAAACTTACAACAAAAAGTGTAATAAAAACACTTAACAATACTTTTTTTGCTTTGCTAATCATAACAAATAACCCTCCATCAATAAAAAAATAAAAAATATAAATAACTTCATATTGCGCTATGTAAAGTTACCAGAAGTAAACAGTAAGCCGAGTTCTGTAATTGATGATCATTTCTCTTGTTCTAATGTTGCCATTAGACTTAAACGGTTTACCCGGAAGTGTAATGAATGTAGAGGTTCCGTACAGGGGAAAACCAATACGATAACCACAACACCATTGTGGAACGTGCAGTTCCATCCTTCTCTATTTAACCTTTCTCCTAGTGGGGTTTACCAAGCTTTCAATGTCACCATTGAAACGGTGGGCTCTTACATTAAGTTCGATTAATTACGAACCCCGCCATTTCACCCTTATCCGAAATAAAAAAATTACGGACGGTATATTTTCTGTGGCACTTTCCTTAGGATCACTCCCAGTCTCTGTTAGAGACCACTATACACTGCGGAGCTCGGACTTTCCTCCAGGCCAATTTCATTACCATGTTTTCAACCAAATACTATAAATATTTGCAAAAGTTTCAAAATACCAAAATAGATTTATTAAAATAACAAAAATATAACTTAAAAATATACTTCAAACGGCCTTGAAGTGAGATTGTTAAAATATAGATTTTGTTTAAATTTAAACTTTTTGATTAAATGTTTCCAAAAATGTAGTAAGCTACAGATAGGAAATAGAGATAACAAAAGTTCAACGACACCTTAAAAAAGGTTTATCAATATCTAATTTCTGACCATTTAAAGTCTACATAGTATTCGAAACTGGCCCAGCGATCATCTCGTTTACTTCTGGTAAACATAAGTTAATATCGTAATAATTTATCCGACACTTTACCAGCTTTTTATTTTTTTTATTGTACAAAATTATTCTAAGATTTCAAACATGTAATCTCCTACATTAATTTTTTGTATAAAACAGCTCAATTTATACCCCAATAAGAGTTGATCCATAACAGCTTTTCTTTAACTAAATTCAAATGTTCAAACTCAATTAAAAACCTCTGATTATAACGAATTTTGTGACTGCAAAAATTAAATGGTTCAGTTTGTAAGATGGTATAGGTTACGACTCAGAGGTTCAATGGTTCAAAGGCCTAGAAGTTTAACGATCCAGCATGGTACCACCAAAAAGTAATTCATTCGTACCCTGCAAACGGTTGCATATTTACTTGTATATAATATGCTGATGATTCAACTAAGTTGAACCTCTGCACCACTAAACTACTAATACTAAACCACTGAACCTTTGAACAGCTAAACCTTTTAACCTTAAACAATTGTATTATTTGCGTTATAGCAGCTACAGAAAACGTTAAAATCTAAAAAATCTAAATTTATGTTATCAAATCAATGGATATAAGCCCTATTATTTTAGCAAAATCTATAAGCTCTTTGATATCTATTGATTCATTAGCGATATGAGCTTGATCTGAATCTCCAGGACCAAAACCAACCGATATTATGCCCTTAGAAATCAATTGTTTGTTTACCGTAGTGCCAGACATCCCACTGACTTTAGGACTTCTATTTAATATTGATTTCGTTCGTTCCAAAATGACATTAACGAGTTCATTACCAGCATCTATTTCAAAAGGTAATAGATCAGACAATATATTAACTTCAAACTTAGCTCCCTTAATTGAATTCTGTACCTCCATAATGCAATTATCTATCTTTTTCAGTATATTATTGCTACTATCTCCAGGCAGATATCTAAAATCCAAATCAGCACTACATTTCCCAGGTACTATATTATTTGCTGCACCACCATTAATTCTGCCAAGATTAAAAGTCGGAGGCGTGTGAAGTGGATGTTGTTGACGACTAAACTCTATTGTTTTTATTTTCTCAAGCAATTCAATCAAGTTCCAAATAGCATTTATTCCAAGTTCAGGTGTTGAACCATGAGCTTGCTTCCCATATGAAACAATGTTCAGGAATAAAGCCCCTTTCTCAGAAACATCAATAAGCCCCATATTATGAGCTACATCAGGTATTATTGCATAATCAGCACATAAACCACACTCATTTACCAAATACTCAGCCCCTAATACAGAACCTAGTTCCTCGTCAGCTGCTCCAGCTAAGATAAATTTTCCTTTTAGTAAGAATTCATTTTGTTTTAAGAATTTTGCAAGCACCATCATTGTTGCCATTTGTCCTTTATTGTCAGTTGCACCTCGCCCATATACACGCTCATTTAAGATGTAAGCATTAAACGGATCTCTATCCCAACCACTACCGGCAGGAACAACGTCAAGGTGGCATACTACTAATAACTCAGGTTTACCTGTTCCAATGCAACCTATTATATTTGATCTATTCTCCTCTTTTTCAAATATTTCATATACTATACCGTATTTTTCAAAATAGTTTTTCACAATGTCTACGGCTAGAATTTCATCTCCAGGTGGGTTTTCTGTCTTTGTACTAATTAAATCACAAAGTAACTGGACCATCTCTTCCTTATTTTCGTCAATAAAATTTTTTAATAAATTTTCCATAGAAATACGTAAATAGTAAATATTATTTAATTTATGCTAACTGTTTAGCGTTTTTTCAGATGTTTAACTTTCAAAGTAACTGGATACTGGATACTAAATTGGTAAATGTTATGTAAATTGTTGTATCATTGGATTAACGCCTGCAAATGACTTATTTTACGGTTTTAGTTAAGCCCTGGGGGGTAGTGAAACCCCAAGAAAGATAAACATAAAAAGTGATACCATTTTTGTTCCAATTTATGTTTATCGCGTTATAAAAGCGAATATCGAATATAGAACAAGGAATTTTGAATCATGAAGTATTGAAACCGTTTGGTTGGAATCCAATAATTTCATACTTATTTCCTAGCGCAAACTATATCTTAAGCTTTTACAACCTACGGAGTATACCTTCAATTAGTTCTCTATACGGATTTTTGCGTTGTTACAATTATATTTCCATACTTTTGATTACTTTGATTTGCCATACGGTCACTACGTAATATCAATAACTTCAAACATATTAAAGATCTCACTGGCAAACCCTTTCAGGGTTTGCCAGTGTTTTCGCAATACAGCCCAGGGTTGCACAATGTATAACCCTAGGCTGTTGGATATAACCCCTTCGGGGTAAAAAACGGTATTATAATGATTAGTCAATAGAAAATAAGTCCCAAATTATTGGATTGCGCCAAACCGTTTCCCATAAACTGATAGTGATAACTGTTTAAAGCCTTTACATGAGCAACGTTTTCCCATTCGACATTCGATATTCCTTGTTCGATATTTCTTTTAAGGAATAAAAACAGACGTAAGTTCAAACTGATCTCAGAGAATAAATTAAAAAGTATAGGATTTTATGCAGCTTCATCTAAAGCAATAGATTCTGCATATTCTTTTAATAACAGAGGTTTTCCCGTTCTTATATAATGCTTTAAGCTTGCTTTAAGAAATTTGCAGAACGAAATTTTGCGCAATTTACAAGTAGTATAAATTGATAGTAAAATAGCGTAAGCTGTAGCTCCTTTTTCAGATTTACTCCCACCAGATATTTTTCGTTTAAGAACACCCATACGGATCAAGTATTCTGCAAAATTGTTATGGTATGGAACTCCAGGATGTTCCACAAATGTTAATATTCGAGGTTGTTGTTTTTTTACTTTTTTTATAACCTCTGCCAAAACTTCGCTAGGGTTTGGCCATTGCATTAATTCTTCTAATCTTGTCTTCAATCTTTCATAACGTC
>JAJFGU010000020.1 GCA_021775955.1 Alphaproteobacteria bacterium | reverse complement strand
AGCCCAGGGCAGTCAGCTTTTTCACGGTTTCAGGGGACGCAGCCACCCGCCGTTCGCATTCTGCTGTTTCTTTGGGAACGCCTATCTTTAGTCCCACGGTTTGCTCCATTCATTGCCGAAAAAGGTCACGGAACCATGCCTGAACTTTGCCTTTTTGTGAAGAGGGCAGAGGAAATAGTTTTGGATGGTTTTGGTTTGCAGGGGTATCGTGCTTGTAAGGAAGGTGTTTTTTCCTTAAATTTAAGGCGTTAGGGCCATTTCCGCCCACTTCTTGCATGCCATAATCTGGGTTTTTATGATATCTGTCTTGTTGCGATATTCGCTTTCTCTAAGCGCTTTTTCCACCCTCTTAGCCTTCAGTTTTTCGGCGCAGGCTGAATCACTGAATGAGGCGGTGGAGGCGGCATTGCGCAATCACCCCAGTGCCGAAGCGGCGCAGGCCGCTATTGGTATTGCGCATGAGCAGGGCCGTGAAGAGTTTTCGGGTTATTTTCCGGAGCTTTCGGCTTCGGGGACTTATGGCCGTGTTTATGGTGATAACAGCACAAGTCGTGGGCTGGTTACAGACCGTGGCGCAGCTTACTCATATCTTGGCGAAGGTTCTTTTTCCATTCGCCAGATGATTTTTGACGGGTTGGAAACACCGAGTCGGGTCCAGGCAGCAAATACCAGAGCCAGGCAGGCAGGGACCAGCGCTGTGGATGTGCGTGAGTCGCTGGCATTGCGAGCGGCGCAGGCTTACGTGAATGTTCTGCGCATTCGCGCCGGGCTTGAAATGCTTTATGCGCATCGTTCGCAGGTTGATGAATATCTGGAGCGGATTGATATAATGGTCACGGAAGGCGTCGCCGACGAAGCAGAGCTTCAGCAAGCCAAGGAAGTTCGTGTGATCCTAGCCGGTATCGTCAAAGAATATGAGGGGCAGGGCAAAGCAGCCGAGGCGGATTACATGGAGGTAACCGGACATATGCCACAAGGTGATATGATTAAGCAGTCACCACGTCTTGATCTGGTGCCAGCTTATGCGGATGATGCCACAACTTTTGCCAAGTCACATCACCCGGCGGTTTTGGCGGCGGAGCTGGAGGCTGCTGCATCAGGTTATGATATTGATGCTGAAAAAGCAGCTTTGTACCCTGATCTGGATGGAGAGCTGTCTTATCTCAAGAGCGATAAGGATGATGTGATTGGTGGTGAGCTTGTTGATGCGCGGGCTGTGTTTCGGATGAACTGGAATTTTTCAACGGGTGGCGCTGAGCTGGCACGGATAAAACGTAAGCAGCTTGAGCATCAGGAATCTGTCGCGCAGATGCAGGAGGTACACAGGCAGATAGAGCGCGATGTACGCCTTGCCTATTCCGAGTTTGAGACGTCGCGGGCGCAATATGGTTTGCTTGGCGAGCGCGCGGAACTGAATGGTAATCTTTTTGAAACCTATAAAACACAATTTGAAGGCGCGCGGATTTCGCAATTGCAGTTGATGCAGACGCATAATCAGTTGTTCAACACATTGCTTGAAAAAGTGAATGGCGAACATCGGTTGCTTGCTGCGCAATACGCAATTCTTGCCAGTGTCGGGCGGCTGCAGGAATCTTTGAATAATCCGCCGCCGGAAGCTCCGGAATCTAATGAGCAAAACTAACGAAAATGATGAAAAGGAAAATAGTGGGGCTTCTCTTGATGTTGCTACCCTGGACCCTTTGCTCGAATGCCTCGTATTTCTGACATCACATTTTGGGCGCGCGAAATCGGCGGAGGCTTTGACGTCTGGGCTTGCTTATGATGCCAAAGGTATGGGGCCGAATTTATTTTGTGAAGCGGCGGAGCGTTTGGGGCTTAGTGCGAAGATTGCGAAGCGTGAGTCCGTAAATAGAATTCCGTCTTCTGTGCTTCCGGTTGTTCTGATTTTAAAAGACGAGGATGTGTGCGTTTTGCTGTCGCTTTCTTCCAATGGAAAAAAGGCTAAAATATTTTCGCCAGAGACAAAAGCCGTGCGCGAAATTTCTGTTAAAGATCTTAAAAAAGATTATGCGGGTTACGCGATCTTTATTCACCCGCGTTCTGAATTTACCAATCCGGAAACGGTGCATCTGGATGATACGGATCGTCACTGGTTTTGGGGAATTGTAAAGGCCAACCGCAAAGTTTATGCGATGGTGATGCTGGCGGCTGTGTTTATCAATTTGTTTGGACTTACTAGTCCATTATTTATCATGAATGTTTATGATCGGGTGATTCCCAATAATGCGATTGAAACCGGTTGGGCGCTGGGGATTGGCGCGCTGGCGGTGTTTGTCTTTGACCTGATTATGCGCACGGTGCGCTCCTACATGATTGATCTGTCCGGGCGGCGCATTGATGTCATCGCGGCGCGGCGAATTTATGATCAGGTGATCAATATGAAGCTGGCCGGGCGGCCGAAATCAAGCGGTGCCTTTGCCAATATGTTGCGTGATTTTGATTCTGTGCGTGAGTTTTTTACGTCGGCGACAATTACTGGGCTGGTTGATTTGCCATTCACACTTATTTTCTTGTTTGTAATTTATCAGCTCGGTGGTGGCATTGCTTTTATTCTTGCCGGGTTGATTTTGGTGGTGATGGTTGTCGGTTATATTTTGCAGTTCCCGTTGAAATCTTACGTGCGCAAATCGGTGCAGGCATCAGAGGCCAAGCATGGTTTGCTGGTCGAAACTATTCATGGATTGGAGACGATCAAGGCGGTCGGTGCTGATGGTAGCTTTCGGGCACGTTATGGCGATTATGTCGGCGAGAGCGCGCTTTACGGGCAGAAATCTCGTTTTGTGTCTGGGTTAGGCGTAAATATTGCCACATTCCTACAACAGATTGCTTCGATCATTATTGTGCTGACTGGCATGTATATGGTGCAGGACGGGGATTTAACAGTTGGTGGTCTGATCGCCTGTGTGATTTTGGGCGGGCGGGCGATTGCGCCGATTGGGCAGATTGCCAATCTTATGACGCGTTATCACCAGGCCGGAAGTTCTTTGAAGACCTTAAATAAAATTATGGAGGCGCCGGTTGAGCGGCCGCCGCATAAACAATTTTTACACCGCCCTGATTTGAAGGGGCATATCGCTTTTGAAAAGGTTTCTTTTGCTTACCCGGGTGTGGATCGTAAAGTTTTGGATAATGTTTCCTTTTCGATCAAGCCGGGGGAGAAGGTTGGGATTATCGGGCGGATCGGTTCGGGTAAAAGCACAATCGCGCGTTTAATGATGGGGCTTTATGATCCTGATAGCGGTGCAATTCTGGCCGATGATACCGATTACCGTCAGATTGATCCGGCTGATCTGCGGCGGAATGTTGCGTATATCGCACAGGACGTTGTTCTGTTTGGTGGTTCGGTTCGGGATAATATTGCCGCGAGTTTGCCGCATGCTTCGGAGGAAGCAATTTTGGAAGCGGCGAAAGCAGCGGGCGTTCATGAATTTATATCACGTCATCCGATGGGTTATGACGCGCCGGTGGGTGAGCATGGCGGCGGTTTATCGGGTGGACAAAGGCAGGCGATTGCGCTGGCACGGGCGATGATTTTAAACCCGCATGTGATGGTTTGTGATGAGCCGACCAACGCGATGGACATGCAGGCGGAAGAAGCTTTTGGTCGCTATATCCAGAACGAAATTAAAAATCGGACGTTAATATTGATCACGCATAAGACAGCGATGCTGCCATTGGTGGATCGGTTGATTTTGATGGATCAGGGGCGGGTTGTCACGGACGGTCCGCGCGATCAAGTGATTGAAGCGCTGAACACCGGCAAGATTGAGGTTAAGTCATGAAGGATACTGATTTCATGTCTGAGCTTGAGGCGGCAACAAGTTTAAAGCCGGCGCTGTCATCAACGCTTTTGCTGTTCAGTATTATCGGGCTGGTCGTTTTTGGATTTTTCTGGGCAGCGTTTTCGCAGGTCGAGGAAATCACGCGCGGGCAGGGGCAAGTGGTGCCGTCACAGGAGATTCAGGTGGTGCAAAGCCTTGAAGGCGGTGTACTGCAAGAAATTCTGGTGAAAGAGGGTGAACTGGTTAAAAAGGATCAAATTCTTTTGCGGATCAGTGATGTACAATTTTCATCGCAAGAAAAAGGAACGGAAGCACGGTTTTTAGAACTGGGCGCTAAAAAGGCACGGCTTGAGTCTGAGGCTAGTGGTAAGACGTTCGTTTTGCCGGTTGAGGTTACCGATAAGGTGCCGCAAATAGCAGCTAACGAAAAAGCGCTTTATGACTCTCGTCAAAGGGAGCTTAAAAATGCCTATGCCATTTTGGATGACAAAATTAATAAGGCTAGCGCCGATTTGTCGGAAGTAAAGGCGCAGATCAATCGTTTGTATCAGAATCGCAAGTCGCTGCAGCAGGAGCTGGATATTACGAAAGAGATGGTAAAAAAGCGTGCTGTGCCGAAGCTGGAGGAGATTAGGCTGCAACGTGAACTGAATGATGTTAGTGGCCAGATTAATGCGCAGAGTCAGCGTAAGGCGGGTCTGGAGGCTGATTTGCGGGGGGCGCAGAAAGAGCGCGAAAGTCAGGATGATCAGTTCCGCTCCCAGGCTTTGAGCGAGCTTAACGGTGTTGAAACTGAAATTTCCGGATTGAAAGAAAATCTAAAATCGATCGGTGATCGGGTTTACCGTGCCGAGTTGCGCTCGCCGGTTGACGGTGTGGTTAACAATATTGCGCTGACTACAATTGGTGGAGTGGTTGAACCGGCACAAAAACTGGTGGAGGTTGTGCCAATTGATGACGAACTTAAAATTATCGCCCGTGTTATTCCCAGCGAAATCGCGTTTATTCGGCCTGGGCAAGACGTGAAGGTCAAAATTACATCTTACGACCCACAGCGCTACGGCAGTCTTGAGGGCAAGCTTATGCGCATTGGTGCCGCCAGCGTTAACGATCAGGAAGGAAATATCTTTTTTGAAATAGAGGTTCGTACTGATAGAAATTATATGGGTAGCGCAGAAAATCCGTTGCCGATTACCCCTGGTATGGTGGCGGAAACGGAAGTGATTACCGGCAAGCGGACAATTCTTGAATATCTCATGAAACCCATCTTGCGAGCTCGCAATCGCGCGTTTACCGAGAGGTGATCCATGGGAAAACTGTTAACACATCGATGGGTGCATGTCGGTCTTCTTCTCTTTTTCCTTTTGTTGGGCGTAAGCCAGATTGAATCTGGTCAGAGGTGGCGCCAGGAAATGCAGTTTCTGGTTTTTGATACGCTTAACCAATTTTATCCGCGCGATCCATCACATCAGGTTATTATTGTTGATATCGATGATGATTCTTTGGAACGTGTCGGCCAATGGCCATGGCCTCGGACTGACTTGGCAGAGCTTATTTTGAATCTTCAAGAGCTTGGAGCCAAAGTTGTCGCCTTTGATGGTGTGTTGGCAGAGCCTGATCGTTCCTCTCCCATAAATATCCTTAGCGCGTTGCCTGAGGAGGAGAGATTTCAAAGCGTAAGAGATGAAATTCTGCAGTTGCCGGACAATGATGAAATTCTGGCTGAAGCAATCAGGAAATCGGGTATTTTTGTTGCGGGATTTACATTCGGAAGCTATTCACAGCATCCGTCAGCGCCAATTTTAAGGAAGGCATTTTTAGCCAAGGCTGATGCCCATGAAAATTTTATTCAGCATAGCGGGCGTTTTACCAATGCCGCCGTTTTCTTGCCAAACCTGACAAAAGCTTCGGCTGGCAATGGAAGTTTTATGGCGACGCCGGAAAAAGATGGTGTTTTGAGAAAGACGGGTATGATTTTTACGGACGGTGAAACATTATATCCTTCGCTTAGCCTTGAGGCTTTGCGTGTGTCTTTGGGTGATTCCAAAATAAGTGCAAAAATTGGAGAAAGTCCCGATAGTAACCCTAATAAAATCGACACAGATTATCGTATTGTACTGAAGGATTATATAATTCCTGTCGAAGATGATGGTTTGCTTTGGGTTTATTACCGACCTTTTAGTATAAAGGATGACTATGTTTCGGCTCACAAGATATTAGACAGAGCTCTTCACAATCAGGTGCGGAGCAAAATCAAAGACCGTGTTGTTTTTATTGGATCCAGTGCAGAAGGGCTAAAGGATCTGCGCTCAACATCATTGCAGCCGTTTAGGCCAGGTGTTGAAATTCATGCCAACGTTGTAGAGCAAATTTTGCAGGGTAAGTATTTGCTAAGGCCAAACATTACGATATTGGCTGAGGCCGTTTTTGTTTTGGGTATGGGTTTGTTAATTATTGTGATGGCTGCCTTCGTGCACGTTCTCATTCTAGGTCTTGCTTGTGTAACACTGGTATTGTTGTCGTTTTTTGCAACGGCTGTTGCCTATGTTGAATACGGTCTTTTGTTTGATCCGTTTTATGCGAGTTTATGTGTTTTAACGATTTTTGTAATTTCGACTATCCTTACATATTTGAAGGTTGAATCAGAAAAACATCAGGTGCGATCAGCGTTTGGATTGTATATTTCCCCTGATTTTATGACGGAACTGACAAAAAACCCTGAGAAGCTTCGCCTTGGTGGTGAGCTCAGGGAGCTGACGGTTATGTTTTCGGATATCAGGCGTTTTACATCGATTTCGGAAGGTCTGAGTCCCGAAGAACTCATCCAGCTTATGAATGACTTTCTAACGCCGATGTCGGATCTGGTGATGCAGCACAGAGGCACGATCGATAAATATATGGGTGATGCGATGATGGCGTTTTGGAATGCTCCACTGGATGACGCAAACCATGCGCGTAATGCCTGTATCACAGCGCTGGGGATGCAGGCGGCGTTGGCCCCTATTAATGAACGGGTTAAACAAAAAGCGGAAGTGATGGGCAAGGAGCCTATAATGTTGAATGCCGGTATTGGTATTAACACCGGCCCTTGTGCGGTTGGCAATATGGGATCGAAGCAGCGCTTTGCTTATTCAACATTGGGGGATGCGGTGAATCTGGCCTCACGTCTTGAAGGGCAAACCAAAGTTTATGGTGTTCCGATTATTCTTGGCGAAAACACCAAAGAGCAGATTGATGGTATGGCGACGCTTGAGCTTGATTTGATAACAGTCAAAGGCAAGTCAAAGTCTACGCGGATATTTACTCTTGTGGGGGATGAGGATTATGCTGCTGCAGTAGAATTTAGAGATTGGTTGGATAAGCACGACAAGATGATTGAGGCTTACCGTGCGCAAGATTTTGATGCAGTTTTTAAATGCGCTAGTGAGTGCAGAGCATTATCAGATGAGAAGTTTAATGTGCTCTATGAGATGTATCAGAAGCGTGCTTCGGAATTTCTAAGGAGCCCGCCGGGTGAGGATTGGGATGGCGTTTGTGTGGCAACTGAGAAATAATTTAAAATTCCATGACTTCCCAGTTGCGCACGATGTCGATTAGCTCTCTCTCGGGCATAGGCCTAGCGTAGAGATAGCCCTGTGCCAGATCACATTCGAGATCGCGCAGGGCTTTTGCCTCTTCCTTGTCTTCGATGCCTTCGGCCACGATGGCCATTTTAAGGTTTTTACCAAGCGCTATGATAGATTTGACCAGTTCCATCGCGCCTTCATCCTTGTGCATGTCGCGGATAAAGCTTTGATCGATTTTTAATGTGTCGATGGGGAAGTAATGCAGGTAGCTGAGGGACGAATAGCCAGTGCCAAAATCATCAATGGCAATGCCCATACCAGCTTTGCGGCACATTAATAAAGTGTCTTTGGCATTGTCAGGTTGTTGCATCAAAAGCCGTTCGGTAATTTCAAGATGAATTTGTTTTGGGTCAACATCACTTTCGCTGATGATGTTGTAAATTGTATCGACAAAGTTTTCCGAAGCAAAATCTGTGCTGGAAAAATTAACGCTCATATGGAGCTCGCGGTCATGGCCTGTTTGGCTTTCGATCCGCTTTAAAGTTTTACATGCTTCGCGCAGGGCCCAGCGACTGGCCTCGACTATGAGGCCACTTTCTTCGATAACGGGTATAAAAACTGCAGGTGATATAAAGCCTTTTTCAGGATGCTCCCAACGCATCAGAGCTTCAAATCCTGAAATTTTTCCAGTTTGAAAATTGACGATTGGTTGGTAGTGCAGGCTGATTTCGTTTTTCTCTAACGCTGTTTTGAAATCATTGGTAATTTTGATATCTTCAACGGCGTGGGTTTCTTCGGCATGTTCTTGCTCTAGTAACTCAGCAGGTGGCCAGCTATTGGTTAGTCGCCTGATTTCTGCGCGGGTTAGGGTATCGCGGTAGCGGGTCAGAATAACCTGTGTGGTCATGCGCAGGACTGGATCGGCGTTTTTCAGGCGGCGCGAAAAGTCTTCTTGGGTAATTTCGAGCAGTGTGCAGTCCTGAACGGCTTTGACTGTTGCGGTGCGCGGTGCATTGTCGACAATCGCCATTTCACCGATCATACTGCCGGGCCCACGGGTTCCAACAGATTGTTCTTCACCGTCTGGTCGTTCAATGATGATTTCAACGCTACCTTCTTCGATAATATAGGCGCTTTCACCTTTATCCCCCTGACGCATAATTGTTTCGCCGGTTTTGAATGTTTTTTGTGTATCTGGTGAACTCATTATATGAAGACCTCTGGCCGAGAATTGTACGATTCTGAGTTTCTTATGATGATTGGCTTTTATAATTAAATCAACCAATGCGAACATTGCTATAAAATTATGGGAAATATAATGGTTTGTTTTATCTAAGGCAATAAACCTTGACAAAATATTCGTAAATCCGCTATGTTCCGCCCAGCTTTAAGCTTTTTAGGCAGGAAGATAATTATGAAAGTTGCAAGTTCGCTAAAGACACTGAAGAAAAGAGACCGCAATTGCCGCGTTGTTCGCCGCAAGGGCCGTGTTTATGTGATTAACAAGAAGAATCCCCGCTATAAGGCCCGCCAAGGTTAATCCTTAGGGTTAATCTCTGCATATCCAAAACTCTTGATGCATTCGAATTTTTTGTTTGGTATAACCCTTAGGCTCACCCTTAGGTTTATGTGGCGGATTTATGTTTTCAAGAATTTTTGGTTTTATGTCGGCTGATATGGCGATTGATCTCGGGACGGCCAATACACTGGTATACGTCAAGGATCAGGGCATTGTGCTGAATGAACCTTCAGTGGTAGCCATATCCATGAATCATGGCAAAAAGCAAATTTTAGCGGTTGGTAATGAAGCCAAGATGATGCTGGGCCGCACGCCGGGCAGTATCACGGCGACTCGGCCTTTGCGTGATGGTGTGATTGCTGATTTTGAGGTTACCGAGGCGATGATCAAGCATTTCATTCGCAAAGTGCATAACCGCCGTAGCTTTGTTTCTCCCAAAATGGTGATTTGTGTGCCTTCCGGCTCAACGGCTGTGGAGCGGCGCGCTATTCAAGAATCAGCAGAAAGCGCCGGCGCCAGCGAAGTCTATTTGATCGAAGAGCCGATGGCGGCAGCGATTGGGGCCGGCTTGCCGGTGACAGAGCCGACAGGGTCTATGGTTGTGGATATTGGCGGCGGCACCACGGAGGTAGCGGTGATTTCGCTGGGCGGTATCGTTTATGCCCGTTCTGTACGGGTTGGCGGCGACAAGATGGATGAGGCGATCATTGCCTATATAAGGCGTGTGCATAATTTGCTGGTTGGTGAGAGTACGTCGGAGCGGATCAAAAAAGAGATTGGTTCGGCTTGTCCGCCTGCAGATGGTGAAGGGCGGACGATGGAGATTCGCGGGCGCGATCTGATGAACGGCGTTCCTAAAGAAATTGTGATTACCGAGCGGCAGGTGGCCGAAAGCCTGGCCGAGCCTGTGGGTCAAATTGTGGAAGGGGTGAAGGTAGCCCTTGAACATACAGCGCCGGAGCTGGCCGCTGATATTGTGGATAAAGGTATTGTTTTGACCGGCGGCGGCGCTTTGTTGACCAATCTGGATTTTGTTCTGCGCCATGCCACGGGGCTGGCAGTGACTCTGGCCGATGATCCGCTATCTTGTGTGGCTTTGGGTACAGGGCATGCGTTGGAAGAGCATAAAGCGTTGCGGAATGTTCTGATTGGGACATATTAGACAGGGATTTGTCTTCACATCCTTTTTAAGGTAAATTTAGTCTAGGCCTTGCATCAAGAGGGTTTCTTGCTTAATCCTTGAATGCACAGGGTTTTCTAACGGTTTTTTTACAGGTTCGGGGTCACATTGAAACGCCGCCTTTGGTCAAAAGGTATAGCACGCATCGCTCCCATTCCTTTATGGGCTGGGTCCGGCTCATCTCTTATTTTGCTTCTTATTGCTTTCGGGCTCCTTATGCTTTCAGCTTTTCAGCCGGCAGCGCTTGGCGGGGTTCGTGCTGGCACAGCTGATCTTTTTGCGCCGGTGCTGGCAGCAGTGAGCAAGCCGGTGCAACAGGCCTCGGATTTTGTCCGTGATGTGACGGGGTTGGCAGAATTGCAGGCGGAGAATGCCCATTTGCAGCAGGAAAACATCCGTTTGCGTGAATGGTATCAGGCCGCGCTTCTTCTGGAAGCGGAAAACAAATCCTTGCGCGATCTTCTGAATGTAAAAATTGAGCCGCAGCATAGTTATATCACTGGGCGCATTATTGCCGATTCAGGCAATGCGTATGTCAAAAGTCTTTTGGTTGCTGCCGGTAAGAAGGATGGGGTCCGCAAAGGTCAGGCGGTGATATCCGGTGATGGTTTGATTGGCCGCGTTGTCGAAGACGGGAACAAGTCTTCACGCGTGTTGCTTATTACAGATATTAATTCGCGTGTGCCTATTCTGGTTGAGAACAGCAGCCAGCACGCTATTTTGGCTGGAACCAACGCGGCCATGCCTGTTCTCCAGCATATGCAGCAAGATAGCGATATTCAGGAGGGTGCGCGTATTGTAACATCCGGTCATGGTGGCTTGTTTCCGCAAGGGCTGCCCGTTGGACGCGTTATCGTTGAAGGTGATGTAAAATATGTGAAGCTCTATGCGGATGTAAACAAGATGGTGCATGTACGCATCGTCAATAAGTCTGCTGATCCCAATTTACGATCAGGCAGCTAGAGCTTTCCACATTTCAGTGTGCTTTGCTCAATACACAATCGGTGGACCGGATTGCAAAAGATGAACGCTATACCAACAGTAATCGAACGCCTTGATTTTGGAGGCCGCATGGTTGCGCCCTATGGTCTTATGGTGGCGTTGTTTATTTTTAATACAATTTCGCTGTCCTATCCGCTAACCGGTGGAATCAAGGCACCTTTGTTTTTAATGACGATTTATTACTGGTCTATATTCAGGCCAACAATTGTTCCGGCCTGGCTGGTCTTTGCCGCAGGTGGTGTTTTGGATATTTTAAGCGGACTTCCGCTCGGCATTAATGCCTTTGTCTTTGTGGCTGTGCAGTGGATTGTTAGTGATCAGAGACGGTTTTTGATGGGGCAGCCTTTTATTATGGTTTGGAGTGGTTTTTGTTTGGTCGTGGTCCTGACTGGATTGGTGCAATGGTTCCTTTTTGGCCTGGTTCACCTGCATTGGACGCCGCTGCACCCGGTCTGGATTTCCATGGTTCTGGGTATGTTTATCTTCCCGCTTGTTAATGTCATGCTGCATCTGACACACAAGCTTTTGCCTGTACGATCAGGGAATTTTGGCGCACAAAGGTGAAGATTCTTTCTATAAAGTGAAGCCATGAAAAAAAATCAGGACAGTACAAAAATATTTACGCGGCGCAGCCTTATTGTTGGCGCGCTTCAGGTTTCCTGTCTGGCGATTTTGGGAGGGCGTTTGGCGTGGCTTCAGGTTTCGCAAGGCGCACGTTACAGAACATTATCCGATAAAAACCGTATCAATATTAAAATGCTGGCTCCTTCGCGGGGGCAAATTGTCGATCGTTTCGGCGTTCCTTTGGCTGTAAACAATCAGAACTTCCGGGTTTTGATTGTGCCGGAACAAACCGATGATATCCAAAAATCTCTTCGAGCCTTACAGAATTTTATCGAGATTGAAGAGGGTGATATTCAAAAAGTTCTCAAACAGGCATCCAGAAGTCCAAAATTTGTTCCTCTTGAAGTCAAAGATGATTTGAGTTGGGAGGATGTTGCAAAAATAGAAGTGAATTTGCCAGATTTGCCGGGGCTTTCAATAGATGTAGGGGAAATCAGGGCTTACCCCTATGGTGTTTCGACAGCCCATATCGTGGGCTATGTTAGCTCTGTTAGCAAAACAGAAGTGGGTAAGGATCCTGTTTTGACATTGCCGGGGTTCAAGGTTGGAAAAACCGGCATTGAGAAAAAATTTGATCTTGATATGCGCGGGCGGCATGGCAACTCGGAAGTTGAAGTTAATGTTATCGGGCGTGAGGTGCAGGAACTTAATAGGGATGACAGCAAAGCCGGCAAGCGTGTGGTTTTGACGATAGACGGTGAGCTTCAACGTTTTTCACAAGCACGCCTTGATCAGGAGAAAAGCGCCTCTGCCGTTATTATGGATGCACATACGGGCGCAGTTTATTCACTGGCATCCAGCCCGAGTTTCGATCCTAATATTTTTACGAAAGGTTTGTCTGCGGCGATGTGGGAAGAGCTTCTGGCTGATCCGGGGCATCCGTTGACGAATAAGGCAATTGCCGGGCAATACCCGCCGGGATCGACTTTTAAAATGGTTACGGCGCTCGCGGCGCTTGAGGCCGGTTTGATCACAAGTCATCAAACCTCTTTTTGTTCGGGTCATTACGACTATGGAACCGGAAGCGACCGGTTTCATTGTTGGAAACGCGGTGGGCATGGAACGGTTAATCTTATTGATGCTTTGACACAATCCTGTGATGTGTATTTCTATGAAATTTCGACCAAAGTCGGGATTGATAAAATTGCGGCCATGGCAAGAAGACTGGGCTTGGGGCAGAAACTTGATTTTGACCTGAAGGAGGAACGCCCTGGGCTGATGCCCGATAAAGGCTGGAAAATGGGCCGTTTTGGAGAGGTTTGGCGGCCAGGGGAAACAATTGTTGCCAGTATCGGGCAGGGCTATATTCAGACCACGCCGCTGCAGCTTGCTATTATGACGGCGCGTTTGATCAATGGAGGTTATGAAGTTAAACCATGGATGACCGGTTATGTCGGTGATCGTCCGAGCGTAGATACAAAATGGCCAAAAATGGAGCTGAACAAATGGCATCTTGATTTGATTACAAAAGGAATGAACCGCGTCGTTAATCATGAGAAGGGCACAGCGCGTGGTTCGAAGATTGAAACGCCAGGTATGCAAATGGGTGGCAAAACCGGGACAGCACAGGTCAGGCGGATCACAATGAAGCAACGTGCGGAAGGGGTGTTGAACGCAGATCTTCCTTGGAAATCGCGCCACCATGCGCTGTTTGTTGGCTATGCGCCAGTGCATAAGCCGCGCTATGTTTGCTCTGTGGTGGTTGAGCATGGCGGCGGTGGATCGAGTTCTGCGGCGCCTCTGGCCAAAGATTTGCTGGTCGAAACGCAAAAGCGTGACCCGGCGGCGACACCTTTGCAACTGGAGAAACGAGCGTAATTTATGACAGGTGCAATTACCATTCATTCGGAGCAGAGTTTCCTGCGCAAAGTCAGGCAGTTAAACTGGGGACTTATGGTGCTTATAACTCTTGTCGCCTGCGTTGGATTTACGGCGCTTTACTCGGCGGCTGGCGGTAATTTTTCGCCCTGGGCTTCGAAACAACTGGTTCGTTTTTGTGTTGGCGCGGTTATCATGATTGCGATTGCTCTGACTGATATTCGTTTGTGGTACAGGTTGAGCTGGCCTTGCTATGTTGTCGGGATCATCCTGCTGATTGCCGTTGAGGTGATGGGACATATTGGCATGGGTGCGCAGCGCTGGATTGATTTGGGATTCATGCAGCTGCAGCCTTCGGAGGTGATGAAGATCGCCGTTGTGATGGTGCTCGCACGCTATTTTCATTCGGCAACTTTGGAGGATATGCGCAGTATTCGTTTTTTGATTGTGCCTTGTCTCATTATTCTGGCTCCTGTGGCTCTTGTTTTGCTGCAGCCGGATTTGGGGACATCGCTGATGATTGTGATGGCTGGCGGCGCGATGTTTTTTATCGCCGGGGCCTCGCTGTGGATATTTGGGATCGCTTTTGTGGCTGTGGCGGCGAGTGTGCCGGTGACCTGGCATTTTTTGCATGATTACCAGAAGCAGCGGATTTTAACATTTCTGGACCCGGAGAGTGATCCGCTGGGCGCTGGATATCACATTATGCAGTCCAAAATTGCGCTGGGCTCTGGCGGTATGGAGGGCAAAGGATTTTTGCAGGGCACGCAAAGCCATCTCAATTTCCTGCCCGAAAAACAAACCGATTTTATTTTTACGCTGTGGGCGGAAGAATGGGGTTTGTTTGGCGGTCTGGTTCTCCTTGGTTTGTTTGGATTAATTTTCCTTTACGGTTTGTGGATTTCCACGCGCAGTCGCCATCATTACGGGCGTTATCTGGCGCTGGGGCTGAGCGTGAATTTTTCGCTCTATGTGTTTATCAATATCGCCATGGTGATGGGATTGATCCCGGTTGTCGGCGCGCCATTGCCGCTGGTGTCCTATGGTGGGACGGCGATGCTGGCTGTGCTGGTTGGTTTTGGGCTGATCATGTCCTGCAACGTCTACAGGGATAGTAAGGTCACAAGAGTCTAATACCGCCTTCACAAAATCCCGCTGCCGTCTTAACAGGCATCGTAATTCCTGCATCTCATGAGAACGAAAGCCGTGCTTGTAAGCGTTTTGAGATGTTACAGCCTTTCCTGCTTCGGTCTTTGGGCCGGTGGTTTTTTGCCATGGCCGCGTTTTGCGCATATTTTCGGCTTGTTTCGCCCGTCGCTCGGGTGGCCAGCCTCTTGTTATCTTAGGCATTTTTAATAGTCTTCTTTTCGTTCGTCATTTTCATGGGGAGGGGGTAGGGCGCGGTTCGGATCGTTATAAACTCGCGCCGGATAAACACCCGTTGTGGCCGAAGCGATGCAGTGCATGTAGTTGACGGTGGCCGAGGCCTTCATCGTGTCCATGGATTGCTTTTGAATGCGTAGCGCCATGTTGAGGGCATCTTCGCTGAACGTGCCGTTTTCTTTGTCCTGCCTAAGATTGTGGCGCATTATCGTGTAAAGCAGACAGTCGAGCAGATCGCTTTGCCGATCCAGCCTGTCGTGATCCTGCGAGGGGTTTTCGAGGATGCGTTCAAGATCAGCGGACAGGGCGGCAATTTCCGCTCTGTTTTTTGCTTTCTCTTTTTCGTCTGGTTTTTCTGCCTCTTGGTTTGTGGGGGCGGGCAGAATCCCCGTGTTTTCATTTTCCATGGGGAGAGTATAGGGTTATTTTCCTATAATGTCAAGTGTTATTGTGAGCCGCCCCTTTCTGTCTTTCCCGCGTAAGCGGGAATCTGCTACGCCTATGTGAACCATTGTAATTTTTTAAACGCAAAGGACGCAAAGGACGCGAAGAGATCACTCCTTTGTCGTCATCCCGGCGACCTGTCGCGCCGAAGCTCGCAGAGCGTAGGCGGAAGGCCGGGATCTATAGTGATTGTGATAAGTGGAAGTTATTGGAAGTAGTTTAGGCTTATAAATGTTCTACTTCCGGCCAAAAGCGGACATTACCGGATAATGTAACTTATGGAGAGTGATGGGTGCCCTTCAGGGTTTACTGCTTGAGCTTCAAGTATGCCTAGATCCTCAACTATTTCCTCTGCGGCTTCAATTCCAATAGAAGTTTACCTTGTTGGAGGTGGCAATGCCAAAAACCCCCCGGCAATCAGCGCTCGTGCGCCTTCATCACCGGACGCTGCCAATTTCTGAAAAGCTTCTGATCCATGTATGGTGTGAATAAATAAAGGCCTGACTAGATTTTTTAAGGGCATGTCCGGTCCAAACTTGGCAAAAGCTCCATTTGTTATATCTGCTACCATTTTATATATACGTTCGCCTTCGCTGTCCCCGCCCTCATGGAAAGCGTGAACAGGAATATTAAGCCCTTTCAGACTACGAGCCACAGAAGCAATATCTTCGCTGTCCTCTTCACAATGATCCCCGACCATAACAATGGCCTTGGGTCTTTTATCATTGTTTGTTCCTAAACATGCTCTTAAACCTGTTTCTATTCTTGTAAGCCCCCCTTGACAGGATACCTCCTGCATAGCATTTCTGGCCTTATCGCCATCTTTGAACCAACCAAGAGTTTCCACCTTTTCGCCGCGGTGTACAATAATCCCTACCTCTACATTTGATGCCGCCGAAGCATATTCGCTGATCATTTCTGCTTGTATGTCTTGAGCAGCGCGCCAGGTAGCACTTCGGCTGCCGGTTGCATCAAATAAAAAAGCAATCTCAATCCCTCTACTATTTACTCGCATCTGTGATTTTGAAGGCAGGCCGGACGATCTGTTCGGCGGAACACCTGTTGTTGCCACCTGAAAACTTCCTTTGGCTGCGAGTCCGCTGCCGGGCGGTTTTGGTATAATTAAATCTGATGACATTTTTCACTACTTTCTTTCATTTTCTTAAAATTTAAAGACTACGACGGTGGATTGTTCTCCATGGCCCAGTTGATTGCCGTTTTTCCTTCATTACCAAGCTTGTTACCACCTAAGTTTACCTCCTTCAGAGTAGTATTCTTCCTGAGGGATTCAGCCATCATCAGCGCGCCTTTATCACCCATCCCATTCCATCTCAACTTCAGCTCCAGCAAAGTGGCGTTATGCTTGAAAATGTCGGCAAGACTTGGCGCTCCGGAATCATCTATTTTATTATTTGAAATGTCTAATTTCTGTAGAGACGTATTATATGGAAGAGATTTGGCAAGCGCACGCAAACCCCCATTGCTCATATCGTTTCCAATTAGTCTCAGATTCAGTAAAATAAAGTTATCCTCGAGAGATTTTGCCAAATCCCGTATACCTTGATCACCTATTTCATTGTAACCTAAGTCTAACCATTCCAATGAGGTGTTATACTCAAGGGCTGTGGCAATATCTTTTGCACCATCATCACCTAGTTGAGTACTCTGCAAATCTAGCGCTTGCAAGACGGTATTATGCTTCACCATTTCGGCCAATTCTTGTCCGCCGGAGCTCCCTAGATCGTTGTGACTTAAATTTAGCTTCTGCAAAAATATATCATATTGAAAAGCCTCAGCAATTCCCTGTGCTCCGGAACTGCCTATATTGTTGTATTGCACATTTACTTCTTGCAAGGTGCTATTATTTTTAAAAGATTCTGCTAAATACCACGCTCCAGCATCACCTATTTCATTGTAACCAATATTCAGCTTTTGCAAGGTACTGCGCCTAAAAATTTTAGAAAGATCCCGCGCTCCTTCATTTCCTATGTCATTATGTGTTAAAATAAGTTCTTTCAAAGTAGTATTATGCTGAAGAGCTGGAGCCAAAACCCTTATCCCTTCATCACCCATGTCATTGGAACCTAATTGTAATTTTAGTAAGCTGGTATTATGCTGAAGCCCCGCAGCCAAAGCCTTCAGTTCTGCGCGCGTTAATTTAAAAGAGTACAGCCCCACTTTGTGTATTGAATTATTTTCAAGGCGCTGCACAATGCTTTTTACATCCTCCCTTACAAAAGAATTTAGTTTGTTTATAGAGGATCCTTTAGAGCCTATTTCTTCAACTTTACCATTTCCTTTTTTGGGTAAGGTATAGACGCCCTTACCTGTAGGCTTATCGTTTAAAAAATCGCCAACATATTTTTTACCATTTGGCCAAACGAAAACACCTTTTTTATTAAATTTTCCTTTAATCCAATTCCCTACATATGTACTGCCATTGGGATATGTAGCGCGCCCTTTCCCAGTTCTCGAACCCTTAACCCAGTCACCATCATATGTTTGACCATTCTTCCAGATCATGATGCCTTTACCGCTGCGTTCGCCGCTAAACCAATTCCCTTCATATTTTTTACCGTCTGGCCAAGTCATAGTGCCTCTACCATTCTGCCAATCGCTACGCCAATTCCCTTCATATTTTCTACCGTCTGGCCAAACTCTTACAGCTTTTCCATTAAGACGACCCTCCTCCCAACTGCCTTTTTGAAAAGAACCATCTGGGCTAGAAAATGTACCTTCACCATCTCGCGCTCCGTTGCGGAAATCACCTTCATATCTATCGCCATTCGCCCAGGTGTAAACGCCTTTACCAGTGCGGTCAGGGTAATCAATAAGATCTGCATATTTCTCACGATTTGGCCAGGTCGGAGAATCTTCGTCACTGCGGTCAATATAAACAAAATCACCCTCATATCTATCACCAGTTGGCCAAGTCATAGTGCCCTTGCCATGAGGCTTACCCTTTATAAGGCCCCCTTCATAATACCTGCCATCGCTGTAATTTTTTGTACTCGCTGCGGTCTTTAACACGCGCGATTGTTCCTGACCGGAAGACGAGGGCCCCCTCAAATTCGGAAATTCGTAATAATTATTAACAACAAAAACAAAAGCAATAATGCTTGTAAGGCTAACAAAAACCTTAGCTGTGTGCTGATATCTGGGATCTGGATCCGCCTCCGCCTCAAACTCCCCTCCCACCCAGGTTCCTGTTTCCTCTCGTCCATTCGGATAATGCATCGTGCCCTGTCCGGAAGGCTTATCATTTAACCACTCAGTCTCATAGATACGGCGGTCTGCATAAAACATTTTTCCAAACCCGTGCTGTTGACCATTGAGAAAGTCGCCCTCATATCTATCTCCGCTAGGCCAGCTATAAACCCCGTTACCGGTCATCTGTCCTTTCAGAAAATCGCCCTGATACACCTCATTATTGACCCAGCTATATTTCCCCTGACCATTAAAAACATCATCTGCCCATTTTCCTTCATATTTGCCATCGGTATAGGTCATTATGCCCTGGCCATGCCGGTTTCCTTGAACCCACTCACCCTTATAAACGGGACCATCGTCGTAGACCATTTTGCCTTGGCCATGAGGTGCGTCATTGACCAAGTCACCGATATAGACATCGCCATTAGGGTAGGTTTTTGGATTATTAGCGGCCTCGTTGGAGGATGCAGGGGAAGATTGCGACGACGCTTGTATCGTATTTTGTTTTTGCCGCCAGTGATCATAAGCAAGTCTGTCCGACGGAACGCTTAAGACTTCTCTTGCCCGATTGATGATAAGGCCAATATGGTGCAACTCAGCTTTTAGACGCTGTTTATATTTATCATCGGGTTCACCGGCCAGCTGATAACATTGTTTCTTAATGTTCTCAAAAGAGCTGGGAGTGTCGGCGTTGCATTCCTTTGCTTTTTTCCAATATGCCTTTTTGATTTCATCATCTGTGGCAGAGGGTGAAATCCCCAGCACATTATAAAGGTCTTCTTTGGGATAGTTACTCATACTCTTAACTTTTTTACGCAGGTTTATTTATGAAAATAAACACCTATCACATGTATGTAAGCTCGTGCAAGCTTTTTACTACCTTGGGTTATTGGTTCTGTTGCAAGATTTAATGTCTGATATGGTCTCATTGATGAGGAGGCGTTGGAGATGGTGGAAGTTCAAGTCTCCCTGAGGGTGCCATTTTTTTATTCTTCGCACAATAAAATTGACATAATTTTCCACGCCAGCTATAAACCTCTAAATCACTATGAAAATTAATAGGAGAGTAGCCTCGTGAACGAAGATTGGAAACAAGACAGCCCTCCATCAATGGAAGAGTTTGTAGGGCAAGTAAGAGCGCAGTTGGAGCAGGGATTAATCACGGGGTTCAATAAAAAATTTTGGAAAACCCCTGAACTGAATAAATTATTTTCCATGCAGGAGGCTAAAAAACCCGTTCAGTCTTTTCTGTTACACATGAGAGATACAAATGGGACAGATGACGATAAAGACAAGCTGAATTTTTGCATTGAGCTTTGTCATCACCTTGGTGAAGACGTAGCGCCTGAACTGGAAAACTACATGCCTCTCTCCATGCTTCAAGTTTTTCCGCGACATAGGCAAGGCATCGAAACATTGAATGTTCTAGGGCATAAACTCAGCTTAGCCCCGACCGGTGTGCAGGCCATACCTGAGCTTATTGTGGCTATAAAAGTAAATAGAGATTTACCGCCGGAAATTTGCGCCAGGGAAATTGAAGAAGTGCTGAAAGATTTTTTACCGCAAGTCGCGCATTATCTTATTTACAAAGAGCATGAAGGAAAGCTGAGCCATGAGTCAGTTTTTCGGGGCCTGGCACCGCGCTACGGCTTGAGCTAATTTCTCTCTGCGGTATATAGTAAAAACGGGATAACAAAAGAGTGGCGACGGGTATACGGTTGAGCTTAAACTTACTCTGCCAAAATCTAGATTTTCCACAATGGCAATTATCATACCTTCGAAACGTCTGCTACCGGCCATTAGCGGACATTTGGTTTTATCTAATAAACTGCTTTCCTTTTCATATTTTGCCTAATCACACATCGTTTCTCTTTTATAGTTCCAGAGTCTTAAAGCATTCGACGATATTTTTATAACTGCGCATTCTTCCTTCGACTTCAGGCACCCTATCAAATATTAATTGAATACTGCTTTTAAACAAGGGGGTTAGCAAATCTTTGCGATCTACAGAGAAAGCAACATAAGCAATTTTGCAAGCGGTTCCAATATTTCGCCTACCATTGGGTACTTCACTTAAAGCTTGTTCAAGAAGGTAATTTCCTTGCTCCGAATTTTTCTTCATGAAATGAAAAACAGACAGCTCTAAATATAAGTGGGCACGTTGATCTTCTGACACGCTATTTGCCATTTCTTTAATTCCCGGTAATTCAGCACCAGTTTCACTTGCAGCAATGTACATGCCTATAATTGGCCAACAATTGCTACTTTGACGACAAGCTTTAAAAGCTTTCTTGTATGCAATTTCTGGAAGGCCTAGATAAACTAATTCCGTAGCACACTCACCATGCTGCCACGGTGTATTAAATGACTGACATGTACGATAGTCATCTCTATTAATATAATCTTCCATTAAATTCAGAGCTCTTTGTTTTTCATCAACACTTCTATAGAGGCTTGAAAACTCACTATTGGAAATAAAGCTTCTATGTACAATATCATTTTTTTGAAAATCATAAGTTTGTTTTATAATTGATAACGCTTCTTCTTGATCACCCGTTTTGGCTAATAGTCGAGCAATGGCTTTGAGTCGTTTTAATGAATTTAATGGCTTTGTTTCATAGTTTTTCTCTTCGAAATCGGTAATAATTTTCTGTTTTTCACTTAATAGCAGTGTGATAGCCTCATCTTTTTTATTAAGCAAAGTTAGCAGTTCAGCTCTGTATCTAGGCACAACGATTTGAGGATCGACTGAGAACTCAATATTCCAATTTTTAAGATGTTTTAAAAGACTGATGTATCTGAAGGAGTGTGAAGCAGAAAGATTACGCATCTCATACAACAATGTTTTTGCCTGATCAGTTTCTTCCAATCTTACCCAAATATTTAAAATCTGAAGCAGATGATCGTTTTTATCGTTATTCTCAAGTTTTTTTGCGTTATTTGTCCAATAGTCAATAACTGAAAGAAAGGTTGGAGTTATCTCAAAATTTTTAAATGTTTGTGTATTTAAAAAATTGGTTAGAGTTTTGCTACCGCCATCGTAAAACGGGTATGAAGCACCGTATTCAGAGTTTTGAATAATTTTTTTCACAAGAGCACGAGCGAACTTTACTCTCACTATTCCTATCCCATAATGTTCTTCTACTATGCTTGGATCAAAAGGCTGGAAAAAGTCTTCTTTTATGATGTTAAATTGGTCATCTAATAGGTTGTTATACTGTACTGGTATATCCATCATCCTATGAAGTGGTTGTTTGATGTTATGAATTCCATATTTTAAAATGGTTTCATTGATACATTCTATCGTTGGATCTTGAATACAGACTTTATTTTCAAATTCTGAATAAGAATTTGGTTGGGGTATTAATTGGGGCGTTAAAATGAATAAAGTAATGCCTACGAATAAAGATAGGATAAGCAATAGTTTTGTTTTCATATCGTCATCAATCGCTTCTCAAATGTCCGCTTTGGGTCGTATCCTGACATTCAATGGCATTTTATACACCAAATTACGAATAGAGAACAGCTCTAGGTATGAACGTTATAAATGAGGATTATCGGGGTTTGGTTCCAATAAGAAGTAATTATAGGAAGATCTTGTTTCAATGGATCCCGGATAGCAAGTTTCGCTAAGCCCCTTTGGGGCAAGCTCAACGTAGCTTCCGGGATGACAGTGAGGGGGTTAAGCCGCCTGCACGCCTTTATCGGCGAGGAGCTGCTGCAACTCTCCGGCTTCGTACATTTCGCGGACGATGTCGGCGCCGCCGACGAATTCGCCTTTGACGTAGAGCTGTGGGATGGTTGGCCAGTCGGTGAAGTCCTTGATGCCTTGCCAGATTTCCTTGTCCTCGAGGACGTTGATGTCTTTGAACGTCACGCCAAGTTGCGACAGCACCTGCACGGTCAGTGAAGAGAATCCGCATTGCGGGAAGGCAGCGCTGCCTTTCATGTAAAGCACGACATCATTTTCGCTGATGTCTTTTTTAATACGATCAAAAATTACGTTTTCCATTATAGTCACTTCCTTTTGCTTTTGCAGTGCGTTACTGCGTTCCTAAAGTAGGTATTGTCTACTCGTCGTCACTTGTGCCTGCTGCAAAAGCAAAATCAAGCGACTATATTATTCCGGCGGCACAGATGTTTGAATGGCCAGAGCGTGTAGTTCTTTGGTTAT
This sequence comes from Alphaproteobacteria bacterium, assembly GCA_021775955.1. GTDB lineage: Bacteria > Pseudomonadota > Alphaproteobacteria > Micavibrionales > Micavibrionaceae > UBA5701. The sequence continues at coordinate 313,162 of JAJFGU010000020.1, read as the reverse complement.
TTTTCCCTGTAATGAATTAAGCACCATTTTATGTTGTTCAATGCGCGTTTTGCCTTCGAAGCTGGCGGAGGTGACATAGGCGGCGTAATGGTCGCCGTCACCGCGTAGATCTTCTATGCGAACCTCGCAGCCGGGAATGCCTTCGCGAATAAGCTTTTCGATTTCTGAGGCTTCCATTGCCATGAATATCTATCCCTGATTCTGTTCGGCGATCTGTTTTTTGGCCTCACCCAGCGCTTTGTCGAGTTCGGCATTCATGATGTGATCAGAGATATCGAGGCCCTTTTCATCAAAGTCGCCCCTGACTTTTCGTAATATATCATCAAAGCCGGGTTCTTCGAGATTGGATTCGACAACCTCCATGGCATAGGTGTCGGCATTGGCGCCGGAAAGGCCCAGTTGCTCGGCTGCCCATAGCCCGTAAAGCTTTGACAGCCTTGCTTCTACGGCGAAATCGATCTTCTCATCATTGACGTGTTTTTGTTCAAAAGCCTGCTTACGATCATCAAAAGAGTTCATTTTTTCCTCATTTACTTCGTTCGGGTGATCAAAAAAATAACTGAAATGTGTTGTATCATTTGAATTTAGGGAAATCCATTGTTATATGAATGGTCCTGAAAAGTTATATGGAGAAAAATCGCTTATGGCACGAGGTAAAAAGATATACGAAGGCAAGGCAAAAACCCTTTATGAAGGGCCTGAGCCGGGAACAATTATTCAATATTTCAAAGATGACGCGACGGCGTTTAATGGCGAGAAGCATGCTTCTATTGCCGGCAAGGGGGTGCTGAACAACCGGATTTCCGCGCATCTGATGACGCAGCTGGAATCGATTGGCGTTCCGACGCATTTTATGAAGCAGGTTAATATGCGCGAGCAGCTGGTGCGGAAGGTTGAGATTATTCCCATTGAGCTGGTGATGCGTAATATTGCAGCCGGTTCGCTTTGTAAGCGGTTGGGTGTGAAAGAGGGGACCGTGTTGTCCCGCCCGCTGGTTGAATATTACTACAAGGATGATTCTCTGGGTGATCCGCTGGTCGGTGAAGATCACTGCATGGTGATGGGCTGGGCCGATCCGTATGAGCTCGAGGAAATGGTCAATATGGCCTGGCGGATTAATGACTATCTGAATGGTCTGTTTGCCGGTATTGGTTTGCGCCTGGTGGATTTCAAGCTGGAATTTGGTCGGGTCTGGGATGAAGATGGCAATCTCTATGTCCTGCTGGCTGATGAGATTTGCCCCGATACGTGTCGTCTATGGGATACCAAGACGGGCGAGAAAATGGATAAGGACCGTTTTCGTTTTGATCTGGGTGATCTGGTGGAAGGCTATCAATATGTTGCGGAGAAGCTGGGGCTGATCCCGGAGAGCGGCATTATGCAGGACGGCAGCGTTGATGAAAAGCTGGCGGAAAAGCTGAGCAATATCGAGAACGAGCTGGCCAGTGCACGGAAATTGCGCAGCATCAATAAGGCGAAGCCAAGAAAAGCTTAGTTGCAGCTAAGGCGCGAATTGTTCCTGGAATATGCGTTCTTCGAGGTGGTTGTCAGGGTCGAACAGCAATGTGCGAGATATGTTGCTGGATTGGTGAATGTCGACCTGGACGATGTTTCTGACTTCGGTTGAGTCGGCGGTTGCGCTGACGGGGCGCTCAACGTTTCGTAGAATTTCAAACGTAATTTTGGCATCATTGCGTAGTAGCGCGCCGGGCCAGCGCCGCGGGCGAAACGCGCTGATCGGTGTGAGCGGCAGGACATTGGCATCGAGCGGTATAATCGGTCCGCCGGCGGAAGAGTTATAAGCCGTGGAGCCCATCGGCGTGGACACCAGAATGCCATCACAAACCAGACGCTCCAGACGTTCTTTATCATTCACGAATATCTTTATTTTGGCGGAGTTATGCGTCGCCCGTAGGAGGGACACTTCATTATAGGCCATCTCTTGATGGGTTTTACCGTCTTTGTCTTTGGCCTCCATGACAAGCGGGTGAATTTTGAATGCGTTGGCTTTTTCAATGCGGGCCGGGAGGTTTTTTACATCATATTCATTGAGCAAAAAACCAAGCGTACCCATATTCATGCCGAACAGCGGAATATCGATGTCTTTATATGTGTGTAAGGCACGCAGCATCGCGCCGTCCCCGCCAAGGATAACGAGCGTATCAGAGTCTTCCGGCTTGTTTTGACCGTATTCGCTTTTTAGCTCCTCGAGCGCTTTTTGTGCTCGTGGTTTGTCCGGCGCATGGAAGGCAAGTTTCATGGGCTCCAGCCTTCGGGATTGTCGAGGAAAGATTCGACGGATTTTAATGTTGTTTTGTCGAAGTATTTTCCCTGGCGGGCAACTTCCAATACATCATGCCATGTCGCCAGCGCGTGGAGTTTAATGCCGAGCTTCTTCATGTTCTTTTCACTCTCTTTGAAGATGCCGTAGTGAAAAATAACAAAGCCGTGTTCAACTTTGGTGCCGGCCTTACGCAGGGCGCTGACAAAAGTTTTTTTGGAGCCGCCATCGGTTTGTAAATCTTCGACCAGAACCACGCGTTTTTTCCCTTTGTCGGGTAGGTGGCCTTCAATCTGTGCCATGCGGCCGTGGCCCTTGGGTTCCTTGCGCACATAAAGCATGGGTTTCTGCAGACGTTCTGCAATCAGCGCAGCGTAAGGGATACCAGCCGTTTCACCGCCGGCAATCAAATCAAATTTACTGACGCCGATTTCCTGTGCAAGAACGGCCGCCGAAAAATCCATGATCTGGCTGCGCTGCTCAGGAAAAGATATCAGGCGTCGCCCGTCGATATAAACAGGTGAGCTGCGTCCTGATTTCAACGTGAAAGGCTTTGAGGCATTAAATAGAACAGATTTTGTATCCAGTAAAATCTTTGCCGTGTCGTGGGCAATATTTTTTCTGTCGTCTTTGGATATCTTTTTCACGCGCATCTTGCCGTCATCAATCAGGCTGAAGAAATCCGACATATTTGAATCGGTAACAGCCAAAACCTTGGAAAGACTTTCTGTCGATGGCCAGCGTGGTTTGCCATCGGGATTGATGCGCTTGCTTTTATTAAATGATGTCGGGTCCAGCCCGGCCTTTTTGGCGAGGCCGGAAGGGGAGTAGCCGTTGCTGGATGCCAGGCGGTCGATGCCCAGCCAGATTTGTGTGTGGGTAAACAAGATTTGTTGCTCCTTTTGACGTGGAAATATGTCCTAGGAGTATAGTCCCAGTTACACACACAAAGGTAAAGAGGAAAAAAATCCTAAATAGGTCTTGACATCGATAAGAGTTTATAGCATAAAGAGAACATAAAGGAAACATACTAAGAACAAACAAGGAATATGAAAAAATGGTGTCTAAAGAAAACTATATCCCCAGAGGGCAGTCCGGTAGCGAAGCGACCCCGTTTGAAACGGCTGAAGAGGCCTGGTTCTGGTTTGTTCAGGCTCAGGAGGCCAGGAATGAAGGCGCGCGGATTGTCAGCGGGATTGGTAAGGGCGTGAGGCCTTGCGAACCTGTGGATATTTTGAAGGTTTTGGACCGTCTTTATCGCCAGCGCCGCTTGCTGCGCGATCATTTGTTGGTGTTACGCCATTATGGCCGCCGTCTTTTGCCGCCTGATCAAAAGCGGGTGAAGGAAGTGCGCGCCTGGGATTTGTGGAGTGAGGCGCTGGAGCGAATCGAGCCGCTTCTGATTCGCAAAGGGATTGTGCGGGTTGTTAATTCTGTGCCGGGCCCGAACTGGACCCAGAAAGCGGTGCTTTATGAGGGGGTAGCAGAATGAGTGCATTTGGAAGACAGAATGAAAATTGCCAGACGGCCTGGGTCGTTTTTAGCGGTCAGACAGATTTGTCCTGGCTGAAAGTTTTTAAACCTGGTTTTAGGCATTGTTTTGTCTTGCTGAATGACGGGCAACGCTGGATCAGTCTGGACCCGCTGTCCAATCATACGGAGATTTCCGTGCATCATCATGTGCCACCGGAATTTGATTTGCCGTACTGGCTTGAAAACCGGGGACATAAAGTGGTTGAGACATATGTAGAGCGCCATCAAAAAGCGGCGCCCTTCATGTTTTTTACCTGTGTTGAAGCCGTGAAGCGTGTGCTCGGTCTTCACAAGAGATTTATTTTTACGCCCTGGCAGCTTTACCGATTTTTGCGAGGGAAGAATTCATACGCGAAACATTCACACAAAGGAGATTATTCATATGGGTAGTTTAGCATCCCGGCCGGTTGTGCCGGCAGCGCAGCCGCAGGTGGTTTTTGTGCCTGGCCCGGCTGTGACCACAACGCAAACAACGTCAGGATCGGGGAGCGGTGGCGGTACGAATACGTCTACTGGCGGCACCGGTGGCGGCGTAACGAGTTCAGGTGATCCCACGGCGTCCGAGCAACGGACAGGCAGTTTGTTGCAAAGAGGGCGTGGCCGTTTTGGAACGATACAAACTAGTTTTCGTGGTTTGCTCAGTGCGGCTACTGCTGGTGGGCAGAGAAAAACATTATTGGGAGAGTAGAGTATGTCGATTGTTACATTGAATGAAGAAGGCGAAGCTGAAAAAAATCTGGAAGAGTTATTCTCGCGTTTTGAAGCGGCGCAACGGCGTCGTAGTAATTGGGAAAAACTTTGGGAAGATTGTTACGATTTTGCACTGCCGCAGCGTGGCGGGTTTATGGGAGATCAACGCCCCGGTGCAGGTCGCACGGAAAATATTTATGATGCGACGGCGATGGATGCGGCGGATCAACTGGCCGCCAGTTTGCTTGGTAATTTAACGCCGAGTTGGAGCCAGTGGTTTGGCCTGAAGCCTGGGCCTGATTTATCACCGCAGGAAGCAGAGTCGCTTGCCCCCGTTCTTGAGAAAGCCGCCAAGACGATACAGGATCATTTCGATCGCTCGAATTTCTCTGTTGAGATTCATCAGTGTTATCTCGATTTAGTGGTTGGCGGAACGGCGAGTTTATATTTTGAGGAATCAATACCCGGTAGCACGTCAGCATTTCGTTTTTCTTCGGTGCCACTGACGCAGGTGGTGCTGGAGGAGGGTGAGAACGGATTTCTGGACGGTTCTTACAGATTGCTTTCGTTGACGATTGAACAATTGAAGGCGCGTTATCCGTTTGCCGATATTCCATCGGAAGTTATAAAGGTAGCGTCGCGCGATCCGCAGGCTCGGTTTAAAATACTGGAGGCAGTTTTGCCCGATGGTCTGGTCTATGATTTCACAGCTTGCTTGATTGAGGTTAGTGGTGGGCCAATACCGTTGCATGTTGGTCGGTTTGAACAATCGCCAGTGATTAATTTCCGTTGGCTGAAATCGCCCGGTGAGATTTATGGGCGTTCGCCGATTATGAAGGCGCTGCCGGATATTAAGACGGCCAACAAGGTTGTTGAGTTGATCCTCAAGAATGCTTCGATTGCTGTGACGGGAATCTGGCAGGCGGATGATGACGGTATTTTGAACCCTGCCAATATTGAGCTAACACCGGGGAGTATTATTCCTAAGGCTGTTGGTTCGAAAGGGCTGCAGCCGCTGGATATGCCGGGGCGTTTTGATGTGTCGCAGCTGATTTTGGATAGTTTGCAGGCGCGTATTCGTCATGCACTTTTGACCGATCGTCTGGCACCGGTGAATGGACCGCGCATGACAGCGACGGAAGTTCTGGAGCGCACGGCGGAGATGTCGTTGCTGCTTGGTGCAACTTATGGGCGATTGCAATCGGAATTGCTAACGCCGCTGATTACGCGGGCGTTTTCGATTTTGCGGAGGCGTGGTGAGGTGCCGGATATTTCGCTCGACGGACGTCTTGTGTCGGTGGATTACCGCTCACCACTGGCGCGTGCGCAAGGCCAGCGCAATGTTCAAAACACACTCAGCTGGATCAATACGGTTCTGGCGATGGGGCCGGAAGCCTCGATCGCGATTAACTTACCGCAAGCGGCGCGGTTCCTGGGTGATGCTCTGGGTGTTCCCAGTGATCTGATCCGCAATGAGCTGCCGATCCCGCCGATTGAAACCATACAAAACGCACTAAAAGAAGAGGAGATCAATAATGATCAAAACATTAACGAAGAAAATATATCGCCGGATATATCACAAGACATTACACAAAATATTCCGGCGGATATTTCAATTTCTATCCCGGCCGATATTGCAGATATTCCGCCGGAAGAAACCGATGCCGTCACTGGCAACGAACGCTGATCTTGGATTAATCTATTCACCACAGGAGCCAAATAAAATGGAACAACGCGATATTGAAAAATCTTTTGCCCGGCTTTTTGCCACAGATGATGGTCAGAAAGTTCTGTCACATCTGCAGGTGATGACATTCCAGCGTGCGCTTGGGCCAACAACGACAGATGAGCAATTACGCTACACCGAAGGGCAGCGCTCGCTTGTGGCGACTATTTTGCGGTTGATTGACCGTGGCCGTAACCCGGCCTAATTAAAAATTATTTAACCAAAGGAGAAGAGTACAATGACTGTTAATCTATTAACCGAAGACCTTGATGAAACAACAATTCCGGATAAATTTCGTGACCCGGAAACAAAAGATGTGCGCCTGCAGGCGATGATCGATTCCTATAACGCGCTAGAGAAAAAAATGTCACAAAACCCATCAGCGCCGAAAAGCCCGGAAGAGTTTTGCATTGATTGCTCGCATGGATTGTTCCAGCCAGATGCAGAAATCAACCGCCGCCTACACGAAAAAGGCTTTAGCCATGAGCAGGCGCAGGAGGTTTACGACCTGGCGGCCGAGCGCATGGTGCCGATGATTACGGAGATGGCAGCAGAATTTGATGCTGACCGTGAAGTGGAAAAGTTGGTTGCGCATTATGGCGGGCCGGAGCGCTGGAAGGAAATGTCACGGCAATTGCAGGCCTTTGGTCAGAAAAACCTGCCGCCTGGCGTGCTGGAAAATATGTCGAGTTCATTTGAAGGCGTTCTGGCGCTCGAGCGGATGATGAAATCAGACGAGCCAACATTGCAGCGCGGCGGCGAGGGCGCTCCCGCCGGTCTTGATGAGAAAGAGCTGACTTCGATGATGCGTGACCCGCGTTACTGGCGCGACCGTGATCCTGCTTTTGTTGCGAAAGTGACGGACGGGTTCCAACGCATGTTCGGTAATAACTAGAGCGTCCACCATTCAACCGTGGACATCGTTATCCGTCGGCTTGCCGTGCTCATGTACGAAAGTGTACATTCCGCGCGGCTCGCCTCGGATGCCTTGCCACGGCTAAATGGCGTTTGCTCTAGGCAATGAAGAACTAAATATCAGGAGTAATAAAATGTTTGGACGATCATTATCGGGCATCCAGCGCGACGGATTTGGCAGTATACCAGAAGAAGAGGATAAGGATTTTCAGCGCATCCGTGAGCGCAGGGAAAACGTTAGCACAAATGCGCTTGGTAATTTATCGGACGGGGTGGGACGTAACCAGACCAATAGCCGTGACGATGTTGCGCGCGTACAAACGTTGATGGAGCGTAATGATCTGCTTGATTTAGAGCAGACCGAAGGGCCAACTGGCTTGTTCAGTGTCGGGCTGGATAACGCTATTCGTGATTTTCAGAGTGAACGCGATTTAAAACAGGATGGCCTGATTTTTCCGCGTGGTGAAACCGTGGGTGCGTTGGTAGAAACGGCTGATAAGCGTAGAGATGATGATATACGCCTTCCTTTGCCTGGTGTTGGAGATTTTCAACAGGCACAGCTCGCTGAAAAGGATGGTAATGAAGCGCCGCCGCCGGCAGATGAGCTAAAACCACCGGCGCAGGAGCCGCCATCTGATCTGCCGCCCGCGGAAAACCCTCCGCAGGATGATCCCAATCAACCGCCGGAAAAACCGGAACCGCCGCTGCAAAATGATGAAAATAAGTGTGAGGAAGAAGCAGTAGAATTTGCAAATGCAAGCGGCGCTTTTGTTATTGCGGAGCAACGTTTTGAGTAGGTACGCGAAGAGTTGCAAAGTATGAAAGAAGAGCTTTCTGAATTGGAAGAAAAAATTGCAGAGGAAAGAAAAACCGGAAGAAATATGCATATAGGTGGAGGTGTCATTGGTGGTGTTGGAGGTGCTATAGCTGGCATACCTGGTGGTATTCCTGGAATAATAGGAGGCGCCATGATTGGAGGTGGTGAAGGATTAGGTATTGGAAGCTCAACAGGTGTTATAGGAGAGGAAATTTTGGATGCTGTCTTTGATGAAAAAACGCTAATTACACTTGAAAGAGAGAAAGAACAGCTAAAACAGAAAATTGTAGAACTGGAATCAAAAATACCAGACATTGAATCTGAAGTTGCAGCCGCTAAATCAAGAATGGATGAAGCAGGGGCTGCTCTAGCGGCATGTAAGTCTTAAAACTAAGGCAATAAAATCTATACATATGGCATTTATAAAGGATAAGATAAGCTGGAATGATAAACTGGAAAATATTTTGGGGGTTAGGTATTCCTGTAGGTGTTGCTATGTGGCTCTACGGAACAAGTAAATATGGCCCTGTTTTGGGTGTCCTTTATGGCGTTATGTCTGGTTTGTTTTTAGGATTTTATGCAGGACATAGCACTTCCAGCAAAAGAAAAAATAAAACCGATAAAGCTAAATAATTTAAAGTCGCCTAAACCATATGTGATTCAGCAAACTTTCCGGCGACGTAATCATCGACCACTTGTTGCAGGTTGTTGCTAATTTTTTGGCTGAGTGGCGTAAATTCAAAAGAAATTTTGCCTTTGGTTTTGCGCACGACATCCATTTTATGCGATATGTCGATAATGTTATTGCGCAGTTTAAATTTCATGGTGATATCGAGTTTTTGGCCGGGGGTGAACATGCGGTCGTCGCCTGTAATTTGCAGGCCACCCATCGACCAGTTTTCAACCGGGTAGGTTTTGCCAGCAATCACACTGACGCAGCGATCACAATCGCGCCGTGCATGACGGCGGCGGGTGGTAAACTGATCGTTGTCCGGTTTCTTTTTTAGTGATGAAAAAAACATCCCCAGCATGGTTCTTTTCCTCTCGTTATAGCATCTGGAGGCCTTAAGTTTAGCCTTTTACCCTTATCATGCTTATATTATGAGCCTACTCTCACTATGCCATTGGTGGTATAAAAATACAAATTTTTTGATTTTTCTCTTGACATCATAGGAAATATATCCTACATTGTTCAGTATCAACGCCCGAACTGCGCCTGCCCTTAAGTGGTGGATATGCAGCCGGGCGTTTTTCTTTCTCTCGAAAGACTAAATAAGCACGAAGCAGAGAACGGGTTCACCCCGCCTGCCACCCGTGTTCCTTTCCGGATTCTCAGGCCCCAGATATTACAAAATATTAAGCGACAACCGAGGCCGGACATCTTCAACCACATATAAACATGAAAGAGGTTTGATTATGTCTACAACAATCGACCAGGCCTTCATTAAGCAGTTCGAACAAGAAGTGCATCAGGCCTATCAGCGTCAGGGTTCCAAATTGCGGAACACTGTTCGCACAATCAGCAACGTTAACGGCTCTACGGCCGTGTTTCAAAAAGTCGGCAAAGGTACGGCTTCAACCAAATCAACCCACGGCATGGTGCCGGTCATGAATTTGGCCCATTCCAATGTCGAGGTCACTTTGCAGGATTATTATGCGGGTGACTGGGTTGACCATCTTGATGAGCTCAAAATAAATGTTGATGAACGTCAGGTTATTGCGACTGCCGGTGCGGGTGCACTGGGACGTAAAACCGACGAGCTTATTATCAATGAGCTTGCCAGTGCTTCGGCCAATACGATTGCCGATGGCAATGTTGGCTTGACCAAAGACAAGGTTCTTCAGGCGTTTGAAACCTTCGGTGATAACGATGTGCCCGATGACGGCCAGCGTTACTGCATCGTCGGCTGGAAACAATGGAGTGAGCTTTTGGCTCTAGATGAGTTTGTTCATTCCGATTATATCGGCCATGAAGAACTGCCATTCGCCTCGATTACGCAAGCCAAGTTCTGGCTGGGTACGATCTGGATCCCGCATTCCGGTCTGCCGATTGATGGCAATGATATCCGTTCCTGTTTTTGGTTCCACAAAAACGCTGTTGGTCATGCTGTCGCTTCTGATGTCGAAACTGACATCACGTGGCATGGCGATCGTGCGGCACATTTTGTGAACAACATGATGAGCCAGGGCGCCGGACTGATTGATGAGACCGGTATCATCACCATTGAATCTGATGAAACGCCAGATTAATGCCAACACATAACCCCACCGTCATCCCGTTGGTCTGCGAAGCAGACTTAAACAAACGGGACCCATATGTGCCAAGCTTTGCTTGGCTCTTTTCTGGATCCCCGCTGTTTAAACTTCGCTTCGCTCAGTCGCGGGGATGACGGGGTTTTAAAAAGGAGACTTGAACTATGGCTTATAAAGCATCCGACCTCAGTGTGTTGGCCTATGCCAACAACTTTACCTTGTGGCACTACACCACGACAGATGACACAGCAGGCATCGAAACGGCAGGCTATTTTGATAGCGCCGTCGATATGCTGCGTCTGAACGATCTGTTTATTGTTAACATCGATACGGACGGCACCCCGGCTACGAAGTTTTATATCGTAACCGGCAATGACGGTAGCAGCGTCACCGTAGCGGTTTATTCGTAAACCTGTCTACTTCCGTATAGAGATGAACAACGCTTTTTTTTGCGAACAAACCTACGGTTTGCTTCGCTACGCGTTGCTTCTCTTGTGTGTAGACGTTGCGATGGGCTCGAGAAATCTCGCCCGCGTATCGATAGCGAAGTGATCCTCTGGATTTCTTCGCGGTGCGGTCTCTTCTTTTCCCCCTTAAGAGGGGGCCGCACCACCCCCTTTTATAATGGAGAATTTTTATGGCACTTAATGATGTCGCGCTCGCAAGTCGGGCGCTTATACGTATTGGCGCCGCGCCAATTACGTCTTTTGATGACGGTACCGCCACATCCGAAGTTGCTGGCGCGTTGTTTGGTCCGGTGCGTGATGCGCTGCTTTCGGCTTATGCCTGGAGCTTTGCGACCGGGCAGCTGGAGCTAACCGAGCTCGGCACGCCGCCGATTGCCGATTACGATAAAGCTTACCAGCTTCCCAATGATTATTTGCGGGCGATGTCCGCCGGTAGTGGAACGCGTGGGCGCGGGTTGAATTACCGCATCGCGCGCGGTGCGTTGCATACCAATTCCGACTCTGTGGTGCTGACATATATATTCCGGCCCGAGGAAGAGGAGTTCCCTCCTTATTTTGATCAGGCGTTAATAGCACGGTTGTCAGCAGAATTTGTGATCCCGGTGACCGAGAGCACAAGCCGCGCCGAAGCCGCCTTTCGTCTGGCAGAAAATGAATTTAAACGCGCACGGCAAATTGATGCGCAGCAGGACACGCCGAACAGAATTGAAGATTTTACGCTTGTAGATGTGAGGAGTTAGGAGTGATTATTTTCTCGTAGCTCTATAACAAGGTTGCCCATTCTTTCTGTCTTAGGACTATCATTGTCTTCCTGAGGCAGTCGACCTAAAAAAGCATTTTGAACGTAGTCTTGCCCAAGCACGTTTGTGGTAACTTCAAGATCCATCTCGGAAATGTCGTCTATGGAGGCACCATTATTGATAGCGCCGATCGTTTTTGCAGCTATTTTAAGGTCTGTTTCGGGAATGCCCTGTACAGCCTCCATAAATAATTCAGGTTGTTCTCTTTTGTCTTCAGACATTGGTTGTCTCCTTATTTTAAAGCAATGGAGAGACTATAAACGAAATTAATAATTATGTCAAATTTTAGTATGCCTAATAAGACCGGGACCTTACGCTGGTTGGTGTGCGACGTTAAAAATCTTCGGACAGAAAGCCCAGTGTTGCACCGGCGGCGCCGCCAATGGCTATGCTCGCCAAAAATTCTTCGTCTGTTGAAGCGGAAATTCCGGCACCTATGCCTATTCCGAGGGCTGTACCGATCAATATACGCTCATCACGCGTTGTTTGGCATGCACTTAAACCAAGTGCGAAAGACGACAACAAGCCTACGGTTACTAATTTTTTTAAAACTTTACGCATAAGGAATGTTTTACATGACACGGATACGTGAAATCAAGACAACTTTTACCGCAGGCGAGGTATCGCCGGAATTGCTGGGTCGCGGGGATTTGCGCGCCTATGATAATGGCGCTCTGACGCTGCAAAATGTGTTTATCAAGCCCACTGGCGGCGTGACGCGGCGCTCGGGCCTTGGCTTTATTGATAGTGCCGCTGGTGATGGCAAGCTCATCGCGTTTGAATTTAACACGCAGCAGACTTATTTGCTGGTGATTACTGACGGACAGATTGATATTTATGCGGGTGGGGTGAAGGATGCCACGGTGAGCGCCCCGTGGAGCGCGGCGCAGATCTCCCAAATCGCCTGGACGCAAAGCGCCGATACTCTATTGATGGTGCATCCTGATGTGACGCCAAAAAAGTTGACGCGTGGGTCGGGCGGTGCATGGAGCCTCGACGATTGGTCATTCTTTACCGATGGCAATATTGTCAATCAGCCGCATTTCAAATTTTCTGGCGCAGAAGTGACGTTAACGCCAAGCGGGACAACGGGTAGCATTACGCTGACATCTTCATCTGATATTTTTGCCGCCGGGCATGAAGGTACGCGTATGCGTGTTAATGGCAAAGAAGTTGAGATTACGGATTTTGACTCACCGACAGTTGTAACGGTTGATGTGATTGAAGATTTGCCGGACACCGATCCGACGATTGACTGGTTTGAGCAGGCGTTTTCGCCTGTGCGTGGGTACCCGGTATCTATAGCGTTCCACCAGGATCGCCTGGTGATTGGCGGCAGTCGGGATTTGCCCAATCGGTTGTGGTTTTCCAAATCGGGTGATTTGTTTAATTTTAATCTAGGCACCGGATTGGATGACGAAGCGATTGAGTTCGCGATTTTATCCGATCAGGTCAATGCCATTCGCGGGATATTTTCGGGACGGCACTTGCAGGTTTTTACCAGCGGCGCCGAATGGATGGTTACGGGTGATCCATTGACACCGGCGAGTGTGCAGATCAGGCGGCAAACGCGGATTGGCTCGGTTTTGGATCGGCATATTCCACCGGTCAATGTTGACGGTGCGACATTTTATATTGCGCGCAACAAACAGGAAATTCATGAGTTTCTTTATACGGATGTTGAGCAGGCCTATCAGTCGACGGATTTGTCGCTTCTGTCGCGGCATATTATTACGACGCCGGTTGATCAGGATTACGATCAGCGGCGGCGCTTGTTGTTTATTGTGCGTGATGACGGAAAATTTGCGACGCTGACCGTGTTCAGGAGTGAGCAGGTTTCGGCCTGGACGCTGCATGAAACGCAAGGCTCAGTCAAGTCTGTGGCGATTGTCGGCGATGATGTGTTTATGTTGACGCAGCGTGATGGGAATTTCATGATTGAGCAGTTTGATGACATGTTAAATTTGGATTCTGCGCTGACCGGGGAGGTTATTACGGCGGCGACGAATTGGGCTGGGCTGGATCATCTTGAAGGGCTTACCGTTTCTATTGTCGCCGATGGTGAAGTGCAATCGAATAAAATTGTCACCGGTGGTGCGATTACAATTGACGAAGCGGCCAACAAAGTCGAAATTGGTTTGTCCTACACACATATTATAGAGCCGCTGCCGCCGAGCGAAGTTGGTGCGGCTGGCGGCGGGCGCAAGGTGCGTTTGATCGAAGGGATTTATCGTCTGCAGAATACGGCAGCGCTGCGGCTAGATGTTGGGCGGGGCCTAAATGATATTGCGCTGCGCCAGCTTGGTGAGGATCCGGTGTTGGATTCACCGCCGCCGCTTGTGAGTGGTGATATTCGTGTGCGGGCGCTGGGCTGGGCCGAAGACAGCACCAAAGCGCTGTGGCGGATCGAACAGGATGTGCCGCTGCCCTTTACGTTGCTGGCGGTGATGACCGAGTTGAAGGTGAATGATTAAACGTAAATAATTCTCTTGCTTATTGCCATAATGTTTATTATAGTCACGTTTTATTGAGCAAATACAATATTAGAGCTAAGAGCAAAATTAATGAATTATCACTCCATAGCCTATTTCTTTCTTCACGCCTTGGAGGAAAGAATTGAAATAGAGGGGCCTATAGACAGCTCCAAGCAGGAAGGAATAAAGAGCCTTTTAAGTACACTCAGACGTATCGAGAGTTTTTATCATGATGGCTCGACGAAACCTGAGGCAATAATTCAATCTATGGATACGGGATTGGAAAGACTTGGAATTACACCGCAGAGTTTATCTAATAACGATCATTTATCTATTGATGATGCTTTCCAACGTTTTTTGCAAGAAGAGAGTGATGCGGCTGTCCCTAAAGTGACCAAGGATCTCTTTCAGGGATTTGCGCGCATTATGTTTTGTTATGAGACGGATACGATTGCGGACATACAAATGAAGGAAGTTTTTGTTTTAATGTTAAAAGAGCTTGATATACCCGATATGGATTATTCGGGCGAGCTCGCTGTCAATCCTACTCAAGCCGTAAATCAGTTTTTAGAGATAATGAAAAACCCAAAGTATAAAAATAGTTTAACGGAAACCGTTTCTATGAGTTTTATGCGGTTTGAGGATAGTTATAGGAAGGGAGAGGTGTCAGAAAAAGAAATGGGTTATTTTATTCGAAAAGTTACGAAAATTCTTAAAGAGGAGATGAGAGAATCAGGTAATAGGATTGATAGCCATTTAGAAGGCTCTGGTGATGTTATGAAGCCTGATTTATAGACCTGTATTGTAGAATTAAAAATAAAAAGCCCCTATTTTTCAGGGGCTTTTTTTACAACTAATTTTTAGGAAAGGAACCAAACTATGGGAGGATTGACACCCGTTTTACAATTGTTGCCGGTGATTTCGCAGGGCGTCGGCCTTGTGTCGAATATTGTAGGAAGCGAGGCAGCATCTCGTGATGCGCGCGCCGGACAGGATTTAGCGTTACAACAATTACAACAACGCCAGGCGGAGCAGCAAAGGCAAAGCAGCGAAGATGCGGCGCTGGATCGTGAACGTATTGCCGCCGATGCCGATACGGCCGAGCGCAAGCGGCGTGATGCGCTACGCCGGGCGGTGGCGCGGCAACGCGCACAGTTCGGTGGGAGCGGAATTTCATCGAGTGGTGGTAGCGCCGAGGCGGTTTTACTTGGCTTGTTTGAAGAAACCGATAATGACCGCGAAGAACGGATGCGGCTGGATGCGTTACGTTTTGGTGCGCTTGATCAGAACATTTCTCAACAGCGTCGGTTGAATGTTATTCAAAGAACGCAGCTCCAGGAAAGCCAGCGGATTGGACGGTTGTCGGCCAATGCCAATCAACTTTCCAATCGCATTGGCTCCGGTCTTGATGTGTTGAGCTTTGCTGGAAACTTATTCTAAGAAATAAAATTTAAAGGAGACTACAATGATCGAGCATATTAAAATGCCGGCGGTGACGCCTGTTGTGCGTTATACGGCGAATGGTAGCCAAACCGTATTTCTATATCCATTCCCCATTTTTGCCAGCGAGGACATGGTTGTGTCTTTGGATGGTGCGCCGCAGGTGAGCGGCTTTACGATTTCTGGTGCGGGCGCGACAGCAGGGGGAGATGTGACGTTTGATACGGCACCGACAAGTGGCGTGATTGTAACGCTGGAGCGGATTTTACCAATCGAGCGTGTGACAGATTTTTTGGAGGGTGGGGATTTTTCGGCGCAGTCGATTAATAACGAGCTTGATTATATGGTGGCGGCGATCCAGCAGGTTGAACGCGAGAATGAGACGGCGCTGAAATATGGCGAGCATGAAACGCCAGGAGTATCTGAATTACCGGACCGGAGTGTGCGCGCGAATAAAGCGCTGGGCTTTGATGGTAATGGCGATCCTGTTGCAGTCGATCTTTCGGGGGCAATGGCGCCGCCGGACTTTACGGCTGTCGGCACGGGTGCGGCTACGCGTACCAGTCATGATAAATTTTCCGATTTGATTTCGGTGAAGGATTTTGGTGCGGTGGGTGACGGGTTAGCCGATGATACGCTGGCGATCCAGCAGGCTTTGGCCGCGCATGACGCAGTGTTTTTACCCAATGGTGATTACCTTATTAGCGGGACTATTACGGTTGGAGAGCGCCAGACTTTGATAGGAGCGGGATCGAAATCCGTTCTCAAATGTCAGGCCGATACATTCAATGCGATTGAGGTGCCTGCTGATCACGCCATGATTGCCAATTTGCGTATTGAAGGCGGCGATGTTGGGATTAAATTGTTTGGTCGTGACCGGCCTTGCGTGCAGACATCGGTGACGGACGTCACAATTGTTGCGCCGAAAACCGGCGTGTTGCTGGATGGTTATACCGATACCAACAAGCCGTGTTACTGGAATAATTTTGATCGCGTGTTGGTGGAGCAGCCTTCGGTGAATGGTTTTCACCTGACCAAATCCGGGGCGGGCGATACGCCGAATGCCAATAAGTTTCATGCCTGCCGTGCGTATTCTTTGGGTGCGGATATTACCGGCGCCGGGTTTTATGTGGAGCACGGCTCGTTCAATAATGCTTTCATAGATTGCGAGGCCAATGTTAAAGGTACAGCGCAAGGGTGCTTTATTATCGGTGCGGCATCAAACAAGACGCTGTTGATTAATCCGTATGCAGAGTCGAATAACCAGGTGCCGAATATAAAGCTGGAGGCTGGGTCGATTGAAACGGCGATATATAATTTGTTATCGGCTTCTGATGGTTCGGCGATTTGGGATTTATCGGGCGGTGAATATACCGCCTATAATGCCGGGTTCCCGGATAAAAACCGTTTGCAGAAAACCACTGTGACGGACATGAATGCGACGCTGCAGCGCTATGATACGGAGTTTATCGATACCAGCGGCAGCGTTGACCTTGATCTGTCGCATTCGGTGCATCTGGTGTCGTCTTTTGGCGGGGCGTTGACGGTGAATTTACCGCTGGCCTCGACGGCAGTTGGCGTGATGATGGTGGTGAAGAAAACCGACGCATCCGGCAACGTGATAACGGTTGCTGAAAAAACCGGGCCGGGGCCGGACGGCGCGAATTTCTTCCTCGGCGCGGAGAATGATTACATGATGGCGATATCCAACGGGGCGGAGTGGTTTGTTATTGCGTCGAACCGTTCGGCCGGGAACACGCGGTTTTTTGATGGCAGTGGAACATACGACATTGATATGGCGGTGGACACGTATTTGCTGTCTAGTTTTGGTGGCGTTATGACCGCGCGTTTGCCACCGGCCAATGCCGCGGAATCTGTGGGCCGGACAGTGACGATTAAAAAGACCGATGTGTCGGCGAATGTTATCACGGTGAGCGAGCAAGGCGGGTCCGGGCCGGACCAGTCAACCCAGCCGTTGAGTTCTCAGTATAGCGCGATCACCGTCACCTCCGATGGCGGGCAGTGGTATATTGTGGGTAAGCACTTGTAGAAATAAGTTGACATAATGTTTATGCTTTGCTATTAGCTCTCCCAGAAACATTTTTTTGGAGTGGCAAAGCAATGCTTAGTAGAGAAAAGAGCCAAGTGTCGGGCCTTAGTTATACAGATAGGCTTATAAAACTTGCGGAACCCGATGATACTGGATTTTTTGAAAGGATGGGCGGCGAAGAAAAAGCTCGGGCGGTTACTGCAATGTTGGGCTGTTTGATAGAAAAGGATGCAATTTCTTTAAGACAATATTATTGGGAAGAAAAAACTTTAGCTCAGATTGGTGGAGAAATGGGGGGCGTATCTTCCAATAGTATTAGACTGAGGCTTTTGAGAGGTAAAAAAAGACTAAAAGCTCAAATGAATGACTTTGCCAAGGGAAAGGTTCCTGAAGTAGAAAGCCCTGTCCAGTTGAGTAAAGAGTGGGAGAAAATGCTTTTGCTGAGACTTTTTCAGGCAAAGGATTTTAGTAATCAAGTGGAGTATTTAGGAAGGGATGTGTTCTGGGGTGTGGTAGCGGAAATAGTAGGGAAGGATGGTGCTTCTATACTGTGTTCTCGTTATCAAGACGAAGCTGCCTGGTCTAGGATTGGTGGGTTAATTCACCGTAGCCCTCCGGTCATTCGTAGAATGCATGATGAGGCTATTGGTGATATAGGCACTTTGATTGAGTTGCCGGTTGAAGAAGTACAGTCGCAATTGAAAGCAATAAGTGAAACTAAGAAAAGCTTAAAAGAAGCTCTGCGAAAGCAGCGTTTCGTGTATGAAAATGTTCAGGAAGAGAAATCATCTGATCTATTGACGCTAATAATTGGCGATTGCCTGAAAAAAATAGAAAAGGCATCTACAGATTTAAAAAATACTCAATATCACCTAAATGAAGCAGTTACAAATCTGAAAGGAAATCCTGGTGTCTTACAAGAAGGAGTTAAGGCGCATGTCACGGCAGGCCCGGGAAGTCATAGTGTTGTTGTGCCTCTGGAGGAATTAAAAAGAGTTCTTGCTAAGGCTACGTCTATTGATGAAAGGGAAAGACAAAATTCTGCAACTAGGGTTGCCGTGATATTTCAAGGGACAACGGGGTATTTTGAAAAAGGAAGTGCTGTTATAGTATATTCTCCTACTAATGAAGTGGAAGGCGACCCAAGAGTAGAATATTTATAGTGATAGTAAAAGAAAATATTTTTGTAAGGCGCCTTTCGGGGCGCTTTTTTTATACTTACAGCATAAATGGGGAGAAGAGGACATGAATGACAAATATAGAAGCGAACAAGAAACACAATTTCGTCGACTTTATCCGCAAATGGAACGGGCAGAGGATGGGTCTGCCGACGCCGGAAATTCATTTAAAGATGGCGGAATGGCTGGAGAGAAATTGGCGCGATGGCAAGGTGCGGCTGCTTCTCATGGCGTTTCGCTCCAGCGGCAAGAGCACGATAGCCGGGCTGTTTGCGGCATGGCTTTTGTACATCAATCCGGCTTTGCGTATCCTTGTTTTGGCGGCGGATTTTTCGCTGGCGAAAAGAATGGTGCGCAATGTTAAGCGTATTCTTGAGCGTCATCCGTTAACGTCGGACCTTAAACCGGCAAAGCTGGATCAATGGGCGGGTGATCGTTTTACCGTTAATCGTGATCTGGAGTTGCGCGATCCGTCTATGTTGGCGCGCGGGATTACATCGAACATTACCGGTAGCCGCGCCGATGTCATTATATGTGATGATGTTGAGGTGCCGGGTACGTGTAGTAGCCCCGAAAAGAGAGAGCTGCTTCGTGAAAGATTGCTGGAGATCGATTACGTGATGGTACCGGGCGGCACGCAGATTTTTATCGGTACGCCGCATAATTATCACACGATCTATGCCGATAAGCCACGTGTTGAGCTGGGCGAGGATGCGGTGTTTTTATCAGATTTTGAACGGTTGGTGATTCCGGTTGTTGATGATGAGGGCGTTAGTGCCTGGCCGGAGCGGTTTAGCATTGAGAATATCGAGCGTATAAAAACCAATAGTGGACCGAATAAGTTTGCGAGCCAGATGTTGCTCAGGCCCGTTAATATTGCGGAAGGGCGATTAGACCCGACGGCGCTACAGTTTTATGACGCGCGGCTGGATTATACCAAGGAGATAAACCGGCTGGAGATTAATGGCCGACAGATGGTGTCAGCGCATGGTTATTGGGACCCGGCATTCGGGCGCGGTGGCGATAACAGTGTTTTCGCTGCGGTGTTTACGGATGAGGACGGGCAGTATTGGCTGCATAAACTCTTATATATAGAGCTCGATAATCATAGTGATGAAGATGAGGCGGCGCAGCAATGTCGGCAAGTGGCGTATCAGGCGCAGATTTTGCGGTTGCCATCTGTGGCGGTCGAAGACAACGGCATTGGTAAAATGTTGCCCGGAATTTTGCGCACTGCGCTCGCCAAAAATAATGTGCCATGCAGTGTCAAGAGTGTACACAACAACCGGCCCAAGGATTTGCGAATATTGGAGGCCTTTGATGTCGTGCTGGCGGCGCGGGTGTTGCATGTTCATGAGAGCGTGCGTGACACACCGTTTCTGAGCGAAATGCAGGAATGGAAACCGGGTAAAAAGCATGGGCGCGATGACGGGCTGGACGCGGTGGCCGGGGCGTTGGCGCTGGAGCCGATGCGCCTGCGGAGCTTTCCCAAACGCGGTAGCCAGAAATGGGCGGTCGGTGGTAAGCAGCATAAAGCGAAGACGGTGATGGATGATTAGAAAATAATTAGTTTTCTTTTGTAAATTCAATTCCAGCTTCTGATATTGCCCTACCTAAGACTTCATTTGCAGGAGGTATCTCAGGTTTTTCTATGGCTGTATCTGTAAAAAGTTTTGTGAGGCCAAATGCCATAGTGAATGTTGTAGATGACCTAGAGTCTGAAAAGCATATTTCGCCATTGCTTTTTTTGTAGAATCTTAAAGGAGAGATTTTATTTGCTTCTTCTAAAATAGGTTTTAGAAAGCTAATGGCTTTATCCTTAGCCTCTTCAAATGTCAGTTGTTTGGTCATTTTTTTGTCCTTTGTCAATTTCAAAAGGACCATACCAGTCATTATGGCAACAGTCAACAAAATAATAAGGAAAACCAAATGAATCTTATATCTCAAGACCTTATATGGTGGATTACGGTGTTTGATCTGCCGGCTATGGGCGGGTTGTTCTGGTTGATCTGGCGGACGCGCCGCGATGGCGAGCAGGCCGTCGGTCATGTGCAGGATTTGCTCGAGCGCCGTTCCAATCAACTGCGTGAGGGCCTCAATGGTTTCAAGCTGGAGGTCGCCAAAAATTATGCCTCTCATAATGATCTGCGTGATCTCGAAGAGCGTTTGACCCAGCATCTTTTGCGTATCGAAGCCAAGCTTGATCGTACGGCGCTTAAGGCCGAAGCGGCCTCCAAAAACTAAAACAAGCAAAAACCAGACTTAGAATTAACCAGATCCCCGTTTTCACGGGGATGACGTTTTTTTGAAAAGGAAAAATCGATGAAGAAACCAAAGCTGATTGCTTTGGACTCCAAGTGCGAGTCCAAAGAGAATTCTCATGCCTTTTACCGTGAAGTCGAAGCCGATGTTTTGGCGCGTACATTATGGGGTGAGGCGCGCGGCGAAGGCACCGCCGGGATGCAGGCTGTGGCCTGTGTTGTGCTGAACCGCGTTGCAGAGTCCGATAAGCGCGGGCGGTATTGGTGGGGCAATAACATTATTCAGGTGTGCCAGAAGCCGTATCAGTTTTCGTGCTGGAACCGCAGTGATCCGAATTTTAGAAAGCTGCAAAGCGTTGATGAAAGCGATTTGTATTTCGCCACGGCGCTGCGGATGGCCAAGCGGGCGATTATGGGCGCGCTGGATGATTTGAGCGGGGGCGCTACGCATTATCATGCAAAAGGTATAACGCCCTATTGGTCGCGTGGCGAAAAACCGACAGCCGAAATCGGCCATCACATTTTTTACCGCATATTATAAGGAGAAAACATCATGATTCCCGCATTACTGTCAAAAATTGGTTTGCCTATTTTGGTCAATGTTGTGGCCGAGGCGCTGGGCAGCGTCGATACGCCGGTGACACGCGGCGCGGCCAAGGCGTTGCGCGATGTTGATGAGGCTATCCGGCGTGGCCAGATCACGCCCGAGCAAATGAACGAGGCCAATCGCCATACCGAAAAAATGAATGAGATGGCGCTGGAAGAGCGCGCGGCGAATATTTCCGAGATTAACAAATCTTTGCGCGCCGAAATTGCATCAAAAGATAAATTCGTGCGGCGCATGCGCCCGACTTTTGGATACCTCATGGCGGTGACCTGGGCGGCGCAGATGTTTGGTATTGCGTATGTGATAGTGTTTGATACCGCGCGGGCCGGAATTGTGCTGAATGCGATGAGCAGCCTCAGTGCGATCTGGGGCATCGGGCTGTCGGTGCTCGGGATTTATGTCTACAAGCGCAGTGAAGACAAGAAGCTGCAAAATAACGAGACGATTTACTGGAATAATTCAGGAAAGAACTAAAATTTTTTAAAAGGAGAACCATTATGATTACGATAAAAAAACCATTGCAGCGCGACGGATCAGCAGATTTAGATGATGTTTTTACCGTGAAAAATGCCTTGCTAGATACGGGGCATTTTGAGGTGCCGGACTATGGATTAACGCCTTATCCGGATGAAGCGTTATTCAAGGCGATCGAAGGTTTTCAAAAGAAAAAAGGATTAAAAGTTGATGGTGTTATAAGACCGATGGGCGAAACTCTTTCTAGCCTGAATGAGGAGTTGGATGAGGATGATCCTGGCAGAAGCCCAATAATCCGTTGTCCCCAATGTGGTGGTCCGCATGGAGGTTCCAAGGGTGACTTATGTCCTGATTGTGATTCTAAAACTTAATCTAACTGTGCCAAATAATCCTGGATATCTTCTTCGCTATAGCCAAGAAGCTGGCCGACAAGGATGTCATGGGCTTTGTCGTTTGGCATTTCGTTTTTCAAAGTATTTTGTTTGAGCCATATTAAGAACTCTGCGCGCCATTCCTCTGTAGGCAATGTGAAGAAAACATAACGAATAACACCATCTGATTTAGCTGCACGGATATTCTGAGAAAAACGTTTTATAGAGCCTTTTGTTACATGAGTAGAAAAGGCGTTTTCGGGGATAATATCTTCCGGAATTTCCTGACCATCAATTATGGAGTCGTGAAACATGGACAGTTTCTTCTCGCCTGTCAGCATTAATTCCAGTTCTTTTCCTTCGTGCGGTCCAATCATAGGATTATATCAGCATAAAATCGTCTAAAGGCAAGTTTTATGTGTAAGGGAGCGGCGAAGATAAGCGTATTCAGCCTTAAAAGAGCGTTATATTTCAGGATAAATAGTGCTAGGATAGCTCTACTGCGTTTCCTTTATTCTTTGAGGCGGAGATATTCCCATGAGCACAAAAACACCTATTACAGTAGCGCGCGGCGACGGCATTGGGCCAGAAATTATGGACGCGACCCTGAAAATCCTTGATGCGGCGGGCGCGCAGCTCGACATTGAGGAAATTACCATTGGTGAGGCTGTCTATAAAAGCGGTGTTGCAAACGGCATCGATGAGTCTGCATGGGAGTCACTCAATCGCACTAAGATTTTTTTGAAGGCGCCGATTACGACGCCGCAGGGTGGGGGTTTTAAATCGCTTAATGTCACCATCCGAAAACAGTGCTCTCTTTTTGCCAATGTGCGCCCTTGCGTGGCGTATGCTCCCTATGTGAAAACCCATCACCCGGATATGAATTTGGTGATTGTGCGTGAGAACGAGGAAGATTTATACGGCGGGATTGAATATCGCCAGTCACAAGATGTGATGGCGTCGCTCAAGATTATCACACGTCCGGGATGTGAGCGTATCGTGCGCTATGCATTCGAATATGCGCGGGCAAACGGGCGTAAAAAAGTGACCTGTATGACCAAAGACAACATCATGAAAATTTCAGATGGATTGTTTCATCAGGTGTTTAATGAGATTGGCGCGGAGTATAAGGACATCGAACAGGATCATATGATTGTAGATATCGGCACCGCCAAGGTCGCCGCGCATCCGGAGATGTTTGATGTGATTGTGACGCTTAATTTATATGGCGATATTATTTCCGATGTCGCGGCCGAAGTGACGGGTTCTGTGGGGCTTGGCGGGTCGAGTAATATAGGTGCGGATTTTGCGATGTTTGAAGCGGTGCATGGATCTGCGCCGGATATCGCCGGACAAAAGATTGCCAATCCGTCCGGGCTGGTGCTTGGCGCCATTCAGATGCTGGTGCATATCGGTCAGGGTGACGTCGCGGCGAAGGTGCATAATGCGTGGCTCAAGACGATTGAGGATGGCATTCATACCGGTGATATTTATCGTTCCAAGGAAGATGGCGGCGTGAGCACGGAAAAAGTGGGTACGGCCGATTTTTCTGCGGCTGTGATTGAACGTCTGGGGCAAAATCCTTCGACTTTAAAGACGGTTGATTATTCGAAAGCGCCTCCGGGCGGGATTAAATTGCCGCCACTTGAATCACAACCTGAGCGGACGAAAGTTCGTGTCGGCGTAGATGTTGGTCTCAATTGGGACGGTACCGCCGATGATCTGGCGGGGCTGATGAGTGATTGTCTGGAGGTTGATCATAATCTGAAGCTACAGATGATTTCCAATCGCGGGACCAAGGTATGGCCCAATGGCAATCCGGGGACATTCTGCGCCGATAACTGGCGGCTGCGGTTTATGGCTGCGAATGAAAATGAAGAGATAAAAACTTCCCAAGTTCTGGCGCTGATGAACAATATGAACGAAGCGGGCTTCAATTTTACCAAATCTGTGATGTTGCACAACTTCGACGGTGAGCCAGGGTTTACCGTGGCGCAAGGGGAGTAGCTTGAAAGTTACAACGCACAGAGTACAAAAATATATAATAGATGAGGTTACTTACGATTCTCTTGAGGATGTTCCCGAAGATGTTCGTGAAAAGCACAGTGATCTATTCGAGACTCTTACTCGTGATGCGGACAAAAATGGTGTTCCTGATATTCTTGAAGGCCAAGATTCTGGCGTTGGGCAGCAAAAGACAGAGGTATTGATAGAGACGAAAACACGTGGATTTTCGCGTACGAAAGAGACGGGCGTGCACGATGGGCATGGTAAGAAAATTCAACGTTATGACCCACTTAAAGCTGATAAAATTCGAGTTACTTTAATTGTAGGCACGATCTTCGTAGTGTTTTTAATTTATTATCAAATGATGGCATCTTAAGTTTAAGTGCTCTGGGCCGCTTTCACCGTATTCTTCAGCAAGCAGGCAATAGTCATGGGGCCGACGCCGCCGGGGACGGGGGTGATAGCGGAGGCGATCTCAAGAGCGGCTTCGTAATCAACATCGCCGCAGAGTTTGCCGTCTTCCATTCTGTTGATTCCAACATCGATCACAATCGCGCCGGGTTTTATCCAGTCGCCCTTGACCATTTTTTCCCTTCCCACCGCCGCAACCAGAATGTCGGCGCTGCGGCAAACCTCATCGAGGTTTTGTGTGCGCGAATGCGCCGTTGTCACAGTACAGTTCTCGGCCAGCAGCAATTGCGCCATTGGCTTGCCGAACAATAACGATCTTCCAATCACCACGGCGTGTTTCCCGCCTAAATTTTCCTCCACAGATTTAATCAAAATCATGGAGCCTTGCGGCGTGCACGGCACCATGCCGGTTTCATCCCCCGCCACCAGCTTGCCGATATTGATAAAGGTTAGTCCATCGACATCCTTGGCAGGGTTGACCAGGTGAATGAGATCGTCAGAATTCAAATGATCCGGCACCGGCAATTGCATCAAAATGCCGTGCACAGACGGGTTGTCATTAAAGGCCTGTATCTCTACGGCAACTTCGGCTTGTGTGGCTTGTGCCGGCAGACGTGATTCAAAGCTTTTAATACCGACCTGTTCGCAGGCTTTGATTTTATTCTTCACATAGACATGGCTGGCCGGATTGTCACCGACCAGAATAACCGCCAACCCGGGCTGTGCGGGCAGGGCTTTGACCTGCTGCGCCAGCTCTTCCCGCAGTCCAGCTGCAATGGATTTTCCGTCGATTACTTGCGTCATGCTCACCCCTAAAAATAAAAAATCGGTACGATCAGGCGCTGCAGAAGGGACAGGCCGATAATCACCACCAGCGGCGTAATATCGATGCCGCCAATCGGCGGGATATATTTCTGGATCGGCTTATAGACCGGGTCGGTGATTTTCCGCAGCAATCTGACGAGGTTTTGTGCCTGCGGGTTGCCGGAATTGATAACGTCAAAGGCGATTAGCCAGCTTACCGCCACCTGAGCGATAATAACCATGATATAAAGATGAATAACCAGATTCAGTATTTCGCCGATGATATACATATAAGTGCCTCTTTTTCTTAAATAAATAGGGCCTGACAGGCTCAATCCCTGCCCAAAGTTACTCTCTTTTAACCTTATTTGGTATAATATATCTAGTGCAAAAAAATATGGGCGTATAGCGAGGGGCATTTATGTTAGGCATTGATCCATTAACAGCATCCACTCTTATGGTTTTGGCAGCTTCCGGCGGTCATCATCAGCCGGTATGTAAACTGCCCAAACCGGCAGAAATTAATATCATTCCGCAAGCCGAAGCGACGATATATGATTATTCCCAAAGCCTGAAAGACCTTCAGCAATATAGTGTCGATACGATCGATCCTTACGGCTTTCACGGTGTTTCGGCAACGCAAGGCTTTATGTCCGGCGGCGTTGAGATGAAGCCGATGGTGCATCTTGATCATGCTTTGGCCCCGGGTTACAAGGATGCGCTTTGTCTGTGGTATGACAAGATAGAAATTACCATCAAGCTTGATCCGACCATTGTGATTGCACAGGAGGTTGCGCAAGACCGGTGTATGAAAGCGGCGGTGCTTGGGCATGAGAAAAAACATGTGAATATCGATCGCCTGATCGTCAATAAATATTCAAAAATTATGGGCAAGAAAGTTTATGCCGCATTATCACAGCGCGGCTTTGTTGCCGGGCCGGTGAAGCCTGAGACGGCTCAGCATATTGCCGAGCGTATGCAAAAAACCGTCGCGCAAATTGTCGAGCATGAATTTAAAAAGATGGACCTGGAGCGTATTGATCGGCAACGTGAGCTCGACAGTCTTGAGGAGTACGAAACCGTCAACGCCAAATGCCCAAAATATCACAAAAAGCGTAAAGCTGATTTAAGGGCGGCCAGCAAGGTGCGGAAATAGTCTACTTCAAAGTCTCAATAATATTTTTCAAATCTTTTTTGTAAGGCGCATTGGCGGGCGCGATCTTTAACGCTGCCCGAAAGTCTTCCAGCGCCTGTGCACGCCTGTTGTCTTCCATTTCATACAGGCCGGATACAAAATAAGCAGCGCCAAGCTGCAGTTTGACATCCTCATTGTCCGGGTCCAAATCATGAGCGTGTTTTAGAATGCCGATAGCATCTTCAGAGCGATCGCCGGCAATACGGATGGAGCCGAGCGCCAGCATCAAATCGACATTCTCCGGGTCTTTGGACAGGGCCTCCATCATTTTAAGTTCCCCTTTGACGATGGAGCGTGCCTGGATTCTAAGTTCATCTTTTTCAAACAAGGCAGCCGCGCTTGGCAGGCCAGGTGATCCGAGCAACAAATAAAGCGAGAGCGATAATAACGGCAGCGCCACCATCAGGCCGTGGGCGCTGTAGCGGTTCTTTGCTGCAATCGGAATAATTAAGTAAAGCGTGCAGATGGCACAAAGGATAGCGGCTATTACGATTGTCGTCATTTTTGAGCCTTTCGAATAAAGTGGCCTGCGATTGTGCCACCCAACATAAAAACAAGAAAAGGCCCGAGCCATAACAGTGTTGTGCTTCTAAGCATCGGCGGGTTCATCAGAATTTCATCGCCGTAGCGGGCGCGCAGGTAATCTATAATTTCTTCATTGGTATCGCCTTCGATAAGACGTTCACGAATGAGAAGGCGTAAATCGCGCGCGACGTCGGCGTTGGACCCTTCAATCGTCTGGCCGCCGCAAACCGGGCAGCGAATGTCTTTGGATATATCACGTGCGCGTTGCTCGAGGACAGGGTTGGAGAGTTGTTCATCCGGGTTAACGAAGGCATGGGTAAGAGAGGGTAAAAAGCAAAGCAACATTGCTCCCACGAGTAATGCTACGATATGAGAAGCTGTCGTCATTTGCTAAGCTCCTTTATTAAAGGAAGGATCGTGTGTTTTATATCCTCCGGCAATAACACACCGCCGTGGTGGTAGCGAATGCGGCCCTCACCATCAATCACAAAACTTTCCGGTACGCCGGTCAGTCCCCAGTCAATGAAAGCACGGCCTTTGATGTCCGCTCCAATCTTTGTGTAAGGGTTTCCCAAATCTTCCAAATACCGTTTCATATCAGCTTTCTTGTCCTTATAGGCAATACCATAAATTGGTACATCATTTTCGGCTAGCTCAATCAAAAGACTATGCTCGGCGCGGCAAGGCGTGCACCAGCTGGCGAAGAAATTAACAACGGCCGGGCCTTTGAGGTCTTCAGCTTTTAACCCTTCGAGAGAAAGAGCGGGCAGGGGTTTAGAAATCATCTCCGCTTTTTCTGGACGGAGCAAAAGCGCGGCAAAGGCGATCACCAGAGCCAAAAAAACAATCAGCGGAACAAAATTTGTGAAGTTTTTTGTCATGGCTTTTTCTTTCGGGTTCCAAGGAGCGCCAAAAACCCGCCCAGCGCGATCATGAAATAGCCCAGCCATAGATACGGCACCAGCGGATGGACGTAGGCGCGGATTACCCAGTATTCGGGCTTTTGTGAATCCTGATCGCCCAGCGCTACATAAATATCATCGCGCCATGATTTTCTGATGGCCGCTTCGGTTGTTCCCTGCCTTGCGACCGGGTAATGGCGGCGTTCGGCCTTGAGGGTGGCAATGCTGTGACTTGATCCTTTGTAATGCAGACCAAGTAGCGCTGCGTCGGCGGCGTAATTGGGACCGAAACTGGCGGTGATTTCTTCCAGCTTTAATTCATAGCGGCCGATCGGCATGACATCGCCCGGTTTCATCAATTTGATTTCTTCCTTCAGCCAAAGCGTCGAGCCGACCATGCCGAAAATGGCGACGGAAATTCCCAGATGCGCGCTGCTCATGCCCCAAGCGGAAAGCGGCAGAGATTTAATGCGGGAGAGTTTTAGCTCTGTCCGTTTTACCCATTCGCTGATGGTTGTGACAGAAAGCCAGAGCGCTATTCCCAGCCCTACCCAAACTCCTACAGGGTGAGTTCCTTCCCCATTTTGATTTTCCATGATCCATATTAGGAGAGGGAGAGATGCTAGTACTATTATAAAGGGGATGGTCAGTTGTTTTTTCAGTGACGTAAGATTGCCTTTCTTCCAGGCTATGAACGGCGCAATGCCCATAAGAATAAGAGCCGGTATCATCAGGGGAACAAAGGTCGCGATGAAATAAGGCGGGCCAACGGAAATTTGGCCGGCATTTAGGGCCTCCATGACAAGGGGGTAAAGCGTGCCGATCAGAACGGTGGCGCAGCCGGTTGTCATGAAAAGATTGTTTAGAATGAGCGTGCTTTCACGACTTACGGGTGAAAATTCGGCTGTGCTTTCGAGAGCTTTATTTTCAAGGCTGCCGGCCTTCCAGGCGTAAATGATAAGAGCGCTGCCGGTATATAGAGTCAGTAGCCCGAGGATAAAAATGCCGCGCATCGGATCGACGGCAAAAGCATGCACTGATGTTAAAACACCCGAGCGCACAAGGAAGGTCCCGAGCATGGACAGGCTGAAGGTGAGGATAGCCAAAAGCGCCACCCAACGCTTCAGCGTATTGCGTTTCTCTAACACGATCACTGAATGCAGTAGGGCTGTGCCGAGCAACCACGGCATGAGGGACGCATTTTCCACCGGGTCCCAGAACCACCAGCCGCCCCACCCCAATTCGTAATAAGCCCACCAGGAACCAAGCCCGATCCCGGCTGATAATGACGACCAGGAGAGCAGCACCCAGGGCCTGACTGCGCGCGCCCAGTCTTTGTCCAGCTTGCCTTCCAAAAGCCCGGCCAGTGCAAAGGCAAACGCCACAGAAAACCCGACATAGCCCATGTAAAGTAGCGGCGGGTGTATCGCCAGGCCGGGGTCCTGCAGAACCGGATTTAACCCCGCGCCGTCAACCGGGGCAAAGGGTAGGCGGGCAAATGGATTGGAAGCCAGCAGTATGAAGGCCAGAAAACCGCTCGCCAGCAACCCCTGAATGGAAAGGACTTTGTTTTTTAGGCCCTCGGGCTTAACCGTTGATAGGGCAACCAGCATCGAAAACAGCGCCAGCATTAGTGACCACAGCAACATCGAGCCTTCATGATTGCCCCAGACGCCCGCGACTTTATATATAAAAGGTTTGAGGGTGTGGGAGTTCTGCGCGACATTGGCAACCGAAAGATCGGTGACGATATAAGCCCATGTCAGGGACAGGAATGCGATGAGGTTGAGAGAGAAAAGCAAAATCGCCGCACGTTTTTTGAGCGCGGGATAAGGAAGAAAGCCCTGCGCCAGTGCTACCACCAGTGCCAGGATAAGGGCAAAATGACCGAGCTCAGGAATCATGGCGCTGTTTTATCAGAGCCGTGCACTTCTTCCAATGCTTTGGCGACTTCCGGCGGCATATAGTTTTCATCGTGCTTGGCCAGCAGGCTGTCGGCGACAAACACGCCTTCCGGGTTGAGATTTCCGGTGGCAATGATGCCCTGACCTTCGCGGAATAGATCCGGCGTTATGCCTTCATAGGCAACGGAGAGCTGGTGTGCGTTATCGGTGACAATGAAGGTGATGATCGCCCCATTGCGGCTGAGCGATCCTTCGGCCACAAGCCCGCCGAGGCGAAAGGCTTTGTCTTGCGGCGGCAGGTTTTCGTCTTCGAAAATATCGGACGGGGTGTAGAAATAGGTGATATTTTCTTCCATCGCCATCAGGGATAGCGTCGTAGCGATGCCAATGCCGAAGACGATGAGAATGATAGAATAAATTCTTTGCTGCTTTCGGGTCATGGCTGGTCAGTCCTTGCCCAACAGGCGTTGTTCTCGTTTTAGCCTGAATGACTTATAAAGCGTGGCCAAAGCCAGGGCGATGAAGATGGTCAGGGCCGCGCCGTAAGCGCTCCAGATATAAAAGCCGTAGCCGTTCATGTTCAAAAATTCAGCCATGAATTGTTCTTAGCCTCATCACGTGAATTTTGCGGCTCAATATTTCATTGTTTAGACGCAGGATTGCCAGCACAACAAACAGGCACAAAAACCCTCCCGCCATAACCAACAATGGCACCAGCATATCGGGATGTATGCCCGGATTGGCCATGCGTGACAGGCTGGTCAGGCTGGCGGGTTGATGGAGCGTATTCCACCATTCGACCGAAAATTTGATAATCGGCAGATTGATGGAGCCAATCAGAACCAGCCAGGCGCTGGCTTGCTGGCTTTTGTCGGGATTGTCGTAGGCATTGCCCAGCGCCATTACGCCAAGATAAAGAAAAAACAGGATCAGCACGGAAGTAAGTCGTGCATCCCAGACCCACCATGTGCCCCAGGTTGGCTGGCCCCATAGAGAGCCGGTAATCAGGCAAATAGCGGTGAAGGCGGCGCCAATCGGAGCCGCGGCGCGGATATAAAATCCAGCCAGCGTGTGCTTCCAGATAATCAGCGTCAGCGCTGCCACGGCCATCGAGGCATAGATAAACATCGACAGCCAGGCGGCGGGCACATGGATATACATGATGCGCACGGTTTCTGATTGCTGGTAATCCGGCGGCGAGGCGATGAGCGCTAAATAAAGGCCTTCGCCTAAAAAGATCACAGCAAAGACGAGTGCCAGTGCCAGGATAATCCGGCTTAGTTGTTGGTATCGTTTTGGGTTGGCGTATCCGAACATATCAATCGATCTGCATCTTTAGAAGTTTCACAGTTACCAGAGGTGTGAGCGGCAAGGCAAAAGCCAGCATCGCCCATAAAAATAACGCAGGGCCTTTGGCGCTCATTCCGCTCTGGAATAAATCCAGCGCACCAGCACCAAAGATGAGTATTGGAATGTAAAGTGGTATCACAAGAAGCGCCAGCAAAACCGATCCGCGCTGCGCGTTTAAACTAAGCGCGGCGGCGATCTGGCCGATCAGAACAAAAAGCAGCGTTGCCGGAGTAAAAACGAGCATCAGAGCATGCCAGGATATGCCAAGTCCCATCATTTGCGCCAGAACGGGACTCATGATTACCAGCGGCGCTCCGGCAATAATCCAATGCGCCATGATTTTTCCGGTAACGTAAAGGGAAAGGGGCTGTTGTGATAATAACAAAAGGTCCATCGTGCCGTCTTTTAAATCATCGGTATAAAGTTTTTCCAGCGGCAAAAGAGATGCGAGCAAGGCGGCAATTATCAAAAGGCCGGGGCCGCTGGTTTGTAGCGTTTTTACGTCCGCGCCAAGGCCCAATGGATAAAGCAAAACGATCAGAAGAAAGAAAGCGGGGAGAATAACAATTTGTCCGCCATGGCGGATGTCGATCCTTAGATCCTGCATCAGGACAGCAGTGAGTTGTTTCATGCCGCGATTCTTTCCGGCGCTGTACCTTCATCGAAAGCAGAAACATCGAGCACAGTGCACGAGCCCCAAAGCTCCGGCCTATGTGTGGCAATCACGGCCATGCCGCCCTGATTTGTGTAATCCATCACACCTTTGACTAAATGATCGCGTCCTTCCTTGTCGAGATGGTTGGTTGGCTCGTCAATCAGCCAGATTTTGCGTTTGGCCAGATATAAAAGCGTGAGCAATGTGCGCCTGCGCTGGCCCATAGACAAATATCGCACAGGGTAGTGGGAAAAACGCCCAAGTCCGGTTTTTTCGAGGGTTTCCTGAATGGCCGCCTTATCCGACGGGCCGCCCATAATGCAGGAAAGAAATTGCAGGTTTTCAATGACCGAGAGCTGCGGCTTTAAAGGCGTCTCCTGCCCCATCCAGAGGATGTTTTGCGCCAGGAAGTCGGGATTTTTTTCGCCGTTCCATTCCAGGCTGCCGGTGAAGGGATCAAGCAGCCCGGCCATAATGCGCAAAAGACTGGTTTTGCCACAGCCATTCGGGCCGGTCAGGGCTAGAATCTGTCCGTTTTTGATTTCAAAGGATAAATCTTCGAAGATCAGCCTGTGTCCGCGCGCGCAACTTAGATTTTTACCGGAAAAAACAGCCATAAAAGCTTTATAGGGGATTCATGGGGGGACGCAAAGCCATTCCCATGTAAAAACCGCTGCCTGGTAGGGGCAGCGGCTTAATTACGGTAGTGAGCTGGTAGATGGTAGAGGTCTTTGAATTCTTTTGTTCCTCAAGTATCTATAGTTTCATTGTGGCTTTGGAATGTGGCGAAAAAGTGGAGAGAAAATGTGCATTTCAAGAATTTTCATAAATAGTTGATTTTACAGGGTTTTTCTTGGGGTTTTGGCTGGAAAATAGGGCTGGGCGGCCCCTTTTGAGTTGTCTTGTTTTCCAAATGGATGGTAAAAAAGACTCCTTATTTTATTATTTTAGGTACTTTGTTTGACATATTGTGCCTAATATTTTAGATTGCAAGTGCGAAACAACTGAAACGGAGCCAGGTTAAAGCCATGGATAACGCTGGAAAGAGCGATTTAAACCCCACAAATAAAGAGCTTCTCCTTGAGGCCGATCAGGCTTTACAAGAGAAAAAATATACAACTGTAAGGTTTCTGACTGGAAAGGTGATGATGGATCTTTCGGCAAGCGGAGAAGAGAAGGCGAGGGCCTATAAGATCAGAGGGTGGTCTTTGAATGCTCAGGGTGATGTTGCTGAGGCTCTGAATGACTTTCGTCAGATTAACGGATTTATGCCTGAAGACCTTATGGAGTATTGCCGTACATGTTGCGCCCTTTTGGATGTGGTTTTTCTAAAAAACATGATGCGGCCGGTCTCTCCCAATCACCCGGACGTTATGGAAGCCGATAGGCTACTTAGGATCGGGCGCGGACTTTTGGAATTTCCACCGTTTAAGGAAGACGGCAAATTTACAAGAAGAGGTGCCGACGCTTTGCTATATCTTACAGAACTTGACGGGCGTCTGAAAGTTTGGCAAAGGCCTAGCTTTCAAAGAGATAGCTGGTTCGAGCCCTGGGAACCTCCTATCTGGAACTAATTTCACCGCATACCCCCATACGTTAACCTCTTTTTATATATTTTGGGTTCATGATACACTTTGTATGCAATTCCTGCGTATGATTTCATGACTTTTCAAAGGGGCAAACGCCCAAGGGGTGATATATTATGACACGCACAGGTCAAGATTCTCTGGGTACGCGCAAAACATTAACGGTGGACGGCAAGGATTACGATTATTTCTCTCTGGCTGCGGCTGCTGAGAAAATCGGCGATATATCGCGCCTACCGTTTTCGTTAAAGGTCCTGCTGGAAAATCTCCTACGCTTTGAAGACGGGCGCAGCGTGACGACAGAAGATATTCAGGCGCTGGCCGAGTGGCTCAAGACGAAGAGCTCAACTCATGAAATTGCTTACCGTCCGGCCCGTGTGTTGATGCAAGATTTCACCGGCGTGCCGGCGGTTGTAGATCTGGCGGCGATGCGCGAGGCGATGGCTGCACTCGGCGGCGATGTGCAGAGCATTAATCCGCTGTCTCAGGTTGATCTGGTGATTGATCACTCCGTCATGGTCGATAAATTTGGCACCAATGACGCGGTGCAGGCCAATGTCGAGCGCGAGTTTGAGCGCAACGGTGAGCGTTATGAATTCCTCAAATGGGGGCAGGGCGCGTTTAAAAACTTCCGCGTGGTGCCGCCAGGTACCGGCATTTGCCACCAGGTGAATTTGGAATATCTCGCCCAAACCGTTTGGGTTGAAGATGACGAGAATAATGAAGGCAAGCAGGTGGCTTATCCGGATACGCTGGTGGGCACGGATTCACATACCACAATGATTAACGGCCTGGCCGTTTTAGGCTGGGGTGTTGGCGGGATTGAAGCCGAAGCGGCGATGCTGGGACAGCCGGTTTCGATGGTGATCCCGGAAGTTGTTGGCTTTAAGATGAATGGTGAGCTCAAAGAAGGCACAACTGCGACCGATCTGGTTCTTGTGGTGGTGCAGATGCTGCGCGAGCTTGGTGTGGTTGGAAAATTTGTTGAATTTTACGGTCCCGGTCTGGATCATTTGAGCCTGGCCGATCAGGCAACGATTGCCAATATGGCCCCGGAATATGGTGCGACATGCGGATTTTTCCCGGTTGATGAAGAGACGCTGAATTATTTGCGCTTTACCGGGCGCGATGAGCACCGCGTGAATTTGGTTGAGGCCTATGCGAAGGAGCAGGGCATGTGGCGCGATAGTTCTACACCCGATCCGGAGTTCACAAAAACATTAGAGCTGGATCTTGCTAGCGTTGAGCCTTGTATTTCGGGGCCGAAACGTCCGCAGGACCGAATTGAGCTTAAAGACTCGGTGAGTGCTTTTGCCACGGTTTGCCCGGAAGAAAAATCCATCCCTATCGAAGGCAGTGAAGACACGCTGGATAATGGCGATGTCGTTATTGCTGCGATTACATCCTGTACGAATACATCAAATCCTTCCGTGATGCTCGCGGCTGGTTTGGTGGCGCGCAAGGCACGCGAAAAAGGTTTAACCGTCAAGCCATGGGTGAAAACCTCACTGGCGCCGGGATCGCAAGTGGTCACGGATTATCTGAACAAAGCGGGTCTGCAGGAAGATCTGGATGCGTTGGGCTTTAATACGGTTGGGTATGGTTGCACGACCTGTATCGGGAATTCCGGGCCGCTGCCCGAGCCGATTGGTAAAGCAGTTGATGCGGGTGATTTGAATGTGACATCTGTTCTTTCCGGTAACCGCAATTTCGAAGGGCGGATTTCTCCGCATGTGAAATCGAATTATCTGGCCAGTCCCCCTTTGGTGGTGGCCTATGCAATTGCCGGGTCGATGAAGGTTGATTTGTATAAAGACCCGCTGGGCCAGGATCAGGACGGCAATGATGTCTTTATGAAAGATATCTGGCCGACTAATAAAGAGATTGAGGACACTGTGCGCACCTGTCTGACGAGCGAGATGTTCACGCAAAGATATGCCGATGTATTTAAGGGACCAAAGGAATGGCAGGCGATTGGCGGCGACGATTCCGGTGAAACGTACAACTGGAGTGACAGCTCGACCTACATACAGAACCCGCCTTTCTTTGAAGGCATGAGCGCTGAAGCCGCTGCAACCTCGGATATCAAAGGGGCTTATGCGCTGGCGATACTGGGCGACTCTGTAACAACAGATCATATTTCACCCGCCGGGGCGTTTAAGAAAGACCATCCGGCTGGAGCGTATCTAGTGGAAAATGGCGTGGAGCCGCGCGATTTTAATTCTTATGGTTCACGCCGGGGTAATGACCGCGTGATGACACGTGGCACCTTTGCCAATATCCGCATCAAAAACGAGATGCTGGATAATGTTGAAGGCGGTTACACCAAGCATATTCCAAGCGACGAGCAGATGAGCATTTACGACGCCTCGATGAAATATCAGGAAGAAGGCACAAAGCTTGTTGTGATTGCCGGGAAAGAATACGGCACGGGCTCTTCTCGTGACTGGGCGGCGAAGGGCACTAGGTTGCTCGGCGTGAAGGCTGTTGTAGCCGAGAGTTTCGAGCGTATTCACCGCTCCAATCTTGTTGGCATGGGTGTGATGCCGTTGCAGTTTAAAGATGGGGTGAGCCGGACTTCGCTTGGCTTGACCGGCGAAGAAACGTTTGATGTTGCCGGTATTGAAGGCGATCTCAAGCCGGGGCAGGATATTACACTCACCGTGCATAAAGCGGATGGTTCATCGGAAGAGGTTACATTGCTCTGCCGGATCGATACGCTGGATGAGGTGGAGTACTACCGCAATGGTGGCATCCTGCATTACGTCCTGCGCAATATCGCTGCGGCTTAAATTAGCTTCCGTATTGTAAAGATTGTAGCTCATCTTCAGTGAGATGGTGGGTGCGGCTTAAGCCTTCTTGGAGTATCAGATCTGCAGCTCTAGGTGCAGGTGAGGATGCTCCAAGCCTCATAAAATCTTTTTTGCCAGCAGGCTTCTCCTCTTTTGCGGGAGGTTTGGGCTTTTTAAAACCATTTTTTACACAGAAGTCAAAAAGGTTCGTGTAAACGCCTTTTTTAAGGCCGTGATAACCATTGGCAATAGATGAATTAAGGGCCATGCCGGTTACTTTGCCTTCTAGGGGACCATACTTGAGCATTCCGCTGCCGCCGTTCGGGCAAGGCTTACCTGCATCTATTGTCTCTTGGATTGTTTGGGCAATTTCATCAAATGTTGTCGTAAAAGAATACTTGGTTTTCTTAGTCATTTTTTATCCTTATCCACTAGTTGGCCATTAAGCGCAGAATATATAGATTATGAAAACAAATTGCAAGAAGTTTTTTTACCAAGGCCTAATTTTCAGTTTCTTCCGGCTCTTCGTCGTCGTCGCTATCCTCCGGCGGCTCTAAGATTTGCTGGGCCAGCTTTTCGGCATCAATAATAACATGTGGGAATTCAGGGCGCTCCGGCCTGTAATGCACATCATGCGCCGCCTCCATATTGGCAACCTCGGCAGAGAGGCGGGAGAGGCGTTTTTTGGCTTCTTTGGTTTGCTTTTCTTCATTTGAAAAACGCTTGATAATACCCAGCCTTATTTTTTCGTTGTTCATACCGACCATAAAGGCCAGTTGAATGCCTTCAAGAAAAGCGGCGGCACCGGAGAGGCATTGCGGGGTATTCAGTGGTTTTTCCTTGGTTCCGTTTGCTTTGAAATTGAATGTGGTCGTGCGATCAGGGCCGCGCATAATGACGCCCACTCTGCACTCATTATCCTCAAAGGTAACAACCAATGCGACATTGGAGTCATGGTCGATGGTGACGGTCTTTCCCAGCTGCTTGAAGGCGTCTTCAGCCAAGGCGACGGATTCATCATATTGACCTGTATTTCTGGCATCACATTGTTCAATCACATCCAGAAGCATATGATGTTCGCCGGCTTCAAAAACGATACGGCCCTTGTGGTATACGGCTATCCAGCGTTGCGGATTGTAAGCATATTCGTATTCATTAACAATTTTGTCCCACGACGCGCTCCAGTCAAAAGGGGTGTGCCTGTTCATAATCGGCCCGCCCTGATAGAAGCTCTGGAGAACAAGCGCTGTCATTCTTGTGCAGGAATGCATGTTATGCGCCCTGATCACAAATTCCTCGTGGTATTTGTCACCGGATTTCATGTCAGCAACCATTCTGTTGCTGAGCGCGATTACCGGTTTATTGTTTTCACGTCCTTTGATCTCCGGATCAAGGATAGAGAATTTTTCGCGTAATAAAGATGTGCCGAAATCAGCCATGGTTGTCCTTGCCCATGAGGGTGCGTAACTCCAGCATTCTATCATATTTGTAGGCAGGCTGAATAGTTGTTGAAGATGTGATTTAGGCAGCTATTTGCGGAGCAGGGCTTGCAGCTTTTATAGTAGCCAACCGACCCTGGTAACGGGTAAGGGCCCCTTCAACGCGTTTACGCTTTGGTAAATCGGCGATAAAAGCCTGCATTCCTGTGGATCTGGGGGAACTGCCCGCGTTGAAATGACCCGTAATCGCACGGCGTCTGTCCAGGGTAAAGCTACTCCGGCCTTTGGATCGGTCCGTCATATATTGGCTGGCGCTTTCAGCCATTTTTTCAATATCAGGGGTCCCGGAGGCAACTTCCAGGAAAGATGCACCCAGAAAGCTATCCATGAAAATCTGGCCCAGCATACTATCATGTTCGCCGCCGGGGCCGGTATTGAGGTGATCAGGATGAGGAGCCAGGCTTTCCAGCTCTTTCATAAGCCCCGCTATCATACCCGCTATGGTTTCGCACTGTTTGTCCTGAGAAGTATTTGTACTCATTTTTGCCCCCGCTTTTCTTTGATATTAGGGATGCGGGGTAAAAATGAGTTTAATTATGGATAAAATTTGAAGTAAAAGGTAATTCTATACTTATCTGGCGCTTGTCCTTTATTTAAATAAAATTTGATGTATTTATATTTTGCAATAAAATTAGGGCCCTTTCTTTGCAGAAAGAGCCACTTGGGAGATGTTTGTTTTTAAGGGGGGGTAAGTATGAGGAGCTGTAAAAATCTTCTAATTAAGGGTTTATGCCCTAATCTTTGATCTCACCATCGGGTGCGTCCTGTTTTGCTTTTTCAGCGGCGCTATATCCTTCGAGCAGGGCATCGATTTCCGATTGGCTCGATGCTCCCTGTGGGGGTGGCCTATCTTCCACCGATATATTAATGCCCAGGCGGTCAAGTGCAGTGCCAAGCCTGTCTTCAATTGTCTTGAGGTTCTCCAATGTCTTGCGAATTCTTTGCCCGGTAATGTCCTGAAAGGAGCAGGCCATAAAAATTTCCTCAACGTCGTCGTTGATGCTGTCTATGACTTTTTCTCTTGTTTCTTTATTTTCCCAGTCTTCATCAGAATGGATCTTCGTGTTAATACGACCCGCAGCATCAAGAATTTTATTGGCCGCTTCTTCTGTCATATCAACAACGGCATCAAGCTCCACGCCCGCATTGGCCGGTGTATTGCCATCACCGCTATAGGAAACGGCATGAAGGATTTCCAGAATTTCAGTAAAGCGGTTCGTGATGCCTTCTTCCGCCATATCGACCTGTTGCGATGTGGCATTGATTTCCATCGATATTTCGTCAAAGCGCCTTGCTATGAACTGTTCAATAGCGCCGAGCTGCTCGCCGACATTGGAAACAGCAGAAAAAACGGTGTCCTTTGGTTCTTCATCCTGGTCATTGGAAGGCTCTTGTTCCTTTGCAGACATATTATTCCTTAAGTTGAGTATTTATTCTGAAATGCAATTACGCAGACGCAAACCAAAGTATCATAAAATGAATATCCGTGAATAGCGGTTTCATATGCATGCAATCAGTTCTCAATATTCCCCCGGAAAAATGCTTAAAATCCTTGCGGAGCATTAGGCCTGTCCCTAAAGTTTCAGAATGCGCGTTTTATTTGCATGGGAAGTGGGACGAAATTTTGGGCATGTGACCAAACTTGTTGAGGTTGCAAGGCCACTGGCAAAGCGTAAGGCAGAGCTTTTTTTCGCGCTACAAAACCCTGCCGTTATAAAGCCGTTTTCTGAGGGGCTGAAATATAAGGTCCTGCAGGCGCCTTACTATCCTGTTCAGCCCCCGGCCCCGGGATCCAAACGTGGTCCAAGCCTGATATATCCCGATGATTTACGTCCATGTGGTTATGACAGGCCTGCGGAGCTTGCGGGCCTGATTGAGGCTTGGCGCGGTCTTTATGAATTGGTAAAGCCTGATGTTCTGGTTGTCCAGGCTGCGCCGACAGCACTGCTGGCTGCCCGAGGGTTTAAATTTAAGAAAGCCGCCTTTGGGGCAGGCTATGATGTGCCACCGCTCGCCACACCTATGCCACCATTACGCTACTGGGAAAAAATAGATGAAGAGGTCATGGCGCGCCATGAAGAAATGGTTCTGAATAATGTAAATGAAGCTTTGGTTTTGGCGGGCATACCAAAGATCAAGAAATTCGCTGATGCTCTAAAAGTTGATGCGGAGTTTCTCACGACTTTTGAGGAGCTCGACCATTATCCTGACAGGGCAAGCTTTACAAAATCAAAACCAAAATATTGTGGTCCTTTCTACAGTATAGATGGTGGTGAGGAGGTGGATTGGAAGAAAGAATCCGGCAAACGCATTTTTGGTTATATACGGCCCGAGACAATGCCTTTCAAACCCTGTATAGAGGCGCTCAGGGGGTTGCCAGATGATTATGATGTTATTATTGCCGCACCTGGAATTCCACCTGGGTTGAAGAAGCAGATTGAAAAACCGGGTTTGCGTATTTTTAATGGCGCGATCAGGCTGGATAAGCTCATTGGAAAATGCGACCTTGGTATATGTCATGGGAGTTCGGGGATTTCGGCGGCATTTGCTTTAAATGGCGTACCACAGCTTTTGTTGCCGGGCCATATAGAGCAGTTGATGTGTTCACGGGCAATAGGCAGGAATAAAGCAGGGCGTGGTTTAATAGGAGAATACGACGCAGGAAAAGTTACTGAATTAATTTCACTCCTGCTTAATGAGGGCGAGTTTAAACAGGCGGCGCAAAACATGGCGGAGAAATACAAGGACTTTGATCCTTCCAAGCTTGCTACGAAGATCGCGGACGAGCTT
Source organism: Alphaproteobacteria bacterium (assembly GCA_021775955.1). Classification (GTDB taxonomy): domain Bacteria; phylum Pseudomonadota; class Alphaproteobacteria; order Micavibrionales; family Micavibrionaceae; genus UBA5701. The sequence goes on along the minus strand of JAJFGU010000020.1, from coordinate 272,405 downwards.
GTAAAGCTAGCTGGTGGAAAATGATGAAAGTATTGCTGTTATCGGGAGTGAGTTATGCCACGTGAAGACAGGCGGATTATTTTTGATTATGGGGAGGCTTATAAGGCTCTCTATTCCCTTTGCGTCCAGAAGGAGAGAAAAAAACCTCCAACCGGCGAAATCATATCGATCAGAGCGGACGAAAAAGATGAAAACGTCATTTATGTTACTATAGAAAACCCGCTTGATAAGACAGGGGCAAAAATAGAGTACAGCCGGGATTTTTTGGCTGCAGCTGTGATGGTTTATTGCCGGGGGTGCGGCGTTCCCCTGCCAAAGAAGGCCAGAAAGTCAGTCATGATTGGAGAGCAGGACATTATTTTACGTGTAGAGATGTAAAGATTTGTCCTTAGCGACATTGGGTTCGTAAAGCGCCAGCATATCTATAATTGCTAAAATCTGGTCGACTTCTTTTTTGCAACGATGGGCGTTACTGCTGGTTGTAATTGGCAGATAGAGATTTGACGGTTCAAACATATCGACATCGTATGGAATCATAATAAAAATATATTTCTTCTTATAAAAAGAGATGGAAAGAGGAGATTTATCAAACTCAGTTGATATTTCTTTAAGTCGCTCAAGAATTTCTTCACGGGCAAAATTTTCAGCTTCCTTGGGTGTGTCTGTATAAACATCAAAAATACGGGCAAGGTCCCCATTTTCTACTGTAAAAGATTGTAAGTCTTTCCATCGTTTTCCTTGCCACCGTTTTGCCGAATGCCGGTCTGCTGTAATAATGGTTTGACCTGTGAATCTTTCTTCACTTAATTGCAGCAATATAAACACCCCGTCAAAAACGAGATGGCCGGCTTGCTTTCGGTGGGTCATGCGAGCTTCTGAAAGAATGAGCTTTGTGCCTTTGTAGGTGCCGGAGAGACAATCTTCGGCGTGGTAGTTTTCAAAAGAGGGTAGAATTCTGGCTGGCCCCAGCATTTTAATTTTGATGCCGCTCTTTGGCCTGTATTTCAGGTTGCCCAGCGCTTTTGCTAGTTTTGGCATAAAGACCATTTTGTGCTGGCGCTCATATTGCTGCAGAGGCCGCATTTTGTATTGGTGAAGCAAATAAGAGGGAATAACCCCGGCAATCAAACCCAGTATGCCCAGCAAAAGGTCTAGTCGTACAAAGAAGAACCAGCCAAAGGCGCAGGCCCCGGCCAGGACACTAAACAGCCCCAGAGAAAAAGAAAGAAATCCTCTCTTCTCATATTCTCTCATGCGTGCGAGTCGTATATCTTCGGCTTCGTCGATGAGCTTTTTGATTTCAGAAGAAAAATGTTGATGGCTGACGGGGTTGATATCCTCGTCTTTATGGGAGGAATTGTGCGCTTTGTCCTGTTGTGTTGCGTCTACCATAAAAAAACATACCATATTTTGATAAGGCGATATATCCTAGCGACTCAGGATCGTTTTTAAACCCGGAGTTTGTGAGGAGTTGTTATGAATACCACACGTTTTGCATTATCGGTTATAGCTGTTTTTGCTTTTGTTTTTGGCTTCCAGTATTTGGTTCATGGTGTGGCTTTAAGCGATACTTATGAAGCGACGGCCCGTTTGTGGCGCCCGATGGAAGATCATACCAAGTACTTCCATTTTATGTTGATGAGTCAATTGGCGCTGTCTTTTATGATCACTTATATCTTTGTCCAAAATTATGAAGGCAAAGGTGTATCGGAAGGTCTGCGCTACGGTCTTTATGTAGGTCTTCTTTTGGCCGCTTTGGATATTGGCAAGTATTGTTATATGCCGGTTCCGGCGTCGCTGATCATGTCATGGATGGGCGCATCCCTGTTGACAGGTGTTGGCGCGGGCGCAGCCCTTGCGGCGGTTTATAAAAAATAATAGCCTGAGAGCCAGTAGCGATTTTAAAAGGCCCTGCCAAATAAGGCGGGGCCTTTTTGCAATAAAAATAGAAGGGTTCTCAAATTCACCTCGTATCAGCAGCGTTAACACCAACCAATGAAGCGAGGATACGATCATGAAAATTAAAACGCTCTTAATTGCAGGCGCTCTTATGATTCCTGTTGTTTTCAATCCGGCGGTCGCCAAAGCTGAGTATGGTTCCTATTGCCGGAGTTACGCCAAATCCATTCGCATCGGCGATGATGTGAAGGCCGGATACGGCAAGGCTTGTTTGCAACCTGACGGTTCCTGGCGCGTTGTGGCGGCTGGTGGCGAGGCTCATCCGTTTGAAGGCCGTTATCATAAGATGAAAAAGCATAATAAGGCCCATAAGAGGAAGCATGTTCGTCGTTCATATCATGCCTATAACCCATATCATTACGGCCATTATTACAAGCCTGCGAAGCACTATAAAAAGTACCGAAAACATGCAAAGCATCATTATCGCTATGGCCATCAACATGGCGCACATTGCGGTCATTAGGCTGAGTTTGCAGCCCTATCCTTGAACATGACAAAAAATGCACTAGCTTGCGTTATATATATCAGCACAAACAAAGGAGAGCATTATGTTGAAGACCATTCAAGATCTGCCTGAAGGTGTTTTGGGCGTAGAGATAAGCGGCAAGCTGACCCATGAAGATTATGTCGAGCAGTTAATTCCCGCTGCCGATGCGGTTCTGGCGAAGCACAAGCCGATGAAGATGCTTTGTGTCATTGGGCCGGATTTCACCGGGATGGAGTATTCGGCGATGTGGGACGATGCCACTTACGGGATCAAGCATTGGCATGATTTCAGCCATTTTGCCTTGGTAACTGATGAGAACTGGATACGCACAATGACCAATCTCTTCGGTCCGATCTTCCCTGGCGAGGTGAAATTGTTCGACTTTAACCAGCTTGAAGATGCCAAAAACTGGATCGCTTCCGGGCAGCAAAAAGAAGCTGCTTAGGGAAAATAACGCCGAAGGCTGAAAATATTGGTAAAATGGGCTTTTTTTGCGCGCCTGTCTTGGTGTAGTATTGAAATATAGGATTCGCTTTAACTCATCAGGAAAGGACAAAGCAATGGCAGAACCAACCGTTACACTGAAACAAGTGGCCGCAGAACTGGCCGAAAAGCACGACATGTCAAAGAAGGATACGACAGCGATTCTGGAAGACATGGTTGAGAATTTCGTTTCCCAGCTGCAGAGCGGCAACCGCGTACGCATTCCCGGCCTTGGCATTTTGCAGGTCAAGCAAATGAAAGCACGGATGGGGCGCAACCCGGCAACCGGCGAGCAAATCCAGATTCCGGCGAAGAAGAAAGTCGCGTTCCGGATTGCAAAAGATCTGAAGGATAAACTTCTCTAGGATCAAATAACGGAATTCCAAAACGGCCGCTTGTAAAATTGAGCGGCCGTTTTTTGTTGGTCTCCATTATTTCACCCCTCCATTATTTCACGAGCGCCTGAGCGTTGACGCTCAATGTGATATCGCTTTGGCCCGGCGCGGCGACGGGGGCTGCACTGGCCGCTATTCCTTCGGACATCGCCATGGAGGAGCGCATCATCTGCGGGCGGGTGCCACCGCCCATGTCGACATTAACCTGCAGGAGATCGGCGCTGGTTTTGCCTAAAGCTTTGGCTGTGCGCGCAGCTTTTGCCTGCAGCTTTTTCAATGCAACTTCCAATAGATTATCCCGCGTTTCTTCCAGAAGCTCCGGCGACAGAGCATAGCTTAACCCGCTCATCGTGAGCCCCATTTCCTGCAGCTTGCCGGTCAGCTCCAAAAGCTCATCCGCTGTTTTTCCCTTAATCATCAAACCTTGCGAACCTTTCCAGATCTTCGGTGCGTGTTTGTCGCGGCGATATTCATGCACGTAATATTGTTGGGTCGAAACTTTTACGCTTTTGACTTTCTTCGCGGCATCAACGGCTTTTTTCATCGCGCGGTTGATCTCATCCTGTAGCGCTTTCGGGTTGGCGTTCTCCGCTTCGTATTTGAGCTGCGCCACCAGAAGATCCTGCTCAACCTCAACGCGCTCGGTGGCCGACAAACTAACCAGCGTTGCACCTTCGGGAACATCAAGCACGGTTTTGTAATCCTGAGCGTTTGCCGGCCAGGCGAAAACCAGTAGCAAAGCAGTGGCGAGTATGATGCGCATTTTGTGTCTCCTTTTATAAATGAAGGGCCAGTTTAGGCTGCGTTTTGGATTCTGGCAACAGGGCGGGCTTAATAGTTCGTTGGTCGCTTTTTTTTCGGCATTTGCCATGGCCTTGATTTTTCAATGTTTTTTCTCCGCTGTTAATAGTCCGTTGGTTTTGCATTATGTCCAGTCCTTCAGTTTGAATCACAGGAATTATGTTTTCATATTCTTTCTTGTCATTGCGAGGAATGCGCGAAGCAAACCCCAGGTTTGTTCGCTTTCCTTTAAAACGAACAACGTCTTTGACGTTGCTTCGTGTGACGCGGCAATCCAGAGGCAAAAGCATAAAGACTGGATTGCTTCGCGAAGTTTATGCCCTTGGGTACTCGCAATGACGGTTTGTTGTGGCTGTTTTCCATGCAGGTATTATAGGTTATTTTTCCTAGTTAAGCAAGGTTTTTAAACAAGCGCCTTGCCCTGTTTTTGTAATTTTTTTGCACAGGGTATACAGTCAGGCGGCACCACAGGCAAAAAGGAGATAAAGCGATGTATAAAGTAATTGAAGGATGTATAAAGTAATTGAAGGACTTCCTGAAAACACAGTGGGTTTTGAGATCAGCGGCAAGCTGACGCACGAGGATTATGTCGATGGCATGTTGCCGCTGTGTGATGAGATGCTTAAAAAGCATAAACCGGGTAAAATGCTGGTCGTAATGAACGAGGATTTTACAGGCATGGAGCTGAGCGCCATGTGGGATGACATGACCTACGGCCTGAAACATTGGCACGACCTGTCCCATATCGCACTGGCCACGGATGTGGGCTGGATGCGGAATATGGCGGCGGTCGTTAAACCGTTCTTTCCCGCTGAAGTGAAGCTTTTTAAGCTGGCTGAGGCCGAGCAGGCGAAGGCCTGGATCGCCGGTGGGCAGCAGGAGAAGGCGGCTTAAGTTACCAAACCATGAAAAGAGGAGGCTCAAATGGGCTATTACACGATTAAAAAAGGCAAAGACGATCAGTTTTACTGGAATCTGAAGGCCGCCAATCACGAAATAATCTGCCAGAGCGAAGGCTACACCACAAAGCAGGGCGCCGAAAAAGGCATTGAGTCCGTGCGTCACAATGCCGACAGCGATGTGATCAAGGACGAAACACAGCAAGCGGCTTAAGTTTTTTAAACCACAGCGATCACAGCGGACACAGCGCTTTCGCAGAGCGCGTCATTGCGAGGAGGCCGTTAGGCCGACGCGGCAATCCAGAAGGTGCAAACAACCACGGATGAACACAGATCAACACAGATATAAATTTTCCTATCAACCATCCGTGCGCATCTGTGTCTATCTGTGGTTTTAAATGGATTGCTTCGCTGAGCTCGCAATGACGGGGGAGCTAGTATTGAATGTAAGGACGGTATTTTTTGTGAGGTTCAAATTTATTGAGGCGCTTAATTAATTCGTAGAATTGATTAACTCTCTCTGTTCTTTCAGGGCCTTTGGGAAGGCCGTGTTCACCTGCGATAAAGCTATAGTACAGAGAGAAGGCTTCATGGCTAATAAGGAATATTTCTTCAGTGTAATTTTTTATTTCATCACAGAGTTCTAATCTTGCTTGATCTCTGGCTTTCCAAATTTTTTGATGTGTTTCCTGAGATATTTTGCCTTCAGTAAAGATATTTCCTATAGCTTCTGAAATAAGAGCATAATTTTTTTTATATGCTTCTCGTTCTTCATTTGAAACATTTTCTATACCTAGTCCTGTTCCAAATACATGAAAATGTTTGATCTTTCTTAGAAAGTCTTTGAATTGTCCAAAAAACACCACTCACCCTCCATCTTAAGCAGCTTTGGCGAGGTCTTCTGGCGCCTTTTCACCCTTGGCATAGGTCTCATAGATGATGACGGGGATTTCGAGATCGCCCAGATGCTCCTCGATCAGAGGCTCAACCTCGCTCCACTCCAGCCCGCCAACGCCCGTCGCCAGTTTGGGCAGGGCAATGGAGGTGATGTTTTCTGCCTCGATAATTTTGCGCAGCTTTTTCAGCGCATGGGAGACATTTCCCGTGCTCGCTTTGCCTGGATGCGCTTTTTCATCCGGTGCAGGCTCCTGCGTCATCAAATTGATAATCACGCCTTCGCCGCCGGCCCACAGCCAAGCGCCCCCGGCTTTCGGGTTTTGCTGATGGCAGAAATGGCGGAAATCTTTGGCCATGGCCGGGTTTTGTTCCCGTAGAGCCAGCGCCAGCCCCTGATTGAAATGGTCGTGCGGGGCAACGCCGTGGGCTATAGCCTGCGCATCGCTCAAAAGAATATCGCCGGAAACTTTCTTGATCATGGATTTGTCCTTTGGTTGTGGAGTGCTCTTTATATATGGCAAGGCCAGAGCGCGTCAAGCAATGAGATCCTACGTCGCCTTTCAGGCTCCTCAGGATGACAGGTTGGCTAAGCGGCAAAGCCGCGTAAGCAACCTGTCACTTTTCATCCCCCATCTTAAGGGCCGCGATGAACGCGCTTTGGGGGATTTCGACATTCCCATACTGGCGCATCTTTTTCTTACCCTTTTTCTGTTTATCGAGCAGTTTCTTTTTACGGCTGATGTCGCCGCCATAGCATTTTGCCGTGACGTCTTTTCGCAGAGCGCTGACATTTTCGCGGGCGATGATTTTACCGCCGATCGCGGCCTGGATGGCGATTTTAAACATCTGGCGCGGGATCAGCTCTTTCAGTCGTTCGCACAGATGACGGCCCCTGCGCTCGGCTTGGGAGCGGTGGACGATCATGGAGAGCGCATCGACGGGCTCATCATTGACTTTAATGTCAAGTTTGATCAGGTCTTCCTGCGCGTAGCCGTCAAGCTCGTAATCGAAGCTGGCATAGCCTTTGGAGATGGATTTGAGGCGGTCGTAAAAATCAAACACCACTTCGTTCAGCGGCAGGCGGTAGACCAGCATCGCCCGCGCGCCGGCATAGGTCAGCTCGATTTGTGAGCCGCGACGTTCCTGGCACAATGTCAGCAGCCCGCCGAGAAATTCATCGGGGGTGAGGATGGTCGCTTTGATCCACGGCTCCTCGACATGCTCTATATGTGTCGGGTCTGGCATGTCGACGGGGTTGTAGAGCTCGGTCATCTTGCCCTTCATGTCATAGATTTGATAGACAACGCTCGGAGCGGTCGGGATGAGGTCGAGGTCGAATTCGCGCGCGAGGCGTTCCTGTATGATCTCCATGTGCAGCAGGCCGAGAAATCCGCAACGAAACCCCATGCCAAGGGCTTGTGAGCTTTCGGCTTCGAAATGGAGGCTGGCGTCATTGAGCGCCAAGCGGGCGAGGGAGTCTTTCAGCTTTTCATACTCGCCATTATCGATGGGGTAGAAGGAGCAAAACACCATCGGCACGGAGGGTTTGAAGCCGGTGAGGGCGGTTTCGCATTGGTATTTTTCATCCGTGATGGTATCGCCGACTTTCGTGTCGCTGATGTCCTTGATACCGGCGGTGATAAAACCCATCTCGCCGGGGCCGAGCTCATCGAGCATCACATGTTTGGGGGTGAATATGCCGACGCGGTCAATGTCGCGGGTGGCGCCGGTATTCATGAAACGGATTTTCTGGCCTTTTTTGAGATAGCCGTCAATGACGCGGACAAGGATGACCACGCCGAGATAAGAGTCATACCAGCTATCCACCAGCAGCGCTTTGGTTGGGGCGTCTGTGTCGCCTTTGGGTGGCGGTAATTTGGCGACGATGGCCTCTAACAGATTATCAATGCCTTCGCCGGTCTTGCCGGAGCAGGGGACGGCCTCAGACGCATCCAAACCGATGACGTCTTCGACTTCTTTTTTTGCGGATTCGATATCGGCGGCGGGCAGATCGATTTTGTTGATGACGGGGACGATGTCGTGGCTGTTGTCGATGGCCTGGTAAACATTGGCGAGCGTTTGCGCTTCGACTCCTTGCGTGGAGTCAACGACCAGCAGGGAGCCTTCGCAACTGGCGAGGCTGCGCGAGACTTCATAAGAGAAGTCGACATGGCCGGGTGTGTCCATGAGGTTGAGCTGGTATTCGATGCCGTCCTTGGCTTTATAGGTCAGGCGCACGGTCTGGGCCTTGATGGTGATGCCGCGCTCGCGCTCTAGCTCCATATTGTCGAGCACCTGTTCTTTCATCTCGCGATCTTCAAGCCCACCGCAGGTTTGAATGAGGCGGTCGGCCAGGGTCGACTTGCCGTGGTCGATATGCGCTATGATGGCGAAGTTGCGGATGTGCTCGAGAGGTTTAGACATTAAGAGGTTTTACCCTATTAGCAGCTTTATGCCAACCAAAAGCGTGACGATCTCAAAGCTGCGTTTGATCCACAGATTGCCCTTGATGATCGCAAGGTGCGAGCCGGCATAGCCGCCAAGGATCGCGCCGAGCAGCAAGGCGGGCAGCCAGCTCCATTGCACCGTGCCGAGAAAGCCAAGAACAATAGCGCCGGTGCCATTCCAAACAAGGCCGCACAGCGCCATGGTATAGGCGACTGCGCGTTTGTAATCGAGGCCGAACCATTTGACAAACACCATGGTGAGGAACAGGCCGGAGCCGGAGCTGAGGGAGCCGTTAAAGAAGCCGACGAGGAAGATGAGCAGGCCGCCAAGGATATAGCCTTTTTTATCGCGGTTTTTGGGCTCAAAATCCTGTCCCAGCGATTTTTTGAAAATGGAATATAGGCCAAGTCCCAGAGTAAGCGCGCCAAGTGTTATTTCTGCCGGGCGGTCGGGGACGCTTAAGATGATCGACGCGCCGAGAACAACACCGGGCAGGCCGGTGGCTAAAACGTAAAGGGAGAAATTGCGCTCCAGCGTTTTTTCCTTGAGGTGGCGCAATACCGCGCCGACGCCGAGCGCGACGGTGGCAATTTTATGGGTGGCCAGGGCGATACCGAAGGGTAGGCCAAGGAAGATGAGGACCGGAAATTGCAGCAAGCCCGCCCCGCCGCCGGACAGGGCTGAAAACCCGTTGGCGATCAGAGCGATAATGAACAAGATGATATGGTCAATCATAAGGAAAGGGATAGGCGCAGGCGCTTGCGATTGCAAGGGATAAGCGGTTATCATGGGCTATGAGCGAAGAAGATAATAAGGGAGCAGACACAGGATTGAGCAAGCCGACACTATGGCTGGTGTTGCTTGCCATACCGGTTGTTTTGGCGCTGTTATCTGCGATGTTTTCCGGCGGGTGGGATGCGGAGCCGGGGATTGTTGAGAGCGTGGTGCCACAGCAGCAGGTGCAAACGCAGAAGGCAAGCCGCTATCAACCACAGCGCGGACAAATTGCGCCGCCGGAAGAAACAATATCGCTGGAGAAAATTAAAGCTTGTGATTTTGGTGACTGGATCGGAAAGCCGTTGAAGAAAGCACTTTTAAAACGCCATGACAAACCTTACAGAGTGGTTGTGGCAGGCGGGGACATAAAACCGTCGGGGAACCCTCTGGTGCTGACGATTGAGATCGATAGCGGGGTTGTTACCAGGGTCTGGTGCGGCTAGAGCTTCTGCCTTTAACCGTGGACATCGTTATCCTTCGTCTCGCCGTGCTCATGTACGGCAGTGTAAATTCCGCGCGGCTCATCTCGGCTGCCTTGTCCACGATGAAATGCAGTTCGCTCAAGAAGAACTACTAAGTGCCACCAGGCGTTGGGGTTAATGAGATGTTCAGCTGATTGTTCAGCGCCACTTTGTTGCCGCCGATTTGATCGATATATTCAGTCGGCCCATCAAGAGGGCAACGAAATGCGCAACTCTCTGCAAAGTCCTTACCTACATTTGGAAATCCAGTCATAATACACTCCTCTATTTACTTCGGTTACACACTTTTCTTTTTATATTGCCCGGTTGATCCGGGACTTAGCTTTTATGGATGATCAGCGGTATATAGTTTCCTTCTTTTGCTTCCCCTGTATTATCATCCAATAAAATCATTAAAATCTGGTGACTATTTTGCATATGTTTTGCCACATTTTCTGTTAGTGGTAGTCCTACGTCTCTTATTTCTCCGTCATCCAGAACAAAATCCAGTTCATTCGTTCCCAAATCAAATTCCAGCCAGGACAGGTCATTTTTAAAGGGCTTATTGTGAAACAATACAATCTTCCCGTCCTCTTTGACCGCTACCTCTATATCAAGAGGATTTTCTTTATCCACGCCATAGACAAAATCAGTCAAATTGCCTGCGGGTGGTCGTTCAGGATGTACTTCTGTGTCTTCGGTCATAAGGTCATATTAACCTTGTTTTGATTGCAGGAACACCCTGATATTCCCTTTAAATATTTTACCACAGCCCGTTTGTCTTGCGCAAAGTTGCAGGCTTTTTTCTTTTATTCTTTGCCTTTAACGCTCATCGGTACTTCGATGCCGTCAATGGATTCGCCGTCTTTTGTTTTAACAATAAAAACGTTTTTTGCCTTGGAAAAATAAGGGCGGATCAGCCATTGAATTTTAACGCCAAGGTCGAGGTTTAAACCGTCCTTCGTAATCACATTCACCCGGTAGGCATCCGGGTCGTATTCCAGCCGCTCGACATCATGGGGCAAATCAGGCCCGTGAAAGATATACGTCTCGCCGGTGATCTTGTTGACGTAAAGGTCAAAGTCATCAGGCGTGAAAAACGGTTTGCCGCCGGAGCCGCCCCAGTCGTCTTTGATGCTGCCAGCATCGTCGGAATCGCTTCCGCCGCTGTTATCTGTATCGTTATCTGTTTCGTTTTCTGCCATGAATAAGCTCGCCAGAACGGCCCTTTCGGATAAGGGAATCAAGCCGGATGATGCATAATTCCCAGCTAAAATCATACCATCCCTCCGCACAAGGATAAAGCCCTTCCTGTTCTTGTTTTATGTTTATTCATTGTTCTTCCTATATAGCCATTTTCATAGGTTTAAATGTTGTTTCGTGCCCCTGATTAAACTTCAGGACTGCCTCATAAGGAATAACTTGTGGGGCCATGTTGTCCTCATTCGCAACCTGTACAATGCCACCCACTTTGAGGGCTTTGCCTTCTTGTGAGGAAGTCCGTGAGATTTGATGTGGCAGATTAAGTCCTCCTGTGCCACCACCAAGCAGACCTCCGGCACCATGGATGTTTGCAGGCAGGTTACTGCCTTTTCCCTGGAAGGCGTGGGCGTCATCACGTTGTGCATTTGCCGTGAGGGTTATAAGGAAGGCGCCGCCTTCAGGGTCGAGCATGGTTTTGCTTGGTATACCGGAGTCCTTTTGTACGTCCACACCGTAAGAAACTTCGAATTCCTGAACTTTGCCCGTTCCTTTATTCCAAAATTCGTGCGTTGAACTTTCGCTCGCTACGCCGGCGCCTGCCGCTGCGCCTTTTTTGTCAGCAGGAGGCTCAACTTCTGTCCCGTCAGGAGTATCGGCTTTTTTTGCACCGAAAGGCTTGATGCCTGCTTCTGCGGGGTTTGGTTTCGGTGTATGGCTGAGGCTACCGAATTTCCCTGATGTTTGTGCAACGCCGGGCATCGCACCTTCCATAAATTTGATGGTGGCCATAGTGGCCAGCAGGAAGACACCGATTTTCAGGAGCTGCTTGATACCCGGCCAGTTGAGAACCGGAGTGTTATCGATCAGCTTACCGATAGCCCAGACACCGGCGATACCGGCAAAAACACCGCCGCCATAACGCATGAGCGTTTGCATCGTATCGCCTTTTCCGCCTTTCCAGACGCTTTTCAGCCAGTTCGTGCTGTCGTTAAAGCCTTTGGACACAGTTCCAGTAATGGCTTTTCCGGCATCCGCCCAGACGCCGCCTTTTTGCATCTCCATGGGCATGAATTCGTAAGCGGCCCGTCCTCCGGCGCCTTTTGTGTCATCCCATTTGAGCCTGCCGACAAGCCCTCGCGCATTTCCAACAATCCTTTGAACAGTCTCCGGGTCTTTGTTGACAGTTGCTCTTCCCAGCGCTTCTTTTGCATCTTTGATTTCTTCAAGCGTGTCGGCGTTGAGATTGCGCTTTTTGGCTTCCTTTTCTATTTCTTTAAGCTCTTTCAGCGCCTCTTTGATACCCGTTGCATTCTCATCCACTTCTTGCTTTTTGATGCTGATACGGCGCAGCAGATCCTCGGCGTACGGCATGGCATTTTCCGCATCCGGATCGTCCCTGAATTTTTCAAGCTTTGTAATGTTAAGCGCGACATCATCCAGGAAGCGCTGTCTGATCTCACTTTTGGGGTCAAAATCTTTTTTCAGATTTTCTCTGGCAACAATAAGAGAGGTGATTGTTTCTTCTATCTTGCCCTTTCTGGTGGCGGCCTGCTGCACCTTTTTCATTTGCTCGTCAAGCTCAAGCGGATTGCCGTCGTCGTCGGTTGCCCGGTTTTCCAGCATCTCTATCTTTTTTTCCTTCGTGGCGATTTCTTTTGCCAGGGCGTCCAGCTCTGCGCTTTGTCCGACGTTGCGGCTCGCCAAAGCTTTCAGCACATCCCTGCGGGCCTCCAGAGGAGCCAGCGCATCTTTTTCTTTTTGTATCTTCGCTTCCGTGGTCGGGCCTTTCGCCGCGGCCGCGGCGGGATTTGTGGTGCTCTTTCCTGGGTTTTTGTTGATGATCGCAGACACCTGTTGGGCATAGCCTTGCGTGGCTCCATACAGCCTTACCAAAACCATGACATCATCGGCGAAGCCTTGGATGGCGGTTTCTGTGGTTTCGATCCCCCGAAGCAGGGGGCTGTTGGGATCGTGAGCCCTCAGCGCCGCTTTTTGCTTCTCAAACTCGGCCTCGATCTCCGCAGGAGCCGTAGTCAGGAATTCTTTTTTTACTTTCCTGTATGCCGGAAGCCAATTTTTTTCCGCGTGGTCTAATAGATCATCAATCTGCTTGCTCGTGGTTACTGTTGATAGTATGCTGAGCGCTTTGTCTATGAGCTGAAGAACCTTGTCCGGCTCGTTGATATCTTTCACAAGCGGACTTTTTACGATCTCTTTGTATTCTTTGAGCTGTTCTTTCAGCTTTTGTTTGTCTGTTACATCACCCATTCTATTATCCTCTGTCTAGGCCATTTTTAAGTTGGTCCTGTCGGTTGCAGCGTTTCGAGATAGGCAAGCATTGCCTCCCGGCCTTCTGGGGGAGCACTGCTAGCTTCTTGCGTGAATTCCTGTTGTATGGTTGGTTGCAGCGTCTCCAGATAATTGAGTGTCTTCTGCTTGTCTTTCATAAATTCTGGCGGCGGTTTTGATGGAGCCTGCGTTTTTCTTGCGTTGATTTGCGAAAAATCCCTGCTCGGTGTTGTATTGCTTGATATGCGGGCTATCTCATCGAGCTCTTCCAGCGCTTTGTCCATATCCGTGGATGTTGGCCTGCCTGCAATTTCATCCAGCTCATCCATGGCTTTTTGGAATTCACTGGTGACAGTTTTGATTTCAGCACCGCCACGATCACCGAGGTAATGTTTGTTAAGTTCCATGACACTAAGGCCGGGAGCATCAAGGCTAAAATACTTTTCCAATTCAAGGTCAATGGGTGCGGTGCTGCCGAATTTCTTTTTGACCATACCCTGCATGGTATCGGAGTTCCAAAGCCCCCGTACGGCGCCTGTATATCCTCTGAGGGGGGCCAGTCCCAAATCAGCAAGCCCAAGCCCAAGCCCGACAGCTCTGTTGCCAAAATCGAGATCAGTATCGGTGAATGGGACAACAAGATTGCCTTCCTCATTGGTGATCCATGTGTCTCTCTCAGGCGTAATAGTATTTTCAGCGAGGCCTTCTGTTGCGGCGAGAGCAACGCCACCAACGCCCAGTCCCATCCCGACCTTTTTGGCCACTATATTATTGAAAAGAGGCTTTGTAACTATGATGGCTGGGCGGAAGGGTAAGGTTGCCCAGTTCCAGGCTAGTCTGACTGGTATTTTTGCGCTTTCGGCGAGCGTTGCTGTCCATCCTCTCGTTTCACCGTCCTTAGATTCAGGAAGCCATCTGATTTGTGGAACTGGATTTTTGGGGTCTGATGAAGGAACAGTATATCCGCCGAAAAGATATGCCTTTGCTTGGGTTACCCATCGGTTCCGTGTTTTTAATATAACATCATCCTTAAAAGGTGTGCCAACTTCGTTTGTGCCGGCAAACCTTTTTCCATGCCAGAACGGATTGCTCCAACGTACAAATAGATCATAAGTGTGTCTTTGGTCCTGGGCGTACGGACTGTGTGGCATCCAAGCTTCTTCGTATTCAACACCGTTTAAGAATTGAGTAAAATGTGCCTGGTCAGTAGCGTCTGCCTTCTTGCCAACCCGTAGTGCCATAACGTCTGGGCGGTCTTTATCGCTCCCTAGACTGTTTGAAAGATTCTGCGGTATTTTGTTTTCCGTACCTCTGCCTGTTTGCCATTGCAGGCGTTGTATAGCTTTTAGATACTCCCACTCTCTGCCTGCGTTATAAAGTGTTCTTGCCTGCCCATCTAGATATTCTACAATGGTTTGCTTTCCTTCTTTTACCTCCGGAACCTCACGGGCCATTTCTATTAGAATGGCAAACCTTTCGGCATTATCTCTATCTGCAAATTCTTTGATACCAGCGACTCGTCTGTTGGGGTTATAATATCCAACGTCAAACATGCGCATTTGTGCATCCAGATCTTCAATTTTGTTTGTTCGCATACCCATTGTTCCACCCAACCATTTGGGAATAAAGCGTCGTACAGTGTAGTAAGGCCTATCTTGTATCCGTTGAGCGGCATCTGCAGATTTTGCCTGATTTGTGTTGCCGGTCAGTTTTTTTATTGACCACAGACTTTCTCTTATTGCTTGGCCAATGGCCGTTGCGTTTTCTTCGCCTTTCATATCTAATATTTTATCGAAGTCGCGTTCGTAACTTTTTGAGAAATCACTACCTTGATCGGCTAGCTTTGTAGCTGTTTCCTTGAGGTCAATGATGTAGTTGTGCATGGCAGTTACCTGCCTCGCTTCGAGCCTGAATCTTCCTGCTCCGCCTTTTTGGATGCTTACATGGTGCGCATTTCTTCCGCTTGCTGTTAGTTTTTTTCCAGATTTTCTTTCCCATGCGTCCATGAGACTATTTGCTGTATCTCGTACTTGTTGAGCGCCTTTTACTGTTTTTATAGTTTTACCTCCTTCTTCTCTGCGTATTTGCTCAGCAAGTTCCGCCAACTCTTTTTCAAGCTTTATTTCATCAATCAGAGGATCGAGGCTTTTTGCGAATTCCTGCAACTTTGTTTCGTTGTCTGTTCTGAAGGTATTGATAACTTTTTTAACTTGGTTCTTGGCATCTTCTATCTTGACGCCGCCATCGGATGTTTTTAGGGCAATCCTTTCCACTTCATCATTAAGGCTATTGAAAGCTGTGATCATGTTGCGATCTTTGCTGACTATCTGATCATCTACGGCGGCAATAAAACCATGTATATACTTCCCAAACACAAGATCATTGGGTAGCCAATCTGAAGGGTCTGCAGCTTGTGCCATAGGAACCCAGCGCCATGGTTGGCCAGCTGCCCATGCGACCCTATGCATCCATGTTCGTTGGGGGGCACCGATAACTTTTCCTACAGATACGGTGGTAGGTGCTCTGCCAAACCAGCCGCGCACAGTGTTTGTTGCATTTACCGCACCACCCCCTGCAGAACTGAGTTTCCTGCCTGCCCAGGATACGACTTTCGGGATGTAGTGCGCGCCAGCGCCACCGGCTACGGCGCCCATGGCGACTTGCTGGGCGAAGAGGTCATATCTGAATTCTGTTTCTCTGCCGATCGTGACATCGGTGTCCAGGCGGTGATTGGCATCAACGGCGGCAAAAGCGGTTCCTTCAATCGCACCTGCCTTGAAACCATATTGTGATGTCACCGGCCCCGCCACGGCTTTTGCATTTGTCCAGGCGGTTTTGAGCCCGGTTGATCTGATTGCCTGTAGGCCGCCTTTGGCAACATTCCAGCCAATTTGTGCGCCCTTACCCAAAAGGCCCGCGGGGAGCATGGCTATGTTTTCGGGTGAGGCGAAGGTTTCAAGGACATATCTGGTGCTATCCCATGCACCCAGATCATATTTGTCGTAGGCATCCTTTAAATAACGCAGGGCTTCTTTTTGTTGTGGTGTCGCCTTTTCGGCTTTTCTGTCGGTGCCGATCGAGCCGCCGATGTCGTCGCTGTTAAACCAGTTCAGCGGGTTGATAAGCTCCGTGCTCCACTCGGCCATGCCGGTTTCATAGTCGAGCATGAATTCCTGGCCCCATTCGATGAGCTCCTGATCGCTCATGTTGCCCGGCGGGGGGGTGCCTTCCATCATTTCATAGGTGTGGTGGCTGGCTTTCAGCCATGAGTGCTGGAAGGAGACATTCTTTTCAAAATCGGTGTCCTGGATGTCGGCATCCTGTTTCAAAATGGACAGGTCGTAATTGCGCGCGTAGCTGGTATTGAGTGTGCCCGAGGCTGCGGCCTTGTCATACTCTGGTGCGATTGCGGTGACGCGGCTTGTCGGGTCGTGGTTCGCCTGGTTTGTTCTGGCCGTGGCTAAGGGCTCCAGGCCTGCAGGAGGCGTCCAGGTTCCCCAAGGGTTGTTTATGTAGTCGTTATCCGCCATGGATACACACCTTCTCTATTTACCTCTTTTTATCTTTTTGCCGTTTGTCCGTATTTTTACGGTTCTTGTTGTTTTGTTTTTTATTTTTTTATCGTTGTCGTTTTTTTATTTTCTTATATCTCTAGTGTCGGTTGGTCTTCACCAAGCATGTACTCTTTTGCCATGTCCGTCAGGCCGGTATAATGGGCAAGAAGCCCTAGTCCTGCGAAACTAAGCGCCCAATTAGTATCTACAAATTTAAGGCTAGCGAGTGCTGCTCCAACGATGGCGACGGGGATGCCGTATTGCGATGCCATGTCTTCAAAGTCGAGATCGCCGCCAAATATGCTGTCAAGCCATCCTTCTTCTTTGCCGGGCGTGCTGTTGTCCGTAATGCTCTCTGTTGCAGTGTTTAGTAGAGTTGAGAGTGTATTTGGCTTGTCTGCACTAGATGTTGTAGCCGGGGTTGCTGGTTGTTCAGGAGCCGTTCCAATTGATTTACTTAAAATTCCAGTAACGTCTACGATGTCTTCTTTTTTAAGGAGTTCTGCGACCCCCTTGAATTGCTCGCCAAACCATCCCGATACCTTGTTGCCAGTTACGTAATCGGCTCCTGTGGCTGCGGCTGTCCCAAACAATGTTGCCCAAAAAACCATATCTACGCCCCCCTCATATTTGAGGTGGCGGGCAGGGGCGGTGCTAAAACCGCTCCACAATATATATGGAAAGACGCGTGTCTAAACCTGTATTTATACAGTGTTTTCATACCCTTATTACCTAATTACCGTTTTTATTATTCTTATAATTTTTTTATAAAATTCTTATATGTTAAGTGCATTCTACCTGAAAACAGGGGGGCAATGCAAATTGTTTATGGTTAATAAGGGGTTAATCCGCCTACGCCTGCCACTTGCTTCGCAAGTAGCGAGCTACGGCGAGACAAGCGGGATGACGATTGAGAGGGTGTTTTGTTGGAGGGCTTAGTGCCGGAAGTGTCTGATACCAGTAAAGACCATAGCCAGGCCGCGTTCATTGGCGGCTTCGATGACCTCTTCATCACGGATCGAGCCGCCGGGCTGGATGATTGCAGTTACACCGGCTTCTGCGGCGGCGATAAGCCCATCAGCAAAGGGGAAGAAAGCGTCGGAGGCGACAACCGAGCCCTTGGTCAGGGGGTCATCAAAACCGATTTCTTTGGCAGCGTCCTTGGCTTTTAAAGCGGCGATGCGTGAGGAATCAATGCGGCTCATCTGGCCGGCGCCAATGCCGACGCTGGCCTGGTTTTTGGCGTAGACAATAGCGTTGGATTTAACATGCTTGGCGACTTTGAAGGCAAAGATCAGGTCTTTCATCTCATCTTTGGTGGGCTCTCTGTCTGTTACGACCTTGAGATCGTCTTCATTGATATGCCCGATATCACAGTCCTGCACCAAAAGACCGCCGGCAATGCGGACGACCTGGCGGCGTGGCTGATGGATATCGGGCATCTCCCCGGTGGTCAGGACACGAATTTTGTTTTTCTTCTCCAGAATTTCAGCAGCCTGCGCATCAATCGAAGGCGCGATAATGACCTCGACAAAGCCTTCAATAATAGCCTGCGCCGTTTCGGCATTGAGCG
Source organism: Alphaproteobacteria bacterium (assembly GCA_021775955.1). Taxonomy (GTDB): domain Bacteria; phylum Pseudomonadota; class Alphaproteobacteria; order Micavibrionales; family Micavibrionaceae; genus UBA5701. Next base: position 254,179 of record JAJFGU010000020.1, on the reverse strand, counting down.
GGCGATTAACGGCAATAATACCGCCAAACGCGCTGATCGGATCACATTGCAGGGCCCGCATATAAGCATCCAGAGTATTTTCTGCTGATGCAATGCCGCATGGATTGGCGTGCTTGATAATGGCCACGGTGGGATTTTCAAAATCGGCGACCAGTTCAAACGCGGCATTGGTGTCATTCAGATTGTTGTAGGAGAGCTCTTTGCCCTGAACCTGCGCAGCCCTGGCTGCGCCGGGTCTCAGACTGCCATCGACGAGATACAAAGCGGCCGTTTGATGCGGGTTTTCACCGTATCGCAGGGTCTGTTTTAACGTCCCTGAAAAGCTAATGCGGCGCGGGTAATTTTCTTTTGTCTGCGCTGCGAACCAGCTGGCAATATTGGAGTCATAGGTGGCGGCAAGGGCAAAAGCATTGGCGGCCAGTTGCTGCCTAAGGGGGTAGGTGAGGGCGCCGTCGTGGTCTTTCATTTCATCCAGAACTCTCTCATAGTCCTGTGGGTCGGTGACAATTGCGACATAATCATGGTTTTTGGCAGCGGCTCTTATCATGGCCGGGCCGCCAATATCGATGTTTTCTATACAGGTATCAAAATCAGCGTTGCTGCTCACTGTTTCGGCAAAAGGGTAGAGATTGACGACAATCATGTCGATCGCGGTTATGCCGTGCTCATCCATGGATGCTGTGTGAGAAGGGTCGTCGCGCTTGGCCAGAATACCGCCATGGACTTTGGGGTGGAGGGTTTTAATACGCCCATCCATCATTTCGGGATAGCCCGTATGCTCGGAGACATCTTTCACAGGAATGCCGGCTTCACTGAGCAGCTTTGCCGTTCCACCGGTGGAAAGGATTTCAACACCCATTTCATGGATTTTTCTGGCAAAATCCTCAATTCCATCTTTATCAGAAACAGATATGACGGCGCGTTTGACTTTAATCTCACGCGGGTCACGGATTTTGTTTTCACTCATGAAGGCTGCCTTTTGGTCGTTTGTATGTTTATGAAGTTTCCAGGGTCTAAACTCGTAATTCTTATACAATTCTGTGACAAAATAAAGGGAAAGGAGCAAGTTTTGACAATGATGGACATGCCGAAGCATATTCGAATTGGCAAAACGTAGCTAATTTTCTTTTATTTTCTCACCCTGCGAAGCAAGGCAACGTCTTGTTTGCATTTTATAAATACAAACAAACCCTTTGGGTTTGCTTTGTGGGCGCCGCAAATTTTTGTATCTGGACTTTCAAACTGCTTGACCGTAGCTTCGGCTATGCTCTGCACAGTTTTCAAGCCCATCTATCAAAAATTTGACTGGCGCAGAATGGATAAGAATTACGAGTTTAGACCCTAAGCCAAAAAGCTTATTGTGCAAGGGCTTGTGTGCCTTGAGCGGCAGCTTCTGTTTTAGCCACATCTTCTGCATAGGTGCTGTCCTTGGTAATATACAGCCCTCTTTTCTCGGGTACCGGCTTAAAGGTATCCGTGATACCGAGCACCGTTTCCGCGCCACCGAGAAACAAGAAACCATCGGGGGCGATAATCTTGGACATTTTCTCGAAGATTTGTGCTTTGGTTTCTTCATCGAAGTAAATAAGGACATTGCGGCAGAAAATAATATCAAACGGCCCCATTCCGGCCATTGAATCCAGAAGATTGAAATAATTAAACTGCACTAATTTCTTAATGTCATCGGTAATGCGCCATTTTTCATCTTCCTGTGCGAAGTACTTCATCAGCAGGGCAATGGGCAGGCCGCGCTGAACTTCAAATTGTGAGAACAGGCCTGCGCGTGCCTGATCCAAGATCTCATTTGATATATCGGTAGCCTTGATACTAATATCCCAGCCTGAAAAGAGAGATTCCTGCTCTTTTATAATCATCGCCAAAGTGTAAGGTTCCTGTCCACTGGATGCGGCGGCACACCATAGTTTTATTTTTCTTTGATTGACGCGTTCTTTGAGTACGTAAGGCAAGACAGTGTCCCTGAACAAATCAAAGGGCCTGGTGTCCCGAAAGAACGAGGTTTCATTGGTTGTCATGGCCTCAATGATGTCATTGACCAGCTTTGTGTCAGGAACACCCTGCAGCGCAGCTGTCATGGCTTCGAGAGACGCAAATTCCCACTTTTTGGCAACAGGGCTAAGCCTGGAATCGAGCAGGTAGGATTTGTCTGACGAGAGAACCAGGCCGGATCGCTCTTTCAGTAAATCTTTATAAACATCAAAGTCTGTAATGCGCATAACAACCTTGTAAGTTAACCTAGAATTATCTTGCGGGTTTGTGGCCCGATATCAGAAAGGGGTAAGACCTGGTTACACAGACCTGCCGTGGCGACGGCACCCGGCATACCCCAGACTACACTTGACTCTTCATCCTGCGCAATCAAACGTCCACCTTTTTCAACCAGTAATTTTCCTCCGCCCAGGCCGTCACTGCCCATGCCCGTCAAAATCAGGCCAAGAACCTTGTTGCCAAATATTTCTATAACCGAGCGAAACATAGGGTCAACCGCCGGTTTACAGAAATTCTCAGGCGGGCCGTGATCCAGTTTTACGATCAGCTGTTCACCTTTCTGGACAATCTTCATATGATATCCTCCAGGCGCTACATACGCATGTCCTTTTTCTATGACCATGCCTTCCTCACCTTCATGGGTGGGAACAGTTGTTTGTTGCTGAATGTGTTCGGCAAGAATTTTGGTAAACGTTGCAGGCATGTGTTGAGTGATCACGATAGGTATATCAAAACCCGTAAAGCTTTTAATAACTTCAAACAGGGCCTGAGGGCCACCTGTAGAGCTTCCTATGGCCAGAATATCAGGCTTTCCCTGATAAACACCCGCCCCTTGTTGCAAGGAAATGGGGACGCCGCTTTCAGGCCGTGGTGCTGGGGTCGCAACAGCGGCCCTGACTGTTTCCCGGGGAGTGTTAGGGGTAGAGCGTTCCGCGGGACTAACCAGACCTTTTATCAGGTTCTGGATGTTTTTCTGGAAATCTGTCCCTTCCCCTGTTTCCTGAGAACTGGTGGGTTTTACAAGACATTCGACGGCGCCCAGCGTTAAGGCCTTTAGAGTGACCACTGCCCCCTTTTCCGTGAGGCTGGAGAACATAATAATTTTTGCGCTTGGGCAGCGCTCCAGCAGCTTCGGAAGGGCCGTCAGCCCATCCATAACCGGCATTTCTATATCGAGGATAATGATATGAGGCTTGGCTTGTTTGACGTTCGAGACTGCTACCTCACCGTTTGCTACGGAGCTTACGACTTTTATCAGGGGGTCGCTTTCAAGGGTTTTGGATAAAATTCCGCGTATAACGGCAGAATCGTCCACCAGCATGACACGAATTTCACCGGATCCTCCCTGAGCATTATCAGCATGCGGCACGTGATTTTCTTCTATCATTAAGGGGAAGGTCTTTCTTTACAACACAGACTAAGATGATTCCATCAAGCCAATTTGCACAAACTTTGATTGGATAATCTCGCTGTCGAACGGCTTCATAATGTATTCGTTTGCACCGGCCTGCATAGCGCGCTGTATATGACTCATATCATTTTCTGTTGTACAGAACACCACCTTCGGGTGTGAACCATTATCCATCTGGCGAAGCTTTTCCAGAAATTCGATACCGCTCATGACAGGCATGTTCCAGTCCAGCAAAATAGCATCCGGCATGGCTTGCTCGCAGGCTTCGTATGCTTTTTGACCGTCTTCGGCTTCAACACACTCAAACCCCAGCTCTTCCGCAATCCGGCGCGCCACTTTTCTGACGACGCGGCTATCATCGACAACAAGACAAGATTTCATTTAAACGTTCGCTCCCGTATCTGGTTGTGCTCAAGAAAACTGGATACCATTCTATATTTTTTTATAGCTTACATGTACCTAAAAATTTATTTTTTATACACATATCAGCTATGTACGGTATTGAGGAGTCTCGGAACATCGAGCACAACCAGGAGTTCTCCTTCAAGCCTGAAGATACCGCCGGAGATTTCACGCCATACGGCGTCAAGAGTAGGGGGGTTATTTTCAAATGCATCATCTTTCAGCGACAGAACATCGCCCACGCGATCAATGATCAGGCTGTATAACTCATTTCCGTGTTCAACCACTACGCTCATGCCGCTTGATTCTTCAGCAGCCTGAGGTTCAATACCCAGGCGGCACCTGACATCAATAGCAGTGACAACCCGCCCTCTTAAGTTCAGTGATCCTGCGACCTCAGGCGGGGCAAGGGGGATGTTGTTGACCGTTTGATCTCCCAAAACGTCCTGTACCTGTAAAATGGGAATGCCAAAGCGTTGGTCGGCAATTATAATTGTCAAAAAATCCTTCGATTGATCATGGGATTCTTGAGAATCGTCATTCAGACCGTAGCTTTTTGTACTGGCGGCTGTGCTCATTGTTGCTCTCCCTCTTGTTGTGCCGGTTGCTCTATCAGAGTCTGGGCCAATGTGCTCAGCAGTGTGTCTTTATCGAATTTGGCAACATATTTACTAAAGCCGGCCTGTATGCCTCTATCAATGTCCTGGGGTGTGGCATGAGAAGTTAGGGCGACCATCGGTGTGTTTTGCCAGTCCGAATCTGACCTGACTTTCTCGACAAATTCAAAGCCATCCATATCCGGCATTTCAATGTCACTAATAATTACATCAAACTTGACTCCATCATCACACATTTTCAAGGCGTCCCGCGCACTTTCCAAAGATGTCACATCATATCCAGCTATACCCAGCAGCGGTGCTAACATATTTCTGAAAAACGGGCTGTCATCGACCAGAAGAACGCGTTTTTTCCCGTGTCCGTTTTCACCGCCATAGGCCTCATCTCCATGGTCCTTGAACCAGTCGTCGTGGGTTGCGCTGAGGAAGTGCATAACGTCGACAACATCGGTTGCGGCCTCGTTAATAATAGCACTTCCGAGCAACCCGCTTTGAGTACTGGTTAATTGCACATCGATATATTCTTCTGTGATGTCAATAATTTCATCAACGATGAGGCCCATAGAGCGATCTTTGTCCGAAAAGACAAGAACGGGCTTCTCCTGGTCTTCTTCATTGATCTGTACGGAAGAGTCAAAAGGAACAAGGGGCATTAAGCCGCCGCGATACTGGACCATCATTTGCCCGCTGGAATGTTCAATATCCGTTGTCTTGACGTTTTCAAGCCGTGCAACCAGAGATAAAGGCACGGCTTTAGGTGCTCCATCACCAATTTTGAAAAGAAGAAGCGATGTTTTTTGTTGGGATGATGACGTTTGTGCCACATGGTCTTCGGCTGCGGCATCTGTAGCGTCAGCGGCATCAAGCTCCCCTGTTGCTCTGACAACGCCGTTTGGATCAAGGATCATAATAACGCTGCCGTCACCAAGGATGGTGTTGCCGGAAAACAGCTCTATGTCGCGAAGAATTTTAGGCACCGGCTTCACAACAATTTCCTCTGTGTCGTAAACGCGATCAACAATAATGCCAAAATCATAAGCGCCAGTTTCTGTGACAACAATATACTGGTTCTGTAGGGGTTGCTTATTGCCCCCGGTGCTAGCCTCTTCTTGATTGGCTTCATCTTCAGGATTCTCACCGGCTTCAAGATTTTCATTGGAGCCTTCCGATTCCTCAGATGGCTGTGCTGCTACTACACTCTCTTTTTCGCTCTCTAACTCTTCAGCTTTTGTGGCGAGATCAATAACTGAGGAGCCTTCTCTTTGTAGCTTCAATAATTCGTCAAGTGATACGAGCGGCAAGAGGCGGTCGCGCAATCTTAAAACGGGCGTTCCTCTGATTGTTTCAATTTTGTTGTCACCATGCTCGGAAGCCATGACCAGTTCGCGGACAGAAAGCTGTGGGATCGCAAAACGCTGCCCTGCGGACTCAACAATAAGCGCAGAAACAATCGCCAGGGTCAGTGGGATTTTAATGGTGAAAGTAGAGCCTTTTCCTTCTGTGGATTTTAGTTCAATGGAGCCGCCGATTTTTTCAATATTGGTGCGCACAACATCCATGCCGACACCGCGGCCGGAAACGGATGTAACGGCCTCCGCCGTCGAAAGCCCGGCATGGAATATATATTGCTGTATTTGCTGGGTGGACATTTCGGCCAGCTCTTCTTCTGTGGCCAGACCGTTGGAAACAATCTTTGCTTTAATCTTGTCGAGAGGAAGGCCTTTGCCGTCATCGGTGATTCGAATGATGATATGCCCGCCTTCATGGAAGGCTTCCAGTACAACGTTGCCCATCTCGGGTTTACCGGCGGCCACTCTGTCTTCGGGCATTTCAATGCCGTGGTCGCCTGAATTGCGGACCATATGGGTAAGGGGGTCCTTGATAAGCTCGAGGACCTGGCGGTCCAGCTCGGTATCCTGCCCGCGCATCTCTAGCTCAATTTTTTTGTTTAGCTCCATACTGAGATCACGAATAATACGCGGCAGCTTGGACCATGCATTGCCAATGGGTTGCATGCGTGTCTTCATGACACCTTCCTGAAGCTCGGAAACCACATGGTTCAAACGTTGTAATGGTGCGGCAAATTCACTCTCGGTTTCTGTGCGCAAAATCTGCAAAAGCTGGTTGCGTGTCAGGACCATCTCACTGACCATGGTCATAAGGTCTTCCAGCACATCAACATTGACGCGCAATGTCTGTGTTGTCATCGGAGGCTCTTTCTTGACCGCTTCGGCTTTTGGCTCTTCTTTTGTCTCGGAAGGCGGCGGCGGGGGTGCCGCTTCTACTTCCTGCGGCTCTTCGGCGGCGACGCTTTCTTCCGCTGGTTCGACAGGCTCTACAGGGAGCACTTCTGCTGCCGCGAAGGCCGCTTCCAGTTCCGCTTCCGTCGCCATGCCCGGGATGCTTTCTTCCGGCTCGGCCGGTGCGGCTTCTTCTACAGGTGCTGCCGGAGCAGCGCTTTCTCCGCCGCCTGCAGCGCTATTTGTGCCTTCGTAAACAGCATCGAGTTTTGCAATAAGCTCGTCGTCACTGCCCTCAGGCTCGCTGCCTGTTTCTTCAATGGCACCGACGATAAATTTAATGGTATCGAGAGACTCCAGTATAAGGGTCACATATTCCGGTATGACTTCGAGGTCACCATCACGGAAACGTCCCAGTACATTTTCAGCTCTATGCGCCACTGTCTCCAGTCGGGGAAGCCCTAAAAATCCACAGGTTCCTTTAATTGTGTGTACAAGGCGGAAGATATTTCCGAGTAATTCTTTGTCGTTGGGGTTTTGCTCTAGGCCGAGAACGTCCTGATCCAGGCTATCTAAGAACTCATTTGTCTCTGTCAGAAACTCACCGATCAGGTCGTCCATGCTACCATCCTTACTAACCAAATCCTTTGGTCGCGCTATTTGATTGATTCAAACTTTTACGCAGTGCCCTACTATAAACATGCCTGAATAGTATTAAATAGATATTACCGAGCCTAAGAAGTATATACTATTTTTTGTAAGGAAAGAATTGAGAAAGTCGTAATACCCCAAGGAAATTAACGTTTTAACCTACGGGCGTGTTCAGCCTGAGGTTATTGCGCAGGGGGCAGCAGGCCCAGGACAATAACGCCTTCCTTTTGTTCTTTATCACGTATTTGGAAGCCATAATCTTTGGCCATAAGCCCCATGACATAGGGGTGAATAATTTTAGGATCCAGGTTTTCCTCGTTAATTTTCAGGCTTAGGGCTTCCAGAACATTGCCCCTGAATCCTGTGTTTTCACCTTCGGCTCTTATATCAATTTCGTCTGATTCGCTTTGCGTCACGGACACGGTGCCGCCTTTGGGCATACAATCAAGCGTCAGAAGTAAACAGGAAATGAGCATTTTAGAAAATCCTGTGGGGGGCATTTCAGGCCCTAGAGGTGCATGCGGGTCCCAATCCTGTTTGACTTTGCCATCGAGGCTTATAAGGCTTTCGAAGATATTGAAGACCTCTTCGGCCTTAATGCTTGCATCGCCGCCGCCTGCGCCATAGGCCATGCGGAAGGCCGTGAGTTTTGCCGAGGCCTGCGCCGCGCTGAAAGCAATCAGTTTGACCACTTCCTCGCCGTCTTCAGCGCTCATTTCGTCAAGAAGTTCGACGCCGTTATTCACAGCGCCAATCGGGGAAATAAGGTCGTGGCATATTTTGGAGGACATTAATTCGAGGATGTGGGTATCTTTATGCGCGCTCAACCGTCTCGTTCCTTATTTCATGTTTATTCCGCTTCCGGGAAAACAAGATTATACCCGAGTTTTGTAACTTCGCCAGCCGCAAATTCTTTTAACCGCTCCAGCCCTTCGGCGCTTTGGCCTTCGGCACGTGCGACTAGCACATTTTGTGTATTGGAAGGGCGAAGAAGCCACCAGCCATCCGGCGTTGTCACCCTGATGCCGTCAATGTCATCGATTGTTATGTCTTCATTTTTGCCTTGTTCGAGAGCCTTTATGATTTGCGGTACCAGGCCGAATTTTTTACTCTCATCAACCTCAAATCTTATCTCGGGCGTATTGTGAAGCTGTGGCAAATCTTTGGTGAGACTGGACAGGCCGTCTTCGGTTTCCGCTACGGCGTTGATCAGCCTGATCGCACAATAAAGCGCATCATCAAAGCCGTAATATTTATCGGCAAAAAATATGTGGCCGCTAAGCTCCCCGGCCAGCGGGGCTTTCAGTTCCTGCATTTTGGCTTTGATTAGCGAATGTCCGGTCTTCCACATCACGGCCTTGCCGCCCAATGCATTGATTTCATCAAACATCACCTGCGAGCATTTGACGTCGCCGATAATGGCCGCCCCCGGATTTTCGCTCAGGATATCGCGCGCATAAATGGTCATTAGAATGTCACAGCGTAGAATGTCACCACGCTCGTTCACCACACCGATACGATCACCGTCACCGTCAAAGGCAATTCCGAGATCACATTTTTGCTCTAAAACTACCTTTTTTAAGTCCTGGAGGTTTTTATCAACCGTTGGATCGGGGTGGTGATTGGGAAATTGGCCGTCTATATCATCGTAGAGCAGGATATGTTCACCGGGCAGCTTATCGGTGAGCATTCGCAGAATCTCTCCGGCCGCGCCGTTGCCGTTGTCCCAGGCAATCTTAAGCGGCCGCCCGCTATCTAAATCCTTCAACAGGCGCTCGACATAGGTGGTTTTGATATCCATTTCATTGATCAGGCCGTCGCCGCTTTCAAAATCGCCGGAAGCTGCGATACGGCCGATTTCCTGAATGGTTTCACCAAAGACAGGTCCGCTCTGCAGGGTCATTTTGAAGCCGTTATAATCCGGTGGGTTGTGCGAGCCTGTGACCATGATCCCGGCATCGGCCAGATGGTCCTTGACCGCAAACCACAGCATTGGTGTGGGTCCGAGGCCAATATTATCGACCTTGGCGCCGGTGGAGACGAGGCCTTTTATCAGGGCGTCAGATAAACCCGGGGAGGTTGTGCGCCCGTCATAGCCGACGCAGAATTTCGAGCGGCGGGATTTATCGGTTTTCGGGTGGCGCTTCACAAAACTGCCGAAAGCCCGGCCCAGCGCAAAGGCATCATCTTCGCTCAGCGTTTTGCCGATTTGTCCGCGCATGTCGTATTCGCGCAAAATGCTTGGGTCAAAATTGTGTGGTGTCGTATTGTTTGTCTCTCTGTTTAAAACATTGTCTTTCCCGCGTAAGCGGGAATCTTTTGGCAGGATCATAAGGTCCCCGCTTTCGCGGGGAAAGCAGAATTTTGATATTCTGCAAGAATTTCAGTGACTTGCGGACCGATATTCGAGTTCTGCATACCAAAGGCGATATTGGCTTCGATAAAACCCAGATGATGGCCGCAATCATAACGCGTTCCTTCAAAGCGCAGACCGTGAAAGGGTTGCGCGCCGATCAGCTTGGCCATGGCATCGGTGATTTGAATTTCGCCGCCCGCACCTTTTTCATGGCTTTCGAGCTTTTCAAAAATCTCCGGCTGTAGAATATAACGGCCAATCACCGAGAGCGTTGATGGTGCATCTTGCGGTTCAGGTTTTTCAACCAACCCTTTGATATCGACAAGTTTTCCATCATCGGATGCAATATCAAGAATGCCGTATTTTCTGGTATCTTCTTTAGGCACATCCACCACGGCAACAAGATTGCCGCCAGTGGCGTTATACGCCTCAATCATTTGGCTTAAACAGGGTTTATCACCGAGCACGACATCATCGGGCAATAGAATAGCAAACGGCTCATCGCCAATAAACTCACGGGCGCACCAGATGGCATGACCGAGGCCAAGCGGTTCGTCCTGATAAGCGAGGTGGAGTTTGCCTTCCGCAATTTCAAAGCTTTCAAGCTTTTGCAGTTCCTGCGTCTTGCCGCGCGCCTCAAGCGCTTTGTTCAATTCCTTATGCGGGGTGAAGTGGTCTTTGAGCATTTCCTTGCCAGGGCTGATGACAAAGACGAATTCCTCAATACCCGCCTTTTGCGCCTCTTCCACTGCGTGCTGGATCAGCGGCCGGTCAACCAGGGTCAGCATTTCCTTGGGCATGACTTTGGTTGCGGGTAAAAAGCGCGTGCCCAGCCCGGCCACGGGAAAGACGGCCTTGCGGACGGGTTTTATGTTATTGGCGGCATTCATGGCGCCATGCTTGCCATTTTTTGACTGGTTTTGCAAGGGAAAGCCTTAGTTTTGCTTGGTTTTGTCCAGCAATAGATCCCTTGCCTGATTAAGCTTGGCGGCCATCCATTCCGAGCCTTCATGGTCGGGGTGGACTTTTTTGATCAGGTTCTTATAGGAGGCTTTGATGTCGTCTTGCGACGCGCCGTCTTCCAGTCCCAGAACTTCCAGCGCTTCTTCGCGGGTCAGGGGTTTATCGCCTCCAGAAGAGGGGGGAGAATGCTCCTCTCCTCCTTGTTTTATTCTCCATAAGCCAATAGCGAAAGGTGTGATGGCGGCCAGCAGGGCCAGCGCTGCGGGCAGACGCCCGGTAATCGCCATGAAAAACAGCGCCAGCGACAAAACCACAATGATGGAGGTCAAGAACAGCGCCTTGATCTGTTTCACCTCGGCTTTGAGGATAAAGCGGTACAGCGCGTACAGGCCGATCGAAACACCAATGGCAAGGAGGAGGTAAGGCATTGAGATACTTTACTGCTCTCTATACGGCTTGTCACCCCACAGCTTTATTATAAATCATGGATAAACGTAGATAATCCTTATTCGTCATTCCCTGAATTTTTTGTAGAAAAATTCTAGGGGAATCTATGGATCGCCCTAGAATGGGCCAGCAGCCCATTCGGGCGATGACAATGTTATTGACAGACCGCTCATGCCCGCATGGCTGTTTCGGAAGGAACGACGGGCGTATAGGGCCGGACCTTGCCTTTTAGCTCTTGTGGGTTGATGGCGGCGATAAGAAGGCGTACTTCCTGGCGTGCGGTCAGTTCCGAGAGCGTGATTTTGGCGTCCGGGTCTTCCTTGATATCAAGCAAGGTGAGGCCTTTTAGGAAAAGCTCCTTGAATATTACGCGCTCACCAAAACCGGGCGCGGTGCGAAAGCCTGCCCGTTCACCAATCTTTTCCAGCAAATCGCCGATTAGTTTTTTGTTTTTGGCATCAATATGGGCCAGACGGTTGCGCATGACGATCCAGTCGATCCCTTTGTTGCTGTTGCTGCGGATTTTCTTGAGGCCCCTTTGGTCGTTGACCATGGACGAATAAACCGACGGGCCGAGAATTTCGTATGTCCGGGTATCAATACGTGCCAGCAGGTCAAGGTCGATAAAGCTATCATTCATCGGCGTGACCAGCGTGTCGGCGTAGCTGTGGCCGAGGCGGCTGAGGTAAGAATCAGTTCCCGGCGTGTCCATGATAATAAAATCACATTCGCGGCCAAGCTCATCCAGCGCCATGGTTAAAAAGCTACGTTCTTCGGCTTGCTGTTCCTGTAGCGTATCACAGCGGCTTTTGGGGATTGGCATATGGATTGGGCTAAGGATCGGTTTTCGGCTGTGCTTCATAAAATCAAAACGGTTTTTGACGTAGCGGGTCAGCGTTCCCTGGCGCGCATCAAGATCGATGGTTCCGACCTTGTAACCCAGTCTCAGCAAGGCTACGGCTGTATGCATGGCGGTGGTCGATTTGCCCGAGCCGCCTTTTTCGTTACCGAAAACAATGATGTGCGCTTGTTCCATAGTTCGGATACAATAATGATAACTGTGACAATTTGCCAATAGTTTAAAAACATGCCGGATCAAAACACTACATATAAGGAAAAACTGGAGGCTCTGCGCTCTGAAATGGTGGCGCTCGGGCTGGACGGTTTTATCGTGCCGCGCGCCGATGCGTTCCAGGGCGAGTTTGTGGCAAAGGGGGAAGAGCGTCTGCAATGGCTGAGTGGCTTTACAGGTTCTGCCGGGGTGGTTGTTGTGCTTAATACCCGCGCGATTGTTTTGACCGATGGCCGTTACACGTTGCAGGTGAAAGAGCAGGTCGATGAGGCGCTTTTTGAAACCGGCGACAGCACGAAGACCAAGGTCTCGGAATGGTTATGTGAGTATGTAGAAAAGGGCGCGGTCATTGGCTTTGATCCGTGGCTGCATACGCATCAACAAGTTGAGGCGCTGGAAAAAGGTCTGAAAGAAAAGGGTGTGGTTTTAAAGCCCGTCTCCGAAAATCTGATTGATAAAATTTGGGAAGATCAGCCCGCGCCGCCGCTGGGGCAGGTCGAGATATTCCCTGATTCCGTGGCCGGGCTTTCTTCTGTGGAGAAAAGAAAAACCATTGCGGCGGAAATTGAAAAGGCCGGGGCGGATGCCTGTGTACTCACGCTGCCGGATTCGATTTGCTGGTTGCTGAATGTGCGCGGCAGTGATGTTGATTATGCGCCGGTGGTTTTATCCTATGCGATTATCCATGCCGATGACGGGCGGGTAGACTGGTTTGTCGAGGCTGAGAAAATTTCGGATGAGGTGAAGGCTCACCTGGGCGACGGTGTTAAAATTCATGCGCCCGGTGAGTTGGAAAAAGTTTTAAAGGGTTTGGCCGGGCAGAAGGTGGCGCTGGATTACCAGCGCGCGCCGATCTGGTTTCAGGAGGCGTTAGAGGAAAAGAGCGAGCTTGTTGATCTTAAAGATCCCTGCGTATCACCCAAATCCGGCAAGACGAAGGAAGAGCAAAAATCGGTTATAGATGCGCATGTCAAAGACGGCGTGGCTATGGTTCGCTTTTTGGCGTGGCTGGATGAAGAAGCACCCAAAGGCGATCTAACCGAGCTGGACATTGTCGCAAAGCTTGAGGATCTGCGTAGCTCTGATAAGGATTACAAGGGGCCGAGCTTTGCCACCATTTCCGGCTTTGGTCCCAACGGCGCGATTGTGCATTACCGAGTCAGCGAAGAAACCAATGCCAAAATTATTCCGCCCGGATTGCTGCTGGTTGATAGTGGCGGTCAGTATCACTGGGGCACCACCGATATTACGCGCACCATTGCGATTGGAGAGCCATCCGAGGAAATGCGCGTTCATTTTACCCGTGTGCTGAAAGGCCATATTGCTCTGGCCATGGCGCATTTTCCCGATGGCACCGTCGGGGCACAGATTGATACGCTGGCGCGCCAGCCGCTGTGGAATGCGGGGCTTGATTTTGCCCATGGCACCGGGCATGGGGTGGGATGTTATTTGCAGGTGCATGAGGAAGCGGCGAGTATTTCCCCGCGCGGAAAAGAGCCGTTTAAGCCCGGAATGCTGATTTCGAATGAGCCCGGTTATTATGAGGAGGGCGCTTACGGCATTCGGATTGAGAGTCTGGTTCTGGTCGAAGAGGCCGGGCGCTGCGATAATACAGATGTACAGATGCTACAGTTCAAAACTGTGACGCTGGCGCCGATCGATCGGCATTTGATTGTCTCTGACATGTTAAGTACGGAGGAGCGTAATTGGCTGAATGATTATCATGCCGAGGTGCAGGATGTTTTGTCACTGCAACTTGATGAAGCAACGGCGGCGTGGTTGAAAGAGCAGACGGAACCCTTATAGCCGGTAGCTGGGCAAAAAAAACTGCTGAAAAAATCTCAGCAGTTTCCTTCTTTTACGTCTTGAAAGCGAAGCTTCTAAAAACCGTCGCGTTCTTGGCGTTTACGATCCATTTTACGGGACCGGCGTATAGCTTCGGCACCTTCCCGAGCCCTCTTTTCAGAAGGTTTCTCGTAATGGCGGCGTAGCTTCATCTCGCGGAAAATGCCTTCACGTTGCATTTTCTTCTTCAGGACCTTGAGGGCCTGATCGACGTTGTTATCGCGTACACTGACACTAACCACAGTGCATCACTCCATTCTAATTCTAGTTGTTAAATTCCGGGCAACACGCCCGAAAAGCTTGTATTTCCTATCATTCCCACGGGGGAATGCAAAGGAAAAAATGTATTGTATCCTAATATTATAAGGGTTTGGTGCGTTTTCTACAAATTCAGCCTGTTTTTCGGGCTTTTAAATTCAAAGCTGCATCCATGAGAGCCTTCGTATATTCTTCTTTCGGATTGCTGAAAACCTCATCGGCCGGGCCGGATTCAACGACTTTGCCGTCTTTCATCACAATCAGATCATGGGCCATGGCACGGACAACGCGCAGATCGTGACTGATGAACATATAGGCTAGATCGTGTTTTTCCTGCAATTCCCTGAGAAGATCGACAATTTCTGCCTGCACCGACACATCAAGCGCCGAAGTTGGCTCGTCCAGGACTACGAATTTCGGGTGCAGCACCATGGCGCGGGCAATGGCAACTCTTTGTCTCTGACCACCCGAAAATTCATGCGGATAGCGGTGGCGGGTATCGGTGTCCATGTGAACGCCATTGAGAGCCTGCACAACAAGATCCTCGCGTTGATTATCATTCAGTTCGCTCCGGTGCAGTTTTAATCCTTCGCCGATGATTTGAGCGACGCTCATACGTGGGGAAAGCGAGCCGTAGGGGTCCTGGAAGACGATCTGCATTTGCTCGCGTAGCGGGCGCAGGTTTTTGCGGTTTAAATTCGAAATATCCTGGCCGTTGAATTTAATGCGCCCTTCACTGGAGAGCAGCCTCAGCAATGCCAGCCCCAATGTGGTTTTGCCGGATCCGCTTTCGCCGACCACGCCGATTGTGTGCCCTTTTTTGGCGACCACATCGATATCGTCGACGGCTTTGACCCAATCGGTGGTCTTACCGAAAAAGTTTTTGGCTTTGGGGAAGTGAACTTTGATGTTCACACCTTCCATGATTTTTTCCGAACCGTCTTTGGGTGGTTTGGCTCTTCCCGCCGGCTGCGCCGCGAGCAGCATTTTCGTGTACTCATGCTTGGGTTTATCAAACAGAAGTTTTGTCGGTTCTTGTTCGACCAGCTTGCCGTGCTTCATCACACAGACATCATCGGCCATTTTCCGGACGATGGAAAGATCATGCGTGATCAGCAGCAGTGACATATCAAGACGGTCCTTGAGGTCTTGCAGCAGCTCCAATATCTGCGCCTGAATAGTCACATCCAGTGCGGTGGTCGGCTCATCGGCAATCAGGAGCTCGGGGTTGTTGGCCAGCGCCATAGCGATCATCACGCGCTGGCGTTGCCCGCCGGAAAGCTCATGCGGATAGGCGTTCAGACGATCTTTCATGCGCGGCAGACCGACCAGCTCGAGCAGTTCGAGCACGCGTTGATGTGCCTGCTCTTTGCTCATTCCCTGATGGATGCGCAGTACTTCGGCGATTTGTTTTTCAATATTGTGCAGCGGGTTCAGCGCGCTTTGTGGTTCCTGAAAGATCATGCCGATTTGCTGTCCACGGATTTTGCGCATGAAACTGTCCGGTTTGCCGACCAGTTCCTCGCCCTCGAAGGTGATTGAGGATTTTTTGGTATGGCTGGCCAGCGGGTAGGGCAGGAGCTGCATGACCGATAGGGCGCTCACTGATTTGCCCGAGCCGCTTTCACCAACCAGCGCCATCGTTTTGCCCTTTTTGATGGAAAAACTGACATCATCGACGGCGCGGAACACGCCATCCGGTGTCCTGAAATCAACGGAGAGGTTTTTTATCTGGAGGAGTGTGTCCGTCATTTAATTTTTAAGGATCTGTAAGCTGAATTGGTAAAAAGTCTTTTATAAATTCTTTAGCATTATGTTTTGTGATAGGTGAATTATTCTTATCAAAAGCTTTGCCTCTTATTCCCTTGTGGAACAAGTAAATGTCCTTTTTTCCTTTGACGGCAATATAATAGGCGATCTCTGCCATGCCCTTCTTAAGACCTATAGAGAGATCATGAGGAACCTTGGAGCAGCCAATGATTGCGCCTTGAGCAGGAAACCCTGAAATGGGTTCTTCTTCAATAAGTTCAAAGATTAAACTTTCCCCGCAAACTTTCTTTTGTTGCATGCCGGCCAATCCAAGCATAGTTTTAGCATCGGTTTTTTCTGCAAGATTACGAAATCCTTGTAATGTAAACATTGTCTTCCAGTTCTCTACGCTTTCATCTTTCGGAACGAACTCGAGCATGAAATGTGCGGGTGTTTCAGTACGAAATCCTACTTTCCAACCAGTTGGCAATCCGTGTGAAGTGACTTGACTGAAGACCCTCACAACACCTCTTCCGTCTTCGTCTAATGAAAGAGGTTCTTTAATAATTCCTTGTTCTGCACTTGCCTGACCTGCTGTAAAACTACAAATCAAAATCAGGAGTAGGAATAGTGCGTGTTTACGTTTCATGCTTTCTCCTTAAGATCGTTTAACGCTTAAAACCTTATAAATTGCATCCGTAATCCCGGCTTCAATCTTCTGCATGTCCTTCAAATCAAGCTCGTTCAGCATGCAGCCCTTTTTCTCTGCCATCTTAACGATAGCGCCGGTGATGTGGTGCGCATCCCGGAACGGTAGGTCCAACTCCATCACCAGCCAGTCGGCCAAAGCTGTGGCGGTGGTATAGCCGTCCTCGGAGGCCTGTAGCATGTTGTCGGTGTTAAAAATGGCCGTATCCAGCACACCGTTCATGACCTGTAGGCAGAGCTTGAGCGTATCGTAGCTGTCAAAGGCGGATTCCTTGTCTTCCTGCATGTCCCGGTTATAGGTGAGCGGCAGGCCCTTCATCATCGTCATCAGCTGCACCAGATTGCCGGTCAGCCGTCCGGTCTTGCCCCGCACCAGTTCGGCCGAATCCGGGTTCTTCTTTTGCGGCATGATCGAGCTGCCCGTGCTCCATTGGTCGCTTAAAGCTACAAAGTTGAATTGTGTGGTCGACCATAGGATAACCTCCTCAGTCAGCCGGGAGAGATGCAATCCGGATTGCGCGCAAGCAAAAAGGAATTCAGCGACAAAGTCGCGACTAGAAACAGCATCCATGGTGTTTTGCATGGGCCGGTCAAAACCGAGCTTTTTGGCCGTAAAATCCCGGTCAATAGGGAAGGGGGTTCCGGCCAGAGCCGCCGCACCGAGCGGGCATTTGTTGAGCCTTTTGGCACAATCCTGCAGCCGCGTTTTGTCCCGGTTCAGCATATGCCAATAAGCATCGAGGTGCTTTCCGAGCGTGACAGGCTGCGCCGGTTGCAGATGGGTAAAGCCGGGCATGACATGCTTCGCATGTTTTTTTGAAAGTGTTTTAATCACACTTTGAAAAGATTCAATTTCAGCGACTAAGTCGCTAATAGCTTCTCTTGTCCACATCCGAAAACCGGTGGCAACCTGGTCGTTTCTGGATCTTGCGGTGTGGAGCTTGCCGGCGACATCGCCGACCAGCTCTTTTAACCGTGCTTCGATATTCATATGAATGTCTTCAAATTCTGGCCGGAACGGGAATTTGTCGTTTTCCAGCTCCTTTTCGACCTTTTTCAATCCAGCAATAAGGGTATCAGCCTCTTTTTTGGTGATTATTTTCTGCCGTCCCAGCATCTCGGCATGGGCTTTGGACAGGGCAATATCCTGCGGCCATAACCGCGCATCCACATCAATCGAGACATTGATCTGCTGCATAATATCACTGGGTTTGGCGTCAAAGCGCCCGCCCCACATCTTGTTCGCATTCTTCTTGGTCATGGGTGCAGTTTTACCTTATAACGCCTTGAAAAGCGAGATAATTTGAAGCTTATGAGGCTATTGCCCTGGCTCGATCACATAGTGAATCGTCAGAACAATCGCGACGGAAACGCCGAGCCCAACCATCATTTTGACGAAATCCCTGCCGATCAGTGGAAAAACATAGCCAAGATGATATTTTTCTCGGTAGGTGGTGGCGATGGCCAGCTCACGCCCGGTCAAAAGGCCGACAAACACCCAGGTCGTGCTCATCGGGATCGAGTTCATCTCCTTGAAATAGATCAGGATCAGCGCGTAAACGCAGTCGATAATGGTGGCCGAACGCATAAAGCGCGTGCCCGATTTTTCCAGAACGATCTGCTGAATTCTGCCGCCATGGTTGTAAAAGATCACGCCAAGCCAGGCACACAATAAGGCAATAACCCCGGCCAGCATTTCCAGCGGCAATTGACGCGGCAGGAAGACGGCAATATTGGCCATGTCGTGGGAGAGCCAGGAAAACCACAGGAACCCGGTTGAGAGCCATTGCAGGGTACGCCATGGCACGCGGTGTTCCTTTTTAACCTTGTCGTATTTTTCGTTAATGATGCGTGAGACAACGATCCAGAGCGCATAGGCAACAATAGCCGCAACGCCGTACCCCATAATGCTTTTGACCAGCATTTTTTCCAGCACCATGGTGGAGGCAAAAGCCGAGAGCACCAGAAATGTTGTAGAGACGGGAATGCCGATGCGGGTCAGGGCCACCAGGACGGCCGGGGCCACGGCGTGATACCACTGGACCTGCATATAAGGGATTTTGTCGAGTCGTCCCTGCGATATATCGCCGTCATACATGATCCAGCCGTAAAACAGCGTAAAGGCCAAAACCAGAGAGGCCGCCAGCCACAGCCAGTACCATTTGAAAACTTTGTGATTGGAGGCGATAAACGTGCCGAGTGTCTGGACCGAGTCATTGCCGATCACCGAATAAGCCGCCAGAAAAAAGCCGATCGCGGCGTAGATAATATGCGGATCCATGCGAATCTTTCCTGGTTACACTTCAGTAGAGAAATTTCTAAAGAAACGATGGGGAAATGCAAGGTTGTTTTGTGTAGGCCGGTATTTTATTCGAGGGTTTTGTGCTCCACCGCCTGCCTCATTATCCGGAGAGCCGTTTAAACGGGCAAAAATATTGCAACCAAACGCAGGTATATGTATAAAGGCCGGATAGGAAACAAACAATGATCGGAAACCAGATGTCGCGTGGCTCACATGATGACGATAGTAATTCTGTGCTAAGACAGAAATTCGGGGGCGTTATTCGAAAAGGAAGGGAGCGTCTGGGTTTATCTGAAGCTTTTGTAGCAGTGCAGTCCGGCATTCAACTTGCCGATCTGCAGGCTATAGAATTGGGAAATCACATTCCAGACAAGGCTGTATTAATATCCATCGCAAATACGTTGAGGAGATCCGGTGTTACATATCAGGAGCTTTTGCTTGGAGCTCAGGAAATTGAAGACCCGGGCCTTGCGCTTCATCTGGATGAAGGTGAGTATGCCGAAGAGCTGGCGTGTATAAACTTAATAGAAAGCCCCAGACTCCAAAAGGCTCTAAGAAGACTTTTAGTTGTGGTTGATCGTGGGATTTTGAATAAGGATCAGGGTGATGAAGTTGCGCGCGAAGTTATACGGAGAATGGATGGCATGATAGACGGTCCCAAAGATTTCAGGCAATCGTAGTTTTTATCCTTATTTTACGCCGGACACGCCCTAAGCCTAAGCCGCTTTCTTCTTCTTACCCTTCTTCGCCGCTTTGGTGATCAGCGTATGGGCCTGGAGCCGGATGGCGTTGATTTTGATGAAGCCTTCGGCGTCTTTCTGGTCATAGCCGCCTTCAATATCCATCGAGGATTGATCCGGGTCGTAAAGGGCCACCGGCGAGCTCCGTGCAATCGGGTAGGCGGTGCCTTTAAACAGTTTCACGGTGACGGTGCCGTCGATCATTTCCTGGGCTTTGTCCATCGCGGCCATGAGGAATTCCATTTCCGGCGAGAACCAGAACCCGTTATAGATCAGCTCTGCGACTTTAAGCGACAAAGTATCTCTAAGCGACATAACTTCCCGGTCCATGGTCAGGCCCTCGAGATCGCGGTGGGCGTTGTGCAGGATAGCACCGCCGGGCGTCTCGTACACGCCGCGTGATTTGATGCCGACAAAGCGGTTTTCAACCATATCCAGCCGCCCGATTCCATGCTTGGCTCCCAGCTCGTTGAGGTATTGAAAGAGGGGCAGGGGCCCCGTTTCTTTTCTACCATCGCCCTTGTTTTCAACTTTCACCGGAATACCGTCCTTAAACGTGATGGCGATGATGTCGGCCTCATCCGGTGCGTTTTCCGGGCTGGATGTTCTTGAATACACATCTTCGCCCGCCGGGGTGTTTGGATCTTCCAGTACACCGGCCTCATGTGAAATGTGCAGCAAATTGTCATCCTCGGAGTAAGGCTTTTTATGAGTCGCGGTAACGGGGATGCCGTTTTCTTCTGCATAATGCAGCATGTCTTTGCGGCCCTTAAACCGATCGAGGAATTCCTGCATTTTCCAGGGGGCAAGAACTTTGATGTCGGGTTTGAGCGCATAATAAGCCAGCTCAAAGCGCACCTGGTCGTTGCCTTTGCCTGTCGCGCCATGGGAGACGTATTCCGCTTTTTCTTTTTGCGCGATTTCAATCTGCCGCTTGGAAATGATTGGCCGGGCGATCGAGGTGCCGAGCAAATACCGGCCTTCATACACAGCCTGTGATTTAAAGGCCGGGAAAATATAATCCGTGACGAATTCTTCACGTAAGTCTTCGATGTAAACCGCGCAGGCGCCAAGTCCTTGCGCTTTTTTCTTTGCGGTTTCAAAATCTTCTTCCTGGCCGACATCGGCGATGTAAGCGACCACGTCATAGCCTTCCTCGATCAGCCATTTCAAAATGATCGAGGTATCAAGGCCGCCGGAATAGGCCAATATGACTTTAGGTTTTTTACTCATTTATTTTTCCTTTTCTTATTCTAAAGCTGGAATGACAGCAAGATGCTGATTCCTGTTAATATAGCCACACCTTTCGCCAGCCATGCCAATATGAAGTTGCCTTCATAATGATCGGCCGATTTCCAGACCGGGATCATCATAAACCCGGCCCAAAGCAAAGCGCATACCTGAAATAGGGCACCGATGGGACCGCCAATAAACGCGGCCAGAAAGCGCAGTACAAAAATAGGCAAAAAGAAATACAGCCAGAAAGTTTTGACCAGCTTGAATTCGCCTTTCAGCAATTGTCTTACAAATATTTCATTCATCTTGCGTTCCTCCAAAATCAAAACTGTCTTGTACCGATACCCCGGCCTCTTCCAGGCACCAGGCGAGAATGGCTTTTTGCGCGTGCAGCCTGTTTTCTGCTTCGTCATAAATCACGCAAGCCGGGCTGTCCAGCACTTCCGGTGTGACTTCCTCATTTTGGTGGACGGGCATGCAATGCATGAAGATTGCACCGTCTTTGGCTTTGGCCATGAGATCGCTATTCACCTGATAGGGCATGAATTTATCGATATTCTTGCCTTTCTTTTCTTTTTCCTGGCCCATCGACACCCAGGTATCGGTGACAATGACATGGGCGCCATCGGCAGCCTCTTCTGCTGCCCCTTTCCATTTCACATGATTCAAATCAAGAGAAGGGTGGGTCTTCTTCTCTGGTTTTAGGTCCTCAGGGCAGGCGATATGAAATTCGAAACCCCAGATTGGCGCGGCTTGGGCGAAGGTATAAGCGACATTGTTGCTGTCACCGAACCAGGCGATTTTTTTGCCCTCCACACTCCCCAGTTTTTCCTCAATCGTCATTAGATCGGCCATAATCTGGCAGGGATGAGAATGGTCGGTCAGGCCGTTAATCACCGGAATAGAGGTGTGGCTGGCAAATTCGCATAGTGTGTCGTGATTACTCATTCGCACCATGACGCCATCGACGAACCGTGAGACGACATTGGCCGTGTCCTCAATACTTTCAGCACCACCGATTTGCATTTCTTCCATGTTCATGACGACGGTATGGCCGCCGAGCTGTTTCATGGCAACTTCAAAACTCATCCGGGTTCTGGTCGAGCGTTTGTCAAACACCATAGCCAAAGAGAGGCCGTGAAAAATTTGCGGCGGGTTAAACTTTTGTTTTTTCAGCTCATGGGCGTGCGCCAGAATTGCCTTGAGCGTTTCTGCCGGGATGTCGTTTAAATCCAGAAAATGTCTTACGCTCTTGCTCATTATTCTTCCTGCTTCAGTGTCGCGCCGATAATATCGAGTGCATCCTGCGCCTGCTGTTGTTCAATGATCAACGGTGGCGTGATCCGCAGTGTCGCTTTACCGGCTTGCGTTGCCATCAGGCCATTTTTCTGAAGAGCATTAATGAGCTGCTTAATGTCTATTGTGGTGTCCATGCCGAGCAACAGGCCGCGTCCTCTGATATCGGTAATTTTGTTGGACTCACGCTGTAATTCCTGCAGCCCTTCCTCAATAAAAGTGCCGACCTTAACCACATTCTCAAGGAATCCAGGCTTTAAGATTTCACTCACCACTGTATGCGCAACGGCGGTGGCCAGTGGATTGCCGCCATAGGTGGTGCCGTGTGAACCTGGTGTCATGTGTTTGGCGAACCGATCTTTTGCCACCATGGCGCCGACTGGAAAGCCGCTGCCGATTCCTTTGGCCAGTGTGGCGATATCAGGTTCCGCACCAAAAGTTTCGTAAGCAAAAAATGTTCCTATACGGCCCATTCCGACCTGAATTTCATCAAAAATCAGCGCGACGTCATGTTCATCGCACAGCGCGCGGAGGCCCTTTATGAATTCCTCTGTGGCCGGATAAAGCCCGCCTTCGCCCTGGATAGGCTCCAGAATAATGGCGGCGGTTTTATCACTAACAAATTCTTTGACGGAATCCAGATTGTTAAGTTCGGCAAAATGCACGCCCGGTATATAAGGGCCGAAAAATGGCTGGCTGTGACATTTTTCCGTGACGCTGGCCGCGCCATAGGTTCTGCCGTGGAAACCTTTATGAAACGCTATGATTTCGTTGCAGTGCTCGCCCTTTTCCTCATAAGCCCATTTCCGTGCGAGCTTGAGCGCCGCTTCAATGCTCTCCGCTCCCGAGTTGGAAAAGTAAACTTTGTCAAAGCAGGAATTTTCAACCAGCAGCTTTGCGCATTTCAGCTTCGGCTCCGTCATATATGAGGCCTGGCAGATCATGAGCTTTCCGGCTTGTTCGTTGATGGTTTTCAGCATGGCCGGGTGAGCGTGGCCGAGCGAGGCGACCGCGAATCCAATCGAGCAATCAATGTATTTATTGCCGTCGGTATCCCATGCGTAAATGCCTTCGCCGCGATCAAGCACGAAGGGTTGCGCTTCATAGTTCTGGACGAGGACTTTCGCCGATTCATCAATAATTTTCTGTGTCTGTTCGCTCATGCTTTTGCTCCTCCTATGGCTTTTTGGGCTTCGACCTCGTTCATGTAATTTTCGCGCTCTGACTCCTTAAACAGCATCGTTCCGGGTCCGACCGGTTCAAAAATTTCCTTATAGAGCGCATCTTGCCGCAGGCCGTTAATCAGGTGAATGCGCTTTACCCCGGATTCGAGAGCCTTTAAGCAGTTCTCCATTTTGACCTGCATGCCGCCGGTAACGGTTCCGTCTTTGATATAGCCCGGAATTTGTTCCGCTGTAATCGTAAAAGCGATTTCATCATCAATATCGACGCCATCAACATCGCTGAGGAATATCAGCTTGTCTGCATCGGCGCCAATCGCCAGTTCAGTGGCAATCGTATCGGCGTTGATATTACAAAGCGTGCCGTCATCGGTTGTCACCAGGCAGCCGCAGGCAACGAAGTTCGTGACTTTAAACAGCCGCGAAATCGCTCGTTTGCTGGCGCCCCTTATGTCACCGACAAAGCCGTAATCGACAGGCTCTTTAGAGCGTAACTCGGCCAGCAGCCAGTCATGCGGCACGGCGTTAAAGGTATAGCCTTCGAGATTGTTGCGTGCCATGCTTTCGTTGATGCTTAAAGCGAGCGTGCCGCCGACCACTTCTTTCATGAGCGCAAGCGTGTCTTTATCGGTGATGCGCCGTCCGTCTTTTTTCTTGATGCCCAGCCCACGTTTTTCGATGGCCTCATCCATCGCCTGGCCGCCGCCATAGACCAGCAGAATTTTAATACCGTGAAAACTAAGCTCCCTGATATTGGCGATGAGATTGTCGAGGGCCTTTTGATCTTCAATAATTTTACCGCCGGCTTTGACAACAAAAAGATTGTCGCGGAACTTGCTTTCATAAAAAGCATTGATAAAGAAATTGGTCATTTTGTTTTTCTTTGTCATTTAAAATTCCTTTACGGGTAGACCGGGCTAAGATTTTTCAGCCCTGTTGTTTCATCTAGCCCAAACATCAAATTCATATTTTGCACGGCGGTGCCGCCCGCACCCTTAACCAGGTTATCGAGCGTGCCCTGAATCATAATGGTGTTGCCATGCCCCATCTCAAAACTTAGATCGCAAAAATTCGAGCCAACAACATTGGCCAGTGCCACGCCGCCATCTTCTAGAATTCTTACAAAGGGGGAAGATGCATAGGTCTTCATCAGTACATCGCCTTTAGGGACAGAGGCCGAAAGTCTCAAAAACCCCTGCGCGAAGATGCCCCGCGTGAACGGTCCGGAGGTCGGCACGAAGTTTAGCTGCTCTTCCGTGATGCCGCCAGCTCTGACGATCTCAGGGATATGTCGATGATAGTTTACATTGTAGCTTTTCATGTTGTGGTTTCTGATTGGGTGGTGTGTACCGTCAGCGGGTGTCTTACCACCGCCGCTGGAGCCGGTTACAGCGATTATATCGGCGTGCTCAATCTGGCCTTTAAACGGGTGAAGCATGAGTTGGGAGAGCAGGGCGAAACAGCCTGGATTGGCGGCCGTCTCAGCGCCTTTAATCTCCTCCGCATTAATCTCTGGCAGGCCATATACCACCTTTTCGAGCAGCTCAGGGTGGTTATGCGGTATGCCGTAATATTTCTCGTAAGTTTTAGCATCATCCAGCCGGTAATCCGCTGATAAATCAATGATTTTTACCTTGCTCATCAGTCCAGCCACGGCGTCTTGTGCGGTTTTATGCGGTAAGCATAAGAATACAATGTCGCTATTTTCGGCAACAGTGTCGTGATCCGTATTGGTGATCTTCAAATCCAGATGCGCCAGATGCGGATAGACCTCTCCAACCTTCGTATTTTCATGTTGCCGTGAGGTTAGATGTCCAATTTCCACCGATGGATGAGCCAGCAGCAGCCGTAAAAGCTCCAGCCCTGTATATCCCGTAATACCAATGATGGACGCTTTGATGCTGCTAGGCGGCATAATCCACCGCCCATCTGGCTATCACAAGGTCCAGCCACTGATTGCTTGGGTTAAAAGCATTATAAGTCAGGATGTTCAGATGTTCTTTGACAATATCGTGGCCGACCTGATTATCAGTGACGGGGCCGCTAATCACATCAATCGGCAGACCAATATCAGCGCAGCCTTCGGCCAGCTTAATCGCACCGACCGGGTCCTGCGCGCAGCCAATGTGCAGATAGACGTCTTTTTGAATCTGCTTGTCTTCTAAAATAGCTTTAACGCCGTATTTGCCCATCAGGCCATCCCCAAATTCAACAATGATGGCGTCCGGGTCTTTTTTGCTCAGATGGTTAATCGCACCTTTGGACACCTCCACGATTAGATCATTATCAAGGCAGGCTGTAGAAGGTATCCCGGCATCAACAAAGGAAACGGCCTCATAAACGCCGTAATCCGCCATTTTAAACAAATCCCGCTGCGCGCCGACGCCGGTGAGCTTGGTTCCGGCCAGCTTCATCCCCATCCGGGTCAGGGTTTTGGTGATTTCAACGGCGACAGTGGTTTTGCCGCTATCCATGCCGGTGCCGGTGACAATAATCAGGGGGGCATGCTTTTTTAGATTTTTTTCTGGTTTGAACAAGGTTGCCTGGCCGATATTCAGCAGTTTGCCTTTTCTGGTAATGCCGCCCAAAACCCTTATTCTCAAGGGCTCACCAACTTCGTGTTTGTTGGCAGACGTACATACGCCGGCCACGCCGCCGAAATTGAGCAAATGGATAACATCGCCTGTTTTAAGGGTTTTGGGTAGATGGCCGATAAATCCTTTCAGGCCCATCCGGTTGCCCAGCGCCACGGCGATAATATCGTCTTTTTTAAGCTTGGACATCCTTCCCGAAGGCAGTTCCAGCTCGTTATAGACCGATTTATCCTCTAAAACCTGCGCCGCCAGCACCGTTCCCATCGCGCAGGACAGAGCATCGGTGAGGGCTTCTTCATGCGTGAGCCCCAGGTTTTTGGTGACGGAGCTTATTTTGTCTATCTGTATTTTTTTCATTGTTTCAAGTCCTTATTGGTCATGAGAATGCAATTCTTTAAACGGGCTTGCAAGGGGCAAGTCCGCTAAACGTTCAAATCATTAATGTTGGAAAAATCACAATAGGAAATGGCCGCTTAACGGGATGTTAGCGGGTACGTCGTCGGCTCTGTGTTGCCGGAATATGTACGTTTCCTGTAGTCATGGGTTAGAAAATGCCTGTAATGGGCTGATTTGTCAAGAAATTTTTAGTGCACCAGTTCCTTTTCCGGGATCGGCGGCGCTACATATATGTTACTTAATACGTTTCTTTTTAAAAATTTAACTGAATTGGCCTCATCTCTCAGAAAGAGAACGTTTCCATCTAATAAAATAATAAATGTTTTAGGTGGGTCATTATTGGTATCAAGAATTGTGTCCTTGTTAAAATCAGGAAGGTAATCACGTTTGGGGATACTACAAGGCATATGAACGTTCAATTCATCATGATGGTATTCTATAGGCACTGTGTATTTAATCTGCCTTGCGTCTATAGTAATGGGAACTGATGTTCTCTCATCTATAACACATATATTTAAGTCTATATCGCATGGCGCGTTTGAAGGTGTCTGAGTCACTGTTTCAACAGTTAGCAGGTTAAACATAGGCTTAATCTCGGATTTATCTCGTGGGGATTTTGGCTGATAGAATTCATCTTCGCGGGACATTGCTAACTCCTGATTACTCTAAAAAGCAGTATTTAGCAAAATACCAAAATTATGTCAATAAAATAATGTTTATCATTTCTCCAGCTTCAGTGCCTCTTCGACCAGCGTTGCCCAGTATTCGACGCCGAGCGGGATAATCTCGTCATTGAAATCATATTGTGGGGTGTGGAGCCCTTGATTGTGGTTGCTGCCCGGATCAGACTCGCCTTGCCCCATCATGATATAACAGCCAGGCTTTTCCATTAACATCGCGCCAAAATCCTCCGCGCCCATGCAGGGGTCAATATCGGTGTCGACATTGTCATCACCGACGATTTTACGGGCAATTCCAGCGCAGAACTCTGTCGCCTCGGGGCTGTTGATGGTCGGGTCGTAGCCTTCACCAAAAACGCATGCAGCCTGTGCGCCATGCATTTTGGCAATATCGGCGGCTATTTCTTCTATGCGTTTTTTGAGCAGCGTCCGTACTTCAGGATCAAAGGAGCGGAATGTACCAGACAGCTGCGCGCTTTCCGGGATGACATTAAACGCACCGGTGCCGGCATTGAAATTGGTGATGCTGATCACGGCCGGGTCAATGGGATTTAGGGTGCGGCTGACGAGCGTTTGCAAAGCGGTGACGATTTGCGTCCCGATAATCACCGGATCGATGGTGTTATGGGGCAGGGCGGCATGCCCGCCTTTGGCGTCAATGGTGATGTTGAAACGATCGGCGGCGGCCATAATCGGGCCGGGCCGCATGGCAATGGTTCCGCGCGGAATCTCGGGCCAGTTATGCATGCCGTAAACCTGATCGCAGGGGAATTTATCGAACAGGCCTTCCTCGATCATGCGCATGGCGCCACCAGCGCCTTCTTCGGCGGGCTGGAAAATAAGATGGACGTGTCCGTTAAAGTTTTTTGTTTCGTTTAAATATTTTGCCGCGCCGAGCAGCATTGCCGTATGGCCATCATGGCCGCAGCCATGCAT
This sequence comes from Alphaproteobacteria bacterium, assembly GCA_021775955.1. Taxonomy (GTDB): domain Bacteria; phylum Pseudomonadota; class Alphaproteobacteria; order Micavibrionales; family Micavibrionaceae; genus UBA5701. The sequence continues at coordinate 226,092 of JAJFGU010000020.1, read as the reverse complement.
CTTACCGGGAATTTTCGAATGCCAGTCCTTGTTGTGCTCTTCTTCAATATCGAGCGCATCCATATCGGCGCGCAGGGCGATTGTTTTGTTAGAGTCGGTTTTCTGACCTTCAATCGTGGCAACCACGCCGGTTTTAGCGAGCCCGCGTTCAAAAGCAATACCCCATTCGGTCAGCTTTTCAGCCACCAGATTGCTGGCAAATTCCTCTTCGTAGGCAGTTTGCGGGTTTTCATGCAAGCTACGGCGGTATCCGGCGATCTCGTCTTTCATGGCAGCAATGGAGTTTGATTTCGTCATAAATTCATCTTTCTCGGGTCAAAGGCGTCGCGCACGGCCTCGCCAATAAATGTAAGCAGGCTCAGCATAATGGCAAGCGATAAAAACGCGGCGATGCCAAGCCATGGGGCCTGCAGGTTGTTTTTGCCCTGAGCCAGCAATTCCCCCAGCGATGCCGAGCCGGGCGGCAGGCCAAGGCCTAGGAAATCGAGGGAAGTGAGGGCGGTGATCGAGCCGGTCAAAATAAACGGCATAAAGGTAATCGTGGCGACCATCGCATTGGGCAGGACATGACGCCACATGATGACGGGGTTGGAAATGCCGAGCGCCTTGGCGGCGCGAACATAATCAAAATTGCGCGCGCGCAGGAATTCGGCCCGCACCACATCGACCAGCGACATCCACGAAAATAGCAGCAGGATGAGGAGCAATGTCCAGAAGCCCGGTATGAACATGCTGGCAAAGATGATGAGGATATAAAGGCTGGGCATCGACGACCAGACCTCGATGACCCGTTGCATCACCAGATCGATCCGCCCGCCGTAATAGCCCTGGATTGCGCCCGATGTAATGCCGATGATTGAGCTGATGACGGTGAGGATAAGACCGAACAACACCGAGATGCGAAAGCCGTAAATCACCCGCGCGGCAACATCGCGGCCCTGATCATCTGTGCCGAAAATATTATCGATTGTCGGTGGGGAAGGGGCCGGCTGCGGGAGGTTATAGTTGATGGTGTCATAGGAAAAACGCACCGGCGGCCAGAGTATCCATCCTTGTTTTTCGATGAGTTCCGCCACGTAAGGGTCGCGGTATTCCGTTTCGGTTTCAAAGTCGCCGCCGAATGTGGTTTCGGGGTAATTGAAAAACACCGGGGCGTAATAGCCGCCGTCGAATTTGATGAGGAGCGGTTTATCGTTGGCAATGAATTCCGCGCTAAGGGCGAGCAGGAGCAGAAACAGGAAAATCCACAAGCTCCAGAAGCCGCGCTTATTGGCCCGGAACTGGGCAAGACGGCGCTGGGTGATGGGGGTGGGTGTGAATCGAAAGAGCGTCATACTGCCCTCGCTTCGAAATCGATGCGTGGATCGACCATGACATAGACGACATCGCGTATCAGCATCATCACCAGCCCGATCAGGCCGTAAAAGTAGAGCGTGCCGAGAACCACCGGATAATCGCGGTTGATGATGCTTTCATAACCGAGCAAACCTAAACCATCGAGGCTGAAGATAACTTCGATTAGCAGTGAGCCGGTAAAGAAAATATGCACAAACGCCGCTGGAAATCCTGCAATCACGATCAGCATGGCGTTTCTGAAGACATGATTATAGAGCACCTGTTTTTCTGCCAGTCCTTTGGCGCGCGCGGTGAGAACATATTGCTTGCCGATTTCGTCCAGAAAAGAGTTCTTGGTCAGCATGGTCAGCGACGCAAAACCGCTAATGACCATCGCCGCTATCGGCAGGGCCATGTGCCACATATAATCAAGGGCCGCCTGAAAGAAATTCATGTCCTGCCAGTTATCGGAGACAATGCCGCGCAAGGGGAAAAAATCGAAATACCGCCCGCCAGCAAAGACAACGATCAGTAGAATGGCAAACATGAAAGAGGGAATCGCATAGCCGATGAAAATGGCGGCGCTGGTCCAGATATCGAAATGGGTGCCGTCACGCACGGCTTTCTTGATGCCGAGCGGAATGGAAATCAGATAAATAATGATCGTCGACCACAGCCCCAGTGAAATCGACACCGGCATTTTTTCAAGCACCAGCTCTAACACGCCAATATCGCGGTAATAACTCTCCCCCAGATCAAAGCGCAGATAATTTCCGGCCATGAGGAAAAAGCGCTCATAAGCCGGTTTGTCAAAACCATAGAGTGTTTCGAGCTCGGCGATAAATTCCGGATCAAGCCCTTGCGCGCCGCGATATTTGGTGCTCTGCCCGACAGAAGATTGCGGCATGGCGGCCATATCGCCGGACGATGAGCCGCCAAAACGTGCCGTGGCCTCTGTGCCGTGGCCCTGAAGCTGCGCTATCATGCGCTCGACCGGGCCGCCGGGGACGAACTGGATAATGACAAAGCTCACCAGCATAATCCCGAGCAAAGTCGGGATCATCAACAGCAGGCGTTTAAAGACGTATGAAGCCATGATTTAAGGTTTAATGTTCCAATCCGTGACAGTCCAGCGGTTATCTTCATATTTCAGGATCGCTAAGGCCCCTGTGGAGAGTTTGATTTTGTGGCTGGCAGCAAAACCCTCGAAATCGCCGGTTAAATGTGGCGCAAAGCGGGCAATGCCGTTGGATGTCACCACCAGCGTCGTTTCATTATCATCATGGGCACGGATTTGTTCGGCAAAGCTCTGCCAGTTGGCAATAGTCTCATCCGGGTCAACCTTCCAGCCATCCGGGACAATCGCGCTTTCATCCCAGTCTTTGATTGCCTGTTCGCCGATCCGGGTGATGACTTCTTGCTCAGTTTTGTTTTCATCGGGGCCGTAATCAATCTCATTGAAAATATCGAGGGTAAAGACGGGGTTTGTCACGTTGGATTCTTTAATGGCGATTTTGGCGGTTTCCTGCGTGCGCTGGAGCTGCGAGACATAAACTGTATCGGGGATCAGCCTGTTTTCGTTTAGATATACGCCAATGGCTCTGGCCTGTTCCCGGCCTTTTTCAACCAGCGGAATATCGGTTCCGGCTCCGGCGCGGCGCGGGGTCTCGCTTGTTTCAAAGGTGTTGCCGTGCCGTGCAATAATAAGCGTGGTCATGAAGCGGGATCACCATGTTCTTTAAGCATTTTTTCCGCGCGCGCGAGATCTTCCGGCGTGTCGATGCCTGACTGGACCAGACCCTGTTCGCTCTCGATGGAAACCGTATGGACATTAATGCCGTTTTCCAGCATGCGTAGCTGTTCCAGTCCTTCAAGCTGCTCATATGTGCCCTGGGGCAGAGAACAGAATTTTTCTAACACATCAGAGCGAAATCCATACAGCCCCATATGCTGATAGATTGGTGATTTATCATTATCGGCACGCAGGGAATTCTCGTCACGAATGGCGGGGATAATGTTTTTCGAAAACCACAAGGCCCGGCCCTGCGCGCCGACCACAGCCGTCGTGCCACTAAAAGGTGTGCTTTGTTTATCGATACGCATGCGGTCGAGGTCCTTCCAGCTTAATTGATGCACTGGGGTGATGACCTCAAGCCATTCATTGGCCTGAAAAGCACCGATGATGGCGCGCACAACCGATGGCGGGGTGAAGGGGGCATCGCCCTGCAGATTAACAATAAAATCCGGCCATTCATCAAGCTGGCGCAGCGCGGATAACACGCGGTCAGAGCCGGTGGCGCAGCTGGCAGGCGTAATGATGCAGGGCACACCTATATTTTCTGCGTGCTCGGCAATTTCCCGGCTTTCTGTTGTGGTAAAGACAAAAGCGTTATCCATGCCTTCAATGGATTTTTGAGCAACATTAACCACACGCTCCAGCATAGTTTTGCCGCCGATTTTTGCCAGCGGCTTGCCGGGAAAACGTGTCGAGCCAAAGCGGGCGGGTATGGCGATCGCTACTTTCATGGATTGCTCTCCGTGCTCCACCAGGTATCAGTCACTCCCGGGGTGATTGGCGATAGTGTTTCAGGCTTTTGCAGCTTGTTCCACCAGGCCATGCGCCAGTGATCGATATGCCATTGCGGGATCAGATAAAAATTCCACTGCAGGATGCGGTCGAGCGCATGGGTATAGGCGACAAGGTCTTCGCGCGACCTGGCCTGAATCAGTTGCTCAATCAGCTCATCCACCGCTTTGTCTTTGATGCCGATATAATTGCGCGAGCCGGGTGCATCGGCTTTTTCGCTGCCCCAGAAATCACGCTGCTCATTGCCCGGAGAGCTCGACTGGCCGAAACTGGAAATCGTCATATCAAAATCAAATTCGTTGATACGGTTTTGATATTGCGCGGAATCAACAACGCGGAAATTCGCTTTGGCACCGATACGCTCGAGATTGCGGATAAACGGCAAAACCCAGCGCTCGAATTGCGGGTTGGAATCAACAATTTCAAATTCAAGACGCTGGCCGTCTTTGGCGCGAATGCCATCGGGCCCGAGCTTATAGCCGGCTTCATCGAGTAACTGCATGGCCGTGCGCAAATTGGCGCGGTTGTTGCCGCTGCCGTCCGATACCGGCGGGTTGTACTCTTTGGTGAAAATCTCGCCGGGAATACGGCCGCGGAAAGGCTCCAGAATTTCCATCTCGCGCCCCTGTGGCAGACCTTTGGATTCCAGATCCGAGTTGGAATAGTAACTGCGAGAGCGTTTATACGCGCCATAGGCGAATTGCTTGTTCGACCATTCGAAATCAAAAGCATAAGAAAGGGCCTCGCGCACTTTTTTGTCCTGAAAAACCGGGCGGCGGATATTGTAAATAAAGCCCTGAATGCCTTGCGGGCGTTGGTGTTTTATTTCGCCCTTGGTGACGCGCCCATCCTGCACCGGCGGCGCGTCATAAGCGCTGTTCCAGAGTTTGGCAGTGTTTTCCTGACGCACATCATATTCCCCGGCAAAAAACGCCTCGAGTGCGACATTGGAATCTCGGTAATAATCATAGGTAATCTTGTCGAAATTAAATCGCCCCTTGTGAATGGGGAGGTCTTTGCCCCACCAGTCTTTCACACGGAGATATTCAACCGAGCGGCCGGCCGTCACAGCGCCCACTTTATAAGGCCCGCTGGCCACTGGTGGCTCCAGAGAGGTTTCATCAAAATTATGGCCTTCCTGCTCCCAGTAATGCTTTGGCAAAACGGAGAGCTGCCCAACAATAAGCGGAAGCTCTGCATTCTGGCCATGTTTGAAGGTGAATTTCACGCGGGACGGGCTTTCGGCCACAACATTTTCGACATCGCCGTAATAGGCTTTGAAAAACGGCGTGCCTTTTCGCATGAAGGTTTGAAAGCTCCACACCACATCCTCGGCCGTGATCGGTTTGCCGTCATGCCACCGCGCCTCCGGGCGCAGGTTAAAGGCAATCCAGAGATTGGCCGGGTCGCGCTCGACGGTTTCACAGATGAGACAATACATCGAAAACGGCTCGTCATAGCTCTGCTCCATTAGCGAGTCATAGAGCAGGTTTTGCCCTAGAAAGGTCAGCCCGGCAGCGGGTGAGCCTTTGACAATGAAGGGATTGAGGGAATCAAAGCTGCCGACAACATGTTGCTTGAGCGTGCCGCCCTTGGGGGCGTCCGGGTTCACATAGTCAAAATGGGCGAAGTCCGGGGCGTATTTCGATGTGCCGTGCATGGTCATGCTGTGGCTTGCCTCCTGCGCCAGCGCGGGGGAGGTCAGGAGCGTAATAACCAGCAGTAATGTAAAGAATCTCATTTTATTACCTTTATTGTCATGCCCGCGAAGGCGGGCATCCGGCGATTTAAGCAATTTTATGTTCCAATAGAGCTTTATGAATCACGTTTCTAATACGATCTTTGTATGCCTCTTCAAAATCTTTTCCCGAGCAAGCTCCAATAATGTGCTCTAGTGCCATTTCATATTCGTGCTTTGGAAATCTTCCAATGTCTGTTTGCCTATAGAGCAGGCTTAAAAAAATTTCAATTTTAGATGCTAAGTTTGTTCGGGTTTCATCAATGTTATTGCCTAACAGATAATCAAGAATTTTTTTTCTTTGTTCATCTTGCGTTTTTTCAATCAAGTCTGTGAAAACTATCAATAGTATATGTGCTCCTATAAGCTGAGATTCTTCACCACCTTTGAGCTGAGCTAGAGCTGCACTTTTAATGCTAGGGTAAACTTTCCAAGATGCCTCAATAAAATCTTCATGCTGGAATCCTAGCCAAAAACTCATGGAAGTTTTTACCAATTCTAAGGCTTGTCTATTTTTAAAATAGTTTATCATTGTATATACCCCTAAATATCTTGCCGGATCCCCGCCCAAGGCGGGGATGACATTGTAGGTTATTTGCAAATTTGTTCATATAAATCATCCCAATCCGGATTCATTTCCTCTATGACCCGCATCTTCCAAGTCCTGTTCCATTTTTTCAAGCGTTTTTCCCGCTTGATGGCTTCTTCAGGATTGTCAAAAATTTCATAATAAACCAATGTTTTAACACCATGTTTTTTCGTAAAGCCGTCAGCGGCTTCATTTTTGTGCTCCCATATGCGTTTGGGAAGGTCAGAGGTTATGCCGACATAAAAGGTACTGTTGCGGGCTTTTGCCAGAATGTATACGTAATATTTATTTTCCATCTTTTCTTTGCCGGGCCCCCGCCTTCGCGGGGGTGACATGTTAGTTGAATTAAGCCGCTTTTTTGCGGCGGTAGGCACCCTGCAGATCGGGTTTGCCGAACAGAAATCCCTGACCGAAATGGATGTCGTAATCGAGCAGCTCTTTGAGCTGGCCTTCGGTTTCGACTTTTTCGGCAATCACCCCGATTCCATTAGCCTCTAACTGGCGTTTCATTTTGCGCATATCGGCAAACTGGCGGTCGGTTGCCATCTCGCGCAGCATCCACCTCGCATCCAGCTTAAGAAAACGGATTTTATGCTTTTGCAAAAATGAAATATCGAATTGCTTTTGCTGCACATGATCGAGCGAAAAAGCGCAACCCAGTTGACCAATACCATCGAGAATTTGCAAAACAGGCGCGCTGAGCTTTTCAAAATCCTCATGTCTAATTTCAAAAACCAGACGCGACGCCATTTCGCGGTTTCTGGATAAAAAGGACAGCAGCGCCTTCATAAACACCGTGTTTTTCAATGTGCCCGGCGTGATATTGAGGAAGAACGGCGCGGCGCGTTTGATATGCGCGGTCTTGCGAATAATCTGCAGGCAATGGGTGAGCAGCAGGTTGTCGATATTGTTGACCAAATCGTCCTGCTTGGCCAGCTCCATATAACGCTCGGCCGGAAGGTAAATCCCGGCCTTGGCGCGGATGCGGGCATAAACCTCATAAAAACGGGTCTTCCGCTGCGGCAGGCGGACGATTGGCTGCACAAACACATCGATGCGTTTGTCCTTTACCGCATGGTGGAGCAGTTCTTTCACCACCATATCGCTGAGGCTTGGCTCATTGGAAAAGCGTTCGTCATTGGCGATGGTGCTTTGAACGGCCGCTTCCAGTCCTTCGGGTTTGGAGTAATATGATTCTTCTGCGGGAGCCTCTTTCACTTCTTCTATCGAGGCTTTTACTGCCCGGGGGCCTTCACTTTGTTTTTTGATGTCTTCCCATTTGACGCTGCGTGAGGTTTGGACAACCTCTTCTTTCAGCGTGGCGATATCTTCGCTGTTTTGTGTGACGTCACGTGCCAGCTTGGCATGGTTATCATTCATGGCGCGGATGTGAATGCTGGTGCTTTTTTCCCATCGGCGACGGCGGTTGGAATCGAGCATGATAAAGGCACTGACGGCTGTAAATCCGGCCAGCAGGATCGCCAGCTCAACCGAAATTAGGGCAATCACAGAAATAACAAAAGCGGCCAGCGTTACGCTTACGGCCGTGAGGGCAGAGCTTAAATCCCCGGTCTTTTTTTGTTTTCTTTTGGCTGCCATTTAAACCCTAATGTCCCGTATCTGCCCCGATGGCCTGCGTAATATTTGTGTACCCGTCTGCCTTTAGCAATGCTGCCAGTTCTGAATTTATGGAATATGCCACAGTCGGCCCCTTAAATACAAGTGAGCTATAGAGCTGAACCAGGCTGGCACCGGCTCTGATCTTGTCATAGGCGTCGCGTCCGCTGGAGATACCGCCGACTCCGATGATCGGGATTTTGCCTTCGGTCAGCTTATAAAAATTGCGGATAACTTGTGTGGAAGCGTCACGAAGGGGTGCACCGCTAAGGCCGCCTTGCTCAATCGCAAAGTCATCGGGCAAATAATCAGGCCGCGAAATCGTGGTATTTGTTAATATAATGCCGTCAATTTGCGCATCCATTACGGTGGCGGCGATCTCTTCCTGCTGGTTTTCGTTAATATCTGGAGAAAGCTTGACCAGCAAGGGCGGCGGATGCGCGCCGCAGGATTTTTTGCGCTCTTCCATCAGGGCGCCGAGCAATTCGGCTAACGGCACCTTTTCCTGTAAATCACGCAGGCCGGGCGTGTTGGGCGAAGAGATATTGATAGCCAGATAATCGGCCATTGGCCCCAGCATGCGGATGAGTATCCCGTAATCTTTGGCTGGGTCGCTCTGGCTTTTGTTCATGCCGATATTAATGCCGATCACGCCTTTGGGGCGCTGTTTGCGGCCAAGAAATTGCTCCATATTGGCTTTAAAGGCGTTCATGCCGATCCCGGAAAAGCCCATACGGTTGATGACGGCTTCATGCTCCGGGTTGCGGAAAAGGCGGGGCTTCGGGTTGCCGTGCTGGGGTTTCGGTGTGACGGTTCCGGCCTCGACAAAACCAAAGCCCAGATCAAAGAGCGGGCCGATGACTTCCGCGTTTTTGTCAAAACCGGCGGCCATACCAGCCGGATTGGGAAAGCGCAGGCCCCAGATGGTTTGCTCTAAAGACGGGTCCTGAACTGCGGCGCAGCCCGGCATCATCCCGGTTTTCATGGCCTTGATGGTCATGGCATGGGCGCGCTCCGGATCAATCCGAAACAAAAGCGGGCGGGCGAGTTGGTAAAAATCGGGCATGCTATTCTAATCCGTCATCCCGGCGCAGGCCGGGATCTTTTTGCTTGTGGGACGAAGATACCGGCCTTCGCCGGTATGACGTTATTCTATAGAGATTTACGCTTTTTTGCCCATATGGTCCAGAGCGGTTTTGAGATAACCCCAGCCGGTTATAAGGGTAATGACCGAAGCACCGGTAAGGGCAAGCTGGCCGATCATCTGCCCGCCCCAGAAAAACGGGCCGACGATAAGAATACCGGTGGCGATCATCTGCAGCGCGGTTTTCCATTTCGCCAGCCTGGTGACGGGCAGCTTGATATTTTTCGGCCCCAAATATTCCCGCAGCCCCGAAACTGCAAACTCACGCACGATAATAATGGCAACGCTCAGCACCCAGAGGTTTTCAATCCGCCCGACTGCCACCAGCATCAGCAAAATCGTCACCACAAAGATTTTGTCGGTGATAGGGTCCATCAGCGTGCCGAATTCGGAGATTTGATTAAACTTGCGTGCGACCCAGCCATCCAGCCAGTCGGTGGCCGCGCCGATAATATAAAGTGCAAGACACGTCCACGCCGCCCAGGGAAACGGGATAAAAAACAGCACAATCATCGGCGGTAATAATACGAGCCGGGTGAGAGTGAGGATGTTGGCAAGGTTTTTCATGAAGTCGTTTTACCACGGAGTACACGGAGTGCACAGAGATTTCCCTGTAGCGTCACCCTCAATTCGTCATCCCCGCGAAAGCGGGGATCGGGGTGCTAATATCCACTCGATTCCTGCTTACGCAGGAATGACACCAAGTTAGATTCCTCGCATACGCTCGGAATGACGAATTGGGGAATGGCTATGAATCAAGCATTCGCAGCAGCGGCCGGTTTTTTCTTATCTTCATCTTCCTGCGGATCACGCAGGACATAGCCTCTGCCCCAGACGGTTTCGATATAATTACTTCCCTCTGTTGCATCGGCCAGCTTCTTGCGTAGCTTGCAGATAAACACGTCAATGATCTTCACTTCCGGCTCGTCCATTCCGCCGTAAAGATGATTGAGGAACATTTCCTTGGTCAGGGTTGTGCCCTTGCGCAAAGATAAAAGCTCAATAATGCCGTATTCCTTGCCCGTTAAGTGCAGCGGCTTCTTGTCCACTTCCACAGTGCGGGAATCGAGGTTGACGCAAACACGCCCGGTTTGAATCAGGCTTTGCGCATGGCCTTGCGAGCGGCGGACAATCGCCTGAATCCGTGCAACCAGCTCGCGCTTATCAAACGGTTTGGTCAGGTAATCATCGGCGCCATAGCCGAGACCTTTTAATTTGTTGTCGAGCTCTGTCAGGCCGGAGAGAATCAAAATCGGCGTTTCCACCTTGGCTTCACGCAGATGTTTCAGCACGTCATAGCCATCCATATCAGGCAGCATCAGATCGAGGATAATAATGTCGTAATCGTAAATCTTGCCGATCTCCATGCCGTCTTCGCCAAGATCGGTGGTATCGACGATGTAGCCTTCGGATTTGAGCATCAGCTCGATGGATTTTGCGGTGGAAGTATCGTCCTCGACGAGTAATACGCGCATATGAAGCCCCTTATTGCTGGTTTTGATCCGGAAGGTTTTGTTAACCTTGGTTAACATCTATCTTAACAAATATTAACAAAGTTAACAAATTCTTTTGCATTTGTGGACGGGCGCAAATGTAGACTATACTGTAAATGCAGTGTTTATAACGTTTTCAGGCTATTTTTCATGGACCGATTGGCAGACCAGATAGAAGCAGGAATTTCGATCCTTCCCGATAAGGAAATATACGGGCAGGTGACGAAAATACTCGGGCTTTTGGTCGAAATCGCTGGATTCGGCAGCAATCTCTCGATTGGCTCGATGGTGCATTTACAGCCTAATGACACGCTGGATATCCCTTGTGAGGTGGTCGGGTTTAGGGATGGCCATGCTTTGCTCATGCCCTTTGGCACGCTGGAGGGAATCGGGCTGGGCTGTAAGGCGGTGATTCAGGATAAGAGCCCGGTGATTACCCCGGATGATCGCTGGCTTGGCCGCGTGATTAACGGCATGGCGGAGCCGATTGACGGTAAGGGCGCTCTGGCGCAGGGCGGGCATCCCATTCCGCTGCGTAACAAGCCGCCGCCACCGCATTCGCGTCAACGCATAGGCCAGCAACTCGACCTCGGTGTGCGCAGCGTGAATTCGTTTCTCGCCACCTGTCAGGGGCAGCGCATGGGAATCTTCTCCGGCTCCGGCGTTGGTAAATCTGTGCTGCTATCGATGATGGCGCGTTATACCACCGCCGATGTGTCGGTGATCGGTCTGGTTGGTGAGCGCGGCCGCGAGGTGCAGGAATTTCTCGAAGATGATCTTGGTGTTGATGGCCTGGCGCGCTCGGTTGTGATTGTGGCGACGGGGGATGAGCCGGCGCTGATGAGGCGTCAGGCGGCTTACGTTACACTCGCCGTGGCCGAGTATTTCCGCGATCAGGGCAAAGACGTGTTGTGCCTGATTGATTCCGTTACAAGATTTGCGATGGCGCAGCGCGAGATTGGATTATCGGCGGGTGAGCCGCCCACCTCGAAAGGCTATCCGCCGACCACGTTTGGCGAGCTTTCAAGGTTGCTGGAGCGCGCTGGACCTGGAGCGCCGGGGCAGGGCTCAATTACCGGGTTGTTCTCTGTTCTGGTCGAAGGCGATGATCACAACGAGCCGATTTCTGATTCCGTGCGCGGGATTGTCGACGGCCATATTGTCATGCGCCGCGAGATTGCCGATCGTGGGCGCTATCCGGCGATTGATGTGCTGAAATCGATTTCGCGTTCGATGCCGGGTTGTTTTACCGATTGGCAAAACGCGGTTGTCAGGCGCGCCAAGCAGGTGGTCACAACGTATGAGGATATGGCCGAGCTAATCCGGCTTGGTGCGTATAGGAAAGGCAGTGACAAGGCGGTCGATGAAGCGATTGAGCTCTACCCGCAGATTGAGGAATTCCTGCGCCAGCATAAGGATGACAGCACGAGCATTGAACAGGGTTTCCAAATTCTGGCCGGTATTTTAGGCATGGTGCAGGAAGAGGATATGGAGGTCCTGGAAGATGGCTGATTTAAACCCGCTTATCCGCGTGCGCAAACATGTTGTTGAACAAAAACAGAAATTTCTGGCCGAGCTTTACCGGCAGGCGGAGGAATTAGAGAACCAGAAAACAACGCTGCTGGATACGCTGGCGGAAGAGCGCAAAAAGGTTGATGAAATGGGCGTGGAGATGCTGTCTTATTTCGGCCCCTATTCCGAGGCGGTGAAGGACCGTGTTACCGATATTGATGATGCGGCTGGCAAGCTAGAGACCCGCATTTCCATTGCGCAGGATGATATGCGCGAAGCGTTTTCCGAGTTGAAAAAGATCGAAATCACCCAAGGCCGGCGCGAAGCCGAAGAGCAGGCCGGGATCGATAAGAAAGAATCCGATGAACTGGATTCAATTGCGATTGAGGGCTACCGCCGCAAGATGGAAGAGGGTTAGGCTGCCGGGGTTAATAAATCATACATGGGGAGCTCATCTAAGGCCGTTCCCGTATGTGTTTCATGCCTAATAATACGATTTGCAGTCACCAGCCGTTCAAGCGCAGGCTTAAGTTCAACAATAGAACAATTGGTTAACAGAGAAAGATTGCATATACCCTGCTGGCCTTGATTATAAATAGAGGCAATTATCTTCTTTTCGGGAGTGTCTATTTCAGGAGGAAATACTAACCTCAATCCGTCTTTTTGAATGGGGCCATAGTGCTCTTCCGGGATCTTCCCACCTAAAAGATCTAAAGTATCAACTAGTTCCTGAAACAAATTACGCATGGTTTATGTGTACTTTCTGTATTCCAAAATATCAAGAAGGTTTTTAACCGCGAATGGACACGAATAGACACGAATAACATCCCCTCTTGTCATTTCGAAGGAGCGTAGTGACTGAGAAATCTCATCGTTTATAGACAGGAAATGAGATTCCTCGCTTACGCTCGGAATGACAGAAACGAATAATATTCGCGTTCATTTGTGTTCATTCGCGGTTCCTTTAAATATTGGCCGAATAAACTTCCTGTTCAGGGCTAATCTTCACCCATTGTTCCGGCCTGTTCTGGAAGGACAGCTCTCCCGCCAGTTCGGTCTGGGCCAACGCGCCGGTATAGGTTTGTTTCATCTCCATCTGCATGGCCTGGCTGAACTGGGATTCCGTGCGGACAATCAAATCGAGCCGCGTTGCTCGAAACAGCCCGTCAAGCTGCACCTTGCCCATCTGGGTGAGACTCAAATCAAAGATAAAGCGCGTTTGCTTGCTTTTTTCTTGCTGCTCATCGCCGCCGCCATCTTGTTTATAATAAAGCGCCATTTTATGCATTTCGCCCTGCCAGAAATGCGGGATCGCAATGCCGCGCCAGTCCTGGGATACCGGCTCGGCATTGATGCGGCCCAAAATCGAGCCTTCCTGGGACAGGCGCGAGAGCAGGTTTCCCTTGCCTTCGCGGCGCAAGATATCGCCCGCTTTATCCCCCAGCCAGCTTGATATATCGCCGCTGCGCACCGCTGCGAGAAAGAACAGCGCCGCCGGGCCGAGCTGCGCCGGATTGGAGGCTTGCGGTGTCATATTGCTGAGGGCCTGCGCCACTTGCGGTGAGACTTGCGTCAGGGCCTGATGGATTTGCTGTAGCACCGGCCAGCTCGGTTCGGGGTTTAGAATCGCCGCCGGGATTGCTGCCAGTGGCGGCAAAGCCTGGGCTGGTGGCGCGGCCTGCCCGGTTTGCGGGATAAGCTGGATTTGCGTGCCTATTGGTAAGCTGGTTCCCGGAGCCTGGAGGACGAAAAGAGGCGCAGGGGCGTCATTCGCTACGGCGAAGGAGACAACAGGCAGGTTTTGCTGAATGAAGCCAATCACCTGCGCGGTGGTCTCGGCTGGTGCGCCCTGCAGGATTGTGGGTTTGATCGCTGCTGTTTCTGCAACGGGCTGGCCCTGCGTGGCGGGCAGTAATATCTGTACTTCCGGCGGCACGATGGCGCTGATTTGTGTTTGCAAAGGCGCTTGCTCCAATGTTTGCGGTGGCACCTTCTGCGGCGCTCCGGGCAGGGCCGCAATCGGCTGTTGCGTAATGTCCTGAAGCGGGATCTGAATGGTCGCCAGTATAGGCGGCGGAATGAAGAGGCTCGCTTTTTGTGGTGGTGCAAAGCTCACCTGATCTGGTGTGACCGGAGGCAAAACATTCGCCGCAGGTAAATCCTGCAGGACCGGCTGCAGAATTGCGGGTTGCGGCAGATTCAAAACCGGCTGGTTTTGCGTGAGAGCAACAATCGGAATTTGTGCTGGAATAACAGTAGGTTGCACCGGGGCTCTGACAAGGCTGGCCAGAGTCTCTGTGATGGTATTGGCAACTGTCACTTGCGCTGTAATTTCAGTGACTTGCACGACACTGCTCTGAATTAAATTCAGAATTGGTTGTGCTATGTCCGGCGCCAGATTGGCCGCCAGCGGTAACAGCCTGACAACATCCTGTGGTTGGATCGGTTGGCTTTGCGTCTGTGGCGGCGGGGCGGGAGGCCGGATTTCTACATTGATCGGAGTATTCACGGCCCGGGTATCGGGAACGGGATGTTGTTCCACTTGTGTGGTCTGCGCCGGAGCGGGACGGATTACAGCCTCGCTGGGCGGATTTCCCGGCGGCAGATCGATTTCGACGCGCTGGCCCTGTTGTGGCGGGGTTTGGCGCTCGGCCACGCGGATATCAATTTCGCCGCGATCGGTGCGGATACGGACCGAGCCGTCTTCATTGGTGCGCACCACCTCGCCGGTGACGCGGGTCGGCTCACGTACCTCACGGAATTCACCGGAAGCCCTTGTAATACGGACGTTTTGTGCTTCGCCGCGCTCGGGACTTCTCTCCGGCAGGCCGGGGATTTGAGTCAGATCGCGCGGCCCACCATTGGAGCCGCCGGGCGGGAACTGTGAAAATCCTGAATCACTCATGACGGCAGTGTAGCGCGTATTTTTCCAGTAAACCAGATGGCCGGATTATGTCCATTCCTTCAGTTTGAATCCTGGGGAAAATGCTTTTGGAGCCTTTAAGCCGCAAGGCAAAGCATTGATTTTTCTGCTCTTTGTTTTTTGCCTTTGTGCTATGAAAAACATTTTGATGATTCTTTGGGTTGTCTTACATAATTCAAATCATATATGGTCTTTACCGCCATAAGAGTATAGGAAAATATTCAGTTTTTGTCAAGGAAAATACCCACCTGATTTTTGTTTTGTAAAAATTGTATGATATGTCTAAGCGTGCTACAAAGCCTTGTTTTATCAAAGCACTGTAGGAACCTAAAGGGTTGATATGATACCAGCTATTGAGGAAATTACGGATGCAGCAAGGGCGCCGGAATTCAACCGGGCGGGGTCCATTAAAAAAATTAATGACAACACAAATATTGATCCTAAGGTTTTGGAGCACTTTAGCATGGATGATCTCCTTTTCCTTGAGGACAAGACGACCGATCCTGGCTGGCTGTCTATGTTTAAAGTGGGGGACGGTACCCTTTTAGCGACATCTTTAATTGTCCTGTTTTCCGTCAATGGATGGTTGCCGAATAGCCTTGCGGCAGTTGGCATTTTGGTGTCAATTCTGGGATATGCCCAAATTAGGTCAGCAGAGAGAGGAAATGAAGAAGCTGTGCAGCAAGCCACCTCTGCCGCCGCCGGAGCAATACCGGAAGGCACCGTTTTAGAAATTAACCACCTGCAGCGCTAGCCTTGTTCGCGCTCTTCAAATTTTTCCACACCTCACGGGCGATTTTTTCGACCTCGCGTGCGGCCTCGGTGGATGGCGAGCGGGTGAGTAGCGGAGTTTGATGGCGGATGGTGTCTTTGACTTTGGGATCGCTGCGCACCATGCCGAGCATCGGCGGCTTAAGCCGCAGGAAATTCTCACACGCCTTTAGCAACGTCTTATAGGTCTTTTCACCTTCGGTGATGGTTGGCGCCATATTGACGACAATCGAAACATTTTTGCTCATGCCCGCCGCATTGCCGAGCTTGATAAAGGCATAGGCATCGGTGAGCGATGTTGGCTCATCCGTGGTAATTAAAATCGTGCGCGCGGCGGTGGCGGATAACATACGCACGGTGCGGTCAACCCCGGCACCGAGATCGGCAATCACCACATCATAATCATCGGCGACCTCGATCAGTTGATCCCGCAGCATGGCTAAACGCTGGCTGGGCAGTGCGGAGAGCGAAGCCTGGCCTGAGCGTCCGGCAATCACATCAAAGCCGGCTTCGGGGTATTCCTGTATGACCTTGTCGAGACTAAGACGCCCGCGAATGACGTCGTTCAAATCGCGTTTGGGCATCAGGCCGAGCTGCACATCGACATTGGCCAGCCCGAGATCGCCATCAAACAGCAAAACTTTCTTACCGGAATTGGCCAGCGCATGAGCGAGGGTAATCGAAAACCAGGTCTTGCCGACGCCGCCTTTGCCGCTGGCCACCGCGAGGATGTTGGAGCCGGTCCGGACGCCACCTGTGGCTGTTTGTGATCTGGTCTGCTCCATTATCTTACGTTCCTGTCCTTCTTATCGTCTGCGGCTTTTGTTGTCGGTAGGCACCGGGCATGAGCATTTTTGCCAAAGCTTTCGGACTAAGCGGTACCAGCCCGTCGGCGACTTTCGGCGTGTTGCCGGCATCAGCAAAGTGTAACCCGCCGCGATGGGCCGCGGCAAGTAGCCCGCCCAATCTTCTGGCGATATCAATGCGGGTGGGAATCAGCGATCCAACGCCGATCGTGGCAAAAATTCGGGCGATCTCCCCCGATTCCTCGCAATCCCCGGCAGCGGGCAGGGTCAATACCGGCTCGATATCGCGCGCGCCGATGAGTTTGGCGAGGTGCTTGATATCGTCGGTATCAAAGGGATTGATGCCCTGCGTGTCGATAATGACCTGGTCCATGCCTTCCATGTTATTCAGGGCGGCCATCAGGTCTTCGGTGTTTTCGGCTTTTTTCAAATCGATATTCATCAGGCGGGTAAAGGATTCGAGCTGCTCGATGCCACCGGCGCGGACGGTATCGGTGGAAATGACGCCGACATTCAGGCCGCTCATCGTGCTGCGCGCGGCAAGCTTGGCCACGGCCAGCGTTTTGCCGGAACCGGGCGGGCCGACCATCATCAGGGCCTTGTTATAGGGCTTTAAGGGAAGTGGCTGGAAGGTGAAGAGATGCTCGAGGGCGGCGACCAGCGCAGCGCCCGGATCATCCAGCCCCATCACGGTGGCGCAGGAAATAATATGATCCATCACATCTTCGGGAACGGAGTGGCGGAGCATAACCTCGGTCAGTTCCTCGGCGATGCCGCCTTCTTCTTCCTCGTCGTCATATTGCAGCCAGCTTTCGGCCGGAGCGGCAGAGCCGTTTTTGCCGAGCTCAAAGCCCGGCTCAACGGCCGCGGTTACACGAACGGAGCGCCCGCCGTTTTCCTCACGGGTTGCGACAATGATGGCGTCTTCACCGAGATTATCGCGAACCATTTTCATAGCCTCTGTCATGGTGTCTGCGTAGAAAGATTTTAGCCGCATGATATCTCTTGGGCGGAGTTACTCTATTAAGTGTCTAAGTATAGGTTTTCAGCATGCCCTATACCAGAGCATAAACCCAATAAGGCGTATGGAAAAGGAGAATTGGGGATAAATGCCCGGACACACAGCATTTTTCGTCTTTTGGTCTGCAAATGACGGTTTTCTGCGCTTCCACTTCTCAAATACCATCACGTATTCTGCGAGGCGGTTCTCGAAAACCGTCATTTTCGTCACAAAATACTTCAATTGCTATGTGTCCAGCCTACAAGCCTAAACCTGCCCCAGGGTTTTAATCCGTGCTTTCGGATGGATTTCATTTTGAGATAATACAATCGTCTGTGGTCTAAAGCGCTCAATGACGCTGCGCACATAGGGGCGGATGGCGGGCGAGGTCAGCAGCACCGGAATTTCCCCTTCGGCCGACATTTCTTCATATTTTTCCCGCACAGCCGAAATGAAATCCTGCAACCTTGTCGGCGGCATGGCGAGTTGCTTGTCTTCGCCGTCACCCACCAAAGCCTCGATAAAGGCCTGCTCCCATTCCGGCGAGAGCGTGACCAGCGGGACGATGCCGCCGGCATTGGTGTTCATGTCGCAAAGCTGGCGGGACAGGCGCGCGCGCACATGTTCGGTGATATGGGCGACATTCTTGGTATAGGCGGTGGCTTCGGCGATGCCCTCGAGGATGGCGGGCAAATCGCGCACAGACACGCGCTCGGATAACAGATTTTGCAAAATACGCTGCAGCCCGCCGACAGAGATTTGCGCCGGGACTACATCGGCGACCAGTTTTTGATAGTCCTTGGGCAATTCGTCGAGCAGCTTTTGCGTCTCGGCGTAATTCAAAAGATCCGGCATGTTGTCTTTGATCAGCTCGGTGATATGGGTGGTGATGACGGTCGGGGCGTCGACAACCGTATAGCCCTTGAAATGGGCTTCCTCGCGGTATTGTTCGTCAATCCACATCGCGGGCAGGCCAAAGGTCGGCTCGGTGGTGTTTTCACCGGGCAGGCCGATCTCGCCGCCGGACGGGTCCATACACATCATCATGTCGGCTCGCACATCACCGCGCCCGGCTTCGATTTCCTTGATGCGCACAATATAGGTGCTGGCCGAAAGCTGGAGATTGTCCTGAATTCGCACGGCGGGAAGCACATAACCCATATCCTCGGCGAGTTGTCTTCGCAGCCCCTTGATCTGGTCGGTGAGCTTGTTTCCGCCTTCGCCCTGGACCAGTGGCAATAACCCGTAACCCAGCTCCAACCTGATCGTATCCATGGCCAGCGCTTTGGATATCGGCTCTTCGGCAATGGCGGCCTTGGCATCTGTTTTTTCTGTGACGACTTTTTCCGCTTCTTCGCGGTCAATGCGCTGGAAGGACATATAGGCCATAAAGCCGGTGATCGCCGCCAGCGTTAAAAACGGCACAGCCGGGATCGCCGGGATCAGCCCCATAATCAGCATAAGCCCCGAGCTCATCGCCATGGCGCGCGGATAGCGTGCGAATTGCTCGAACAAAGCCTGATCGGCGGAGCCTTCAATACCCGCTTTCGATACCAAAAGACCGGCGGAGACCGAAACGATTAAAGCCGGGATTTGCGACACCAGCCCATCACCAATGGTGAGGATGGTGTAATTCGAGGCGGCTTCAGCCAGCGTCATGTCTTGCGAAACCGTGCCGATAATAATGCCGCCGATGACATTGACGAACACGATCAGCAGCCCGGCAATAGCATCGCCGCGCACGAATTTTGCCGCGCCATCCATGGCGCCGAAAAACGTGCTTTCCTGCTCCAGCTTTTTGCGCCGGTCCTTGGCTTCTTCTTCGGTCAGTAGGCCTGCGGATAAATCTGAGTCAATTGCCATCTGCTTGCCGGGCATGGCATCTAACGTGAAGCGTGCCGCGACCTCGGCGATCCGGCCCGAGCCCTTGGTGATGACCACAAAATTCACAATCACGAGAATGGCAAAGACAATCGCGCCGATGACGTAACTGTCCTTGATGATGAAAGTGCCGAAGGCTTCGATCACATGGCCGGCAGCGTCGCGCCCCTCCGCGCCGTTCTCTAAAATCAGTCGCGTCGAGGCGACATTCAGGCCCAGGCGCAAAGAGGTGGAAACCAAAAGCACCGTCGGAAAGGTCGAGAACTCCAGCGGTGCCTGGATGAACAGCACCGTCATCAGGATCAGCACGGAAAAGGTAATCGAGATCGAAAGCCCCGTATCAAGAATCCAGGGCGGCATCGGCACCAGCATAAACAGGATAATGCCGATAATCGCAAAGGCGAACATCACATCGGTGCGGAAAAGGCCGCTTAGTGGATTGCTCATGGGCGCGGCACCGGCCTGCGGTGCGGGCGCAGCGGCGGTCTGGGTGGATGGTAAATTCGACGATGAATCGGACATAGGAACCCTTTAACACCTGCATTCCCCGCGAAAGCGGGGACCTTCGGCATCAATAGAAGATTCCCGCCTGCGCGGGAAAGACATAAGCTATTCTACAGGGGCCTTGGGAAACATGCAAACGCGGGGTTTTGGTGGTTTTTAAACGTTAAATGTAGGAGGTTTTGTTGTCAGGTTGTTGGGTGGGATTGCGCTCTGAATATCAGAGGTGGTTGTCATCTCCCTTATTGTATCTCTTCCCCAAGTATCAAGGTCCTCTGCCATTTGTATAAATTTTGCAAGACCTTCTATGGTTTGTGGGCCAATTTCTTCAATCAAATGAGGGTCTTCAGCGCCTTGCAAGATAGCGGTTACTGTTTCAATGTGCTTCTGGCTCACTTCCTCCGAACCCGCATCTGTATGAAGCGCGCCTCTGCCAAAAGCCATTAAAGACTCGCCGGGTGTTAAATCCCCATCTTTGGAGAGTGCCTTTATATATGAAACGATTCTTTTGTTAGCTTCAAAGTATGAAGGGATTTTGTCGCTATACACATGTTTTAATCCTTCAAGTTGGGCGGCCCCCTCATCCATAAATTTTATTGTATCATCCAGTGTGGCGCCTGTGATAACAGGCTGATTGACCATGTCCCTTATTAGGAGGACAGTCTCATTAGCGAATCTCATGTTTCCAAGGTCTGATATCGGGGTATCGGAACCTCTCCTGGGTTTTATCTCATTATTTGCATCGGGTGGATAGGTTTTGGATGTTTCCAACGCTTTGAAATCTTGTGCCCGGCTTGCCAGAGCCATGATAATCCACCCTTCAGGATTTTCAATTTTAGCTTCGTTTATCAAAATGTCTTCCACCGCCCTTATGTATTGTGAGTCAATATCGTCCCGAATTTCACCAGAGCGGATAAACGTAGAAGCAAGGGCTTCAAAAGTATCAGCCGGGGTCAAATCCCCATCGTTTGTCATGCCTAATAATCGTTGGTAGTTCTCTATTTTTCTAAGTATTGTTTTCTGGTTCTCACTTCCATCAGGGTCGTTTGCGCTTTGGTAATCACGCTGGAGTTTGCTGAGTTTTTTCGTGAACCCCGCCACATAGAACTCCAGATTTTCTCCTGTAATTGCCCCATCGGAAGCAATTCCCATTAAGTCATCGATCAAATTAAAGCTTTTTTTGTTTCCGCCCACACTCACACCCTTTTCTTATAAAACGCTATTACCGCCCTCAGTTTAGGGTATGGGGGTTAATGTTATGTTAATGCTGGGTGGTGTGTGTTCTGAAGCCCCGCAACCCCTCACCCGGCCTCACGATGTTCGGCCACCCTCTCCCATGGGGAGAGGGATGCGTAAGGTTAGTGAAGGCAAAGCCTGAGCTTAGCTGAAGCCGGGTGAGGGGTGACGGGAGATAAAATTAACCCTTCGTACCAGTGGCCGGAACATTCGTGCCGTCGTCTTTATACTGGTTGAGTTTATTGCGCAGCGTGCGGATGGAAATGCCGAGAATATTGGCGGCGTGGGTGCGGTTGCCCAGGCAGTGATCGAGGGTGTTGATAATAAGGTCGCGCTCGACAGTGGCAACGGTCTGGCCGATCAGGGACTCTACCCCGCCGGGGTTTTGGATGGCTGCGCCGGGATCGCCTGCGTTGGCTTGCGCCGCCGGGGCAGGGATCGCATCGCCGCCCTGGAGATGGATGGCGGCGGGTTCAATTTCGTCTTCGGTGGAAACCAGAATCGCCCTGTGCATGGCGTTTTCAAGTTCGCGGATATTGCCGCGCCAGCTATTGGTTTTGAGTAATTCCTGCGCCTGCTCAGAGAGTTTCTTTTTCGCCACGCCATTGGCTTCGGCATATTTATCGGCAAAGAACTGCGCCAGAGCCGGGATGTCGGCCGGGCGCTCGCGCAAAGAGGGAAGCGGGATATTAACGACGTTGATGCGAAAATAAAGGTCCTCACGGAAGTCACCGTTCTTGACGGATTCTTCCATGTTGCGGTTGGAGGTGGCGATCACCCGCACATCGACCTTGACGGAATTATTGCTGCCGACCCGCGTGATTTCACGCTCCTGCAGCACGCGCAGCAGCTTGGCCTGCAGACCGATATCCATCTCGCTGATCTCATCGAGCAAAAGCGTGCCGGCATGGGCCTCTTCGAATTTGCCGATGCGCCGCGCGGTGGCGCCGGTAAAGGCACCTTTTTCATGACCGAACAGCTCGGATTCCAAAAGGTTTTCCGGGATAGCGGCGCAGTTCAGCGCAATAAACGGTCCGTCCTTGCGCTTGGATTTGCGGTGGATGTATTGGCTCATCACTTCCTTGCCGGTGCCGGATTCGCCGGTGATAAAAATGGTGGCCTCGGAGGGCGCAATTTTATCGGCAAGCTTGACCACCTCTTTCATCGCCGGATCTTCGGCAATCATGGTGTTGCTTTCTTCGGTTACCGCTGCGATCACTGCGGCGATCAGATCTGCATCGGGCGGCAGGGGCACATATTCCTTGGCACCATCTTTAATGGCCTTAACGGCGGCGCGCGCATCGGTGCCGATGCCGCAGGCGATAACGGGGATGTGAATGCGCTCGGCCTCGAGACGATCAACGAACGGGCCGACTTTTTGTTTGACGTCGATCATCACAAGGTCTGCGCCCTTGCCGTTGAGCAGAGCGCCGATGGCTTGTTCGGAGTCTTCGCAATGCACGACCTTGGCCCCGCGCTGTAGCGCGATTTTCCCGGCTTGCGAGATATAGCCTTCAAGTTGTCCGATAATCATCAATCGCATAAGTTACTCTCTGGTTTTAATCAAAATAATTGATCTGCTCCGAGGGTGGGAGGTCGCTGTTGAGCAGCATTTCGAGGCGGCGGGGGTTTTCTTGCCGCGCCATCGAGGTGGCGGCGGTGAGGATTAGTGTTTTAATCATGGTTTCATCGGCGGAGTTTTTCTCGAGCTTGATCGCGATCGAGGCCATGACAACCGTTCCTAAAATCGCACCATAAAATGTGGTGAGCAGGGCAACCGCCATGGCCGGGCCGATGGCTTCGGGATTGGACAGATCGGCCAGCATTTGCACCAGACCCACCAGCGTACCAATAAGCCCCATAGCGGGCGCGACTTCGGCGGCGCGGCGGGCGATGCTGGCGGAGCGCTTATGACGCTCGGACAGGGCTTCAATTTCCTGGGTGAGAAGGCGCTGGATATCATCGGCCGGATAGCCGTCAACGACGAGTTGCACTGCGCGGGCGAGAAAAGGATGGCGCTGCATTTGCTTGTCGTAATTGACCAGGGCCAGCACGCCTTTTTTGCGCGCAACAATCGATAAATCCATAAGCGCAGTAGCCAGAGATGAAGGCTTATAGGCCTTACGAAATACGGATTTGCCGATGACGCTGCCGGCTTTGGCCAGCTCGGCTCCTGTATAGGAAATGCTGGTGGCAGCCATGGTTCCGAAAATAACGATCATAATCGAAGGGATGTTGATGAAGTTCGCATCACTTTCACTGATGGTGATGGCACCGACAATCATACCCAGCGCAACAACGAGCCCTAAAATAGTGGCAAGATCTGGCCTGTTTCTCGGTCGGTCGATTTTTACATCGGGCAGGGGGCCTATATTGTCTGTGCCTCCTGATTCAGATGTGGCCTTTGCCGCGTCGCTCATATCCTATGTGCCTTCGCTCTATTTCTTATTTAAGTACGATCGGATTTTACAATTTCCGTCATGGTCACACCAAGCTTGTCTTCAACCACGACCACTTCGCCGCGGGCTACAAGTCGGTTGTTGACGTATATGTCTATTGCTTCCCCGACTTTGCGGTCAAGCTCGACAACGGCGCCCCGGCCAAGTTTTAGCAACTGGCTCACCTGCATGGTGGAGCGGCCCAAAACAGCCGATATCTGGACAGGAATATCGTAAATGGCGGCAACATCGCCAGCCATGGGCTCGCCGATTTCAAACTCGTTGTCGACGGTGCCCTGAAGCTCTTCCGGCTCGCTAATTTCATCGCCGAAGATGTCATCGACGGCATCCTGACCTACTGGGGCGTCGTCTCCGCCGCCACCTTCTGCTGCTCCTTCTGCTTCTTCTTCCGGCTTGTCACCTTCATCGCTCATTACGGCTCTCCACTCTCAACTGTTGTTTCTTCGGCTGGCGTAGCGTTGTCGCCGGTTATTTCCTCCTGGGGCTCTTTTTGCTCCTCGGAAGACTCCTCAGGCGGCTGTGATTCCTGTTTCTCCCCGCTATCATGAACATTTCCCCCATCCGCTGCAAGCGCCTCTTCCATCTGTTTGAAGATTTTATCCGCTAAATCCTGTGAATTCCTGGCAGCCCCGCCGTCAAGCCATGATAATTTACAATCCCCTTCGCCCAGAGCCTCATTGCCTTGAACCTTGAATTTTAGCTCTGTCTGGCCTGCCTTTGGGATATTATCGACATGTTTCCGGATATCTTCCACAGCGCCCGGATGTACCTCTATGGCAATTTCTGCCCGACCTGCTGCTTTTTGCAATATGTCTGTCATGGCTTCCTTCAGGTCTTCAATGCCAACTTTCGCGCTATAATAGGGAAAGAGTTTCTTGAAAAGCGCAAAAGCCAGTTTTGTGGATTCGTGTTCAAAAGTTTTTTCGCGGGAATTTTCGGCTTCGAATAGTGTCACATTCTCTCTGGATATTTTTTCCAGGATCTGGGCAATTTGCTGATCGCGACTGACCTGGCTTTCGGTAAGACCTTCCTGCTTGCCCTTTGCGAAACCTTCGACCCTGGCGGCTTCTACATGTTGTGCGCTAAATACGGGGGGTGGTTTGTTTTCCTCAAGCTCGCGCTGCTCCATGCCGTTTTCATCGAAAACGTTCATGTCAAAAAAGAATTTTTCTTTCTGTGTTTTCGTCATTCTACGCCCTTGGGTCCTGACTCTAGTAAATCATCTCGTCTTCTTCACTGCCTGTCGGAATTGTAATTTCACCTCTGGACTCGAGGTCTTTGGCAACATTGACGATGTATGTTTGCGATTCTTCAACATCTTTCAAACGGACCGGCCCCATTGCGGCCATGTCTTCTTTCATGATTTTTGCGGCGCGTTCCGACATGTTGGAGAAGAACAGGTCGCGCAGTGTTTCTGTCGCACCTTTCAGGGCAGGTGGCAGCTTGTCTTTGTCCACCGCGCGGATAAGCGTTTGAATGGCTGAAGGATCAAGATTGGTAAGGTCTTCAAACGTAAACATCAGCGAGCGTATTTTCTCGGCCGATTCAGGTGTTATTTTTTCAAGCTCCTCCATGAAACGTGTTTCAACAGAGCGCTCGAGACTGTTAAAGATCTCTGCAATCAGCTCGTGGCTGTCTTTCTTCTGCGTGCGCGCCAGGTTGGTCATGAATTCCGTGCGCAGCGTTCTTTCAACCTCTTCGAGAATATCTTTTTGGACCGCTTCCATGCGCAGCATGCGGTTAATGACCTCCATGGCAAATGTTTCGGGCAGCAGCGCGAGAACGCGTGCAGCGTGATCGGTGCCAACTTTTGACAGGACAACAGCTACGGTTTGCGGATATTCTTTTTGCAGGAAGGTTGCCAGAATTTCTTCATTCACATTGCCCAGCTTTTCCCACATGGTGCGGCCGGCAGGGCCGCGGATTTCTTCCATGATATTGTCAATTTTGTCTGTGCCCAGCCCGGCGGCTTGTAAAAGCCTTTCCGTGCTGTCCTGTGTACCCATCAGGGAATTGGTCGAAGACATCTGATCAGCAAAATCAACAAAAAGCCTTTCCACAACACTCGGGCTTACTTTTCCGAGCGTTGCCATGGTCTGGGAAATCTCCATGATTTCTTCATCATCCATGTTCTGGAAGATCTTTGCCGTGGCCTCTTCACCCAGAGAGAGCAGCAGAATAGATGCTTTTTCCGGGCCTGTTAGTGTTCTATAATCTTCGCGTATACGCATGGTTAGCTACTGCCTTCTGAGGTTGTCATCCAGCTACGAATAACTGAAACGGTTTCAGTGGGATAGTTCTCAACGATTTCCTCAACTTTTTTCATGGTGGAGGCTTTCACCTTTCCATCAACACCATCGATGTTGATAAGGCTCTCTTCTTCCTCTCCACCATCAAAATCAGCACCGTCTGGAGCGGCCAAAGCAGGGCTGGCCGGGCGCGCGGCAAGAAGGTCTGCTTCGAGGGATTCGTCAATCTCCGGTGCTTCCTGGGCCATAAGACGGCTGACCATAGGCTGGAGAACCAGCAGAACAACCAGAACAATCATAATGGCCACTGTCATGATTTCGGCAACATCGAGAAGGTCACCTTTTTCAAAGCCAAGCAGCAGACGTTCGTCGATAATTTCTTCATCGGTATCGACGACGGCAAATTGCATATTGATGACTTCGATGGTGTCGCCGCGTTCTTCGTCGTAGCCAACAGTGCTGCGAACCAGCGATGTGATTTGATCAAGTTCTTCCTGGGACCGCGGCTCATAAGTCTTATTGCCTTCTTCGTCTTTGATGTAGTTCCCATCGATGAGAACGGCAACGGAAACATTTTGGATTTCGCCGCCTTCGCGCACGGTGCTTCTGATTGTCTTGCTGATTTCAAAATTGGTAACTTCTTCAAGCCGGTTTCCTTCCAGGGAAGGTGCCTGATCGGCCAGCAGATCGCCGCCGACACCGGGTAGGTTATTGCCGACAGAAATATCCTCGGATAAAGAATCGCGCTCAAGATTGTTTTCTTCCGTGACCTGTGTGGATCGGACGACCTGGCCTTCAGGGTCGTACAATTCCTCGTTTGTACTGATGCGGTCGAAATTAATCTCCGTTGTTACAGTGGCGCGCACTTTGCCAAAGCCAACAATACGGCTGACCTGATCTTCAATTTTTCGTGTCAGCCGCTCTTCGTAATTGCGCCGCATCTCCTCGGCTTTGAGGGTTAGCATGTTGACATCCTCCGAGCCGCCTTTGGCAAGAAGATTGCCGTTGCTGTCAATGATCGAAACATTGGATGATTTCAGGTCTGGTACGGCAGAGGCTACGAGTGATTGTATCGACAAAACATTGGCACGCTCGATAATGCCGCCGGGGCGCACGCCCAAAAAGACGCTGGCGGTTGAGGAGCGGGTGTCGCGGCTGAAGAGTTCTCTTTGCGGTAAAACAAGGTGTACGCGGGCGCTGCGAATAGCATCCAGCGAGCTGATGGTTCTTGACAGCTCGCCTTCCAGCGCGCGGACCTGGTTTATGTTCTGCACAAAGTTCGTGGTTCCAAAGCCGGATTGCTTGTCAAAAATCTCATAGCCCATCGATCCGCCATTGGGCAGCCCTTCCTGCGCCAGCAGCATTCTCGCTTTGCCGACCTCGTTGCCAGGGACAGTAACCCGTGAGCCATCGGCTGAAATTTCGTAGCGTATTTCGCTTTCCTCGAGCTTGGCGGCAATCGCTCCGGAGTCGATTGAAGATAAATCGGTATATAACAGCTTCATTTCTGGTGTTGAAATACGCATGGAGACAAAAACAAAAAACAGCAATAAACCGACAAAAATACCGGCCATGATCCCCAGGCGCGAAGGGCCCAATTGTCTTAGTGTTTCTAGAAAACTATTCACTGGCCTGTACCTTCTTTTTTGTTGTGCTCATAGCTGAAACCCCAGAGAGGGTGGGGCAGCTACCCGGCGAAAGATTGTGCCAAGCCTTAAAATACGCGAGTTTTGCGAATCAGGCAAATCACAACCCATTATCTATTATAGTATTTTTTCAGATATTTTTCCATCAAGCTGTGGATAAAGATTATAAAAAACGCTGAAATTACAAATGGTTATAATTATGAAAATAAATCAACACCCTTAAAGTCTTGTTATTGTTGGATTCATAAGTAATGCGCAGCTAGCAAATGCAGGGTATTGGTATAGTTTACTGTTTTTGTAGGCTGGTTTGTTAATACTTTAGTAATAATTTACAATTATATTTCATATTCTGACTCTGTTCATGAGATGTTTTTGGCGTTATTATCCCGCTTTCCGATTTGCTGTAGGCGGCGCTCAGCATAGGGTTTGTCTTCGTTATTTCTTGACATTTGCATTGATTTAAGGTATTCTGATACTAGGGTAGTATACCTGAATTGTATTCAGGTCTTATAAAGGTTAGGAACCATGATAGAAGCTGTAAATTCAGTTGTATCGAATGCACCGTTGCTCCGCGGCAATGCCGAGCAGGTGAGTTCCGCACGCGCTTCTTCTACGGAAAGCGTGACACCTTCGCCGCAAGCTCCTTTTGTAAGTCCTTACATTTCAGTTGATTTCAATTTTGACACGGCTGTATTGCAAATTCGTGATTCTGATACCGGTGATGTCGTAAGACAATTCCCATCCCAGAGCGCGTTGCAGGCTCGTCAAAGAGCGCAAGTGGTACAGGACGCTGTGATTTTTCAGGCGCAGGAAGATACGTCTTCAGGGGATAGCTCAACAGGTTCTGCCGGCGGCGCTGTTCCATCACAGCCACAGACGGTAGAAGCACCGCCTCCTTCGCAGGCAGCAGAAGCACAAGTGGCCGCGCAGGCTTTGAGTGCTGGCGCCCAAACTGGGCAAGCCGGGGATACCGGTAGCGTTAGCGTTGTCGCTTAAACCTATTCTCAAACTCTACTATTGCTTGCTGTAAACAACAGTTCTCTGCGCTTCCACTTCTCAAATATGCCAAAGTATTCTCCGATGCGGTTCTCGAAAACCGTTATTTTCGCTTGCGCACTAGCGAGCCTGAAAATAGGTTTTTATTAGTTTCACTAAAATTGGAATGATTTCGGCAAGCGGGGCTTTGGTTAAGTTTCGCTTTTTTGTTCCTGCGTGCCCGTGTCATTTTCGGGCTTTTTCATCAGACCGGCCGCGATTTCACGGTTGATATTCACAAGCACGTCCAACTTCTCCCGAGGTGGGTTGGCGTCGGCCATAATATCAACCTCGCGCTTAAAGATGAAATTGGCAAGATTGATGATGTTGCTGCGCAAATCATTGGGGCGGTCGCCTTCGGGGTTTTCAATGGCGGTATCATAAAACATCATCCATATCTGGCGGTTATATTTCAGCGTTTCCTCAAGAACGCCACCGGTTTTACTGTCCCAGTTTTCCTGCAAGTCCTGAATCATTTTTGCTGCTTTCAGCAAAACACGACCTTCCAGCTCACGCTGGTCCGGCGTATGTTTTTGCGCGTTCTGGTCGTAGGCACCGGCGGCCTGCGCGTATGGATTATCCTGTGGTTGCTTGCCCTGTGGCATGTTCGATCAATTCCTTTTCATGTGCGATCAGCTCTTTACCCAGTTTCAACGCCTTGTAATATGTTCCTTCAATGATTTTCTCATTGATCTGCATAAAGAAAAACGCACTGGATGGTGAGGCGTGCTGTACTTCTCTCACCAACTCAAAATATTTTTTGTGATACTCACGAGGATTACGCGCTAGATACATACACTGTATCAAAAAGAATATTTTTTTACAGGGGGTATCTGAATCTTCTTCCTGCATAACATCTTTTTCACGCAAAATTGCGGCATCACCGGCAATATGCAATCGTGTCCGCTGGCTGTCATTGGTGATAACAGCGTCGCCGATTAGAATTTTTTCACCTGGTTTGAGATCAATTACGAGGCCCATGGAGTTCTTCCTTTCTAGGGGTCTGGGCGTATCCTTGCCCGATAATGGCCTTCTGCCACTTCCTATATTATAACCCGCGCGGCCTTAAGGAAAGATAAAAAAACTAAAAGATTAGACCGTAATGAGAGTTCCGGCTGTCTCCAAGGCTTCTTCATCGGTTAGACCCGTCATGTTGTTAATCTGGGCGATTTGAACAAAGTTATTGGCTCCACCATCGGTATCAACAGCCAGGAAAGAATCGGTGCCGTTATCTGTGATCTCTACAAAGTCTGTGATGAGGTCGGTGACGGGGTCATAGCCGGTCAGAACGTCCGCAATGTCAATTATGTCACTGTCAGAAGTAGAGAAATCCTTGATGAAATCAATGTTGCTAAAGGCGCTTGATACCTTAAACAGGAATGTATCGGCGCCAGAGCCGCCGAAAATATGATCGATACTGCCGCCACCTGTTATCGTATCATTACCGCCTTCACCTTTGAAAAAGTTGCTGCCGGTGGTGCCCGTGATGGTGTCGTTATGGTTCGAGCCGATAATGGCTTCAATGTTTAGTATTATATCATCCTGCGCATCTCCACCCGTGTTCACGCCGGTCTCGAGATTGATATTAACCCCGGCGCTTGAGCCTATATAACGAGAATAATCCCAACCCACACCGCCGTTGATCGTATCAGCCCCGGCGCCGCCTTCAAGCACATCATTACCGCCCATCCCCAATATAACGTTGGCATTGGCATCGCCCCAGATCCAGTCACGGTCTGTATCCGAGCCGGTGATGTTTTCGATCGAGGTCAGTGTATCTCCGGCAGCATCACCATCCGATGCTGTGCCATTTAACAGGTTAACCATCACCCCGAGCGCTGATCCACTGTAATCAACGGTATCGTTTCCAGCGCCGCCATCAAAGGTATCGGCCAATGCTGTCGCAATAAAAATATCATCATCGGGATTGCCGGGACCGGGGCCGGGATTAAGGGCGATCAATTCCGCCAGGGTCATGTCGGTAAAGTCGGCAAAGCCAAAGGCCTCAATCAGAGTGATATCATTAAAGGTAATCTGATTGGTGCTGGTAAAAGCCAGTATATTACCGGTGATAGTGGCGTCTGTCGGATTCCAGCTAGAGCTAAATACAACGCGGTCTGTGCCTGTTGTCTCGTTAATCGTATCCTGTCCTGTTGTGTAATAGTAAACGTCATTGCCTGAATCCCCATACAGTAGATCATCACCGCTTTCACCGCGTAGGGTATCATTGCCACTATTTCCGTTTAGAGTATCATTACCGCTACCACCGAAAATCTGGTCGTTATAGCCACTGCCGGTAATTGTATCATTGCCGCCTTCGCCTTTGTAGAAGTTGCTACCCACGGCACCGATAATTACATCGTCATGGCTGGAGCCGACAATGGCTTCAATGCCAATCAAAATATCACCTTCAGCATCGCCGCCGGTGTTCACGCCGGTTTCCAAATTGATATTAATGCCGGAAGCCGAGCGCGTGTAGCGCGAATAATCCCAGCCCAGCCCACCATCAATTGTATCTGCGCCGCCGCCGCCTTCGAGGATGTCGTTGCCGGCAAGGCCGAGAATCGTATTGGCGTTGGCATCGCCCCAGATCCAGTCACGCTCCGAGGACTGATCGGAGCCGGTGATGTTTTCGATGGATGTGAGGGTGTCGCCATCCGCATCGCCGCCCGAAGCTGTGTTGTTCAGAAGGTCAATGCTGACAGCCAGGGCAGAGCCGCTGTAATCCGCTGTATCATTGCCGGTGCCGCCATCAAAAGATTCAATCGCGGGGGTGCCTATGAAGATATCGTCCGTAACAAGTTCAAAAGCGATTAATTCTGCCAAGGTCATGTCGGCAAAGCCATCGAAGGAAAACGCTTCTATCAAGTTGATGTTGTTAAAGGTAATTTCGTCAATGCCTAGCAAAAGGCTGATTACGTTGCCATTGATCAGAGCATCCCAAGGGTTCCAGATTGAATCAAATATCAGCCTGTCTAACCCTGTGGTTTCGGTGATCATGTCCAGGCCTGATAGAAATACGTAGCTGTCATCGCCTTCGGCACCGAAAAGCTGATCATTCCCTGATCCACCGATGAGAATATTATTGGCGGCATTGCCATAGAGGAAATCGTTGCCGGCACCGGTTGTTGCATTTTCAATGATGGTGCCATATGCGATTGCAACATTTTCGATTAATCCGATGGAGCTAAAGCCGCCTTCTTCCAGATGAATGATTACCGATCCGGCAACAGCTGTGGTGTCAATTGTGTCGATACCGCCGCCATCCCATATCGTTTGGGCCACGCCGGAGGCTAGCGTATAAACATCATCACCTATATTGTAGGAGCCATTGGCGCCGTAAATGGCTTGCAGCGCCGCGATGTCATAGAGCATATGGGTCTGTGCAAAAACAGAGTTCCAGGGGGACCAGTCATAGGCCATCACAGAGTATTGTTCGGTATTTTCATTCCCCGTCAGTCCAGCCGTGAAACTGTGAACCAGACCCAGCGCATGGCCGACTTCATGCAAAAGGACAAAAAACCCGTAATCCCCCTTGGTTACGTTTTGTGTCGAGGTAGCGAAATTATTATTGGTCCAGATGTCACCCCCGTAATCACCCTGGTCCGGATAATAGGCCCAGGCGCCAGGCGCGGATTGTGCGGTTGTCAGCCAGGCTTGGCCGAATATAATGTCGCCCACGCCACTTACTTCGGTTAACGTCAGATTGGCAAAGGTTTCGAGCATGCCCATAACTTCGCGGGCGGCATCCTGCATGGCTGATGTAAAGGGTTGGAAGTTGGTGCGTTCCTGCGCATTGGCTGCATAATAAGACGGCACGGAAGTCGGGAAGCTGAATGTCACACTTGCTGCTGTGCCGCCGCCGGGTCCCCATTCAAAACCATGAATCAGGTGGCTGGCATTATTGACCCCGATCGACGCCGGTGTCACCGTGCCGCCGCCGCCAGGCAAAATCACCAGATCGTTTATGGGCGGGTTGAAATCCACGGGGTCCCGTTGTCCCCCATTGCAGCAAAACTCACAGCCGCATCCGGGCGGAAAATCCGTATCGGCCGTTGCTTTGAGATCAGAAAAACCGGTATTCAAAGAAAAGTCCATGGATAGTCTCCATTGGCGCGCTAAAAAGGGTAACCATATTCAGAATACATGTTTTTCTGATTATGGCTACTTTAATTTGCGGCCTTGGTTTCCAGAACTAATTGGTTGTGGTCGCTTGAATTAAGAATTAGATACTTCTTACCGTCGTTCCCTGAATTTTTGTCTTCAAAAATTCTAAGGGAATCTACCTACAGGTCCATGGATCGCCCTAGAATTCACTACGCGAATTCAGGCGATGACAGGGTTGGGGTAGTGTTCGATTTTTAGTTCAAACGATTACAAACATAACAAAAAACCCCAGGAAGTTCTTTCCCGGGGTTTTATTGGGTTCAGCCTATTGGCCGAATGATAATTAGAACAATCTCAGAACTGATTGCTGTGACTGTGCGGCCAGTGACAAGGATGTCGTACCCAAAGCCTGCCTTGTTTGCAGGGCCAGGAGGTTCGCACCTTCCTCGTTCTGATCAGCTACGGTCAAGTCATCCGCACCGGCGGTGAGGGTGTTGATCGTAGACTCCGTAAAGTCACGGCGTGTCTGGATGATCGCGAGGTCGTTGGCAATTGACTGACCAAAGTTCCGCACATCAAGTAGAGCGGCTCTGGACTGGTCGAGCGATATCTGCACCTCGGCGGCATTGGTGAAGTCGCCTTCGCCAATACCAAGTCCCAGAGAGGTAAAGTCAACACCTTGCGTTTGCAGGGAGTTATTACGATCTTCGTTAAAGAAGGTCGTCAAATTATCCCCGTTCAGAAGGTTAACCCCTCGGAAGCTGG
Organism: Alphaproteobacteria bacterium; assembly: GCA_021775955.1. Lineage (GTDB taxonomy): Bacteria > Pseudomonadota > Alphaproteobacteria > Micavibrionales > Micavibrionaceae > UBA5701. The sequence continues at coordinate 192,698 of JAJFGU010000020.1, read as the reverse complement.
CATCCTGCACGATATCATCAATCTGATCTCGGACCGTATTAAAATCCGATTCAAATTGATCAAGATTGGCGCTTGTTCCAACAAAGGTGAACCTTTCACTGTTGTCGGCACCGGCAACAGACAATGCTGTCGTATCCGAGGCACCCGTTCCAAAGCCAAAGGTCGTAGCATCGGCAGCACCACCGGCCACGGCTTCGATCTGGATCTCGAGTGTACCAACCGTATCCACGGCTTGTATCTCAATATCACCATTTGTGGTGTCGAGTGTGGCTGTAACATTGGCGCCAACCGTAGCATCGTTGTTGATGCCATCCAGAAGATCCTGAATGCTGTTGGTGTCAGTCAATGCAACACTAGCACTGCTCTGACCATCAACGACCACGCGGACTTTGATTGAACCACCAGCGGCAAGGAAGTTTGCGTCCGTACCACCTGCACCCAGAAGCTGACTTGCTTCAAACTCGCCGGCTGCGCCTGTCGCATTGGCGCTGGCAAGAGAGTTTATGATACGGCCTGCAACAGCGGTACCGGCTTGCCTGGTTGTGGGAACGCCGGTTTCTACGGCCTCCGCACCAGCAACCACATCAAGGCCAAGCGCCGCAAAACCGGCAGCACCGACACCAAAAGCTCCAGCGCCATCACCATCGGCAATACGGACAAAGCCACCTTCAACCAGCGATTCAATCTGAATCTGGCCACCGGAGGTGACGCTGGCCTGAATAAGCTGGCCGTTTGCTGTGTTACCGACACCAACAGTTAAGCTGGAGTTGATCTGAGCGATGATATTATCAACTGTGTCGCCTGCCTGGATATCGATGGTTTGGGTCTTGGTCACAATCGTATTGTTGATCGTGCCTGTGAAGGTGACAGAGAATTTATCACTCGCACCCTCAACGATTGACGCAAGGTCGGTTTGTAGATCAACACCAACAAGATCTTCAGAACCACGAATACGGGCAAATCCTTCGGCAGCCCGAATTTCGGACTGAGCCTCGGAAGCAACCGATTCAGCTTGTTCAATCAGATTGGTTAGAGCCGTGACACCATTATCGGCTTCTTCAATCGTCCGGATGGATTGTGAAATCCCATCCAAAAGACGGTTCAAGTCACCGGCCCGGTTATTCAGGCTTTGTGCGGTAAAAAAGTTAGTCGGACTATCCAATGCAGAGTTCACTTTAAGACCTGTTGCCAGACGCAACTGCGTCGTGTCAATAAGTCGTTGTGTACTTTGCAGGGAGAGTAAGTTGCTGCGGAGCGCAGCGGTTAATACAACATCTGAAGACATAATATTATTCCTTTCCTAGGTTATAAACATGCATCCTGCACACACCCAATACTTGGGTATAATCTCTAGAGTATACCAGAAAAATGAACAGGGAGTTAAAAAATGTTTTGTTTTTTAGCACTCTCATGTGGACATTTGTAACCATGCAAGAACTTCAAGTATTGCTATTTGACCAAAACCCCTAATTTCACCATGTTTTCAAGCATTTGAGGCACGGCACTCTTCAGAATAGATTTTTGCTCTTTGGGGTCATGGATAGGGACTGTCTTTTGTTGCAATGTTATTTCTCCTCTTTTGATACTTTCCATCATCTTGGCTACAAGCCCGTTTATGTTATTTGTGCCATCGACGTGCCTCAAAAGGACCATATCAAGGGTGCCCAGCCTTATGGGTGTGTGGTTTGTGCTGGTTGCAATAGTGGCGCCCGGTATTTTGGCCTGGTAGTTGGCCAATGCGTAGGCTTGCGGTTTAATGGATAGCTTTGTAGCCGTTTTTGGTGGCCTTATTCTGGGCTGAAACATGTTTTTGAAAATATAAAGAATAACATTGCCCCGGATAATTTTTTCAATTTGGGGTTTTTGATCTTTACCCAGTTCCTTAACGACCAGATCAACCATTTCCGTAAGGTTAAATTGCTGGCTGCTGTTTTCGCACATCTTGGTCAAAAGCGTAACCGCCACCGGGTCATTAACCCTTATAAAGAAGTCGGAGCCTGAGCGGACAAATTTGGTAACACCTTCGGCATCTGTACTGTCATATGTAAGGTCACAGCTAAAAACCAGTTCATCTATCACATCAAGGCTGGCACCTTTAATTTCCGCGTCCTTATGCGTAATAATAGAGAAGCGAAACTGGCGGTTCGAAAGGAAATCAATATATTGTTCGCGGGTGATGGTATCGGGCACCTGTTTCAGGGCCTGGTCGACTTCAGGGGCAAAATTTCCCGTATACATCAGGCTGAGTGATGAATCGCCTATATATTGCAGTTTATGTGCATCGAGCATTTCCGAGAATTCGATGAAATAATACTGGTTGTTATTGGCCTCAAGATATTCATGCAGGATATAGGAATCGTTTTTGGTTTCCTGGAATTTCTGGTGAACATTCTGGACCGCATTATGCATGCTGGTGCCCGGTGTCATAAAACGGTCGAGGAATTCTACCAGAAACTTGGCCTGTTCGACTTTTTTGGCCGAATCTTCATGTTTTCTTGTATGAATCATCATCATTTCACGCACAGAGCGCAGCGGCGCCCAGCCCGGCATAACATTGTAGGAAATGCAGGCCAGCCCGTTCTTGCTTAGATGTTTGTCACAAATGTCGAGAACTTTTTCACGCACGAATTCCGGCACCCAGGAAAACACGCCGTGACATATAATATAGTCGAACTCGCCCATTTTCTTTTTGAAGTCCATGATGTCCATGGCTTCAAACGTTATGTTTTTAAGGCCCAAATTTTCTTTATGGGCATTGGCTTCGTCGATCTGGATGGGAGAGAGGTCGATGCCGACAAATTCTGCCTTGGGGAAGTCAATGGCCAGCGGCAGGATATTGCCCCCTCCGGCACAGCCAAGCTCCAGCACGCGTGCGGTTTCAAGATCAGGAGGGTTGAGGCCAAAAAGCTTTGCCACCACGGCCTGATGCTCCGGATGAGTTACGGGGTAGGCGTAGCTTTCATAGGGCATATCATCATAAGATTCCCCTGTTTTGGTATCGCGTTGTTCTGTCTTGGTTATTTTGGCGGTTTTTGTTTGTTTTTTGCTTTTGCCGCCTGGTTTTGTGGCTTTGCTCTTTTTTGATGTTTTCGCCATCAAGAATGTCCTCAATAAGTATGGGCTGTGAATTCATCATCACTATAGCCAAAAGTTTGGGAAAGAAAAGGGGGCGCATCGGAGCGGTTGGGTTCTTCCCACCGGCAAAGCTACTGTTTTGCCGGCGGTTCGAATGTACGAATAAAAGCAAAGCCTTCATTCGTGCGGGGCATTGCCCGATGCGCCCAACTACGGTTTGCACCTCATTTCTTGAGGTTCATGCTTCCCGTAGTTTTTCGGGTTCTGAGCCTTAGCGGTTAGGGAATGCCGGGTAGCATTTTCCTAAGGCCCAGGACCCTAACTCAATCTATTAACGAAGCCTCAACAGTTCTTCCGTCATCTGGTCAACGGTGGAAATTACCCGCGTACCGGCGCCGAAAGCTCTTTGTGCCACGATTAATTTCGCAAATTCATCCGCCAGATCGACGTTGGAAGCTTCCAATGTCGACGGTTCCACAAACCCGGCGCCGCCGGTTCCGGCCTCACGCAGGTTTTCTTCCCCGGATTCTTCAGCTTCGCTATACGCTGTACCGGAAACCTCCGTCAGTCCGTTTGAGTTGGCAAACGTTACCAGCGGCACCCTATATAGGTCAGCAGAAGCACCGTTGGAGAACCTTGCCACAACGGTTCCGTCCCTTGTCAGTTCAATCCCGGTCCGCAGACCAAGCTCGGCACCGTTCTGATCGGAGAAGATCACATCAAAATTACCGGCAAATTGTGAGAAACGTTCAACATCGATATTGAAGTCCTGCAGGGCGGAGCCGTTGCCCCAGTCAACATTCTGCAGCTCGATATCGATGTTGCCGCTGGAATCCTGCGCGGCATTGAGGCTGCCGTTGCCGCCAAAGTTAAGGAGGCCTTCAGAAATGGTGCTGCCGTCAGGGTGCAGAATCGTCAGCTCCCACCAGCCTTGTGTGTTGGGGGAGGTCGAGTTTGCGATTTGTGGGAAGTCCGTCTGGTTATTATAGACGCCGGCAGGCAAGTTGGTCGTGATATCAAAATCCGGATCGAATACCAGGGTACCACTACTCGGGTCGGGCACGACATTAAATGTCGTACCGCCGCCGGTAACGGGTGTTCCGACAAGATCAGCAACAGTGATGCTGACTGTCGGGTCAGTGGCCTGAACCAGGATCTGACCTGCGGTTGAAACCCTGGCCTCCAGTTCGGTGCCTGTACCAAATTGCCTGATGGCATTTAGGTAGTCCTGCACTGTTACGATTTCATTGGCACCAACGATCACACCTGTACCGGCGGTATCAACAAACTCAAATGTCTCGGTGGTTGCGCCAATATTAATTGTGAGCGCGTCACCGTTATTGATGCCGGTCAACTGACCCAGGGCGGCACCGCCACCTGCGATGATATCCGTTGGCCCCAGAACAATAGAGGAGTTGGAGGTAAAGTGAGCCATGGGTCCTACATGTTTGCGGAAGTTCATGGTTACCGTTTGCGCAGAGCCCAGCGCATCAAACAGGGTCAGGCCCCGCGAGAAGTGGGCGGGCTGCGCATTTATAGGAAGTTGTTGCGCGACGGCCAGGGTATGCGGATCAATCGGCGCCTGGTCGGCATCGAGGTTCACCGCCAGCTCTGCCACGGTTGTCGGGCGGGTCAAACCGCCGAGGAAGGCCACATCGGCTGCAACCAGCGAGACAAGGTCACCCTGGTTGGCCGGCAAATTGCCGTTGGCGTCAATCGGCCATGCGTACATCACAAAGCCGGTGGCGTTTCTTAAAAGTCCCTGCGCATCTTCCGAGAAGGTTCCGTTTCTGGTGTAGAGGAATTCCTGTCCGAAATCGGTGGAGCGCTTGACCGGGAAGAAACCGTTCCCGGAAATGGCCGCATCCGTCGAAGACGAGGTTTGCTGAATGGAGCCTTGCTGATCCACACGTTGCAGGCGGTTCACAGACACGGTACCCGGAGAAAACGCGGAGGAGCGGCTTTCCGTGGTCACAAGCGAGTTGAATGAAGCCTCCGAGCGTTTAAAGCCCGTTGTGCTGATATTGGCGATGTTATTCGAGATAATCGCTGTATTCTGGGATTGGGCAAATAGTGCTGATACCCCGGTGAATAGTGATCCAAAAAGTCCCATTTTACTTCTCCTTCTTTCTTTCGTTTAAGTCCTGGTTTTAATAAGTTGTGTTTAATTCAGTGTTTAATTCAGTTTCAAAAAATCCTTAATCTTTACGCCGGTGGCGGATCCACAGGGGGATCTTCAGGCGGCGGGTCTTCTTCCGCGATAATGATTGGTGCTTGGTTTGCGTTGAGCACATTGGCGACCGGTACTGCCCGCTCACCGACAAGCAGGAAGATCGTGCCGTTTTGAGTTTCAACGCCGCGCACTGTGCCGTTGACAACGATTGAGCTGGAAACCGGCGCATCCTCGATATTCAGGGAATCAACTCTGATTTCATAGGTGCCTTCCGGGGCAATCCCACCGCTTGTCAGCGTGCCGTCCCAGACAAATTCATTGACACCGACATTGTTGGTACCGTCGCCGCTGAAGACCAGATCACCTGTTTCGTTGAAAATATTGATGGTTGTGTCTGCTGCCTGCTCATCGAGCGCGTAGGAAATATCAACTGGCTTGGTGCCGTCGAAATTGAATTCAGTGCTTAAGTAGCTGATATCAAGCCCGACATAATCCAGCGCGCCGGTAAAGGCGTTGGTCAGACCCATGGCGACCAGGGCATCGAGTTTCTGGTTGGTGTTGATTTGCTGCTCCACGCCGGTAAAGGCCACGATCTGGTTGGTGAATTCCGTGGTATCCATCGGTGAAAGTGGGTCCTGGTTCTGCAGCTGTATGGTCAGCAGCGTCAGGAACTGCGAGAAATCTTCAGCCAGCTTGCCGCCCGCCGCATTGGTGGCTTGCTGGGATTGTATGGCCGAATTCAGTGTTACGTCGGATGTCATTTCTGCTTCTCCTTAAACCAGCAGGTCATAGCGTGTCAGACCCGTATCCGGGTCAACATACCAGTCCATGGTTGTTTCAATTGTGTCTTCGCCGGGTGCGTCACCGCCGCCGCCCTGTGAACCGTCGCCGTCATGGCCGCCATCATGGCTGAAATCATGGCCGTCTTGGGCCAGCTCGAACTCCATGCCGCCGCCGCTATCCAGGCCGATTTCCTGAATGGCGCGTTCGAGGACATGCGCATCGCGTTGTAACATCGCGTATGTCTCCGGTTTTTCGACCAGCATGACGGCTTTCATGGTTTTGTCATGGCCGAATTCAAGCCTTACCCGGACCTTGCCGAGATCGGGCGGATCGAGTTGTAAAGTTATGCTTTTATTTTCGCCGTTTGCAGCATTTTTCTGAATTGTCGCTGCAACCATTTGCGTGGCGCTATGGGCGTGGGCGGCGCTTTGTGCATTGGTCACGAGACTGGTCAGATTGCCCGGCGTTGTCACCGCCGTGTTTATTCCTTGTATCCCAAGCTCCTGGAGGAGGGGGTCTACCCATTCAGCCGGTGTAAGGAGGCTGCCGGTTAATGTAAAAGGCCAGCCTTGCAGGGCGCTGAGTGCCGGGTTTACGGAAGGAGGGGTGTCACCACCCGTGCCGGTCGTTACGCCAAGGGCGTTTGGCTTCCCGGCGCCGACTTGTTTAATCAGGGATGTAAAGTCTTTATCTTTAGAGAGCTCTTCAAGCGCCAGTTCTTCGGAAATGCTCAGGCCTTCTCCCGCACTGGCAACGAGATTATTCAGCCGTGCGGCCAAACTCTGAAACGGTTGATTATTTGCTGCCTGGCCTTGATCGATGCCCAATGGCTGTGGTGTTTTAACGGCACTGCCGGAAAGGGCGGTTGTTTCAGGAGATGCATTCTGTTGTTTAGGCGCGACGATATTAATCAGTCCTATGAAGATTTGTGCAAACTCTCCATCTGTTTCTGCATCGGATATTTCAGTTGTTCCAGAGCTTTCAATTTGCGCTGTAAGCTGTTCTTTTAGTTTTGTTATTTGCTCCGGTGTTAAATTGGTTGCGATAAAGGCCGGGGTTTCACCCTGTCCCAGTTCTTCAAGTCTGGCCACGATTTTTTGCAGTTTGCTTAGAATATCTGCGTGCTGGGCCCCTTCCGTTTCAACCAGAAGGCCTTTCAGAATGCTCTCAATACCGGCCAGCGGTTTTAAGTCCCCGTCCAAAGCTTGCTGATTAAGGGCCAGAGCCTGTGAAAGTGCGGCCAGAGGGCCCAGGCCAAAGGTTTCGGCATCTTCGCCGACCTGCTGTGCTATCTCTTCGTTTAAGGCCAGAATTTTGGCAAGATCCAGTGAAGGTTCTTTGTCTAGAGCCGGGTTGTTCGATTGCAGGAGCTCGTTTTCATTGCTTGTTTGTGCTTCAGCCGCGCCTTCCTCTGCTTCTTTGAGGTTTTGCGCCAGACGGGCAAGAATGAGGTCAATAAAGTTCTGCCCCTGTATTTGTGCAGGGGTTGTCCCGGCCTCCGAAGAAGCGGGGTTTATGCTCGGGCTGCTTTGTCCGGATTGCAGCGTAAAAAATAAATCAACACTCATTTTCTGTTATGCCCTTATCTATTAAGCGGTTTCACTTATTCCTGTTGAAACGCCTTTTCCTTCTGTTTTGTTGATAGCTCCGGTTGAATCGTAGCTAAAAGTGCGTTGTTTTTGCGCCGCCTCTTTGGCCGCGCGCCTAATCGTGTTGCCCAGGCGTTCCATGCAGCGGTTCATGCGCTGTAGCGCTTCGGCGTTTTTCTTGGCCAGCTCTGAAAAGTCTTTTTGCATGCCCTGCAGCGTGTTTATCAAAGCCGGATCGGCTTCGCGCATTTCATCCTTGCGCTCCAGCATTTGCTGAATGCTGCTTTGGTAGTTATGGGCGGCTGTCAGTTTTCTGTCCTGCAGTGACAAAAACGTTTCGGTGTCCGCATTGGTCAGCGCTTCAGTCTCATCGACATAGATGCCTTGCAGAGCATCTATGGCGTCCATAACCTCGCGCATGGCCTTGCCCGGATTTTGTGACAGCACATGTGCCTTTTGTCCGGGGGCAGGGGCGGTTTGTTCTGTGGTTTGTGTGTTGCTCATATTAGGTACCTTCCTTTAAGCGCTTTCCTGGCCTGTGGCTTGTTCACCGTTATGGACATGGACTTTGTTGCCGAGTTCCTGCGCGCTTAGCAGGGTACTTTGAGTGTTGGCCATGGCCCGCTGGCGGATTTGCTCAATCAAGCTGTTATTGCTTTGTGTTTTCTTGTTGAGCTCATTTTGTAGTTTCTCAAGTTCGTTGATGGCGCTGGAGTCCAGGCCGCGAAATTCTTCCAGCCGCTCACGAAATTCATTTGAGCCCTGCATGTATTGCCAGGCCATTTTTTCTTTATGGTCCTGAAAGGCAGCCAGTTGCAGCATGTCGCCGAGAACAAGGATTTGCTCTTCTTCCTCGGCAAGCTTAAGCAGGCTGCGCGTTAAGGCGCTCAGCTCTTTCAAGGCTGTGGCGGCGTTGGCGGACAGCAGTTTTTTGTTTTCTTGTTTACGATTCATTGTTTAAGTCTCCCTGGTTTTTGTTTCCCTGTATTCTTATGAGTTCTTCCTTAACTTGATCGGCAATGCCGATTTGTCCGGTTTGCGAAAGCATTTTTCCGTATTCCTGTATCATCAGTCCTCTGAATATCTCTTCGCCTTTGCCGCCGCCGAACATGCCTTTGGTGTCAATGCCTTCGAACATCGGCTTCATCATCTCGGCGATAAAGACCGACTCAAACTCCATGGCGGCGTCTTCGATTTTTTCGAAGTTTCTGGCCTCTTTCAGCGCTCTGACAGCTTTGTCATTGTCCGGTTGGGACGCCTGTAAAAGCGCGAGGGTTGTGGCTGGCGTCAGATTATCGCTCATTACATCACCTCTATTTCTGCCTGCAGCGCGCCGGCTGCCTTGATGGCTTGTAAGATGGTGATGATATCGCGCGGCTGCATGCCAAGGCGGTTGAGGCCCGTCACAAGGTCTTGCAACGTCACGCCGGTTTCCAAGGGGGCAAGTTTTACATCATTGCCGGTATTGACGGATAAATCGGTGCGCGGGACAACGACAGTTGCGCCTGCTTCTGCAAACGGGTTGGCTTGTGAAACCTGTGGCGTTTCCGTGACTTTGACGGTCAGGGAGCTTTGCGCAATGGCGACATTGCTGATGCGCACATTCGAGCCCATGACGATAACGCCGGATCGCTCACTAATGACAACGCGGGCCGGCTGATCGGGCTGGATCGGGAGCTGTTCGATATCGGTGATCAGATCGACGATAGAGCCGTCATAATTTGCAGGGCGCTTTAAAAGCACGCTGCCGGAATTTTCTGCTTTGGCCAGCGGCGCCGAGGTAAAGCCGTTAATCGCCTGGGCAATGCGGCGCGAGGTTGTAAAGTCGGGGTTTTTGAGCGCCAGGCGCACCTGCTGTAGCTCCTCCAGCGTAAAGTCAATTTCACGCTCGACGATTGCTCCGCTCGCGATGCGGCCCGAGGTCGGTATATTTTGTGTTAGTGTGGCAGCGTCGCCCTGGATGGAAAAACCGGAAATGCTAATCTCGCCCTGCGCCACGGCATAAACTTCGCCATCGGCTGCGATCAGGGGGGTCACCAGTAATGTACCGCCCTGTAGCGAGCTGGCATCACCCAGCGAGGAAATATTCACATCTATATGCGAGCCCTGATTGGTAAAAGGGGGTAGGGTGGATGTCACCATCACGGCGGCGACATTGCCGGTATTCATATTCTGATCGCGGACGCTGACGCCGAGGCGCTCTAACATCGCTTCCAGGCTTTGGCGGGTGAACGGGGCGTTGTTGAGGCCGTCACCGGTGCCATTGAGGCCGACAACAAGACCATAGCCGACCAGCTGATTTTCCCGTACACCTTCGATATCGACGATATCTTTAATGCGTGCGGTTTTGGCTTGGGCCGTATCGGCGGGCACAAAAGAAAAGGCCCCGGTCGCTAATGCAAGCCCCAGAATTGTGAGGAGCGGCGACCGGAAACCCACCATATTGTTTCTTGTTTTTTGTGCCTTGTTCTTTTTTCTAAAAAGAGCTTGAAACATTTTTTACTCGTGTTTCCATTTTTGGTTTTTCATTTTGTTCGTAGAATCTTCGCTCTACGCGCTCACAGGACTATGCGAATTACATGCCAGTTTTTGAGAGGGTGATTGTTTAGTTATTTCAATATGATGCGGGAGGGCAGAAATATGAAAAGACCAGGAAAGCGGAAGTTTTTTATTAGTAATCGTAAGGAGCGGTAATTCTTTCCACGTGTGTGATGATTTCAAACGCGCTATAATGAAAGATGTATTGATCTCAAAAGGTGATTCTTCATGAAAGTTTCGGGTCCGGGCCAGACACAGGCTCCGTCAAAATCCAAAAAATCAGGCAAAACCGCCTCGGCAGACGGGAATTTCGGTGATTTTGTCTCGGCAGAATCACCTGAGGCAGCTTCCGTCAATACGACCCAGTCTATTGCCATGGTTGACGGTTTGCTGGCTGTGCAGGCTGCCGAGGATCCGACGGAGCGGGCGTCCAGAGGCCGTGCTTACAGCCGCTCCAGTACCATTTTGGATGAGCTTGATAAAATTCGTATGGGGATGCTGAATGGATCGCTGACAGTGGGCCATATGGTTGATATTGCTGATGTTGTCGCCGCTCACCGCGAGAAGATTATCGACCCGGAACTGACCTCGATTATGGATGAAATCGACCTGCGGGCGCAGGTGGAATTGGCCAAAATGCGGGTTTCTCTGGATAAGAAGAAGCCAGAGGTTTAAATTTTTATTGTTTTTCTTCGCAACCGAACGTATATTTCTCGTTCATTTTTAAAAAGTTGATGTGAATGGGGCCCGTGCCATGGCAAAAGCGAAGGCAAAACCTGCAGCAAAAAAGAGAATGCCAGCCAAAAAGAAGGCTGTGAAGAAGGCACCTGTGAAAAAGGCGGCCCCTAAAAAGGTGCCTGCAAAGAGAAAGGCAGCTGTTAAAAAAGTCGTTGCTAAAAGAAAGATTGTTAAGAAAAAGCCTGTCAAAAAGGTTGCTAAAAAGGTAACAAAAAAGGCTCCGGTCAAAAAGCCGGTTAAGAAAAAAGTTGCGAAAAAAGCGCCTGCTAAAAAAGTCGTTAAAAAGATTGCCAAGAAAAAGCCTGCCGTTAAGAAGTCAGTAAGTAAAAAGGTGGTAAAAAAGAAGGTGCTGCCAAAAAAAGCGGCCGCTAAGAAGGCAGTAAAAAAGACGAGTAAAAAAGCGGTGCCGAAAAAGAAGACCACCATTAAAGCAAAAGTGAAAAATATTGTGACCAATAAGATGCCCGGCAAGAAAAAGGTAGCAAAAAAAGCAGTTCCCAAAAAAGCGGTTCCCAAAAAGGCGGAGAAGAAAATAGTGACACAGGTTGCAGTTAGCGAAAAACCGGAAGTTAAGAAGAAAAACAAGGTAAAGACCGGTGCGGTTAGCAGTGTTATTGTGCCGCCGGATTACGATCCGGAAAAAGACAAGGGCGGCTTTATGAGCCCGGTCATGCTGGAATATTTCAGGCATGCGCTGATTAAATGGCGCGAAGACCTGATCCGCGAATCCGAGATGACTATCAAGGAGACTCTTCAGGAAACCGAATTGCAAAAACCGGATATGGCGGACCGTGCTTCTGCGGAAACTGATCATGCGCTGGAGCTGCGCACCCGTGATCGTGAGCGCAAATTAATTTCCAAGATCAATCAGACTCTGGATCGTATCGATGATGGCGAATACGGCTATTGCGAAGAAACCGGAGAGCCGATTACAATCGCCCGCCTCAAAGCGCGCCCCAATGCAACGCTGAGTTTAGAGGCGCAGGAGCGGCATGAGCGCATGGAAAAAACCCAACGCGACGCCTAAGCTTCCTAAATTTAACCCCGGACATCGTTATCCTTCGTCTCGCCGTGCTCATGTACGAAAGTGTACATTCCGCGCGGCTCATCGCAAAGCAAGTCCGCAGGACTTGTTTGCTTCTTAAAAGAATCGAACAAAACCTTTGGTTTTGCTTCGGCTGCCTTGTCCAGAGCTAAATTTAGTTCGCTTGGGTGATGGAAGTGGGGCGAAAAAAAGACCGGTCCTTTTTGCAAAGGAACCGGCTAGAGGTCGGGTGGGTAAACTTTATAAATTCAAGCGACTATGATTCCAGCGTTCATTAGAACGGGAAGATAATGTCGTATAGTTGTTGGCCATATCTCGGCTGTTGAACATCCGTTATCTGGCCTTCACCACCATAAACGATCCGTGCTTCTGCAATTTTCTCATAGGAAATCGTGTTGCTTGTCGTGATATCCTCCGGGCGGATAACGCCGTCAATCTCCAGAATTCTTTTTTCAAAATTCACCAGCGCCTCCTGACGCCCATGAATGACCATATTGCCGTTGGGCAAAATTTGCGTGATCAGCGCTGCCATCATGACCTCAATTTTTTCCTCGCGGTCGGTGGTGCCTGCACCCTGATAGCTGGAGGTGGCACCGGCTTGGGCCAGATTCGTGTTGTTAACGGCTTGCGGCAGAACGCGGTCCAGTGCCAATTCATAGCCAAGTAGGCTGTCCAGGGCTGCGCCCTCGTCGGAAGTTCTTGAGCGGTCGGTCTGGTTATCAATTTCAGCCTTGTCGTCGATTTCAATCATAACGGTGATAATGTCGCCGACATTGGCGGCGCGCTGATCCTTGAAAAAGGTCACACGGTCCGATTGCCAGAGCGAATTTTTCTGGCGCACAACATTTTGCGGGGCCGGCATCGGCAGGCTGATCGGTTGATAGCCAGCTTGTGTCACCGGGTTGGTAATTGCCCCCATATCCGGGGCTTTGCCAATGTTGGCGATGCGGTCCCCGGCACTGCAGGCGGCAAGCGCGCAGCAGGCCAGAAGAGTGAAACCGATTTTTACAGGATCGTTAAATTTACGCATTATATTTCCTTATCTATCTTAAGGTTGAACAGTGACTTCGCGCTGCCCGGTTACAAGGGCTTCAAGTGTGCGGTTGCTGGCCGTATTGACGACGCGGATGAGATCGCCCTTGGCGCCGTTTTCCAGCGCCTTGCCCTTGGCGGTCAGACTTAAGGCACCATTTTCGAAAACCATGGTAACCAGTTGCCCGCGCCCGACGATTTGCGGCGCTTCAATCTCGCCGGTGCGAATAGGCTCTCCGGCATGCAGAATGCGCCGCGGCGTCATGCCTTTCAGCTCTTCAAGATTGGTGATGGTGTCGTGATTGACGCTGCGGCTGGGGATGTCCATAAATTCAACATCCCTTTTGCCTATGATGGTTCCTTTGCGTAAGTTCTCACGCAGTACCGGAATGGAGCTGAGGCGATCAACGGTGCCGCTCATTCTGGCTCTGTGAATAGGATTGTTTTTTGATGGCGCGACAATATCGGCCTCGAACCAGTTATTTTTTGGGTTAAAGCTGACTTTGCTGATTTCAAAGGATCCGGGCTGGTTATGGGGCAGGATAATGTCAGGCAGGCCACTGGAAACGCGCAGGTTGTATCTGCCCTCGACCCCTTTTTCCTTAAGCGCTTCTTTCAGGCTCTGTTCAATTTTATTTTGATCAATCAGGGTGGCGGCGCGGCTGAGCACAACATAATCCGATGTGCTTGATGGCCTCCAGGGCAGATCGAGCGCAATCGCAATGCGCATCAAAGTACGGGCATTCAAAACCATGTCCGTTCCCGGGCGCGGGGAAGGGCCCAGCACCTTGTCGGATTGCTCCGACAGGCCGTAAAAGATGTCACCGAGCTTAATTGTGCTGTCGGTGACAATGGTGTTTTCTTTGAGGCCCACGGCATGCGCGTTTTGTGCGCCGACCAGAAGGAGTGCGCATAGAACAAGTGAAATGGAAAATACCAGGATTCTCAGCGTAATGCTGCATTGTCCGTATATTGATCTCATATGTTCCATTCTTTACTCCCTTACTTTGTTAACGGCCCTTACCGAAGCTGCGCTACGGCCTGCATCATTTCATCTGATGTTGAAATCACCGTTGAATTCATCTCATAAGATCGTTGTGCTGTGATCAGCAGTGTAATTTCTTCCACGACATTGACGTTGGATTGCTCCAGCGCGGCTTGTTGGAGGGTTCCGAATTCATCCTGGGCGGGATTGCCGGTTGTCGGCGAGCCGGAGGCGTCGGTTTCCAGCAATAAGTTGTCGCCAACGGCATCAAGTCCGGCAGGGTTTACAAAGCCTGCCAGTTGAATTTGGCCCAAATTGGAGATGGCTGTCTGACCCTGGATTTTTGCCAGAACTTCGCCCTCTCTGCTGATGTCGACGCTGATGGCGTCATTGGGAACGGTAATGCTGGGCTCTAACAGAAAGCCTTGTGTGTTTACAATCTCGCCGTTTTCATTGACCTGAAAAGTTCCATCCCGTGTATAGCCGGTTTCGCCGCTGGGAAGCTGTATCTGGAAAAAGCCGCCGCCGGTAATGGCAAGATCGAGCGGGTTTTCTGTGATGCGGAGCGAGCCCTGTTCGTGCAGGCGGTAAACAGCACCGGTCTTCACACCAAGGCCGAGTTGAATTCCTGAGGGCACGATGGTTCCAACATCCGAAGAGGTGGAGCCGGGGCGGTCGATGGTTTGATAGATCAAATCTTGAAAAGCGGCGCGGCGGCGTTTATACCCCGTCGTCGTCATATTGGCGATGTTGTTGGAAATTACGTCCACATTCATCTGCTGGGCGAGCATTCCGGTTGCGCCGATATCCAAAGATCTCATTTTATTTTCTCCTCGTTAAAAAAAACTTTTTAAAAATTCTGTTATGAGCCTTGCGTCAGTTTTTGTATGGCAGAGCGCAGGCGATCATTTTCATTTTGTAGAATACGCTGCACGCTCTGGAAGGAGCGCAGCGTGTCAATCATTCTGGTCATCTCGACCACCGGTTTTACATTCGATCCTTCGAGGACGCCTTGTGTAACCCGTGTATTTTCCGGTGGCTTGGTGGCGGCATCGGTTCTGTAGAGGTTGTTTCCAATCGGCTCGAGCTTTTGGATATCTTCAAATTCAGCGATCATAAGCTGGCCGATTGTGCCGTCCTGATTGGAAAGGGTTCCATCCTGGGAGATACTAATCTCCGTTGAGTTCTCCGGGAGTGTAATTGGCGAGCCGCCGGAATCGACGACCGCAAGGCCGGCGCCGGTGACGAGTGTTCCATCGGTTCCAACCTGGAAATGTCCATCCCGCGTATAGGCGACCTCGCCGTCAGGGGCCTGAATGCCCAAAAACCCGGGGCCGGTCAGAGCAACATCCAGGGGGTTTTCTGTGGTTCGCAGTGAGCCGGGATCTGTAATCTGATATTGGCCATGATCGATTACGAAAGAAAGCGGGTCTTTCTGGCCTTTGGGGTCAGAGATATATTCGGCAAAAATCGTATTCTGCCCGCGATAGCCGGGTGTGTTCATATTGGCCACATTATTGGCAATAATGTCCATATTGGTCCGGAGCACCATTTGTTTGGACAAGCCTAAATAAATGCTATTTTCCATGAGAAGTTCCTTATACCCACTAAATTTTTGTTTTTCTTCACAATGCATTTCGCATAGCAACAGGAACCTTGCAGGGCGTGTGCCAACACAGAAATCTATTATATTTCAATTGATTGAATGAAGTTATGCAGAGTATCAGAGCATGGATAAGGGCAAATTCAGGGCGGGGATTACACGCCCGGCGGCAATTTTTTCCGCAGGATGAATTTATGCTCCCTATGTGCATTTATTTTATAATCCGTTAGTATTAAGAATCTTATAGACGGATCAGCAATAACCGGGAAAAACCATGGCAGACGAAGAAGAAGGCAAAGAAGAGGAAAACAAGGAAGACGAGGCCCAGGCAGACGGTGAAGGCGGCGAAGAAGGCGCTGAAGGCGAAGGTGGTGAGGGCGGCGAAGGAGAAGACGGGGGCGGCGGCGGTTTTGACGCCAAAAAAATCATCCTCTTTGTTGTTGTACCATTGCTTTTATTGGTTGGTATCGGTGGCGGGCTTTATTTTAGCGGCTTGCTGGACGGGTTTTTGGGTAAAGGCGGTGAGGAAGCCATGCTTGATGAGCATGGGGAGCCGATGCTGGACGACCACGGTGAGCCGATCATGGTTCAAAAAGAAGATAGTCACGGCAAAAAAGATGGCGGTGGAGGCGACGGTCATGGTGGCGATGACGGACATGGTGGTGGTGGTCCTTCTTTCCTCGAGATTCCGACCATGATTGTGAATTTGCATACCGAAGATGGAAATCCTCGTTATTTACGCCTTTCCGTACAGCTTGAGCTGGAAAACGGAGGTGATCTGGCGGCTGTCGAAGCTGTGATTCCGCGTGTTGTGGATCAGTTTCAGACTTATCTCAGAGAGCTGCGGGTCAAGGATTTGCGTGGCAGCGCAGGTATTTACAGGTTGCAGATGGAGCTTTTATGGCGGGTCAATCAGGCCGCGGCTCCGGTCAAGGTCAAGGATGTGCTGTTTCAGGAGATTTTGATCCAATAGGGCGATACGGGCTATAATAAAAGAAACGGCATAGTTTTTGCGTCAGAGTACACAGAGATATACGCAGAGATAATGCATAGAACAAAATTATAAAGGCAGATGGAATGAGCGATACCGGTACGGATGAGCTCGAAGAAATGAGCGACGAAGAAAAGGCCATGATGGATGAGTGGGAGTCCATGGCCGATGATGAAGACGGTGACGCCGCGGAAGGTGGCGAGGCCTCTGTCGAGGCCGATGCCGTGCCTGCTTTTGATGGCGGCGATGAGGAAGAGGGTGGAACCCGTATCCTCAATCAGGAAGAAATTGATTCTCTTTTAGGATTTGACGATGACGGCGCTGGCGTTGGTGAAACCTCCGGCGTGATGGCGCTTATCAATTCGGCAATGGTGAATTATGAACGCCTGCCGATGCTGGATATTGTATTCGACCGGCTGGTGCGTTTGATGTCGACCTCTTTAAGAAACCTGACCTCGGATAATGTTGAAGTATCGCTGGATCAGGTTTCGACTGTGCGCTTTGGCGATTATATGAATTCAATCCCGCTGCCTGCCATGCTCTCTGTTTTTAAAGCGGAGGAATGGGATAATAACGGCCTTTTGGTTACCGATAGCGCGCTCATCTATTCGATTGTTGACGTTTTACTGGGTGGGAGAAAAGGAACTCCCGCTATTCGCGTCGAAGGACGTCCTTATACAACCATTGAAACCAAACTGGTTGAGAAAATGGTGCATGTGTCTCTGGGTGATTTGTCTTCTGCCTTTGATCCGCTTTCCCCGGTGAGCTTTAATCTTGACCGCATGGAAACGAACCCGCGCTTTGCTACGATTTCACAAAGCGGCAATGCTTGTGTGCTGGCAAGATTGCGCGTGGATATGGGTGATCGCGGCGGTCGCGTTGAAGTTTTGATCCCTTATGCAACGCTGGAGCCTATTCGTGAATTGCTTTTGCAGATGTTTATGGGTGAGAAATTCGGCCGTGACTCAATCTGGGAAAGTCACCTGACGCAGGAGCTCTATAAGACGGGTATTCAGCTTCAGGCGATTTTAGGGGAGGTCACCATACCGCTGGGAGAGATGCTGAACTGGCAAGTTGGAACACAGGTGATGTTCCCGACAAGAACGGAAGACGATCTCGAGCTGCGTTGTGGGCATTTCCCGATGTTTAGGGGACCGGTCGGACAACGGCAGGGAAATATTGCTGTGCGCGTTGAAAACTATCTAGAGCCGGAAAAAGAGGACGACTAATGAGCGCCGAATTACTGAGTTTTGTTTTAGATATCTTTGTCCTTGTTTTCCTTGGAATTACAATATATTACGCAATGCGCTTATCAAAAAACCTTAAGGCCTTTCGTGTGCAGAGAAAAGAAATGAAGGGCCTGGTGGACGAGCTTTCCAGAAATATCACTCTGGCACAAAGTGCAGTCGAAGCTTTGAAGTCGTCGGGGAAAAGTTCCGGTGCGAATCTGCGGGAACAAATTAATGAGGCGGCCGCGCTTACAGATGAGCTTCAGCTTATGAACGAAGCGGGTAACAATCTGGCAAAACGTCTGGAAAACCTTGCGGAGCGCAACAGCCGACTTGCCCAGAGTATTGATGTGGCTAAAATGGAAGAACCCGAAATCGAAAGCAGTGTAGCCAATGCTGTGGATGAGCCCTTCCTGATCCAGGATCGTGATTTTGAAGATTCTTCTGAAGAGACAGAGTCCGGATGGGGTGATGATGACCTGGCGGGCGATGTTCCCGACGAGTTGCACAGCCAGGCGGAGCAGGAGCTCTACCGGGCGCTGCAGAGAAACCAGAAGAAAAAATCAGCGGGAGGAGGCCGTTAGTGTTTCCTGAACATTTTAGAATCATTCCCTTGCTCATTCTTGTTGCCATGATGGCTTTTTCATTCCGTCTTGCCGAAGTGGTGACGGGGTTTTCAACCTTGTCCGGCGCTGCTTATGCCGAAGAGGAGGTTAAGGAGGTGGATGCCGAGCCGCCGGAAATGGTTGAAAAAGGGGCTTCGGGAAAGGCGGAGATGAAGGAAAAAAGCATGATGGGGGTTGAGCAAAGCGAGAAGCAGGAAGGCGGTTTGGTCTTTGCTGAAGAAGAAGAGAAAAAAGAAGAAAAGCATGAAGATAAACCCAAGCATGAAGAGGAGCCTGAGGAAGATATAGACTGGCGCGATGCCAGTGATTCTGATCTCGATTACACCGAAGTGCGGATGGAGCTGTTCGAGGATTTATCTAAAAGGCGCAAAGAAATAGAGGTCAGAGAGCGCGAAATGATGGCGCGCGACGCCTTGTTAAAGGCGGCGGAGCAGGAGCTGGACAGGAAATATCAGGAATTGTCCCAGCTACGGGGTGAAATAGAAAATCTGTTGCAAAAGCAATCGGATGAAGAGCAGGGCCGGGTCAAAAGTCTTGTGAAAATATACGAGGGTATGAAGCCCAAGGATGCGGCACGCATATTTGATACGCTCGATCTGGATATCCTGGTTTTGGTTTTGGGAAAGATGTCGGAGCGCAAGCTCTCCCCTGTTATGGCGAAGATGAACCCCGAAAGGGCGCGGACCGTAACGATTATGCTTGCGGAGCAAAAGCAGCTGCCGTCACTGCTGCATAGCAACTAATCGCGGGTTATTTCTTAATTTTCTGTGTTTTATTCTGTAATCTTGTGTACTCTTGGAGACGAAATCTTACCTTTTGTAAGTTTTTATTTTACACTTACGATTGATTAACCAAGTTTAGTACATAATCATAAAGGCGAGACAGACGGGCATTTAAGAATTGAGTGCTTAGCACCATAAAGGAGAGCGAAAAGTGGCAGTAGACATGAACATGAACATCCTGATCGTGGATGATTATAGTACGATGCTGAGGATCATTAAAAACCTTCTGAAGCAGTTGGGTTTTAGCAATGTCGACGAGGCAACCGACGGCACAATGGCGCTGGAGAAAATCAAAGGTAAGTCATACGGCCTGGTTATATCCGACTGGAATATGGAGCCGATGACGGGGATCGAGCTTTTAAAGCAGGTGCGCGGGTCTAATGATAATTATAAGGATGTGCCTTTCATTATGATTACGGCTGAGAGCAAGACCGAGAACGTTGTTGCTGCCAAACAGGCGGGCGTTAACAACTACATTGTGAAGCCTTTTAATGCGGAGACGCTAAAGGGTAAAATGGCATCTGTTTTGGGTGATTTCTAAGTTCTAAAGTAGTAATAGTAAAAATCTGGGATTACAGGGTTTAATCAACGAGGAGAATGACAGCCATGACTGATGCAATGCCGAAGGCTGAAGGCGATCATAGCTATGAGCGAGACCAGGTCAAAAAAATTATTGGCTCGGTTATTTCGCAGGTTGAGGCAGCTGGAGAGCTGTCACGCGATACGATCTTTAAGGAGCTTACAGAGCTTCATAATATTATCGAGGAGGCAAGAAAAGAAGTCGGCCAAGCGCAGGCCGGTGACATTAGTGACAAGCATATTCCGACAGCCACAGATGAGCTGGATGCTGTTGTGGCATCCACTGCCGAGGCCACCGGTGCGATCATGGATTGTTGCGATGTTATCAGTGAAAAAGCGGGCGAGGTTGGCGGTGAAGCCGGCGATGCTGTGACGGCTGAGGTCATGAAAATATATGAGGCCTGCTCCTTCCAGGATATTACAGGCCAGCGTATTACAAAGGTTGTCACCACGCTGAAAACCATTGAAGAAAAAGTTGATAAGCTTCTGGCGGTCCTGGGTGAAAAAATGCCCGGTACAAACTCAGAAGGTAATAGCGATTCAGACGACGACGGTCGCACGGGCGATGAGGCTTTGTTAAATGGCCCGGCATTGCCTGATAAGGCCATTAGCCAGGATGATATTGACAAGCTATTGGCTGAATTCGACTGATGACACGCCCTAGGTCCTGAATTCTGGTTTTTTTGCCCCTATCCTATATATTCGGTTACAATGAAGGCATACGGTATGTTGCTTTTGTCTTTTGTGCCTGGATTAGGGTCCAAACTCATAGCTTTTATACAATTCTGTGGCGAAATAAGAGGAAAGGAGCAAGTTTTGACAATGATGGACATGCCAAAGCATATTCGAATTGGCAAAACGCCGCTAATTTCCTCTTATTTCGTCACCCTGCTGAAGCAAGGAAAAGCGTCTTGCGTGCATTTTGTGGGCGCCGCAAATTTTTGTATCTGGACTTTCAAACCGCTTGACCGTAGCTATGGCTATGGCCGTGCGCGGTTTTCAAGCCCATCTATCAAAAATTTGACAGGCGCAGAATGGATAAAAGCTATGAGTTTGGACCCTGCAATAAAAGGGATAGTATGGCCAATCAGTTTTTAGCATTGTCACTTTTTATAATGCTCCTTTCTTTTTTTATTGTGATCAATGCCGTTTCAAATTTTGAAGAGGTTAAAACGCGGCCGGTATTAACGAGTATATCGCTGGCCTTTTCCACCAAGAATTCCGGTGAGGATACGGCCCCAACGATAGAAGAAAGTGCCGAAAAAGGGTTTCACGAGGGCGATTCTCTGGACCAGTTGGAGGCCTTGTTTAAGGCACAGCTTACCGGTCATACCATCAAAAAGAACAGCCTTGGAACCGTGATGCATGTGCGTCTGCCGCTGCGTTCTTTTGAGCGTGGCGTTGGCGCCGCCACCCAGGCGACAACAGACCCCAAAAGAGCCAAACGCAGTGCGGGCGGATTTTTTCTGACAACACTTGTCTCGTTGTTGCAATCGGATAAAGCGGGGATTCGCTATCGTATGGAGATGTTGCTCAATGTCCCCAAAAACCCGGCTCTTGCGCATAACAAAAACCCTCAAGAGGTGGCGGAAGCCGTGAAGAAGATATCCGGGTTTTCGCAAGCTCTGGAAACGGCCGGTTTGCCGAAAAAGCTTCTCAGTGCAGGGCTGAGTGAGGGAAAAGACGGCTATATTGATTTGTATTTCAGACGCTATGAAGCCTTTGACCCTCTTGGTGATAGCACCCCGGGAGAGGCGCCATGAGTGAAGAAAAATCAGGAGCAGACAAAAAAGAAGAGAAGAAGAAAAAGAAGGGAAAGCCTTCGGAAGATAACGCCGTGGCGGATCGTGGGTTTTTCAGGATGAAAACCTCGGAAGGAGACAAGCCGGTTCCCTTATGGCTTATCACTTTCACCGACGTGATGGCGCTGATGCTGACCTTCTTTGTTTTGCTTTATTCTATGTCCGTACCGAAAGAAGAAGAATGGTCGCATATGACCGCGGCGCTGAATATGGAGTTTAATAAGTTTTACAACTCCAAATGGGACCGGGCAACGCAGGATAGCATAAATATCGAAAAGCTTGATTTCAGCTCGGCCCTTGATCTTGATTATTTGACCGCGCTGGTACAGCAGCTCATAGAAAACGAAGGAGGGTTGACAAATGTTGTCCTCATTCCGCAAAAAGACCGCCTCATTGTGTCTTTGCCCAGCGATCTTTTATTTGATGTCGGCAAGGCGGATGTAAAGGATGAAGGGAGCAAAGCGCTTTTTTCTTTGGGCGGGGCTTTGTCGCGGATCAAGAACAGAATTGAGGTAATCGGTCATTCGGACCCAAGGCCGATACAAGCTGAATCCGGTGAATTTGCTTCGAACTGGGAGTTGTCTCTGGCGCGCGGGCTGCGTGTGGCCGGTATCCTGGAAAATGTCGGTTATCGCCGCTCCATCACAGTCCGCGGATTATCCAGCGCACGTTATGATGAATTGCGTGGCGAGATGGCGGAAGAAGAGCGTCTTGATCTGGCGCGCCGGGTTGATATTGTCATTATGAAGGATTCCGGGTCCCGGCGGCGTTTGCTGGATATGGGATTGTAAAAAAGGGCGGCATGAGCGCTTAATTTATCCTGTTCTTCCGAATCTAAAGTGTGTGTCCCCCGGTATAAACCGAATGCGAGCTCTGGCGAAAAGTTATAAAACCCATTATTCTGTAGTCATTATGAGCCGCATCTTCATTCTAGTTTTATGTCTTATGGTTTTGCCGCTGCAGCTTGCTTTGGCGCAGGAACAGCTGCGCATGCGCAGTGGCGAGCATGAGGGTTATTCGCGCGTTGTGTTCGACTGGAACACTCGCGTTCCCTATACGGTCACATCGTCGACCAAAGGCAAGCTCATGGTGTCCTTTGAAAAAGGTGCCTCGTTAAAAACCGCCAATATCGATGATGTTTCCAATATTCTTGGGCTTGAGGTTTTATCCGAATCACCGCTCAAGCTGTCCCTTGATATACCGAAGGACAGCCGCACCCGTAATTTTTACGCCGGTGACCGGCTGGTGATCGATATTTATGACCCGCCCAGCGGAAAGCCCAAGAGCGGCAAGCCCAAAGTGATGGCGTCGAAAAAGAAAGAGTCAAAGCAGCAGCCAAAAAAAGAAGTGAAGAAAGAGGCGAAGAAAAAAGTAGCGGCTGCTCCCAAGCCAAAAGAGCCGGCACCGAAAACAGACAAGAAGCCGGAAGAAAAAACTGAGCATAAACCGGCAGAGCATAAAGAGCCTTTGCCGGTGGAGGCGGTGGCAAAGGAGCAGCTTGATAAGCTGGGCTCTCCGAATTTACAAACGGCGCTGATGGCCGCCAATGAATCCGATATTCCGGCCCATGTGATTACCATCACCTCGACAAAAAATGTCGGGGTGGCCGCGTTTGAAAGTTATGGCGATTTATGGATTATTACCGATAAGGATGAGTTTTATCTAAAACCCCAGATCAGCGGCCCCAACCCGGAACTTTTTCCGGAATTTAAGGAAGGGCAGCTCGGAGAGGGTGCCAAGGCCTATGCCACAAAAGTGCCCGACGGTGCTGAGGCGCGCGGGCAGGGCGGCGGCCTGCTTTGGCGCGTTGTTGTGTCTTCGGACGTTGACAAAAAACACCCGGTTGAACCAATCCGCGAGTTTCTGCGTATGGACGAAGTGCGCGGCGGTACCATCATCTGGCCGCTTAAGGAGCCCGGGAAAATTCTTGATTTCAAGGATCCGGTTTCCGGGACGACGTTAAAGGTTATAACCACCGGCACGTCGAAAGATTTTTCCGGTCCGGTGCGTAAATTTGTCGATTTCGAAACTTTTAGAACGCATATCGGCCTTGTGATCCGGCCCAAGGTGGATGACTTGCAGATCAAAATTATTGAAGAGGGCGTAGAGATTTCACGGCCCGGCGGGCTGGCGTTGATGCCGGAGCATCGGTTGGCCCAGGCAAGGAACCGGAAAATTCACTCTGGTGGACCAGACGGGGAGCAGAAAAAGCCGGCACCGCGCATCTTTTCTCTGGCCGAATGGCAGATGGGCGGCGCTGAGGTGCTCAACCAGAATGAAAATATTATTCTTTCCGAGATAGGGACTTTGCCGGAAGGGGAGAAGGTTGAAAACCTTCTGACACTGGCGCGGATGTATCTGGCCAATGGCCGCGGCGCCGAAGCTTTGGGGTTTGCAAAGTTTGCCCATATCGAATTGCCTGAGCTTGAGTCAAATCCGGACTTTCTGGCTTTACGCGGCGCGGCGCATGTTATCGCGTGGAACAGCGAAGCCGCCTTTCGTGATTTGTCGATCGATTCCCTGAAGCCGTTCGAAGAGGTCAATTACTGGCGCGCTTATGCGCTGGCTGACCTCAGTGACTGGCAGCAGGCCTATCAGGTGATGCCCTCTGATCTGGATGCGCTCTATGAATATCCGGTTGGGATCAGGGGGCGGCTCGCTTTGGTTTTGGCGGAGGTGGCCCTGCGCGCCGGCAATATCGACATGGGTGAGGATTTGTTGACCATGGCTGAGGAAGACAAAGAGCATCTGGCCCCGCCATTCCAGGCGTCTTTGCAATATCTTAAAGGCGAGGCAGCGCGGCAGGCCGGGCTCATCGATGAAACCAAAAAGCTCTGGGAGCCTTTGACCAAAGGCGAGGATGATCTCTACCGCGCCAAGGCGGGGCTGGCACTCACAAGATTGTTGATGGAGGAAGAAGACTTAAGCCACGACAAGGCCATCGATAATCTCGAGCGGCTGCGTTATGCCTGGCGCGGTGATCAGCTCGAGGCAGCGATCAGCTACTGGCTGGGCCGCACCTATTTCGATGGCGGCGACTATGTGAAGGGGCTGAACGTGATGCGCGAGGCCACGGCTTTTTCTGCCGGGACCCGGCTGGGCCGCCGTATCACCGAAGAAATGACCCATGCCTTTACCGATCTTTATATCGGTCCGAAGCTCAACGATGTCTCGCCGCTTGATGCCGTTGCCTTGTATGAACAATTCAGCGAATTAACACCGACCGGGGATACTGGCGACAAGGTGGTGGAGATGCTGGCCGAGCGTCTGGTGCAGGCGGATTTGCTGGATCGCGCCGGGGATATGCTCGAGCACCAGGTGGAGCACCGTCTGGAGGGCGATGAAGCGGCGCGCGTTGCGGTGCGTCTGGCGGCGATCCGCCTGCTGGGACGCGAGCCGGATAAGGCCGTTGTTGCGCTGGACAAGACGAGCGCTTTGCTCAGGGCCTTGCCCGAAGATATTGCCACGCCGCCGCGTTTCCATGAGGTTTCCTTGCTGCGCGCCCGCGCCTATTCGCAAAACAAAAAACCGGATCAGGCGCTGGCGATTTTAAATGACATGGAGCTGACGCCGGACGTTAATCGTCTGCGCGCCGATATTGCCTGGAAGGCGGGGTATTGGGATGATGCGGCCGAAGCTTTGGGGGATGTCATTTTGGACCGGGATATTTCCCTGACCCGACCTTTGAAAGAGGAAGATACGACCTTTATTCTCCACCGCGCCATAGCCCTTAATCTGGCGAGCGACAGGATTTCTTTGGCCAATATGCGTGAAAAATATGCCGAAGCCATGACCCAGACGGACAAAACGCGGCTGTTCGAAGTTGTCACCCGCCCGCGCCAGAATGCCGCGCTGGCCGATCGTGATACGCTTTTGAATATTGTGTCCGAGGTTGATATGTTCGAGGGGTTCCTCAATTCCTACCGCGGCACGCAAGCGCCGGTGAATTAAATATAGTGCATTTTGGGGTCATCTTCTCCTAAGGAATCGTGGACTCCTCTTTGCGGCTGCAGCAGTCTCTTCATATTTGCAATTGTCTCTTGTCTTTGAATATTGCTAAGCGGGTGGAAATAATATTCTGTTATCTGTTCTGCATTCGCTATAGCATAATCCAAAATTTCTTCCTGCGTAAAACCATATCTATTGGATACATATTCATGAGCGCAGGTTCCTTTCATTTCCTCTAGTATCTGATCATAGCTAAGATTGTTTAGATTTATATGGCCGTAATCAAAAATGGCTTTGAAAGCTAGGCTTTTAAGCGCATCAGTTTTTTCCTGGCTGATAACTTTCGCTTCCTTAAGCACCTCATGTGTTGAAATGTTCATGGGATTGGGTTCTTGCATCAGCCCACTTACTATTTCAGAAATCTCATAGCCATTGGTATGATCTTTTGCGCTGCGAACGGCATGGTTGGCCATGACATGAATTAAACCTTTGCGGTTTGCATACGCAGGGTTGCCAGGGAAATAAGTGATTTGTGCATCTCGCCATATTTCAGCAAAATTTTCGTCTATATAGGCATCTAATTCCTCTGCTGAAAAATGAAGGCCCCAAAACTCGTTTTTTGAGCCCCGGTCATAGGAGTGAACGTGCTCGCGTGAAAAATAATTATATTCAGCACCTATAATTCGTTTGACAGCAGCTTGGTGTAATTCATCGGTTCTGGCCTGTCCAAATTTACTTTTTATTGTTCCTGCAGTATCTAGTAGGTTTGCCATCCCGAAAGCGGCTTGAGTGCCAAAGAAGTTAAAGGTGCGTAACATCATACTGCCAACACTATCTGACCTTTTTTGTTGCCTTAATATGTTGTAAGACCCACGGCCAACAAGCATAAAACTGTTGGCAAGACCTTGGCGCATAGTAGTCAGCATAATTGTTACCTCCGTTATTTATTAGGTAAAATAACTCTATCAAATTTGGGGGTATTTTACAAAATAAATCGTTAGGGCTTTTTATACTTTGAAACCTTGACAAAACAGGATATATTTCCTATAATTTACCTATGAACAAAAGCAGTCAAAAACACCGTCATTGCGAGCGAACGAAGAGAGCGCGGCAATCCAGCTTTTATAGGCGCAGCTCTGGGCAGCGTTATGCAAACCAGAAGACAATACGGAAACCCGTTTTCCGTGGAACAGACTGTAAAGGAGACATAGTACGGAAGAAAAAGTGAAAAATTTGAAAACGGACAGAGGAATGCAGGTTTATGCTTTTAAAACAATGGCTTGGCAGAGTTTCAAAAAATCTGGCAAAACGAAATGGATAACCCGGGCTTTTTCCTTTTTATTCAAGGCCTTACGGCACAGGCCCCGGACCGAGCGGCGGGACAACTTCAAAGCCCTGGATCAGCGATCCGGCCACCAGATACCAGCCATCGACCAGCACGAAAAAGATGATTTTGAACGGCAGGGAAATGGTTACGGGCGGCAGCATCATCATCCCCATCGACATCAGGATCGAGGCGGTCACCAGGTCGATAATCAGGAAGGGCAAAAACAGCATAAAGCCGATCTCAAAGGCGCGGCGCAGCTCGGATATCATGAAAGAGGGAATGATGATCTGCAGTGGTACGGCAGCCGGGCTTTCAAACGGGCCTTCCTGGCTCAGATCCGAAAACAAGGCCAGATCCTGTTCGCGCACATGTTTGAGCATGAAGGTTTTGAACGGCTCAATACCTCTCTCAAAAGCCTGGAATTCGTCAATCTCTTCATTGATCAGCGGCAGAAGGGCGGTTTCATAAGTGGCCCTGAACGTCGGTGCCATGATGAAAAAGGTCAAAAACAGCGCCAGCGAAATCATCACTGTATTGGGCGGTGTTTGCTGGATACCGATCGCGGTTCTAAGAAACGAAAGCACCACAATGATCCGCGTGAAGCTGGTCATCATGATCAGGATGCTTGGGGCCAGCGAAAGAATCGTGAGCAGCGCGACCAGCTGAATCACGCGGCCCGAAACCGTGCCGTCGCCTTCGGCGCCGAGATCAATCGAGATGTTTTGCGCCAAAGCTTCGTGCCCGGCGAGGATGCACAGCGTGACAAACCCGGCAAAACTGAGCGCCAGGCAGGCTTTCACGAAGGTCTTATGTCCGGCCTTTTTTGGAGGATTGGTCATTTGTCTTTTTCGCTGGCTTGATGTCGGTTTCAACGACAGTTTCGCTGTTTGGTCCCAAAATGACAAGATGTTGTTTGTCATCGCGTTGCAGGATAACCGCTTTGCGCCTTGCGTCGAGCGTGAGGGCTTCAATCACCTTAATCCGGCGCTTGTCGGAAGCGGGAGTGATATTTGTGGATAAGCCGAGGCGTTTCAGGAGCAAAGCCAGCCCGCCCATTAATGCGAGCACAAAGGCAAGGGCTGCGACGAGGCGTAAAAGTTGCGGGATTTCGGCTTCCATTTAGGGCCCAAACCCCCAATTTTTATCCATTCTGCGCCAGCAAATTTTTGATGGATGTTTGTGAAAAGGGCGCAAGGCATAGCCGAAGCTACGGTCAAGCCCTTTGAGCAAGCAGACACAAAAATTTGCAGCGCCCGAAGGGTGACAAAATAAAAAGAAATTAGCGGCGTTTTGCCAATTCGAATATGCTTTGGCATGTCCATTCATTGTCAAAGCTTGCTCCTTTCTTTTTATTTTGTCACAGAATTGTATAAAAATTGGGGGTTTGGGCCCTTAGTCGCTGCCCTGGGCTTTCTCTTTATAATCGTTCAGAGCTTGAGCCAGCGTATCAAGCTTGCCGATCATTTCCGCCATTAAAGGCTGGACCTTGGCGGCGGTGTCTTCATCGGCGGTTTCGATGTCCTGGCACAGGCCGGAAACGCGGTCTTCAAGATTGGCAAGATCGGGCATGCTATCGCTCTGAACAGTGTCTAAGGCTTCTTCGACAAAGGCGGTTAATTCCTGAAATCTGGCCTCGAAAGCCTCTACGTTTTTTGCTTCATTACTCATATAGAATCCCTTTATTCATCCATATCACTTTTGAACACAGTATCAAATGGGTTTGGCGCTCCATTGGCGCGGTAGACATAGGACAATATTTCGGCCACTGCCATGAAAGATTCGCTGGGGATGGGGGAATCAATCTCAAATTGTGCCAGCATTTCCGCCAGTTCGCCGTCTTCGCGGACCTTAATTCCGTTGTCGAAAGCCAGTTGCAGAATCTTCTCGGCAATTTTTCCCCTTCCGGCGGCGGTAATACGCGGAATATCCTTCCTATGGGCGCCTTCCTGGAGGGCGACAGCGGTCTGGCGTTTTGGAATTTCCCTTATGTTAGAGGGGGTTATGTTCTTCTCATCCTCATTTTCCGGGCTGTTATCGTATTTATCCACCATTGGCACACTTTCTGCATTTACCCCTGTAGGTGGGTAAATAAAACAAGGTTCAAACCATGACTACACAAAATATAGCTCTTTTTAAAGCGTTAGGCGCAAAAATGGACTTTTTGAACCAGCGCCAGCGCATTATCGCACAAAATATATCCAATTCGGATACACCCAATTACAGGCCGCAGGACCTGGTGCCGGTTGATTTCAACAAGGTTCTCAAAGGTGTAACCAAGCAAACAGCGCATTCTGTCAGTCTTAATTCAACCAAAGCCAATCATATGCCGTCGCCAAGCGATGTTCCGGAGGCAAAATCACGAAAGCAAAAGGAAACCTATGAAGTGGCACCGGCTGGCAATGCTGTGATTGTTGAAGAACAGCTGATCAATTCAGGCCGCACCGTCGCCGATTACAATTTAATGACCAATCTTTACCAGAAGAATATCGGTCTGATTAAGATCGCTCTTGGTGCAAATAGATAAAGTAGGGGGAACAGGTTATGAGCTCGGAACTTCTTAATGCAATGCAAATCTCCGCCATGGGCATGCGCGCGCAAGGCGAGAGAATCAGGGTTATCACGGAAAACGTGGCCAATGCCGATACGGCCGCCGGAACGCCGGATGAAGACCCGTATGCGCGCCAGATTATCACCTTCAAGAATGAGCTGGACCGTAATCTTGGAGTCAAGCTGGTTGAGGTTGATGATATCTCTCAGGATAATAAGACGCCATTCCCGACCAAATTCATGCCCGATCATCCAGGCGCTGATGAAAACGGCTATGTAAAGATGCCGAATGTGAATACCTTGATTGAGGTCATGGATATCCGCGAGGCGCAAAGAAGTTATGAGGCCAATCTGGGGATGATTGAGCAGGCGCGCTCGATGATTTTAAGAACCATCGATTTATTGCGCTAACAGATGTATAGTGATTGCTAAGGAGTATTCTTATGCCGATTGATAAAATTGTAGATCCAAATATTGTCGCCAATGCCTATACCAATACCTCCAATATAGGCAGCAGAGGTATTTCCGGCGGTGATGGTGATGGCGTTTCTTTTTCTGATTTTCTCAAGAAAACAGCGGCAGATTCGATAGACACCTTAAAAACCGGTGAAACCATGAGCGCCAAGGCGGTAACCGGCGAGGCCGATCTGACCGATGTTGTGGGCGCCGTGACAGCCGCTGAATTAACGCTGCAGACCGTTGTCGCCGTTCGTGATCGTCTGATCGGGGCTTATCAGGAAATCATGAGAATGCCTGTTTAGGGCGTATTTCAATTATCGTCTTTTGACCTGCAAATAACGTGTTTCTGCGCTTCCGGGTCGCATGTATGTTCAATACATTTACGCTTCCGGTTCTCGAAACCCGTCATTTTCGGTACAAAATACTTCAATTGAGACACGCCCTAGCGATTTTACGATTTTATATATAGACTATTAGTCATGAACGATACCGAAGTTATTGAAACCGCCAGACAGGCCATATTGATCGCCATTGAAATCGGCGCGCCGGTTTTGCTGATAGGCCTTGTGGTCGGTGTTTCGATTGCGCTGGTTCAGGCGTTGACCCAGGTTCAGGAAATTACACTGGTTTTCGTTCCCAAAATCCTGGCCATTTTTCTGGCGCTGTTTTTCTTCCTTCCTTTTATGATGACACGTTTGGTTGTGTTCATGGAGTCTCTCGCGGACCGCATGATTGGCTTAGGGTAGGGGGCAGTTATGCCCAGCGTCATAGAAGAATTTATCGTCTCCGGTGTTTTTGCTTTTATCCTGACTTTTGTGCGGGTTGGTTCGGCTGTGATGATTATGCCGGGGCTGGGGGATTCTTTTGTGCCCACGCGTATTCGCCTGCATATGGCGGTTGCTCTGACGCTGGCGCTGTTTCCGTTGACCATGGCGTATATGCCCAATCCCATTCCCGGTACAATGACCTTGTTCACCCTGATCGGGATGGAGTTTTTGATCGGAATTTTCTTCGGCACCATAGCGCGGATTTTTATGACAGCGCTGGATACCGCCGGGATGGTGATTTCCCTGCAATCAGGCCTGGCCAATGCCCAGCTTTTTAACCCGTCTCTGGCCTCGCAGGGCTCCCTGATGGGCGCGTTTTTATCGGTGACGGGGGTGGTTGTGTTGTTTGCAACAAATTTGCACCACCTTCTTATCATCGGTGTTTTGGAGAGCTACCAATTGTTTCCCATCGGGGCGATCCCCGACACAGCTTCAATGGCAGCCCTGATGGCCAAGGCGGTTTCGGCCAGCTTTTCTATCGGCGTCAAGATTGCCGCGCCGTTTATTGTGGTCGTGTTTTTGATTTATGTCGGAATGGGGGTTTTGACCCGGCTGATGCCGCAGGTGCAGGTGTTTTTGCTGGCCCTGCCGCTACAGATTTTAATCTCGCTTATCACGCTGACGATGGTTATGTCGGCAGGATTTATGTATTGGCTCGGCCAGTTTCAGGCGGGGATGGTGTTTTTCTTAACAGTGGGGCAATAACCCCTGTGGTAAAATAAAACTATGAGCGACGAACAACCAGACGATTCCCAGAAGACCGAAGAGCCGACGCCGAAAAAGATCGAGCAGGCGCGCAAAAAAGGTCAGGTCGCGCTGTCGCGTGAGATCAATAATTGGGTGATGATTCTGGCCGGTACGATTTTGGTGGCGACCGCAGCCGGTCCGGTTCTCAGCAATCTCAAAGACGTCATGAAAGCTTATATCGAGCATTCCCATGACTTTCCACAGATGCCCGGCGGGCTGCACATTATTCTTGGCGAATCCTATAAGCGCGTTATTACGATCATGGCTTTGCCTTTTATTGTTCTGATGGCGGCGGCGTTTCTTGGCCCCTTCCTTCAGGTTGGGCCTCTGTATGCCCCGGAAGCAATCAAGCCCGAGCTTAGTAAGATTTCACCGATAAAGGGGGTCACACGTCTGTTTTCGTCACGCTCGGTAATGGAGTTTGTTAAAGGCATCCTGAAAATCAGTATTGTTAGCGTTGTTGGCGCTGTGATCATCTATCCCTATTACGGGCAGCTGGAACATCTTATCGGTCTTCCTATGCCGCTGATGCTGGATGAAATTCAAGAGTTGGTGGTGAAAATGATGGCGGGCATTCTGGTTGTCCTCCTGGTGGTTGCGGTGATCGATCTGGTTTATCAGCGCATGCAAAACCACAAAAAGATGCGCATGACCAAGCAAGAGCTCAAGGACGAATACAAACAAACGGAAGGCGACCCACATGTCAAAGCGCGACTGCGGCAATTGCGCTCCGAGCGCGCAAGGCAACGCATTATGCAGGCGGTTCCCGAGGCCGATGTCGTGATTACCAACCCTACCCACTTCTCGATCGCACTGAAATATAATCCGGAAGAAATGGAGGCCCCGCGCTGCGTTGCCAAGGGGATTGACGAACTGGCCTTGCGTATTCGCGAAGTTGCCAAAGAGAATGACGTTGAGATTTTTGAAAACCCGCCATTGGCACGTGCTTTGTTTGATGCGGTGGATATTGATGAGACAATCCCGCAGGAGCATTATCAGGCGGTTGCCGAGGTTATATCTTTCGTGTTTAAGCGCAAAGGGAAGCTCCATTAGATTTACCCCTGAACCCTGTTATTTCCAGGCTATTTATGGCATTCTGGTGGGATGAAAATTGACCATGCGGAATTTATCGCCCGCCATCATAAAGGGGCCATGCCCCCGCCCCGGAAAAGCAGAAAAAAGAGCTGGTACGGCCGGCTTCTGATTGCGCTCACGCTTTCTCTTTATATCGGTATTTTTCTTTTTATGACCTCGTTGCCACATATGGATGAGGTCACGATGGCGATGGAGGTTATGGGGCTTGTTCTGGCCGCGCTGATCGGGTTGGTGGCCTATCGTTCTTACCATCTGCATTTTGCCCAGCAACAAGAACTTGGTCTGTTAAAGGAGGTTCTTGAAGGTTCGCGCGGCGCAAGGCTTATTACCGACAGCGCGGACAATATGGTTTTCTCCAATGAAAGATTTGAAGACCTTTGCAAGGGGCTGGGAACGCCCGGCTATGAAACGCTGGTAAAATTATTCGCAGATAACGAAGAGGCTTTGGCGCTTTTTCGCCTGTTGGCTGATAAGGCCCATCGCGGCTTGACCGATTCCATAGAGCTGTACTCCAGCAATGAAAAACACGCCGGATGGTATGTTGTCGCTGCGCAGCCGGTAGCGGGGCATGCCGGGTTTATTCACTGGCGCGTGGATGACGTGACCGAAAAACACAATGTCGACCGGGCCACGCATGAGGAAAGGGAAAAGCTTATCGACTTTACCGACAACGCGCCTGTCGGCTTCTTTTCCCTTGATGAAAGCGGACGGTTTATTTTTGCTAATGCCACCTTCGCGCGCTGGGTTGGCGATGATCTCAAAACGCTTTTGAACCAAAACGTTCTCCATACCTATCTGACAGACCCGCCCGGTAATGCTGCGCCTTATGATCTGGTTGAAAAGGGTGGCATACGTCAGGTCGTTGAGGTTCGTATGAAAGGGCCAGGCGGGAAAAGTTTTATGGCCGCCGTCAATCAGATTGTGGTGAAGGAGCCGGACGGGCGTGTTACCACACGGGCGGTTGTCAATGACATGACATCGGAGCGTGAGATGCATAAGGCGCTGCAGGCTTCCGAAGACCGGTTTCAGCGTTTCTTTGAGGAGGCCCCTTTGGGTATTGTTCTGGTGAACCGGGAAGGGGTGGTCAAAGACTGTAATAATGAATTTGCCGGCATGCTGGATCTGAATGTTGATGAGGTCGAAGGCAAGGGTTTGAAATCTTTGGTTACAGAAGAGGACGAAGGAAACCTTCTATCCGCTATTGATAAGATTGAGCAGGGGCAGCAAATGGAGGTGCCTGTTGAGGTGTCGCTCCAGGGGAAAGACAATGCGGTCGTTGCGCAGATGCATGGCAGGCGGTTTAAGGGCGGCGGTCATACGGTGCTGCACTTTATTGACCTGACCGAGCAAAAAACGCTGGAAGCACAATTTGCACAATCCCAGAAAATGCAGGGCATTGGCCAGCTTGCTGGCGGTATTGCACATGACTTTAACAATCTTCTGACGGCGATTATCGGCTTTTCTGATTTGCTGCTTTTGCGGCATAAGCCTGGCGATCCGTCTTTTTCTGACATCATGCAGATCAAGCAAAACTCAAACCGCGCTGCCAATCTGGTGCGTCAGCTTCTGGCGTTTTCGCGCCAGCAAACCCTGCGGCCCAAGGTGCAGGACATCACCGATATTCTGACCGAGCTGTCACATCTGTTGCGGCGCCTGATAGGTGCCAATATTGAACTTAACCTTATCCATGGCGAAGATCTCGGACTGGTCAAAGTTGATGAAGGCCAAATGGAGCAGGTGTTGATTAACCTGGCCGTCAATGCGCGTGATGCGATGGAAGGCGGTGGTGACCTGACCATCGCAACCGAGAACTTCACCAATAGAAAACCCAAAGAGCTGGGGACTGAAGAAATGCCGCCGGGGCACTGGATTCTCATTAAGGTAACCGATGCCGGCTGCGGCATGTCCAGGGACATTCTCGATCGTGTGTTCGAGCCGTTCTTCACCACCAAGGAAGTGGGCGACGGGACGGGGCTGGGCCTGGCAACGGTATACGGAATTGTACGCCAGACCGGCGGCTATCTGCATGTCGAGAGCAAGCCGGAGAAAGGCTCGGTGTTTTCGATCTATCTTCCGCGCTCCAATGAAGCCGAGGAAGAAGAGGTTGAAGAAGATGAGGTGCAGGAAGAAAAATCACAGGATCTGACCGGGACAGAGCGCATTCTGCTGGTCGAGGATGAAGACGCTGTGCGTACTTTCTCGCAGCGCGCGATGACCAATAAGGGCTATGAAGTGCTCGCCGCCGATTGTGGCGAGACGGCTTTGGAGCTGCTCGAAAAAGAAAAGGACAAGCCGATTGATCTTCTGATTACCGATGTGGTGATGCCGAATATGGACGGCCCAACTCTGGCGCAGCGAATCAGGCAAGACAGCCCGCAGCTCAAAATCATCTTTATCTCCGGCTATACCGAGGACCGATTGAAGGATCATATGGGGGAGAACATCTATTTCCTGCCCAAGCCATTTACCTTGAAAGAGCTGGCTGCCAAGGTAAAAGAGGTGCTGGAAGAGTAGTTACGCTGGTACGGGTTCGCCAAGATCAAGGTTTCCACAGTCCGGAAGTTTTTCAGAAATGGACATACCAAAGTCACGACTGAGCGTTCCAGGGACGACATGTTTGCGCGCACGAACCATGCTTAGCTTTAGAAGTTCTGGCTGGTCCCCCTTGTCTGTGCCAAATACAATAATGCTCTCTCTGAGGTTTTTTAATTCTAAAATTCTAAATTCGCATTTTTGTTCGGCCATTTTCAGAAGGCTGTCCATTGCCACCCATCTTTGATCCTCGGTTCCGTTTTTAATGCGGTAGGCCATAATAGACATTTAAATCTCCTTGTATGTGAGTTATGGAACCTATATAAGCCTCAGGATTTTTGCAAACATAAAAAATGTTCCCTCCTTGTTCTTTTTTGTTGACACATAGAACAAACCATGTACAGTGATGTGTATAAGGTTTTTGTGAAGGCGCGGAATCGTTTGCGTCCCCACGGTAACTGTGCAAAGAAAAGGGGAATATTATGACAGTCACACCACTCAGAGCAGGTGATCAAATGAACACGCAAAATTCTGCTGATAAGGAAAAGGCGCTTGATGCCGCGCTTTCACAAATTGAACGCGCCTTTGGCAAAGGCTCTATTATGAAGCTTAATGGCGAGCACAATCCGATGGAGGTTGAATCAATTTCCACCGGCTCGATTGGGCTGGATATCGGTCTTGGCATTGGCGGCGTGCCGCGCGGGCGGGTTGTGGAGATTTACGGACCGGAAAGCTCCGGGAAAACCACGCTGGCGCTGCATGTGATTGCCGAAGCGCAAAAAACCGGCGGCACCTGCGCCATTGTTGACGCCGAACATGCACTTGATCCCGGCTACGCTAAAAAGCTTGGCGTTGATATTGATAATCTTCTGATCTCCCAGCCCGATGCTGGCGAGCAGGCTCTGGAAATTGTCGACACCTTGGTGCGCTCCGGAGCTATCGATGTGCTGGTGATAGATTCGGTGGCCGCGTTGGTGCCACGTGCCGAGCTTGAAGGCGAGATGGGCGATCACCATGTCGGTTTGCAGGCGCGATTAATGTCGCAGGCTTTGCGAAAATTAACCGGCTCCATTGCCAAGTCCCGGACCACGGTTATTTTCATCAATCAGATTCGTATGAAAATCGGTGTGATGTTCGGCTCGCCCGAAACCACAACGGGGGGCAATGCCCTCAAGTTTTATTCCTCCGTGCGCCTTGATATTCGCCGTATTGGTGCGATCAAGGACAAGGACGAGGTCGTGGGCAATCAAACCCGCGTCAAGGTGGTGAAAAACAAAATGGCGCCGCCGTTCCGTCAGGTTGAATTCGATATCATGTACGGGCAGGGCATATCCAGAATGGGTGAGCTTCTTGATCTTGGTGTGGCTGGCAATCTCGTGGAAAAATCCGGATCGTGGTTTTCCTATGATGGTCAGCGCATTGGTCAGGGTCGTGAAAACTCCAAGAACTTCCTCAGGGATAATCCTGAAGTGGCGGCCAAACTTGACGGGCAGATCCGCGCCAATGCCGGACTGCTCTCTGATGCGCTGCTCGCCGGCCCGGAAGCGGCAGAAAAGGCAGCAGATGAGGCTGCTGAAGATACGGCCAATGATGAGAT
This sequence comes from Alphaproteobacteria bacterium, assembly GCA_021775955.1. GTDB lineage: Bacteria > Pseudomonadota > Alphaproteobacteria > Micavibrionales > Micavibrionaceae > UBA5701. The sequence continues at coordinate 156,049 of JAJFGU010000020.1, read as the reverse complement.
AAAGGATAAAAAGGCCAGTTAAGGTTTAGTTCTTACTGGTTTTTAACAGTCTTTGTTTTTGTTTGCCCCAGTCGCGTTTTTTGCTGGTTTCGCGTTTGTCGTGTTCCTTCTTGCCTTTGGCCAACGCAATTTCAATCTTCGCCAGCCCGCGGCCATTGAAAAAGAGCCGTAGGGGCACAATCGTATAACCTTCGCGGTTCACCGCGCCGAGCAACTTGTCGACCTCCCTTTTATGCAGGAGCAATTTACGCGGGCGCTTGGGATCATGCTGCATTTTTTCTCCAGCCTGCTGGTATTCCGGGATATGAAGGTTAAAAATCCAAATCTCGCCTTTCTTCGGCCCAACATGAGATTCCTTAATCGTGCATTGTCCCATACGAAGTGATTTCACTTCCGTGCCAACCAGCATAATCCCGGCCTCAAATTTTTCCTCAATGCTGTAATCAAAGCGCGCGCGTTTGTTATCGGCCACCGTCTGGTTGGTCGAGATCATTCCTGATTTTTTTTCTTTCTTTTTACTGGCCATGGGGCTTTTACCCGCTCGCGGCGGCCTTACCGTTGGTGTTGCCGGAGAGTAAACCCGCATGTTCCATAGCGGCTTCCACTATTGTACGCGCCGCATCGCTGGCGGGCAGAAGGGGGCGGCGGACTTTATCGCCGCACAGTCCCAAAACACTGGCGGCGTATTTCACTGGGGTTGGGTTGCTTTCGACAAAAAGCGCAGTGCCGAGCGGGGCCAGCTGGTCACGGATGGTTTCGAATGTTTCCCTGTCTTGCTCAATCCACGCGTTTTGCATGGCGGCGCACTCTGCCGGTGCGATATTGGCAATCACGGAAACCACGCCATGCCCACCCTGGGCGAGAAAAGCCGGGGCGGTAATATCATCACCGGAAAGCTGGCAGAAATCTTCACCGCAGAGCCGCGTTGTTTCCAGTGGCCGCGTCAAATCGCCTGTGGCGTCTTTCACCCCGACAATGCGCGGCAATTCGGCCAGCCGCGCCATGGTGTCGACGCTCATATCCACAACGCAGCGCCCCGGGATATTATAGATTACAATCGGAATATCCACGGCTTCATGAATGGCTTTGAAATGCTCATAAAGCCCGTCCTGAGTCGGTTTGTTGTAATATGGCGTCACGATAAGTGCCGCATCGGCGCCTGCTTCTTTGGCGTGCTGTGTGAGCGTAATGGCTTCCCGTGTGGAATTTGAGCCGGTTCCGGCAATCACTGGCACTCTTTTCTTGACGATTTCAACGCAGCGCTGGACAATGGCCATATGTTCTTCATGAGACACAGTAGGGGATTCACCCGTCGTGCCACAGGGTACAAGGCCGTGCGAGCCTTGTTCTACCTGCCATTCGACAAATTTATCAAACCCCGGCCAGTCGATTTCTCCGCTTTTATCAAAAGGCGTAATCAGCGCGGGGATAGAGCCTTTAAACATGCTGTGTCTCCTCAATTCAAAGTGGAGAGAAATATATATTCATTGGGTCTAAAAAGCAAGAAATCCAATGTGTTGGCGGGTGTTTTGCTGGCTTTTTGTGTCCTGCTAAGTCCGTTTGGAGCGCTTAAGGCCACAGAAAACCCGGTTATGGTCCTGCAATCGCGCTCAGACCGGGCAGAAACGGTACAGGCACTGCAGGCCATAAATCAGGGCCGCTGGTCGCTGGCGGAGCAAAAAATTGCTCAGACCAAGGATCCTTTGGCGGCGAAGCTTTATTATTGGCTTGTTTTTACCAAGGGTCCCAAAAGCGGTTGGGGCAACACCAAATTCGTACGCCTTGCGCATTTCATTCGGCAAAACCCCGAATGGCCGGGAACCCGCGATTTGCGATATATGGCTGAAGACGTGATGCCGGGCAATCTGCCGTCTTCCGATGTTGCCGCCTGGTTTGACGATTATGCGCCGCTCACATCAAAAGGAACCCAGCGTTATATGCAGGCGATGATTTCCATGGGGCATGCGGCCAAGGCTAAAAAATATCTGGCGGGCTGGTGGTCTAGAACACTTGTTCTTTCACGCGATCAGCAGAAAGAGATATATCGCAGTTACGGTGGTCTTTTGGATCGCACCGACCACAGGAAGCGGCTAGACGCGCTGCTTTATGGCGGTCGCTACCGCAATGCGCGTGGGATCGCCCGTGTTTTGGGCAACGGTTACACGCAGCTTGCCGAGGCACGAATTGCGCTGGCTGAGGAACAAAAAGCCGGGATCAATGCGCTGATTAATAAGGTGCCGCGCTCTTTGCAAAGTGATCCGGGGTTACTGTATGAACGGCTGCGCTGGCGTCGGCGTAATAACCTTGATGTCGGGGCAATGGAGATACTTCACAATGCACCGCCACCACAGCATATTCAAAACCTTCCTGATTGGTGGAGAGAACGCCATATCATCATCCGCAGGCTTTTAGAGAAAGGGCATCACAAAAGTGCCTATCTTCTAGTTAGTCAGCATATGCAAAAGAACGGGCTAGCTTATGCGCAGGCTGAGTGGTTGACAGGGTGGTTGGCGCTTCGTTTGCAGGACAACCCGACGGAAGGACTACAGCGTTTTGAAGCGCTGTATCACAAGGTGAAAACCCCGATCAGCAAGGCCAGGGCTTCTTACTGGGCCGGACGTGCGGGCAAGGCTTTGGGGCAGGAAGAGATCAGCACTGACTGGTACAGGAAGGCCGCAAAATACCGCACGGCATATTACGGCCAACTGGCAGGAGCCGAACTGGCGCTTGCCGACAAATTGCCCAGTGCGGCCCCGCCCGCTGTTACAAATGCTGATAAGAATGCTTTTGAACGAGATGAGCTGGTCCAGGTTGCCAGACTTTTTCATGCCGCCGGCATGCGAAAAGAAGCCAGCCGGTTTATCCAGGCTTTTGTGAAAGATGAAGGGTCCCCCAAGGCTTATCGTTATGGTGCAGAACTGGCGGCCAGTCTTGATCATTATCATGACGCCATACGGATTGCCAAAAACGCTACCAAGAAAGGCATGTTTTTAACAAAGCAGTCTTATCCAACGATAACGGACCGCCTGGGCAGGGTTGATCTCGAATGGTCGTTGGTTCACGCCCTGATACGGCAGGAAAGCATGTTCGATTATAAGGCAACCAGCTCGGCTGGTGCTTTGGGGCTTATGCAACTTATGCCGGCGACGGCAAAGGAAGTGGCGAAAAGAGCAGGGCTCTCACACAAAACGTCTTGGCTGACAACCAATCCATCTCATAATATTCAGTTGGGAACTGCGTATCTCGATCGAATGTTGGATCGTTTTGATGGTTCTTATGTTCTTGCGATTGCAGCCTATAATGCCGGTCCGGGGCGCGTGGATAAATGGCTTGAACTGTTTGGCGATCCGCGTACCGGTGATGTTGATATGGTGGACTGGATTGAAATGATGCCTATTTATGAGACGCGCAACTATGTCCAAAGGGTGATGGAAGGAATTTACGTTTATCGCCTGCGCTTAAAGGGTGTTCAGAAAAAACCGGATCAAGAGCTGTATATAGCCATGGTTCAGGGGCTATAACGCAGATTTTATCCAGGTCCTGACCCCAGGTTCTAACTCTAGAAAGCCTATTAACTACAAGGGTTTTTACTGCATACACAGAAAACCACCTTCGTTTTATTTATACAATTTTAGATTGAATAGTGTACACTTAAGTATAGGGTTATTCTAAAATATTTAAGAAAATAAATAGGGTTGGGAAATGAAACTTTTGTTGGCAGACGACCATACATTATTTCGTGATGCGCTGGTTCAATATATTGAAAGGGCGGAGCCTGAAGCCGATGTTACTTTGGCCAAGGATTTTTATGAAGTTGTTGACCTTATGAAAGAAAACCCGAATCAAGATCTTATTTTGCTGGATTTGAGAATGCCCGGAATGAACGGTATGGATGGCTTCAAACGTGTTCGGGAAGATTATCCGGATGTTCCTGTTGCCCTCATGTCAGGTGTCGCGGAAACAAAAGATGTCAATGATGCAATGGACCTTGGTGCCGTTGGTTATTTTCCAAAGACCCTTTCTGGTAAAGCTCTGCTTAAAGCCATTCAACTGGTTTTAACCGGTGAGCGTTTCGTACCGCTGGATCATGAAACCAACATGATTATGCCCTCTCATTACGATGGGGGCAGTAACGGGAACGGGGCGAACGGTTATGGCGGTCTTAAAGAAACCCAAAGTAACATAAGCGGCTCTGCCAATTCTAATCTGACTCCGCGCGAAAGAGAGGTCCTGTCTTATCTTGCAGAAGGGGCTTCGAATAAAGAAATAGCCCGTGAGCTTGACTTGCAGGTTGTTACTGTCAAATTGCACGTACGCGGAATATGTAGAAAGCTCGATGCAAAAAACAGAACACAAGCGGCTTTAAAGGCTCGTGAGCTGGGTATTGTGGCCGCATCCTGAGCGGCTGTAGTTTTTAAATCATATGAATATAGAACCTCGAAATTTTCTGAATCTTGTAAACTACCTTCCAGGGTTGGTGATACTGATTTTTAGTATGCTGGCCCTTAATTCATCTTTGAGTTTGATGGAAGCAAACCAGAATCTTCTTAATGTCTACAAAGAATATAGTCACGATCTTTTGCGTCTTGATGATGACTACCATGAATTCAAATCAAACTATTACGCTTATCTCAGCGGCTCTAAGCTGGTCGATGAAAAGACACTATTGAAGAGCTATACCGACTTTTCAGAGAGGCATCATAATACACTTCTGAAGGTTCATCTTTCTGATATGGAGCCGAAACCCGAAAATTATATCAGGCAGCTGACCATGATACAGACAGATATGGCCGGCATCATGGATATCATTGCCCATCGGGATAGAGTTGTGACCGAAAAATCTCAGGCCTATGTCGCAAAAACTCTAGATGCGGTACAACAAAGCCTCGAAAGCTTGGGTTATAGTTTTTATAGCGAAGAGCAGGAAAGGGAGTTGTCAGAGGTAAAAGAAGAAAAAGAAGCGTGGCTATATTGGTCGGTGCTTGCAATAGGTCTTTCCGGGTTTTTGCTTGTCGTTCTAAATAGTGACAAGCTCAGGAAGCTTAAGCTGATTAACGAAGAGAAGAAGCTCACATTGGGCCTGTTGACAACGAGGCTTGCCGCAATGGAGGCGTCACGCGATGGCATAGGGCTCATCGATAAGGATGGCAATTTAACCTATATGAACAATGCGCTTATGAAGCTGCATAATATTCCTGAAGATGAGGTGTCAAATTATATTAATCAGCCCTGGGAGAGTTTATACGCCCAGGAGGGGCGTGAGGAAATTCTTGAAGGGCGGCGTGAAATTCAAAAAGCGGCGATGGTGGAGCTAAAGGAAAAAAGTTATTGGCGCGGTGAATCTCCTATTGCAATCAAGGACGGAGAGGTTGTGAATGCAGAATTGTCGCTGACTTTGCTTCCGGAAGGTGGGTTTGTTGGCACGGTGCGCGATATTTCAGAGCGTCTGCGTACCGATAAAGAGAAAAAAGAGTTGGAGAGCCAGTTTTATCAGGCGCAGAAAATGGAGGCGATAGGGCGTCTGGCTGGCGGTATCGCCCATGATTTTAATAATATCCTCGCAGCGATGAACGGTTATGCTGAATTTTTAATGGACGACCTTGAGGAATCCTCACCTCAGCATAAATTTGCGGCCAATATTTTGCAGGCGGGGCGACAGGCGCGTGATCTGGTTGATCAGATGCTGGCCTTTTCCAGGCGTAAGGAAAGTAGCAAAGATAGTCTCGATTTAACAATTCCTGTGCACGAGACGCTATCTATGCTTCAGGCCACGTTGCCAAAAACAATTGAAGTGAACACAAAGATTGAAACCAAGCACGCCCCCATCAATGGCAATGCCAGCCAAATTGCACAGGCCATCATGAATTTATGTGTGAACGCCAAAGATGCTATTGAAGATGAGCATGGTACCCTGACCGTTGGTTTGGACATTGTTTCTTCAGATCAGTTTGATGTGCTTGTTGACGAGTTGCCAGCTGAAGGAGAAACGCCGCCAATACGCTTCGAGATACCGCAATCAGGCCACACCAGGCTTATTTTGGGCCATATGGTGAAAGGGCAGGAGTATGTTTGTCTGAGTGTTGAAGATAGCGGCAGTGGTATGAGCCAGGTCATTATGGAGCATATTTTTGAGCCCTTTTTTACAACCAAGCCGGTTGATAAGGGGACAGGTTTGGGGCTTGCGACAGTTCATGGTGTTGTGGCCAGCCATCGCGGTGCCATGGTAATCGATAGCACGCTCGGCAAAGGGACCCGCTTTGATTTATTGTTTCCTCTTGCAGAGGGCGCTGTTTTGGAAGAGGTGCCTGACCAGGCGCAGGTTTTTGCAGAAGGCGGCAGTGGCTGTATTTTGCTGGTTGAAGACCAAGGCTCTGTCCGTGACATGATGATGAACATGCTTGAACGGCTTGGCTATGAGGCTGCTGCCTGTGTATCAGGTTTGGAGGCTCTGGAGGTTTTAAGAGAAAACCCGGGTGCATTTGATTTGGTTCTGACAGACCATAACATGCCAAAAATGACAGGGCTGGAGCTTGTGCAGCAAATTCACATGGATTTCCCGGATCTGCCGTTTATTTTGCTGTCAGGTTACAGCGAACAGAAATTAAAAGATATGATGCATGAGCATCCGGCTATCAAGGCTGTCTTGCGAAAGCCTATTGCCAAACATATACTTTCAGAAAAAATTCAAGCCGTTTTAACCGGCCATTAGGCTGCCGCTTAAGTTTATTTTATTTTACCTTCGCGCCACCATGTTAAGGTTGCCAGTCCCAGTAAAATAAGGACGCTCATCCATTCAGGCAATAATGGTTTTTCCTTGATACCCGTCACATTATAATCGTGGTTCTGGCGTAGTCCAATCCAGTTGCGCCCGGCAAAGTTTCTGTCCTCGGCAAGCGGACGGATAGAAGGAGTGGGGGTTTCCGATAGCCATTTTATGCTGCCTTTTGAGGCGCGTGCCATCGGCGATAACAGGTCCGGGGTTGCTTTAACGCCTCTCAACTCTGGCGGGTTGAGATCACCGATAATCGCAAAGCGCCGCTGGCCTTCGGGGTCTTCAAAAGCATAAATGCCAAGCTGATCCGCCTCGATTACGGTTTCCAGCCAGCCTTCGCTGTTTGGCTCTAACGTAATAGGCTCCTGGCTGCCGTCAGGCCGGGTCATTGTGACAGCCATCTCGGATTGTTTGTAATTTTGAGAGCGGATGGTGATGTGGTTTTCATCGATCTGAACCTCCAGCGCCTTTTCATCGAGTTCCGGTTCTTTCATAAGCCAATGGACAATCCGCCGTAAAAGCTCGGCATGCGGCCCACCGGATTGATAGCCGCGCGACCACAGCCAGATATGATCGCTCGATAGCTGCGCAACCCGGCCCTCTTTAACCCGGTCAAGGACAAGAAGAGGGTAGTTGTCAACGCCGTTCATCAGGGTTTCACCGCTTTCCTTTTTAATCACGACCTGGCGCAACCATTGGCCCCAGTTCGGGTCGGCGCTTTGCGGAATGCCCTTCCAATATATGTTTCTGGTCACCGGATGCTTGTTGCCGTTTTCGGTTAGGCTGGGCGTGAAAGGTTTACGGATAACCGCCCCTGTCGGGGTGCCGGGCAGGATATTCATCAGGGATGTATAGTAGACCGAGTCCTGTGTGGCAAAGGAAGGGCCGCTGGCTTCCAGCAAAGCGCCGCCTTCCTCGACATAGCGAACGATATTATTGAAGTAGTTGCTGGGTAGGATTCTATTTAATCGGTAACGGTCAAAAACAATCAGGTCAAAATCATAAAGCTTGATCTCGAATAGTTCCCGAAAAGGAAAGGCAATCAGGGACAGCTCGTTTTGCGGCGTGCTGTCGAGCTTGTTGGGCTCGCGTAAAATTGTAAAATGGACCAGATCAACACCAGGATCGGAGGTCAATAAGTCACGCCATGTTCGCCCGCCTGCATGTGGTTGACCCGAAACCAGCAGGACTTTCAGCCTGTCCCGCACACCATTGACCAAAAGTGCGGCGCGGTTGTTGGCTTTTGTAATTTCGCCGGGAACGCCTTGTACATCAATTTCAAAGACATTTTGTCCGGCATGTTCGACCTGCAGCTCAAGTTCTTGTGGCTGGCCTACCGGCACATAAAAAACTTCCGGTTGTCCATCATGGCGCTTGAGTGTAACCAGCGCTTCTTCCTGGCCGATATTGTCTGTGTCCTCGATTTTGTATTCAATGGTGACGCTCTGCCCGACAATGCCGTAGGCGGGGGCTTTGGTGACAACAAGCTGGCGGTCGCGCTCGTTTTTATCTCCGGTGAGAAGAGCGTGAACGGGTCCGTATTTTTCCAGTGAGGCCGGATCTTCGGGAATGTCATGAATTTGCCCGTCGGTGAGAAAAATAACCCCGGCGCGCCTTTTTTCTGGTACGTCGGCCAGCGCCGTATCAAGCGATTCAAAAAGCCTGGTGTCTTTTGTAATTTGATTGCTGCGCGGCGCTTCAACAATGCGTAGCTCAATATCCTCAAATTTTTTAAATTCCTTTTTAAGGTGTGATAAGGCATCTTGTGTTTTTTGTGCGCGATCTCCCATTTTCTGGCTCTCGCTTTGGTCAACAACGACGGCGGCAATATCAGGAACAGCCTCGCGCTGTTGCTCAATCAACGAAGGCCGCAGCAGAACCAGCATGAAAGCAGCCAGCGTGAGGGTCCGCAGCGCCAGACCTTTTCGATTGTATAAGAATCCCAAAACCAGAAGCGCTGTACCGGCAATAAAAATAGCTGCCAGCCAATATAGCGGCAGGGAAGGCGAAAAGTGAATGGTCAGGGCTGTATCCAGGCTTTCCATTATTGGCCCAGCCTTTCGAGAATAAACGGCACATGCACCTGATCGGCTTTGTAATTTCCGGTCAGGGCATACATCACAAGGTTTACGCCAAAGCGTTGTGCCAGTTCCTGTTGGCGCGATCCGCCACTCATCGAGGAGCGCTGGCCTTTACCGGCGGCCCAGGCGCCCGCCCAGTCATGCGGACCGATAATAATGGATGAGACTCCGTCGCGGCCTTTGGCACTGTTTTGTTCAACCCATATCGTGCCGCCACGATAGCGGCCGGGAAAGCTGTCCAGCAGGTAAAATGATTTGCCCAGCACATGATTTTCGGGCATCGGCATCAAAGGCGGGAGGTTTAGCCCCCCGATCATACGGCGCAGCGCTTCGGTGTTTTTGGTGCCGCTTAAGGCGCGCGCGGCGTAATTGCGATCGCGCGTATCAAATAAAATGGTGCCGCCATGATCGAGGTAGCTTTGTATGTTGCCAAGGGCTTTTGGTGATAGGCGTTTTTGCTCCGGCGTAACCGGCCAGTAGATGATGGGGAAAAAGGCCAGTTCATCGCGCTCGGGGTCCAGCCCGGCAACGCCGGCTGGCTCTACGGATGTGCGGCGCTTTAAAATTTGGGTAAGAGATTTAAGGCCCTGGTGGCTGATAGTATCAATATTGGTGTCACCGGTTCGCATATAGGCCAGATATAGACCATCGGCGTAGTTTTGCTCCTGTGCGTAAGCTGGCGCATACGCTGGAGGAATAATGAAAAAGAGTAGTAAAACCGGCGTGGCAAAGCGCAAAAACGCCCTGGCGCCAAACATCATGGCAATCATAATCAGCCAGTCGGCAAGCAGCAATATCACCGCGCTATAAAGCAGGAACGGCATAAGATCGCTCTCATATTCGCTGCCGTAATGTTTTTGTGTCACCGTGACGGGCAAGCCTGCCGTGGCCTCCAGTCTTTTGATGTGCGAGCCTATATTGAGGGCCTGCTGCGCGCCGCCGCGTCCGTAAAGACCGGGCGGGTGAACGGAGCTTGGCTCGGTTTGCTCAAAATCTTTGGCCGGAACGGAGCGCACAAAACTTCCCGGCTCTTGCAGAGAACCAAAACCGTTCAGTGTCAAAATAGGCTCCAAATAACCGCTGGTTTTTGTATTTTCGCTGGATGCTGTTCCTGAAATGCTGACGATGCGGCGCAGGATTTTTACAAACAAACCGGAAAGTGCAAGGTCGGACCATTCCGGCGTCGCGGTGGTATGGATGAGAACCAGCATACCGGAGTCCAGTTGCGCGGCTGTAATCAAAGGGGTCCCATCTGACAGCGAAGCCCAGATTTTGTCTTCTATCTCCTGTCCCTGCGCCGGTAGCATTTGCTGTTTGATAATAATTTCGTCCGAAACTGTGATGCCGTAAAACGGGCTGCGCTCATCGAAAGGCGCTATGGTCACAGGTTCCTGCCATGTCAGTGATCCCTGCAGCGAACGCCCGCCTTTGCGCAGCGGCACGGGCAGAAGGTAAAGCTCGTTTTGACCCTGCGCCATATTCGGGCCGGAAAAACGCAGCAGCAACCCGCCTTTTTTAACCCAGCCCTCCAGCGTGTCCAGATCTTCCGGTGGCATTGCGCCGATATCAGGCAAAACAATCACAGAAGGCTCTTGTTCCAAAATGTCATGGAGACCGCCAAAATGCAGGGATGTATAAGGCTCGAGTGCGCGTTTGAGATAATAGCTCGCCTCAATGAAAGGGGCGGCTTCCGCTTTTTCCGCAGGGGCTACGATACCGACGGAGCGTTTGCGGCTGCTTTCATCCAATAGTAGCATGCCGCCCGGCCCGGTTTTTCCGGCAAGGCGGAATTGCGTGATATCGTTGCGAAAGGCTTCGGGGACATCAAAGGCAATGGCAGCCGGTAGGTCCGCCGGACTGAGCGTGGCGCTTTGATGATCGAGAACCCGGCCATCCGCGGTGACGGCCTGGACCGATACCGGCAGGCCTTCGGGAATATTGGCCGTCGCTTCAACCAGAACCTCCATATCCAGTGTAGTTTTTTCAGACGGGCGCAGGAGCAATGGCGTGTTGCCAGGCTTTGGAGAAATGTAATGAAGCCCGCCTTGTGCCGCCAATATTTTGATCAGCGGATGAATGTTTCCTTCATTCAGGCCATGGGCATACCACAGGCTTGTGATGTTGCTTTTTTCTTTCTGCTCGCTCAGAAGTTCCTTCGCCGCTTTGTAATCGGCCGGCCAGGGCAGGGGCTCCAGGCCCTGTAGAATCGACAGGCCTTCCGCATAATTCATCGGACCGTATTGAAGGGGCTTTGGTTCTCCCGGGGCTGGCGCTGTCGTCACGATATAAATTTGTCTTTTCTCACGCCCGGCTTGTGAGAGTGTTTCTTCTGCCGCCTTGATTTGCCGATCCCAGATTGTGGCGCTGGGCCAGCTATTGTCGATGACAATGCGCAGCGCCCCGTGACCCGGTAATTGCCCCGCCGGGTTATAAACCGGATGAGCAAGAGCAATCAGAACAAGCAAAGCGATAAAGACCCGCAGCAGTAAAATCCACCACGGCGTATGGCTGGGGGTCTGGTTTTCCGGGATCAGGCCCTTTAGGAAACGCGTTGTCGGCAAAATAAGATGCTGTGGAGCCGGCGGCATAATACGCAGCAGATACCAAAGCAAAGGAAGGCCTGCCGCCCCGGCCAGAATCCAGGGATTCATAAACACGATATTTTGTAAGAATCCGATCATAGAGCGGCCTCCGCATGCATCATGGAGCGGTGTGACATCGCGCCCCATATTTTGGCCAGCGTATCGCTTATTTCACTATCTGTGCTGTGCAGGATATAGCTCCAGTGCTGGTCGCGGCAGATATGCTGAAGGCCTTCAATATGCGCCGAGATGCGTTTTTGGTATTCGATCTTGATGGAATCAACATGGTTAATCTGCTCCTGCGATTTTGTGCCGGGCTCTTCAAAAACATAACGCCCGGAATAGGGCAGCTCTATTTCCGCCGGGTCGAGAACCTGGATAATCAGGCCGTTGCTGGTGCGGCCCGATAATTTTCTAAACACAGATTCAGTATCTTCGAGGGGCGCTAAAAAATCGCCGATTTGTATGAGCGTGCAATGCCGCGGCAGCTTGTAATAATACGGGTCAGGCAAATCTTCAAAGGGCAGCGTGTTCGCGCATAAAGATTCGCCGATGCGTTGCAGCGATAACTCCGTGCGCCCCGCCCTTTGATTGCCGAACAGCGCGGCCTGCTCTCCGGCGCGGGTCATGAGGATCGCCATGGCCAGGGTTAAAATGCGTGTAGCCTCTAGCTTTGAGGGCTGTTTCGGGCTGGAGGTGAAATCCATGCTCTGACCCTGATTGCACCAGAGAACGCAGGTTTGCGGGGTCTGCCATTCCTTTTGCCGGACATAAATATGGTCGGTCTTTGCCGATTGCCGCCAGTCGATATCCTGGGGCCGGTCGCCCGGCACATATTCACGAAACTGCCAGAATTTCTCCCCTTGTCCGGCTTTTCTTTGTGTATGTTCGCCCTGTAGCACGCCGGTGACGGCCTTTTCAGCCAGCATCATCAGCGCGGGCAAATCAGCGCTCGCGCCCTCCGCCTTGTGCCGTAGTTTTAAACTTTCGGGAAGAATGCTCATTCAAAATCAGGGCCCTTGACCCTATAGGCCTTCGCATAAGGCCTGAATAATATCCGTGACGCCGACGCCATTGGCCCCTGCTTTAAAATTGAGCGCCATGCGGTGTTTTAAAACAGGCTCCGCCAGCTCAATCACATCATCGATAGACGGCGCTTCGCGCTTATCAAGCAGGGCCTTTGCCCGTGAGGCCAGCATCAGCCCCTGCGAGCCGCGTGGCCCCGGTGCCCATGTCACATATTCATTGACGATATCGGGAGCATCCGGCCCTGGCCTTCCGCGCCTTACAAGCGTTAGAATTGCATCGACGACTTTTTCGCCAATCGGCATATCGCGCACCAGTGACTGGGTGGCCAACACATCACTTTTGTTCATGATGGCTGATATTGCTTCTTTCTTGCCGGTCGTGGTGGCCAGCAGGACCTGGCGCTCGGCATCTGCGCTCGGGTAATCAACATCAATTTGCATCATGAAGCGGTCAAGCTGCGCTTCGGGCAGCGGATAAGTGCCCTCTTGTTCAATCGGGTTTTGGGTCGCCAGAACGTGAAACGGCTCGGGCAAAGCGTGCGGCTGGCCGCTGACGGAAACTTCATGTTCCTGCATCGCCTGTAGCAGGGCCGATTGCGTGCGCGGGCTGGCGCGGTTGATTTCATCGGCCATCAGGAATTGAGTAAAGACCGGGCCTTTTATGAAGCGAAAAGAGCGGCGGCCGGTTTCGTCTTCCTCCAGCACTTCCGCGCCCAGAACATCGGCGGGCATTAGATCGGGCGTGCATTGTATACGGTTGGAGGAAAGCCCGAGCACTTGCGCGAGTGTTTCCACCAGCAATGTCTTGGCCACGCCGGGCACGCCGATCAACAGGATATGCCCGCCCGACATCAGTGTTATCAGCGTCTGGTCGATGACGAAATCTTGTCCGAAGATAATTTTTCCAATTTCCTCGCGGGCTTTTATCAGCCTCGCAGCTGTATCGGATAGAGATTGTTCAATATTTTTGGCAGCATCACTCACGGGCTGTCTCCTTGTCTGAAGTTCAGAGCTAGTCTATAGGTTTTAGAGGAGATGCAAAATGGAATCTGTACAGAAAATTGATCCGCAGGACTGGATGAACGCGCCGGAAACGCTGGCCGTGATGGAGGCGCTGGGGGCAGGAAAGGCGCTGTTTGTCGGCGGTTGTGTGCGCAATACGTTGCTCCTGCGTGAGGTTGAGGATGTCGATATTGCGAGCGTGTTGACGCCGGAAGAGGTCACTGCAAAGCTGAAAGCCGCGGGTATCAAGGCCGTACCGACAGGTATTGAGCACGGCACGGTGACGGCGGTATCGGGCGGCAGGGGGTTTGAAATCACCACCTTGCGTAAAGATGTCGAAACCGATGGCAGGCGGGCTGTGGTGTCCTTTACCGATGACTGGGCCGAAGATGCGCAGCGCCGGGATTTCACGATGAATACGTTATTGGCTGACGGGGAAGGTAATATCTTTGATCCGACGGGGCAGGGGCTGGATGATCTTAAAGCGCGGCGGGTGGTGTTTGTCGGTGATCCGGCAGCGCGGATTGCCGAGGATACCTTAAGAATCCTGCGCCTGTTTCGCTTTCATGCCAGCTATGGCGAGGGTGAAATAGATGCAAAAGCGCTGGAAGCTTGTAAGGCTGCTGCGGATAAGATCTCCGGCTTATCTAAAGAGCGTATCACCCAGGAATTCTTCAAGATTATGGCGGTAGATAACCCGGTGGATATTTTGGGTATTATGTTTGATAACAAGATTCTATCAGAGCTTTCTTATCCCGAATATGACCCGGAAATGCTGGGTCATTTTTGTGAATTCCAAAAGCGCTATGGTTTGATATCACTGCCTTCAAGGCTGTTGGTTTTGGCCGGTATGGTAGAGAAAAACATTCAGGCTATGGAGAGTTTTCTTTTGTTTCCCAAGGTGTTCGGGAAGGATATTCAAGCGCTTTCCAAGGTCCTTGAAATGGACGATCTGGGCGATGAGCAGGCGGTCAAAGTCGCGGTCTATCGGCAAGGGCGCGTTGCTACGGCACAGGCTTTAATCCTTGAAATTGTGTTAGATAGGATTGTGAATGGTTTTGTCCCCAAGGCGCTGGAGATTGTGCAGAACTGGGACATTCCCGATTTCCCTCTAAGCGGTGACGATCTGCTCAAAGCCGGCATTCCCGAAGGCCCTGAAATGGGTCAAAAACTCTCTGAGATTGAAGACTGGTGGATTGAACAAGAGTTTGTGCCGGATAAGAAATCTTGCTTTGGTAGAATTCACGAAACTGACTAATAGTTATGTTCACACCTTTGATAAAAATCACGAACAGCTTCTTTAACTAGTTGGGTTTCATGCCTGCCCGCACTTAGGTCCTGTTCCATACCTTCTTCTGATTCCTGAAACATTTTGACTCTTGAAAGTTCAGACATAGCGTCGACAACGGAAGTGGTCACAAGGGCGCTTTGGTTATAAAAAGTTACATATAAGTGAAGGGCTTCATTGTGAGTACCCTGTTCAGAGACTGTCCATTCATAAATACTGCTGGGTTCAGGGGTTATAGTCTCTCCGTCAGTATTTATAAACGTGCCGGAGTCGGTAATATTTTTGATTGAGTGTTCAGCCCCATTTTTTACAGTGGCAATATTTCCGTTTACATGGCCGTAATGATGAAGTGTCTGATTAAACTGGTTTTTTGTACTTGACGGCACGTCACTCTCCCCATCGTTATGTTAATGAATTATTCTTATACCAAAGTACCCTAATCATGCGCAAGGAAAAAATCTATAAGAAAAAAATCAAGGCCATTTGGCTTCGGGGGGCAGGGACATAAGGATGGCTTCGGTATTGCCACCGGTTTTAAGGCCGAATTGGGTGCCGCGGTCGTAAAGCAGGTTAAACTCAGCGTATCTGCCCCTTTTGACCAGCTGGATTTCGCGTTGCTCATCGCTCCAGTCTTTGTGCATGGATTTGCGGACAAGCTGGGGATAAATCTGTAAAAACGTCTCGCCGACATCCTTGGTAAAGGCAAAATCGGCGTCCCAGTCATTCTCGAGATAATCGTAGAAAATCCCGC
This sequence comes from Alphaproteobacteria bacterium, assembly GCA_021775955.1. Taxonomy (GTDB): domain Bacteria; phylum Pseudomonadota; class Alphaproteobacteria; order Micavibrionales; family Micavibrionaceae; genus UBA5701. Next base: position 140,545 of record JAJFGU010000020.1, on the reverse strand, counting down.
CAACACCGCGGGCTTCATTGCGGTGTGGCAGGAAGAAATAGCGATCGCACCACTCCTTATATTTTACATAATTGTTTTGTGTGGTGTGGTGGGTTTGAGCCTGCGCTGTAGCTTGAGCTTCTTCGTATGGGGTGGGGCCATGAGGCGGGTGGCGGTTGCAGCAGGCCTCCAAAGCGGCATGAAAGGCTTTGGTGTCTTCCTTGTCTTCAATCATCGGGGTTAAATCCATGCCGCCGCCAAACCAGGTTTTGGACGTACAAATCATGCGGGTATTCATATGCACGGCGGGGACCAGTGGGTTTTGCATATGGGCAACCAAGGACACACCGGAGGCCCAGAACGCGCCGTCATTGTCATTGGCACCGGGAATCTTATCGCGAAATTCTTCAGAGAATGTGCCGTGAACGGTGGAAATATTGACCCCAACCTTTTCAAACACCCGTCCATGCATGATGGACATTTCACCACCGCCACCATCGGGTCTATCCCAGTTTTTGCGCTCAAAGCGTCCCGGTTCCAGATCGGCTTTTGGCCCGGCGGATAATTCATCCTCGATGGATTCAAATTCAGTGCATATTTTATCGCGCAAAGAGCGGAACCAGGCGGTGGCAGAATCCTGTTTTTCTTCTTGTTTTTCGCTTTTGTCTGGACTGTAACCCTTTGTTTTAGCTGACATATTTTCCTCAATTTTGCCCCTATTTGGGGTGTAAGCCTTTGTTTTGACTGATATAACAGCAGCCCTTCACTCTGTTGTGCAGAAAAACGTATTCCCATATCTTCTATTGTTTTTCATAATAAGCCCTTAAAATACTCTCTCTTTTGAGGGAGCGGGTGGTGCGCTTCATTTTTGACTCCAGGGCTTCTTTTTCATACCTATTTTATAGGATATATGTCCTATTTTGTCAAGACCCTTTCGTCTGCCTCAGAGCCTCGCCCAGTATCATGGCAGTGGCGTTCACGATATTCAGCGACCTTAAGCCTTTTTTCATCGTAATGGCAATACGCGCATCGGCGGATTCGTGAATGTCATCCGGCACGCCGGCGCTTTCACGGCCCGCAAGTAAGATGTCATTTTCCTGAAATTCGAAATCCGTATAGGGCATATCGGCTTTTGTGCTCATCAGAACAATGCGGCGGCCCTGATGGGATTCCATAAATTGTTCCCAGGAGCTGTGACGGGTCATATCGACGGCTTCGACATAATCCATTCCGGCCTGACGGATTTTGCGCTCATCCCAGACGAATCCGCAAGGCTCGATGATATCCAGCTGTGCACCAAGGCATGCACACAGGCGCATCATCGCCCCTACGTTTTGCGGGATATCGGGCTGATATAGAGCGATCTTCATAAATTCACTGTGGAAAATTCTATTTTTCTCATACAGGTGTGGATATAGGATGATTGATGATTTATAAAGAGTTAAGTGTTCGCGTATCTTCTGATTTTCTTTTGAATATTTCTCGTTAACGAACGGCGTTTTAGGCGATGACAGCAGGAAGCAAGACGATGGGCCATGGCGCTGGAGAAACAAGGCGTGACTTTCTGCAGCTGACGGCCGGCTCGTTTGGTGCGGTTGGCGCTGGTATTGCGCTCTGGCCTTTTGTCCATTCCATGAACCCGGCCAAGGACACGCTGGCGCTTTCGACCACGGAAGTGGATATATCGCCCATTCGAAAAGGACAATCCATCACTGTGATGTGGCGCGGCAAGCCGGTCTTTATCAGGCATCGCACCGAAGCCGAAATAGAAGAGGCCAACGCTGTCAGCATAGCCGATCTTCCCGACAAGCAGGATGATGCCGAGCGGGTCAAAAAGGACAAGGACCAGTGGCTGGTTCTGGTTGGTATTTGCACCCATTTAGGATGCGTGCCGACGGGGCAAAAGCAAACCGAAACCCGCGGCGAGTTTAATGGCTGGTTCTGTCCGTGCCATGGTTCGCATTACGATACATCCGGACGTATTCGCAAAGGCCCGGCGCCAAAAAATCTGGCTTTGCCGCCTTATGAATTCCTCAGTGATACTTTGATAAAGATTGGTTAGGGCATAATGGGAAGTGGTGAACGCGCAGAATTTAAGAACCCGGTCGTCAGCTGGATTGACGAGCGGCTTCCTGTCTTCTCGATGATGCAGCAGGAATACGGGGTCTTTCCGACGCCGCGCAATTTCAATTATTTCTGGAATTTTGGTGCCATTGCGATGTTTATGCTGGTGGCGATGATCGCGACGGGCATTTTCCTGGCCATGAATTATACGCCCCATGTCGATATGGCGTTTGACTCGGTCGAACGTATTGACCGCGACGTCAATTGGGGCTGGATGCTGCGTGACATTCATATGAACGGCGCGTCGTTTTTCTTCATTGCCGTCTATGTTCATATTTTCCGTGGCATGTATTACGGCTCTTACAAAAAGCCGCGGGAGCTTTTGTGGATTCTCGGTGTAGTGATCTTCCTGTTGATGATGGCCACGGCTTTCATGGGCTATGTGTTGCCCTGGGGTCAGATGAGCTATTGGGGTGCGACGGTGATCACCAATTTGTTTTCGGCGATCCCACTGGTGGGCGATAGTATCGTGACCTTGCTCTGGGGCGGGTTTTCTATTGATAACCCGACATTGAACCGGTTCTATGCCCTGCATTACCTGATGCCGTTTGTGATTTTTGCGGTGGTCTTCCTGCATGTCTGGGCGCTGCATATTTGCGGCTCGAACAATCCGACGGGGATTGAACCCAAAGGCAAGCAGGACACGCTGCCGTTTCATCCTTATTACACGATGAAGGACACGTTCGGCTTGCTGGTGTTTTTGGTGGTGTTTTGCGTGTTCGTGTTTTACGCGCCGGATTATCTCGGCCACCCGGATAACTATAAGGAAGCCAACCCGCTGGTGACGCCGCCGCATATCGTGCCGGAATGGTACTTCCTGCCGTTTTACGCGATTTTGAGGGCGATTACCTTTGATGTCGGTATTCCCGGAACTGAAATTGTCTTTATCTCGGCCAAGCTGGGTGGGGTGATATCGATGTTTGGTTCGATCGGATTGCTGCTTATCCTGCCATGGCTGGATACGCATCCGATCCGCAGCGCGCGATACCGTCCGAAGTTCCGCTTCTTCCTGATTGTCTTCCTCGTGGTGTTTGTGATGCTCGGCTATATCGGCTCGCAGCCGGCCGATGCAACATTATTCGGCGCGCCGCTGACATTGCTCGGGATTTTGTCTACGACCTATTACTACGGATTCTTTCTGGTGATTATTCCCTGGCTCAACAACACAGAAAAAGGCAAGGACCTGCCTAAATCCATTCATGATGCGGTCCTGGAAGATGCCAGGGAGGCGGCCAAAGGATGATGTTTCGTTTGATCTTATTTGTGGCTGCTTTGACATTTTTGCCGCTCCATATGGCCCGGGCCAGTGGTGGCGAGGCCGAGCCCCTTGTGCATCAGCACTGGCATTTTAGCGGCGCTTTTGGCACTTACGACCGGGCAGCTTTGCAGCGCGGTTATAAAATTTACCGCGAGGTTTGCGCATCCTGCCATTCGATGAAGCAGCTTTCTTTCCGCAATTTGACCGATCTTGGCTATAACGAAAACCAGATCAAGGCGATTGCCGGCGAATATAGCGTTGAGGACGGCCCGAATGAGGAAGGCGAAATGTTTGAACGCCCGGCGCGGCCCAGTGATTCGTTCCCCGCGCCGTTTGCTAATGACAAGGCCGCCGCTTATGCCAATGGCGGGGCGCTGCCGCCGGATTTATCGCTCATCATCAAGGCGCGCCATCACGGCTCTGATTACGTTTACGGTCTTCTGACCGGCTATGAAGAAGCGCCGCATGACGCCCATCTTCTGGACGGACAGTATTGGAATAAATATATGCCGGGCCATGTGATTGCCATGGCGCCACCGCTTTCGGACGGGCAGGTGGCTTATGAGGATGGCAGCCCGGATACGACCCAGCAATATGCAGCTGATGTGGTGGAGTTTCTGACCTGGGCCGGGGATCCCCACATGGAAACGCGCAAAAGAACAGGGCTGAAAGCCATAATGTTTTTGGTGGTTTTTGCTTTTGTCATGTATGCTGTAAAGCGTCAGATATGGTCCGACGTTCACTAAGTTCTTTGGAGTATTAGAAAATCAGCAAAGAAGAAGCCAGAAAGTTCCTTATCAAAGCCAAGTTTTACAGATTTACATCTCTTGTTTTTGTGGCTTTTGGTGTGGGGCTGTGTGCGTTTTTTTACTTCGGAAAATTTAAGGGCGATTTGTTTGTTGTTTTCACCAATCCTGCCTATATCGCCTTTCTTCTTATTCCTTTTGCCCCGGCCGTATTTTTTTCGTGGCGGGCCGGTGCGGCGGAAGATAAGATGCTCGACATCATAAACAAATTGCAAAAATAGTTTAGGGTTTAAGCGAGGGGCCTTCCTAATGCGCGATACTAAACATGAACTCCTGTATTTCTGGTTTGAAGAGGTTCAGCCTGCACAGTGGTTTCAGGCTGGTCCCGAGCTGGATGCGCTGATCACCGAAAAATTTCTGGCGACCTATGAGATGGCCAAGGACGGCTTGTGCGATAGTTGGGCATCTGACGAAGATGGGGCCTTAGCGCTTTGTATTTTGCTGGATCAATTCCCGCGCTCCATGTTTCGTGGCAAGCCGGAGGCATTTGCGACGGATCGCAAAGCACTCTTGATTGTAAAAGAGGCGATTAGTAAGGGATTTGATCAAATCTTAGCGCCAGTCAAGCGCGGTTTTCTTTATGTTCCCTTTCAGCATAGCGAGGAGATGAGCGACCAGAACCGCTCCGTCGAGTTGATGAAAGCCATGGGCGATGACAACCCGGCCGGGTATGACTACGCGCTGCGGCACAGGGATGTGATTGAAAAATTCGGGCGTTTTCCGCATCGGAACAATATTTTGGGCCGTGTCAGTACAACCGAAGAGCTGGCGCATCTTGAGCAAAACCCGATGGGGTTTTAAATGGATTCTATGACGTCTCACGATACCATCTTAAAAAATCTCGGCATTGACCCAGGTGCTCTGAGCAAGGGCGATCTGGCGGTGCATTCGCCGGTTGACGGGGCAAAGCTGGGCGCTGTGGTGCAGATTAAAGCGGCAAATGTTGATGGTGTCGTAGAAAAAGCGGCGGTGGCGTTTAAAGCATGGCGGGCGGTTCCCGCCCCAGTACGCGGCGAATTTGTCCGGCTGTTGGGTGAGGAACTCCGGGCCGCCAAAGATGATCTTGGAAAGCTGGTCACTCTGGAATGCGGAAAGATTCTATCCGAAGGCCTGGGCGAAGTGCAGGAGATGATCGATATCTGTGATTTCGCGGTCGGTCTTTCGCGGCAGTTATACGGGCTGACCATTGCGTCCGAGCGCCCCGGTCATCACATGCGTGAGGTCTGGCAGCCGCTGGGGCCTATTGGAATTATTTCAGCGTTTAATTTTCCGGTGGCGGTGTGGTCGTGGAACGCAGCGTTGGCGCTAGTATGTGGAGATTCTCTGATCTGGAAGCCGTCGGAGAAAACGCCGCTAACTGCGCTGGCGTGTCAGAACTTATTTGAACGGGCGGTAGCAAAATTTAAAGCGGCGGGTCATGACATACCGGATCATCTCTCACAGGTTTTGATCGGCGGGCGCGATGTGGGTGAGGCACTGAGCGATCATAAAGGCGTTCCATTGATCAGTGCGACGGGTAGTACAGCGATGGGCCGTGATGTCGGCGCGCGGGTTGGTGCAAGGCTCGGGCGCAGCCTGCTGGAGCTGGGTGGTAACAACGCCACAGCCGTGATGTCTTCGGCGGAGCTGGGCAAGGAAGATATACAATCCATCGTGTTTGGCGCTGTTGGCACTTGCGGCCAGCGCTGTACGAGCCTGCGTCGTCTGATTGTGCATCAGGATATTTATAGCGCGCTGATGCCAAAACTGGTGAGCGCGTATGAAAGCATACAGAGTCGTATCGGCAACCCATTGGATGCGGGCACCCTGGTCGGGCCCTTAATTGATGAGGCAGCCTGGGAGCAGATGCAGGAAGCTTTGAAAAATGCGGTGGAGCAGGGCGGAAAAATTCTTGTTGGCGGCGCGCGGGTCGAAGGCGTTTCGGGCGGCGTCTATGTGCAGCCGGCCATAGTTGAAATGTCGGAGCAGGCGAACATTGTTTGTCATGAAACATTTGCGCCCATTTTGTATGTTTTGAAATGTGAAAATGTTCATGATGCTATTGAGATCAATAATGCGGTTCCGCAGGGCCTGTCTTCCAGCATCATGACGGGCAGTTTACAAGAGTCAGAGCTGTTCCTGTCTGCGGTGGGAAGCGATTGCGGGATTGCCAATGTGAATATCGGTACCAGCGGCGCCGAGATCGGCGGGGCGTTTGGCGGTGAAAAAGAAACCGGCGGCGGACGCGAAAGCGGCTCCGATTCCTGGAAGGTCTATATGCGCAGGCAGACCCAGACTGTTCGCTATGGCAGTGAGGCGGCTTTGTCCCAGGGCGTTGTGTTTGATTTATGAAAAATAAATTGACTGTTTTTCTGATCCTATGACATAATCAAATAAGAGTGCGAATCGTATCCGTAATATAAATACGTCTACAGGGTATCAATTGAAGCAAAAAATCTTACTCAATAAGTCACCATAACCCTTTCCACGGAAAGGGAAAATTTGTTATGGGCGACGTAGAGTCTCAGAGTTTTTGCAAAAGGGCCTGTAAATGGGGTAGCGTAGACGAATTCACACCTAAATTGTCATGATGAACAGGAGAGCGCAAATGACCGTCAATGCATTATCTTCCACACAATCTTCACGTTTAGAGTCTTTAAAAGCAAAGCATACGGCTTTATCGACAAGGGTTGAAAAAATACAGAACCGCCCGTCTTCAGCCGATAGTTATTTAAGGCAGCTCAAGAAGCAAAAACTTCTGATTAAAGAGGAGATTGAAGAGATAAGGCGAGCGTCAACGGCCTGATAATCGCTTTCGTCATCCCCGCGGTCCGCGAAGCGGACTTAGACGGCGGGGATCTAGAAAAGACAGCCGCAAAAAGCGGCTGACATATGGATCCCGTTCGTGCAGGCGTCCTCCCGCCTTCGCTAAAGCTTTGGCGGACAAGTCGGACGCGCCAACGGGATGACAGGGCGTTGAAGAAACGGCCGGTTATTTCCCCGGCCGTTTTTTTATGTCCCCTTATCCGGATGTGTTTATTCGGATGTGGTTTTCGTGTTGGACATGAAATTCGAAAAGTCAAAGCCGTCTCCTGAAAGGCTTCCGTCGCCACTGCTTTCCTCACGCTCCTTCCGTTCTTTTTCCAGCTCTGCGGCACGCTCAGCCTTGACCTGTTCAGGGTCTTTTCCAGCGGCCTTCAGGCCTTTGTTAGAGGCGGCTTCATATTCCTGATAGCTGCACAGGCCAAGCTCTGCAGGGTGGCGCGGCTTGATATTGGTGCTGTTGGTGTGGCTGCGGTCACGCACGGCGGCAATGGTTGGCTTGGTCGTGCCGATCAGTCTGCAGATTTGCGCATCGCTGATTTCCGGGTTTTGCTTGAGGATATGAGAAATCGCATCGGGCTTGTCACCGCGTTTGGATACAGGCGTATAACGCGGTCCTTTGGCGCGGGATTGTACCGGCGGCAGCTCGCGTTTGGCCATAACCAGATTGGCGTCAGAGTCTTTTTCACAGCGATCCAGCTCTTCCTGGGTAACCTCACCATTTTCAACCGGATGGCGGCCCACAAGGCCGCGGCCGATATCTTCATTGGCCAGGGCTTCGATTTCGATCTCGGTGAGTTCGGTGAATTCAGCGATCTGACCAAAAGTCAGGGCTGTATTTTCAATGAGCCATACAGCTGTGGCCTTGGGCATCAAAAGCTTGGCGGTTACAGTATTTGCGGCGCGTGCCATGTTAAATTCTCCTTCATCTATCTGAAAAACAAGAAGGTTTCGCGATCCTGTTCCTTGGATCAACGGTTTTTCAAACCTTGCAATGTGTTGGGAACGCCCCTTATATAAGGGATTGAGAAAGAAAATGCTAGAATTTTTTCTCTTAATGTTTGATTAGGATCAGAGGTGCTATGATGTTCGATGAGGAGCTGCCAAAGCCAAAAACGGAAGGGTTTCCGCGTAATTTTGAGAATATGTCGGTCAGTGAGCTTGAAGACTACATTGGTGAGTTAAAAGCCGAAATTTCGCGCGCGGAAGAGGATATAGCCAAAAAGAAGGCGTCCCAGGAAGCGGCGGCTTCGGTGTTTAAATCGTAAAGGAATATAAATGCGCATAGAAGAAGGTACAAAGCTTGATTTTAAGGATGTTCTGATCCGGCCCAAGCGTTCGACGCTGGCCAGCCGTAAGGATGTCGATATTTCCCGTGAGCTGTTATTCAAATGGAGTGGGGGCAGCTTTAACGGTGTGCCAATCATTGCTGCCAATATGGATGGTGTTGGCACCTTTGCGATGGCCGAGGCGTTTGAAAAGGATGGCAATGGCTTAACAGTTGCCCTGCACAAACATTATCCGCTTGATGATTTGACCGGTTTTTTTGAAAAGCACGGCGGCTCCGGTGTCTGGTACAGCATCGGTATAGCAGATGGCGATCAGGAAAAACTGAAGGCTTTTATGGATTCTGATGTTCAAAAAAGCGGCAAGGGGATTGAAAAAATTTGTATCGACGTGGCCAATGGCTATAGCGAGCAATTCGTTGATTTCGTCAAGCGCACCCGTGAGCTGTGTCCTCAAATTACTATTATGGCCGGCAATGTCGTGACCGGTGAAATGGTTGAGGAGCTCATTCTGGCCGGGGCCGATATCGTCAAAGTTGGAATAGGTCCCGGGAGTGTCTGTACCACGCGAAAAATGACCGGAGTCGGTTATCCGCAGCTCTCGGCCATAATTGAGTGCGCTGATGCGGCGCACGGCCTGAGCGGGCTTATTTGCGCCGATGGCGGCTGTACCGTGCCGGGTGACATTGCCAAGGCTTATGGTGGCGGATCTGATTTTGTGATGCTGGGCGGTATGCTTGCCGGGCATGATCAGTCAGAGCAAAAAGTAGTTAAAGATGGTGGTCAAAAATTCCTGCAGTTCTATGGTATGAGCAGTGATACGGCCATGAAGAAGCATAAAGGCGGCGTGGCCGAATACCGTGCCAGTGAGGGAAAAACTGTTAAAATTCCCTATCGTGGCGATGTGACGGATAGTTTGCAGGATATTCTGGGTGGTATTCGCTCTGCCTGTACTTATGTTGGGGCCAGGCGTCTTAAAGAGCTTTCCAAACGCACGACTTTCATCCGGGTGACCCAGCAAATCAATACGATCTTCGGAAATGAATCATAAGCGCTCTTGCGTATCAATTTATGTCCGGCTAGAGTGGCTTTTCTCGCGTGTACACAAAAGGAGCCGGTAATGGATGACATTCAAAATCGTTTGAAAGAAACCTCTGAGAGATGCCTCACATCCCATGAGAAATGGGCAGTCGATAAAAAGAACGGCGATGCGCGGACGAACCTTCAGGAAGCTATTCATGAGCTGCGTAAAGTGGCTTCGCGCCTTGAAATAGAAATGGCGATTAGCGAGCGCGATGAGAATGTTTTGAAGCAAATCCCGATTCCGTCGCATCGCGCGGCGCAAGGCAGGGGTGCTCAAAGCGATAATGACGGAAATTCTATTAGAGAAGCGAATACCGGTCCAAAGCCGGTGCGCAATCGTAAGCCCAGGAAGCCATCCGGCGATTAGGGCATGTCTACACGTCCCAGGTATCTAGAAATCATCCTTGATCTTGCGTATTTCGCCAAAGCGTTGTGCCGACCCTGCGCGTAAAAAAGGATTGGTTTTTTTCTCAAGTGCAATGGTGGAGGGAATCGTCGGCTTTCCCTGTTTTCTTAAGCGGATCACATCTTCCATACGTATTTTAGTATCCTCATTGTCCGGCTCGATGTGCAGGGAAAAGTTCCCGCCGTCTTGCGTGTATTCATGGCCGCAATAAACTTTGATATCATCTGGCAGCGTCATAATTTTTTGCAAAGACTCCCACATTTGCTCCGGCGTGCCTTCGAACAACCGGCCGCAGCCCATGGAAAACAAAGTGTCGCCGGTGAAAGCAAGTGTGCTTTCCGGGAAGTAATAACAAATACCGCCTGTCGTATGGCCTGGGGTTTCAAAGATGGTGACACTTTCACCGCCTAGGCTAAAATCGCTGTCTTCCGTAAGGCCGATATCAATGCCGGGAATGCGCGCGGCATCTTTTTCCGGACCAATAATTTTGGCGCCGTATTTTTCTTTTAAGGAAGCGCATCCGGCAATGTGGTCGGCGTGGTGATGGGTACACAAAATGGTATCGAGCTTTATGGATTTTTGCTCAAGAACATCGATTGCGGGCCCGGCCTCACCGGGATCGACGATGGCGGTTTCTCCGTTATCCGCTTCCAGCAGATAGGCGTAATTGTCTTTCAGAACGGGGATGATGGTTACGTTGATCATGAGCCTGTTTTCTCTCCTGTTTTGATTTCCTGTGATCCCAGTGCTTCGGCCAGACTGTGCTTGGCGCTGCCCGGGCGCAGGGGTTTTTGCTGGGATTCATGGGGCGCCCAGCCGAGCATAAAGATGATTTCAAAACTGGCGGGAATGCGGCCGTCGCTTTCGGCGAATTGTTCCTGATACAGGCGTGCGGCCTCCATAAACAGGGCTTTGCCCGGCGGCGTTTTGTTGCGGCTTTGAATGGCATTGCCTTCGCCCATAAAACGCAAATCATGGAGGAGTTTGAAAATATTATCGTAGGTCACGGTAACAATATCAGAATCAACAACCGGCAGATTAAACCCGGCGCGCTGGAGCAGAGCTCCGATCTGTTGTTTGTCGGCAAAGGGAGCAATGCGCGGGCTGGCGCCGCCCTTGATATTCATCTCGGCCTGCATCAGTGCCCGGCGCAGCTCGTGCAGGGTTTCACCGCCGAGAATAGCGGCAATGAACAACCCGTCCGGTTTGAGGGCCTTGCGGATTTGCAACAAGGTGCCGGGCAAATCGTTGACGGTATGCAGATTAAGAACGCTGGTCACGAGATCGAGGCTTTCGGGCGCAAAGGGCAGGAACTCCTCATCGGCCACCAATCCCCAGTTCTTTGTGGGTCCGAGCGGCTCCTCATTAAGGTCCATAACCGCCAGGTTTTTAATTTTATTAGATGGTAGGGGTGAGAGGTTGCCTCTCGTTCCAATCTGCAAAGCGAGCGGGAATTCGCGCTTAATGTCCTGAAGGCGGTCGGTGATCTGCTCTGCTGCCCAGTCAAAAAGAAAGCTGTGCTCGGAAAATTTTTGAAAAGCACGGCTGCGGTTATGCTTTATGCGCGCGCGGTCGAAAATGCGAATGTCTTCATCCGTATTAATCATGTTATTTCGGGTCCGGTCTGGGTCCGTTTCTATTTTCCATCTCTTCTTTTATCACCTTCATAATATCTTCTATCTCGTTTTCAAACTTTTTCATCAGATATTCTTTTGGCGGTTTTGGCGCGGATGGTTTTTTAACCTTGCTCTTAGTCTTCGATTTTTTAGGGGCTTGTACCTTTTTCTCCAGCGGAGAAGACGTATAGGAGACAGGCATGGACCAGTCGGGCCGGGCCGCAGCAAAGCGCTCTTCCAGGATCATGCGGGCCTGAAGTTTGGCTTGCAGCTCCATGTCACTGTGTAAATAGCGATAGGCCCGGGCGAGTGTCAGCATAAAATGCGGTTCGCGTGACAGGCTCCTCCACAGTAGCATGAACCAGCGGATCGGCATGAATTGGGTGCCGGGATCATCGGGCATGTCCGGTGGAACGGCGACACCAAAAGGGTGAATGCGTTGCGGTGTCATGCCGGTATGGCTGAAATAGCTTTCGCCGAGTTTAATCACCATTTCCGGGGCAACGTTGAATTTTTCAGCAATAAATTTTTTGGCATCCTGAAGGTTTGCAATGTTTCTTGGCAGGTTAAAGCTGGGCGCGCTTATGGTCAGGCCGCTGCCTTCGTGGCGCTGGGGAACCGGCAAATGATTGAGCAAAAATCCAGCATGGATATCGCCTTCCATATCGGCGGTGAGCGGCAGAACCACAGCCGTATTGACGGTTTTTTCGTCAGAGATGACAAAATCAACTTCCTGGGATGATAGGCCGGTAATGCCGCCCTGGCTTTGTCCTTCTTCGACAAAAATCGAATGGACGCTGCGCAGCTGGCCGGTGGTTCCCTTGACGTCCTGGAAGCGGCTGTCGGTTTCATTGAGGCTTTGCAGCAAAAGGCGCATATCGGCTTTGGCCGTTATTTTTCCGCGTTTCAGGGCTATTTGCTTTTCAGTCCAGTTTTCTGCTTTCATGCCAAGATGTTGGTAGAGGGAAAGAATCTGCATCTCGAGCCGGGCATTGGGAATAAGCCCGACCGTGATGGCGTTCAGGACATTTTGTGCGTCGAGCTCACGGATTTTTCCTCTGGCCTGAAAACGCGCGGCATAGCCGACAAAGCTTTTCGGCGTGACGTCTTTGCCCGGGCTGACCACATGCAGGTAATAGGTATGCATGCGCTCATCGATATAATCCGGTGCCGGATAATAATCCGGGCCGTGTTCGAGAACTGCGCTGTTATACGGTTTCAATCCAAGATAATCACGGCAGAAGCGCACGGTGTTGTTCACGTCAAGCGTGTCAATGTCATAGATGGCCTGCATATCGAAAGAAACGGGTTCGACCATATGCGCCGACCAGCGTTTGCCGTCGATATTGGCGCCGCTACGCGATACGGCGTTGATGATAGAGCGGGCGATGCCGTCATGCAGGAAGATTTTAAGACGTCCCTCTTCGGTAACAAGGTAGGGGACCACCTCGCCGATTTCCATGTCTCGGGTGACTATATCGACAAGATCGCCAGTTTTTTCATTGCGCATGGCCTGAATTTTAAGCTGGCCTTCCTCACCGGCTGAAGGCCGTCTTTCTTCAATGTGCAGGCTTTTGCGCTCGCTCATCTTTTGGGCAACGGCAATAAAACTGGTTGGGGGATTGCCTATGTGAGCGCCTTCGTCTGTATAGAGCCGGAAATGTCCGTCAAAGCGTTTTTCTATGATGCCTTCATCCCAGTAGGGGGCTGAATACTGGACGCGCGCACCTTGTGAGCGCAGTTCCTTGAGAAATTCATGCTCGGTAAAGAAAGTGTATTCCATCGGCAGCTCGGCTTCCCAATGGCTGCGGTCGTCCTTGCGCATGATAAATTCATACGCCCATTTGTAAGGCAGGCGGAACAATCTTGTGCGCGGTAACCTGGCTGGAATTTCCTCGAGAAAAAATCCACCTGTTCCCGGATCGTGGCGCGGCCGTGCATGCGCCGAATACCAGATGAGAAGATCGGGCTCCGATAAGCTGGCCATGTCCTGCCCGGTGCTGGGCGTGTCGGGCATCTCCATAATGACCATTTCTTCCGGCGGAGGCTTGGCATAGTCGCGGATGAACATGGTGCCGCCGACTTTGAGCATGTGGAACTGCTTGCGAAGTGTATCGCTGACGATGCGCTCGTTATAACGCGAGCCGGAAAAGACTTCGTGCAGGACGAAAGAATTGATAATGGCATCGATCGTGTTCTTTTCGAACAGCTCGCTTGAGGCATCGCCGGCTTTGAATTCAAGATTGTGGCGTTTGTAAAGCTCCCTTGCTTTGTTGATCTGACGTTTGCTTTTATCGACGGCTATAATTTTGATGTGCGGGTTCAAAACGGACATGGCAAAGGCCATAGCGCCATTGTCACATCCCATATCAACTACTTTTGCACCGTCATCAAGCAGCAAATGAGAGAGGGTAAACCAGGCTCTGCGGACCGTTTCATAGGGTATATCCTTCAGCAGTTCATGGCGCTCCTGAATATACTCGCTCATCGGCTCGAGCAGGAGATCCTGCTCTTCGATGCCCTGCGGGCCTTGTTCCTGTTTTTCTAACGCCTGTGCCATATTTGCTTAAAAGCCCTGTCATCCCGTTGGCACACCGCGAAGCGGTGTTCGCACGAACGGGATCCATATGTCAGCCAGCTCGCTGGCTGTCTTTTCCGGATCCCCGCTGTTTAAGCCTGCTTCGCCAAGGCTACGCAGGCCGCGGGGATGACGAGGGGAGGGGTTTTATGCCCTGTTTTCCCTAAAATTTTAAAAATCCTCGCATACTACACAAAAACCTCCGAAATATGCAAAAAATACTTCGATTGACAACTGGCGTTTGTTTGATCAGACATGGGGTATGAACTCATCTTTGCTCAAACAGGCTGTCGATATCGTTTTGCCGCCGCGCTGCGTGGTTACGGGCGATATGGTTGAACGCCAGGGCATGATGGCGCCGCAGGCCTGGGCAGCGCTGGATTTTATTGCCGCGCCGTTTTGCGGCTCCTGCGGTATTGCCTTTGAATTCGAGGTTGAGGACAAAACCCTTTGCGCCGAGTGTTTGGTCGATATGCCGCCCTATAAAACCGCGCGGGCGGCGCTGAAGTATAATGACCGCAGCCGCGACCTTATTCTTGGGTTCAAACATGCCGATAAAATTCATGCGGTAAAGGCGTTCATTCCCTGGCTGAAGCTGGCGGGGGAAGGCATGCTGGGTCAGGCCGACTACCTGGTGCCGGTGCCGCTTCATCGCTGGCGGCTGTTATCACGGCGTTACAATCAGGCGGCGGTTATTGCCTATGCGCTTGCAAAGAATACCGGGCTGGAATGTTTACCTGATGCGTTGGCCCGAACACGTGCGACAACCAGTCAGGGGCATTTGACGATTAAGGAACGTCAAAAGAATGTGCGCAGGGCTTTTGCATTTAATCCGCGCTATCAGGACCAGCTAAAAGGAAAAACAATTGTTTTAATCGATGATGTTTATACGACAGGCTCAACGGTCAGGGAATGTACGAAGGTTTTGTTAAAGGCCGGGGCGAAGGCGGTGCATGTCCTGACTCTGGCGCGGGTTGTAAAGCCCTATGAAAGCTAAAGCGGTTTTCCGTTCGCCAAACGGCTTTCATCGATTTGCGGGGCGAGGCCGGCGCGCATGGCGAATTTCTTCAAGGGGTGGATGCGCTCGAGTGTTTTGAATCCGCCGCGACGCAAAGATTTAAGAGCGGGAACATTGTTGCTGACAATCCGGTTCATCGCATCGACGCCGAAAATGCGCGTATTGATATCGATGCGCCGTCGCCCTTCATATTTTTTAAGCGTGGTTTCACTGCCCGGATCGAGGCCAAGCCTCAGGGTGTCGGCAATGGTTTCGGCGAGTGCTGCCACATCGCGAAGGCTTAAATTGAGGCCCTGCGCCGTGATCGGCGACATGACATGGGCTGCTTCTGCAATCAGGGCTGTGCGGGGGGCAATAAGGGTTTTGGCATGAATGGAGCCGAGCGGCCAGCTCTCGGGTTTTGTCTCCAGCGTGATGCCGCCCAGAAGGCCATCGGTTGTTTCCTGCAGGGTTTCAGCGAATTCAGACTCTTTTAAAGCCAGCAGCTCCTGCGCCCTTTCCGGTGTTTCGACCCAGACGATGCTGGATTGATTGCCCGGTAGCGGCACAAGCGCCAGCGGTCCGGCTGGAAAGTGAAACTCGGTCGAAACATTGTCATGGCTGTGCGAGTGATTGATGACACAGGTGATCGCGGCTTGTTTGTATTTCATCTCACGATGTTTGATCCCGGCGATTTTGCGCACCAGGGAGTTGCGGCCATCGGCACCAACCAGCAGGCGCGCGGTGATTTGCGTGCCGTCTTCCAGTGTTGCGGTGACGTGATTGTTTTGGGTTTTGTAATCTTCGAGCGCGCCCGGCATGTGGGCGGTCACGGCAGGAATGGATTGCACCTGTTCGTATAGCGCAGCGCGCAGGATTGCGTTTGGAACATTCACGCCGAATTGCTCCTGTCCGATCTCATAGGCTTCAAACTCAACATTGAGATCGTTATCCATGATGCACATGGTTTGAATCGCGGCGCTATACTCTTCGCATTTGTCCCATGCGCCGGTGGCCTTGATGATGTTGAGCGAGTTTTGCATCAGCGCGATGGTGCGCCCCGAAGGTTTGGTTTTTTTGAAAGGCTGCGGCGGGAATTTATCGATGATATGCACGTTTATGCCGGCATTGCCCAAAAGCGCGGCAAGCGTAAGCCCGGCGATGCCGCCGCCGGCGATCAGGATATCCGTTTGACAAGTCTTGCTGGTCATCTATCTTCTTTAGAATGCACTATCAATTTTCGTCTTTTGGCCTGCAAATAATGTCTTTCTGCGCTTCCGCTTCTCAAATACCCAAAAGTATTTTGCGGTGCGGTTCTCGAAAGCCGTCATTTTCGCCCCAAAATCCTTCAATTGATAGAGCATTCTGGAGTTTGTTACTGTTATATACCTCATAAAGGAGAATCGCTCATGGCAAAAGTAGAAATATATACCACACAGGTTTGCCCCTATTGTGTCCGGGCCAAGGACTTGCTGACCCGCAAAGGCGCTGAATATGAAGAAATTCGGGTCGATCAGGATACGGAGCAGCGTGATAAAATGCTTGAGCGCTCTGGCGGCGCCCGCACCGTGCCGCAGATTTTTATCAATGATAATCTGGTGCCCGGCGGTTCTGACGGTCTTTATGCACTGGAGGCCGAAGGCAAGCTGGATGAGATGCTGAATGGCTGACACTCTAAAGGTGGCCTGTGTTCAGATGAATGCAGGTCCTGACATTGCAGACAATCTGAAAGCGGCGGAGGGCTTCATCCGTGAGGCGGCGGGTGGCGGTGCGCAGCTGATTGCCACGCCCGAGAACACCTGCCACATGCGCGGGGTGCCGGGCGCGAAGCTGGAGAGTGCGCCGTATGAGCAGGATCATCCCGGCATTCCCCTTTTTGGCGATCTGGCAAAAGAGCTGGGCGTTTGGCTTTTGATCGGCTCGATGAGCGTGAAACTGAGCGACACGCAGCTGGCCAATCGCAGCTATCTGTTTTCGGATAGCGGGGATATTGCCGCGACTTACGATAAAATCCATATGTTCGATGTCGATTTGGAAGATGATCGCTCTTATCGTGAGAGCAAGGCCTGCCGTCCCGGTGATCGGGCTGTTGTCACCAAAACGCCATGGGGCGGGTTGGGGATGAGCATTTGCTACGATGTCAGGTTTCCGCATCTCTACCGCGATCTGGCAAAAAACGGAGCGGATATTTTGGCTGTTCCCGCGGCGTTTACCGTGCCGACAGGGCAGGCGCACTGGGAAGTGTTATTGCGGGCGCGGGCGATTGAAACCGGCGTTTTTGTGCTGGCGCCCGGGCAGACCGGTGAGCATGAGGGCGGACGCAAAACCTGGGGTCATTCGATGATTATCAATCCCTGGGGGGAGGTTCTGGCCGATGCGGGAAGCAAGCCGGGTATTATAACCGCCGATCTGAATATGGATGAAATCGCCGAGGCGAGGAAGTCAATTCCGGCTCTACAGCACGATCGGGCTTACAGTTCTTAAGCCAATATCCCGACATTCACGCCCAAGACTTTGGCGATGGCTTTCATCGCTCGGATCGAGCCGTCTTTTTTGCCGGTTTCAATTTCCGTGAGGTAGGGCCGTGAAATGCCCGCTTCTTTCGCCAACTCGGCCTGGGTATAGCCGCGGTGTTTGCGCAGGATTTTCACCGGGCTTTGTTCGTCCATCGCCAGCAGGTTGAGCACGTCTTCCGGCAGGGCATCATCATCTGGCCCGTCGGCCAGGTTGCGGTAATCGTGCAACGGCACGAGGACATAGGGTTTTCCCTGGATATGTAGCAAATCATATTTCATGTAAATGTCTCTTAGCGAGACAAGCTAGCATAAATGTTGCCAAAGGCGAATGAAAAATGAGCTTTACGCGGGGGTGAGGTCAGCTTTTAAAGCATGGTTGATAGCCTGCTCTACTGTCTCCTCAACAAAGGCTTCAATTTCGTCTGGACTGGCTTCAGAAAAGATAACAGCTAGATTCTGATCAGGATCAAAATAAACTGCTTTACCATTCGGTAAGGAGTTTTGATTAGAAGTTAGAAGAAATTCAAGGCCATGAGGGTTTCTTTTTCTTCCTATACTTTTCGTTGCCGCCTGAAAATAGTCACCTTGTTCCTCAAAATTAAACTTTAAGGCAGATATAGGCCGGTAAGGTTGGTTGTTAGATATTGCTTCATACACATGCTCGTATATTTTTAATCTTGTGCTGAGTGCTATAGTAGATTTTGGGTCTTTTTTTATTGTTACAGCACTCTAGGCAGTGTCCTCAAAGTCCCTTGGAAAGCTTGTTCCCTGAGCATGAAATGCTGAGTAACCTATTATATATAGAGCAAAAAAAGCTATAGCACCCGAAACATTTGTCTTCTTCATGCGTTTTTGTCCTAAGTACAACCAGGGTTTTATAGAAACATAGTGGCCAGTTAAGCGAGGTTGGCTTTAAGTGTCAAGATTTCTTGGTGTACTTGGTGTCTTGGTGGTTCTATAAAAACTTATGCAACCACTTAACACCTACGAACATAAGCCACCCGAAAATGTTGAGCCTCAGCAGCTGGTGATCCTGTTGCATGGCCTTGGGGCGGACGGACGGGATCTGATCGGGCTGGCGCAGCTCTTTGCGCAGAGCTTGCCCGAAGCAGTGTTTGTTTCGCCCGATGCGCCGTTCCCCTGCGACATGGCGCCGCCAGGGTCCATGGGGGGCTATCAGTGGTTCAGCCTGCAGGACCGAAATCCAGAAGCAATTTTAAGCGGCGTACAGGAAGCGGCACCGATCATTGAGGATTTCATTGGCCAGCAACTGGAGAAGTATAACCTTGGCGCAGATAAACTGGTTCTCAGCGGGTTTTCACAAGGCACAATGATGAGCCTGTATACCGGGCCGCGCTATCCAAACAAAATCGCCGGGGTTCTGGGTTATTCCGGCGCGCTGGTTGGCGGTGACGGTTTTACCCAGGATCCGGATGAGTTTCAAAAACCGCCGGTTCATCTTATTCACGGTGAGGCCGATGACATTGTGCCGGTTGCGGCCTGGCATCATGCCAAAGAAACGCTGGAAAAGGCTGAGTTTACGGTGAGCGGCTATACCACGCCCGGTCTTCCCCACGGTATTGACGAGCAGGGGATTGCCAGCGGTGGTGAATTCCTGAAATCCCTGTTTTAAAGTTTTTCCAGCATCTTAACGCCACCTTAATAAAATTTACATAAAATTTTAGATAGATTGAAAATAAATCGATAAGCAAGGATAAGCGTTATGAGATCAGTGGTTTTTACAGTTTTAATGGCGGTTTTATTGGTTTTTGTGGCCGGGCAGGCCCATGCTTTCAACCTTTTGGTGGCTGTGGGCGCGGAACAAACGGAGCTAGTGGTCATAGAGGAAAACGGGCAGGACACGATAAAAGTTGTAAAACCGGCAGAAATTATCGTAGAGGATATCGAGCCAGCGGCGGGATAACTAAACTAGCAGGGACAAAAAGACAATGGCGACCCACTCGGGCGCCATTTTTTATTCATGTATGAATGACTATGGACGGGCTCCGGGCGGTGCATATGGGGTGGTTGGGGCAGGAGCCTGAAGTACTGCCTCGGCTGCTGCTATATAGAGCATCAAGCCAATATCCATGTTCGGGTCGCTGACAGGGAAGTTGCGCTGCTGTTGCGGCGCGCCCGCATTTTCTCCGAAAGTCGTGGTAATTGTGCCACCTTCGGGTTGTCCCGGGTTTGAAGTATGTGACGCCTCGCCCTGGAAGGTGGGGCTTAATCTTGCAGGCGGTAATTTTGTGCTTTCCTCTGTGGATGTTCCTGACAGATTTGTATTCTGATTATCGTCATCAAAGACAGCATCAGCTAGTTCCGACACCCCCCAGTAGGAGGCTAGACCACCTACAGTTCCAACGGCTACTAGAGTGACCCCCGCCACCGGAGCAATAGCGACTGCGGCCGCACCGGCTGCTATTGTTCCCACCAGGCCAGCCGTTTCAGCTGCACCGGTTTTTAGTGCGGTTGTTATATCACCCGATTTCCATGCTTGATAGGTGTCATAATAGGGAATGGCAGTGGCAAGCGTTGCCTCTGTCGCTTCGTCTATACTGCCGCCTGTGACTAATGAAGTAATGCCCGCAGAGGCCGCGAAGGCAAGGCTGAGAACCTTTGCTCCCTTTAGTTTTACATTGTTTTTGAACTTTTCTTTAGAGATCCTGTTTTCTGCCTTGGGTGCTTCTGTTGGGTTGGCTGGATCGACAATTGGTTTTGCTTCAGGATCAACAATTGGTTTTGCTTCAGGATCAACAGTTGGTTTGGCTTCAGGATCAACAATTGGTTTGGCTTCAGGATCAACAGTTGGTTTGGCTTCAGGATCAACAATTGGTTTTGCAGTCTCGGGAGCATCAACTTCAGCGGCTTTTGTGCCATCGGGACCATCGGCAGGGTTTGCCGCGGCCGCGGCGGCGGTGCCTGGAACTTTATTGGCATTTTTTACTGCTTTTGTGTTTTTCTTTACTGCTTTTGTATTTTCCTTTGTGGCTTCCAGTTGTTCTCTTGCTTGTTTTGCTTCCGGGGTTTCCAGTTTTTCTGTAACTGCTTTTTCTACCGCTTTATTAAATTTTTTCTTCTTTGATTTCTTTTTAGATTTTTTCTTCTTTTTAGAGGTTCCCCCGCCATCTGTTTCGGCTGCGCCTGCGCTAGGTTGAGCGGCAACGGTCGCTGGATCGGGTAAAGCTGCCGCCGTTGGTGCTGGTTTAGGAGTGGCTGTTGTCGGTTCAGGCACAGTTGTTGCCGTTGGTGCTGGTCTATGAGGGCCGAGCGGTTCTGCAGAGTTAGGCACAACTGCTGCTGCCGTTGGTGTGGCTTTCGGTATAGTGGTGGGGTGCTTTACAGGGTCGTTATTAACCATGCTCCGGGTCGTTCTGTTCTGCAGTTCATTCCATTCCCCGAGCGCTTTTTTCCATTGCTTTTTCTTGCTCTTCCATTTTTTGTCTGCTGCCGTTTTGTCTTTTTCGAGGCCTTTAAGTTTTTGGTCTAGTTTTTTTCCCTGCTCGATCTTTTCAGGGTCTGTCGCCCCGCTTTTACCACTCGTGTCTTCCAGTTTCTTTTTCGTTTCTTCTATTTGCTTCTGTATTTCACGTTTTTGATCTTTTATTTCTTCTAGTTCACCTTTTATCGTGACTAAATTTTTCTTTATCTTCGGACCTTTTTTAGTGGCTTGTTTTTCTGCGTTTTCTGTTTGAGTTTTTCCATGTTCCCGAACCTCTTTCTGTTTTCTTTTTGCATTCTCTAGTGCTTCTTTATGCGCTTTTACCTTGTTTTCGGTCTGCTTTATTGTGCTTTTTAATTTTTTTGCTTCTGCTACCTTTTTCTGATCAAGTCTTCCGTCTTTATCTAGGAGGTTGTCGTCTAGGTCTTTTAATCTTTTTCGGTCTGCATCCAGTTCTTTGTTTGTTTGTTCCAGCCTCTTCCTTGCTGCTGCTACCCTTTTTCCTGCTTTAAGAATCTTTTGTCTGTCCGCTACCACCGGGTTTGTCCGCTCTAAATACTTTTTCCTGGCATAAACGCCGCCGCCAATTGCTGCAAGAGCAGCAGAGCCCAGCAAGATTTCGGTTCCATATCCACTCTCTGAATCCTCAGGCGATGCCTGGTCGTTGAATGCGGTGAGGTTATCTTGGGAGCTTGGCCGGGGGGGCGCCTGAGCGGCAGAAGCGGAGGCGTTAAAAAGGCTTCCATACGGAGCATCAGGACTGATTCCCAGTTGTTCTTTCAGCGCTTGCGCCTCTATATAGCCTCGCGCATTCATCAGGTCTTGATAGCTGTATTGTCTTTCACTGGGCTTTAAATTGGCCAGATTACGTCGAAAATCGGCCTCCAGCGCCGCTGCGCTGCCAGGAGGCGGTTTCCCAATGGTATCGTTATTGCTGCTATTACCGGCCATTTTTACACTCTCTTATTTCTTTTTTTATTTCTTTTAGTTTTGCCAACAATATAGAAAATAGATTAATTTTCCGTTAAGGCGCTGTAGATAAGGGATGAGGATGATTTGAAGACGAAACAAAATTGCGCAAAAACCGACCCGATGCAGGGGCCTGTCAAGGAAATTCACGCAAAAATGCACCGCAATATAACGCAGTGCATGAATTCACCTCAATTATTAAGAGACCGGGGTTAAGGCAATCAAAACACAGATTTTTTCCGTTAACGTCCAGTTTTTTGCGTTGCAGCATTTGTCATGGCGCAGCAACGAAAATACCGTCCAAGGGCCGGAAATCCGCCATTCCGTGGTATAATAAAATTATAGGACTCGTGAGGTCTTTCCCCGGTAAGGGAACCAGTTTAAGAAGGCCTCCGCCGCAGACGCAGCGGCTTGAAATGGAGAAGGGAGTGTGGCCTTTATGGAGACAACATCACCATTACAGCAATGTCCCGCTTTGGTATTGAATGCTGATTTCCGGCCTTTGAGCTATTTTCCGCTATCAACCTGGTCCTGGCAGGATGCCGTCAAGGCTATCTTCAGAGACAGCGTAACAGTCGTATCCGAATATGAGCGTGTGATCCGCTCGCCCAGTTGGGAAATGAAGCTGCCGAGTGTTTTGGCGCTCAAGGAATATGTGCCAACGACCCGCAGCCCCGCTTTCACAAGATTTAATGTTTTTCTGCGCGATCACTGGTCCTGCCAGTATTGCACATCGGCGTTTAAGACGCATGAATTGACTTTTGACCACGTGATTCCGAAATCACGCGGCGGACGGACAGCCTGGGACAATATTGTCGCGGCCTGCCAGAGTTGCAACACCAAAAAGGGAAATCGAATGCCGCATGAGGTAGAGATGTACCCGATGGTGGAGCCAAGGCAGCCGACGATATTTCAACTCC
This sequence comes from Alphaproteobacteria bacterium, assembly GCA_021775955.1. Lineage (GTDB taxonomy): Bacteria > Pseudomonadota > Alphaproteobacteria > Micavibrionales > Micavibrionaceae > UBA5701. The sequence continues at coordinate 117,763 of JAJFGU010000020.1, read as the reverse complement.
AGGATCAGGGACGAAGATTCCCTCCAAATTTCTTACATCAGAGTTGGGGGGATTTTCTGTATTGGGACACCGAATTGGTGGACTCATAACAATGTTTGCTTGGTTGCGAACATTGTTAAACAACGTGCAACGAAAGGAGACTACTATGTTTACACATATCACAAATCTTGCACACACACGGTCTATTTCGCAGGCTTTTGGATTTTTCCTGTTCTATTCAATACTGCTTGTAGGCCTTTCAACGTTCCTTGGCGATGTCAACGGTCTGGTCAATCTTGTCCATGTTGACGCCGGATCTATCAGCACAATAGTTGGTGCTGGTTGGACACTGATTTTGTCCAGCATGATCCTGTCAGGAAAGAAACTGACCAATGACATGATGTCAGTGATCATAGCGGTTGTGGGGATTTATCTCTCTTACACCGTAGATGTATCGCTGGGTATGGTTGTTGTAGCTTACCTGACTACATTGGGTAAATAAGAATAAAAAGAGCCTGACCAACTTGTTTGGGGGGCCTTTTTGGGAAGGAAAGCCGGGTTTGCGAAAGCTGCCCGGCTTTTCACATGTTTGAAGAAAATCCTTTGAATGCCGCAGAAAAGCTTGACTTCCGGCGCTCCACCTGCTTTTTATACACAGTTTTCGATAACAATTAGCACTTAGGGACGCGCCAACATGTTTGACGATTTATTTGATTTTGCCAAAAAACGCTCACTGAAACAGTCAGTGGGCTTCTTTATTTTTCACACCGGACTGGTTTTAACCGTGATGGCAGTTATGAACTTACTTGGCGCCGCTTAATTAAAAAAGCGCTCAGAAGACAGCCTATAAACAGGCCAAAGCACAGCACCACATTATAATTTGCCATGGAAAGGCCGAAGATTGGATCGGCCCAGGGAATCTCGTCGCACCGCGCGGTTGGAGCGCTGAGGATATTTTCGAGCATGCTTTGCGGGTCATCGCCCATATTCGGCACGGCGCAGCCTTCAAACGCAGAGCGCCACCAATGCCTTTCGATCCCGCTGTGATAAAGGGCAATCGCGCTATTGGCGAGGAAGAGCAGGCCGCATAATCCTACCAGAGGTGCTGCAAACACCTTGTTCTTTTTATATAGCGCAATCCCTAAGAGGGAGATGAGGGCGGCCCCTGCAAAAGGGATGCGTTGGTAAATGCACAGGATGCACGGCTCCAGGCCAAAGGCGACTTCGGCGGTTAGTGCTGCGGCCAGCGAGAATGCAGACACGGCAAAAATACCGCTGAAAACAACAAAGGGACAGGCCAGTAATTTCGTTATTTTTGTGATCATTATTTTAAAAAATAGATTTGATTGTTTCTTTGACCAGATCAATCCCTTCCATGCCGAAAAATACGACCGCGCCGGTCAGTAATCCGACCCAGGCTACACCAATAACCGCCCCGGCCAAAACGGCAACGCCGTCACGCATAATGACACCGATCGCCATCAACGCAATGCCAAGGCTGGGCACGGTGTTGGTAAGCGGCAGAGGAATGCAAACCGTCAGCGCCATGACAAGGCCGAGAATGCCGATGATGTTGCCAAAAACGCCCTGCGTCATAAAACTCATGCGCGGGCGAAACAGAATTTCCAGCCGTTTCATCCAGGGAATAACCGCGTTCATTGTGCTGTCGAGTTTCTCACGGGTGAGGTTTTTGTTTTTTATGCCTGCCGGCAACCAGATGGTGTGGCGGCCCAAAGCCTGTTGCGCGGTGAGCAGGATCAACGGCGAAGCCAGCAGGATATTAATCCCCGGTGGCACCGGAATCGGCAGCGCCATCGGCACGGCAAAGATCAGGAGCACAAAACCAAAACCCCGCTCATGCAGGGCCTCAAGAATATTGCCAATGGTAACCTCAGAGCCGCTTAAGCCCGCCTGAAAATCGGTCAATACATCTGAAATAGAGCGTATAGTCATCACGAGGGCGTTTCGTCTCTTGTTAAGGCCGTTGTTGATTATTTGTACAGGATCGGCTAAATCCTTGAAAGCCATATCTATGAGTGTGCCCCTGTGGTGGAATTGGTAGACGCGCCGGATTCAAAATCCGGTTCCTTCGGGAGTGCGAGTTCGAGTCTCGCTGGGGGCACCACCCTGCGCAGTTAGCGACTCATTTCTTGTAAATTGGTTCCTACCGGCTCGAAATCTAGCATTTCGCGAAGCACGCCCATATTGTTAACGTCAGGCAAGGTAACAATCGCTTTTTGCCATTGGCCATTTCTCCAATATTCTAGCATAACGAGAGAGGGTGGCCATAGATCTCGCCGGGCTTGGTGGTCCATTTCTTCAGAGTTGAGGGGAACTAAGTAAGTATTGGGGCTTTGCTCAAACCCTTTTTCCTTTAATACAGCGAGCATTTTTTCAGCTTCGCGAATGCCTGAGGCATAATAAAAAATCACAGCATTTGTGCCTGGACCCGTTGTTGCAATGGTGTGGTCGCGCGGTTCCAGTATTTCCTGAACGGCCTGGGCGGGGGATGCAACTGCAAGGAAAGCGCTCACCAAAGCCCCTCCCAGAAATGCTACAATGCCCTGTTTATTGAACTCCATTCTTAATAACCCTTACGCATGGTTTAAAAACCACCCTCACCGCAAGGCATACAACCGTTAATTGCTATTATTTATGTACAAAAAGCATAAACCATAACGTGGATTTTTAGCAAACGCTTATTTTCCATTTTCTTATGAATTGTGAGTATTTGTTTATAATGCCTTATAATATCAATAGAAAATCAATGATTTAAGCGCTATAATTAAAGTGTTCTTTTAATTACCTTTAGCCGTGTCATGGCCTCAAAGTCAGAAAAACTACCACAAGAGAAACAGGTGCTGTTGTCTGAGCGCAGCGTATTTTTGCTCGCGCTGGGTGGAGCCTTCCTGTTGGCCGTTTTGGCTTATATAACGCCTCTGCGCGCCATATTTCATTCGGAATACGGTATGTTTTCCAATGCTGCGGCGCTGTTTTATCTGGTGGCATTTGGTTATGGGCTGAAGGGGATTACCGCGATCAATCTTGAAAACTGGAAGCGCTGGCGGCCTTTGGCGGTATTGTCCATGCTGGCCCTGTTTATGGCGGGGGAGGAGCTGAACTGGGGGCTTTCCTTTGTTCTGGAGGCGGATCAGCGCTGGCCGGTGGAAAGCCTGCGTGATCTGATTGCGCTCTCGCTGCTGGGTGTGCCGGAAGCGGCGGATATCACCCTGATCGGCTTTATTGCCGCGGTGCGCTGGGTTTTGCTGTTGGCACTGGTTTATGGTGTTGGCGCGGGGCTTTATTATCACGAGCGCCTCAAAGAGGCATGGGAGCGCTATTCCGGGCAGGAGGCGTTTTTCTATGGCCGGGCCTTTGTGGGGTTTCTGTTTGTTGGGATTTTGATGAAAGCCGGGCTTTTACCGGGAAGGGATGTTTTCGGTGAATGCCTGAATATGGCCGCCGCTCTGGCGTTCCTCATGACGAGCTTGCAATTTTTGGGGAAGGTTTTTAAAGGGTAGGGTGTACTTATTAACCTATAATATGCTCATTCCACACGTCTGTGCCAAATTCCAGCGTTTTGTCCAACGCTCCTCCTGTCAAAGGACCCGCCCCACTGGAAATTCCTGTCCAACCCAATGCGGCAGTATTCCAGGCAACTTCTTTCAGGCTGCTGGATTGAGCAAGGTCTTTTACAGCTTTCCCGTATTCTTCTGGCGCAGCTATGGCAGCTGTACCTGTCATAAGTAAAACTGAGAGGACAGCGGCCCCGGCAGTATATCTGTTGAATATCAAATTAAAAACTTTTCCCATAATTCAAATCCTTTAATTAAGTAGGGGTAGGAACAAAATTGTCTAACCCTAGCCCTTTTCCAGTAAGTTGATTAAACAGAGGAGATAAGATTGTGCCGGTTCCTGGCATCACCGTCTCCGTAAAAAATGGCACTATAGAAACAGCAGCCTTGTGACCCATTGCCCCCCAACCATCCAGAATACCGCCTAGCCCTGATAAAACGCCTGATGCTCCGGTAGCGATTTCTGCAGCTGGAACAGCTTGATCTGGGCTAAGTGTCAATATGTTCTTCGGGTCAGTTACAAGACCTTTCCAAAAGGAGCTCCCCAGTTCCCAAAATGATGCATCGGGATTTCTTAGCTTTTCGAAGTTGGCGGCCATGCCAAAAAATGGAAAAAGCAATAAGCCGCTAGCTGTGGCAATTGCGCCCCATTTATCACTAACCCATTTAAATCCTCTACCAATACTTCCCAGCACAGAGTTTCTCCATTGTTGGCCGTTTGTATATCAATATTAAAAGTTAACAGGATATTAACACAAATCTTATGTCTATTGCAAAATATCAAAAAAAGTCATTTTATATCAATGGGTAAGTAAATTTTAGGCAGCCGATCGGGTCGGGGCTTTGCTATTCTGCAGCAGTGGTTTAAGAAACGCTCCCGTATAGCTTTTTTTGCTCCTGCTGATCTCTTCCGGGGTGCCTGAGGCCACAATTTTACCGCCTTTATGCCCGCCTTCGGGGCCGATATCGATGATATAATCGGCGGTTTTGATGACATCAAGATTGTGCTCGATCACCACCACCGTATTGCCCTGATCAACCAGGGTATGGAGCACTTCGAGTAATTTGCGCACATCATCGAAATGCAGGCCCGTCGTTGGCTCATCGAGAATATAAAGCGTTTTGCCGGTGGAGCGCTTGGAAAGCTCTTTTGACAGCTTCACGCGCTGCGCCTCGCCGCCGGATAGTGTCGTTGCCTGTTGTCCGACATGGATATATCCCAAACCAACGGCTTTCAATGTTTCCATCTTGTCGCGAATGGATGGCACCGCTTTGAAAAATTCGGCGGCTTCTTCGACCGTCATGGAGAGAATATCAGCGATAGATTTGCCCTTGTATTTGACCTCCAAAGTTTCGCGGTTGTAACGCGCGCCAACACAGGTATCGCACTCAACATAAACATCGGGCAGGAAATGCATTTCGATTTTAATCACACCATCGCCGGAACAGGCTTCGCAGCGTCCGCCCTTGACGTTAAAGGAAAACCGTCCGGGTTTGTAGCCGCGTGCCTTGGCTTCGGGCAGGCCGGCGAACCATTCACGGATCGGGCTAAACGCGCCGGTATAGGTGGCCGGGTTGGATCGCGGGGTGCGGCCGATGGGGGATTGATCTATATCGATGACTTTATCGGTGAATTCGAGGCCACGAATGTCTTTATGCGGCAAAGGTGCTGCCCGTGATTTCATCAGTGTTTTGGACGCGGCGCGATAGAGTGTATCGATGGTGAAGGTTGATTTGCCGGAGCCGGACACGCCGGTGACACAGGTAAAAGTACCGAGCGGAATTTTTGCACTGACGTTTTGCAAATTGTTGCCGGTCGCGCCGATGACTTCTATACACGCTATGTCATCCTGAAGCGCTTGCGCTGAAGGATCTTTTTTTCTTGTGGCTTTTAGATCCTTCAGGGGCTTCGACCCTTCAGGATGACGGATGCGCTTACCGCGGCGCCTTTTGGATGGCACAGGAATTTCTTTTCTACCGGTCAGATAATCTGCGGTCAGGCTGTTTTTGGATTTGAGAATGTCGTTTAGTTTTCCTTCTGCGACCACCTTACCACCATGAATGCCGGCGCCGGGTCCCATATCTATGACGTGATCGGCGTTGCGGATCGCATCCTCGTCATGTTCGACGACAAGGACGGTGTTGCCGAGATCGCGCAGGCGTTTGAGTGTTTCGAGCAGGCGGTTGTTGTCGCGCTGGTGCAGACCGATGGAGGGCTCATCGAGGACATAAAGTACGCCGGTGAGGCCGGAGCCGATCTGGCTGGCGAGGCGGATACGCTGGCTTTCGCCGCCCGACAGCGTGCCCGAAGAACGTGACAGGTTCAGGTAATCCAGTCCGACATTGACCAAAAACGTCAGGCGTTCGTTGATTTCTTTTAATATGGGCTTTGCAATTTCGAGCTGCTGTTTTTTTAGTTTCTTTGGTAGAGCACTAAACCACTCATGTGCAGAGGTAATGTCCATCGCGGCGGCTTCGCTGATATGGAGTTTGTCGATTTTCACGGCCAGAGCTTCGGGTTTTAACCGCGCGCCTTCGCAAGACTCGCAATGGGCGCTGGATTGATATTTTGAGAGCTCTTCACGGCGGGAATTGCTGTCGGTTTCTATCAGGCGGCGCTCGAGATTGCGGATCACACCTTCAAACGGCTTGTTGCTTTTCCAGACGCTGTCATTCTTGCTTTGATAAGTGGTTGGGATGATCGTATCGCCGGAGCCATACAAAATTATATCCCTGTCCTTTTGCTTTATCTTTGACCAGGGAATGTTCGTTTCGAATTTATAATGTTTGGCGACAGCTTCAAGGGCCTGCATGTAAAACGGCGCAAAATGTTTTGACCATGGTTCAACCGCGCCTTCAGCAATCGATTTACCGGGGTCTGGTATCACCATCTCCTCATCGAAATACAGGCGTTTGCCAAGTCCGTCACAGGCCGGGCAGGCGCCGTGTGGGGAATTAAAGGAAAACAAACGCGGTTCAATTTCGGGAATGGTAAAGCCGGATACCGGGCAGGCGAAGGCTTCGGAGAATAACGTTTGTTCGCCGCTATCGGCGTTCTCGGCAATGATAAGGCCGCCCGATAAATTCAACGCGGTTTCAACGGAATCAGCCAGGCGGTTGCCCAAATCATCGCGAATGACAAGACGATCAACGACCACTTCGATGTCGTGTTTGAGTTTCTTGTTCAGCTTCGGGACATCCTCAATCTCGTATAACGTGCCGTCGACTTTGACGCGCTGAAAGCCCTTGGCCTGAAGTTCTTTGAATTCTTTGCGGTATTCGCCCTTGCGGCCGCGCACGATGGGGGCAAGCAAATACAGCTTTGTGTCATCACCCATCGCCATGATGCGGTCGACGATTTCCGTCGCGCTCTGGCTGGTGATCGGTTTACCGGTGGCCGGGGAATAGGGCACACCGACCCGCGCCCACAATAATCTCATGTAATCGTAAATTTCCGTCACTGTGCCGACGGTTGAGCGCGGATTGCGGCTGGTGGTTTTTTGCTCGATGGAAATGGCGGGGGAGAGGCCTTCGATGGAATCGACATCCGGCTTTTGCATCACTTCCAAAAACTGGCGCGCATAGGCCGAGAGCGATTCCACATAGCGGCGCTGTCCTTCGGCGTAAATCGTATCAAAAGCGAGGCTGGATTTGCCCGAGCCGGACAGGCCGGTAATCACCACCAGGCTGTCCCGTGGCATATCGACATTAATGTCTTTCAGGTTATGTTCTCGTGCCCCGCGCACCGATATTGTTTTAAGCATAGGGAGTTATATGGGTTTTTTGATTAAAGGTTCAATCAAGTTTTTACTTTACATATTAGTAAGCTTTGGGTAGTATGCCCGCCATGAGAAAAGATGAAAGTATAAAAGGTCGTATAGGCGCTCTAAATTCAGCCACTCAGATTGTACCTTACGGGCGCGATGCTGATGCAAAGCTGCTAGCCGTAGAGTTAGCGTTTAGAGAAGGTTTTATGTCGTTGGCAATGGGCACAATTGCTAAAAACGAAAGGCAATCAATGCCTGAAGGCGTGTCGAGCTTAAAGGCAAAAATTGTAGAAAAGCAAGGTGAACAGCCTTTGCTAGATCGTCGTGCACTTTTCAACGAGCAAGAAAAAATATTAGCGAGGAGATATGCCGAACATCCTTGGACAGATGTTGATGTGGTGGCAGAAGAGATAGCCTTAAGGCAATGGTTTTTTAAAACCTATGGAACGAATAGTTGTTTTAAAGGTAGTGAGCGCGGGGTAGATTATTTGGAGATCAAAACACCTGCTTATTGTTCCCCCAGACTAGAAAAGTATCTTGATGAAGAGCCGTTAAATGATGGTGAAATCGATCTTCTAAACAAGAAGGCTGAAGGCAATCAGTGGGTTTTTCTTAGGATTGGTTGGTGGCAGCATCCGTTTTATGAGGATGCGATGATATATACGGATTCTGGTTATTACAAATATATATCTCTTTTTTCAGATCAGCATGTGGCAGTGCAAAGCTTGATTCAGCAAAATATTGTAACATCGAGTAACAATATTCAGTATGTGGATGCTGCCTTTAATGCTGAATATCTGGCTATACCAATTCATCAAATATCAGAATTTGCTTTAAGGCGTTCTCCAAATTTGGGTTCTGAAGTTTCATATCAGACAAGACATGAGCCGGAGCCACTTTTGTAGTAAAACTGTTGGAGATTAATACCCCAGAACGCTCATCAGCAGCCCGTTCTTATCCAGCTCTTCCTGATATTCTTCGACATTGCCGGTTTCGATCATGCGCTGGGCTTCTTCTTGCGCGAGGGCGTTCAGTGTCTTTTGATCGTGGCTTTTGTCGGCCAGATTATAGCTTGTTGAGGTGAGCCGAATATCCTGCGCCGCGGCCGGGGCAATCGCCAGGCCCGGAGCACTGACTGTGATCATGGGAGGGGCGGTGCTTTCCCTTTCGGTCGTGGCCAGCGAATAAATCATCCCCAGGCAGGCAAGGGTCAGCAGCAGCTCTATTCTGAATTTTAATAGTTTCATTCCTTTATTCTAAAGATTTGAGGTAAAAAAAGGGTTGAGAATTGTATGCATTTTTATGTATTTACGGCTTTGGGCTGAAATAACCCTTTGGAATCGGAGTTTGGCTTGTTTATACTCGGATTCCCTAAGAATTTAGAGCAGGAGCGTAACAATGGCAGGCAGTGTGAACAAAGTCATTCTCGTTGGCAATCTGGGTCAGGACCCGGAAGTGCGGAGTATGCAATCGGGCGATCGCGTCGCCAGTTTTTCGGTGGCAACATCAGAAAACTGGAAAGACAAGGCAAGTGGTGAGCGTAAGGAAAAAACCGAATGGCACCGGATCGCGATCTTCAATCAGGGCCTTGTGAAAATCTGTGAAAGCTATTTGCGCAAGGGCTCCAAGGTTTATCTCGAAGGCCAGCTGGAGACCCGCAAATGGCAAGATAAAGAAGGACAGGATCGCTATAGTACGGAAGTGGTGCTGCGCAATTTCGGCGGTACTCTGACCATGCTGGATTCCAAAGGCGGTGGTGGCTCTTCCTTCCAGGACAATAATGCGGGTGGCTATGAAAGTGGAGCGCCGCAGGCTGCTTCCGCTTCCGGTGGGCAGGCAGCCCCGGTTGATGAGCTGGAAGATGAAATTCCGTTTTAAGATGACTCAAAACAATCGTCATTGCGAGCGTAGCGACGCAATCCAGTGCAAAAAGCAAAAATTCTGGATTGCCGCGTCGGGCTATGCCCTTCTCGCAATGACGGTGTTATTGATATCATTTCCTGCAATGGCGCAGGAGGAGGGCAATCTGGATCGCCGGCTTGAGCTAGCGGGGAAAATGCAGGCGATTAACCCGGCGCGCGATCAGGTGAACCAGGCCATAGAGCGATATGTTACCAATCTGCCGGAGAGTGAGCGCGAGGTTTACCGCACGGCGCTGCATAATATTCTCAATTACCGGGCCCTCGAAAAAATCTCCGTCGATGCTTATGCGGAAACCTTTACCGAGGCCGAGCTGGCGGCGATGGTGGCGTATTATTCCAAGCCCGAAGCCATTTCAGCCCGCGACAAGCACGAGCAATGGGCGGGCAAAGTCTACCCGGAAATCATCCGTATGCTGGATAAGGCGATGATGCGGGTTAAAACCGGCGGTACAGGGCCTTAAAATCCCCAAAAATCCTTGAGAAACGCTTGTTTAGCGCCCCAATTCCTGCTAGAAAAACCAATCAATAATAAGCAGTAGCGGCCCATGAGTGATTCTACCATCATAGAAGACGAAAATATCCCCTCTATCTCCCTCGAAGAGGAGATGAAGCAGTCTTATCTAGATTACGCGATGAGCGTGATTGTCAGCCGTGCTTTGCCCGATGTGCGCGATGGGTTAAAGCCCGTTCACCGCCGGATTTTGTTTGCGATGCGCGAAGGCGGATATACCTCTGATAAGGCTTATAAGAAATCAGCAAGGATCGTCGGGGATGTCATGGGTAAATACCACCCGCATGGCGACCAGGCGATTTATGACTCGCTTGTGCGGATGGCGCAGCCCTGGAGCCTTCGCCTGCCTTTGATTGACGGCCAGGGAAATTTTGGCTCTATGGATGGCGATTCTGCTGCCGCTATGCGTTATACCGAAGCGCGGCTGGCCAAATCGGCGGAAGCAATTCTGGAAGATATCGACAAGGACACCGTCGATTTCCATCCCAATTATGATGAATCAATGATTGAGCCTGATGTGCTGCCCTCACGCATTCCCAATTTGCTGGTGAATGGAGCGGGCGGGATTGCCGTTGGGATGGCGACCAATATTCCGCCGCATAATCTGGGTGAGGTGGTTGATGGCTGTCTGGCCGCGATTGAGAACCCCGATATTACCACCGATGAGCTGAATGAGATTATTCCCGGCCCTGATTTTCCGACCGGAGCACAGATTTTGGGCGTGATGGGCATTCGCAGCGCTTACCACACCGGCAATGGCTCGGTGGTGATGCGCGCCAAAACCTCGATAGAGGAAAGCGGTAAGCGCGAAGTGATTGTCGTCCATGAAGTTCCCTATCAGGTGAATAAAGGAAAATTGCTCGAGCGTTTGGGCGAAGTTGGACGTGAGAAAATCGTTGAAGACATCCATGAAGTGCGTGACGAGTCTGATCGTGACGGCGTGCGTATTGTGATTGAGCTGAAAGTGAACGCTAATACCGATGTGGTTTTGAACCAGCTGTTCAAGCATACGGCGCTACAGAATAACTTTGCTTGCAACATGGTGGCGCTTAATCATGGCAAGCCGCAGACGATGCTGCTCAAAGACATGCTCGCCGCGTTTGTGAAGTTCCGCGAGGAAGTCATCACCCGCCGCACGATCTATGAGCTTGGCAAGGCACGCGAGCGGGCACATATTTTGGTTGGTCTGACCGTTGCCGTTGTTAATATTGACGAAATTATTGCGTTGATCCGCAAGGCCAAAGACCCGGCCGAAGCGCGGGAAGGGCTATTAGCCAAAGCCTGGCCTGCCGCCGAAGTGGCGCCGTTGATCGAGCTGATTGACGATCCAGAACATGTTGTGGATGCCAAGGGCGGCTATAAAATGTCCGAGGCCCAGGCCAAGGCGATCCTTGATTTGCGCCTGCATCGCCTGACTGGATTGGAGCGCGAGAAAATCGGTAAGGAGCTGCGCGAGATTACAGAGAAGATCGCCGAATATCTGGCCATCCTGTCGAGCCGCGAGAAATTGCTGGAAGTGCTGCGGGCCGAGCTGGTGGAAGTAAAAGAAAAATTTAGCACGCCGCGCCGGAGCGAATTGGTTGATGCGGAGTTTGAGCATGACATAGAAGATTTAATCCAGCGTGAGGACATGGTGGTCACCATCACTCATGGCGGCTATGTCAAGCGCGTGCCGCTCGATACCTACCGGGCGCAGCGCCGTGGCGGCAAGGGCCGGGCCGGGATGAGCACCAAGGAAGACGATTTCGTTGCTGATCTGTTTGTGGCGTCTACGCATACGCCGATCCTGTTCTTTACCTCGCGCGGCATTGTGCACACGCTCAAAGTCTGGCAATTGCCGCTTGGCAGCCCGCAAGCGCGCGGCAAGGCGATGGTCAATATGCTGCCGCTGGAGCAGGACGAACATGTTTCGGTTTATATGCGCCTGCCCGAAGATGAAGAAGTCTGGAAGAAGCTGGATATTATGTTTGCGACCTCTCATGGCTCGGTGCGGCGGAATAAGCTGACAGACTTTCAGAATATCCGTGCCAATGGTTTGATTGCCATGAAGCTGGCGGAGAAGGAAAATCTTGTTTCGGTGAAAATTTGCACCGCGGATGAAGATATCCTGTTGGCCTCGCGTATGGGTAAGGCGATCCGCTTCCCGGTTGAGGCAATCCGCGTTTTTGCCGGACGAAGCTCCACCGGCGTGCGCGGCATTAAGCTGGCCAAGGGCGATGAAGTGATTTCAATGTCGGTGCTGAAGCATATTGAGGTGACGCCGGATGAACGCTCCGCCTATATGAAAGCGGCCAGCCAGGTCATCGGCAGTGATGAAGACGATTTTGAATATGAAGAAACCAATTTGGAGCTCACGCCTGAGCGCTTCCAGGAATTGCTGGCCAATGAGCAATTGCTGTTGACCGTCACCAATAGCGGGTTTGGCAAGCGCACATCTTCCTACGAGTATCGCATTTCCGGTCGTGGCGGACAGGGCGTGGCCAATATGACGCTCACGAAGAAGAACGGCGGCAAGGTCGTTGCCACCTTCCCGGTTACAGATAATCACCAGATCATGCTGGTCACCGATCAAGGCAAGCTGATCCGTACCCCAGTCGAAAATGTCCGTATTACCGGCCGCGCCGCCCAAGGCGTGACCATCTTCAAAGTCGGTGAGAAGGAAGAAGTCGTGTCTGTGGCCTGGCTGGTTCAGGAAGAGGGCGATGATGAGGATGAGCCTGGCGAAGAGGCTATAGAGGCTGCGTCTGAGGAGGTTCCGGTTGAGGTAGAAGATGCCCAGCCAGAGGAGCCGGATGACGAATAACCCCAAACACCGCACAGGCATCTACCCCGGCACGTTCGATCCGGTGACCAGGGGGCATTTGCACCTGATCCGCCGTACCAGCCGTCTGGTCGATCATCTGATCGTGGCGGTGGCGGATAATCCCGGCAAGAGCCCGCTGTTCAGCCTGGAAGAGAGGCACGACATGGTTCGCAATGATATTGAAACTATGGAGGACAAGGGCTGCGAGATCGAAGTGCGCCCTTTTAGCACTCTTTTGGTTAATTTTGCCAAGGATGTCGGGGCGTCGTGTATTTTTCGCGGTCTGCGCGCCGTATCGGATTTCGAGTATGAATTCCAGCTATCCGGCATGAATGCCAAGCTCGACCCCAGTATTGAGATGGTCTATCTCATGGCTTCGGATGAGTGGCAATTCGTATCGGCAAGCATGGTCAAGGAGGTTGCTGGTCTTGGCGGCGAGGTTGGAGAATTTGTGACCCCGCAGGTGGCAGAAAAGCTGCAGGATAGGGTCGGAAAGTAATCTATTGGAAAAGCTTGACGATTTGCCGCCAAAGCCATATCTTGCCACGGTTCGTAAGGCTTTATGCAACGAATGACCGCTTAGCTCAGCTGGTAGAGCAACTGACTTTTAATCAGTAGGTCGAGGGTTCGAATCCCTCAGCGGTCACCATTTTCTTCCATAAGGCCTTTTCTACTTTGTTGCTGCTCATATGTTCTTCCATTTCACGAACATACGCCTCGCCGAATAATTGAACAGCCCGTAATCTTTGCTGCTTCATTGGTATTTCATCCTCATCTGCCCAAACGTTCAATGTGGCGGAGCTATTGTGGTTAGCGTTTTCAATTTTGGTGCTGTGCATAAAGTTTTTAGGGCCACGACCCATATACGCCTCCATCTGATAGATACATGTCTGGCCGAGCTTTCGAATAGCCCATAGCCTTTGCTGTTTTATGGGTACTTCATCAGTGTCTGCCCAAATGTTAAAGACAATGGGATTCTTTAGATCAGGCTTTTCATGGCCATATTCATTTCCAAATAATTGAATAACCCACTCTCTTTGCTGTTCCCAGGGTATTTCCCAAGCCTCCCATGCATCCAAAAGACGCAGCTGGTCATATGGCATACAATCTAGCTTAATGGTGAATAGCGGCACAGGCATCAACAAAACCCTCTTTAACGATGTTATTTTTCTTCATGAAAAATCCGATATCTTATAGCCGTTTCACGGAGCTTTGTCAAGATATGTAAATCAGTCTCACGCGAGCTCCAAATTGGAACACATAATTTAAAACTCCTGCAACTTAAACCCTGCCTTAAACCGTTGCTTTTCCATGCTGAGCGCGCCATGATGCGCCCCAGGAGATAGAAAAATGAGTCAAAAGAAAGCCGTTAAAAAGGTTGAAAAAAGCTCGGCTGAAAAGGTCGTTGATGACCATGTGAACGGCCTCAGGCGCGGGCTGGGCGGTCGTGTGCGCGGCTATTTGCTAGCCGGGATTCTGGTGACGGCGCCGATTGCGATTACCGTCTATCTGACTTGGGTGTTTCTGACCTTTATCGACAGCCGCGTGACCCGCATTTTGCCGGGTCACTGGTATGAGGCTCTCTACGGTGAAACGACCCTGCCGGGCCTTGGGCTTATTATAGCGCTCGTGTTTTTTATTATCATTGGCTGGTTTGCGACCAATTTCCTCGGGCGGCTTTTAATCCGTATCTCGGAATATATTGTCGCCCGCATGCCGGTGATCCGCACACTCTATAGCGCTATCAAGCAGATATTCGAAACGATCATGGCCACGAAATCCCAGGCTTTCCGCGAGGTGGTGATGATGCAATACCCGCGCAAAGGGGTCTGGTCGATAGGCTTTGTCACCGGAAAAACGGAAGGCGAGGTTCAGCGCGCGACAAAGGAAGATACCATCAATGTCTTTGTGCCGACGACGCCCAACCCGACTTCGGGCTATTTGTTGTTTGTGCCGAAGAAAGAGCTGATCTATCTCGATATGAGCGTCGAGGAGGGGGTCAAGCTGGTGGTGTCTGCGGGTATTATCACGCCGCCGGACAGGGGCACAAAAAAGGGTAAGAAGTAATGTCCGGCTTGATTAAGTCTATACAGGATCGTGATCCGGCCCATCCGGGCATTTTTGAAGTGATCTTTTCCTATCCGGGCTTTCATGCGGTAGGTTTTCACCGCGCGGCACATTTTCTGTGGGGTATGAAGCTGAAAGGTCTGGCGCGGTTTGTATCGCATGTTGGCCGCTTTTTCACCGGTATTGAAATCCATCCCGGCGCACAAATGGGCAAGAATTTGTTTATTGATCACGGTATGGGTGTGGTGATTGGCGAGACAGCTATCATTGGTGATAATGTCTGGATGTATCATGCGGTTACTCTCGGTGGTAAGGGTGGCGCAGATGAGCCAGTGAAACGACACCCGACTATTGAAGACGATGTTATTCTCGGCTCTGGAGCGCAGGTTTTAGGGCCCATTGCTATCGGTAAAGGATCAAAAGTTGGTGCCAATTCCGTTGTCACCAGCGATGTACCCGCAGGCTGCACTGTGGTTGGTAATCCAGCGCGGCTTATCCATTGCAAAGAATCTGACCAGGGCAAAGCCTATGGCTTGCCGCGCCAGCTCGTTGATCCGGTGTCGGAAGTGATTGACGGTTTGTTGAAAGATGTGAAGGCCCTGAAAGAGCAGGCGGGTGTCAAAGGAGAAGGTGACTCCGAAGAAGAATATCGTAAGCATTGGAAGGGCAGCGGGATTTAACTTTCATCCGCTGCGCAAATTCTGGATCGCCTGGTCACGTTCGAAGAGGTAGAGGAGGGTGCGTAGAGCCTCGCTGCGCGGTCCCTTCAGCTCCGGGTCACGATCGATGATCAGCCGCGCATCATCACGGGCGGCGGCCAGGAGTTCCCCGTGCACCGACAAATTGGCCAGTTTAAATTCCGCCATACCGCTCTGGCGCACGCCCAAAATATCGCCGCTACCACGCAATTGCAGGTCTTTTTCGGCAATTAAAAAACCGTCTTCCGTCTCGCGCATGATTGATAAACGCTCCTTTGCTGTTTCGCCCAGCGGGCCGCTATAAACCAGGAAGCAATAGGATTGATCGCCGCTGCGCCCGACCCGGCCGCGTAATTGATGAAGTTGCGACAGGCCGAAACGCTCGGCGTGCTCGATAACCATGATAGTGGCTTCGGGGACATTGACACCGACTTCGATGACGGTGGTGGCGACAAGGATATCGGTTTCTCCGCCCGCGAATTTGCGCATGGCCTCGTCTTTTTCGGTGGGTTTCATGCGGCCATGGATCAGGCCGACACGCTCTTCTCCCTTGGCGCCAAAAAGGCGTTTCAATATATCATAGCGTTCCTCGGCGGCAGCAAGATCGAGCTTTTCCGATTCTTCCACCAGCGGGCAGACCCAGTAAATACGCGCACCGGTTTCAATCTGGCGGCGCAAGCCCTCAATCATTGGGTCAATTTTTTCGATAGGAATGAGGCGGGTATCAATTGGCTTGCGCCCGGGCGGTTTTTCGTCGAGGCGGCTGATATCCATGTCGCCATAGGCACTCAAAGCTAAGGTGCGCGGGATGGGCGTGGCGGTCATAACAAGAATATCGACGCCTTTGCCCTTGGAAGATAGCTCTAAGCGTTGATGGACACCGAAGCGGTGTTGCTCATCAATCACCGCCATGCCCAAATCGTCAAACTCCACACCTTCCTGAAAAATTGCATGGGTGCCAATGATGATCTGCGCCGCGCCGTTATGAATTTGTTGAAGAAGAGTCTCTCGCGTTTTTCCCTTGTCGCGTCCGGTGAGGGTCACGAAACGAATACCCGCCGCATCCAGCCATGGCTTTAGGCTTTCCGCATGCTGGCGGGCGAGGATTTCCGTCGGCGCCATAATCGCAGCCTGCGCCCCGTTTTCGATGGCGTTTAGCATCGCCAGGCAGGCCACAATTGTTTTGCCGCTGCCGACATCGCCTTGCAGCAGGCGCAGCATGCGGGCGGGCTCGGCCATGTCTTTGTCAATTTCTTGGAGTGAGCGTTCCTGCGCGCCGGTCAATTGGAAGGGTAGAACCTCCAGAACTTTCTTCCTCAAATCGTGACCTGATTGAAAGCTCCTGCCATTTATCTGCCGTTGTTTCTGGCGGACGATGGCAAGGGTTAGCTGATTGGCCAGCAATTCATCATAAGCCAGCCGCGCACGGGCGGGGTGATGCGCATCCAGCGCCTCTTCGCCGGGTGGGTTGTGAATTTCTTCCGCCGCCTTATGCCAATCCGGCCATTTCTGGCGTTCCTTATAGGCGCTATCCAGCCATTCAGGCAGTTCCTGGACAAAACCCAGAGCGGCCTTGATCGATTTGCGGACCACTTTGTTGGTGACTCCTTGCGTCAGCGGATAAACAGGCTCGACGGTTTCGATGGACGCACGATCCTTTTCCGGGCCAATCGCATCGGGATGGGTCATTTGCGGGTTGCCCTGGTAATACTCGATGCGGCCGCTGACGATGACGGTTTCGTTTAAGGGGAGCTGCTTTTCGAGATAATCCTTATGCGCATGAAAAAATACGAGATTGATGGTGCCGGTTTCGTCCGTGCACCAGACCTTGTAAGGCTGGCCTTTACGCTGGTTGGGGATGTGCTTGCCGACGGTTACGGTGAGCGTGGCGACTTTGCCGTCGGGGGCGTCCTTGATTGTGGGGGCAAAGCGGCGGTCAACGAAATCAATTGGTAGATGCCAGAGCAGATCCAGCACTTTCGGTCCACCGACCAGCTTTTCCAGTAGTTTGGCATTGCGTGGCCCCACACCCGGTAGGACGGTGAGGGCGCGGAATAACGGGTCGAGTTCAAAGGGTCTGCTCATAAGAAAAGCTTTTCAAATTCTAGGATATGGCTATTTTAGTATCTATGGCAGAAAATGAAAACATCGAAAACAGGCGCAAGCGGCTTATTTTCCGCTCCGGGCATCGCGGCACCAAGGAGATGGACCTGATTATGGGCTCCTTTGCCGCCAAATATGTGCCGGGGTTTTCTGAAGAAGAGCTGGGCTTGTATGAGGAAATTCTCGAGTTTCCCGATCCCGATCTTTATAACTGGATTACGGGTAAAGAAGAAACGCCGGCCAATGTGGTTAATGATGTGTTTGCCAAACTGCTATCACATAAATTTGTCTAGACCTTCGTGAAGACGGCATACCAGGTATATCCTTTATAAAGCGGTTCAAACTGAAGGCTTCCTCTTTTTTCAAATTCAAGGCGTTTGAGATATTCAAGAATTTCCGGTCTGTGATGGACATGGAACAGCTCCAGCCACCAGAAAAGAAATTTTCTAAAAGCTTTCGGCAGGCCCGTGAGGTCACCAAAATCAATGATATGAATTTCGCCGCCGTCTTCCAGCAGGGACAGAGCATGGTCAATTGATTCACGCCAGGGCGGAATCATAGACAGCGAATAGGAAAAGATAATTTTGTCTAGCGGGTTTTCAAGATTGAACAGGGTGCTCGGATTGAAGGATTGCGCGTAGGCCTGCGTGACTTTGATGTCATCGGCACCGTTTTTGCTTAAAGATTTCCGTGCGGTTTTCAGCATTTCATCGGATGCATCCAGCCCGTAAAAATGGGCTGTGGGGTAGCGTTGCGAGAGTTTAATCAAATTGCGTGCCGTGCCGCAGCCGACCTCGCAAATATGCTCTTCATCGCCAGGTTTCAAGTTGCTGATTAAATGATCGCGGCCCAGCAGGTAATATTTGCGTGATGCATCATAGATATGCCGCGTCATTCGGTACATCCGGTCCATGCTGTCTTTGATATGGGATTCGGTGGTCATGATTTTACGCTACGACTTTAAGCGCTTCGACATTGCCGAGCGTGTACACATGAAACCCGCCGTAAATCGAAGACCGGTCACGCGCGACCATTTTTTTACTATAGGCGGGATCGTAGCTCCATTTACCAAGAAGATCGCTCGGCAATGCTTTGTTTAATGGCGATTCCTCTCCGGCGGTGCGGAAAACAACGCGCGCTCCGGGTCGGGCTGTGCGCAGAACCTGCTCCCACAAATCATTAAGTTGTGCCTTGTTCATCCAGTCCTGCGCATCGAGGAACACATAGCAATCCAGGCTTTCTTCGCGCTGTGCTTCAAGAAAAGCAGTGAGTGAGGAATGATAAACCTCGACCTTGCCAGCATTTTCTTTCAGCTTGTTGTAATTTTCCTCGGTGAGATAGCGTGGAATGGCGCGCTTGTTTTCAATGTCATAGCCCTGGCCGAAAGCTTGCCAGGCAAAATAATTATCCTGAATGGGAAAATCACAGGCAAGGCGCTCGAGGCGGCTGCGCAGGAGGTTGGCCATGTCGCCGCCGCCAGCCTTGTGTAGCTCGTCAAACTGCGAAGGCGGAATGCCAAGGCCGTAAAGTGAGACCGGCATATTGCACAGCCATTTCACCGCTTTCTTTTCAAATATAGGTCCGAGCGTGCGGTCAAAAACTTCTTTTTGTTCTTCCAAAGATGTTGCTTTTAAAATCTCGCGCGGGTCCTTGCCGTAAATTTTAGCGACGATATGGACAAAGCTTATGGTGCGGCCCAAAAGGCCAAATTGGTAAAGGTTTTTGGTAAAATAATTAATGCGTTTGCCGTCAAGCAGACTCCACGATTCCCAATATTTTCGGGAGAAGGGGTCAAGATGGGGTTTAATATATTCCTCGTAATTCTTAATGTTGCGCTTTTCATCGGCATGACCGAAGAACAGGAAAAAACTTTCATAGTCCGGCAGATGTTTGAGTGCTGTAATTTTGAGCCGGGTTAAAGCAACATGGGCTGGGTTGAGATCAACAGCTTTTACCGCGCCCGGATTTTCGGTCAGGTAATTCATGACATTGCAGCCGCCCGAGGCGATCGTCATAATCCGCGAGTCCGGTGTAATTTTCATGGCCTCAAGATCAATTTCCGGGTCTTCCCAGATTTGCGGGTAAACAAAGCCGCGAAACATAAAGGCAAAAAGCCGGTCCAAAAAGCCGCGTGCACTCGCCGCGCCATGCTCATCGTTTAAGACGGCATCGTCCAGAAGCTTGTTCCTGGTTTCCTTGATGTCTTTATTGGAAAGGTTGGTTTCCGCGCTCATTTGGGCCCTAAATCCTTTTAAACTACGCAAAATCTATATATAAAAACGCGAAGCTTTACAAACAAAGATTAAGGGGCCGGGTGCACGATATTGCCGCAAAATCAGAGGAAGACATAACCACCGGTGTCATTTACGGCGCGCCGGAGGGTCAGGACGCCCGCATTCTGGCGGAAAAAGCCCGCGCCCTCATGCCGCAGGACCGTGTTCTGGTTCATGTGGCGCTGGATGATACGCGGCTGGCGACGTTATCGGAATTGCTGGGCTTTCTTGCTCCGGATGTTGAGGTTCTGACTTTTCCAGCCTGGGATTGTTTACCCTATGACCGGGTATCCCCGCATCAGGAAATTGTGGCCCGGCGGGTGGCTGCGCTTTCGGCGCTGCTATCGTGGGAAAAGGAAGCAAAACGTTATCCGCGCATTCTTCTGACCACGGTGAATGCTATGACTCAAAAAGTTGTTTCACGTGAAACGCTTTCTGACAGCCGGATTTCGGCCATAAAGGGCGAGGAAATAGACTCTGAATCTTTTCAGGCTTTCCTGCAAAAAAACGGCTATCTGCGCACCGAAACTGTGCGCGAGCCGGGTGAATATGCGATGCGTGGCGGGATTGTCGATTTATTTCCGCCGGGCTATGCTGAGCCGCTGCGGATTGATCTTTTTAGCAATGAGATCGACAAGATCAAAACCTTCGATCCGGATACTCAGAGGAGCCTGAAGGAGATTTCAGAATTTTCTCTCTTTCCGGCGACTGAATTGTTCCTCGATGAAGACTCGATAACCCGTTTTCGCTCCGGTTATCGCGAGGAATTCGGGGTGGTGCGTGATGATGACCCGCTCTATGAGGCAGTGTCGGAAGGGCGGCGCCATAGCGGCATGGAGCACTGGCTGCCGTTGTTCCATGAGAAGATGGATACGATCTTTGATTATCTACCGGGTGCTGCTTTTACCATGGATCATCATGGGTCTCAGGCCCGCGAAGAACGTCTGACCCAGATCAGGGATTTTTATGAGGCACGCAAAACGCTCGAGGCTTCGACCGCACGCAAAAACGGCAAGTCGCAAGATGTGAGCCTGTCCGGCTCGGTTTATCATCCTTTGCCGGTTGAGCGGCTTTATATGGAGGAGGTCTGGGAGGCAGAAGAGCTTTCGCCTTTCGGTGCGCCGGACGGTCAGGATGCTGGTGCAAAGAAAGGGCGGGATTTTGCCGATATCAGGGCGTTGCCCGATGGCGATGTTTTTGCCGAGTTAAAAACATATTTATCCGGCTTGTCTCAAACAACATTCATCGTGGCTTATAGCGAAGGTGCTAAAGAGCGTTTGAAGGGTTTGATGGAAGTTGCGGGTATAGGTCCGTTTGCTGAGTGCGGTGATTTTGACAACATCAAAAGATTAAAACCGGAGCAGATCGGTATTGGTATTCTGGGTCTGGAGCATGGTTTTGTTGCGCCTGATCTGGCTGTGGTGACGGAGCAGGATATTCTCGGAGATCGTTTGGCGCGACGCAGCCAGAAAAAACGTCAGGCTGATAATTTCCTCACCGAAGTGTCCTCTCTGTCCGAAGGTGATCTTGTCGTGCATGTCGATCACGGGGTCGGGAAATTCGTTGAGCTGGAAACCGTCAAGGCGGCCAAAACGCTGCATGATTGTCTGAAGATCGAATATGACGGCGGCGACCGGCTGTTTGTGCCGGTGGAAAATATTGATGTTCTGACCCGTTTTGGTGGGGATGAGGGGACGGTAGCGCTTGATAAGCTCGGCGGGGCAGGCTGGCAGGCTAGAAAAGCGCGGGTTAAAAAAGATCTGATGGTAATGGCGGAGGGGCTTTTGAAAATTGCCGCCGCGCGGATGTTGCGTAAATCTGAGAAGCTGAATATCAGCGAAGGGCTGTATAATGAATTTGCCGCGCGCTTTCCTTACGCCGAAACCGAGGACCAGCAGCGCGCGATTAATAGCGTTCTGGCCGATCTGAATGGTGATCATCCGATGGACCGCCTGATATGCGGCGATGTCGGTTTTGGCAAAACCGAGGTAGCCTTGCGGGCGGCCTATGTCGCGGCGATGGCGGGGGTTCAGGTTGCCGTTGTTGTGCCGACGACGTTGCTCGCCCGTCAACACTATCAGAATTTTACGGCGCGTTTTACCGGCACAGGTCTGCGGATTGAGCAGCTTTCCCGGCTGGTTTCAGCCAAAGACACCAAAGCCGCCAAAGAAGGGCTGGCCGATGGCAGTGTTAATATCGTCATTGGCACCCATGCGCTGTTCGGCAAGGGCATTGCGTTTGCCAATCTTGGCCTGCTGGTGGTGGATGAGGAGCAGAAATTTGGTGTGAAGCAAAAAGAGCGTCTGAAAGAGCTCAAGAGCAATGTTCATATCCTGACCCTTACTGCGACGCCGATTCCGCGTACGCTGCAAATGTCACTCACTGGCGTCAAAGAGATGAGCCTGATCGCCACGCCGCCAGTAGACCGGCTGGCGGTGAGGAGCTTTGTGCTGCCGTTCGATCCGGTTGTCGTGCGTGACGCGTTGATGCGCGAGCATTATCGCGGCGGGCAGAGCTTTTATGTTTGCCCGCGCATCAAAGATATTGAAGAGGTCGAGGAAAAACTCAAAGAGCTGGTGCCGGAGGTAAAGTTTGTCACAGCCCACGGGCAAATGAGCCCGGAAGATCTCGAGGATCGTATAAGTGCGTTTTACGAGGGTAAGTATGATGTGTTGCTGGCAACCAATATCATTGAAAGCGGGCTGGATATTCCGAGCGCTAATACGCTTGTGGTGCACCGTGCCGATATGTTTGGCCTGGCGCAGCTTTACCAAATTCGTGGTCGTGTCGGGCGTTCCAAGGTTCGGGCTTATGCTTATCTGACCTATCCGCCGCATGTGAAATTAAATCCGCAGGCTTTAAAACGTCTTGAGGTGATGGAAACGCTCGATACGCTGGGCGCAGGGTTTCAGCTTGCTAGCCATGACATGGATATTCGTGGTTCCGGTAATTTGCTCGGCGATCAGCAATCTGGCCATATCAAAGAGGTTGGTGTTGAGCTTTACCAGCAGATGCTGGAAGAAGCGGTGGCGGCGGCGCGTGAGGGCACCGATATCGGTGCCGGGGTGGAGCAACGCTGGTCACCGCAGATTAACATCGGCACATCGGTGTTGATTCCGGGTAGCTATATAGAAGATTTGAATGTGCGGATGAGTTTGTATCGTCGTTTGTCGGAGCTGGAAACGGCGGATGATATTGAATCGTTTGCGGCTGAGTTGATTGATCGTTTTGGTGCCATTCCCGAAGAGGTCAACAATCTGATGGATATTGTTTCGATTAAGCAACTTTGCAAAAAATCAGGGGTCGGCAGTGTCGAGGCCGGACCAAAGGGAGCGGTGATTGGTTTTCACAAGGATTGCCCGCCTGATGTCGAGGCATTGATGAAATGGATCAATGAAAATCGTGGCGCTCTCAAATTCCGCCCGGATCAGAAGCTGGTTGCCATTCGCCAGTGGGACAGTGCCGAGAAACGGGTGAAAGGTGTACAGAGATTGATGAGGGAGCTAAGTTTAATTAATGAACCTACCTGAAAATAAACAGCAGTTTCTAGATGATCTTTCCGACCTAAAGCAGCGCTTTGAGGCGATGGAGCCTGAATTGGTGGAAACAATCCATGATCCCGATATGGGTGTGGAGGGCTATGTTGTGGTGTGGAATACGGGGATCAGCAAAGGCGGTAAGCTTGAACTTAGCGGTAAGGGCGGCACAAGGGTTACGCCTGATTTAACGATCGATGAGATTAAAATGCTGGCGCGGACAATGGCGCTTAAAAACGCGGCGGCGGGCCTTCCGCTTGGTGGAGCTAAATCGGGTTTGCGTGCGGACTCCAGCGCCGAAGGGTTTGAGCAAAAATATCGGCGCTTTGTGTCCTTATGTAAGCCATTGCTGTTTGAAAATGGTGGAGTTTTTGGCGGTTTCGGTTTTGATATCGGCGCACGGCCGGAGATGCCGCATTGGGCCTGTGACGAGCTGGGTTCGCTGAATTCTTTTACAGGCAAACCTGTGGAGATGGGCGGTACGGATTATGATCGGCAGGGTATTGCAGGACTTGGTGTTGCTGTGGCCGCGAAGACTATGATGGCGTGTAAAGGGGTGAAGGTTGGAACTTTTGCCGTGCAGGGGTTGGGCGCTATGGGGGCTGCTGTCTTTCGGTATTTCACCGAATATGGCGGATCATTGAAAGCGCTTGGCGATCCCAAATATGGTGGAACATGGCGATTTAAAAATGGCGTATCGGAAGAGCTAAAAACGGCTCTGGTCGAACAGGACGTGACAACCGCTCGGTCTTTGATTGAAAAGGAAGGTTTTCAGATATCAGATAGTGCAGAAGACGTGCTGTATGTAGATGTTGATGTGTTGTTTCCCTGTGCCGTGCAGGATGTCATCACGGATAAAAATGCAGAGAAAGTAAAAGTAAGATTTATGGTGGAGGGAGCCAACCAACCCACGACTGCGGAAGGGTATAGTGCTCTTTTCAAGCAAGGCGTTCATATTGTTCCCGACTTTATTGCCAATCCCGGTGGAGTTATAGCGGCCTATGTCGAATTAACGTCAGATGTCAGCGCCAAGGAAAATGCGAAGACCATGGCCAAGGTCAACGAGGCCAAGGATATGACAGAACAGAAAATTTCTAAAAATGTTAGAGCCATGGTCGATATTATGGATCGCTATGATGTTTCGGCTGTTGATGCCGGAACGTATTTGGCACTGAGCAGGATTGTGAACGCTTAACCATCTCGCCATCCGCCAGTGGGATAGTGCCGAGAAACGGGTGAAAGGTGTACAGAGCTTGATGAAGGAATTGGCCGCGCTTTCCGAATAATTTGGACTTTTTCTTAATATATGGCATTCTGAAAACTTAAAGGCTGCCAGGAGCAGGAGATTGCCATGTCCATGGAATATGCGGAAAGACGAATCAAGGAAGCCTTGCGCCAGGCCGGTGGCAATGTCACTCGCGCGCGCCAGCAAATCATTGCCTGGACCTATGAGGACGCCAAGCTGCTCCATGCACTTGCCAAGCCGCATCTGAACGGCATTGTTGCCTATCATGTTGAGCGTGTGGTGTCCGGCCGCAGCGAGGCCGCCAATGCTCCCGCTCCGGACACGCCGCAGATTGCGGAAGAGGAAGAGTTCGGCATTGAAATCCTTAAAGCTGTGGCTAGCACCAATGCCGCGATTTTCGGGCAGGAAGGTCACGGCGGCCAGGCCAAACGTGGCCGTGCCTCCAAGCAACATATCGACGCCATCCGCCAGATGGCCAGCAAAAGCAAACCTGTTAAAAAATAAAGCAATGAACGAATTTTTAAATCAGCGTGGCTGGAGCGTTGTGGAGCCGATCGCCGGGGATGCTTCGGCGCGGCGCTATTTCCGTGTGGAGAAGGACGGAAGCCGCGCCATTTTGATGGATGACAGCGCCGGTGTTCGTGAAGGGAACAGCACATTGGCCGGTTTCATCCGGGCCGGAGATTTTTTGCGCAAAGCGGGGCTTAAGGCCCCCGAGATTTTTGAGGCAGATGAGGGGGCCGGTTATCTGCTGCTGGAGGATTTGGGCGCGGTGTCTTTGAGCGCGGCGATGGCAGGCGGCGAAGACCCTGAAGCAATATATGAACTGGCGCTGGAGGTGCTGGTGCATCTGGAGGCGCAAAGCAGCGCGCAGGATTTTCCGATTTACCGCGAGAGCCAAATCCATGAAAACCGGCGCCAGCTGATCGACTGGTATGTGCCGGCCGTGCGCGGCGAAGATAATTCAGATGGTTTGGTGGAAGACTATCTGGCGGTCTGGGATGAGATTGAAAAAGATTTACCGCCATGCCCGCAAGGCTTTGTGCATGGGGATTATCATCTTGAAAACCTGATGTGGTTGCCGCAGGAAACGGGTTTGAAACGGATCGGGCTGATTGATTTTCAGGATTCCATGCATGGCCCCGTTCCCTATGACATGCTGAATTTGCTCGAAGATGCGCGGGTGGATGTATCGCAGGAAATTAAAGACAAAGCTTTGGCCGGGCGCGATGAGGTTTTTCTGGCGTGGTACCGCGTACTGGCTGCGCAATTTCACGGAAGGGTTCTGGGGCTGTTTATCAAACTGGCGGTGGAGGACGGCAAGGACCAGTATCTGGTGCATATCCCGCGGCTTGAGGCCTATATGCGCGAAAATCTGGAACATCCGGTATTAAAGCCGCTGAAAGACTGGTTTGTAGGCGCGGGGGTTGATTTTGCGAGCGGAACAGACTTCAATAGTCTGGTTGCGTCTTAATCTAATCCATAGAGGGAAAATCATGTCTATTGTCGCCGACCGTCTTAGCCGTATCAAACCATCCCCCACCATTGCTGTCAGCACCAAAGCCAAAGAGCTCAAGGCCGCCGGGCGCGATGTAATTGGTCTGGGGGCGGGGGAGCCGGATTTCGACACGCCCGATTTTGTTAAAGACGCAGCCATAGAGGCGATCAAGGAAGGCCAAACCAAATATACGGCTGTGGACGGCACGCCCGAGCTTAAAGACGCCATCATTGAAAAATTCAAGCGCGACAATGAGCTGGATTACACCCGCGAGCAAATCACCGTCGGCACTGGTGGCAAACAGGTGCTCTATAACGCCCTGATGGCTTCGGTGAATCCGGGTGATGAGGTGATTATTCCTGCGCCGTACTGGGTGTCCTATCCGGATATGACGTTGCTGGCCGAAGGTACACCGGTCCCGATTGAGTGTCCGAAGGAAAATAATTTCAAGCTGCGACCGGAAGATTTGGAGGCAGCGATCACGCCAAAAACCAAATGGCTGATCCTCAATTCACCGTCCAACCCGACCGGCGGCGCCTATACGCGCGAGGAAATGAGGGCGCTGACCGATGTGCTGATGAGGCACGAGCATGTCTGGGTGATGCCTGATGATATGTATGAGCATATTGTCTACGACAATTTTGAATTTTGCACTCCGGCGCAGGTTGAGCCTGGTCTGTATGATCGGACGCTAACTTGTAACGGTGTGTCGAAATCCTATGCGATGACCGGCTGGCGGATTGGTTATGCGGGCGGTCCGGCGGAACTGATCAAAGCTATGGCCAAGGTGCAAAGCCAGAGTACCTCTAATCCATCATCTGTATCGCAGGCTGCGGCACTGGGCGCGCTCAGTGGTAACCAGTCTTTCCTCAAGCAGCGCAACGATGTGTTTAAAGAGCGCCGTGATCTGGTGGTGGAAATGCTGAATGACTCCGAAGGAATGGAATGCCTCACGCCGGAAGGGGCGTTCTATGTCTATCCGTCCTGCGCCGGTTGTATTGGCAAGACCACGCCGGATGGTAGCATTATTCAGAACGATGAAGATTTTGTGACGTATTTATTGGAGTCCGAAGGTGTGGCCTGCGTTCATGGTGAGGCGTTTGGGCTCTCCCCGTATTTCCGCATTTCCTATGCAACCTCGACGGAAAACCTTAAAGAGGCCTGCACCCGTATCCAGCGCGCCTGCGCGGCGTTGCAGGGTGAGGCGAAAGCGGCTTAATTATACCCCCTCACCCAGCTCCAGCTAAGTTCGCCTAAAGGCTCACTAAGCTTACGCATCCCTCTCCCATGGGGAGAGGGTGGCCGAACATCGTGAGGCCGGGTGAGGGGTCTTAAAGCCGTTTCCGGGTAAAAAACGAGAAGATATTGCGGCTTTCAGCCTTTTCTTCTGCCTTCACCTCTTCCTTGCGGTCGCGGTTGTCGGCGAGGACGTGGCAGACCTCGTCAAACTGGCTTTTGTTTTCTTCCATCATTTCTTCGAAGAAAATCTTGAGTCGGGCGAGGTTGTCGGGGCTGGCGTCGTCAATTGCGGTGCTGGGGGAGTTTGGCTTTTGTATATCGAGGACCATTGATTTGTTGAACACATAAAGATCATCGCCCATTTCCTCGCCAAAACTTTCCATCAGCGCGGTTTCCGAAGCATGAAATAAAATATTGATCAGCGGCAGATCATTGACCGGATCGACCACGCCGAGCCCACCGAAATTATTCCAGTCCTCTTTTTTGATCGAGCGCAGCGTATGGCCGGTGCCGAGCATAATCATTTTGAGTTTATGATCTTCAGGAACATGTTGGCGGATCGCGCCGTGATAGCTCACGCACGGATTGTCAAAGATTGAGCCGTCAATACCAGAAAATTCACGTGTGCCGCGCTCGTCCTGGTAGCCGACTTCAAAGTGATGGCAGGGGAAATAGGTTGGAGCGGCTGTACTGGCCAGGATTGCGTCGTAAAGCGAGACATCCGGGGAAGGACGCTTGCGCAGCTGCAGGCGCATATTTTTAAGCCACACCGCATGGCCGCCGCGATCGATAAAGTTGTTCTGGGTATGGACGGGGGTGTCCCCGGTTTCACCCGCTTCCTCGACGACCTCAAGCTGTTCGCCATCGATGTTATAGACCGGGATCACCAGGCTTTTGATCGAATCAGAAAGTCTGGTATCGCCGTATAGCGCCTTAAGGGCTTTGCCCAGATAGGCGGGGTCGTAATGCCCTTTGCGAAACAGCGTGTTGAGCTGATTGATCTTCATCGTGCGGTTGTTGAAATCATGAATAAGCGCACGAAATTCACGGAAGCGGTCCGGCGGGAAGATATTGATTCCTTCTCGCTCGTAAAATTTCACCATGTGCCGGGCGCGGTATTTTGGGCGGCTTGGGTCATCTGCGTGGGGGACGTTCAGACCGGCATTCAAAATCGCGCCGGTCGAGGGGCCGGTAAAAATATCGACCATATCGGTCATACGAAGGCCCGTGGCGTCCTCAATCTTGGCCATGAAGTAAGCCGGGATCAGGCCGCGCATGCCGCCGCCGTAATTAAAAAGAGCTATGATATTCTTGGAATCAGCCATGGTTTTCTATTTTGATTTTAAACCGGGAAGAGCCTTGCGAGAAGACTCTAATATATGATTATACCATAAAAAAACCGGGCCTCTCATGCAGTTAAACATGGGCCCGGTGAGTTGAACAGGGAGGTTTCACGTCTGGGAGACGTAAGAACCACCGGAAAGCCGGAGGTCCTTATCTGCACAATATGCGCCGACAGCCGCCTTTATATACCCATCATGGACCCTGTCCATTGCATTTATATACTATCAGGTATGTGTTTAGCACATAACAAGCTACGCCTGTTTGAACGGCAATGCAAACTTGTGGAGCAAAAAAGTCAGATTAGAATTCGGTGGCGCTGATGCTCTTCAAAAGGAAATCGCGGAAAGCGGCGATGCGCTGGGATTTTCGTCTTTCTTCAGGATAAACGAAATACATTTCAACGCCGTCTCTTTCGATCTCCGGCAGCACGATTTCGATGTCATCGCTTTTCGTAACCAGATAATCGGGCAGGGCGGCGATACCCGCGCCGGTGATGACCGCCTTGTGGATAGCATAAAGAGAATTCATCATCAGCATGTTGGTGTTGTGATCGGGATCGACTCCGGCGATTCGAAAAATCCAGTTGGGGTCGGTAAAAGGCTCGGTAACATTTTCGGGGTAGCCGATGAGGGTGTGATTCTTGAGGTCTTTTGCTTTTTTCGGTTTGCCATGTTTTTTGAAGTAGTCCTTAGAGCCGCAGACATGAAAATGAATCGTTGTCAGGTGGCGCTGTACCAAATCCGGCTGCTCCGGCTCGTACAGCCTAATGGCCGCGTCTGCTTCGCGCATGCCGAGATCGAGGATGCTATCCTCCAGTAAGACGGTCAGTTGAATGTCGGGATGATCTTCTCTGAATTCTGCCAGCTTCGGTGCCAGCCAGGTCGAGCCGATAAATTCCGCTACCGTGATCCGCAGCGGGCCTTCGGGAAGCTTACGCGTGTCCATCAATTGCCCTTCGATCATCGACAGCTTGGCGAAAATATCCCTGGCGGTTTTGTGAAGCAGCTCGCCCTGTTCGGTGAGTAATAACCCCCTGGCGTGACGATGGAAGAGGGTGACGCCGAGGCTTTCTTCCAGTGTGCTGACCTGGCGGGAGACGGCAGACTGGCTGAGATTAAGGCTCTTGCCAGCATGGGTAAAGCTGCCAGCTTCGGCAACGGCATGAAATATTCTCAGTTTATCCCAATCCATCTTTTTTACTCGGCTGCTTCAGCCTGCTTATCATCTTCCTGCTCAGCCAGAAAGCGATCCGCTTCCAGCGCGGCCATGCATCCCATTCCGGCTGCGGTCACAGCCTGGCGGTAAGTATGATCAGTGACATCGCCGGCGGCATAAACACCGGGAGTAGATGTGGCGGTCGAATCAGCTGCCGTATCGATATAGCCTTCCCCATCCATGTCGAGTTGGTCTTTGAATATCTCTGTCGCCGGATCGTGACCGATGGCAACGAAGAATCCTTCGGCGGATAAGTTCGTCTCTTCATTGGTTTTGACGTTCTTGATTCGAAGTCCCGTCATGCCGGTATCGTCACCGGTGATTTCCTCAACAACGTTGTCCCAGATGACCTCGATCTTGTCGTTTTTGAACAAACGGTCCTGCATAATTTTTTCGGCGCGCAATTCATCACGGCGGTGAATGAGTGTCACTTTCGAACAAATGTTGGCCAGGAACAAAGCCTCTTCGACGGCGGAATTACCGCCACCGGCCACAGCCACCTCTTTGCCTTTGTAGAAAAACCCGTCACAAGTGGCGCAGGCCGATACGCCGCGCCCGCGAAACGTTTCTTCGGATGGAAGGCCAAGCCAGCGCGCCTTGGCGCCGGTGGCAATAATAATCGTATCGCCGGTATAGACTGTGCCGCTATCGCCAGTGGCTCTAAACGGACGGGAGGAAAGGTCAACGTCCTTGATCTGATCACTGGCCAGCTTTGTGCCGACATTTTCTGCCTGGCCTTTCATTTGCTCCATCAGCCACGGGCCTTCAATCTGTTCGGCAAAGCCGGGATAGTTCTCGACTTCCGTGGTAATCATCAATTGTCCGCCCGCTTCGTAACCTGTGACCATAAGGGGTTCGAGATTGGCACGGGCTGCATAAATCGCGGCCGTATATCCAGCTGGGCCGGAGCCGATAATGAGGACTTTGCTATGTTGTATATCTGTCATCTTCTATTTCCAATATTAATCCAACATCACTATATAGTTTGTTTGCCGCGCTTATTCAAACGGCTTTGGATCGCTTCGGCCACTTTTTGTGCATCGTTTAGTGGCTCATAGTCCCAGTTTTCCAGCTTTCCCTCGAAAACTCGCACGGCTCCGGTTTCCTGAAGGTTTTTATGGAGTTTATTAAGGCGCTCCGATCCGCCCTCCAGTGGGATCATGTAGGCTGGCTTACCGGTTGTTGCCGCTTCCGAGAGCATGGAAGCGCTGTCGGCCGTAACCAGAATTGCATCGGCCCAGGCCAGCAGGCCGAAATAGGGGTTTTCTCCCTTGCCGTCCCAGATATAGGAATCAGTGCCTTTTAATGCATTTTCGAGAATTTTCTGGTTTTCTTCGCTTGTGCGCCGTGAGGTTGTGATCATCAACTCGGCATCAAGGGCTTTTAAGTCTCCGGCCAGCTTTTCCATGATAGCCGCGCTCATTTTATAGGCTTTGCTGTTGCCACCAATCAGAATCGCCACGCGCGGCTCTTTTATTTTTTCAAACGCAGAAAAATCTTTTTTTGCCTGCTCCAGGCGTTCCTTTGTAATCCGGTTCGGCGCTGCGGTAGTGACAAGCACGTTTTTTCCGCGCGTTGGATCATGGGCGGGCAGGGCGACCAGATCAAAATCCTCGGGCGGCACTCGCGGGTCCTGAATCTGGACGGTAAAGGTTTTGCCGCCACTGGCCTTTTTCACGTAGCGCGAGGCGGCAATGCTTTTGCGGCCACTGGCAATTAGGATATCGGGAAACGGCACTTCCAGCGCCGGGTCAAAGCTCCAGAATTGCTCCCATCCTAAATAAGGCGAAAAACTTTTCCACGGCTCACGCAGACGAATGCGTTTGATATCCGGTTTCACGCCCAAAGATTCGGCGACGCCCAGGCACTGATTTTCTGTACCGGCGATGCCTTCGGTTACAATCCAGCAGGTTGGTGGATAGGTTTTGGATGCCATTTTAAAATCTAATTTCCCTTTTTATACGAAAGTCCTTGCAAGAACTCGTGCGCAACTTTATATCAATCCGTTATAACTTTGTTACAAAAATTAAACACTCAAAATAATAATGCGCCGCTCAAAACTCGATAAAATCGACAGAAATATTCTCAAATACCTGCAAAGCGACGGCAGGATCACCAATGTTAAGCTGGCCAAGAACGTTGGAATCTCTGCTCCGCCCTGTCTGCGCCGGGTTCGCGCGCTCGAAGATGCGGGCTATATCAAAAGCTATCATGCCAAAGTTGATCCTCCTTCGCTAGGTTACTCCGTCGTTGTTTTAGCCATGGTCAAGCTGACGTCGCAGGCGGAAAAAGATCTTCAGGCCTTTGAAAGCCGTATAGGCGAGCTGGAAATGGTGCGCGAGTGCCATATGCTGGCCGGGGAAACCGATTTTATCCTGAAGGTGGTTGCCAAAGACTGGGACAGCTATCAGGAGTTTCTGACCCATGAGCTCACCACTGCGCCGAATGTGACATCTGTGAAGTCATCGCTCGCCATTCGCTCCGCCAAGGATGTTCCCGGCGTGCCGATTGATACCGAATAGTTTTTATTTGAATGTAACGTCAAGGATTTCGTAAGTCCGTTTTCCTTTTGGCGTGACCACCCCGACGGAATCACCGACAGATTTTCCAATCAAAGCACGCGCAACCGGCGCACTGATCGAAAGCCGACCTTCATCGGTGCTGGCTTCAAAATCGCCGACAATCTGCCAGGTTTCTTCTTCATCGGTGTCTTCATCAACAATTGTGACCGTCGCGCCGAATTTTACCGTGTCGCCAGTTAAGGTGGAGGGGTCGATAATCTGGGCCTTACCGATGGCGGATTCGAGCTGCAGGATACGGCCTTCAATGAAGCTTTGTTGTTCACGGGCGGCGTGGTATTCGGCGTTTTCCTTTAAATCACCATGCTCGCGTGCTGTTGCAATATCCTGAATCACAGCAGGGCGCTGCACACTTTTGAGGTCTTTCAATTCGTCCTCAAGCACTTCAAATCCGTTTTTTGTCACAGGGACCTGTTCCACAGTCTTTTTCCTTCTCTAAAACTAATCGTGGTAATCAAAAAAACAATGCCCGCCTCACGGGGCGGGACATAATTATAAACATTAAGTAGAAGGTCTAAATATAGGACTTTTAAGGCTTTTCGTCAATCCTAAACAGCTTTTCTCTGCCTAACCTCTTGTTCTTCCTCGAAATAACTCTGCAGCGGCGCAACCTCGATATCCTTGGCTTTGAGGGCGCGGATAGCCTGAACGGCGGCGGAGGCTGCGGTTAAAAGCGTATAATAGGGTATTTTATGCATCAGAGCCTGACGCCGTATTGAGCTGGAATCAGCCACAGCCTGCGAGCTTTTGGTGGTAGTGTTGATGACCAGGTCGATTTCTTCGTTGATAATCGCATCGACAATATGTGGTTGGCCCTCCATCACTTTGTTAATGCGGGTAACCGCGAGGCCCTTTTCCTTAAGGAATCTGCAGGTGCCGCCCGTCGCGATCAGCTCAAAATCCATATCCGTCAGTGCTTTGGCAAGCGGAAGCAAGTCGGTTTTGTCGCTGTCTTTGACCGAAAGGAAGACTTTGCCGGCGGTGGGTAGCATGATGCCCGCGGCGAGTTGTGATTTGGCAATCGCATGGGCAAGGTCTTTGTCCAGACCCATCACTTCGCCGGTGGATTTCATTTCCGGGCCGAGCAAAGGCTCCACTCCGGGGAAGCGGTTAAACGGAAAGACGGGCGCCTTCACAGCGTAATGCTCCGGTATCATCCCGGTAAGCATAGGGGCAAAATCTTCAAGCTTTTCGCCAGCCATCAGCCGCGCGGCGATTTTGGCGACCGGCACGCCGGTGGCTTTGGCAACGAAGGGAACGGTTCTTGAGGCGCGCGGATTGACCTCGATAATAAAGATTTCCTGCTTGCCGGTCTCTTCATTGACTTTGGCCGCAAATTGAATGTTCATCAGCCCGACAACTTTGAGCGCCTTGGCAAGTTTGACCGTCTGCACCTCTAGCTCAGCGACAATTTCAGGCGACAAAGAATGCGGTGGCAATACGCAGGCGCTGTCACCGGAATGGACCCCGGCTTCTTCGATGTGCTCCATGATTCCGGCGACGTAAACGTCTGTGCCATCGCACAGCGCATCGACATCGATCTCAATGGCGCTTTTGAGGTAACGGTCGAGCAGAACCGGCGTGTCGCCGGAGACGATGACTGCGGTGCGAATATATTCTTTCAGTTCATCCATATTGTGGACGATCTGCATGGCTTGACCGCCCAGCACATAAGACGGGCGCAGGACAAGGGGAAAGCCGATATCCTCAGCCAT
Source organism: Alphaproteobacteria bacterium (assembly GCA_021775955.1). Taxonomy (GTDB): domain Bacteria; phylum Pseudomonadota; class Alphaproteobacteria; order Micavibrionales; family Micavibrionaceae; genus UBA5701. The sequence continues at coordinate 83,693 of JAJFGU010000020.1, read as the reverse complement.
ACCGACGGCTTCTTTTTCCGAGCGGGCGAGACCGTTGGGCGGCTGTCTGAGTTTAAGCTTTTTGATTAGTTTTTGAAAACGCTCACGGTCCTCGGCCAGATCGATCGCATCCGGATCGGTGCCGAGAATAGGGATGCCCGCCTTTTGCAGCGCTTCAGCCAGCTTTAGCGGCGTCTGTCCGCCGAGCTGGACGATGACGCCGAGAAGCTCACCGTTTTTTTGCTCAGCTTTGATCAGTTCGGTCACATCTTCTTCCGTCAGTGGCTCAAAATACAGCCGGTCCGAGGTGTCGTAATCGGTGGAGACGGTTTCGGGATTACAATTGACCATGATGGTTTCATACCCGGCCTCTTTCAGGGCATAAGCGGCATGGACGCAGCAATAATCAAACTCAATCCCCTGGCCGATGCGGTTCGGTCCGCCACCAAGGATAACAACTTTCTTTTTATCGCTGGCGCCAATTTCGCATTCGGCCGGATTCACCCCGTCGCCTTCGTAACAGCTATACATATACGGTGTTTCCGATGGTATTTCGGCGGCGCAAGTATCGACGCGCTTGAACACCGGATGGATACCATGGCTGTTTCTTGCTTTGCGCACGACTTTTTCTTTTACATTCATCAGCTTGGCCAGCCTTGCATCAGAAAATCCGAGCTTTTTTAATTCCAGCCAACCTTGGCCATCAACCGGTAAACCCTTTTCTGCAATGCTGGTTTCGGTATCGACGATATGCTTGATGCGCTCGAGGAACCATGGATCGTATTTGCAAAGGTTATGGACCTCGTCCACGGTGATTCCCTGACGCAAAGCCTCGGCTATATAGAGGATGCGTTGCGGCGTCGGGCGGGCGATGGCGGCCAGCAAATCATCGCGCACCGTTTCGCCGCTGGTTTTGAGCGGAATGGGCGTGAGGCCGTCCAGCCCTTTTTCCAGCGAGCGCATCGCCTTTTGAATCGACTCTTCAAAACTGCGCCCAATCGCCATCACTTCGCCTACAGACTTCATTGATGTCGTCAAAAGGTTCTGTGCGCCTTTGAATTTCTCAAAGGCAAAGCGTGGCACTTTGGTCACAACGTAATCAATGGTCGGCTCAAAACTGGCTGGGGTCTTGCCGCCGGTGATGTCATTGCCGAGCTCATCCAGGGTGTAACCGACGGCAAGCTTGGCAGCGATTTTGGCAATGGGGAATCCGGTGGCTTTGGAGGCCAGCGCGGAAGAACGAGACACACGCGGGTTCATCTCGATAACAACCATGCGGCCATCTTCCGGGTTCAAACCGAACTGCACATTTGAGCCGCCGGTTTCGACGCCAATGCCGCGCAGCACGGCAATCGAGGCGTTGCGCATGATCTGGTATTCTTTATCCGTCAAAGTGAGGGCAGGGGCCACGGTGATGGAATCGCCGGTATGGACGCCCATCGGATCGATGTTTTCGATCGAGCAGATAATGATGCAGTTGTCGTTTTTATCGCGCACCACCTCCATCTCATATTCTTTCCAGCCCAGCACGGATTCTTCGACCAGTACTTCGGTGGTGGGGGAGGCATCCAGGCCTTCGCGGATGATCAATTCGTATTCGGTTCGGTTATAGGCTATGCCGCCGCCGGTGCCGCCCAAAGTGAAAGACGGACGGATAATGGCGGGTAGGCCGATATCGTCCATCACCTCACGGGCTTCGGCCAGTGTGTTAACGGCGGCGCTTTTGGGGGTCTCTAATCCAAGCTCTTTCATGCAGGTCTTGAACTTGTCGCGGTCTTCGGCTTTTTCGATGGCTTCTCGGTCGGCACCGATAAGTTCAATGCCCAGTTCATCCAGCGTGCCGTCTTCGGCTAGTGCCAGAGCGGTGTTGAGCGCTGTCTGCCCGCCCATGGTGGGCAGCAGGGCATCGGGTTTTTCCTTGTGCAGGATTTTGGCAACCACGTGCGGCTTAATCGGCTCGATATAGGTGGCATCCGCCATGTCCGGATCGGTCATGATCGTGGCCGGGTTGGAGTTGATGAGGACAATGCGGTAGCCCTCTTCCTTCAGGGCTTTACAGGCTTGTGCGCCGGAGTAATCGAACTCGCAGGCCTGGCCGATAATAATAGGTCCCGCACCGATGATGCAGATAGATTTTATGTCGGTTCTTTTTGGCATGAAACTCGGCTTCCCTGAATACTCTTTTGGGCGTTAGGTACCGAGAACGATTGTGTAGCCAATTTGGGGGTAGAGTTCAATAGAAATGTTGTTTATTTGCTATGATCTTCTGGACAGGGAGTCCTGGAGGAATGATGGTTTGTAATGACAACATCTCCGTTCTCCTTTTTTAAGAAGCCAAAGCTATAGCGGGCGGGGATGGTTTGCTCCTTGCCGTTATTGTCGGTGAAGCGGAAACTATAGGAGCCTGATATAAAACAAACGGGGCCGACGGATTGTGGATGGCGGGTTTCTATCGTGATCTGCAGATTGTTTTTGCCTCGTAAAAACAGCTCAAAATAAGCCAGCACGTTCTCATAGGTTGTGGCCAGTGTCTCAGCTATCGTTCCCCATAAAGAAGGAGCTCTATCATATAGTCTTGCGACCGCTTTGGGGTTGCCCGCCTGCATTGCTGTCACCCAGTTTGAAAGCGCAGTCGCCGCTTCCTCTGGGGTGATAAAAGTAGAAAATTCTTTTGGTTCAGTTGTTTCTACAGGTTGAAATCTTGTGCTCATGAACAGGTCCTCTTAAAACAGACACATTATTGTCATAACAGTAACAAAATGTCCAGGAATTTCTTACGCTGACTTTGATTTGTTTATATTGTTTACAAACCGTTCAAACAAATGATGGCTGTCCTGTGGTCCCGGTGAGGCTTCGGGGTGGTATTGTACTGAAAACACAGGTTTATCTTTCACTTTTAGCCCTTCGTTCGAGCCGTCAAACAGGCTGATATGGCTGGCTTCCACGTCATCGGGCAGGCTGTCTGTGACCACTTCAAAGCCGTGATTTTGGCTGGTGATTTCAACTTTGCCAGTCTCGAGGTCTTTTACCGGGTGATTGGCACCGCGATGACCGAGGTGCATTTTCTTGGTTTTGGCGCCGAGGGCGCGGGCGAGAATTTGATGACCAAGACATATCCCAAAAATTGGCATGTCTTTTTCCAGCAAAGCCTTGATGGTAGGAACTGCGTATTCTCCGGTGGCTTCGGGATCACCGGGGCCGTTGGACAAAAACACGCCATCGGGCTTATGAGCCAGAATATCCTTGGCACTGGCATTGGCCGGTACCACCGTGACGTTGCATCCACTACTCACCAGACAGCGCAGGATATTGCGTTTGGCACCGAAATCGATAGCAACAACATTGTGCTTTGCTTTTTTGGGTTTGGTGTAACCTTCACCGAGCTCCCAAAGCCCTTCATCCCATTGATAGCTTTGGGTGCAGGACACTTCCTTGGCCAGGTCCATGCCCTTCAGGCCCGGCCAGTTCGCCGCTTCCTTATGCAGCGCTTCAAGATCAAATTCGCCGGACGGATCATGGCAAATTACGCCGTTGGGCGCGCCGGAATCGCGGATCACCCGGGTTAGAGCGCGGGTGTCGATGCCGCTGATCCCCACCAGGTTATAGCTTTTTAGCCAGGCATCGAAATGCTTTGTTGCCCGCCAGTTGGAAGGCTGCGTGATGTCTTCGCGCACGATCAGTCCGCGCGCCGCCGGATTGGTGGTCTCGTTGTCTTCCTCATTGGTGCCGGTATTGCCGATATGAGGAAAAGTGAAATTGATAATTTGTCCGGCATAGCTGGGGTCGGTTAAAACCTCCTGATAGCCCGTCATCGCAGTATTAAAGCAAACCTCGCCAACAGCGCTGGTTTCCGCGCCAAAACCGCGTCCCCAAAGCACGCTGCCGTCAGCCAAAATAATAACAGCCGTTGCATTCCGGGGGCGTTTTGGATTAGAAGTTTGGACCATAAAGAATACTTTCTAGCTACGGGTTCGCTAGAGACAGTTTTCTAACAGAGTTTGAGTGCAAAAGAAAAGGGAAAAACGTGAGCAAACGCGAAGAATTTACTGCCAGGCTGAAAGAATCCCTCAAAGCCAAGGAAACAATTGCCACAGCGACCATTCGTCTTATTCTGGCCGCCCTGAAAGATCGGGACATTAGCGCGCGCGGCAGCGGTAAGGCCGATGGGGTTGATGACAATGAAATCCTCTCCATGTTGAGCTCGATGATTAAGCAGCGTAAAGAATCGGCGCAGACCTATGCCGATGCCGGGCGCGATGACCTGGCCGAACGCGAGCAGGCCGAGGTTGAGATTATCCAGAGCTTTATGCCGGCCCAGCTTGGCGATGATGAGGTTGCCAATGTTATTGCCGAACTGATCACCGAGACCGGTGCCGGTGATATCAAGGATATGGGCAAGGTGATGGGCGCGCTCAAAGAACGCTATGCCGGCCAGATCGATATGGGCAAGGCCGGCGGTCTGGTGAAGCAGAAACTGGCTGGTTAAACGAATTGTAGTTCCAGATCACCTTCTGCACTCTCTTCCAGTTCGAGGCTTGCGTTAATGGCTGAGAGTTTCTTATAAATTTGCCCTTTGTGAAAACAACATTCTTGTGCAGCTTGTATGGCCAGTTTGTTAGATAAGCGCCCTGATACCTTTGCTATTTCAGCAAGATCCAAAAGCCTTTCTGCAGCTGCAGAAAACTCTTCAATCTGGTGTTGGTTCCAGCCCTCACCCTCCATCTCTATTTCTGCAAGGAGAAGTTCTGCGGCAAGGGATGTATCAGATAGAATACCGTTCATTTTTCTGCCTCTTTTTCTGTGGAGGTAAAATGTTTACCATATATGTTTTGTGGAAAGCAAGAGGGTTGGTGAAGCAGAAACTGGCTGGTTAAGCTTTTGAAGGATGCAGGATACGGTTGAGGTATCTTTTGAGGGTGCTAAGGAACGAATAATCATTACACGCAGTGCCATATTCGATGACATTGATCCGGCAGTTCTTGCTGAAAACCTTTGGCATTGGGGCGTTTCCTTTGAGGTCGCATAATTTATAGCTGTTTGTATATTTATTATTCTATGACTTTGCAAGGGATATTTGCTAGTTTCGTAGGATTATGACGATTCCCCCGCGTTTTCTGGATGAAATCCGCAGCCGACTAACGCTTTCCGATATCATAGGAAAGCGTGTCAGTGTTACGCGTGCGGGACGGGAATTCAAGGCGTGCTGCCCGTTTCACAAGGAAAAGAGCCCGTCCTTCACCATTAATGACGACAAACAATTCTACCATTGCTTTGGCTGTGGCGCGCATGGCGATGTCATCGGTTTTGTTATGCAGCATGACAATCGCAGCTTCATCGAGGCGATTGAGATGCTGGCGGCGGAGGCTGGATTGCAGGTGCCGGAGCAAACGCCGCAGGATATCGAAAAAGCCAAGAAGCAAAAAAGCTTACATGGGCTTATGGATTGCGCCACTGGATGGATGGAGCAGCAGCTTTATGCCCCGGCCAACAGCGAAATCCTGACCTATCTGGATGAACGCGGTCTTAGCCGTGAAACGCTGGCCGCTTTTCGTGTTGGTTATACCCCCGCCGATCGCCAGGCTTTACGAACCTATCTGAAGACTGAGGGCTATGACGATAAGGACATGCTGGAGGCGGGCATTCTCAAGGCTTCGGAAAAGGGCGGTGGCCCTTATGTTTTCTTCCGCGACCGGATCATGTTTCCGGTCAGCGACCGTCGCGGCAGAGTGGTGGCCTTTGGTGGCCGCGCTGTGCCGGATCATATGCGCCCGCCGGAAAAGGACGGCTATAAACCGGCTAAATACATCAATTCCCCCGATACCGTGCTGTTTGACAAGGGAAGTATGCTTTATGGCGAATCACTGGCGCGTCAGGCTGCGTTTGACGGCCACAGCATCATTGTGACCGAAGGCTATATGGATGTGATTGCCTGTCACCAAGCCGGGTTTAAAGGTGCGGTGGCACCGATGGGCACGGCGCTGACGGAGCAGCAGATCCTGTCGCTATGGAAGATGATACCGGATGAAGAAAAGATCCCAGCGCTTTGTTTTGATGGTGATAATGCAGGACGGCGGGCAGCCGAGCGGGCTTGTGAGCGGATCATGCCGATGCTGGCGCCCAATCAAAGCGCACGCTTTGCGTTTTTGCCCGATGGAGAGGACCCGGATTCTTTGCTGCGCTCCGGCGGCAAGGAAGCGCTCAGGAATGTTCTAAGCGGAGCGATGTCCTTGCTCGATTTCATCTGGGTCAAACATACGGCAGGCAGGAGCTTTGAAACACCGGAATCGCGCGCTGGGGTGGTTAAAACCCTGCAAAATGAGATTAAAGGAATTGCCGATCGCGATGTGCAAATCCATTATCAGGAGCTGATTCAGAGCAAAATATCCGAAACGTTCTTTGCCCGCCGTTTTCAAAAATACGATGGAAAAGACAAAGCCCGTATGAAGCCTTCTGCCCTCAAGCCAAGGGCCAGGGTTCATCAAAAAAGAGATATTCATGCCCGTATCATGTTGGCCACGATTTTGAATCACCCCCATATCTATGAGGAGATCGAAGAGGTCTGCGGAGGCTTCGAAATTGAAGATCAATCTCTGGGCCGTTTGCGCCAGTCGATGATAGGCGCTCTGGCAGGAAACCCGGGCCTTGACAGCGAAGGCTTGCAGTTCCATTTAAAGGAAATAGGGTTGGAGCGGGAAATAGGTGACATCCTTAGCGAATCCGTATATGTTCACGCGTCTTTTTCAAGGGTTGACGCTGATCCTGGGGCAGTGGCCGGTAATTTGACTGCCCGGCTCGAGGAGTTGCAGGGTCGGAGCATGGAACAGGAAATAAAAAGCGGCTGGAAGAAGGCTTTTCGCGCTTCGAATGAAGAAGAAGAGGAAAAGCTGCGTAATATGGTGAAGGTTAGGGCATCAGAGAGTGGAGTAAGTTAATCTTATCTCTTTGAATTTGCAGGGAATCAGGGTTTAATCGCAAAATTGGGTTTAATAGGTATAATTAATGGCACGTAAAGCACGTAAAAATCAGGCTGTGAGCGAAAAACAAACAGACGATAATCAGGAATCGGAAGCAAAAAAGGGGTCATTGGCCTCTACGGTGAAAAAACTCGTTACCAAGGGTAAGGAGAAGGGCTTCCTCACCTATGACGAAATCAATAAAGCTCTGCCGGCGGAAGAATTCTCTTCAGAACAAATCGAAGATGCTATGGCGACCTTGTCGGATGCTACGCAGCTGGTCGAGAAAGAGGATGATGTTGCCGAAGATGATGCCGATGACAAGAAGAAAGACGATTACGAATCCGGCGGTAATATAGCTGATGATGATACTGGGCGGACCGATGATCCGGTGCGTATGTATCTGCGCGAGATGGGCGCTGTTGAGCTGCTGTCGCGCGAAGGCGAGATTGCCATCGCCAAGCGGATCGAAGCCGGACGCGAGTTAATGATCGGCGGTATCTGCGAATCTCCTCTGGCGATTGAGTCTATGATTGCCTGGTATGAGGCGCTGCAAAAGGGTGACATTCTCCTTCGTGAAGTGATCGACCTTGACGCCACCTATACCGGCGGCCCGGAAGCCATGGAAGATATGACCTTGGTCAAGCGGCCTGAAGAGGGGGAAGAGGAGTCCAAAAAAGAAGAGGAATCCAAGGAGGCCGAGAACAAGGACGAGAGCAAGGAAGACGGCAAGGAAGAGAACAAAGAGGGCGAATCCGACGGAGACTCTGAGGACGACGAAGACAATTCAATGTCTCTGGCCGCGATGGAAGAAGAGTTGCTACCACAAGTCTTTGAAAATTTCAGCAAGATTCAAAAGACCTATAAAAAGATGCAAAAAGTGCAGCAGGAACGGCTCGATTCCCTGCAAAATGGTAAGAAACCACCCGAAGCCACCGATAAGAAATACCACAAGCTGACAGGGAATATGGTTGAGCTGATGAACGAGGTGCGGCTCCATAATGCCCGGATCGAACAGCTTATTGATCGTTTGTATGGCGTCAACCGCGAGCTGATTAGCATCGAAGGCAAAATGCTGCGCATGGCGATGGATTGCGGCGTCAAGCGCGAAAACTTCCTCGAGGAATATTACGGCCATGAACTGGATGCCAAATGGCTCGCCCGCGTGAAAAAGCTCAAAGCCAAAGGCTGGACCAAATTTGCCGATAAGCATGGCGATCAGGTCAAAGAAATGCGCCAGAAAGTCGGCGCCATTTCCGATGAAGCCATGCTGCCGATCTCCGAATTTCGCCGCATTGTCTCCACCGTGCAAAAGGGTGAGAAAGAAGCCGGCCGCGCCAAGAAGGAAATGGTTGAAGCCAATCTTCGTCTCGTGATCTCGATTGCTAAGAAATACACCAATCGTGGACTGCAATTCCTCGACCTCATTCAGGAAGGCAATATCGGCCTGATGAAGGCGGTTGATAAATTTGAATATCGCCGCGGTTATAAATTCTCCACCTATGCGACATGGTGGATCCGTCAGGCGATCACCCGCTCGATTGCCGACCAGGCACGCACCATTAGAATCCCTGTGCACATGATTGAAACGATCAACAAGCTGGTGCGGACCTCGCGCCAGATGATGCACGAAATTGGCCGCGAACCGATCCCGGAAGAGCTGGCAGAGCGCTTACACATGCCTTTAGACAAGGTCCGTAAGGTCTTGAAAATCGCTAAAGAACCGGTTTCGTTAGAGACTCCTATCGGTGATGAGGAAGATTCATCTTTGGGTGATTTCATCGAGGATAAAAACGCGATCCTGCCGATTGATAGCGCCATCCATTCCAACTTGCGTGAAACCACGACCCGCGTGTTGGCATCGCTGACACCACGCGAAGAGCGGGTTTTGCGCATGCGTTTTGGTATCGGTATGAACACCGATCACACGCTGGAAGAGGTTGGGCAGCAATTCAACGTGACCCGCGAGCGTATCCGGCAGATCGAAGCCAAGGCCCTGCGTAAATTGAAGCACCCAAGCCGTTCCCGCAAGCTGCGCAGCTTCCTCGACACGTAGAGCGCACCGTAATTTATTGATATAAAAGAAAAATCTAACTTCGTCAGTTCGTTCCTCATTTTTTCGGGGAGGGGGGTCCTTTTGGCGAGGACAGACCATTATTTGCTCTATTATAAGGCAAATCTTTATTTTAAATGACTATACATGATGGTGAGGCGGTAAGCGCCGCACCTGGATTATAGGCGCAATGATCTGTGTTGATGATCCCATTTTAGGAAAATATTCATTTTTTGTCAAGAAGAAAAGCGCCCATTGCCCACATTAACATAAAATCCATTGATTTTTCAGAATATTCTTGGTACAAAGCTGTGCCCCATTGTTATGGCTAAAATGTTTGGAGAGGCAATGAGAACACAAATAGAAACTCCACTTGGAGATGATGAGGTCGGACCGGTCCAGGATCCTTTGCAAAATACGTTTGTGGTGGTGAATGGGGCGGACCAAGAGTCTGTGACACTAGAGGGGCCTACGGAACCTGAACAGGAAATTGATTTAACCCCGGGAGAACCCGAAGGTAATGATCTCGTTCGACTGTATTTCAATGAGATGTCTTGCCCCGCGTTATTGACTTACGATGAGGTGGTTGATTTGGCCAAGAAAATCGAGGAGGGCACATGGGAGCGGGCCCTGGCCATAGCCAGCGAGCCTATAAGTTTTGTCTGTCTGGGGGATCTGTGGGCCAGTGTTGAGACAGGGGATTTTCCGCTTGATGAGTTCGTGTATGAGACAAGAGAGAAGGGGTCAAAAAGCGAAGGGGAGCCAAAGAGTACAAAGAGAAAAGTCGGAAAGCTCTATGTAAGGAAACTTTTAACAGATACCAGAGAAAAGTTTAAAAATCTTAGCGTGCGGAACGCTGAATTGCTTGCGCTATATGACCTTTGCAGCACTGGCAATCCAGTTCATGAAGAAATTGTCGATGCTGCTCAGGAACAGATGGCTATGCAGATTATAGCCATGAACCTGCAGCCGGGCATATATGACCATCTGGTGAAGACAATAGAGGAAAGTGGTTTGGGCTCTGACGCGTTAAGGGATGCAACAGAGAGCATGATGGAGGGAAAACGCGAGATGGTGGAGCGAAATTTGCGATTGGTGGTGTCCATTGCCAAAAAATATACTGGTCGTGGCTTGCACTTCCTTGATCTTATCCAGGAGGGAAATATTGGATTGATGAAGGCGGTGGACAAATTCGAATATCAACGGGGCTATGAGTTTTCAACCCATGCGAGTCCCTGGATCCAGCAAGGAATTACACGGGCGCTCGCTGACAAGGGCAGGGAAATTCGTAAGCCCGAGAATGTTTATGTGGATGTTGGTAAAATGATAATGGCGAGTGATGAATTGCGTAAGGAATTAAAGCGCCTTCCCTGTATAAAAGAGATAGCAAGCCGGCTCGAGTTTTCACCGGAGTATGTAGGAGAACTGAAGGGATATTACATGGATCCTATATCCCTTTCGACACCTTTCGGCTCAAGTGATGGTGAAAACAAGAGAACGCTGGTGGATGTGCTTGCGGATAACGAGATTCCATCGCCGGAAGACTTTGCCATGTGTCACAATGATGCGGAGGTGTTGTCCGAAGAAATGGAAGAAGCCATGAAACGTCTTACTGTCAAAGAAGGAATTGCAATACGAAAGTATTATGGCTTGGGAACAGAGTCTGATCATACTTTCAATGATGTCGCGACAGTGCTTAATTGTACCAATGCCAATGCTCAGCTGCTTGTAAAGAACGGGATCGAAAAGATGAGGAGGTGCAAAGAGCTTCTGAACCTGTCCAATGCGGAGCCGTAAGGTGTCAGGGCTAAACGGTGGGTTTGCAGCCCCCTCTCTACAGTTGTCATTTTCTTAAATAACTGCTAGCTATCAATGGATAAGGGCCTGTAGCTCAGTTGGTTAGAGCAGTCCGCTCATAACGGATTGGTCGGGGGTTCAAATCCCTCCGGGCCCACCATCTTTCGCTAGTGGTTTATGCCATGGGTGCCACCCTTTTAAGTTTTGTCCCACGCGCTACGCGCTTCGGGACGGGTCCCTCCGGGCCCACCATTTCCTTGTATCCATTGCACCCTTCAGCATGTGTGAATTCCTGTGTATGACTGGCGGTTAGTTCATTGTCGCTGACGCGTTTTCTGTTACACTTCGATTCTCAGTTTGAGATTCTTTTAATATCTTTACAGAACAAAATAGGAAAAATCATGAAGACTCTGACATTGCCAGGAGTGGTTGTATTTTCTGCGTTATTGCTTACTCCCTTATCGGCGCAGGCCACAGATTTAGGGATGGATTCAGAGTTTGATATTTCTGCCAATGTCGGTTTTGTTAGCGAGTATTCGTTCCGTGGGATTGCGCAGTCGGATGAAAACATTGCCATCCAGGGAGGTTTTGATGCTTCGCATAGCTCAGGACTTTATGCCGGCATCTGGGGTTCGAGTGTTGATTTCAATGACGGCGACGAGGCCAATATAGAGATTGATATTTACGGCGGCTATGGCGGTGAGGTCAACGGTGTATCTTATGACGTTGGCGGGCTTTACTATGCTTATCCGGGCGCAGACAGCGCACTGGACTATGATTTTTGGGAGGTTTATGGCTCTCTGGGTTATGATTTCGAGGTGGCCAGTGCTACGGTCGGCGTCAATTACTCCCCTGATTATTTTGGAAGCAGCGGCGATGCAGTTTATACTCATCTTGGCATTGATGTGCCGTTGCCGTATGATTTCACATTAAGTGGCGGCATCGGTTATCAGTCTATTGATGACAATGTAGCCTTTGGCGTACCGGATTACACAGACTGGTCTGTGGGTTTGAGTTACACACTGGAAGGCTTTGATCTGTCTGTAAGCTATGTGGACACGGATCTCGATGAGCCCAGTGAGTGCGGGGATGGTTGCGAATCCCGGGTCATCTTTGGAGTTTCCAGAAGCTTTTAACGTAATGTTATAGTGGGTTCTGTTAATATAGAGACTTGCAATACTCTGACTGCGTTATCTTTATTAAGATATTCTTCAAGGAATGAAGGGCTAGAATATGAAAATATTAGACAATATTAGAATCTCGAAAAAGTTACCTATAGTTATTGTTTTTTGTTCGTTGGTATCTTCAATAGCGATAGGTTCTCTGACTTATATTGAGGCCAAAAACGCTCTGGTAAAGAACCAGCAGGATAAGCTTTATGCTATTCTCAAGAACAGAGACGGGCAGCTTCACGATTATCTGGGCTCTATTGAAGAAGACCTGCTCGCCGTTGCCTCCAATCCATATACACTTGAGGCTTTAAAAGCCTATGAGGCTGGCTGGAATGAGGTCGGGTTTCAAGGCAACCCGGAAGAGGTTTTACAAAGGCTTTATATTACCGACAATCCCAATGCGACCGGGGAAAAAGAAAAGCTGGACTATGCCAGCGATGGGTCTGTCTATTCTCAAGTTCACGCCAAATATCACCTGTGGTTCCGCTCGTTTCTGTATGCGCGGGAATATTATGATATTTTCCTTTTTGATCTCAAAGGCAACCTTGTTTACTCGGTTTTTAAAGAGCTCGATTATGCAACAAATTTAAATACGGGGGAATGGAAAGATTCTGATCTGGGCAATGCTTATCGTGCCGCGCTAAAGGCTACCGGAGAAGAGAAAAAATTCTTTTTTGATTTTAAACCCTATGCCCCCAGTCATGGCGCAGCGGCCAGCTTCATTAGTACACCGATTAAAAATGACCGCGGGCATATTGAAGGCGTTCTTGTTTTTCAGATGCCAATTTCACGCATTAACCATGTGATGCAGGCTTCTGACGGTATGGGAGAATCAGGTGAAACCTATATTGTAGGGCAGGATTATTTAATGCGCAGTGATTCACGTTTTTCAGAAGAATCAACAATCCTGAAGACAAAAGTTGAAGGTGCCACAGCACAAGCGGCCCTTCAGGGACAAGATGGCATTGAATTTACCCCTGATTACCGCGGTATAACTGTATTGTCCGCTTATGCACCGTTTGAGTTTCTAGGGACAACCTGGGCCATACTCTCTGAAATAGATGAGTCCGAAATTTTACAGCCTGTCGTTGAGATGAGAAACAAGGCCCTGTTGGCCCTTGCTGTTATATCCGGTCTAATCGTTCTTGGTGGCGCCATTATTGCGCGCAGCATTTCAGGCCCCATTAGCAAAATGACAGGATTCATGAATGTGTTGGCCGAAGGCGACACATCTATTGATATAGAAGGTGAGCAACGCAAAGACGAAGTCGGTGATATGGCCAAAGCACTTCAGGTTTTCAAAGAAAACAGAATCAAGGCCGACAAGCTGGCTGGTGAAGAAGAAAGAATGCAGCAGGAAAAACTGAAACATTCTGAGCTGATACAAAGTATATCTGGTGATTTCGACAAAAACATATCCAGGTTTTTACAGGAAATGTCGTCGGCAACACGAAAACTGACGGGTACGTCAGAAACGCTGAGTTCTCTTTCCAAGTCCGGACTGGATAAATCCACAGAGCTGGGACAGGCGGCAAACACCGCCTCTGAGAATGTTTCTGCTGTGGCCGGTGCGTCTGAAGAAATGCTGGCCTCGATCAAGGAAATTAACACCCAGATTAGCCGAGCGAACACCATTTCAAATGAAGCTGTAAGCGAGGCCAAGCAAGCGGGCGATACGATTGGAGAGCTCACACTCTCTTCAGAAAAAATAGGCGAGGTTGTAACGCTTATCCAGGATATCGCAGAGCAAACAAATCTGCTGGCCCTGAATGCAACTATTGAGGCGGCCCGGGCCGGGGATGCCGGAAAAGGGTTCGCTGTTGTTGCCAGTGAAGTAAAGGCACTGGCCTCACAAACGGGCAAGGCAACTGAAGAAATAGGGGCACAAATTTCATCCATGCAATCAGCCACTGAAAACACAGCCTCGGTTATCCAGAAAGTTAGTCAAACGATTAATCAGATTAATGAGATTGCAACGTCCATTTCTGCAGCAATGGAAGAGCAATCGGCGGCCATTCAGGAAGTTGTCAGCAACACACAGTCGGCTTCGGAAAGAACAAGCGCGGTAAGCGGCATTGTTGGTAGTGTTGCAGAAGGTGCCAACGAGACGCAAAGCGCTTCATCAGAAATTAACGATGCGGCCAATGATATGACTTCAAAAACAAGTGAGTTGCAGGGAGAGGTCGAAAGCTTTCTTGCTAATATTAAAGCAAGAGGCTAGCCTTATAATAGTTCAGTTACCAGGGAGAAAATATTATGGCAAAATGCCTTGTTGTAGATGATGTAGAAGTAACGCGTTTTACCACAAAAGAAATACTGGCTGAGTTACAGGTGGATTCTGTGATGGCGAACGATCCGGGTGAAGCACTTAAGGTTCTTAAAGGGGGTGGTATCGACGTGATCCTGCTGGACTGGCATCTTGGTAAAGAGTCAGGGCTTGATTTGCTGCAAACCATTCGTTCTGAATACGGCTCACTTCCTGTGATTGTTTTTAGTGGTGTAGAAGGGGAAGAAAAGTCTAAGGAAGCCATCGATGCGGGGGCCAATTCTTTTCTTGTAAAACCCACCACCAAAGAAAAAGTTGAGGGTGCTTTGTCCAAGGTAGGAATTTCTTTTACAGCATCGGGGGCCTAACCCTAAATAGAGTGCTGTTTAGCTCAGGGGCAGTCTCAGTATGAAGAAACAGCTATTTTCGTTCTCTGTATTTTTATTGCGGCCCTGATCATTAAAAATGAAATAGCCTTACATTTTTTTATACAAAAGAACTTAGAAAGATTCTTGTCTTGGCGTAGGCCGCTTGAAGTGGCTGTAAATGACTTTGTGCCGTTTCCAAATCTTTAGCTTCTCCAGCCTGCTCGATTTCATAGGCCAGATCTGCAACATCATGAGCCTGAACTTGCTTCATGATTGATTTTAGTGAATGCGCTGCCAGCCCGACATCTTCAGCGGCATTCTGTGAGAGCGCCTGCTCAATATCACTCACAAACTTATCAGCGTCTTTAAGTGTTAGTTGGGCATACATCCCCGCTTTTTCGCCATAGACTTCTATAGCAGTTTTCATTGCTTCTTCATGCTCACTCATTCTTTCTCTCCCTTTTGTTTGTTCCATTTCGACAAAGCCTGAACAATATCCTTCTTGTCGATAGGTTTGCTGACAAAATCATCCATACCAGCCTTAAGACATTTTTCTTTGTCCCCCTTCAATGCATTGGCAGTTAAAGCTACAATCGGTAGCTTATCCATGCCGAGCTCGCGGATTTTTCCTGTCGCTTCAAACCCGTCCATGACCGGCATGTTACAATCCATCAGGACCAGGTCGTACTCTGTTTCCTGCACCATTTCGACGGCTTCCGCGCCATCATTGGCTATAGCCACCTTGCACCCCATATTTTCCAGCATGTTGGTAATAACAAACTGGTTGGTCACCACATCTTCAACAACCAGGATATGCATATCAAAGCGTATATCTTCTTGCTCTGGCGCCTCTTCTTTTTGGAGTGCCTTGATACCCGCCCCGTCCGGTTTTTGAGCTTGAATTGTAAACCAGAATGTAGAGCCTTTATCCTTTTCACTTTCCAGGCCAATCTCCCCGCCCATCATCTCCGCCAAAGCTTTGCTGATGGTGAGCCCCAATCCTGTCCCTTGCACTTTTTTCATGGCGGTCGGTTCGACTTGGGAAAAACCTTCGAAAATCTGTTCCTGCGCATTTTTAGGAATACCAATCCCCGTATCGATGATGCAAAACTTTATTTTGTAAGGATCATATCCTTCCGGGGAAATGCGCACGGTTATGCTGCCTTTTTCAGTAAATTTTAGCGCGTTGCCAACAAGGTTGGTTAACACTTGCCGGACACGGGTTTCATCCCCCACGATATAAGCCGGCAGAGTGTCATCATATTCCAGATTGAAAGAAAGATTTTTTTCCTTGGACAGAATCTTAAAAAGATCAATCTGTTCTTCTATCGATTTCCTTATAGCAAAGGTTTCAGGGTGAACCTCGAACTTCCCGGCCTCAATTTTAGAATAATCCAGGATTTCATTCAGTATTTCGAGCAAGCTCCGCCCGGAACTTGTTATGATGCTGAGATACTTTTTCTGCTTGTTGTTCAGCTTTGTTTCGCCAAACAGGCTCGCCGTGCCGATAATGCCATTCATCGGCGTGCGGATTTCGTGGCTCATATTGGCAAGAAAATCGGACTTGGCACGGTTGGCTTCCTCCGCCTCTTCTTTGGCAGCGACAAGCTGTTCCTCGATTTCATTCTGCTCTGTTATATCAATGCCAAAACCGACAATCATCTCCAATTCATTGTAGCGGTCCAGACGGTTAAGAGATGTCCAGCTTATCGTCCGTCTTTCTTTGTTTTTTGTGGTCAGGACCATCTCATAATCCTTGACCTGACCATGATCTTCAAAATTTTTCATCAGGGCTTCAACCTGCTTGTATTCTTCGCCCGGGTAAAAAAACTCCCACCAATCCTCACCTATAAGCTCTTTCTCGTCATAGCCTGTAACCATGCAGGTCACTGGATTAACCAAAAGGGTCAAACCCCCTGGGCTCAGCCCGATGATAAGGGCCGGGTTTCGTTCTATAATGTATCGCGCCTGTTCTTTTTCAAGCGTTAAACTCTCTTCTGCCTGTTTCAGCACATTATAAGAATTGTTCAGATCAAAATTGCGTTTGATAGATAGAACCGCAAAGCCGATAAGCAGTCCAATAATCAGGAAGATATATTCGTCAAGCTCCCAGTCTTCATAGATACGAGTAAGATCATAAAAGGATTCAACAAGATCAAAATAGATTGCTAAGCCCATAGTAATAATTGTTATAGCGCTAACAATTATGGCATCAAAAAATAAACGGCGGGCATTATTCGTTGCAGGCCCGATCTTCTCTCCTGCAGCTTTGCGCTGCTCTACTTCTCGGACCAGCTTGATGTTGTAGAAGTACAGGAAAATGACAACGATAAAAAAGATACCGGAAATTTGCCACAACATGCTGTAGGAGAAACTGTTCTCATAGCGCAAGCCAATCCATTCGTTATAAATCGCCGTCTTTTCTTCTTTAGAGATAGAATCGAGAGCGCGTTGAAGAAGCTCGACGAGTTCAGGCCAGTCATTGCGTACGGCCATACCCAAATCATACTGAATGGGCATTTCTCCCGATATTTTGACATTGGTCAGACCATTTTTTCGGATCAGATAGCTTACTGATGCAATATCACTCACAAAGGCATCTATTTTTCCTTGTGAGACGGCCATCAAGCCATCTGCGACTGTTTTGCTAGGCTGGATGCTTATTTCAGGATGGTGGGTTTTTAAAAAATCATGTGTTGCATACCCGTCAGCAACACCAACATGCAATTTTTCCAAATCGTCCACGCCATTAAGGTAGCTGATATTATCCCTGGTTATGATTACTGTTGGGAAGGAGAGGTATGGTCGGGTAAAGTTCACATACTCCCGGCGCTGTGCATTGTCGACCACACAGGAAAACACATCCAGCTTGCGGTTTTTCATGTCCTCCACAACATCGGGCCAGTTTTTTTCCTTTTCAATTTCGAAACGAATCCCCAGTCTCTCTTCGACCAGGCGCATATAATCGGCGGCCATGCCCTTATATTCTTTGTTCTCGTCGATCCATTCGAAAGGCGGCCAGGCAATGTCTGTGGCCAGGCGAATGACAGGGTGTGCGGCAATCCATGCCGCCTCTTCTTCGGTAAGGTCTAATTTCTTACCCTGACCAACCACAACGGAAGAAGAGAATAAAACCATAAGCGCTATTAACAGCGCGGCTTTAAGACAAAAATATTTGGTAAAAAGATAGCTGAAGTTTGCCAGTGTAATCTGCTTTCATTGTTCAGGAGGTGGATGCGGTAATAGAAATACCAAAATCTTTCATGCAGCCTTCCAGTTTCTCCCCTGGTTGTTCAGCTGCCATAAATCTAACGATTCGTCTAAGACTCTGTATTTTTTATCTGGCCAAAGCTGATCATCTGCTCCTTTTGCTCATCCCATAATTTCAGGTGAACGCAGTCCAGACTTTGGTGTAGGGTTAGTTTATTGATAGTTTCCAGCTCCGGCTTTGCGTCCATGCATTCCTGAAGCTTGTAGTTCGGTATTTTGCTACATAGATGGTGGATGTGGTGAAGGCCGATATTGCCGGTAAACCATTGCAGGATTTTGGGCAGGGCATAGTAAGAGCTTCCAAGCAGGGCCGCTTCCTGTATGTTCCAGTTGTCATTCTTCTCCCAATAGGTATCTTCGAACTGATGCTGGATATAAAACAGCCAGCCGCCAATCCATGAGGTCACAACCAGAATTGGCAGGTAAACGGCGAGGAGGGGGCCAAGCCCTATAACGCTGGCCAACGCGCTGTATACAATCACAATGGACGCATTCATCAACATGATGCTTTTCCAGATCGAAGATTTGGGAAGCGTTTGATAATTCTCGTAAAAATTGGTTGCCTGGTTGAGCGGAAGGCGCTGTAAAACCAGGACATAGAATGGTGTTCCGAATATAAGAAGGACAAGCGGATTACGGTAGGTCCGATACATTAATTGCTGCCATTTCGATAGAGCCTGATACTCACGCACGGTGACGGTGTCGATTCCGCCAATGCTGCGACGGTCGAGATCGCCGGAGGTGGCGTGATGCTTGTTATGGGCGCGGCGCCAGAAGTCATAGGGCGTCACTGTCAGGAGGCCGAGAAAGCGCCCCGTCCAGTCATTGGCCTTTTTGGAGTTAAAAAACGAGCCATGACCGCAGTCATGTTGAAAAATAAACAGTCTCGTCAATAGCCCGGCAGCAGGGATCGTTAGAAAAAGTGTGAGCCAATAAGAAATATTGATGCTGTAAACCATAAGGCTGCAAGCTATCAGAAAAAGAGCCAGCGTTGACACGAGCTGAAAGATGCTGCGCTTGGCGTCAGCCCCTTTATAGCTATTACAATGTGCGGCTATGTCTTTAACGGATATTGAATCATTGTTACCAGGCGCTTCGGTAGTGTTAAAATCAAGTGGTTTCATTCAATACCCTCTGTTTATTTTTTATACATGATCTAATGTTAGCGTCACAAGATTCAATTGCAACGGTTAAGAGCGAATAATCCCCATAGAGAATTCTGGCTGCCGTCAAGAGTTCAATTTATAAATAGCATCCATATGTAGGGGCTGGGATAAGTTTGGGGTTTTTCTTGCTCTGCCCCTTCGACTCGTAAATAATTCCTATAGTTCTGCGTGCATCTATATTTTTTTACCCATACATAAAGCTCTGAGGGGAGAATGGTAATGCATTGTAATAAAAGTCTTTTAGGCGGGGTTTCGCTTTTTGCGGTTGCGGTAGTTGCCTGTACCCTTTCAATGCCGGGTGTAGCCATGGCCAATGACATGGAGCAGGCCTTTATCAAGGAAGGCAAGTTTTACGCGAATGTCAGATATCGATACGAGTATGTGGAGCAGGCTGGCATTAACAATGAAGCAAATGCTTCGACGGTAAGGACACGATTTGGATATGAAACCGGCGTTTTTGAAGGCTTTAAAGTCCTTGGTGAGCTTGAGGCGTCGAATAATCTTGGATCAGAAAATTATAATGACACTACAAACGGTCAGACCACATTTCCTGTGGTGGCCGATCCTGATGGTGTGGAGATCAATCAGGCCTGGGTGTCATGGTCGGGCCTGCCGGATACCAGTGTCAAAATAGGGCGTCAGCGCGTTAATATCGACAACCAAAGGTTTATCGGATCGCTTGGTTGGCGGCAAAATGACCAGACCTTTGATGCGCTTTTTGTAGAAAATTCAAGCATCCCCGATCTTAACTTGAAATACGGCTATATCCATAATGTAAACCGGATTTTTGGTGAAGATCATCCTCTGGGTGATCTGGCATCGGAAAGCCATGTCTTGAACGCGTCTTATCAGGTTGCCGATTGGTTGAAGGTTAACGGGTATGGGTATTTCCTTGAATTTGACAGAGCCCCGGCCCTGTCAAACCAGACATATGGTATTCGTTTGTCAGGTAAGAATCCTTTCAACGACGTCAGTTTTGGCTATGAACTGGAATATGCCATGCAGGATGACTACGGTAACAATCCGGCCAATTACGATGCCGATTACTTCCATATAGCGCCCTCTTTGACCTTTGGTGGCTTGACTATAGGCGGGGGATTTGAATCGTTAGAAGGCAATGGCATGAACAGTTTTGCAACGCCACTTGCCACAGGTCATAAATACAATGGCTGGGCTGACAAGTTTCTGGCGACTCCGGTCGATGGTATAGAGGATACTTATGTGAAGTTAGTTTATAAAGTGGACGGCGTTCATGAAATTGTCGACGGCACAAAGTTTGTTGCTGTGTATCATGACTTTGATTCAGAAAGCGGCAGTATGGATTATGGCGACGAGCTTGATTTGTTGGTCACTCGCAAATTGCCACATCCTGATTTTCTTAAGGGGGCCTCTGTATCTCTGAAGTATGCGGATTATGATGCAGATGATTTGTTTACGGACACAAAGAAAATCTGGTTTGTGCTCGGCGCAAGCTTTTAATTTACCATGCAGGTGTATCGTATACTTAAGAGAAGACTTTTCTCTAGAGCCTGTAGTGCTAGAGTATTGAGTAGAAGATTTTTTGTGCAACCGTACATATCCTTGTACGTGGAGCATTGAGGTAATATTTAGCATCAGCAGGAGGCACAACGATGAATCTCATTAAAAACCTAAAAATTTCACGCGCTATTTTTATTGTGGCATTGATCCCCACAGTTATTGCCGTTTTATTTTCCGGCATACTCGTGTTTCAGGAAATGCAGACAGTGAATAGTTTGAAAAAGCTTGAAACCCTGACTGCGCTTTCGGTGAAAATGAGCGCACTTGTCCATGAGCAGCAAAAAGAGCGTGGGGCCACGGCCGTTTTTGTGGGTAGTAAAGGTTCTAAATTTAAATCCGAACTGGCCGCACAGCGTCAGGATACCAATAAGAGAAGGGATGAATTGAAGGCTTATCTGGAAGGTTTTAATGAGGACAATTTCGATCAGACTTTTAACGAACAATTTGATGCCTGGTTGGCCACACTGGAAAAAATGGATTCTATTCGTGGATCTATTGATTCATTGTCTGTTTCCAAGGCC
This sequence comes from Alphaproteobacteria bacterium, assembly GCA_021775955.1. Taxonomy (GTDB): domain Bacteria; phylum Pseudomonadota; class Alphaproteobacteria; order Micavibrionales; family Micavibrionaceae; genus UBA5701. The sequence continues at coordinate 62,609 of JAJFGU010000020.1, read as the reverse complement.
AAGGCCATTTCCTATTACACAGGGTTGAACGGACAAAATCTGGATTTAATCGGCTATATGGCGACTTTAAGCCCGGACCCTGAAGTTGTTGTTAGTATCGTTGGCTACACCAATTTTATGCAGGGTAAGGAACGCGCGGGGATTGAGCGCGCGGTCGGCGCTGGTGGTTTTTCCAGTGGCAAGTTCGAGCCAGCAGCCCTGAATAAGTTTAAAGGTCTGATTGGTGCGCAAAACACGTATAACAATATTTTTATAGCTTATGCCACACCATCGCAAAAAACTATTTATGACGAGGTTATGAATGGAGACGCGGCCAAGGAAGTAGAGAGAATGCGTGAGATTGCTATTGATAGCGGCGTGGCTTCCGCGCCCGGCCCGTCACAGGGCCTGGGCGTTGAAGGTGGTTACTGGTTTGATACGATTACCAAAAAGATCAACGGATTAAAAAAGATCGAGAATTCGCTGGCACATGACCTCGAGGCCCAAATGGAAGAGATTAAAGGTGCAGCGAGCGCAAAGCTGGTACTTGGCGCGATTGTGGCCGGGGTTTCCATTTTAATTACGATATTGTTGTCTTTCATGATTATCCGCACTGTTAATGCGTCATTTGGTGAAGTGGTGGCGTCGATGACAGACTTAGCGGATGGCAATCTGGATACCAAGTTGCCGCCGGAAACAAAAAACGAAATCGGGCAAATGGTCAAAACGCTACATGTATTCCAGGGGAATGCGCTGGAGCGTCAAAGGCTTACTGAAGAACAGGAAAAAGAAAACAAAGCCCGGTTGGCACGTACGGAGCGCATTGATAAAATGGTTCAGGATTTTGATGCCAAGGCTAGTGAGTTGCTTGGGGGGCTCGCCTCTGCCGCAACTGAAATGGAGGCGACCTCTCAGTCCATGAGCGCCGTTGCCAACCAGACCAATGAGCAAGCGACCATCGTGGCGGCAGCAGCCAATGAAGCCGGTGCCAATGTGCAGAATGTGGCCTCAGCGACAGAGGAGCTGACCGCGTCTATCCAGGGTATTGCTTCGCAAGTGACACAATCGACAAAAAATGCACAGACCGCTGCCACGTCGGTTGCTGAGACGCAGGAAACCATGGAACGGCTATCAACTGCAGCGAACAGAATTGGCGAAGTGATAGGGCTGATTACCGATATTGCCGAGCAGACCAATTTGCTGGCCTTGAACGCAACCATCGAATCCGCCCGTGCGGGTGAAGCCGGTAAGGGCTTTGCGGTTGTGGCCAATGAGGTGAAATCGCTGGCATCGCAGACTCAGAAGGCGACCGACGAAATTGCCGGTATGATTAGCAGCGTCCAGGCAGAAACCAATGAGGCCGTGAGTGCGATTGCCAATGTCTCAAATTTAATTGATGAACTGAACAATACGGCGACATCTATTGCTTCGGCTATGGAAGAGCAGACCTCGGCGACCATGGAAATTTCCCGCAATGTGCAGGAAGCTTCTACCGGTACCAACGAGGTGACCAGCACAATTACCGGTGTTAGTGATGCGGCCAGTGAGTCTGGCAAGTCGGCCTCGGAAGTGCTGGATGTTGCCAAGCAGGTTTCTGAGCGCTCTGATACCATGAAGCAAGAGGTTGAGAATTTCCTCAAAGACATCAGAGCCGCATAAGGTTCTATAGATATTCTGCGATAAATAGGCTGCAAGCCAAACGTTTCTGCGCTTCCGGTTCGCATGTACGTCACTGTACACTTACGCTTCCGGTTCTCGAAACGTTTGGCTTTCGCCGTATTTCTCTTTGAATATCTATAGAACCAGGATTTTCAACTTTTCTTGACATTTTTCTGTTTTTCCGTATATTTCCCTCACTTCCCAAGAAAGAGGGGCCATATGGCCCCCGTTGATTGGTCACAATAAGGAGCAATCAAACCTGGATTAGGTCTATTGGGACAATATTTTTCTGCCTCGCTGAAGCTTCGCAGAATGCAAAAAAGGAGAAAAACCATGAGTGGTAAGCGTCAAAGCGCCAAACACAAGATCGACCGCCGCGTTGGCGGCAATATGTGGGGGCGTCCCAAATCCCCTTATAACACCCGTCAGAGCGGCCCCGGCATGCACGGCCAGCGTCGCAGCAAGCCAACCGATTACGGCACGCAGCTGATGGCCAAACAGAAACTAAAGGGCTATTACGGCTCTGTCGGTGAAAAGCAGTTCCGTCGTTACTATAAGGAAGCTGTGCGTCTGCGCGGCGATACCGGTCAGAATCTGGTCGGTTTGCTTGAGCGTCGCCTCGATGCGGTTGTGTACCGTGCTTCTTTTGTGCCGACTGTTTTTGCCTCGCGCCAGCTCATCAACCACAAACATGTCACAGTGAACGGTAAGATTGTGAATATTCCGTCCTACCAGATCAAGGAAGGCGATGTGGTTGAGGTCCAGGAAAAAGCACAAACAATTCCGATGGTTATTCAGGCGACACAGACGCCGGAGCGTGAAGTTCCCGAATATGTTGAATCTGACCTGAAGAGTATGAAGGCAACCTTCCTGCGCATACCGAAGCTGGAAGACATTCCCTATGCCGTTGAGATGGAACCTCACCTTGTCGTGGAATTCTATAGCCGTTAAGAGGCTTTTTTTCCAATCAGGGCAGATAGCATGCCGTGCAGGGTCCGCACTTCCTGATCGCTTAAATCGGCGCGGGTAAAGATACCCCGTATATTGCGCTTCATCGTCGGGCGGATTTCTTCAGTGCGGAAAAAGCGCCGGGTTTCCAGCTCTTCTTCAAGGCGGGTCAGGAACTCTTCGAGCTTTTCCTGATCCACAGGGAAGCTATCGCCCATCTCCATAATTTTATCCGGCGTATTGTCCTGATTGCGCGTCCATTCATACGCCAGCAGCAAAACCGATTGCGCGAGGTTGAGGGAGCTGAAATCCGGATTGGTCGGAATGGTGATCACGCCGTGGCATTTGGCGATGGCATCATTGATCAGTCCCATGCGCTCGGGACCGAATATAAAACCTGTCTTTTGACCCTGATCGGCGCGCGTGCGGCATTCTTTAATGCCGGCCTCAGGCGTATAAACCGGCTTCAACATATCACGCGGGCGGGCGGTGGCGGCAATAACGTAATGGAGATCGGCAATCGCCTCATTAAGGGTGTCAAAAACCTGCACGTTCTGCATCCGGGCTAGCGCACCGGCTGAATTTTTATCTGCTGCTGGGCTCGGCCAGCCGTCGCGTGGGCTGACAAGACGCAGCTCATCGAGGCCAAGATTAAACATCGCCCGTGCTGCGGCGCCGATATTTTCACCCATTTGCGGCTGAACGAGAATGATGGCAGGGGTGTTCACGCCGCTTCCTTGTGGCTTTGCAGGCGCTCGCGGGTTTTATCTGGGCCGATGAGCAATAGAAGATTGGCCAGCTCCGGCCCGTGCTCCATTCCGGTGAGAGCCTGACGCAGCGGCATGAAGAGTTCTTTGCCCTTGCGGCCGGTTTTGTCTTTGACGGCGGCGGTCCATTCGCTCCATGTATCGGGGCTCCAGGGCGTCTCGGGCAGCAAGGCGGCAGCCTCTTTAATGAAGTCGGGGTCACTAATCACCGGCTCAACCGGGCCTTTGGCAACATTCCACCAGTCTTTGATATCGGTCAGTTTTTCAAGATTGGCGCGCACCGCGTTCCAGAATTCTTCATCCAGATTTTCCAGTCCCATCTGCGCGAGACGCACATTCACATCTTCAAACGGCGTTTCGTGCAGGATTTTGGCATTGAGGCGCAGCAACTCATCCGGGTCGAATTTCGGTGTGCCGCGCGAGAATTTAGAAAAATCAAAGCTGTCGATCAATGGTTGAATATCTCTATGGGCTTCGATCGGGTCTGAGGTGCCGAGCCGCCCCAAAAGGCTGGCCAGCGCCATCGGTTCAATCTCTTCTTCATCGCGCAAATCGCGCAGGCTCATTGAGCCAAGACGCTTGGAGAGCTTGCCGCCTTCGGCATCCGATATCAGGCTCATATGGACAAATTCCGGCGGCGTCGCGCCTAATGCCACAAACATTTGTACATGGGCGGCGGTGTTGGAGACATGATCTTCGCCGCGGATGACATGGGTGATGTCATAGTCGATATCATCAATGACCGAACAGAGATGATAAAGGGGATTACCATTCTCACGAATGACAACCGGATCGGATAAATCGCCGCCGTTGAATTTGACGGGGCCACGAATATGGTCATTCCACTCGATCGGTTCATGCTCGAGTTTAAAACGCCAGTGCGGCTTCCGCCCTTCACCCTCATAGGTTTTTTTCTGGGCGTCTGTCAGCTCCAGCGCAGAGCGGTCGTAGATCGGGGGTTTGCCGCTGGAGAGCTGGGTTTTGCGCTTAAGCGATAATTCTTCGGGTGTTTCATAGCAGGCATAAAGTCGGCCGTCGGTTTTGAGCTTTTCAATGCCTTCTTCGTAGCGGGCGGTGCGGTCTTTTTGATTGGCCTTTTCATCCCACTGCGCGCCGAGCCAGATCAGCGCCGATTCAATGTCTTCTTCAAATTCAGGTTTGGAGCGCTCCTGATCGGTATCGTCAATGCGCAGCAGAAAATGACCGTCTTTCGAGCGCGCAAACAGCCATGTGACCAGCGCTGTGCGGGCATTGCCGACATGCAAATAGCCGGTGGGCGAGGGGGCAAATCGTACTTTGACGGTCATTTAGTCGCTTCCTTTTGCTTAAGGCACTTGCATAGCGTTAAGTAGCAGATTTTTCAATGATATTCATAAAATGATTGGTGATTGGGTAGCGCCGGTCCCGGCCGAAGGCGCGGGAGGTGATTTTGACCCCCGGCGGGGCCTGACGGCGTTTATATTCGGCCATATCCAGCATTTTCCAGACGTTTTGCACCAGCTCGCGTTTATGCCCGCGTTTGGAGATTGTGTCGACATCCATATCCTGCTCGATCAGGCAGGTGAGAATGTCATCAAGAACGTCATAAGGCGGCAGGGTATCCTGATCGCTCTGGTTGTCTCTGAGCTCCGCGGTCGGGTTTTTGGTGATGACCCGCTCCGGGATCACCATGCCATCAGGCCCTGAAGTGCCCTCCGGGTTGTTTTGATTGCGCCATCGCGCCATCTCATAGACCTGCGTTTTGTAGATGTCTTTGAGCACGTTAAATCCGCCGCACATATCGCCGTAAAGCGTGGCATAGCCCACCGCCATTTCCGATTTGTTGCCGGTAGAAAGCACCATCTTGCCGCTCGCATTAGACAGGGCCATGAGCAAAAGACCGCGCGTTCGTGACTGAATATTTTCAAACGTGGTGGCAGGCGTATTTTCATCCAAAAGCGGTTTAAGAGCAGAACCAAAAGCTTCGACCGTTTCTTCAATCGGAATGGTATCGAGTTTAACACCAAGGGTATCGGCCTGCTCTTTCGCGTCTTCCAGGCTTTCTTTTGAGGTGTATTGTGATGGCATCATGACGCAGTGAACCGCATCCGGCCCCAGAGCATCCACGGCGATGGCGGCGGACAGCGCGCTGTCTATGCCGCCGGACAGGCCGATTAACAATCCCGGAAAGTCGTTCTTGGCAATGTAATCACGCAAGCCCAGAACCAGAGCGCTGTAGATGGCTTCTTGTTCTTGCAGAGGAGGGGGCAGGTTTTGTGTACCCTCAATGCGCCATCCGTCCTCTCCCCGGTTTAATTTTATATAATCTAAGCTCTCTTTAAATTGATCCATTCTGGTGGTGAGGGTTCCGGCATGATCGAGCGCGAAGGAGCCACCATCGAAGATCAGTTCATCCTGGCCGCCGATCTGGTTGACGTAGATAAGCGGCAGGCCAGTTTGATCGGTGCGGGCTTGTGCCAGATGCAGGCGGATATCATGCTTTTTGGAATCAAAGGGGCTGGCATTGGGGATGATTAAAATTTCTGCGCCCTGTTGCTTAAGGTAATTTGCGGCATCCGGGTACCACATATCTTCACAGATCATCAGGCCGAGTTTAATATCTTTGAAGGTGACGGGTTCCGGCAAAGGGCCGGGCTTAAAGCGCCTTTGTTCATCGAACACGCCGTAATTGGGCAAGTGGCGCTTGGTGCGGGTGGCCAGTATAGATCCGTCATGGATAAAGTGGAGGGCATTATAAATTTCTTCTCCATCTTTCCACGGTGCCGGAACGATAAGGGCAGCATTTTTGCCTTTGCTTTCCTTGGCTAGGGCATCAACGGCTCTTTGTACTTCGTCCATGAAGAAAGGTTTGAGCACCAGATCTTCCGGTGGATAGCCGCAGACAACCATTTCCGGGAAAACAATAAGGTCGGTGCTATCTGGTGCTTCATCTCGTGTTTTGCGGATTTTACCCAGGTTATAGGGTATGTCCCCGACGATCGGGTTTACCTGCGCGAGGGCAATGTGAAGTGTCTGTGTCATTTCACTCTGCGGCGGCGGCCGTGGTTGGTTGTGAATCCTTGCTATCACGCAGGGCTTTAAGCTCATCGGCGATGAGGAAGGCCAGCTCGAGCGACTGGTTGGCGTTCAGGCGCGGATCACAGGCGGTATGATAACGGCTGGACAGATCTTCGTCGCCGATATCCTGGGCACCGCCGACGCATTCCGTGACATCCTGGCCGGTCATTTCAAAATGCACGCCGCCGGGATGGGTGCCCTCGGTTTTATGGGCGGCAAAAAATCCTTTGACCTCTTCAAGGATATGTTCGAAGCGGCGGGTCTTGTATCCGCTGGAGGATTTGATCGTGTTGCCATGCATCGGATCGCAGGACCAGACGACGCTGCGCCCTTCTTTTTTGATGGAGCGCAGCAGCGGTTGGAGTTTTTCTTCCACCTGTTCATGGCCCATGCGAGAAATTAGCGTCATACGTCCGGGAATGTTATCCGGATTTAAGACATCAAGCAGGCGCAGCAGTTCATCGGGTTGTAAATCCGGTGAACATTTGAGGCCAAGCGGGTTTTTAATGCCGCGCAGAAATTCCACCTGGGCATGGTCTTCCTGATGGGTGCGCGCGCCAATCCAGAGCAAATGTGCCGAAGTGTCGTACCAGTCTCCAGTAAGACTGTCCGTGCGGGTCATGGCTTGTTCATAGGGTAGGAGCAGGGCCTCGTGCGAGGTATAAAAGCTTGTTTCGCGTATGGCTGGAACGGTATCGCCGCTGACGCCGCAAGCGGCCATAAAACGCAGGGCGTCATCAATACGTCCGGCCAAATCTTCGTAGCGTTCTTTGAGTGGGCTGTCTTCGACAAAGCCAAGGTTCCAGCCATGCACACGGTGTAAATCGGCATAACCACCATGGGCAAAAGCGCGCAGCAGGTTCAGTGTTGAGGAAGCCTGATGGTAGGAGCTTAGCATTCTTTGTGGGTTCGGTTCGCGCGCCTCGGGCGTAAATTCGAGGGCGTTGATATTGTCGCCGCGATAGCTTGGCAGGGTGATGTCCTGCCCATCTATCTTTTGGGTTTCGGTATCACTGGAGCGGGGCTTGGCGAATTGCCCGGCCATGCGCCCGAGCTTGATCACAGGCAGGGACCCAGCATAGGTTAACACCACCGCCATTTGCAGGATAACCTGGAAGGTGTCACGGATTTTATTGGCGTTGAACTCGGCAAAGCTTTCGGCGCAATCGCCGCCCTGGAGCAAAAACGCTTTTCCCTCCGACGCCTTTGCCAGCTGGTCCTGCAGATTGCGGGCCTCCCCGGCGAATACCAGCGGCGGCATGCCCGATAGCGTCTGTTCTACCTCTTTCAGGGCTTCGGCATCTTTATAGGCCGGTTGTTGCAAGACAGGCTTTGCTCTCCATGAATCCGGCGCCCATTTATTGGCCATAATTAATCTCTCCATAAGGCTTTATTGCCTGAAACGTTAATGTTATGCCCTAATTGACCTAGTTTTTCCAACCCTATCTGTACAGAACCTTATAAAAGCACTAAAATCTTAGGAAGAAATAACCGAAAGTTCATTGTTCCCTATGAATTGGTCCAACAGATTAAATACCCTAAAAGATGCAATATCTTCGCTGGCCCCGGATCCGTCCTGGACGAGCGCAGAGGCGGTCAACGCTGCGTTTGACGATATTACCCGGCATACGTCGGATGATCTGGCCGAGCTGGCAAGCGATGCGGGCTTTGTTTTTTCAGCCGATGTAGAGGTCAAAAGTCATACGCGCCAGACGGTTGATTTGCTAAGGGCCTGGCACAAGGAAGAGCGCAGCCCGTCTTTGACGGCGATTGTTATCCTTGGCGCTAAAAACTTTGGTCTGGAGGATAATGAAGACATGTTGCGCGCGGTCCTGATGGCCAGTGTGCTCGGTGAGGTGAAAAACACACTCGCTTATCACAACAACATGCATTACCGCATCGTTTTGCTCCAGATTATTTGCCTCGTTGTCCGCCATAACAATATCTATGCCGATACGGCGAATGCCTTTGATAAAAAGCAGATTGCTATGCTGATGATTGCTGCGTGCATTCATGATCTCGGTCATGATGGGCGGGGCAATACGGTTGATGATGTGCATAAAGTCGGGAGACTGGAAAAACGTGCCTTTCAACTGGCCAGGCCGTATCTGATTGCGGCGGGGCTAAATGACGAAACGATTCTGGACGATATTCAAACCATGGTTTTGTGTACCGATGTATCGCCGCTTTATGATCCCAATAATCCGGCCAGCCAGATGAAGGCGGCTTATCGTTATCATTATCAGGGGGGTAAGGGTCACCCGCTTCCTGATTTTAATGATGATCTTAAGGTTTTAGCCGGGCGGGACGATCTGGCACTGATGGGGCTTATTTTGCACGAGGCCGATATTGCAGCCTCTGCCGGGCTGGATTACAGCGTTACAAAATATGAGACGCGTTTGTACCGGGACGAAATCGCGCAGGAAGAGGCAGGGCCACAGCATGTGCTCGATTTCCTTGATGAGGTGTGCCAGCGCCAGATGTTATCCGGGGCCGGGCAAAAACTATATGCCGGGAATCTGGCACGGATTTGTGCGTTGTCTGAAGAAGGGGTTAAGAATGGCAACAAGCCGTTCACAAGGCCGGAAGATTCAGAGTTTTTGACGACTGTGAGTTCCAGCGAAAGCGCCTAGTCCTCAAGGTTTGATTTAATAAATTCCAAAACTGCTTTTTCATCTTCCCAAACCAGATTGATTGGCAGTTGCGCGATATTGACGCCCCATTCTTCTTCGGGCAGGCGCTGGAAATCTTTTTCGGTTGTAATGAGTGTTGCATTTTTCTCTTTGGCTTCTTTGATCAGAGCAAAGATATCTGCGGGCGTATAATTGTAATGATCGGGGAAGGGGTGCCAGGATTCTACGTTCAGATGCAGCTTTTGCAAAAGGTGATAAAATTTCTCGGGTCGTCCCAGCCCGGCAAAGGCGACATAGGAACTGGTTGTGCTCGGCTTGTGGTCTTCTGGCACTTCGACATGGGCGTGAAAGACCGGCTTGTTTTCAGGCAGAGTGCGTAGTACGCCGGTTTTGTCCTTGCCGATCAGGACAAAGGCATCGGCTTTTTCAAACCCCTGACGCAAGGGCTCGCGCAGTGGCCCGGCGGGCAGTAGTTTTCGATTGCCAAAACCGGATGCACCGTCAATCACGACAAAAGAAATATCTTTATGCAGAGAAGGGTTTTGCAGCCCATCATCCATGATGAGCATATCTCCGCCGTTTTCCTTGGCAAGGTGGGCGCCTTTGGGGCGATCACGGGAGACAACAGTGAACGCCGCTTTGGCCAGAAGAAGGCTTTCATCACCGACTTCTTCGGAATTATGATGGAAGTAATCGACCAGAAGTGGACCCTTTTCGCTGCCGCCATAACCGCGGGTGAGAAAATGCGGTTTATCGGCGATTTTTCCGCCCGTAATGAGCTGCATCAGGCTGATGGCGACCGGGGTTTTGCCGCTGCCGCCGGACACAAGATTGCCGACACAAAGGACAGGAATGTCGGCCTTTTCAGGTTTGTAGCGCGATTGGTTGATCTGATGGCCCGCTTCGTAAAGCCAGCTGAGCGGTGTCAGGGCAATCTCCTGTAGGGGCGCTGCGTGATCGCTATGGCGATACCAAAATGATGGAGTTTTCAGGCGCATTCTCTGTCACCTTCTTTGACTATCCCGGATTGCACCAATATCGGTTCCAGCGCATCCAGAACCCGGACCAGAACCTTCGCTTTTTCATGTGCAAAATTAACAGCATTGGTTTGAACATCCTGCAGGGCTTTTGGGTTGTTCAGCAGATCGCGCAGAGTTTCGGTGAATTGTTCTTCTGTGTTGACCTTGATTGCTGCATGCACGGCGTCAATTTCATCATAGATTTCCTGCAGGTTCTGGACGTTGGGGCCAAACAAAACCGCGCAGTTTAATTGCATGGCCTCTACCGGGTTGTGGCCGCCGCCGCCATCATTGCTGAAACATCTTCCGATGCAGGCCACTGGACTTAAACGGTAGAACAGGCCGAGCTCGCCTAATGTGTCGGCGATGTAGATGTCATCCTCGCGTTGCGGTAAATCATGGTTCGCGCCACGCAAGCGGGTGTTAAGGTTGTAGCTCTCGCAGGTCTTGACGATGTTTTCGCGCCTGTCGGGGTGGCGCGGGACAATGACGGTCAGCAAGTCCGGCATAGTGGCTTTTAAAATCTGATGAATACCGCAGGCCAGAGCCTCTTCACCGTCATGAGTGCTGGCGTAGAGCCACAAAGGACGGCGTGCGGTCATCGACGATAAATCGGTTAAAGATTTCTCATCAAATCCCAAAGCTCTGGCATTGTATTTCAAATTGTCTGTGGTGAGTACATGGGGCGCTTTTAGGGACCTGAAACGCTGCGCTTCTTTTTCGTTTTGCGTCAGGATGATGGAGAATGTTTCGAGAATGTTTTTGGCGGCGCGGCCAAAGATTCTCCAGGTCTTGTAAGAGCGCTCCGACAAGCGGGCATTGATCAGAGCAGCGGGGATGTTGCGCTCTTTGATTGCCAGCAGCATGTTGGGCCACAACTCGGATTCCATCCAGAAAACCGCATCGGGATGCCAGTGGCTCAAAAAAGAGTCAACCCAATCCGGGTGATCAAGCGGATAAAATTGATGAAAGGCACGTTCGGGCAGGTTTTTAGCCATCATTTTGGCTGATGTCACGGTGCCTGTGGTAACCAGTATGTTCAAAGCCTCGTTTTTCTTTAAAAGGGCTTCGATTAAAATCAGTGCCGATTGCGCCTCACCGACACTGGCGGCATGGACCCAGGCGAGCTTTCCCGCAGGGCGCTTGCGGCCGGCTGTGCCTTTGCGCTCACTAAGGCGGCTGGGGTCCTCTTTGCCTTTTTGGCTGCGCCTATCCAGTAAATGGAGCAAAGCAGGCCGACTGACAGACATCAAACTGCGGTACATTTTTATCATATTCCTCAGGACGTAATTATATATTAAGCTTTTAGGCGCTAACCTAAGAGTATATATAGGGCTTTATCGCCGACTTTTGCAATTACATATCAATGAAGGATACGAGTGTGAAACGGATACGCGGCAAAAAGGGAACTGGAAAAATTAAGGAAAATGCCTTAAAGCAGTTTCGTGAGACCAGAGACAAGTTGCAGGACGAGCATCCGGAGCTTTTATTTGGTATCAGGGAAAAGCTTCTTTCCACCCCGCAAGAAGAGGTTCCGGCCAGTATTTCCAGAGACGTTCCGGTTGACCGTCAAAAGAATATGGAGACCGTTCTTAAATTTCTTGAAACAAACCCCAATTTTATGGGCGGTGATCTTAAAGGTTTGCTCTCAGGCAAGTACCACTAACAGTTTCTAAGGTTTTGGTTTGCAGGCACCCGTATTTAAACCACTTGGCTCATAATAGCAGCCAGGTTGAATACAGACTTTTTCCTTATAATCCGTAACGGTTCCTTGCGAGCGTTTGACCGTTACACCGGTTTCGATCGGCTGGTAGGCCGCTTTTCCGCAGTTGCTGGGGTCTAGTTTGTCCAGATAGGTCTTTACCTTATCATCTTTCCAGGGCGGGGCGGTCAAAGCCGTGGGCAACATGCTGTTCCAGCGTACTTCCTTGTTACAGCGGCTGGGAAGATAGCGTTTGTCTTCGTCTTCTCCATATTGTGTAAAGGTAAAGAAACCATCCTCAGCCGGGTATTCTATGAAGTCCATACATTTGGCCTGCGCCCAGACTCTTGCCATTACATCGCAGCTGTAAGAGCCTCCGGTAATTGCTTGTGACGCATAGTCAGTGTCCCCTGTCGGCTCTGGGGTAATGTATGTCCATTTTTCTCCAAGGAAGTTGTGGTTGAAATTTGAATCGAGGTAATCGGTCACAGCGGCACCAACCAGGGCCTGTAGTGCATTGTCCATGCTGTCGTCCTTTAGAATGGTGCCCCATTTTGTTGTTTCGCTGAATAAGCTAAGGGCTTGTGTCGCAAGGACATTGGCGAATTTATCAAAGCAGGTATATTCCAGCACGCTGTCGGCTTTAAAGATCAAATTCTGGTTTTGTGTTATTTCACGTTGTGCTTCAAGCCAGGCTCTGGCCTCAAGGGAATCAAAATAGGTTGGGTCACACGGTGAGTCGGCAATAGCCGGGGCTGGGCCTGCTCCTCCACCGGGAACAAAAAACTGTTGCGGGTTATTGGAGGACGTTGGCGGTAGAGAGGGGCTTGTGCCGCTGTTCCCGCCAAAAGTCTGACTACCCTGGGCGTCTGCTTTGTGGGGCAGCGCAAGAAACGTGAAGATCAGCAAAAAAACTGCCAAATAGCGAAGCTTGTGGTTATAGCTAAATAATGTCATGAAACCGGCCCTTTTTCCCTCAATATTCATTTTACTAAAATAAACCCCTTATGCGCAAATAGCTTTTCCGTTTTGTGCTCTCTATTCACTGCATTGATTGTTGCCAAAATCATAGTAACAGCTTGGATTGGAACAAACTTTATCGTCATAGGTGGCAATGGTTTTAATTGTGACATTGCCCTCTTCATCAACCTCATAATCCAGTTTTTCAACTTGTAGCCCGGTTGGAACGGGTTTTCCGCATTCTACCTTTTCGCCGTTCAAGAGAACGCCAGGCGGTAACAAAAGATCAAGATGGCTGGAAACCGGATCAAATCTGACATATTCGAAATTCGTATTTTCTGCGACGTTAATGAGCGCGCTTGTAATTGTTGTACCCCTGCAGATTTGTGGCAATGCGCGCGGGTCCGTGATTGTCATATCTTTAAAGCTTAAGAAAGCGTCATCCAGGGCAAAATTACGACATTTGGCCAACTGCCATACCTGCTGCATGGTTAGGCAGGTGTAGTTGCTGCTGCCGATTGCTGTTTGGAGCTCGCTGTTGATGCCGGCTGCGCCGCCAAGGAAATCATGGGCAAAATTGGAGTTCACGAATTTTGAAAGACTGCTGAGAACGCCCGCCTGCAAGGATGTGTCAAGCTTCGTGCCGCCTAAATAGACATTGAAAGGAATAACTGTTTGTATACCGCCGCCAAAACCGAATGAGCCGCCGCCAAGACCATTGAGTGCGCTGGTTATGCCGCCGGTTCCCAGAGAGCCCAGCGATAGATTCAGCGTGGGTACGCTAATGTTTGAGAAGAGGGACGGAATGGAGGGAGATAGAAAGTTATTTAAGGAGGCTATCGCCTGATCCTTGTTAAACGCATCAAATAATTGTGCGGCCTGAGCACCGAGCGCTTCCACGCCGCCGGTAAAAGCGACTGTATCAAAGTTGCCCAGTATTTGCCCTTGTAAGCTGGTGGCGAATGTTTTGAATTCATCACCGGTAAACGTGGTGGTAAAAATCTGCGCCTGATCAAAAGCAGGGAAAGCTGCTGTTGCCTTATCAGAAAAAGAAGTAAAAATACCAACGGCATCGTCGACATTGATATCTGTAGCAAAAATGGCTGTAAACTCACCGATTTGGGCGGAATTAACAATTCCTTCCGTGAAGTTTTTGACAATCTCAACCTTGTCCTTGCCAAATGAATTTACAGCATTGGCCAGTCCGCCTGGGACGAAGTTGCTGACTGTAAGGGTTGGTAGAACGGTCAGGAGCTTCGATGCCTGATCAGGTAGCAAACCGGGTATCTTTGAAAGGGCGGCGTCAGGAGTCAGGTTTTGCAAATCCGTAAGAATCTCGCTGGCTGAGGCAAAGGAGTCGCCACTAATCAGGTTTTTGACAGCGGGCGGCAGAGCATCTTCAATTTTTTTCTGCACCAGGTTTTTGGCCTGGCCTGTCAGCTGATTTACCACGGCAGTTGGGTTGGGCAAGTTTGCAAGCTTGCTGGTAATGGCAACGCCGGATAGGGCTTCTCTGGCCTCGGGCAGCATATTGTTTACGGAAGTGACAAAATCGTTTTCAGATAAAGGAGCCAAGATTTCTGTCCATGCGGTGTCGGAGTAGCCTTCTATGGTTTCTTTGGAAAGTTTTGTCAGGGCCGCGACTTTATCGCTTGGGATCATATTGTTAATGGTATCCTTAAAGAACTTTTCTCCCAGTTGCTGTCTTGTTTCCTGCGTAAAGCCGTTCAGGGCCTCCACTGCGCCATCAGGGGTGTAGGTTTTAAAGGCCTCTGTTAGCGCTTCCTGTACATTACTCGCTGCCTTTGCCTGCGCACTTAAATTGTTGTAGAAAGTGGCCGCCTCAGTCGGTGTGTATTTGGCCACAACGCCTTTTATTACGTCAGAAGACACAGCCTTTTGAGCGCCATCCTTAAGGGCGTTATAGGTCTGAGCAAATTCATCCGGGGTGTAGTCACTCAATGTATCTATAAAGACATCTTTTTGAAGGGCGTTTACACTTATGTCCGGCAGGTTGTTGATGAATTCGGGCATGTTAACGGGTGTAATTTTGGTCAGGATGGTTTTGAGATCGGTTTTTGGAAAGTTAAGTAGTTCTGCCGGGGATATGGCGCCCAATGCTTTAGCTTTGTCTGCAACAGATTTAATGTTGTCAAATATGCCGGTTAGTGTTCCCGACGGTAAGGTGGTAGCGTTTTTCAGCTTCGATAGACTATCTTGCACCTGCTTTAAGGTTTTATCAGCGTATGTATTAACAATGTCCTGTACATTAAGGCCGCTGCGGACATTGTCAGGGAGGAGGTTGAGGAGGTCAGCCGGATCTCCTGCTACGTCCTTTAAGCGCGAGCTGAGCTCTAAAGGATCGAGGGTTTTTATGCCGGTGATAAGCTCTTCTGCATTGGCAAGAGGGTTGCTGCTAACAAGCTGTCGTATCTCTGGCGGTAAGACTGCTTCGATTTGATTTTCGATGACTTTTTGTATCGCTTTTGGCAGCTCTTTAATCTTGTCTTGAATCTGGCTGGGGGAGAAATTAATGATCGGGCCAAGAAGCGCTTCCGGTGAGAGATCTTTCACTTTTGAAAGTCCGGCCTCTTTCAGGGTTGCTATAAAATCATCAGCAGAGAGCTCGGGCAATATTGCTTCCAGCTGTTCCAGCGGCTTGGCCGCTATTTCGCTTACTGCGGCCGGTAACAGGCCGGCAGAGTTTGCACCTTTGGCGCTGATGTCAACTTTTCTGTCTTTGAAGGCTGTGGTTTCAGTAAAAAGCGGCCCGGCTTCATTGGCTGTTATGCTGACAAATTGGTCGAAGCAGGTATATTCAAGAACGCTATCGGGTTTGCGGAATACGGTCTGGTTGATGACAACTTCACGCTCGGCCTCAAGGAAAGCGCGGGCATATATCTGGTTCATGAAATCGGCATCGCAGGCTTGACTGTCAGACTTCGCCGCATTGGCTGGCGGAGGTGGCGGGTTAGCGTTCGGTGGAGGCAGCTTGGCGGTGCAGGGAATTCCTGGCGGGCATTGTGCATAGGCATGTGTGGTGAAAATGAAGGCTGCCAAAAATGACAGCATCCCAAGCATATGTTTCTTGCGGGTTTTAATGACCATTGGCGCCCCTTGCTCCAGAGCCTATTGTATAACGAGAGAGCGTCGGTTCCCAAACATATAGTGTGTAATCGAAATCATTCCTGTCGTTATCATAGGCCAGGATATCGCGTATGCCGTGGGAATAGCTATCGCCCAGCAAAAGCGTGCGCGCTTTGATGGTGCCCAGGGTGATGAGATTGTTGTCTTTATCGGCGAGGATAGAATAGGTGCAATTCTGTTTTACCTTGGTGCAATCGGCGTTGCTGACGATGAATTCATCCATGCCGTCTTCGTTCAGGTCTATACCAGCGATCTTAACATCCTCACCTTGCATATGGAGATGGATATTTTTTTGCGCTCTTTGGGAGATGGTTTGATCAAAACGGAGCTGTTCAGCGCCAAGGGTTGGGGCCGTTAAGCCCGCAGAAATAAAGAGAAAAGTTGTAAATATCAGAGGGTTTCTGCCCAACAATTGCTCACCCAGGTGCCTTTTACCGTTAATATCCTTAATTTTAGCAAATTTTAGGGTGATCAGGCAAAGGATATGGGGTGTTGGCTCGTATCAGGCGCTTTCCTGAAGGTCGATATCGAGAATAGCCATATTGAAATTATAGGAGGTGTCGCCGTCTTCCTCGTCTTTATAGATGATGCCGATGAATTCGCCATTGATGATAACTTCCACAGAATCTTCGGCTTTTTCACGCATTTTCAAGGCGATACCGTCATGTCTGTATACTTTCTGCATATAGGCTTGCAGTCTGGATACTTCTTCGGGCTCGATTGTAGACATTGTGTTCTCCTTGGTTTGTTTTTCTTTGTTTATGCTATGCCGCCTGGGCCATTTCCAGCCCCTTGCTTACGTTGTCATGGCATATCTTGGCAAGTGTTTTTCGGTCATTATAGTCGGAAGCCTTCAAAGGCGGGTGGAATTTTAAAACCACCGTAGCGCCCGAACTTTTGGCAAAGCGCCACAGATGATCCGGCATTTCCGTGGTCATATCGATATGCCAGGCATATAAATCGCGGTCATCCTGGGTTTTGACGGGGCGGCCATCGGCACTTTCAACGCTTAAAGTCACAGGCTGGACAACCAGATCTTTGTTATGCCCCATGAAGGCGATTGAAAAAAGACTGGATTTAAACGGCAACACGTTTTGACCGTCGGTCGAGGTTCCTTCCGGGAAGATGATCAGACTTTTGCCTTCGTTCAGCATGTTTTCCAGCACCGCTTTTTCCTTTGCGGCATCAATCTTGGAGCGGCTGATGAAAGCGGTTTGTTGCATTTTGCTGAGCAGGCCAAAAAGCGGCCATGTCTCGACATCCTTCTTGGCAACGAAGGAGCCTGTGATCACGCTGCCGATAATTTGAATATCAAGATAGGACAAATGGTTGCTCATATAAATCGTCTGACCTTGCGTATAAGGCTCGCCTTCTATCCTGTATTTAAGGCCAAAAATTTTGCGAACGCCGTTGTGCCACATTTTGGGCATGATATAGGAGGCCGGGCCTTTATAGAGCAGAAGGAAGATGCCCTGAAAGACAAGTATCCATATACAAAGCACAGCAAAACCGGCCAGCTTAAGGCCTGCAACAAGAGAACGGATCATGCGGTTCCTCTGGCGAAGGCGGCGATGTCCTGGGGGATTTCCGTACTGCCGGGCATGGGTTTTTGATTTTTGCGCTCATAATGGGCGCGATAGCGCTGGGTCATGGCCTCGGTCGGCATGACGATAAATACATCGGTGGTATTAAATTGCGGATCAATCACTGCGCCATCGCCCACGGTCGCGCCGATGCGTAAGTAGCCCTTGAGAAGCGGCGGCAGTTCACTAAAAACTTTCTTGGGGTCGAGTTCCTCTTTTGGAATGATATCCATGTTGATATAGCGGTGCTCGAGCGCGCGCGCGCGGAGATTTTCTTCGGCCAGATGGTAATGATACATATAAGACAGCGGCCGCGATATGTTGGTGACCTCCGTGCCGTGCAGAGAGCCGCAGCCAAACAGCAATTCGATATTATGTTCGGTAATATAGCCGCCAATGCCCTGCCAGAGGAGCTGTAATATCGGACGCGACCTAAATTCCGGTAACACGCAGGAGCGGCCCAATTCCAGAAGCGATATATCGGCGTTGAGGATGTTGGAAAGATCATATTCGCCGCTGGAATAAAACCCGCCATGCTTGCTTGCCGCGTCGCGCTGTAATAGGCGGTAGGTGCCGACAATTTTTTCTTTACCGGAGGAATTGTCAATCACCACCAGGTGATCGGCAATTTCATCGACATCATCCATATCCCGGCGGCGCTTGGTCATTTCTTTGGTTGGCGTCGCATCGTATTCTTCATAGAAAACCTTATAGCGCAGGCGCTGGGCCTCCTCTATTTCCTGCTGAGAGTTTGCCAGCCTTACGGAAACGGCTTCAAGATTTGCTTTTTTTGTCGGCATATTCTTTTATTTTATCGAGCGTATATATATCGCTCACGGGCTGTTTTGCATATATAACGGGGTATCCTAGGGTCCGTATTCCTATAGCACAAGGAATTTATTTGGCCCGAAGTTTTTGGTTATGACGGGAAATTGGCGCAATGTATAGCATTCTTTTTGTCTGTACCGGGAATATTTGCCGCTCTCCCACGGCTGAAGCGGTTTTTTGGCATATTGTGCGTGCGCGGGATTTGGGGGCTCATTTCCACATTGATTCCGCCGGGACCCAAGCCTATCACGTCGGTGAGCCGCCGGATTACCGCTCCATTGAAGCGGCGCTGGAGCAGGGGGTGATGATGGAAGGCCAGCAGGCGCGCAAGGTTTCAGCCAGGGATTTTGACGAATTTACACATATTCTGGCGCTGGATCGCGGGCATTATGTCGAGCTCGGCCGTATGGCGCCGTCTTCGGCCCGGGCCGCGCTGGCTTTGCTGCTCGATTATCATGAGGATTATAAGGGCCAGGATGTACCCGATCCGTATTACGGCGGCAAGGAGGATTTCGAGCATACGTATCAGTTAATCGAGAAGGGGGTCGGCGCGCTGCTGGATCAACTGGCAGAGGAACTCGGTGTGTGATACCACTCATACTGCCTTCCCCGCGAAAGCGGGGATCTTTTATAAACTGTCATCGCCTGAATTCGTATGGCGAATTCTAAGGTGATCCAATGGGGTTGCAGATGGATTCCCTTAGAATTTTTATAGACAAAAATTCAGGGAATGACGATAAGGAGTGTACCATTTTTAATGAAAATGACTATATGTCCCCGTAGCTCAGTAGGATAGAGCACCAGATTCCTAATCTGGGGGTCGTGGGTTCGAATCCCGCCGGGGACACCATTCAAATCAACCCGCTTTTGCGGGTTTTATTTGGATGGTGTTTTGGGTGAGGGTTTGAAGCCGCCGTTCGACAAAAAGCTTAATGAGGCCGAGTGTAATGAAGGCCGAATTTAGCGTTTGCCATCCGCCTTCGTCCTGTCGGACTTCGGCGCGACAAGGGGCACCGCCCCGCACCAAAGAAATCCCGCCGGGGACACCACTTGGTTATGGTGGGGTTGTTGAAGGCTGGTCTACGTTGCCGTTGTCTTCTATCCCAATTGTCCTGTAATCTAATTCACCGATTTTAGCGCGCATACTTAAGGCTATGTCACGTTCTTCCATAGCTTCCAAAGCGAGAACTTTGAAAGGACTGGAAGCTGCGCTTATGGAGCATATGTTTATTATCATATCCCCTATATTGTCGTTAGCGTAATTCTGTGCAAACTGAGCTGTTTGAAATGCTATAAAGATGCCTTGTGCCAGAAAAGTAGCGTAAAGCTTTTTTGCTTCCCAAATATGCTTTGGAATATTTTTGTGAACCCGTTTCATTTCTTTAAGGCGAGCGGGATCAATTTCGATCTTTCTTAGTACTTCTTGGGTCATCGGTGCATGTAAAGCTTCGGCAAGCTCTGGGTCTTCTTCTTCCAATTGTAAAACGCCATCACGTAATTCATTGCTTAAGGTTCTGAATTCAAAGGGTGCACGGACAAAGGTTACAGCGCCCTTGCCTATTGTGGTCACGAATTCTTGCGCCCCATTAGGGTTAGGAAGCGCCCCGGCAATAATGTTCCATCCACATTTTAGTCCACTTAAACTCTTTGCTTTTAAATTCTTTCCAAGCTCCCTAGCTTGTTCTTTAGTAATATGAGTAAGTCGATATCCTGTTTTAGATAAGCGTTCTGAAAAGCTTTTCTTTTTTGTACCTATACCTAATTCTTTTGCAAGATCATGAAAGAAAGTTGGCTTGAAGTACCTTGTGTCTATTTCGGGGATTGCTTCATATTCCAGTCCGCTTTCATGGAGACGCTGCGCAAGGGTATCGTAAGCTTGTGATTTTATTGTTTTATTTTCACTGTTGCTGTTTTCTTCAAACTCCAGCCATATTGTGAGTGCTTGTATCAATTCTTTCTTTTTGTTATTTTTTTGATCTAATAAAACTCCAATAATTCCAACAGCTGATACAACTGAGACGCCGGAAAAAATATGCTCGCTTAATACGCCGGCTCTAATAGCTTCTTCCACTTCAAAGCCGGCCGGCGCATCTGATCCGCCTTCATGAATAGCGGCATGCTTAAGTGTTTCAATTTCGTTGAGCTTATGCATTAAAGCACTTTTGATGACCGTAAGAGCAGGAAGCTCTTTTCCATCCATGTCATAGCCAACAGGCAAAGCTTCATCAAAGTGCTCTAAAAGCAGTTGTTGAAACCCTTCCATTTCCGGGTGTCTGTAGGGGCCTTGTGATCTGGTTGACATCTTTATCTATACCTTAAGCATCTGTTTTTGCCCTGTTTTAACGTCGTGATTACACCACAAATCGCCGCAAATAGCAAGTTATGTTAAATAATACAGGGCTGTTTGGGAGGGTCGCTTGCATAATAGTAGCAAAAAAGGCAGCCAAAAGCCGCACTAAAAGCTTAAAGACAAGCTCTAACTATCTGATATATAAGTGAACTTCGTTGCTGGCGGCTTCGGGATTGTCTGTGTAGGACAGATCAATGCGCTCCAGCCCCAGACCCATCTGAGTAAGCGTTCTAAGCACGCGCTCGGCATTGCGGCGGGCTCTTGTGCTCTCAATAGCGACCTGTGCGGCGTTTCCTTGCGTTGGATTGACAGCAACCAGCTCAAACTTGGCGTTGGGGTAGCGCTCCAGCGCTTCGTTCACAGCCATATAGATGGGCTGTTCATAGTCAACATTAGGGCGATCAAAGCGGATTTTCACCAGCGGGCGGGCCTGTGTCAAAGGCGGAGCAGGGGCTGCGCCCGGTATTGGCGTCAGCGCACCGGCGGAAGCAACAGGAATGCCGGCAGCACTATTGGCCGGATCAAACGGCGTTACACTTGAAAACGGGCGGTTGGACAGGCTTTTGCCGTAAAGATCGCCATTGGTCACCGCCAGAGACAAAGTGCGCATATTGTGGCGCTCGGAGCCGAGATAGGCGGTCGTGCGGGTAATATCGTCATTCACGTTGTTGAGCACGCGCTCAATAATGACGAGCGTATTGTTAATGGAGTCCTCGAGCTTGGCCAGACTAATGTGGTCTTCCTCAACCGCACCGGACAGGCTGTAGGCTGCGCGGGTGTTTTCCAGCAGGAAAGACGCTTCCGAAGCGGTTTGCGCGGTGTCGACGGCAAGCTCATTAAGCTGCCCTACCGTGTTGCCCAATTCTTTTAAGTTGCGCTCGGCCACGGTCAGCTTTCCAACCAGGCGAGGGTTGCCGGGGGTTGTACCGTTTTGCAGCTGCGTATTGATTGTTGCGATATTGGCGTAGTATTCGGCCGCTTTGCCTTCGCTCGCGCGCTCTAAATTCGTGAGACCACCGGAAATGCCGACGACATCGCCCTGCAGCTTGGCGAGATCGCCATGAAGCTCCTTCACCTTGCGGGTGACCAGCGTTTCGGTTGGTTTGAAATAGGTTTCGCCAACAATATCGGCAGGCGTGATATCACGCACCTGGATTGGCTTGGAGTAAATCTTGTCCTGAACGTTATTGGGAAAAGGGTCAATAATAACCTGTGCGCCGTTCTTCGCGCCGCCCTGTGCCAGAGCCGTCGCAGGCAGCAAGGCCACCGCAGCGGTAAGCAGGACCGAACCCGATAAAAGAAGCGCGCCATTACGTAAGATCATGTTTTTTCCGGACATGTTCATCATATTGTTTGTTTGAATGCCTGTCTTAGAAGTCTCTTTTTCCGTGAACCAGAGAAATAACAGTAATAGACCTACGCAAATAGAGTACTCATCCACTAAGCATCGCTTTTTAGTGATGTTCTGTCAAGCACATAGAGTGCTTTTATGAGAAAAAAATAAGACCGTGTTGCCGGGCGTGGCGCGGCCCTTGCAATCATTTTCCAGTTCGCGTAGTGTCTGGCGCACTTTACTGTGGTAAATATGCGCCCGTAGCTCAGCTGGATAGAGCGCCTGATTACGGATCAGGAGGTCGGGAGTTCGAATCTCTCCGGGCGTACCACTGCTTCGCTAAAGCTACGCAGTGCTATGCGCACCATACTCAATTCACGTGATTTTATCATGCCGACACTTGTCATAGAAAACATGGTTGAAGGCGATATCCCCAGAGCCATTGCTGTCTTTGAAAGCGCTTATGCGCATATCGATGTTCCGCCGGATGAGCAGGAATGGTTTACCAGCGATCTCGTGACCTCATTCAAAACAGGTTCCGATACAAACAATATGGTGTTTTTTAAGATTGAGCAAAGCGGGGTGATTGTTTCTTTTGCCGCTATTCAGCCGCTGCCTTTTGCGAGAGGGATATGGGCTTTGCGCTGGGGAACTACGGAGCCTGCGCATCAGAGCAAAGGCTTGATGAGCGCGCTGGTTGATCACAGGCTGGAGTACGCGGAGAAGCATACGAATTCGGTGGGCAGTGTTCATATCATGGCGCGGCGGCCGGGGCTGTATTTGAAAAAAGGATTTACACCTCTTTATGAACGCGGGCCGGAAAACCGGGCAACCTATATGATGAAGGTTATAAATAGCTTATAGAGCACAAGATGATCATGTCATTCTCCGAATCTGCACAGCAGATTCTAGGGGAATCCATGGATCACCTTAGAATTTTCTATAAAAATTCAGGTGATGACGGTGATGAGTTTAGGTAGGTTTTGCCTATTTTTTTTGCCCGAGGCTGGCGTGTAAGTCATTGATATAGAAGAGCTTTTTAAGGCCCTTTAGTCTGAATCCACGGAAAAAACGTTTCTATACCTCGCATTTGAGCCCTTTCCCGGTGCAAAAAACAGGGCCGGCGCCCTGCTTTGCATTTTTTGCGCTGCCTCCTGGTTTGTGGGGGCGGGCAGGATCTCCGTGTTATCATCATACATCCGGTAATAATAGGCGTTTTTTCCTAACATGTCAAGTTTTAAGGTTTTGGTTTTGTATATAGTGAAGTGAATACAAAAGTATTTGTATAAAGTGAGTGGGGGTGGTACTTTATACAAATGACTTTTTAGCTAGTAGGCTTTATACAAATTTTTAAGGAAAAATGGCAAATTCTATAAAGAAACCCTGTGTTCCGGATGAACTTCCCATTGATATTGAATGGAAAGGCTTTGTTGGCCTAATGGGGCAAGCAAGTCGTGCCATAGCAAGATATGACGGTACGTTAAACGGTATTGTAAATTCAGCGGTTCTTTTGTCACCAATAACAGCCAGGGAGGCTGTTTTATCTTCCAAAATTGAGGGAACACAAGCTTCTTTGGTCGAAGTACTTCAGCATGAAGCTGGAGAGGCGTTTGAAGAAGAAAAAACGACAGATATCCAAGAGGTCATTAATTATCGCAGAGCCCTTCTGGTTGCAGAAGATTATTTGAAAGACAGGCCTATTTCAATGTCTCTTATTAGAGAGCTTCATTCAATATTGATGGATAGCGTCAGGGGGAAAGACAAAACGCCGGGAGAATTCAGAGAAGATCAAAATTGGATTGGCAAACCCGGCTGTTCTATCAAAGAAGCCCGTTTTATTCCTCCTGATCCTCTCATTATGCAGGCGAGTTTGGATAATCTTGAGAAGTTTATATCCAATGATATGGAAGACCCACTGGTTCAAATGGCGATTATTCACGCTCAGTTTGAAATTATTCACCCTTTTAAAGATGGGAATGGCCGTTTGGGTAGAATGTTGCTGCCTCTGTTTTTGTACCAAAAGAAAGTTTTGCAAAGGCCGGTGTTTTATTTGAGTGAATATCTGGAAGAACATGATGATGAATATAGGGAACGGTTACTGGCTGTTACGGAGTCTGGCGATTGGCCGGGCTGGATAGAGTTTTTTCTTAAGGCAACGATTGTTCAGGCTGAAAGAAACACCCAAAAAGCTAAAAAAATTCATGAGCTATATGAAAGAATGAAAAAGGATTTTGTCGAAACAACAAATTCTAAATACGCTTTGCTTGTTTTAGACGCATTTTTTTCAAAACCCATTATAAACGCCTCTGATTTTCGTGAAAAATCCAGCATAGCAACGCCGATGACGGCACATAATATATTGAAGGCTCTTAAAGAGGCTGGCCTGATTATGATGCTTAAAGAAGGGCGGGGACAATCACCTGCTGTTTACGCATTGCCCGAATTGATTAATGTATCTGAAGGCCGTGAGGTGTTTGAATTGGAAACGAAGGGTAAGGAATAGGTTTATTTTGATAGTGTAGATTCAATAATATGTTTCGCGTTGAGCTTGGTTTCTTCGTATCACCCTAAGCGCTTTTCTTTTGATTTTGCTGTTCGCTCTGGCGGTAGGCTTGCTCCGCTTCGAACATATGATCGCGCGTTAATCCGGTGGCGTCGCGGGTGCGGGAGAGCTGCATCTGGAACACCATTTGTGGGCCGGTTCGGAACGTCATCTCACAGGTGGTCAGGTAAAATTCCCACATGCGGCAAAAACGTTCATCATACAGCGCGGCGATTTTGTCGCGGTTCTTTTGAAACCTTTTGTTCCATTCAGCCAGCGTATCGGCGTAATGCACGCGCAGCACTTCGATGTCGCTGATCCACAGATGCTCGCGCTCGGTGGCGGCGCACACTTCGGATAGAGCCGGGGAGTAGCCGCCGGGGAAAATGTATTTTCTGATCCATGGGCTGGTGGTCGAAGGCGGACTCATATGACCGATGGAGTGGAGCAGGGCGAAGCCGTCTTCGGTGAGCAGGCTATAAACATGTTTGAAAAATTCATCATAGCGCGTCGCGCCGACATGCTCGAACATGCCGACGGAAACGATGCGATCAAAAGGCCCTTCGAGTTCGCGGTAATCGATCAGCTGGAATTTAACGCGGTCTGATAGCCCGGCTTTTTCCGCGCGCTCCTGTGCGATTTTTAATTGCTCTTCCGACAAAGTGGCGCCGAGCACTTCAACGTTGGCGCGGCTTGCCAGATCGAGCGCCAGCCCGCCCCAGCCGCAGCCGATATCGAGAATGCGCTGGCCGTCTTTAAGATTTAATTTGGCGGCAATGTGGCGTTTCTTTTTCTCTTGGGCTTGCTCCAGTGTTTCATCACCGTTTTCAAAATAAGCGCAGGAATATTGCATGTCCTTATCGAGGAAGAGCTTATAAAGCTCGGCCGAGAGATCGTAGTGATGCGCGACATTTTGCTGGGCTTTGCCGATGGGGTTGTGTTGCTGAATGCCGCGTAAGAGCCGCCAGGTTTTGCGCAGGATTTTTTGCAGCGGGTAAGAAGCCATTGAGCGGCGGTTTAATGAAAACAACCCGAGGAAATCTTTCAGCGTCGAATCTTCAAACACCATGGTGCCGTCCATATAGGCTTCGCCGGCATAAAGGTCCGGGTTGCGGAAGAGTTTTAGCGGTAAATCGGGATCGGTCATGCGCACGGTGACGACGGGCTCGTCCGTGCCTTTGAATTCGATGACCTCGCCATTGGCATCAATCAGGCGCAACGTGCCGGTTTGGATAAAGCGCCCCAGCATATTGGAGAGCAGGCTCATACCGAGCTTTTGGCTGATTGTTTTGTTCTTCTGGTCCATGTTTCTTCTCCCGATTGATGGCGCATTCATAGCAGGATAAGGGGTTTAAACCCAGCAAAATATACCTTTACAGTTATGCTATGCGTTTTTTGCAATACAGGTAAATAAATATTGCAAACCTTATTTGGCCCCTATAGGGTGTAAGGGTGACTAAACCCTAACCCCGATCGCAAAAGGAGAGCGAAAAGATGTCTAAATTTAAGATGGCCGAATATATCTGGCTGGATGGTGCGACGCCGACGCGTTATGTGCGTTCAAAGGCGCGCGTTGTTGATGTTGGCAGCAACCCGTCGATTAAAGATTTCCCCGAATGGAGCTTTGACGGCTCGTCGACCAATCAGGCCGAAGGCCATGATTCCGATTGTATTTTAAAGCCGGTATCCTTTATTGCCGATCCGATCCGCGGCGAAGGCAATTTCCTGGTGATGACCGAGGTTTATACACCCGATGACCAGCCGCATGAATCCAATTCACGCGCGCAGCTTCGTGCCGTTCTCGATGCCGGGGCTGCAGCGCAGGAGCCGTGGGCCGGGTTCGAGCAGGAATATACATTGTTCGCCAACCGTACACCGCTGGGCTGGCCGGAGAGTGGTTTCCCCGGACCGCAGGGACCTTATTACTGTGGCGTTGGTGCCGATGAAGTACATGGACGCGAGATTGCCGAGCATCATGCGAAGGTTTGCCTCGAAGCCGGACTTATCTATTATGGTCTGAATGCCGAGGTGATGCCGGGCCAGTGGGAGTTTCAGATTGGCTTCCGTGGTGATCCCAAGGAAGCATGTGATGTGCTCAATATTTCCGATCACGTGTGGTTCGGGCGCTGGTTGCTTTATCGCGTGGCCGAAGAATATGACGTCTCAGTTTCCACACATAACAAGCCAGTTCGTGGAGACTGGAATGGTGCCGGTATGCATACCAACTTCTCGACCAGGGACACGCGCGATCCGAAGAAGGGACGAGCGGCTATTGACGCGGCTGTTGAAGCGCTGGCGGCCAAGCACCAGGAACACATTGTTCTTTATGGTGCGGGTCTGGAGCGGCGTTTGACCGGGCTACACGAAACCTGTGACATCAATACGTTCAGAGCCGGTGCGGCTGATCGCGGCGCTTCGATCCGTATTCCGAAGCCGGTTGACCAAAAAGGCTACGGTTATTTCGAAGACCGCAGGCCCGGTGCCAATGCCGACCCGTATTTGGTGGCGGCAAGGCTTTGCACCACGGTGTGCGGTGTCGATGAAGCGGTTATGCAGTTTAACAGCTGGCCGCGTGAGGAAACTCAACTCGCTGCCGTTGCTGCCGAATAAGAATATCCGGATACCTCTCGAAAAAGCGCCCCTTACCGGGCGTTTTTTTTATTGTTATCAATGGCTTGCATGAATTTTCTAAGGTTCCGTCATCAGGGCGCTTTGGCACGCGCAATCCGGCGGCAAAGCTATACAGAAATAATGTTTTTATGGCAATAGGATATAGTCATTTTGTTAACCTTTATCCGGTAAAACTTATGTACACGGGGGCTTTCAAAGAAGAGTTCAAAAACATGTAATTCACATGATTCAAGATGGATAAAATGGATAAAGAAGATAAGGGTGACAATATAGGAATGAGCCTGACTCCGGATAATGATCTGGAGGTCGGTGAATTCGTGGATATCAGCGGTCTGGATGTGATCAGTCCTGAGGATGAGGGTGCCCAGGAAGATACGTCTTCTGACGATGATCTTGTGATTGAAGATATAGAGCTGGACATGCCGACAGACAAGTCAGGTGAAGAAGGCGAAGGGTCATCCGAAGGCCAGCTTCCCGTTCAGTATAAAAACCCCAGAGAACAAAAAGAGCCATCCGGCAGCGGTGCCATTCAACGGGCCTATACCGATATGCAGGCCAAGATGGAAAAGGAACTGGAGGAAAGCGAAGACGGCGCGAAGACCCGTATTGGTGACCGTCTTGTTTCCATGGGCATTATTACCGCCGACCAGCTCAATGTGGCGCTACAGGAGAAAAAAATATCCGGCAAGATGCTGGGAAGCGTTCTTGTTGATCTTGGGTTTATAGATAACGAAACACTGAGTGCCTTTTTGGCTGAATCCTCGGGTTTTGAGGTTTTTGATCCCAAGCACACGATTGTTGATGGGGATGCCTTGAACTTGCTTGAAAAGCCTGTTGCAGCAAAACACCAGGTTTTACCGGTTTCCGTGACCGATGACGAAGTCCGGGTGGCGATGGCTGATCCTTATGATGTGGTGGCCCTTGATACATTGCGCCGCTATTTGCCCAAGGGTGCGCAGATCAAACCATTGGTAACCACGGTAACGGTTTTGGCCGAAGCGATTGATGCTGCTTACGGATATGCAAGCTCTATCAATGCGATATTAAAAGAACTTGAGGAATCGGATGATCAGCTGGATATTACCCAGCTGGATGAGAACCAGGCTTTTACACATCCTATCGTCAGGCTTGTGAACGCGCTGGTTGCCGATGCCGTGAAAATCGGGGCGTCTGACCTGCACTTTGAACCGGAAGATAACTTCGCCCGTGTGCGCTATCGTCTGGACGGTGTGTTATTTACCGCTCATATCCTGCACAGGCAGCACTGGAACGGGGTTTCCCAGCGTATCAAGATTATTTCGCAGATGAATATTGCCGATAAACTCAGTGCACAGGACGGACGATTTTCTATGAATATCGGCGGGCGTGAAGCTGATTTTCGTGTTTCTTCTTTGCCGACTGTGCATGGCGAGAATATCGTTCTTCGTGTTCTGGACAAAAGCTCCAGCATCGTGCCGCTGGGGGACCTAGGGTTTAGCGAGTATAATCTTGATAGAATCAATCGTACGCAGACAAGGCCGGAAGGTATTATAATCGTTACCGGCCCGACGGGTAGCGGTAAGACAACATCTCTTTACTCAATGCTAAATGAAATCAACGATGTAGAGGTCAACATTCAGACATTGGAAGATCCGGTTGAGTATTCTCTGCCGATGATCCGACAGACGCATGTGCGTGAAGGTGTTCTTGAGTTTGCCGACGGGATTAAGGCTCTGTTACGTCAGGACCCCGACATTATCTTTATTGGTGAGATTCGTGACAAAACGACAGCCGAGATGGCTTTGAAAGCGGCTATGACAGGTCACCAGGTTTATACGACGCTGCACACCAACGATTCATTTGGCGCCATGCCACGTTTGCTGGATTTGGGTCTGGTGCCCGGTATGATTGCCGGTGCTGTGATCGCGGTGTTTGCGCAGCGTCTGGTCAGGATTTTATGCCATAATTGTAAAGAAGAATACGGGCCTGATGAGCATGAGTGCACTATTTTGGGCGTAGAGTCCCAAAATGCTCCGTCTATTTACCGGCCAAAGCAGGGCGGGTGTGATATGTGCGGCGGTCAGGGATATAAAGGCCGGACGGCGGTCGCAGAAATTCTTATGTTTGATGAAGAAATGGACGAAATCGTTGCCAAAAACGAAACAAAGGCAGAGTTAAAGTCGATGGCAGTTAAAAAAGGCTTCAAAAGTATGAAGGACGATGGCATTCTTAAGGTGCTTGAAGGCGTCACTAGTCTTGAAGCCCTCGCCAAAGTTGTCGACGTTAACAAATAATTTCTGAGGTTTCGTCATCGAACGCTATAAGTACAGGGCTATGAATTCCAAAGGCCGCCCTATACGTGGCGTGGTCGCTGCCGCCAATGAGGTCGATCTTCACAATCAACTCCAGTCTGCTGGTCTCGAGCTTATTCATTGCGCACCGCTGCAGAAGAAAAAAGATGGTTCTCTTAAGGGGTTTCATCTTCAGAAGATTAGAATTCGTGATCTTATTCAGTTCTTTATCCACCTGGAGCAGATGCAGGGTGCCGGCGTTCCTTTGCTGGATGGGTTGGCGGATATCAGGGATACGACTGACAACGATCAGCTGCGTGACGTCATGTCAGAGATATACAGAGATGTAACAGACGGCAGCGCTTTTTCTGAGGCAATGTCAAAACACCCAAAGGTTTTTACCAATCTTTATATTTCTTTGATTAAGGCAGGAGAAGATACAGGGGACCTCACGTCTTCATACAGGCAACTGATAAAGTATCTGAAGTGGGTTGATGCGATGCAGTCCATGGTTCGCAAGGCAACGCGTTATCCGATGATTGTTACCGGTGTTGTCCTTCTTACAGTTGTCATCATGATGGGGTATGTGGTCCCACAAATTGTCGATTTCATAAAAAACCTGGATCAAGAGCTACCTATCTATACGATTGTTCTTATTGAGGTGTCTAACTTTTTTAAAAGCCCGTTGTTTTACATTTATGGCTTTCCTGTCGTCGGCGGTGCAGTGGTGATACTCACGCCTATTCTACTTTTATTTCTTACTAGGATTTTGTGTAAAATTTCTGACGGGTTTGCCTACAAGGTGGACGTCTTACTGCTTAAAGTGCCGGTGGCCGGGGTCTTGATTCGAAAAATTACCATTGCGCGTTATGCTCAGACTTTTGGTGCTCTTTTTGCGGCGGGTATTGATGTTATGGGTAGTTTGAGGTCTGCTCGTAATACGGTTTCTAACCGAGCTTTGATCGAGGCGCTTGAAAGTGTAGAAAGTTATGTACAGTCAGGAACGCCTTTATCTGAGTCCTTTAATGCTTGCGGGGAGTTCCCCAGCATGGTCATCAGAATGTTAAGAATTGGGGAGGAAACGGGGAATTTAACTGCTGTTTTGGACCAGGTTTCAGAATTTTATACCAAAGATGTCGATGAAGCTGTGCAGGCAATTATTGCAATGATTGAACCAGCACTAACAGCTTTGCTCGGAGGTATGATATTATGGATTGCAGTGGGTGTCTTCGGCCCGATTTACGCAAACTTTGAAAATATCGATTTTTAGGATTAGGAAATGTCAGTATCCTTTTTAGCGCCAACGCGAACTGTTCTTCTTATCGCAGATGAGGCTCTCTATATCTATGCTGCAAATAGCAGAGGTGTTCGTCTTGTCGAAACTGTGCCGTGGGATGTCGAAAATTTCGAGAGCAACGTCGCGGGTATTGTTTCGAAAGATTGTGGCAACAAGCCCGTTCTGATTCTCAACGATATGGTTGAACAGCATTACCGCAAGGAGCGTGTTCCCAAAGTCAGTACCCTCGACAAGGCAAGTGTTTTGCAAAGGAAGCTGGTTGTCGCTTTTCCAAGCTATCCTGTCCGGGCGGCGTTGCCCCTAAAGGAGAAGGTTGTAAAAAGCCAGAAATCAAGCTCCGCGGGCATCTATATTTTTGCTGCCATTCCTGATTCTGATGCTTTTAATAAAACCATGGGGGCCGCGCGTGCCTCTATGGCTCCCATCGCCGGATTTGGGCTTTTGCCCATTGAGGGCTCGGATATGGTCAAGACCCTGGCAACAAAAATTGCGCGCAAGGGAAAAGCGCGGTCGCAATGGGTGGTCTTTATCGGCCAGCATAAAAATGGGAGTTTGCGTCAGGTTGTAACCAAGAATGGTGAGATTGCTCTGACCCGCATGACACCTATTGTGGACACGGACTCAGCTCCGGAGCAGTGGGTAAGCGAAGTCAACCAGGAGTTAAAGGCAACAATGAGTTACCTTTCGCGTTTTGGTTATGACGAGGCGGACGGGTTGGATGTGATTGTGATTGCAAACCCGGCGGCGGGTAAGTTGCTCGAAGACACTGTCGAGACACCTTGTAATTTTCGTACTTTATCGGCGATCGAAGCCGGCCAGCTTTTGGGCGTGCCGCTTGGAAAGCAGGATGACTTTAGGTATGCCGATGTTCTGCATGTTGCATGGGCAGGACGGAAGCGGGCTTTACTTTTGCCCATGAAGGCCAAGCAAATTGATTCTGTCTCAGGTCCGAGACGGGCAGCAATGGCAGCGTCTTTGCTTTTGCTTCTTGGGGCATCATTTCTGGCGTATCAGATGCTCGATCAGTATCAGGAGATGAGCAGCATTCACGAAGATCTGGAGTTTGCAAAGCAAAGAAAAACACAGCTTGATGTTCAATATCAAATTGAGGTTAAGCGCAAGGAAGACCTTGGCTTTGATGTCAGGCTGGTTCAGGGATCTCTGGCGGTTCATGACGAACTGGAAAAGCAAAGTGTTAAACCACTGGCTTTATTTAGTGGTGTCGGGCGGGCGCTGGGCCGGGATTTGCGCGTCGACCAGGTGACTGTGACAACCGATCCGAGCAATCTGGCTGAAGCTTTTCTTGGCAAAGGCGATGGCTCCTCGTCTCATTTGTATGAGGCAAAGATGCATATGACGTATCCCAGCACTACCAATATTGATAAGGGAAACAAGGAAGTGAGGGATCTTCGCGACAGGCTGCAGATGGTTTTGCCGGGCCATACAATTGAGGTGACAAAATTCTTGAAAGACTACGAGTACACCGATCAGGTGGTGGTCGAAACCGGCGATCTGGATAAGAAAGATGTTACTCAGGATTTCGTCGCTGAGATTCTTATTAGGGGGCCTTTGATATGATCAGAGTTTTGGGAGCTAAACGCATATTTCTTCTGTTCATTCTAATTTCATTGAATGTCGTTTTTGCGGCTGCAGTTTATGGCTATATGATGCCTGAAAGGTTGAAGTCAGATACAGAGTTGCGCAATCTAAGAAGTCAGATTTCTACTGTTGAGACTGACATTTCAAGATTGCAGATTGAGTTTGATCAACTTGAAGAACAGCAAGAGCAATTTAAGGCTCTTGAGAAGGATGGTTTTTTCAGAAGCCAGGGGCGTCGTGCAGCGGAAGACTTGCTTTTGCGCATTCAGGAAGATTCAAGGGTTATATCTGCGGTTGTCAGTATAGCGCCGGGGAAAATAGAAGGCCATCATGAGGCTGAAAAGGCTGCTCATAAATTGCTTGTCAGTCAAATAGAAGTTAAAATCGAGGCGATGGATGATATAGAGGTCTATCGCTATCTCTATTTGCTCGAAAAGACTTTCCCAGGCCATGTGAAGGTCGATGATATTGATTTGAAGCGTGTGCAGAATGTAAATGCAGCCGTCTTGCGTTCGATTGCAACGGGCGAAAGCCCAGCCTTAGTTGAGGCGAATATTAAATTATCCTGGCGTACCATGATTCCGGAATCCCAGGTGCGTGCTTCCCAGAGGTAAGTAAGGTAAAATGTTTATGAGACTGACGTGCAAGGGTATAAAGAAAAATATTTCAAGCAAGAAAACAGGACGGTTTTCGGCTATAGTTTTTATGGCTGTCCTGGCGATTGTTGTATTTGTCAGCCCTGTGTCTGCTTACGCTCAGTCTGCTCAGCCCTCACCATCGACGTCAGCACCCAAAGCCAAGGCGCCCACAAAGGTGCAGGATATAAGCCCTGATAAGATCCCCTCCATTCTTTTTACTTACTGGGAGCATACGGCCCTTCTTGATGCCAAGAAATCACGCGGCAGGGTAAGGCCGCCGACGCATTCTGAAATGCGCGCTACCTTGCCCCAGGATGATCGGCCCAGGCCACCACCTGAAGCCAGATATATAAGGCTTGGGGGAATTCTTTACAGTTCGACTGAGGAGTGGACCATATGGCTCAACGGAAAGCGTGTGACACCCAAGGCTATGCCGAGAGAGGTGCTTGATCTGAAAGTATCTGAAGAGTTTATCGATATAAAATGGCATGATGATTATACGAACCAGATATATCCTGTTCGCCTGAAACCGCATCACAGGTTTCACCTTGATATGCGCATATTCCTTCCTGGATAATCAGGGGCAAGAATAAACCGGAGTTTTAATGAGTACGAAAGCCAACCCCCTCGTCATAGATAAGGTCAGTGTTTCTTATGGCGCTGCTCCTGTTATTCAGGATGTTTCTTTTTCAGTGAAGGCAGGGGAGTCTTTTGGCCTTATGGGGCTTAACGGGGCGGGTAAGACCACCTTGATCAAGGCTGTCCTTGGGTTGCGCCAGCAAGATAGCGGCAGCATTGAAGTTTATCAAAAGCCATGTACAAGCGCCGATAGCAAATCACGCCTTGCCTATCTTCCAGAACGTTTTGAGCCGCCCTGGTTTTTGACAGGGTTTGAGTTTTTAAAATTCTCTCTTGCTTTGTATAAGCAGGAGTTTGATCAGAATCATGTGGCTGAAGCTGCGGAAAAGCTCGCTCTTGATTCTGCTGTGTTAAAAAAGCGTGTTCAGACATATTCCAAAGGTATGCGGCAAAAGCTGGGTTTGCTTGGTACCGTGTTAACCGGTTGTTCGCTTCTTATTCTTGATGAACCTATGAGTGGGCTTGATCCTCAGGCCCGTACTATGGTGAAAGATATGCTCTCAGAGGCGCAAACCAAGGGTCGTACGATCTTTTTGAGCTCCCATATCCTTGCTGATATGGATGAAATATGTGATCGTGTGGCGGTGATGCATGACGGTACGATTGGGTTTGTAGGAGAACCGGAAGAATTAAAGAAGAAAACCGGCGCTAAAAATCTCGAACGCGCCTTCTTACATTGCATTGAGAAAAAGCGCGCAGCATGATAGAATCAGTTCATATTCAGCGCTGGTTCGTATGCGCTTAGTAAATCAAGAGGTTCATTTTATGTTATCAACAGCTTTTTTTCGGCGATTTTCCCTAAATAAAAAACAGGAACCTTTTACTTTGAGGACTTTTTACCTTGTGGCTTTATGTGCCGCGATGGCGATTATTCTCTCTGGTGAAACACACAAGGCCAAAGCACAGGAGCAACAGCAGGGTATAATAGAGTTGTTGCCTGACGATCAGCAAATTGAAGATATGGGTGAGCCGGAGATGGCTCCATCGGGGATGCAGGAAGATGAGCTTGTGATAGAGCCTGTGGCGCAGCAGCAGGAAGGCGAGATTTTTGTAGAGCCAACTATATCTGTGCAGCAAGTTGAAGGTGATGTACTGGCGCCCAATGCAGAAATGCTTTCAGGGTCAGGGGAAATAACAGGCGTTATTGAGGTGTCCGCAGATCCTCCGCCATCAGCCGATTTACCACCCGTAACCCCGGCGGATGCCGGGCAATCAGCTGAGATTCCTTCGGTTTCTGCAACGCCTGATATTGATGAGAATGTATTTTTCGATGCTGATTCACTGGTTCCAACGGGGGAAATGGGGAATGCGGCGCCAAGGAAGGTCAACCCGGTCCTTCAGCCAGGCTCCAGGCTTATTGTTGTGAAAAAGGAATCAGGTAAAGGTGGTAAGAAAGCACAAATCGTAGCGGCGACCAGAGCCATGAAGCTGGGGCGCTATGATGCCGCGCTTGATATGTATGATCAGCTTTATCAAAAGAACAAACGTGATCCCAGAATATTGATGGGGCGGGCGGTTTCTCTTCAGCATCTCGGGCGCTTTGAAGCGGCCATTGGGGCCTATGAGGAACTATCGAATATTGATCCGGATAACATTGAAGCCAAGATCAATATGCTTGGTCTTATGGGGACAAAATATCCTTCTGTTGCCTTGAGGCGTCTTCTCGATTTAAGGGATGATATGCCCAACAATGCAGGCATTGCTGCTCAGATTGCGGTTGCCCAGGCCCAGCTTGGGCAGTATCAGGAGGCGATGCGCTATCTTGGTATTGCCTCCAGCATCGAGCCCAAAAATGCCGGACACATCTATAATATGGCGATTATTGCCGACCGCGCCGGTGCAAAAAAAGAAGCCATTAAATATTATGAGCAAGCCCTTGAACTGGATTCAATATATGGCAGAGGGCAGACAATTCCGCGGGAGTCCGTATATGAAAGACTTGCCAACATACGTTAGACGCGGTCAGGCCTGAGCGTGCCGGTGGAACCTTATTTCATAGAAATGATAATTGTGACCTTGCTGGGGCTTGTCCTTGGCAGTTTCTGTACGGCGATCGTCTATCGTATTCCGCGTGATATACCTTGGGGTGTCCAGCGTTCTTCCTGTCCTTCGTGTAATACGAACCTGAAAGCCATGGACCTTTTTCCGATTGTGTCTTGGGCTCTGTGCGGAGGGAAATGCCGCCACTGTAAGGCGCCCGTTGCAGCGCGCTACCCTTTGGTTGAGTTTGGTGTTTTGCTGGCAAGCCTGAGCACTTATGGAGCCTTGGGTTTTACCCCCGAGGCGTTTTTTGTGATAGCGGCCGTTCCTTTTCTTGTAGCCCTGCTTATCATTGATCTCGATCATTTAATATTGCCCAATCAACTTGTTTTCATTGTAGGCGGTATTGGAGCTGTGCGGCTTGCCTTTCACGTGTCTTCGATAGGTCTGGGCACAGACTCTTTGTATATAGCGGGGTTTTATATTCTGGGCGCTGCTGTTTTTGCCGGGCTGTCATGGTTTTTGGGCTGGTTCATGACCAAAATTCTAAAACGTGATTCTCTGGGGTTCGGCGACGTCAAATTTTTTGCTGTGGCTGGTTTGTGGCTGGGGGCGGAGCAGCTTGCAACTTTTTTTGTTATGTCGGGCTCTCTGGGGATTATCTTTGCTCTTATTTGGCAAATGATCAAAAAAGAGAAGATTTTTCCCTTTGGCCCGGCCTTAATCACATCCCTTTATGCTCTTTTGCTCCTTGAAGGTTCTCTTTTGCTCTGAAAGTAAGTAAAATTAATAAAGTTCTATGAAATTTACGTTACCTTTATAAAAGCGCTTACTACAAAAAAGGATATGTCTCTTGGATCTCACACAGCTTCTCGCATTTACCATGCAAAACAACGCCTCTGACCTGCATCTAAGTGCAGGCAGTCCGGCTATTATTCGTGTTGATGGCATCATGAAAAGGGTTAAAGGCGATTCGCTCAGCAGCGATGATATCCGGACTATGCTCTACTCGGTTATGACGGAGGACCAAAGAGCCGAGTATGAAAAAAATATGGAGATTGATTTTGCAATCTCGCTTGGCGAAAAGGCAAGGTTCAGGGTAAACGCCTTTACGACCCGCCTGGGCTCTTCGGGTGTTTTCAGGACCATTCCGTCTATCGTTCCAACGATGGAGGAGCTGGAGCTTCCACCGATCATGAAGCGTTTCTCGGAGCTTGAGAAAGGCATAGTTTTGATTACCGGTCCGACAGGAAGTGGTAAATCAACAACATTGGCCTCGATGGTTAATCATATCAATCTTCATGCGGCCAAACATATTCTGACCATTGAAGATCCGGTCGAATTTTTTCATACCTCGAAGAAAAGCCTGGTTAACCACCGGGAGGTTGGAACGGATACAAATTCTTTCTCCAGAGCTCTAAAGAGTGCATTGCGGGAAGATCCGGATGTAATTCTGGTTGGTGAGATGCGGGATTATGAAACAATTTCACTTGCCCTTACGGCTGCAGAAACCGGGCATCTGGTCTTTGGAACATTGCACTCCAGCTCTGCTAGTAAAACTATTGATCGTGTCATAGATGTGTTCCCAACAGGCGATAAAGAAATGGTGCGTGCCATGATTGCCAGCTCGCTGCAGGGCGTGGTTGCACAGAACTTGTTACAAAGAGTTGGCGGAGGACGGGCTGCGGCTTTTGAAGTTCTTGTCGGAACGAATGCCGTGCGCAATTTGATCAGAGAAAACCAGGTCGCTCAATTGTTCTCTATGATGCAGACAGGGTCGCGCTATGGGATGGTTACGATGGAAGAGGCAGTTAAAAATCTCTATGAGGGCGGTATCATTGAAAAAGAGGAGGCACGCAGAGCTTTGATGAGAACATCAGACGAAGCAGAAGAGCGTAGTGATGACGAGCATGCCGCCGGCTCTTTGGGTGGAGGAAGAATAGGTGAAAGCGAAGATGTAGCTCCGGAAGAGCTTGATGTAAATAAAAGCGGGGAAAGTGCTAAGCCTAAAACATCAGGAAGCGGCGAGGGGTACTCATTTTGAGCACGGCGCCTGTTATTTTTACCTATCTTAATGCCATGAACGAAAAAGAGGCGAGCGATCTGTATTTAACGGTCGGGCACCCGCCGTCCTTACGCACAGATACAGATTTGATAAATCTGGTTGAAGAACCGCTGACGCCTGAGGAAATTAACGACATTTTGAACTCTATGCTGACGAGCAGGCAAAAGCGTGAATATGACGCGCAGATGGAATTGAATACGGCGCTTGATATGGGGCAATACGGTCGCTTTCGCGTGAACGTTTTGCGTCAGCGTCAGTTTCCTGCTCTGGTTATCAGACGTATTATTTCACAAATTCCTAGTTTTGCTGACCTGAAGATGCCCAAAATTCTTGAAAAGCTATCGATGGAAAAGCGGGGCCTTATTTTGGTTACCGGTATGACAGGGTCGGGAAAATCGACCACTTTGGCCGCCATGGTTGACCACAGGAACAAAAACTCGAAGGGGCATATTATTACAATCGAAGACCCAATCGAGTACTTTCATGAGCATAAGGCGTCTGTGGTAACTCAGCGAGAGGTCGGCGTTGATACAGAGAGCTTTGCCATTGCCATGAAAAATTCTCTGCGGCAGCGTCCTGATGTTATTTTGGTCGGGGAAGTGCGCGATCGCGAAGTTATGGAGCAGGCATTGACGATCGCCGAGACAGGACATTTGTGTCTGGCAACGATTCATACCAATAACTCTTATCAGGCGATTGAGCGTATCGTGAATCTTTTTCCGGAAGATTATCACAACCAGATACGCCTCAATTTATCGATGAATTTGAAGGCCATTATTTCCCAGAGATTATTGCCCTGCGAAAAAGGGGGATTGGTGCCTGCTATTGAAGTTATGCTAAACCAAGGCCTGGTGAGGGAGCTTATTCTCACTGGCAAAATTGGCAAAATTGTTGAGGTTATGGAGGCTAATAATACGATCGGTATGTGTACTTTCGATCAGTCGCTCTTGCGGCTCTATGTTGACGGCCTTATCTCTGAAGATACAGCCATCAGCAACTCCGACAAACCGTCCGATATGAAGATGAAAGTTCACCAGGCAAAATTGTCAGGTAAAACAGGTGTTGATAGGGACACGCTGCAAGCTGTTGATACTTCACTTATCTCTTTCAAGGATTAGGGTCGGGACCTAGTCATTTATTTTGACAAATGCCTTTTTCAGCTATTGCCTGTCTGCAGGCATTATGGTGTAATATAACAAGTAAGAGAATCCTTACTGACACAGCGGCAGCATCAGGTCGCAGTTCCACATTCCGGGGTATTGTTTCAATGCATAGATATCAGGCTTTAGAGACTTTGAAGGCGGCGCGCTTTTTCCATGTGCTTTGCCTTGCTGCAACACTATTTGTGTTGTCGAATTGCGACATGGCTCAGAACTATTTGAAGCCTGACCGTGGCGCTGGTTTTGAAATACAGGATTATAAGGATGGCCTGGCGGAACGTACGCCAGAAGTTGAAAGCGATGAGCTTGCTGGAGGGGGCGGTTCAATACCGCCGCTTCAGCGTTATATTTCATCCGTTCCGGATGGTTTAAAGCCTATGCCACTTGTTTCTATTTCCGTGAACCAGTCGGTTCCGCTGCGGGATATTTTGTTCGAATTGGCGCAGCAAGCTGATTATGATCTTGAGCTTGATCCAAAAATCCGTGGGTCCATTATTTTTACAGCGCGTGAAAAGCCTTTTGATCTGGTTATTGAGCGCATTGCTGATGTTGCCGGTTTGCGATACAGCTTTAATGATGAGACTCTTCGTGTCGAGCTTGATACGCCCTATAACCAGACCTATAAAATAGATTACCTTAGCTATATTCGCACCAGTTCAGGGAGTATCAGAAATAACATCGCCGTGGTATCCGGTGAGGGCGCGGATACGGGCTCTACTTTTGAGGCAACATCAGAAAGTGAATCTGATTTCTGGGGAGAGCTGGAAACCGGTATCACGCAGATATTGGGTGACGGTACAGTTGGATCTTTAAGAACCAGCAGCGATCCTTTTATTACTGCAACCGAGCAAAACCCTGACGTGGTTCCCCTTATGCCGGGCGGCGCAGATGGCATTACCGTCCAGCCACCAGATGCGATTTTACGGGTGGATTCTTTGCCTGTTGATGGCGGTGGTGGCGAAGGAGAGGCTGTGCCTCAGCCAGCAACATTAAGCATTAATAAGCAGGCGGGTGTTATCAATGTTTTTGCACCGGAAAAGGTGCAGGAGGAGATTGATGCGTATCTTAACCTTGTCAGGCGTTCTGTAACAGCGCAGGTCTTGATTGAGGCCAAGATTCTTGAGGTCACGCTAAACGATGAATTTGTAGCCGGTATAGATTGGCGTGCTATGAGTTTGTTTTCAGGCGAAGGTGTCTTGAACTTTTCGACTGGTGGTTTTGGCAGTCTTGATACATTGGCTTCGGGTGCCGGTGCGGGGCTGGTACCACTGTCGGGCGCGGCAACTATTGCAGACGCTTCAAGTTTTGTTGTTGGATTTGCCGGTAACGATGTCCAGGCTCTTATTCATGCGATTTCCGGATTTGGAACCGTGCGTGCTTTGGCCAGTCCCAGATTAACGGTTCTAAACAATCAATCTGCCGTTTTGAATGTTGCAACCAACAGAGTGTTCTTTGAGGTGGATATTGATGTAACCACCGATGACGGTGTGACCCAGACGGATATTGATAGTGATATCAGGAACGTTCCGGAAGGTGTTTTGGTGAACGTGCAGCCCTCTATTAGCCTTGATACGGGAACGGTTTCTATGGCGGTGCGGCCAACTATAACCAATATCATCAGGAGTATCCCCGATCCCGCCATTCAGTTTGTTACAGCGAGCGCCGGGATAACGGGCGTTGTCTCAAACATTCCTGAGGTCAATGTTCAGGAAATTGATTCCGTGATACAGGTGCGATCCGGTCAGCCGATTGTGATGGGAGGACTGCTTCAGGACTCTACAACAAATGAGCAGGAGAGCGTTCCGGTTTTGGGTGAGATACCAATGGTGGGCTCTTTGTTCCGCAGTCAGGCTGATCTGGTTAAAAAGACGGAACTTGTCATCTTCCTGAAGGCTACAATCCTTGAATCGCCGGCTGACTCTATACACAACACGGACCGTGATCTGTATAGAATGTTTTCTGGAGACCGGCGTCCTCTTAAATTATAAACCGGATCTAATATGTCCTGGCAGCTTGTCAAATATGTGCTTATAGCGGCATTGCGGGACAGGTTATTACTATCCTTGTTAGTCCTGCTGGCTTTGGGGGCAAGTCTTTCCGTCTTTATGGGGTCGGCAGCCGTTATGGAGCAGGATCGTTTTGCCCTTGTCTTCGCCGGCGGCGGCCTGCGCATTGCCAGCGTTTTGGGCCTCGTTCTTTTTGTTGTTTTTCATGTGCGCCGCTCTTTTGACACAAAAGATGTAGAGTTCCTTCTTTCCCGCCCCATCGGCAGAGCTGCTTTCTTGCTTTCTTTTGCGGTCGCTTTTTCTCTCTTGGCGATTGTTATGGGGCTTGCCGTCGGTGTTACGCTCTATGCGCTGGGCCCTCATATTTTTGGGTATGGTCACCTTTTGTGGATCACTAGCCTGATCATAGAAAACATCATCATGGTAAACACAGCGCTGTTTTTTGCGATGGTTCTGCAAAGCGCCTCGACAGCGGCCATGGCGTGTAGTGCTTTCTATGTCCTGGCGCGTATGATGGGGCAGATTTTGGGTATTTTAGACTCGGGATCTGGGTTTTTGGGCATTGAAGCCATGCCGGTTGTTATGCAGGGTATATCGGCCATAACGCCACGCTTAGACCTCATGGCTCAGACCTCATGGCTGGTCTATGGCGTAGGTGATCATATTGGCTTTATCTATGTTGCTACTCAGGGGCTGGTGTTTAGCGCTCTTGTTCTTCTGGCCGCGCTTCTCGATCTTGTTTACAAAAAATTCTGATGCGTTATTTAAACACAGAGCAAATACTGGCAGCGCTTTTTACCCTGGTTATTCTTATCAATGTTCTGACCTGGTTCTATGCCAGAGATATTAAAGGGTACTGGATAAATGTGCCGCCCGTTCCCGGCGAAATAGGGGCTGTTTCTTTTGCGTTGGGTGATAAGCAATTCGCCTATAGAGGCCTCGGGATTATGTTGCAAAATTTAGGCGATACGGGTGGAAACTCCACAGCGCTTAAAGATTATGATTTTAACGAGCTAACCAAATGGTTTTTTTTAATGGACCGTCTGGACCCGAAATCTGATTACATGCCGTTTCTGGCGGCCTACTACTTTGGTGGCTCACAGGAGCCAGAGAAAATACGGCCTATGCTGGACTATCTGATACAGGCGGGAGGCAAGCCGGAAGGGCAAAAATGGCGCTGGCTGGCGCAGGGTGTTTATCTGGCACGTTATCGGCTGAACGATCTGGATAAGGCTCTGGAGATGGCTCATATTCTGGCAAAGATTGACAATGATGACATGCCGGGTTGGGCGCGCCAGATGCCGGGGATGGTCTTAACCGCCAAAGGCGAGAAAGAGGCGGCTTACGCGATTATGGTTGAGACCTTAAAAAGCAGCGCTGATAAATTGCACCCGGCAGAGGTCAACTTTATGCGCGCATATATATGCGAACAGGTTCTTGACGCAGATGAGGCAAGCGCCCATCCTTTGTGTCAGGACATCCCATAGAGGTAAAAGTAATTTATGGAGCAGTTACGCTTTTCTATTCCTGAGATTGTATCGCTCATCGGCATTGTCCAATGTGTTTATATTCTCGTTTACATGTTGTTTCGCTCGGGGCGGCTGTCGCATGCAGGCTTGCCGTTTTTGTATTTTCTGGTGCTTGGCACGGCGTTTTTTCTCGATCTGGGCAAAGCCTATATCGGTGAGCTTACTGAATATTATGATGTCATGAGATGGGTTGCCTGGTATTCCGGCCCACCTTTGAGCGTTCTTCTTGTTGTGCAGATAGCGCAAATTACAAGATTGCCGGCATTGCGGCATTTTTGGGTGCTTGTTCTTATTCCACTGGCTCTTGGATTTTCATCTTTTATGAGCTCCCTGGATAGCGAATGTAAGATCGTTCATCAATGCGGCGTTTTTTACGACTGGCTAATCGTGAGTGGGTTGATAGCCGGGGCCCTGAGTTTGCTGGCAATATGGATGAAACGCGGTCTTTTCGAGGGTATTTTAATTCAGAAAACGGGTAAGGAGCGCTACTGGCTTATTCTGGCGCTTGTTTTTGCCAATATTTTCTTCCTCGGAGCGATGCTATTAAGCCTCAGCTCAGCCGTATCAGAGCAAGATGCCGTGCTTATACGGACAATTTTGGGGCTTGGACTGGTTTATTTGACCTCGACCAGTCTGTTTCGCATCTATCCGCAGGCTGTGCGTCTCATCGATAAAGCCGATAAGGGGGATAGCCTGTCCAATGAGGAGCTGGAATTGGCCATGAAAGTCGAAAGGTTGATGGAACTGGACAAGGTTTATCATGAAACCGGCTATTCACGGACCGATCTGGCCCGGGAACTGGGCGCGTCCGAGGCTGTTATCTCAAAAGTTATCAATCTGCACTTCGATAAATCCTTTCCGCAGCTGGTGAGCGAGCACAGGGTCGAAGATGCCAAAAGATTACTGGTGGAAACTGATGCCTCGATCAAGGTGATAGCGGAAGAGGTTGGGTTTAATTCTTTGGCCTCATTTAACAGGGTTTTCAAAGAGTTAACCGGCAACGCCCCCAGCGCCTATAGAAAATCCCAAGTAAAAGCAGCGTAAGTACACTTCTCATTTTGTTTTTTTGAGTAATCACTCTGTCAGAACGCTTTGTTTTACGAAAAATTTTAAGCTTTTATTTAGGAAATCCGCCGAGGATGGAAGAATAGGGACTATTTTTAGGGGGGCGATCCGTGTATAATTTGCACTGCTTGTCCAGGATACGGGTTCCCGTATTATTAATTATTTTAGGGAGATGTCTAATGAAAATGAATGAAACAAGATGCCGCAAGAGCGAAAAGGGTTTTACCCTGGTCGAACTTGCGATTGTGATGATTATCATCGGTCTGTTGATCGGTGGGGTCTTGAAAGGCCAGGAACTGGTCAGCAATGCCCAGGTGACGGCAACAATTTCACAAATTAAGGGAATAGAAGCGGCCACAAGTACCTTTAGGGATTCTTTTGGTGCATTTCCCGGTGATTTACCAAATGCGACTGCCCGGCTTGCCAACTGTACAGGCACTTGCCAAGTAGGTGCTGCGTCCGCAACTGTAGGCAATAGCCAGATCAATCAAGACCCTGGTGCCGCTATGGCTGTTGAGGGCTTGGCAGCATTCGCGATGCTGGCTGCTGCTGATCTCATTAACGGCGTGAATGCAACGCCCATTGATGCGACCATTAATTTTGGCGATGAATCTCCGGAAACGCCGATAGGCGGCTCTGGCCTTGTGATGGGTTGGGGTGCAACCAATGGCACTGTGACAGCTGAGCTTGGACAGACATGGACGGCGGGGCATTACCTTGCTATTAGCCCGAATCCGGCAGCTGACATTGGTACAGCGACTGGTACAGTAGCGCTGACCCCTCTGCAAGCTTTGAAAATTGACAACAAGCTTGATAACGGTATGCCGAATACAGGTTCTGTAAGGTCCGGTGGGGCTACGACTTGTAATGCTGAGGGAGCTCTAACTCCTGCTGCAGATTACGGTAACGCAACTGTGCGTGATTGTACCGTGTTTGTTAGAATTCAGTAATTGAATTTACTGTAAGTTTTTTAAAAGGGCCCTTCGCGGGGCCCTTTTTCTTGCGTTGCC
This sequence comes from Alphaproteobacteria bacterium, assembly GCA_021775955.1. Taxonomy (GTDB): domain Bacteria; phylum Pseudomonadota; class Alphaproteobacteria; order Micavibrionales; family Micavibrionaceae; genus UBA5701. The sequence continues at coordinate 18,213 of JAJFGU010000020.1, read as the reverse complement.
GTCATTGCGAGGAGCGCGAAGCAAAGCAACGCTTTGTTCGTATTTTTTAAAACGAACAATGACTTTGGCATTGCTTCGTGCGACGCGGCAATCCAGTTTTCCTGTGGGTGGCTCTGGATTGCTTCGCTGCGCTCGCAATGACGATGCGTTGGTTTAAGCCGCCTTTTTTCCCAGTGCTGCGGCAAGCAAATCCATCGGCATTGGCAGGATAATCGTAGCGGCCTTGGAGTTGGTAAACTCCTGTAGCGTGCCGAGATAGCGCAGCTGCATCGTCTCGGGGCGTTTAGCCAAAATAGCGGCGGCTTCGTCGAGTTGCTGGGCCGCTTGCAGTTCGCCTTCGGCATTGATGATTTTGGCGCGGCGTTCGCGCTCGGCTTCGGCTTGTTTGGCAATCGCGCGGACCATGGTCGGGTCGATATCGACATGCTTGATCTCGACATTGGTGACCTTGACGCCCCAGCCATCGGTGCGGCTATCGAGAATGTCCTGTACGTCTTTGTTGAGCTGGTCGCGCTTGGAGAGCATATCATCAAGGTCGTGCTTACCCAGCACGGAGCGCAGCGTGGTTTGCGCAAGCTGGCTGGTGGCGTTGCGAAAATCCTCGACCCGGTTGATGGCGTAAGACGGCTCGATAATGCGGTAATACACAACCGCATTAACCTTGACCGAGACATTGTCTTTGGAGATCACATCCTGCGTTGGGATGTCTTCGGTGCGGATACGCATATCGACCTGGGTCATTTGCTGGATGCCGGGAAGGACAAGCTGGAGGCCGGGATTGCGGGTGCCGGAATATTTCCCGAAGGTGTAGACAATGCCGCGATCATATTCCTTGATAATTCGCACAGAGGCAAAAATCAGGACCAGAAGGGCAACAAGAACGGGGGCAAAAAATGTCATGGGTTTTCTCCTTTTAAACTATTATTCTCAGCGTTAAATCATCAATAGCATCAACCGTGACCTTTTCGTCTTTCTTAAGGTCCATATCCTTATCGGATTCCGCTTTCCAGGTTTCGCCCTGAATAAGGACGCGGCCCTTTTGGCCCTTCCATTCAACAATGGCGGCTTTTTGGCCGACCATACTTTCCGGCCCTGTGCTGACTTTATGAGAACGGTAGCGGATAATCAGAAAAACAGCAGCCACAACGATCGACAGTTCGACGAAGGAAATACCAAAGAACAGGCCCCAGTCAATATCGATGCCAAAAATCTCATTGGTGCCGGAGCGGATGCCGTAGCCGGCCAGCAGAGCCAGCGCTCCGTTAAAGAAGAAAATTCCGGATGTCAGAAAAAGCTCAGAGGCAATCAGCAGCGCGCCTGTGATAAACAGGAAGGTTGCTGCATTTTCGGCCCCGACAATGCCGAAAAGATAAAGCCCTAGAATAATACTAGCAATCATATTCAAATCCTGTCTTTCCTGCGAAAGCAGGAATCTTGTCAACTTAAGCAACCAGGTCCCCGCCTTCGCGGGGATGACACATTAAATTTTATTTAATGCATCAATTAAAGCATCCCCCATAGCGGATGTCGAGACTTCCCGGCAGCCATCAGCCATAATATCAGGTGTGCGCGTGCCGTCATTGAGGATGTTTTGCACGGCTTGTTCCAGTTGATCGGCGATAGTGCCCTGATCCAGCGAATAGCGCAGCGCCATAGCCAGGCTTAAAATTGTGGCCAGCGGATTGGCTTTGCCTTGTCCGGCAATATCGGGTGCCGAGCCGTGGACGGGTTCATACAGCCCGGGCGCGCCGGGATTGCCCAGCGAGGCAGAAGGGAGCATACCGAGGCTACCAGTCAGCATGGCGGCCTCATCGGACAGGATATCGCCGAACAGATTATCGGTGGCGATCACGTCGAATTGAGAAGGGTCGCGCAGAAGCTGCATCGCGCAGTTATCGGCATACATATGTTCGAGCGTAACATCGCTAAATTCCTCTTTATGGAGCGCTGTAATTTCTTCGCGCCACAACATGCCGGATTCCATGACATTGGCTTTTTCGCAGGAGGTGACTTTGTTGCTGCGTTTGCGCGCCAGATCAAAAGCGACGCGGCCCAGGCGCTTGATTTCGGATGTGGTGTAGACTTGCGTATTAACGCCGCGTCGTTCTCCATTGCCCAAATCTTCGATCCCGCGCGGTTCACCGAAATACACCCCGCCGGTCAGTTCACGGACGATGAGGATATCCAGACCCTTGACGATTTCTGGTTTGAGACTGGAAGCATCCACCAGTGCATCAAAAACAATCGCCGGGCGTAGATTGGCAAAGAGGTCGAGTTCCTTGCGGAGCTTTAGCAAACCAGCTTCGGGGCGGATGTTATAGTCAACATCCGTCCATTTTGGCCCACCAACCGCGCCGAGCAGGATTGCATCGACGCCTCGACATTTTTCTAGCGTTTCATCGGAGAGAGATGTGCCGTGCGCGTCAATCGCTGCGCCGCCGATCAAATCTTCGGAGGTATCAAAGTTCAGCCCCCCATCGCTTTCCAGCCAGCCGAGCACCTTGCGAACTTCCGCCATCACTTCCGGACCGATACCGTCGCCGGGGAGTATCATTAATTTATGTGCCATTATTCGCTTCCTGCCATCAGCCAGGGTTTTTCTTTGTCAGTTTTGTCTTCATAGCTGGCGATATGGCTTTTGTTTTCCATGGTCAGAGCTATATCGTCCAGCCCATTCAGCAGGCAATGTTTGCGGAATGGGTCGATATCAAAAGAGGTACCATGATTGCCCCATGTGACGCTCTGTGCTTCCAGATCGACGGATACTTCGCCGCTTTCATTCTCGCTCATCCAATCCAAAAGCGCGGAATGATCTTCCTTGTTCATTTCAATCGGCAGGATGCCGTTTTTGAAACAGTTGTTGTAGAAAATATCGGCAAAGCTTGGTCCGATCACGCAACGCAGCCCCATATCGAGCAGGGCCCAGGGCGCATGTTCACGGCTTGATCCGCAGCCGAAATTGCCGCCGGTCACGAGAATTTCAGCGTTTTTGTATTCTTCCTTGTTCAGCACAAAGTCAGGCTTTTTGCTGCCGTCCTCGTTGTAACGGATATCGTGAAAGGCGTGCACGCCCAGCCCCGTACGCTTGATGGTGCGCAGGAATTGCTTCGGGATGATGACATCGGTGTCGACATTCATCATCGGCAAAGGCGCGGCTATCGCGGTCAGTTTGTTAAAGGGGTCCATATCCCATCCTATTTCTTTGAACCGCTGTTATACTCATTCATCTTCATTTCTGCAAAGGATTCAAACAGCTCCATATCAAAGAAATCCGGGCCTTTTTCTGTGCGCATGCGCTCCAATACGCCGGGGATAGAGATATCACGTTTGCCGTAATGCGGCCGCCAGATACGCCAGCCGTCATAGGCCTCGACAATCGCCGCCAGCCGGACGGGAGCAGAAAGCTGATCACCAGGGAGGCCCTGATAGCCGCTTCCATCCATCTCCTCATGGTGATTAAGCATGATATCAATCATCAAATCTTTGAACGGGTGGTCGATGGCGGCTAGTTTCTCTCTCGCAATCTCGGCGCCGAGAGTCGTATGGCTGCGGCGCTGCCTCTTTAATTCATCAGAGGGCTTTTCCACCTTGTCCCATATGTCTATGGGCAGTGTGCGCTTGCCGATATCATGGGGCAGGAGTGCCCAGTACATGTTTTCTGCCGCCAGATCACTCAGCCCCATATGAAGGCAGGTCTTCTTCATATTTTGTGCCACGCGTTCGGCATGTTCATGGAAGATGTATTTTGAATCCTTTGGGCGTTGTCCCCCATAGATTTTTAATTTTTCCAGTTCCTCCGTAATGAAGGCGTGAATGACCTCGCCAATTTCTGGCGTCTCGCGTAAATCAAAATTGTCGGGCCACTGATTTTCCTCGGCGCTCACGATCTTACCATAATCTATTTATCATATTTTATAATTCCTTCGGTACTATAGCTCATAGAAACATACACAAAAAAGCTATAAACGGGGAGGTAAGAGGATGCGTAAGACACTTGTCATAAGCTTTACTGCTGCGTTGCTGCTTTCCAGCCATTCTCTGCAGGCACAGGAACTAACCAGATATTTTTTAACCAGCCACTACGATGAGCTGAGCACTGCTCTGCAAGAGATCATTTCCCAAGAAATTGCGCCCGAAGAGATTGCGCCTGAGGCGGGCGATAGGGAAGAGGTCACTGGTGACGCTTCTTTTCAGCAGAATCTTTTTAAGCATCAAGCGCCTGTGATGAGTTTTGACCAAGATCATGGTCTGACATACCGGTTGCTGGAATCTGATAAAGGCGCGGCGCTGGGTTTCTTCTTCAAAACGGATAAGTCTAATCACACACTTTACGATATGAGCGGCGAAGAAATGAACCGGATTTCACCGGCTGCGGGCATTCAATTCAGCTTTAAGTTTGATCTTTAAAAATCACGAATATCAGCCAGCCTGCCTTTAATCGCAGCGGCGGCGGCCATGGCCGGGCTCATCAGGTGCGTGCGGCCACCTTTGCCCTGACGGCCCTCGAAATTGCGGTTGGAGGTCGAGGCGCAGCGTTCCCCAGGCTCCAGCTTATCGGCATTCATCGCCAGACACATAGAGCAGCCGGGCTCGCGCCATTCAAAACCGGATTCAAGAAAAATTTTATCCAGCCCTTCTTCTTCGGCTTGTGCTTTAACCAGACCGGAGCCGGGGACAATCAGCGCTCGGATATTGTAGGCGACTTTCTTTCCTTCGGCGACCTTGGCGACCTCGCGCAAATCCTCGATACGCGAATTGGTACATGAGCCGATAAACACCGTGTCGATTTCGATGTCGCTCATTTTGGTGCCGGGTTTGAGGTCCATATATTCCAGCGCACGGGTAATTGCGGCTTTTCTGTCCGGGTCGTCGGTATCATCCGGGCTGGGCACTTCGCCCGTAATAGAGACAATATCCTGCGGTGAGGTACCCCAGGTGACGATGGGCGAAATGTCGGCAGCGTTTAAGGTGATCTCCTTATCGTAGCCTGCACCGTCATCGGAAGGCAGCGTACGCCAATATTCTACCGCCTTGTCCCAGTTGTCTCCGCTCGGCGCCATCGGGCGGCCTTTGATGTATTCAAACGTAGTTTCATCGGGTGCAATCAGCCCGGCTCGCGCCCCGGCCTCAATCGACATGTTGCACACGCTCATGCGGCCTTCCATGCTCATTTCGCTAAACACATCACCGGCATATTCAATGACATGACCGGTGCCGCCAGCGGTGCCGATTTCACCGATGATCGCCAGCGCGACATCCTTGGGGGTCACGCCGATGGAAAGCTTTCCATTCACGGTAATGCGCATGGACTTGGCCGGTTGCTGGATCAGCGTTTGGGTGGCCAGAACATGTTCAACCTCAGACGTGCCTATCCCGAACGCCAGCGCACCGAATGCGCCATGGGTCGAGGTATGGCTGTCGCCGCACACAATGGTCATGCCGGGCTGGGTAAAGCCCTGCTCGGGGCCGATGACATGGACGATGCCCTGGCGTTTGTCATCCATATCGAACAGGGTCACGCCGAATTCATCGCAGTTCTTGCGCAGGGTTTCAACCTGGATGCGGCTGTCCTCTTCCTTGATTCCTTCGGAGCGATCCGTGGTTGGGACATTATGATCGGCCACAGCCAGAGTCGCGCCGGTGCGGTGGACCTTGCGCCCGGACAGCCTGAGGCCCTCAAAGGCCTGCGGCGAGGTCACTTCATGCACCAGATGGCGGTCGATATAAATCAGGCAGGTGCCGTCATCCTGCTTGTGAACGATGTGTTCGTCCCAAATTTTCTCGAATAATGTTCGTGTTTTGGTCATAACCTTAATAAAAATTTAAAGTTTACAGAATAAAATACACTGGCAGAACTGGCTTTACTATAAATAGAAAAAATCCAGCCAGTTCAATAGGGAATAGCGTTAGAGGGTATAGAAATGAAGTCCTATCGTCCGGATTTTACAGCAGCAGTGGACGCCACAGGAGTTTCCGAGGCGGCAAATAGTCAGCCTCTTAAGGCTCTTTTTGAATTTTTAACGAAACCTGCAAAACCTGATATTGATCTGGTTATGGAGCATGCTTTTTATGTCGTGGAACTGGCTGAGAAAGACGGCCAAAAATTGCTGGGATACATAGATACCGATTTGGAATACCCGGAGCTGGGTTGGTGGACAGCAGAGGAAATGGGTATTTTTAAGCCAGAAACGGCTGAGGAATTTGTTAAAAAGCTGCACGAGGATATTTATAATCTTGCCAATGAATATATGGCAGATGCAGCAAGACCATATCCTAAAGAAGGAATTGGGTACATTACCCTTCGTAATGCCGAGGAGGTAATCAGGGGGCTAAATGATTTTGAAGAACTTAATTTAAGCAATGATTTGCTGAGTGTAGAAGAGTTAAAGAGGCGCTATATATTTTTGGGAGAGATAGCCAAAAAATTAGAGGCAGGAGAGATCAAATATGAAGGTGGGGATATTATAGACAAGGGTTTGAAGGAGCAAACCCTGAACCAAGTGTCTCCGGAAAGATTTGATCAAACTTTCAAAGGCATACGGGAAAAGTTAGATCAGCAACTAACTCCAATAGAAAAAGGGCCCATCATTAAAAACCCTGATTTTCCTCCTGGTGGAATGAAGATTTAAACAGGCTATATCCGCTGTAGCCCTTGAAAATTAGGGTTTTGGTTACCATTTCATGGTAAGATTATTGCAGTGCAACAGGAGATCATGATGCCTAAAAAAGACAATAAAACAAGTGAATTTGCGCCGGGTGATTTACCACAGGCGATGACCTTTGGCGGTTCCTCAACCTCTGTTATCAGGGAAGAAAAAGCCTGAATAAGCCTATTTATCGGCTTTTTTAGGATCTTTCTTTTTGGCTGGTGCCGGTTTGGCGTCAGCTTTTTCGCTTTTAGGGGCTGATTTTGCCTTTTTCGCTTCTTTCTTGGGTTTTGCTTCGCGGGCTTCGATACCGTGCCCGGTGGTGCGCTCGGAAATACGGGCGGATTTACCACGGAGATCTCGCAGGTAATACAGCTTGGCCCGGCGCACAGAGCCGCGTCTTACCAGCTCAACTGAGTCAATACGTGAGCTCCACAGTGGGAATACACGTTCAACGCCTTCGCCGGAGCTGATTTTACGCACGGTAAAGTTTTCATTGATGCCGCCGCCTTCACGTGAGATGCAAACGCCTTCAAAGGCCTGGATACGCTCGCGCGTGCCTTCTTTAACGCGGACATTAACCTTGACGGTGTCTCCGGCGCCGAAATCAGGGACTTCCTTGGTCGCTTTGAGTTTTTCGAGCTGTTTGGCTTCGAATTTTTGTAATGTATTCATCGTCTTTTTCCCTTATCAGAACCCGAAATCAGGCAGTGCCCGGCGGTTCATTTGTGTTTTTCATGGGTTATATTCAAATTCTGGCCGTTTTATACCGCCAAAACCGGCAAAAAACAAGAAAATACGTCACTTTTTTGCCAATAAGTCCGGGCGGCGCTTTTGGGTGATTTTCTCGGCCTGTTCCTGGCGCCAAGCCTTTATTTTGGCGTGATCGCCCGAACGTAGAATGTCAGGAACATTATGTGTGTTTCCGTTTGAATCGCTCCACTGCGCGGGTTTGGTGTAATGGGGGTATTCCAGCAGGTTATCGGAAAAGCTTTCCTCATACGGTGTTTGGTCATTGCCCATCACGCCGGGCAAAAGGCGGATACAGGCATCCATGAGGGCCAGCGCCCCCGGCTCGCCGCCCGAGAGCACGTAATCGCCAACAGATATTTCTTCGAATTGATGGGCATCGAGCACACGCTGATCAATCCCTTCATAGCGCCCGCAGAGCAGGGTGAGGGATGGCTCCTGTGATAGTTCCTGCACTAATTTCTGTGTGAGTGGTTTGCCGCGCGGGCTGAGACAGATTTTACGGCCCGGCGCGCTGATCGAGAGCAGGGAGTTTTCAATGATATCGGCGCGCATGACCATCCCGGCACCGCCGCCATAAGGGGTATCATCAACCGATTTGTGAATCCCATCGGCAAAATCACGGATGTTGAGTGCATCAAAAGACCACAGACCCTTTTCCAGCGCTTTGCCGCTCAAAGATTGCCCAAGGCAACCCGGGAACATTTCGGGGAAGAGGGTGAGGATGTTGACGTGCCAGCTCATGATCCGGTTTTTTGTTCCTGCTTTTTCCACTCCGGGTGAATGATGTTGACGATCTTATCGCATTTATCACCTTTGCGCGGAAAGCGGGTTTCTTTTGCCAGTTGCCGAATGCGCTTTTCATCGACGACATCGCCGCCGTCGCGTTCTTTCTGCCTCTTCATATAATTCCGGAGGCACACATCCAGCGGTACAAGAAAGCAGACAAAAATCACTTCATGGGTTTTGTTGAGTATACCGTAGATGCGGTCGCGCTCAGCATAGGTCAGGTTGGTCTGGTCCCAGATAAACGGTTTGTTATCGGCAACCAATTCGCCAACCCGCTTTTTCATCATAGGGATTGTTTTTGTGTAGTATTTTTTGAAGGCTTCGGCGTAACTTAGCTTCTCTTTGCGGGCGAACTCTTCAAGAAAGCTGTCGGTGGACGCAATCGGGAGCTTCTTAGGGTGGCCCATGGCCCATGTGCTTTTGCCGCTGCCCGGCAAGCCGACCAAAACAAGGGCGGGTGGTTTTGCAGGTGGTTGTGTCATTGTATTTCCTCCGGCATATGAACCGTGATGGTTCCTGATTGAATGTCGAGTGAAGGGACGTTTTCTTTGGTGAAGGGTAGGAACTTTGTTTCGCCTTTTGTTGGTTTTATTTCCAGCAAATCCCCGGCGCCGAAGTTCTGGACGGAGATAACGGTGCCGATTGTATCACCGTTTTTGTCTTTGGTTTTTAGACCGACCAGGTCTTCAATATAAAATTCACCCTCCGTCGGTTCGGGGAGTTTGTCACGCCTGACCCAGAGTTCCGTGCCGCGCAAATTATCGGCAGCCGTTTTATCGTTGACCCCTTCAATGTCCGCCAGCATATATTTGCCGATGGAGTTTTTTAAGGTGAGAGTAAGAACGCCATCAGACTCTTCAGACGTGTAGAGCGTGCCGCTCAGCAAAGAAATATCCTCGCCATAGGGAAGAATTTTGACCAGACCCTTAACGCCGTGCGCACTGGCAATTTTGCCTAAACACACGCGTTTATCTTTCCCTCTCCCTGGGGAGAGGGTGTCTTCGCATAGCGAAGGCGGGTGAGGGGGCAAGGTGTTTGCTTTGTCCAGAAGCGTTTTCAAAACCCCTTCTGTGTTTTGCAATACATCATTATTCCAAAATCGCATCACGTGGAATCCCTGTTCTTCTAAAAAAGCTGTGCGCTTTTCATCTTTTTCCGGCGTGTGCTGGCCACCATCAAGCTCGACAATAAGGCCGCGTTCTTCACAGAAAAAATCGACCACATAAGGAGAAACGGGGTGCTGGCGTCTGAATTTAAATCCGCCAAGCTGCCGGTTGCGCAAATGGTACCAGAGGCGTTTTTCGGCCTCGGTTTGATTGATGCGCAATTTCCGGGCGCGTTCAACGTGTTCTGTCATAAGCCCCTCACCCTCCCACACTCGCGTGCGGGTCCCTCCCTCTCCCGAGGGAGAGGGATTTGGTGCGTTAGTCTTCTTTCTTCTCTTCTTCTTTTGCTTCTTCAGCAGGGGCCTCTTCTTCAGCCTTAGGCTCTTCAGCAGGTTTTTCTTCCGCCTTTTCCTCAGCAGGAGCGGCTTCCTCAGCTTTAGGTTCTTCAGCAGGCTCTTCCGTTTTGGGTTCTTCTGCTTTTTCTTCAGCAGCAGGGGCTTCTTCTTTTGCCTCTTCCGCAGGGGCGTCAGTTGGCGTTTCTTCTTTAGCTTCCTCTGCAGGTGCTTCAGCTTCGGCCGGGGCCTCCGGTGGAGGTGGAGGAGCCTTGGCCGCTTCTTCAGCGGCTTCCTTCGCCTTGGCTACGCGTTCCTTCTTGTCCTCAATGCGCTGCAGTGTTTTTTCGCTCGGCGCAGATTTGCCTGGACGGTTTGGTTGGGCGGGTACTTCTGCAAGACCGGCTTTGCCAAGAAAGATGGAAACGCGCTCGGATGGCTTTGCACCCTGGGAAAGCCAGTATTTGATGCGATCCTCCACGAGTTTCACGCGCTCCTGATCATCGGGGAGCAGGGGGTTGTAGGTCCCGAGACGCTCGATGTAACGCCCGTCGCGCGGCATGCGTTTATCCGCGACCACGATGCGGTAGAACGGACGGTTCTTACGCCCCATTCTTGATAGTCTGATTGCTAGTGCCATTTCAGTTTTCTCCTTTGGTTTGGTTAAAGTTTAAAAAATTACAAACAAAACATAACTTTTCTGAGTTCATCAGGGTTTTGTTTTTGTGCGGCTCTAATTTCCCAGTCCTTTTTAATAGCGTCGTAATTTAAAATGACGACAGGTGGAAAAATGAGCCAAAAGAAAATCAGGAAAAGAGCCACAAAGATTTTTATATGGCGTTTTATTGGTCCTGATTTCACCTTTTCTGCGCCAGCTTTATTTCTGGCTAAAATTTTGTCTAAATATTTGCACAGGATGTAGCTGATGATTCCAAAAATCGCCAGAGCTAGGCTGATTAGCAAAGGTCCCGTGAAATACTCCTCATAGCTACTGCGGATACAGGCATGTGCGGGTGTATGCCATGTCGTCAATATTAGGAATGTTAAGCCAAGTTGTTTCATTTCCGTTTTCCCTTCTTGCGCTTGCTTTTCTTGCTGCTGCCTTTTGGTTGTGCGGGACCGCCTAATAAACTCTCTAAATCACCCGGCATGGCCTGACCCGCTAGCGCGCCGCCGGGGGCGAAGGGGTTGGGGCCGAGGCCGCCTTCATCTGCTGCTGCCATGTCTTCAGCCAGAGCGTCTGGGTTCATGGCTCCTGCCAGCCCGTCCATATTGCCGCCCATCATTTCTTTCATCATGCCCATCATTTTGCCGCTGCCCATTTTGCGCATGCGCTTCATCATGGTTTGCATCTGTTTAAGTTGTTTAACGATCTGGTTGATCTCCTGCACGCTTGTGCCCGATCCGGTGGCAATGCGCTTTTTGCGTGAGGCGTTGAGCAAATCCGGCTTTTCGCGCTCTTTCAAAGTCATCGAAAAAATAATCGCTTCCTGTTTTTTCATGACGGAATCATCAATGCCGGCCTCGTCCATTTGCGCCGCCATTTTGCCCAGGCCCGGCATCATTTTCATCATCGCGCCCATGCCGCCCATTTTGCTCATCTGCTGCATCTGGGACAGCAGATCGTTGAAATCAAATTTGCCCTTTTTGAATTTGGCGGCCATTTTGGCCGCGTCTTCCTGATCGACGGTTTCCACTGCTTTTTCAACCAGAGAGACCACATCACCCATACCAAGAATGCGTCCGGCGATCCGGTCGGGATGGAAAGATTCAAGCGCATCTATTTTCTCGCCAGTCCCAAGAAGCTTTATAGGTTTTCCGGTGACGGCTCTCATGCTCATCGCCGCGCCGCCCCGTGCGTCACCATCAATGCGGGTCAGCATGATACCGCTAATATCAACGCTGGCATCAAAGGCCGTTGCGGTTTGCACGGCGTCTTGTCCGGTCATCGCATCGGCGACCAGCAGCGTTTCAATAGGTTTGACGGCTTTTTTGATTTGGGTGATTTCATCCATCAGGGCTTCGTCAATTGACAGGCGGCCTGCGGTGTCAAGGATTACAACATCAAAGCCTTCTTTGCGCCCCATCTCCATGGCGCGTTTGGCAATATCAAGTGGTTTTTGATCTTCGACAATTTCGAGCGTGGCAATGTCGGTTTGCTCACCGAGTTGTCTGAGCTGTTCCTGCGCCGCCGGGCGATAAACATCGAGAGACGCCATCAGGACTTTTTTGTTATGTTTGCGAGTTAGATGTTTGGCGATTTTAGCCGTAGATGTCGTTTTACCCGAGCCCTGCAGGCCAACCATCAGATAAGCGCATGGAGGCGTTCCAAATTGCATGGGGTCTTTTTCAGAGCCCAAAAGCTCAATGATTGCATCATGGACAATTTTGATAACCTGTTGGCCGGGATTAACGCCTTTGACGATCTCCTGACCGGTGGCTTTTTGTTTGATGGTTTCGATGAAATCTTTAACCACGGGCAGGGCAACATCGGCCTCGAGCAGCGCCACACGGATTTCCCGCGCTGCGGCCATGACATCGTTTTCCGACAGGGTGCCTTTGCCCCGAAGAGAGTCGAATACACTTCCTAATTTGTCACTTAATGACTCGAACATGTTTTCTTTCTCTGTCATTTCGAACGTATGTGAGAAATCTCATAAATTTATGCTCTAAATCATGAGATCCCTCCGCTAACGCGTTCGGGATGACAATGTTAAAATGCCCCAGTGAGCGTAGCTTCGCCGACTGGGGGGTACCTGGTCTTAAGACCTCTGGGCACTGACTTTCATTAATGTCAGTGGAATTTGGTGGGAAATTAGGCTGAAATTGCTATATTGTCAAGAAAAGTGTTTAAACCACAGATGGACACAGATAAGCACAGATTAAAAAACATCGTCATCCCGGCGAAGGCCGGGATCCATTCATAACTTAAGAAGTGCGTTTAAAGTAATTATGGATTCCAGCTTTCGCTGGAATGACGGTTAAAAAAATCCGCGTCCATCTGCGGTTAAGGAATAAGGTTATGAACTTTAAAAAGATGCACGGATTGGGCAATGATTTTGTCATCCTCGACCATCGGAGTAAGGCTGATACCCTCTCACCGGAGCTGATCCGCCATATCGCGGACCGGCGTTTTGGTGTGGGTTGCGACCAGGTGATCGTGCTGGAGCCGACCAATGAGGCTGCGCTTTTCATGCGTATTTTCAACCCCGATGCCTCCGAGGCCGAGAGCTGCGGCAATGCCACGCGCTGTGTTGCTGATTTATATATGAAAGAAAAGGGCGAGCAGAGCTGTCTGATTGAGACAAAAGCCGGGGTTTTAGCCTGCCACATGGTGCAAAACGGGTTGGCGGTCGAGGTTGATATGGGGCCGCCGCAGCTGGAATGGGCTGATATTCCGCTGGCACAAGAAAAAGACACGCTCCATCTGGGGATCGGGCAGGGCGGGGCGCGTGATCCGGTCGCCGTTGGCATGGGCAATCCGCATTGTGTGTTCTTTGTGGAAAACCTTGAGGGTATCCGTGTGGAAGATATGGGACCAATCTTCGAAAACCATGAGCTATACCCGGAGCGCGCCAATGTCGAATTTGCGCAGGTGCTGGGGGATAACAAGATCAGATTGCGTGTCTGGGAGCGCGGCGCCGGGATTACGCTGGCCTGCGGGTCCGGGGCCTGTGCAACGGCCGTGGCGGCGGCGCAACGCGAATTAACCGGCCGTAATGTTGAAATTATTATGGATGGCGGCTCGCTGATGCTCGAATGGCGCGAGGAAGACGATCATGTCCTGATGACCGGGCCGGTGTCTTACGTGTTTGAGGGTGAGCTTCAAATTTAGGGAGTGTAGGCTAATAAAAGTGGCCTTGCTACGCTAGGACCTTTGTGCCACATAGCTCTATCAAAGAAAAATATACTATGTTCGGGAGAGCGATTGTTTCTCCAAATGCCTGGATATTCTGTTGTGTGTTCTGTTTTTTCGAGAGGCATTGTGCAGCCCAATGAAAAGGAGTCTGTATGCCATCCTGAAGTAGTGGGGATGCTGTATTCAATATCAAGAGTTTTGTTAGGGAAGCAACCTGAGACTGCCGAAGCGAAAGTTTTAAGAAAGCCAGCGAGTTGCTTATGGGGTAAAAGGGGCTCTTTAAGAGTGCGCAAGTGTTTGTAAGAGGAGAAAATGTAATTAATCTGCTCTTTTTCGTAGCGTGTGGTTATTCTTATTTGTGGCAGTAGCTCAGACATTGCAGGGGACAGAGCGTTAAACTGATTGTATATTTTGGTTTTTGTGGGCTCATCAAGGTGAAGAATGGCTGCGTGGCAGCTTTTTTTAAGAAAAAAGGCATCATGAATTTCCTGCGGGTCGGACGTGCAGATGACCTGCCTTGGGTTTAATGCTTGTAAAAGCCTATCTATTTTATCTATAAAGCCAAACATGGCCGTATTTATAACAAAATGTACTAATTATGTCAAGTAAAGAACCGGACATTGTGACCTTTGGTTGCCGCCTCAATATCTATGAGTCGGAGGTGATGCGCGACCATGCCAAGGGCGCGGGGCTGGAAGATGCTATTATCTTCAATACCTGCGCTGTGACCAAGGAGGCCGAGCGTCAGGCGTGCCAGGCGATAAGAAAAGCACGCCGAGACAATCCACAGGCTGAAATCATTGTCACCGGCTGCTCTGCACAGATTGATCCCCAGAAGTACTCACAGATGGAAGAGGTCGACCGGGTGATCGGTAACGACCTGAAACTCGAGGCTGAAACCTGGCACGGGCTGAATGGTGAGAAGGTGCTGGTCAATGACATTATGAGCGTCAAAGAAACCGTCTCTCATATGCTGGAGGGCTTTGAAAGCCGCGCGCGGGCGATTGTTCAGGTCCAGCAGGGCTGCGATCATCGCTGTACGTTTTGCATTATTCCTTACGGGCGCGGGAATTCGCGCTCTGTGCCGATTGGGGTGATTGCCGAGCAGGTGAAAAAGCTGGTGGAAGCGGGCTATAACGAGATTGTTTTTACCGGGGTTGATGTTACCTCTTACGGCCCGGATTTACCGGGTAAGCCGAGTTTGGGCCAGATGATCCGCCGGGTTCTGGCGCTGGTGCCTGATTTAAAACGCCTGCGGCTGTCTTCGCTTGACCCGGTGGAGATTGATGATGATCTCTGGAAGCTTATTGAATCCGAGAAGCGTTTGATGCCGTATTTACACTTATCTCTGCAATCTGGCGATAATATGATCTTGAAACGGATGAAAAGACGCCACCAACGCGAAGATGTTATCGATTTGTGTCGTAAAGCACGCGGGTTTCGTCCGGAAATGTCCTTTGGTGCCGATATTATCGCCGGTTTCCCCACCGAAACCGAAGAAATGTTCCAAAATACGCTGGGTATCGTCCAAGAATGCGATTTGACGTTTTTGCATGTGTTTCCGTATTCCGAGCGCGACGGCACCCTGGCGGCACGTATGCCGCAGGTTGAGCCGTCTGTTAGAAAAGAACGGGCGGCGCGTTTGCGCTCTCTGGGTGAAAAACAGAGCGAAAAGTTCCTCAAAAATCACATCAACAAAGATATGGAAGTTATTGTTGAACAAGGAAATATTGGCCGCTCAGAAAACTTCATTCCTATCAAGCTCGACCGGGAATTGCCGGTTGGTTCGCTTGCGCCGGTTAAAACCATCGGTATTGCTAAGAACCAGCTTTTAGGGCAGTCTCTCTGACATATCCCTTAGGAGAGGTGACCATGGTCTTTTGGCGTAAAAACAAGAATATCGCCGAGCAGGAAAAGCAGGAGCATGACGAGCGGTTCATTCACCGCCCGAGTGATCCCGCGCTTGAGCCGCCGACGGAATATGATTCCGAAATCAGCGAAGACATGAAGCACGAATTACAGGAAACGGAAACCGAGCTTATCGAAGAGCTTGAGGAAATTCCGGTTCCCGATCATATGCCGACAGAAGATGCACAGGAATCAGAGGATTTGAGCGATCACACGGATGAGGGTGGCTGGCTTTCGCGCCTGACCAAAGGGCTGGCCAAGTCGACCAATAAGATTTCCCAAGGTATTACCGATGTCATTACCAAGAAAAAGCTTGATCAGGATATGCTTGATAACCTGGAAGAGGTGCTGATCAGCGCTGATCTCGGGCCGAAAACCGCGGCGGCGCTGGTGGCGGATTTTGCCAAGGACCGCTTCGGCAAGGATATCAGCGAAGAAGAGGTCAAAGAAGCTTTGTCTGAAAGCGTCGCGGTGATGTTGGGTCCGGTGGCCAAACCGCTTGAAATCAGGAAGCCGGCTAATGGTGGTCCTTTTGTCATTCTGGTCTGTGGGGTGAACGGAGTTGGTAAAACCACCACGATCGGCAAGCTGGCCCAGCATTTGAAGCGCGATGGCGGGCACTCTGTGATGATGGCCGCTGGTGATACGTTCAGAGCGGCGGCAATTGAGCAGCTTGAGATTTGGGCGCAGCGCACAGGCTCGCCGCTGGTGACCAAGGAGGTTGGCGCGGATGCGGCGGCTGTGGCCTATGAGGCTTACGAGAAAGCCAAAGAAGCCGGCAGTGATGTGCTGCTGATTGATACGGCAGGGCGGCTGCAGAACAAGGCCAATCTGATGGCCGAGCTGGAAAAGATTGTCCGCGTGCTCAAGAAACAGGATGAAGCTCTGCCCCATGCCACTTTATTGGTGCTCGATGCCACCACCGGGCAAAATGCCTATTCGCAGCTCGAGAGTTTCAAAAGCATGGTTAATGTCACAGGGCTGGTGGTGACCAAGCTTGATGGGTCTGCCAAAGGCGGGGTTCTGGTCGGGCTGGCCGATCAGTTCGGCGTGCCGGTTCATGCCATTGGTATCGGCGAAAAGATGGAAGATATGCAGCCCTTCAACGCCGATGAATATGCGCGTTCTTTAATAGGATTGAACGCGGCCTGATTTTCCGCCATGATGCCCTATGTCCAAACCCAAATCCTTCAAAGCCAGAAAATTCAAAGATCCGCAAAAGGCACTGGATGCCATTACGGAGATTTATGATGCCAATACAGCTTATCTACAGGAGCGCTTCCGCCTTTTCACCAAAGAAAAACCCGATGTTGAGAGGGCTTCGGCCTGTTACCCTTACGTAAAGGTCACAACAAAAGTGGCGCGGCGGGCGGATTCACGATTTTCCTACGGTTTTGTACCCAAGCCCGGCACGTATACGACAACGGTGACGCGGCCCGATATTTTTGATCGCTACTATCACAAGCAGCTCGAACTGCTCATCCATAATCATGATGTATCGGTTGAGGTTGGCGTCAGTGATACGCCGATTCCCGTTCATTTTGCGCTGGGTGAGAACTTTCATCTCGAGCGCGACTTGAGTGCCGAGCAGATACAGGAATTGCCGCAAATTTTTGATGTTCCCAATCTCGATGTTATGGATGATGAGATTGCCAATGCGACCTACAGGGTCGAGGAGGGAAAGCCGGGGCCGCTATCCCTGTTTACTGCGCCGCGCGTTGATTTGAGTTTGCAACGTCTCAAGCATTATTGCGGCAGCGATTCCCATCACTTTCAGAACTATGTGATTTTCACCAATTACCAGTTTTATATCGACGAGTTTATAAAGATCGGCAAAAGCAAAGCCAAGACAGCCAGCTATTCCGGCTTTGTCGGGCCGGTGGATAGCAAGCGCACGCCGCAAATGCCGGCCTATCATTTAAAGCGCAAGGACGGCTCGGGCATTACCATGATTAATATCGGTGTCGGCCCGTCCAATGCCAAAACCATTACCGATCATGTCGCG
Organism: Alphaproteobacteria bacterium; assembly: GCA_021775955.1. GTDB lineage: Bacteria > Pseudomonadota > Alphaproteobacteria > Micavibrionales > Micavibrionaceae > UBA5701. Next base: position 817 of record JAJFGU010000020.1, on the reverse strand, counting down.
GTGCTGCGCCCGCATGCCTGGCTGATGCTGGGCCATTGCGCGGGGTTGCGCAGTTCGCAAAATCTTGGTGATTACGTTCTGGCGCATGGTTATCTGCGCGAAGATCATATTCTCGATAAGGATTTGCCGCTGAGTATTCCCGTTCCGGCGCTGGCGGAGATCCAGGTGGCGCTGGAAGCATCGGTGGCGCAGGTCACAGGCGAGAGCGGCTTTGACATGAAGAAAGTCATGCGCACCGGCACGGTTGCCACCACGGATGATCGGAACTGGGAGCTGCGCTCTTTTATCAAACAAAACCGCAGGCTGTCTCAAAGCCGCGCCATTGCCATGGATATGGAATCGGGAACGATTGCCGCCAACGGGTTTCGTTTCCGCGTGCCTTACGGGACGCTTTTATGTGTTTCCGACAAGCCGCTGCACGGTAATCTCAAGCTACCTGGTATGGCCGATAGCTTTTACCGTGAGCGGGTCGAGCAGCATTTGCAGATCGGACTCATGGCTATGACGATGCTCAGGGAGCTTTCGCCAGAAAAAATCCATAGCCGGAAATTGCGTAGTTTTAATGAGGTGGCTTTTCAATAAAAGGCTGACAAAGCCTGCTAATCCCCTGTTTCCTTCCATGATACTTTCCATTTATAAGTTTGTGCCTTAAACTATCTCCGAATCTAGTCATTTTTAAGGAGTTTCGCCATGCGCAACAAAGAATCGAATCGTGGTTTCACGCTAATCGAGCTGATGATCGTGGTTGTGATCATCGGGGTTTTTACCGCGGCGCTGGCCAATCTGGCGACCCAATATTATCTTGAAAAACGCGACC
>JAJFGU010000019.1 GCA_021775955.1 Alphaproteobacteria bacterium | reverse complement strand
AGAATATCCCAAACCTCGGGACGTTCCTTTTCCACCATGCGCTTGGCCGCTTTCACCGTGCTGGCAAGTCCGTAAATTTCCAGCTTGTGATAAATAAACGGCTTAAACAGCTCAAGTGCCATTTTCTTCGGAATACCACATTGATGCAGCTTCAGTTCCGGACCAACCACGATCACCGAACGACCCGAATAATCAACGCGCTTTCCAAGAAGGTTCTGACGGAAGCGACCCTGCTTACCTTTCAGCATGTCGGAGAGTGATTTCAGCGGGCGCTTATTCGCGCCTGTAATCACACGACCTCTGCGGCCATTGTCAAACAACGCATCAACAGATTCCTGCAGCATGCGCTTTTCGTTACGCACAATAATATCGGGTGCGCGCAATTCAATCAGACGCTTCAGACGGTTGTTTCTGTTGATCACACGGCGATACAAATCATTCAGATCGGATGTCGCAAACCGGCCACCATCCAGCGGTACCAGCGGGCGCAGCTCGGGCGGCAACACAGGAACGCAATCCAGGATCATCCATTCCGGACGCGTGCCGGATGCAATGAAAGCCTCGAGCAATTTAAGGCGCTTGACCAGTTTCTTGCGCTTGGCTTCAGAGCCGGTTTCGCGCAAATCTTCTTCAACCTTTTCCTTTTCCGCTTCGATATCCAGAGCAGAGAGAATTTCCTTCATCGCCTCAGCGCCGATCCCGGCCCGGAAATTTTCCTCGCCGTAATCGTCCTGCGCATCCATATATTCTTCTTCGGAGAGCAACTGGAACATCTTGAGGTCGGTCATGCCCGGCTCAATCACGATGAAGTTTTCAAAATACAAAACGCGTTCAAGCTCTTTGAGCGTCATATCCATGATCAGGCCAATACGCGACGGCAGGGATTTCAGGAACCAGATATGAGCAACCGGGCTCGCCAGTTCAATCACGCCCATGCGCTCACGGCGCACTTTGGTCAACGTGACTTCAACGCCACATTTTTCACAGATAATGCCTTTGTATTTCATGCGCTTATACTTGCCGCACAGACATTCGTAATCTTTGACGGGTCCGAAGATACGGGCGCAGAAGAGGCCGTCTTTTTCCGGCTTAAACGTACGGTAATTAATGGTTTCCGGCTTTTTTACCTCACCGAATGACCAGGATTTGATCTGCTCCGGAGACGCAATCGATATGCGGATGCTGTCAAAGCTTTGCGGCCCTGTCGGCTGACCAAATAGGTTCATTAATTCATTCATTTTTATCGCCCTTTTCTCTCTTTCGTCATCCCGGCGCAGGCCGGGATCTATTTAATTTTTAACGCGAAGCCCCGAAGGTCCGAAGGTCCGAAGTTTAATAATTATGCCTTTTTATATTCTTGCAGTCTGGCTTGCTCTAAAGCGTCTTCAAAACTTTGGTATTCAACTGCATTAAAAACATAACTATTTTCGCGTTTTAAAATATTATATTTTTTTATAAGCACCTGCTGTTCTGCCTCTTTTTCTTTTTTTGGAGAAACACCAATTATCCATCCAAAAACAAGAACACCAAAAATGCCTACAATTCCTCCAACAAAAGCTTCCTGTAAAACACTTTCCATTTTATCGTCAACTCTTCGTTCCTTCGCTTCTTCGCGTTTAAAAGATCCTTCGACTACACTCGGCTTACGCCTCGCTCCGCTCAGGATGACAGGCTGGCTAAGGCTTACTTACGCTCGCCAAGCACCCTGTCAGCTCTCGCTGCTCTGCTTCATATCAACATTCAGACCCAGCGCTTTCAGTTCCTTCACCAGAACGTTAAAGCTCTCCGGAATTCCGATCTCGAAATTATCCTCGCCGCGGACAATGCTCTCATAAACCTTCGAGCGTCCGGCGACGTCATCGGATTTCACTGTCAGCATTTCCTGCAACGTGTACGCCGCGCCGTAAGCCTGCAGCGCCCACACTTCCATCTCACCGAAGCGCTGGCCACCAAACTGGGCTTTACCACCCAGCGGCTGTTGCGTCACAAGCGAATACGGCCCAATGGAACGGGCGTGAATTTTATCATCCACCAGGTGATGCAGTTTCAGCATATACATGTAACCAACGGTGGTTTTGCGGTGGAAATTCTCACCGGTACGGCCGTCAACCAGCTGCACCTGCCCGGATGTATCCAGACCGGCTTTTTCCAGCAACTCGGAGATATCGGCTTCATGCGCACCGTCAAAGACAGGTGTCGCCATCGGCACACCGCCGCGCAAATTGTTACACATCTCAAGAAGCTCAGCGCCGTCAAGCTTGGACACTTTGTCTTTAAACTCACGCTCGCCGTAAACATCTTTCAGCTTGCCGTTGAGCTTTTTGGTGTCAGCCTCGGACAATTTTTTGCTGTCGTTAAAACCATCGATCATTTCACCGATCTGACGGCCCAAAGACGCCGTCGCCCAACCGAGATGAGTCTCCAGAATCTGCCCAACATTCATCCGTGAGGGAACGCCCAAAGGATTGAGCACAATATCAACCGGCTGACCGTCTTCCAGATACGGCATGTCTTCCTGCGGCATGATCTTGGAAACAACACCTTTGTTTCCGTGTCTTCCGGCCATTTTGTCGCCCGGTGCCATTTTACGCTTCACGGCAACAAAGACTTTGACCATCTTCATCACGCCCGGCAGCAATTCATCGCCACGCTGAAGCTTTTCAACCTTATTTTCAAAACGCTCTTTGAGGTTATCAACGGCCTCATCGAATGCTTTGCTCATCGCCTCGATCTCGGCCATGCGCTTTTCGTTCTCGATGGCGATCTGACGCCACAAGCCACGCTTTTCAATACCGTCAAGATCAGCCGCCATAATCTTTGCGCCTTTTTTCAGCTTGGCGTCTTTTGGTGCTGATACAACCACACCACCGGCAAGAATGTCACGTAAACGGCCATAGAAGCCATCTTCAAGAATTCTACGCTCGTCATCACGGTCTTTCGCCAGACGTTCAATCTCCTGTTGCTCGATCGAAAGCGCACGGGCATCTTTGTCAACACCGCGGCGGTTAAACACGCGCACTTCAACAATGGTACCAACCGCGCCCGGGGGCAGGCGCAGAGACGTATCTTTTACATCGGCAGCTTTTTCACCAAAGATCGCGCGCAGAAGTTTTTCCTCCGGCGTCATCGGGCTTTCACCTTTTGGTGTTACCTTGCCGACCAGAATATCGCCTGGACCAACTTCCGCGCCAATATGAACAATACCGGCCTCATCAAGGTGTTTCAGGGCTTCTTCCCCGACATTGGGAATATCGCGGGTGATTTCTTCGGTACCAAGCTTGGTATCGCGAGCCATCACTTCGAATTCCTCGATATGGATCGAGGTATAAACGTCATCGCGCACGATGCGCTCGGAAATCAGGATTGAATCTTCAAAGTTGTAGCCATTCCAGGGCATGAACGCGACCAGGATATTGCGGCCCAATGCCAGCTCACCGAACTGCGTCGAAGGACCATCAGCAATAATGTCGCCACCCTTAACCTTGTCACCAACCCTCACCAAAGGTTTTTGGTTGATGCAGGTGTTCTGGTTGGAACGCTGAAACTTGAACAGCTTGTAAATATCAACCACAGGTTTGTCGGACGTAAATTCTTCCGTCGCCTGAATAACCACACGTGTGGCGTCCACTTTGGTGACAATACCGGCGCGGCGCGCAGAAACGGCAGCGCCTGAATCACGCGCAACTGTTGATTCCATGCCTGTACCCACCAATGGCGCATCAACGCGTAATAGCGGCACAGCCTGACGCATCATGTTCGAGCCCATTAAAGCTCTATTCGCATCATCGTTTTCCAGGAACGGGATCAAGCTTGCTGCCACAGACACAATCTGTTTCGGTGACACATCGATAAACTCAATATTTTCCGGGTTGGACATGATGTTCTCACCACCCTGACGACAGGACACAAGATCATTTACGAACTTGCCCTTTTCATCCAGAACCGAGTTGGCCTGCGCAATGGTGTATTTAGCTTCTACCATTGCCGACATATAAACCACTTCATCAGCGACCTTGCCGCTCGTCACGCGACGATACGGGCTCTCGATAAAACCGTACTGATTAACACGGGCAAACGTCGCGAGGCTGTTAATCAGACCAATATTCGGACCTTCAGGTGTTTCAATCGGACAAATCCGGCCATAATGGGTCGGGTGCACATCGCGCACTTCAAAGCCAGCACGCTCACGGGTCAAACCACCAGGACCAAGCGCAGAAAGACGACGCTTATGCGTGATTTCAGAAAGCGGGTTGGTCTGGTCCATGAACTGGGAAAGCTGTGAGGAGCCAAAGAATTCACGGACCGAAGCCTGAGCCGGTTTCGAATTTATAAGGTCATGAGGCATATAAGTGTCGATCTCAACCGAGCTCATACGCTCACGGATCGCGCGTTCCATACGCAGCAAGCCGATACGGATCTGGTTTTCCATCAACTCACCAACGCTACGCACGCGGCGGTTGCCAAGGTTGTCGATATCGTCAACCTCGCCCTGCCCGTCTTTCAGACCGTGCAGATAGCGCAAAATAGCCAGCATGTCGTCTTTGGACAGCACACGGAACTGATCATCGGCCTGCAAATCAAGACGCGCATTCATTTTCACGCGGCCCACAGGCGAGAGATCATAACGCTCGGGATCGAAGAACAGGGAATTAAACAGCCCGTCAGCAGAATCTACTGTCGGCGGCTCACCGGGACGCATAACGCGGTAAATATCAATCAGCGCTTCTTCGCGCGTGTCACATTTGTCGATTTGCAGTGTGTTGCGAACATACGGTCCGACATTGAGGTGGTCAATCGCCAGAGTCGGTATATCGGTAACATTCATTTCCTCAAGCGTTACCAAATCTTCTTCAATAAGCTCGTGGCCGGCTTCCAGTATAACCTGTCCGGTTTCCGGATTGAAGATATCGGCAGACAGATATTTGGATATAAGCTGCTCATCTTGCACCAACACTTCCTTAAGGCCGTCTTCTTCCAGCTTCTTGACTTTGCGGGCGGTAATTTTTGTTCCTTCTTCAGCCGCGACCTTGCCGGTTTTAGCGTTCACAAGATCATACGTGATTTTCACGCCGCGCAATGCTTCGCCGTCAAAAGGCGTTTTCCAGCCCTTCTTATCTTTGCTGTATATAACGGTGTTATAAAACGTGGCAAGAATCTCTTCATTGCTCATGCCCTGCACCATCAAAGGATCAATCTCCTCATCATTTTCCAGGCATTTGGCGCGGTAAGCGGCCGTCTCGGCACTATCAAGCGAACGCAACAAAGTCGTTACCGGCAATTTCCGGCGACGGTCGATACGTACATACATATGGTCCTTGGCATCATATTCAAAATCGAGCCAGGAGCCGCGATAGGGAATGACCCGCGCAGAAAACAGATATTTACCGGATGCATGGGTTTTGCCGTTATCGTGATCAAAGAACACACCGGGAGAGCGGTGCATCTGCGAGACAATCACGCGCTCGGTGCCGTTCACGACAAAGGTACCGTTATCGGTCATCAACGGCATATCAACCATGTAGACGTCTTGTTCTTTAATGTCGCGGATCGAGCGCAGACCGCTATCTTCATCAACATCGAACACGGACAGGCGCAAGGTCACACGGAGTGGCGCCGCATAGGTCATGCCGCGCTGCTGGCACTCTTCAACATCGTATTTCGGCGCTTCAAGCTCATAACGAACGAAATCGATTTCGGCGCGATCGGAAAAATCCTTGATCGGAAAAACGGAAGAAAAGACCTCTTCAAGACCTTGCATCTTGCGGTCTTCCAGTGAAATTTCCTGCTGGAGAAACTGTTCATAGGAATTGCGCTGAATCTCAATAAGATTCGGCATTTGCGCAATCTCTTCAATACGGCCAAAACTTCTTCTGACACGCTTTCTACCGGTAAAACTTTCGATACTGTTGGCTGGAGGGAGTTGTTTGTCTTTTTTGGTTGCGCTTGCTGCACTCATGGTCTTTTTACCTTCTCTTTTTGTCCCTGATTCGCCTTGCACCAAAGCGAACAAACCACGCCCACCCTCCTTTCCAGAAGGCTGAAGTGGTTGATATAATTTACTTTTCCGCTTTGCGGATGCCTGTATAAAGTTGGGCTCTCACGTTTTTCCCGGCAAAACTTTGTCTGCTATATGGCCTACCAAAGGTTTAATGTCAACCTTTGAAACACGAAAAGCACTCCCGCCCGGCAAATGCCTTTTTACGGGAATGCTTTTATTCGATAAAGCGTGTTACTTCAGTTCGACGGTTGCGCCGACGTCTTCAAGCTTTTTCTTGATTTCTTCGGCTTCGTCTTTCTTGGCGCCGGCCTTGATCACTTCGCCGCCTTTTTCAACCATGTCTTTGGCTTCTTTGAGACCAAGACCGGTAATCGCGCGAACTTCCTTAATCACAGGAATTTTGTTTCCGCCTGCTGCAACAAGAACGACATCAAAGTCAGTCTTCTCTTCAGCAGCTTCGCCACCAGCCGCGGCAGCGACAGCGACAGGTGCAGCGGCAGCAGCCGTTACGCCCCATTTTTCTTCCAGAAGCTTGGACAATTCCGCAGCTTCAAGAACGCTCAGTTTTGAGAGTTCCTCAACAATTTTCTCTAGATCAGCAGCCATTACATTTCTCCTTTTTAAATAGCTAGAATTAAAACCAATAAAATCAAGTAAACTTTATTCTTCTTTTGCCCCGTAAGCGGCTGTAACACCAACCAATTCGCGGGCCGGGGCCTGCATCAGACCGGCCAGCTTGGTCGGCGCAGCCACCAGCAGACCAACAAGCATCGAGCGCACCCCATCCAGCGATGGCAGCATGGCCAGTTGCTTGACCTCATCCGCATCGAGAATTTTTTTACCCAAAGCACCGCCGAGAATAACCAACTTGTCATGCTTCTTGGCAAAATTATGTGCCGCTTTCGCTGCTGCAACCGGGTCTTGTGAGCTAGCCATACCGGTTGGGCCTGCAAACATATCGGCGATTTGCTCAAACTTCGTGCCTTTGATCGCGCGCTGGGCCAGAGAGTTCTTGGTCACCTTGAAGCGAGCACCTTCCGCACGCAAATCACTGCGCAGCGCACTTAATTCTTTCACCGTCAAACCGGAATAATGCGTAACGACAACCATCTCGTCGTTTTCAAAACGATCCTGCAGATCACTCACTTCGGTTTCTTTTTGTGCCCGGCTCATGCCCATGGCGTTTCTCCTTATTAATTCCAAATAAAAAGGATGAACCCTTAAAAGATCCATCCCGTCCCAGAAAAGATAAAACAAAAAGTCACCCCAAATCGGGCATCTTCTTTCTATCTATGCAGGACTTACAAATGCCTACAGTCTCGGACAGATATTCAATGTTGCGGCCCTTTTAGGCCATACACGCAACCGCGTCAAGTAAATATTCCAAAGTACAAAATTAGATTTGGCTAGGAAGATACAAGGAAAATCCGCCCGCAGAACCGGAATGTACATTTTCGTACATGAGGATTCGAGGACGGATTTGACATCAGGCGCCCGAAGCAGCAAAGCTGCGTGGGCGCAAAGGTTCACGCGCTACGCGCTTCGAACCAAAAATGTAGGTTTCAGCCAAATCTAATTTTTATGCCGCCAGGCTTTCCTGATCAATCTTGATGCCCGGACCCATCGTGGACGTTAAGGATACCTTCTTGATATAGGTCCCTTTGGCGCCCGGTGGTCTGGCTTTCTGGATTGCCTCATAAAAAGCGCGGATATTTTCAGCCAGGCTTTTCTCATCAAACGACGCCTTGCCAACACCGGCATGGATAATCCCGGCTTTCTCGGCGCGAAACTCAATCGCTCCGCCTTTGGCATCCTTCACGGCTTTGGCAACATCGGGCGTCACCGTGCCCAGTTTCGGGTTCGGCATTAGGCCCTTAGGGCCCAGCACTTTACCAAGCTGCCCCACCAGCGCCATCATATCCGGCGTGGCGATGCAGCGATCGAAATCCATGTTACCAGCCTTGATCTGATCAGCCAGATCTTCCGCGCCAACAATATCAGCGCCAGCATCTTTGGCTTCCTTGGCCTTGTCGTCCTTGGCGAACACGGCAACGCGCACGCTTGCACCTGTGCCGTTGGGCAGAGATATCATGCCGCGCACCTGTTGATCCGCATGCACTGTATCAACGCCCAAATTCAACGCAATCTCAAAGGATTCATCAAATTTGCGTGCTTTCGCGGCGTCTTTAAGGATTTTGATAGCCTCATCCAGACCATAGAACTTCTCACGGTCCAGTTTTTCACTTACGGCTTTCATCTTTTTGCTTTGCTTTGTCATGATCTACCCTTCCAGAACTTCTACGCCCATCGAGCGTGCGGTGCCTTCAATGATTTTCATCGCCGCATCAATGTCATTGGCATTGAGATCAACCATCTTAGCCTCGGCGATTTCCTTCACTTGCGATTTGCGGATCTGACCAATGGTCTCACGACCCGGTGTGCCACAACCTTTCGGCAGCTTGGCCGCTTTTTTGATGTAATAGCTGGCCGGCGGCGTTTTGGTGATAAAATCGAACGAACGATCTTCATAAACCGTAATGACGACAGGGATCGGAATACCCTTTTGGTCATCGGTCTTGGCGTTAAACGCCTTACAAAATTCCATGATATTGACGCCGTGCTGACCTAACGCAGGGCCAACGGGCGGAGCCGGGGTAGCACCACCACCGGGTATCGTCAGGTTGATAAAGCCTGCTGCTTTCTTTGCCATTTTCTTTCTCCATTCTACTCTGTCATCCTGAGCGAAGGGCCGAAAGGCCCGTAGTCGAAGGATCTCGTTAATTCAGGAGATCCCTCCACTCGCTTCGCTCGGTCGGGATGACATGAGCGTTTTGAGGTTTGTGGTCCGGCTATGGCGGGCCTACCACATATACGCGCGGAACTTATACAATCCCGCAATATCCGTCAAGTTTTATGATTTCTCGACTTGTCCATATTCCAACTCAACCGGCGTAGAGCGGCCAAAGATCGACACAGAAACCTTAAGTCTGCCTTTTTCTTCGTCAATCTCCTCAACCGTGCCGTTAAACGAGGCAAACGGCCCGTCATTGACCTTCACTTCTTCGCCGATATCAAAGATAACGGACGGCCTTGGACGCTCGATGCCTTCCTGCACTTGTTGCAAGATACGCTGGGCTTCAGTCTCAGAAATCGGCACAGGCTTGTTACCGCCCGCCCCAAGAAAGCCACTCACTTTCGGTGTGTCCTTAATAAGGTGCCAGACATCATCATTCATATCCAGCTTGGCAAGTACATAGCCCGGGAAGAATTTACGCTCGGCATTGACGCGCTGACCGCGCTTAACCTGCACCACTTCTTCGGTCGGCACCAGAATTTCACCAACATGATCTTCCAGACCTAATTTACGGGCCTTTTCCTGTATCGCTTCGGACACTTTGTTTTCAAAGCCCGAATAAACATGCAAAACATACCAGCGCATCGACATATTACTTTCCTTTGCTGTTTCCATTTTTTTAAACTCCAAAGCCCATAATCAGGCGGATCAAAAAGGCGATCACCTGATCGGCAAAATACAAAAATATTGAGGCAAACGTCACCATAATGAACACCGCAATCACGCTGACGGTGGTTTCCTTGCGCGAAGGCCAGGTCACTTTTTTCATTTCCGAGCGCACCTGGCGCATATACTCTATCGGCGATGTTTTTGCCATGTTTTCAATCCTTTAGCTCTTTCTCCCGGCCATGGGTTCGTAAACGCAGATAGCGCAAAAAGAACCTTATATGTCAGGGAATATGAGGATTTTTACACCATCGCGCTGCAAATTGCCAGAGAAATCTCTACAACTTGTAATATATGGAATTTTAACCTTATTCGGGGCATAATAGAGAGATGGAAGAAGACAAAAATAGCGATAAATCTGAAGACGGCATCAGCGATCTCGACCCCCGCAAACAAAACAGGGCCGATAAGAAAAAGCGCGTCGTCAACCGTGAGATATTTTATGCCGGCGATACCATTATCCAGCAGGGCGACGATGCCTTCCGTGCTTATTACATCGAAAGCGGCCGGGTAGAGGTTTCGGTGAATCAAGAAGGTGCCGAACTGAAAATCTCCGAGCTTGGCCCCGGTCATATCTTTGGTGAAATGGCGCTGATCGAAAAAGGCCCGCGCACCGCCACGGTCAAAGCTCTCGACGCCGTCACCTTAAGCGTTATCTCCAATGATGAAATCGAAACCCGGATTAACAATATTGAAGACGGGGCCATGCGGGCGCTGATCGAATTGCTGATTGCGCGCCTGCGCGAAACCACGCAAGGCCAGGTCCATCAATATAAAACCCTTGCTGATTTTCAGGATCGCGTCACCGGACTGGTTGACCGGGTTGATATTGGCATTGATCAGGGCAAGCGCGACGAATTCCGCGACGAGGTCAACCCCCTGCTCGACGCGCTGCAAGAGGTGATGGACCGCTATCAACGCGGTGGTTAGGCCCTACCTACAGCCATAAATTTAGTTTGACATATTGCGTGGTTTTCTTTATAAGCCATGCCCATGAACAACCCATTGAAATCAGTGATTTCCTCTCTGAAAGGCCTTTTCGCGGAAAAGGCACAGGACCGCTATATCACCCTAATGGGCGATCCTATTCATACGCCTCCGCTCAAAGGCCTTTGGCGTGCACCCGATGTACAGGCCGGGGTATTGGCCACACTTTTCACCGGGCTGGCGGCTCAGGTTCTGCCGGACGTTTCCTGGGCTAACGTTGTCCAAATCGGTGGTTTTAACGCCTTTATGACGGCACTAATACGCTGGGCCGATCAAAAGTTTTTGATTGATCCTAATTTTTTAAAAGATGTTTGTATAAATACAAAACCTGAACCGGGACCCGGCGGCGTAAAACCTAAAAACTCATCCGAGAACATAGAAGCTGCTGAAAAGATGTGGGGATTCAATAAAGCTACTACTATTATTTTTGCTACCCAATTATTCGCTACAATTGCTATTTTAGGTTCTCCAGAGAACAGGGCCCTAGATCTATATATTTTGATACATACCTCAACAACGTTTACACATCTCATTAGCGCAACGCGGCGTTTTAACAATGTTGTTCAAAACCAATCGGTTATTGAGGAAACACCTCCACCGGAGCCTGTGAAAGAAAAAATAGGCTTCCTAAGCCCTGCCATGGAGAACTCTTGACAAACTAGGATATATTTCCTATACTGTCTGCCTGTAACCAACGCTCAGGCGCAGCAAAAGGAGCCAACACAGGTGAAAGCTACAAAAAAACACCAAAATATTTTTCAGAACACAAAAGTAAAAAGCAAAGTGCAGGAAAATCAATGCTTTGTCTTGCGGCTAAGAGGCCCCAAAAGCATTTTTCCCCGGATTCAAACTGAAGGAATGGACATAATTCGAGACCCCCTCCCCCAAAAAAACAGGGAACGAACTGACGAACTCTAATAACAAAGCAAAAACAAAGGCTTATGAATTTCAAAAAAATTCAGAAAAACGAAAAGGAGAACACCGGATAATGGCAGAAAAAACAAAAGGTTACTCACCATTTGGAGAAGAATGTGCCGAAAACTGTAGCTTTCGAGAACCGGCGCGGAACGTAGTCTCCCTACGTGAGCACCGGAAGCGCAGAAAGATGCTGTTTGCAGGCCATTATGCTTCAAATGGCTTCCAGCGTAAAACCGGCTCCCGCGCGGCTTTAACCTCATCCAGCCGTCTGCGCGGCGTAGATTCCGGGAAATCGTGGAATTTTTCGCTATCTCCCGCCCGTATATCCGCCGCAAAATCCTTCATCACGGTAATAAAACGGTCGATTGATTCCTTGCTTTCGGTCTCCGTCGGCTCAATCAGCATCGCGCCGGAAACCACCAGCGGAAAATACACCGTCATCGGGTGGAACCCGTTTTCACACAAAGCCTTGGCCATATCGAGCGTGCTCACACCCGCATCCTTTTGGTTCTTATCGGTGAGCAGACATTCATGCATGCAAGGACCTTCATATGGCACGTGGAAATCATCGGAAAGGCGGACCATGATGTAATTCGCAGAGAGCACGGAATCCTCGGCAACCTGTTTCAGGCCGTCGGCGCCGTGGCTCATCATATAGGCCAGCGCCCGCACATGCATGCCGAACTGACCCTGAAAAGCTTTCAGCCGCCCCAGCGTTTCGGGCCGCGTATCCTCCCACTCAAGGCTGTAGGTTTCACCATCCTTGACCACCGTCGGCACAGGAATATAAGGCGCGAGTTCTTCGGTGGTACAAATCGGACCGGAGCCGGGACCGCCGCCGCCATGCGGCGTTGAAAAAGTTTTATGCAGATTGATATGCATGACATCAACGCCAAACGCGCCGGGGCGGATTTTCCCGACCAGCGCGTTAAAGTTTGCGCCATCGCAATAAAAATAACCGCCCGCCTTCTTGAGCGTATAGGCGATTTCCTGCATTTCGGATTCGAACAACCCGCAGGTATTGGGATTGGTCACCATCATCCCGGCAACGTCTTTGCCATCACCCAGCGCTTCCATAAACGCCTCCATGGTCAACCGTCCGGTGTCTTTGGTGGATATGGTTTTGACGCTGTAGCCGCACATCGCCGCCGTCGCCGGATTGGTGCCGTGCGCGGAATCGGGAATCAGCATGACAGTCCGTCCCTTGTTACCGAGTTGTTCATGCGCGCGCTTGATGGTCATGATACCGGCCAGCTCACCATGCGCGCCGGCGGCGGGCGCAAGGCAAACACCGGGCAAACCGGTGAGCTCGGCCAGCCACTCTTGCAGCTCATACATGAGCTTGAGCGCGCCCTGTACTGTGGATTCGGGCTGCAGCGGATGGATCTGCGCAAAGCCCGGAAGCCGCGCGAGCTTCTCATTCAGGCGCGGATTGTGCTTCATCGTACAGGAGCCGAGCGGAAACAGACCATGGTCGATCGAGTAATTCCACGTGCTCATCTTGACGAAATGGCGAAGGGCTTGTGGTTCTGAGACCTGCGGCAAACCGATTGGTCCGCGCGTACCGGTGCCGGTACGAAGGGCGGTGCCAGCGGGCTCCGGCAAATCAACACCGGGATGATCGCAACGCTCTTTCTCCCAGAGCAGGTTCTCTTCGTATTGCAACCCGCGATTGGCCTCTTCGGGTATTTGGGATTTGATGCTTCCGGCGATTGTGATTTCCGCGCTCATGCCAAAACCTCCGTAAGCGCATCAGTGAACAGCTCAATATCAACATCGCTCGTCATCTCGGTCGCGCAAAGAAGAAGCTGGTTATCATCAAGTGCATATCCGCCGATGATGCCCTTGGTGGTTAGGTCCTGGACAACCTCTTGCGCATTCTTTGGCAACTCGACGACAAATTCGTTAAAGAAGGTTTTGCTCAAAACCTTTACGCCATTGACCTGGGCAACCGCATCGGCCAGCGCGCAGGCACGTTCATGGTTAAGCCGTGCTAACTGCCGGAAACCGTCTTCACCCAGCAAACTCATATGCACAGTAAAGGCCAGCGCGCAAAGCCCCTGATTGGTGCAGATATTCGATGTCGCCTTTTCGCGGCGGATATGTTGCTCACGCGTCGAGAGCGTCAGCACAAAACCGCGCTTGCCGTCCACGTCCTCAGTCATGCCGCACAAACGTCCGGGCATCTGACGCAGATACTTTTCCTGACACGCAAAAAACCCAAGATGCGGGCCGCCGTAACTCATCGGCAATCCAATGCTCTGCGCCTCACCGCAAACGATATCGGCATCCTCGGGCGCGGGCAGCAGACCGAGCGAAACAATCTCATTCACCACGACAACCAGCAACGCGCCGGTTTCGTTGCATTGTCGCCTCCAGTCTTCATACAGCTCCGGCTTGCCATAGAAATCCGGCGACTGAACGATCACGCAGGCTGTCTCATCATCCGGCGTGCCGTCTTCCAAAGTAGAGCCCAGATTGCCCATATAGGATTTCAGCGTGCCGCGATAATGCGGATGCAGCGCATTGCCGATCACAACCTTGGAGCGCTTGGTCACACGCATCGCCATCAGCGCTGCTTCGGCCGTTGCACTCGCACCGTCATAAAGCGAGGCATTGGCCACATCCTGCCCCGTCAATTGCGCGATGAAAGCCTGAAATTCAAAAATCGCCTGCAACGTGCCCTGCGCGATCTCCGGCTGATACGGCGTATAAGCTGTCAGATATTCGCTGCGCTGAATGATGGTATCCACGGATGCCGGGATATGGTGGTAATAGGTTCCGGCACCAAGGAAAAACGGACCTTCCGGCGCAGCCACATTTCGGTTGGCGTAAGAACTTAAAACACGCTCCACTTCCATCTCGCCCTGCTTCATAGGCAAATCGGCCAGACCGTCAATAAAAGCATCTTTGGGAACGTCTTTGAACAACGCATCAACGTTTGGAGCGCCGACAGCCTGCAACATGGCGGCGCGGCTTTGTTTGGTTTGGGGAAGATAGCGCACTAATCCAGACCTTCGATAAACGTGTCGTATTTTTCCTTATCCATGAGCCCTTCCAGCTCTGACGGATCGCTTATCTTGATCCTGGCAATCCAGCCATTCTCATTGGCGGGTTTTTTAATCAGCTCAAGATCATCGGCCATGGCAGTATTCACCTCCACCACCTCACCGGCAACAGGCGAATAAACCTCCGCGGCTGTCTTGACTGATTCCACGACAGCGAATTCATCGCCCTTGCCAAGTTTCTTACCAATTTCCGGCAATTCAACAAACACCAGATCACCGAGAGCTTCCTGCGCATAACCGGTAATGCCGACGGATACGACGTCGCCTTCAAGGGAAACCCATTCATGATCTTCGGTATACTTTAAATCAGCCATAACCTCTCCTTTACGCAGCCTGTTTCTTCATCGACTTTGTTTTGGCCGGAACGAACGGCATTGCCGCCACTTCCGCAGGGATATTCCGGCCCCTGACATTGACAAAAACTTTCTGTCCAATATTCGCTAGTGAGCTTTCAATGTAGCCCTGCCCGATAGCCCCTTGCAAGACGGGAGAGAAGCCGCCGCTGGTTAATTCCCCAACTTTCTGGTCCTTCTCATCTCTGATTTCTGCCCCTTCGCGGGCAATGCCTTTGTCCAAAAGCCTGATCCCAACCCGCCGCAGGGCTGTGCCTTGCTCTTTGTCCTTTAAAACCCGCTCAGCCCCGATAAAGCCGGTATTACTCTTACCTATGACCCAGGCAAGACCAGCCTCCACCGGAGAAGTGTCTTCATTGATATCATGACCGTAGAGCGGATAGCCCATCTCGAGCCGCAGCGAATCACGTGCCACCAGACCAATCGGCTTGACCTCCGGATGATCAATCAGAGCCTCCCAGGCATCAGCGGCTTTTCGTGCTGGAATGCTCAGCTCAAATCCATCTTCACCCGTATAACCAAGGCGGCTGACAAAGATTTTTGAGCCGTAAAGCGCCTCAGCCTCCATCATATGCATGTAGGGCAAATCATGGGCGTTAATCTCAAACGTTTCATGCAAAATACGCTCGGCCCAGGCACCCTGCAAAGCGAGCAACGCATAATCTTCCATATGCGTAAATTTTAGATTGTCAGACAGATTTTTCTGGATCCATTCAATGTCCTTTTCCTTGCAACCGGCATTGATCACTGCAAAGAATTTATCTTCGGAAAGACGCGTAATAATAAGGTCGTCAATAATGCCGCCCTGCTCATTGGTCAGAACCGTATATTGCGCGCGGCCCGGCTTTTTTGCTTGAAAGGAAGATGGCGTTAAACGCTCGAAAAATTCTGCTGCGCCCGGACCTTCAATAATCACCTGCCCCATATGTGAGACATCAAAAAGCCCGGTGTGAGAGCGCACCCATTCATGCTCTTTGATGACGCCTTCTTCATAATAAAGCGGCATATCATAACCGGCGAATACGCCCATTTTGGCATTTAGGGATTGGTGAGCTTCATGAAGCGGTGTTTTTTTCATATCTTCCATTCAGAAAAATGCGAGGCCTACCAATCTATCGCTAACCATTCTCTGAACTCAAGTGCTGCCACAACGAAAATATAAATATTTGACAGATTCTGAAAAACCTGCCATAACTGCGCCAGAATTTGATAAATGTTCTCTTATTTGAGATCAGAGCTTACAGAAAAGCATCCAAATCTTATAAGGATGCGTGAACATCAAACCCTCACCTTTTTCCACAAAGTTCGCATTTATAAATGAATGACCATTAAGGGTCTTACCCACCGCATTGGGCGGCGGGAGAACTTTTGCTGGAACTTATGAAAGATAAAAATAATGAATAATTTTGAAGGCTTCGGCTTGTCCGATGCACTGAACAATTCACTGTCCAAAATGGGCCACAAAACACCAACCCCTATTCAGGCCCAAGCCATTCCACTGGCGCTGAAAGGCCAGGATATTTTAGGCTCGGCGCAAACAGGCACGGGGAAAACTGCCGCATTCAGCATTCCGCTTATTGAATCGCTTTTGCGTTCACCGCGCGGCTCTGCACTTGTGCTAACCCCAACGCGTGAGCTTGCCAAACAAGTTCTGGGCGTGATCCATGATCTGCTTGGCTATGATACCAAAATAAAAACCGCCTTTATCATTGGCGGCGAAGCGTATAGTAAGCAAATGTCACAATTACGTGCAAATCCACGCATTATTGTGGGCACACCAGGCCGCATTAACGATCATTTAGAGCGCGGATCACTCAAGCTCCATGATACCGGCTTTCTGGTTTTGGATGAAACGGATCGCATGCTGGATATGGGTTTTGGCGTGCAGCTTGATAGAATTATCAAGTTTCTGCCAGCAAAACGTCAAACTCTCATGTTTTCAGCGACACTGCCAAAGGGAATTATTACTCTTTCAGGAAAATATCTGAATAACCCGCAGCGTATCTCCGTTGGGCAGAGCAATGTCCTTGCGCAAAACATTAAGCAAGAAGCCATGCGTATCGAGCAGGGTGACAAATATAAAGAGCTCATTATACAGCTGCATGAACGCCAGGGCTCCGTCATCATTTTTGTCAAAACCAAATACAATGCTGATAAAATGGCGAAAAAGCTGCGCCAGGATGGCTTTACATCCGAAGGCTTGCACGGTGATTTAAGGCAACATAAACGTGACAAGGTGATGAAGAATTTCCGCGAGCAGAATTTTAGAATTCTAGTCGCAACGGATATCGCAGCACGCGGCCTTGATGTACCCCATATTGAACATGTTATTAACTATGATTTGCCGCAGGTGGCGGAAGATTACATCCACCGCATGGGTCGCACGGCCCGCGCTGGTGCGAAAGGCTCCGCATTAAGTTTTGTAGCCTCACAAGATGGCCGAAAGTGGCACGCTATTGAACAGCTTCTCAACCCCGAAGCCAAAAGTGATTATAAAGAAAAGCCGCAAGGTAAGAACAAGGCAAGGCGTAAGCCATATCGAGGTCGCCCTGACAGTGCTCAAAAACCTTCAGAAAGCTACGGTAAAAAACCCAGAGACAAACACACCAAACGTCCTGTTCAGCATAAAGGCCATCAGGCACAAAATTCTGAGCAACACGGGAGTGAAGATCGCACGGAAAAACGTGCATCAGAACATCAGGGGAAGCCAGCAAGTAAATTCATACAAGAGCGGAAGCCGAAGGCTCATAAAAAGCACAAACCCCACAATAAAAGTTCTGGTGGTTTCAAATCAGATGGCTCAGCTCCGTTGAAAAGGCGCTCTAAAAACAAGCCGTCACACACAAGAGCCGCATAAAAAACACCTGAAAGTGGCTGGGGCACCAGGACTTGAACCCGGGATCTACGGTTTTTTGAACCTCTGGTTTGGGTAACAGTTTAAAATCGTTGTTCAGGAGATTCTCCTATCTCAGAATTGATCAGTTAATCAACAACTATCTGTAACTCCTATATATTTCAGGACAGTGCAGGAAAATAGTGCTCCGAGGTTATTTTCAAATCAGGGGGAACGCGGGGGTGACGAATTGGTGATTTTACGTCTTCTTTATCGTGATAATTCACATATAGACCACTATAAAACAAATAAGCTCTTTATTGACAAAACCACGTTCTATTTACATCTGAAAAAACTGAGTTTGGATACAATCACAAAAACATGGATATCTATAAAATTGCCCTCAAATTATGCCACGAGAAACAACTCAGCCCAGGGTGATCCTGAATTAGAACATGCCGTAATAATTGGTTAAATAATTTTCTATTTCATTAAAACCTATTTAATATGGGTTGGTGATCCCTCTTATTTCAAAATCCAGTTGCGCGCTTACTGCACTTTGTCTGGCCATAATGCTCTCGGCAGGCTGTTCTTCTGTCCCGGGGAAATTGGATAAAGCCACAAAAATAGCGCAAACAGGGCCCTTATCTCATAAATATATTCAAGCTTCCCCCTTTGTTTTAACCAGTTGGCAAAGGCTTACAGCACCAAATAGCCCTATCCATATCTATATTGAAGGGGATGGACTGGCATGGCTCAGCCGTTCGACACCTTCCAATAACCCAACGCCCAAAAACCCGATAGGGTTGACCCTCGCCGCGGCTGACCCTACTCCTAATATTGTTTACATCGCCCGGCCCTGCCAATACACGCCGGCAGATATAACCAATAACCATTGTTCCCGCGATTATTGGATGGGAAAACGTTTTGCAAAAGAGGTGATAAACAGCTATCACACGGCCTTAAATCAATTATCTGCCCGGCATAATGGGACACAATTTCATTTAGTGGGATATTCCGGCGGCGCCAATATTGCTGGCTTACTCGCCGCAGAAAGGCACGATGTTTTAAGCTTACGAACTGTTGCTGGAAATGTTGATAATGATTTTTTTACATCCTTTCATAAGGTCAGTCCTATGCCGCTTTCTTTGAATATGGCGGATCAAGCCGAAACACGCTTAAGCACATTGCCACAATATCATTTTATAGGAGAGAAAGATAAATTCGTACCTTTTGCAATTTTTAAAAATTACGAACAAAAATTATCTTCCTCCTCCTGCCTGCAATCCAATATTGTCAATGGAACAACCCATTCGCAAGGATGGGCAGAGCGTTGGATTTCTTTGTTAAATAAAATTCCACGCTGTCAGTAACAAAAATAAAGACATAAAAAAGCCCCACTTTGCAGCAGGGCTTTTATATTCATGGAGTTCTCAGATTAGAAGTTGAAGCCCGCACGGACATAACCGCCGTGAGAGTCGTAATCTGATTTATATTCGTAATCGTAAGCACCTGTCACGTTCCAGTTATCAGCCGATAACAATGTAAGCGACGCACCTGCATTCAACGTACCTTGTGCAGGATCTGCACCTTCTGTTGCAAACGTCGCGCCACCACCGGTAAAGCTTGATGTTGCTTCAGTCTCATCACCGATAACATCGTAACGATAACCAGCGTGCAGAGCAGGGACAAGGTGAGAACCATTAGATTGTTCTACATCCCATTTTGCTTCTGCGCCAATGCCAATCTCCAGAATGTCGAGATCGTCATTATCCACGCTAAGGTTTGCACCACCAGCGCCGGTTTCTGTGTAATTATCGATCGAGATATGCTGATAACCAACCCCAACGCTCGGCGTTATAGTCGCTCCGCTAACCGCATATTTACGGCCAACTTCGGCAGAAGCCATATATTGGTTACTGTCATAATCTGCATTCGCTGTCAGACCGGCGATACCACCAACATTGTGACGAACCTGATCAATACTGTTTGTAGCATACCCGACAGAACCCGAAACATATGTCGTATCATCAAGATCATAGTCTCCGTAAATGCTGACCTGGTAACTGTCTACGTCTGATTGAGTTGTGGTCGCGTTATTAGAGTCCACATCAGAATTTGCGTAGCTTAAGGCAAGACCTACAACAACGCCTTCTGCAACGTTTTCTGTATCGACACCAAACGCAACACCGTATGTATCGGCATCATAACCATCAATACCATCACGTGTATCCTGCTCAGATGTTTTACCAAAACCCTGAGTCCAGGCTGTAACGCCTTGGCCCATGTTACCGGCTGTCATACCTGTTTCGCCGGAGCGAAGAGAAGCCAGACGCGTGTCGTTTACAGCAAGAGACTGCACAGAAGCACCAAAACCTGCAACAACGGCACCACCATCAACTGTTGGACCAGCCGCTTCAATAATCTCGTTAAAGGCCTCCTGTGTTGGTGCAGAAGCCAGATTGGCGTTGATCGCAGCAAGTTGCGTGTTGGTACTTGTAGCCAAGCTATCCAAAACAGTGGCAGCACCAACGTTTGGACCAGTTGCCAAAGACGCCGCAGTCGCTTTTGTCACGACGACGTTTGTATGAGCAC
The DNA here is from genome assembly GCA_021775955.1 of Alphaproteobacteria bacterium. Taxonomy (GTDB): domain Bacteria; phylum Pseudomonadota; class Alphaproteobacteria; order Micavibrionales; family Micavibrionaceae; genus UBA5701. The sequence goes on along the minus strand of JAJFGU010000019.1, from coordinate 39,512 downwards.
CTGCATCAATGGCAGAGAACCCAAACTGAAAGGAGTTGTCCGTCAGGGCAACCGCAGCAACACTCGTATTAATACCAGTCAACAACTGAACAGTACCGGCTGTCATCTGACCCGTCACATTAATGGACAGATTTGTTGATGTCAGAGTGCCGTTCGCACCAGCATCTGTAAGAGAACCAAAGTCAGTCGCAGCCAACGTGCCGTTTGCATCATTAGCATTCAGGACATAAGAACCAGTGTCTGAGTGCACACCTGCGTTTAACACCGCACCAACACCAACACGTGTCGTACCAGTGTTTGTGTGCGTACCAGTCACTGTTGCGTTTGCATCAAAGCGCGCCGTTGCACCAAGACCAACCGTACTGGAAGCCAGACCGGTAATAACACCACCGAACGTTGCATCCGTGGCTGTAGCGCCTGTACCAACATTGAGTATACCGCCAGCAATCGTACCGGACACAGTTTGTGCACCTGCACCAATCAATGACAGCGTATCAGCAGCATTCACAGTGATTGCATCAACGAAGAGGTTGCCCGTTGTGGTCATAACGTTAGCATTACCACCGCCCTGGACATCCAAGGTTGCCAACGTAGAACCGGCAGTACCCAAATTACCGGTAAATGCCTGTGTGTTTGCGCCATCACTTACAATAACATCACCTGTGCCGCCTGTTGTGGCCACAATGTTTGTTGCAACAGTCGCAGCAGCACCACCAAGTGTCAGGCCAGCGCCGGCACCTTCAAGTGTAGTCGTTGTAGCACCAACGTTCGCATTGGCCGTCAAGACACTACCAGCAGCAACGTCAATTGCAGTAAGACCCGCAATTGCACCTGTCACAGTTGTATTCGCATTCACATCCAACGTACCGGATGCGCCTGTGATTGTACCTGTGATTGTGGCCGCAGCAGACGTTCTCAATGTACCGGACATGGTCACGTTACTTGTCAAAGCACCCGCACTAGCATTTGTCAGGTCCAATATAGCGCCCGTACCAATTGTCGTGGTCGTTGCATCGATATCAGCACCGGAAGCCAGTGTTGTGCCCGTACCCGAGATTGCCAAAGTGTCAATTACAGTAGCACCACCACCGGCACCCAAAACTCCGCTTTGCGTGATAATGTTTCCGCCAGTCACATTAACGTTATCCGTATCACCAGCCGTACCATCAATCGTACCGGTTACTGCGAAAGCACCCGCCGTGCCGTTCAGGTTCAGAGTGTTGGTGTCCGTATTAGCACCATCACCAAGAGTAATAGCGGCAACTGTTGAACCGGCAGCAAGAGTTGCTGCAGAATTAGCAGCTGTACCGGCAACCAAAAGTGTGTCCCCAGCTGTCGTAGCATTAAATGTAACGCCGTTCGCATTATTAACAGTAATGTCACCATCACCAGCAATAACACCCGCAACGGTTTGCGCTGCTGCGCCACTCAAGACCAGCTTAGCATTCTCAAGAGCACCACCACCATCTGTAAGTGTGATAGCACCTGTGTTCGTCGCACCGTTCAAGGTCAATGTCGCCGTGTTGGCTATGTGACCAGCACCACCCGTTACAGTCATACCGCCCGTAAATGTGGAGTTACCGGTTACAGTCAAGGCCGCGGTTGTACCGCCACCAGCAAGAGCACCAGCCGTTAATGTCGACGCGGCCGTCACTGCCAAAGCGCCACCAACAGTCATCGCCACTGTTTCAGCAGCCGTAGCCTCAGAGTTCACAACCGCAAAGGTCGTGCCAACCGTCAAGCCGTTTGTAACAGCTATTGTTTGACCTGTGGAAGCAGTAGCATCAGCATAAGCAGATGCAAATGCACCATCAATAACCGCTGAACCAATCGTCACAGCCTGCACACCGGCAGAAGCGCCGGCCGCAATAGCAATAGCACCTACACCTGCACCGGAATCTGTTACATTACCAAGAGTGAAAGCAAGAAGACCTGCACCAGCAGCACCAGTATCATCGGCTGTGCCGTCGTTAGTAATGGTCAAAGTTGCCGCACCGGTTGTGATGTCAACATTATCGCTTGTTGTAGCAGTCGCAACACTGGCACTCGTAGCCGTACCGGCACTCGCCCATGTAGCACTCGCCGCAGTCGTCAAGTCAGCCGCGTGCGCGGATCCTGCATATGCGCCAACAGCAACAATTGCTGTTCCTATAAGTAGCGATTTTTTGATAGTCGTTTTCATACTGAATACCCCTTTTTGATGATTTGTATGATTGAAATTAAAAAAACTCTGAAAAATTAAACCTTGTTTGTCGAAAAATTCGTGAACCTACACCGCGTAGAACTTTGAACCCCCATTTAAAACACTTTTGTGCCCGTGCAAAAACCAGATGTGAAAACACGACACTGTGACTTTATAACAAAAACAATAGAGGGGCTCAATATCTTTTGTGCGTGTTTTATGCATTAAAAGTCTAACCTGTTGCTAAAATACAACACACTGCCATTTACTAGAAAAGATGAGGAGGCCTAAACACGTAGACGTTTACCTAACTTGCGCCCAGACAGTATCAAATCCCTTGAGGTTGACCGGAACATGCAATTTCTGTTGTGTGCCACCCAGAAAAACAATGTTTAACGTACTACCGTAACGCATCGCGTCGATAAATTTTGGCGAAAACTCAGCCAACGCCAAGCATCCGCCCTGATCACAACCTCGGATCGGTACATTTAAAGATTCTCCACTATCCACCTGCAAAGCAACCCCTGCCCCGACGATAATACCCAACGGCACAATAATCGCCGCCTTTGCCTTGTCTTGTCCCTTTGGAAGACTCAGCGCTACCTCCACAAGGCGCTGGCCCGTTTCCGTAACAACCAGGCTTTGAAAAACCTCGCAAGCCTCCGCCCCTTTCTCATCTTTTCCGCATCTTTTATTCCATAACGGACCATTCTGGTTCGTGGCTGCCACGCGCGGCGCAACGCCTGCAACAGCTTTGTCTCCCTTATCAGGGAAAGCAAAGAGGAAAACCAGACTCCCTGTAACAAAGCCGGCAGCAATAAGAAAAATTATTTTTGATTTGGACGACATAATTAGAAGACTCTATATATTCAGGTTTCAATACATCTTAAATATAACCTTTAAATAAGACGAATAGCATTCACTATTTTCTCAAGCTTACTTGCATATACCTTAAAAAGAAAGCTGCTGATTACTTAAAAAATACCGAGACACCACATGCGCTTGGAGTTGAAAAGGCCGAAGACATTGCCAAATCAGAGATCACAAAGCCAATCACTGTACCCGAAAGGGCGGGCTGTGTAATGAAAAAGAGATTAACAGAGACCATGCTGGCCAAAATGGCAGTGCTTGTAGTCTGCCGATAACTATTCTCCAACAATTTCCAGCTAAAAGTAACCATGAATTGTGTCTCCGGTCTTATTCTATGTAATCATTGTGATTTGCAATAATTTGACAAATTACATAATTTTCAGCCTTAATTTCTTAAAAACTGAACTGTGTAAAAGTTTGCCCTTTCTCATCGGAAAAACCCTGTAAACCAACGTATATATCTGAATTGACAGAAGAATCAGCTATCTCTTGGCTTATTTTACTCCGTTAACCTGCGTTCAAGTTGCTATAGATTTACCAGAAAAAGCTTGAGTTTTGCCATAATATATAGTAGAACACCTGTTGTTTCCAGAAGACAAGGCTGTGCATTATGAATAAAGACCATTTCGATCCTCTATTTGAAGAGAAATACCGCATACCTGCTGGCTCTCCGGGTGATGACCGAATTTACCCTCTTTACATGGTTTTCGACAAACTGGGTTTGGATGCAGCAGACATAGTGGTTAAGAGCAAAACAGAATCTGGAATAGTTTTAAAAAGCGCTATGAAAGTTATTCTTTCTGAAAAACCTGAAATCACACAGGATGATAAAAGAATAGCAATGATGACGATTAGCAGGGGCCATAAATCCTTATTGGACGGTTCAAACCCTGTTCCACGCAAAGTAGCTAAACAAACAGCCTCTAACGCCTACAGCTTTATGACTCCAAGCGACCAGGAACGGTTTTTTGAGGTCGCTAATAAGCTAGGGTTGGTTGAAGAGCTAAGAGGTATCATTACGCATAAGCGATCTACTTTCCCCGCTAAAATAAAGAATGCCTTCAAACAATGGGATAAAGACAAGAACAATCCAACGACATTCACAGACCCAGAAATTTTAAATAAACAAGTGTGGTTTGAAGATTTAAGACTTTACGAGTTCGAACGCACAACTCGATTAATTGGTAGAGCCTTTGATGTTAGCGAGGAAGAATTTATCAGGGTAAAACCTATTTATGATGAGACGGCAAGAAGGGATATTGGCAAAGATTTTATTGTTAAGAGGTTGGAAGATCTTGACGAGTTAGACGCCTCACAGGGTTTTAAAAAGATGATGGTTTTTTTAAGCCTCCTGTCACTGTCTGACTACGAATATAACGGGCCTACCTACGTAGATGGCGCGCTGCAACACTTACGAGCTCCTGATAAGAATAAGGCTTCAGAACTTGCTTGGAATTGGGTCTTAAAAAATCAAAACTATCGTGAACGTTTATATCAAAAAGCTGCAGACTATGATCAATTAGGGCCACTATATCTCTTATTAACTTCAAAAATAACAACAGCTCCTAAGGGGAGTGCAGAAGTTTTTAGCCACTGGTGCCAAAATAATGGCATTAATCTTCGCCAGGCGCTTGTTGATTATGAGCTCATTGATATTGGCGGACCGAAACCTGAGATTGATGTTGATATCATTCCTGAAAGCCAGGGCACATCCCTGGCCAGCCAATATATTGACTATGGAATCTCAACCGGTTCGGAAGCAAGAAACGCCGAGTTGGACAGGCTTTCAATAGAAGGCTTAATAGCAATTCCGCGGGAGGAACGCGACCGCGCATGGTTCGCGCATTGCATTCAGAAAAGTACGGGCTATGTCTTTGATATTCGCGTTATGAATGGCATTAGACTCGCATATCAGAGCGATGCAATAACAACAAAAAACCATATTAATCAATGTCTCTCTCGGCAACCGGAACGTCTTACACTCCCTATTCCTGCGCTGTGGATGGAGCATGAAGTAGCAGAATCTGGTAAGATGGCTTATTTACTGGAAAGGCTGCCGGGAAATGAACCGGGACTGCAAGGTTCAGTTTTTACTTCCGACTATGAGGAGGGAACAGTAACGCCGGACAAAGAACATCCAGCTATTAGTTTTACTATTAAGTTATCCGGCGGCAACATCAACACAACGTTATACAAGGATAGTGTTTCCTTTAGGCCTAGAAATGCCAGTGAGCGGGGTATTATTAAGGGTTGCAGGGACACTATATATTATATGTTGGCTCTCAATGATCCGTCGCAGCCGTTAAAAGTGACGCCACCTACAGAAAACCCTACAGGAGTTGCAGGCAAATCACTGGGCTTTGTGACATTAAAAAATGGACCATCCATAGCATTGGATATTCTTGGGGTGCCGCCCAAACCAGAAGAGAATACGCCAACCTTACTGCCCCCGGCCGAGCCCGAAATTGCGGAGGAATTGGACGAAGCTGAAGAAACATCTGACGATAATGATGAACCTGAAAAAGATCATACCCCGAAAGCCGTCGCTCTCAATGGCATGGTGGTACAACGCATATTTCGTGAGGCAGGAAAAAGTCATCCTAATAACTCGCCCGAGCTTGAAGATGATATTGCCCGCATGGGATGGCTTTCCGAGAAACTGCAGACGCTTGGGTCTCTTGAACACATGAATGCGGCGTTTGAACCGCATCGTGATCTAGCTGATGTGCTGTTTAGCGACGACGTTATGCGCGCGCTGGAATTTTCCTATCTTCTTCCAGACGGCAAAAAAAGTAAAAAGAAAATTCCGGCCGTTTCCGAAGCAGTCAGGGACAATCTTGCGCAAAAATTACAAGGGATATTTGCAATTACATGTAACGATACGGACATTCAGCCAGACGATTTAGAACGTAACGAAAGACTGAAGGAGTGCATCCTGGCATTCCCGGGCTTGGTTATAGCCGGGCTCGACAGTGAGCAGTCGCTTAGACAAGCGCGCGACAAGTACAACATTCCATTGCTCAGAAAGGTAGCGTCTTATGACCGAAGATGACAGAGTCAAACACGCAAAGCTTGCCTTCGAGCGCAACCAAAGGGCGAGAACACTGTTGAAAAACATTGGTATAAATCCGCCGGCCATTGAGTCAGAGAAGCAATTGCTTGCTGAATTGTTGGCGGCTGAAGCGGCACAAGCTGAAACAGAGAACGAAGGGCCTGTAGATGAGGGAGTTGGAGCCGAGAACGAAGAGTCTGTAGATGAGGGAGCTGGGGCAGCGCAGACAGCAGAAGGAATACAGGTTCCGTTTTTTGACAGCGTATCTGCCCCCAGTACAGAAATTGACGCCGCATCCGCCGGTTCCCTGTCGGATAATGAACCGCCTGAGGATATGCTGCGGAGGGATGAGACGCCCGAAGACCAAGCAGATGAAACGGCGCAGACTGAAGATGGAGTACAAGTTTCTACAGTATTTTCTGGTATCACAGCTGTCCCCGATACAGCAATGAGCGCCGCATCCGCTGGTTCTCTATCGGATGATGAAGAACTTGAGCTATTGATTAAAAAGGATGAAGCCTACGCGAGAACAGAAGAGCGTTTGCTTGCGGATGCGCAAATGTATTTAATGCGCGCATTAAACAGAAGGTGCACACAGTTTAATTGTTTCATCGATTTAAACAAGCCGGGTTTTGCCATTCATTTGCGCTTCTTTGGTGAGGTTGAGGCAGAAGGCGAGAAAAGAACGCGGACAGAATTTCATGTGTTAGATAACTACGATGATGCTTATAAGGTATTAGGCATTCCTTTGACAATGGAAAACGCTGTTGATCTTAAAATTGCTGTACAGAGTTTGATCCTTAACACAGAGGGCATCGTTCCCGCCTATAATATCTCTGCGGGAGGCAACTCTACTGTCGCGCGTGATACGCAAATGCCATTGCCGATGCTTGATTGCTCAATTGCAAAGGACTCGAGTGGTATGTGTGCCTTTGTCTACACAGCACAAGACCCTTATACGAAAGAATTAATTTACCCCAGAATCCCTTTGGGCTGTGCCGTGCACTATGAGAACGACGATGCGGAACAGAGAGAATTGGAAGAACGTAGAGACTTTCTCTTGAATTACCTACAAAAAATAGAGAAATATCGCACGCCCGAAGGCTATCAGGCTCACGTGTATAAGCGGGATGTCATGGCAATATTTCAATCTTGGCTAGACGCAAACGATAAGGAATGGGAAACAGCAGAGCGCATCGCTTTACCAGGGTTCGAAAAAGGCATTCTTATGCATGTCTTTTCACAGAGCAACCAAAAGATTACTCTCGCACCAGTTTCTTTGGCCATGGATGTGGGTGGAGAGAATCCTTCCTGGCATTGCACTTTGCCTTTTTATATAGGCGATAAAGACCAAAAGCCTATGGGTGAACTTGCTCGCACCCGCTCTTTATATTTGCGTACGCGCAATCAAAAATTAGCCATTGCCAGGACTTTGGAGTCACTCCTTGGCGTAAGAGACAGGGTCATAGGATTGCTTCCTGCTTTACAAGAGCATATGCGTGCTACCGGGAATGAATGGCGCGTGGAAAAGGGAGATAAAGGTGATGAAGTTTTTATCGGCGGTATAAAATTACAAGATTTTCTTAATGATATGAAGGGCTATGAAGACGATATTGGCGTAAAACTCGAAAAACGTGAAGAAAATGCAAATGGCGATATTGCAATTACCCTTCAGGCTCTTCGGTGTTTAAATGGTGATAGCGGCGGCACAGTTAAGCCAGCCCCAGAATACGTATATGAGAAACAAGGCGACACAAGAAAGCCTATAGCTTTCACAGTACCTGTACCACGAGATAAAGAGAATTTAATAGATGCATTTGTTGAGAGAGTACATAGCGATGTCAATTGGCACGCGGCTGAAGCCTATAGCTCCCTTGCTTTAGGAAAAAGTGAGCAAGAAGATAAGCGCAAAAAGCCTTTGGAATATCGTACGGTTCAAATTCGAAATGCATTAATTCGCGCTGTAGAAGCAATGTATGAAAGTCATTTTGGAAGAAAACTTTCTAAAAATTGGCACACACCGGAAAATCAAACCGCATTCTCTTCGGGGCCCGTTCAAAGCAATCTTTCTACTTGTCAAATAGGTTAATCATGGAACGAGTTCGGCCCATTCCCCAAAAAACGCTTGTAAATAACGTCCGCACTATGATCAAACGTTATGCGTCTCACCTTGAAAGCGGCAATCACATTTTGCGTGAAGGCAGCCAGCAGCAAATCGCCCACAGCACGATCGATTATTTTCGTGAAACCGATCCTGCAACAGGTTCAATTCACACTGATGGTTATCAAGTTGGACCAGGGGGACTTGGAAAAACGATAATCGAAGGCGTTTTTTTTATAGGTATCAATACAATGCCGAACGGGCGCTGCGTGTTAGGCGACCCAGCACTTGGTAAACGCATACTGGTAGGCGTTCCCACCAATCAACTGGCGGGTCAATGGGGGGACAGGCTATTAGGGGAGTTTAATGAAGAGACAGGCGTTCGTGATCCCGGCCCCTTTGGGGACCTGTTTACTGGGCATGTCGGCGTATATCATGCCGGGTTGTCCGATAAAGAAAAAGAAACTGTTTTATCCAAAGCTGTTGTCATTATTGTTCACGATTCTGCCAGAGTGCTTTATGAGCATACGAATCCAAGAACTGGAGAACACGCACCGCTTCTAAATCCCAAAGACTTCGATATGGTGTGTATTGATGAAGTTGATGACAAGGTCAGAGGTGATGTAACGAGCCAGTTCTATTTAGAAGCATTTTTTCCAAACTGTATGGTCATAGGCTGCACAGCGACTCCTCTATTCAAGAGCGGTAAAACGATAGGTGATTATCTCTTTGGCGGTAAGAAACCTATATGCGAAATTACGCACGAAGAAGCCGTTCAAAGGAAAGAGATTGCACCCCACATCAATATCATCATTGAACCCGAAGTTGATTTATCATCCGAAATAACATGTGTAACAGAGGAATGGGAGGATTATTCGGATACTCAGAAACTTCGATTTATTAATCAGGCTGGCACAGGCCAAGCCTTGATAGATACTATCAGAATTGGTAAACATTCTAGAACTGGCAAGCCTTTAAGAAATATGATGCAGCTTCACCGAGCCGTTAATATTGAGCATGGTATACTCATAGAAGAACAATTGAACGCAACATTTGGTAGTGGGTATGCACAAGTCGTATATGGTAGAACCGATGAAGAAATGGATGATGAGATGCGCCGGCTCATCAAGTGGATGTTCCAAACTGGCGATATAAAAGCCGTCGTGCAATGTAAATTATGGGGAAGAGGAACAGATTTCCCTGAACTTGAGCTGACTGTGCAACATGCACCGAGCCTATCACCTAATGAAATTACCCAGTTTCATACGCGTGCAAGCCGTAAAGGTGATGGAAAAAAGATTGCTTTATATTTAAGTCCCTTTATTCGTGGCATCGATCAATTGGTTATCGGTGAATTGCTGGGCGGGCATTATATGATTCCTCCCGGATATGATTTCCCTCCCACGACAGGAGGAGGAAACCAGCCATCTGACCCTGAGCCATGGCCGGAGATAGAAGGGGTAAACGTCTATTATACACAGCGGCAATTGGCGATGTTTGCCCAGCAGCGCAGGCGTCAAAAACAAATTGATGGATTGCAAGCCAAACCAAAAAACATGATGACCTTGGATGGAATGGCGGACGTTCTTCATATTGATCGAGATATATTGTACGAGCGCGTATTTCATCCGTTGCAGGACGCCTATGAAAAAAGACAGGCACGGCAGAAATATATTGATCTGGCAGACGAATTGCATGTGCGGGGGAAAATATTTCCTGTGCGGCATATGGGGTTTTATCAACATACGGGGCAGGAGGTATTTTGCGTTGATTCAAATTTAGTGTCTTTGTGTGAACATACATTATACGGTCGCTTGGATCACACACCTCCAGAAGTTCTTGATAAGGATACTGCCCAGCATTTTCTTGGCTGTAACAACCCGCAAATTGATACTTTGTGGCGAGAATTACAACAGGCCTTCTTTAACCGCAAAAATTACGAACGCCGGATTGAAATTGAAGGTGTTGATTTCTCGTATGATATCTTTGGTTTTTTTAGGCGTGAGGATGAAGGAACATCAGAATTTTTTATTTTCCCGGATGCGCTTATTCCTGCCTATCGCAGAATAAACGGTGTGGATCTTGAGGCAGCAGAACATTGGGCTGAGCAACCTGCTATTCGTCAATGTAAAACATCTCACTGGTATACTGAAGCCGATGTCATGGAGTCACTGGATATAAATCCGTTAACAGGAAGCGAAGACACTGCTTTTGTAACGAAGGTATTTGACCATCTGCGGCGTCAATCACGCTCTCTTCGGATTGGAAGAGAAACAGAAGCAACAATTAATATAGACCGAAGCAGACAATCTTTGACATGCTCCAAACGGTGGTTACCTCTGGCTCAGGCAAATCATCAGACTGTTTTGGTTATTGATAAAAGAGCTTTTCAATGGATAAAAAACAGATTGGATTTGGAAAGTGCATATGAAGCAGGACAATCTTTCCATGCAGACCGGGAAAATTTCGAGTCAGGTCCGAATATGGAGCTTTGATTGGCCAAGTTGCCAATTTCTTTGTATCTAGAATTTGAGCCAAATCTCGTTCGTGGTTTGATCAGTTTGCAAGAGCAAGGCCTGTTACGGGAAATTAGCGTAATAGAGGTTATCACACAATTTTATGGAATTTATGTCTGTTTTCGGCCAAAAGCAGACATTAATAACAAAAGGTTTTAAGCAGCTTTGTTTGCAATTGGGGCAATCAAAAGTTCGCGTAACTGAAATGCTAAAGATGAACCTCGATTTACAAGTTCGTCTAATAGCTGAATACACGAGACTCGCAGTTTCTCGCGTTGCCTAACTGTTGACCCGTGGAGAAAAACAGTATTCCTTAAAACAATTTCCAATTCTGCCCGCGTATTCTGATCTTTCAAAACATCCACTTCCGCACGAAGACGTGCATCATTAAGATCAATAATAGCTTCTGGCAACAGAAAAGAACCTATATTGCTCAATAGTCTTGTAAGTGCAAAAAAACCTGCTTCGGTATGCCCTACCAGACTAAAGGCGTTAGTTATAAATTTCCTATTCTCTTCAATTGGCTTCCATGTTTTTATCCCTTGCTTCCAGTGGGCATTTGCAAACAAAACAATTTTTATAAGGTCGGCCCTTCTCCATAAGGTAGATGTTTGGTCAAATACCTTATCTGCGATAGGTGTCCATATCATCCAGAATCTATCATGAGATTCTTGCCTATCAGCCACGCTGATAAGTTCTTTCATTAAATCACCTGCCGCTTTTGCAGCAGAATCAATAGATTTAATTAAGGGATCAAGCAAAAGAGGTAAATCATCTTCATTGCAACAAAACATTGCATCTGCATAAATTCGATAAAATGCGTGATGGAATTCAAAGCTATTAGCTATGCGGTTCTGATTCCGGTTCTCCTCTTTAAGGCGGAATTCTTCTGCCAAATCATTTAAAGAAGTGGCTATAAGATTTACAAAGTAGTGGTCTATATTATCGATAGGCACACTAGAAAGAGCTTGTAAAAAATCCTCTCCATTTACAGCAACTAGCCTAATAGATGGAAGCGTAATGGATTTTTTTTCATCCAGAAGTATTTTTTTAGCTTTTTTACAGCATGAAATATATTTTGTAGCATAGTTGCCGTCCCCCGACCTGCGCTGAGAAAACAATTTTTCGGATTCTAATGCCTTCCAAAGGAGAATATTAAAACACCGCCTAGCAAAATCTGGGTGTGACTTCCATAAACTACAGTTTATTCCAGCTATCGCATAATCGCTAATCTCCTTGATACTATGAAGAAGCGCTGTACCTAAAACATCTTTTACTTTCTTTTGCATTTTTGGGTCTTCTGCCCATTTTTCGAAAAGAATAGCTAGCACAAAGGCAGAAGGACGAGAGCCATGAGATGCATGTCTTTGAACCCGCTCCATACTGTCGCTTGTATGCGCCTTTTCTTTAACTGCTTCACAAATAACTTCAGTGCACCACTTAAGTTCTTTCGTATCAAGTTCGTCCACGTGGAAACGAACAATACTACTTGCAGCGTGCGCAATTGGATTTGTTAGATTTAAATAGTTTTCCTCTCTCGGGTCGTTAGGCTGCTCAGATAGCTTGATAGCTTCCTCTAGAGCATCCCGCCAATCTTCAAAACTGGCTTTGCTTTTTTCGTCTCCCTTAAAAGTATAACTAGACCAATTGCTGAGCCTTGCCCAACGATTGAGTTCTTGAGTCATTTTCTCTGATTCCTCAACGGCACTCTTTAAATCAGGTTCTTCAACTTTAGGGCCTATTAAAACTCCCTCTGGGGTCTCACCCATTACATCCCATTCTCGAATGTCTATGCGCTTAAATATCAATCTGTCTACTACACGCTCCTCTTCATCTTCAGAGCCCTGGTGCTCAGAACGCATTTTATCAATGATCTCATATACTACGGGACGCAATTCCGTGAATTGAAGCTTTGCAACCAACTGCTCTAAATCTTGATTTCGGTGTTCAAGTTTATCAGCCTTTTTACGTTCCTCATAATAAACGTCCTCCACACCCATAGAAGGAATCCCCATAAGGCCCCGAACATCAGATATATGGCCAGACTCTCTTGCCAAGCGCCTACGATCTACTTTGTAGAAGTAAAAACTTGAAATCAGGGGAATGACAGACTTCCCAAAAGCCTCTGGATATGCCGTTGCAATACTGACCAACACAGAAATAGGCGCTACAGAGTTTGTTTTTTTGTATATTGTTTCTGCAATATCCGACAGGTTTTCTCCATCTTTGGCCTTATTTAGCAACCATGCTTCCATAGCCATCAAGCAAGACACCAAAAGGTCTGGTCCAACTGTTAGTCCTCTATAGAGGCACCATAGACGTTCACCTGAAATTAATACACGCTCTTTGTCTTTTTCTAATTTAAGAAGGGTTGTATATCGAGCACCATCTAGATTTGATTCCGCGTATTTTTCTGCAGTATTATTAATAAATTCGATTGCAAACTCTAATGCTAGAGTTGGGTGGAAGCGAAAAAGGAAAACAAACGGTCCCTGAGTAGCACTAGGGGGGTGCGTATTAAAACCGAATGTTCGACCTAGCCCAAAATACCCTTCAATGCCTTCTGAGAAATCGTCATCTCCAAAATCAATACCCCTAGCCCTTCTACGTTTTCTAGGGCGAGAAAGGCCATTTATTGTTTCAATTACGGCATCCGGAACATATTTACACAACGGACAACAAGTTAAAGAAGAAACGGCTTTTTCTACAAGAAGGCTGGTACTGTGAGTATCTGCATCCGAAACTTCGTTATATAAGTTTCTAACTTCTTCTAGTCGTGCCTGGGGAATTCTAACAATTATATCTAAGAACTCTTCTTCTAGTCCTCGGCTCCACTTGTCTTCGGTCCTTATATTTCTGTAATAGCTTAAAGCAATTTTAGCAGCATTACTCATTTCCTTGTTTAGCTGTGCATCTACATCTAGTGATGTAGTCCATTCTTTTAGAAGTCCTTCGATAATGCCTGCTTCTTCTAGATCGAACTGATTTAAGTTTTCTGCTATGAAGTTAATGATGGCCCCCCATCCGGTGCCTGAGGGACGCATAAAATGCAGAAGAATAGAAGAAAAACCGATCTCCTTCTTTAATCCTAATTGTTCAATTAATGAATAATTAGGCTCTTTACAGGCCGTTTTAAGAATATGTATGGCACGAAAAAGTAAAGTTTTTTTGTTCTCTAATAAACTAGACTTTAATTTTTGTAATATATTTTCTGCTTCTCGCGACAAAAGAATAGCAACTAAGATTTCGTCTTTCCAAAATTGCTCTACCTTTTCGTCACTTGCTGAATCAACAACAAAGTCTATTACATTTGGATTATTTGAATACAATGCAACTATGAGCCAATGTCTAAAGGCTCGTCTAAGAGCAGGCTCTGATCCAATTTTTTGAAAAAATTCTTCACGGTTAGAAGAAAACGCCTGAAAAACTCTATCTATATGTTCTTCTACAGCTAAATCTTCAAATAAATCATGCGCTGGAGTAACGCGCCCATCATCAATTTTATTGACTATGCTATCTGAAATCAGAGCTTCTAATGCTTCTTGATCATTTGAATCAATTCTTACATAGGGCTGCATAAGTTTTGCACGTTTAACGGCAATAGAAAGAAACTCTTTTTCTCGTCTTTCAGGCATTCCACCTTTCGCACTCGAGGGACGCCTAACAGCCTCTCGCCACAAAATCTTTTTAATGTCCTCAGATGGATATTTACCGTCCATTTGAAGGTCATCCGGTACAGAACGGCAAGCAATTGATAGAAAAAATGGATTTCTTAAAACATCCATTAATAATCTATTTGTAAGATGTTCTTTTATGCTAGGTACTTGCTCTGCCACAGATTCTATTTCTGCATCAGTAAGACAAGGAATTCTAACTACAGAAGGCTTTAAGGAAGTAGAGGCAAGAACTTGGGTTACAAACCAATTTTCAGCATGCGTTCTACAAGTGAGTACTAAGCGCCACCTGTTATCTTTAGAAACAGCAGAAAGGAGCTGGGTAAAAGCCTGTTGATCAGACATCTCTAGAAGGCGTTCTACAGAATCAATAAAAAGAACCCTATTAGGCAGTAGGCCAAAACTTGCCGACAAATCTGACAATTGATCTGTAATGCCTATAGAGTTTAGGGCTTGGTGCAAATGAGGAAAATCAAATATTTCCACCCTAAAAGCAAATACAGGCCCATCATGTTTTAGGCGTTCTAAGATTTTTTTTGCTAAAGCAGACTTACCACCGCCTGCTTCGCTTGTTAGTAAAAGAACTTGTGAAGTTTCTAATGCCGAAAGAGATTGTTCTACCATATCAGTTCTTGGTAATGAGACCCCTGCTGCTACTTCCGTCTTTATCCCTTCTAAAGTTAATTCAGAATGCTCTAGAAGCTTTCTGATAGATTTTGATGAACGTATTCCTGTTTCGGTTAATATCGCAGTACTTAAAGAGGATGGAAGTACTCTCTCCAGATCGCCTTTTGCAACTGTTCCAGCGTTTTCATTATAGCCGCTAACCCAAACTACTAACTCAGCCCATAAAGCTTTTGCTTCTTGGGTTGCACTCTGAGATTTACTTATATCTATAAGCTGTATGAAGCGCGTTTCATCTTGACTGTATTGAACGTCAAAATCGTAACTAAAAAGATGTAAGCTCTTTAAAAATTGCCAAACCCTATTTTCGTTAATTTTAGTTTTTGAAAATTCCGTTAGAAGTTCTGCAACAGTTGCGATGAAAGAACGTTTCCCCTCAGAGATAAACCCTTCTGCCTCCATTTTCTGATAAAATTCTTTTGCATCACTACAATGCCTTGCCAATTCAGGAACCCTTCTTACATCATTAATAGCTTGAGCTGATAATGGACCTGTAATAATGGCTATAGAGTCTTCATCTTTATTAAAGTGATTGGGGTCAGAAAAGTCGTTCCAAGCACTTTCTAAAACCTCTCTAAATTGCTCATTGAGCTTAGTGAAAGATAGCTGATGCTTGATTTGCCCAAGAAGTTTTCTTTCTTCTCCATTGGCGTCTCTTGTTCTAATTAGTACATCATCTGTATTAAAACCAGCTTGTTTTGACTGCAGACGAATACTCGTAATTCGGTTCTCAGGAAAACACGGGCAAGGTGCATCGCAAATCATTGTCGCTAAAAAAGACGACAATACCTTTACTTCAAAATTAGTGCCGCCCCCTCCTGTTGAATAGGGGCTTGATACCTTTGATGTCATTTACAATTCACTTTATTTATTACCTAATTGATGTTTCTACATTTGATCTTCGAGCTAATCCTTGAATTGATAGCAGCTAAAGAGCCAATGTCCGCTTTGGGTCGTATCTGAACAGTTGCTCTCGGCCAAAAGCTGACTTTCAGCCCTGCGCTTTATTGTGATTTATTAATCGGGAGTGTGCCGTAAGTGTGCCACAGAGTGCCGTATCGGCTGGAAAGTGGCAGGCCCTGATTGACGAGGTGCGATCTGATCCGGCCCTGCGTTTACTTGTTATCAAAAATTTCCCTGTCTGGAAAGCGCCCGGTAAATCGTCTTTTGGAAATAAAAGGTTAAGTTGAATTAATATTAAGCACCAATTTTTTCTTTATTCAATAAGTTTGTAACCTGCTCATAAGAGGCAAGAATGCCGGTTAAGATTTCTTCTTTTGAGCCCTTATCTTGATCAAAGCCCTGCTCAGCCTCCATACAAACATCCGACAAGGCTTGTGCACCGAGATTAGCAGCAGAACCTTTGAGCTTGTGGGCGGCTTTTTTCCATTCTTCATCTTCACCGTCCTGACAGTTTTTGAGAATTTCCAAAGACTCCTCAGCATAAGTTATAAACATTTCAATCAGAGCCTTTTCTTCCTCGGGATCATCATCCGTAAACATACGCAGTCGATCCCAATCCATGATTTCTGATCCGGCTTCAGAAACCTCCGGTTCTGCTTGTAGTTCTATATCTGGTGCCTCTGTTACATCATTTGGCTCAGCCCATTTTTTCATCGCAGCTATCAACTTATCGGGCTTAATCGGCTTGCTGAGATAATCGTCCATCCCAGCCTTCAAACATTTTTCTTTATCACCAATCATAGCGTTAGCGGTCAGCGCAACAACCGGTAGGTGTTCTCCTGTTTTTTGCTCACGCTCTCGTAATAGGGTTGTCGCCTGATAGCCGTCCAACTCTGGCATTTGGCAGTCCATAAGAACGATGTCGTAGCTATTTGCAGCGATCATATCGAGGGCTTGCTGCCCGTTTTCAGCCAGATCAACATGAGAGAAGCCAAGTTTTTTGAGAAGCTTCTTAGCAAAGGTCTGGTTTATAGGATGGTCGTCAACGGCCAGTATGCGTAGATTTTTTGAAAGTTCTATATCGGTAGTGCCCTGTTTTTCATCGTAAAGATTAACAGGAACGCTGGCTTCATCGGCCATCGTTAAGGGAATTGTGAACCAGAATGTTGAGCCTTGCCCTTCCAAACTATCTACACCGATCTCCCCGCCCATAAGCTCAACAAGTTGCTGTGTGATAGCTAACCCTAAACCCGTGCCGCCGAATTTGCGGGTAACGGACGTATCGGCCTGGGTAAATTTCTCAAAAATTTTATCAAGCTTGTCTTTTGGGATACCAACACCCGTATCCTCAACAGCCAGATAAAGTGAAGGCGTTTCACTGTTTGTTGTTGCTCTTAAAACGACTGTGATATTGCCCTCTTCGGTGAATTTCAAAGCATTGCTGATCAGGTTGCGTAAGACTTGCTGAATGCGCCCTAAATCACCAACAACAGCAGAGGGCACATCGTCATCCCGCTCCATATCGAGCGTAATGCCCTTATCCGTTGCTAATGGCAAAAAGAGCTGGACGACCTGACGAACTGCCGTACCCAAATGAAAAGGAACCGTTTCAATTTCCAGCTCTCCGGCTTCGATTTTGGAAATGTCGAGAATATCATTCAAAATGCTGAGCAGGTTCTCACTTGATCCATGCAAGGTTTCAACATTTTCTTGCTGATCCGTATCAAGCCTCGAGTCCATGAGCATTTCAGCCATACCGATAATCCCGTTCATCGGTGTACGCAATTCATGAGACATATTTGCTAAAAATTCGGTTTTGGCTTCGCTAGCTTCTTCCGCTTTCTTTTGAGCCTCCAATGCCTCAAAGCGCATAAGTTCCAGCTTATCCGTATATTCCTGCACTTGCCCCTCAATGCGCTGGCGTTCTGCAACTTCCTTTTCCGCCGTTTCTTTTTCCTGTCGCAGTTCTTTTTCAAATTTCTTTTGTTTGGTGATATCGCGCTCGATCGCCGTGAAATGCGTAATCGTACCGCCCTTATCCCGTATGGGCACAATGCTGATATCCAACCAGTATGACTCGCCATCTTTGGTATAGTTTTTAAGCTCTCCTTTGAATGGCTTGCCTTTGCCAAGAGAGTTTCTGAGCTTATCAAGAGTTTTGCGGTCCGTGTCCGGTCCCTGTAAAATCCGGGGTGTTTTACCAATCGCCTCATCCGGTTCATAACCGGAAATACGGGTAAAAGCTTCATTCACATAGATGATCTCCGGCCCGCCATTATCTAAATCAGCTGTGGTAATGATGACGCCGTCATTAGCATTGACGACTGTAGCACCTAAAAGCCGGGCATTTTCCTGTAACCCCTCATTGATTTCAAAGATCTCACGGCTTTTTTCTTCTAAAAGTTCTTCTGCCTGCTGACGTGCGGCTTTTTCACGAGCAAGACGTTTTTCCAGTCGGGTGATTTGATCTTCAGTACTCATGGGGTTCTCACTGTTTTACCGTCTACTGTTTTACAAGCGTAAAGATACGGGAATATTCTTCGTCCGTATTTTTGTCCTCACTCTGTATATCAATTTTTTCCTTATAAAACTCTACACAGCCATGGATTAGCCCTTCAGCAAAATCAGCAAACGGGCATCGGGATTTATAGACCATAATAAGTTTATCATCACCGTTTCTTTCGGTTTCAAAATGGGGGAGCGCCGCATCGGGGTAGAGCTTTTTAACTTCCACATGAATATAATCGTGAACACTTTCCAGAAACTCAAAAGCCGATTGTGGCTTTTCAAAAAACACTGGCATGATTTCATGAAACCGGAAAAACAGGTGGTGCCCGTATTTATGGACCAGATCTTTGACAGGCATATCGGTATGCTTGCTTAATGCGCCAACGATTTGAAGCAGTTCATTATGATCATAGGTGCCTACAGCTGTATACGCACCACCGGACTCAAGCTCACAATCATCAAGAACATCGTCGACCATATTAGCGCCGAACAATCCCTCAACCATGTCAAATAACTCTGTAAATACAATACCTTTCATTAATCCCTCCTATATTAAGAATATATTTCCTCGGTTCAGTTTACCCCGTATGGTTGTGAATGTAATGTAGTAAACTCTCCTTTAAAAATGGCTTGGCAATAAAGCCACTGGCACCATCTTCCAGTGCATTTGAAATATTATCCAGATTGTCATTGCTGGAAAACATCACGACACATGCGCCGGGATCATTGCGCATGATCCATTCTAGCACCGCATAGCCACTCCCATCCGGTAGATCAATATCCAAAAACACCACATCCGGCTGATATGAGCTATACATGCCAAAAGCTTTATTCATTGTAGGAGCCGTCACAAATTCACATTCATGCTTGAGAGCGTTACGCACCATCCAGCGTGTGACGGGATCATCTTCGACTAGCAAAACTTTGACAGCGCCTAGGCTTTGTCCTTGTGAAAGAGGTTCCGATAAGGGAAGAGATTCCAGGCCGGAATGAATAGAAACAGGCAATGAAAAAACATTGTTGGCCTGTTCAAGCACGCTTTGCGCATAAAGAAAGCCGTCTTCAACTAAATCGTAAATGGTGTAATAGGCGGACGTTTCGTTCTCGGCATAAATTAAATCACAAATCTGATGCCCTGTTTGGTGTAGGATTTTTGGTGAGATAGTTTTTCCTAAAATATGAATAGTCTTGTTGCCGCAGAAATAAACGCGTCCTTCGACCTCTTTAAGGTAGGAGTCGACGATAGATTTTGTCCAGAGTAAGCACTCCTGATATAGATCGTCATCAATATCTTGCAGACGTATTTGTAGGCAAAACCAGCCTTCCCAACTTAATGGATTACGGCCAATTGACGAAGCAGCACTGACAAGTTTTTGATCGGCATTAATGGACAAGATTTCCATGTGTGTTCTCCCTATTTTGTTTTTCCTGAATGAATGGTGATTTTTGAATATATTGCAGCAGTTTTTCCTGCGTGAACGGTTTACCGACGAACCCTTTAGCGCCCAACTCAACAGCGCGCATGATGTTCTCCTTGTCCCCATTGCCGCTGAACATCACGACATAGGCATCAGGATCAAGCTTAAAGAGTTTCTCCAGAACTTCGTGCCCATTAATGTCTGGCAAACCGATATCAAGAAACAGAACATCCGGCGCTTTATTGACGTAGCTCATGATCGCGCCTTGTCCGTCCCCTGTCATGGATGTTGAATATTTACCTTTCAGCGCATTATTCACCAACTTTTGCGAAAACAGATCATCTTCAACAACCATAATTTCCGGTTTGTCGCGTTGTAATCTGCGTTTTGGTAGAGAGCTAACCAGATCTTCATTGATCGTTTTCAGAGTTTCTTCACGACTTGCTTTCGAAAGCTCTTCCTTTTTCTTTGCTTGTGCCTGCTTCTGAGTTTGCTCAAGCTTGATGTTTTCGATTTTCTTTTCACACAATGTTCTGAGCTTTGACCAATCCACTCCGATCTCAAAAAGAGCCGCCAGCCCCTGCCCTATAGTTATGGGGGAGGCTGGCGAAAGTATGGGGGATAGGTGGGCTAAAAAATCATCGGCGCTCTTACGCGTCATAGTGCGGGTGAGGACAAAAACATCACCGTCATGGCAACGATAAAGCTGAGCTGCTTGATCCTCAAAATACCCGCGCAATACTTCAACAAAATCGTCAAACCATTCTTCCTTTTCATGTTCTACTTGGGAGAATTTTAAATGCAGGCATCTGTGGGTTGGAAAGTTTTCCCAGCAATTTTTCAGCTCTTGAAGAAGTTGCTTTTCCGTATTTTTATCGATGACCAACATTTTCTTTCCCCTGTAAAATTTTTTTAAGTCTGTCTAAAATCGCATCTTTTATGTTTTATGTAATTGCAAAGGGTGTGCCAGTTTATGAATTGTTATTTTTCAATGTGTTATGGTTTCTTGGGTGCTTGATATTCTCAAATTCAAACGTCTAAAAATGAGAAATATATATTTTAATCTAAAAATCGAACGCTTTTTTAAGGTTTTTATGAGAGAATAAAACTATGACACACCCGGTTCTCATTGTTGAAGATGACGAAATGCAGCGCCAGATGCTGAGCACTCTGCTACGGCGCAAGCTGGATTTTGGTTCTTGTGAGGCAGAGAATGGCCATGAAGCTTTGGAAATTCTGGAATCCGATATATCCAGAACCATCAAACTCATTATTCTTGATTTGAATATGCCTGTTATGGGCGGGTTGGAAACACTCGAAATTTTGCGCCAAAAACATCCATCTATTCCGGTCATTATGTTGACGGGGAGCACGGATATTACAGATGCTGTAAAGGCCATGAAACTTGGTGCAATTGATTTTCTGCACAAACCCTATGAGGGCGACCGGATGGTTGTCACTGTCAGAAATGCTCTTAGAATTAGCACGCTGACCAAAGAGGTTTCTCGTCTTAAAAGTGAGAAAGACGGCACATTCACGTTTGAGAACTTAATTGGTCATGATGATGGTTTATCCTCTGTCGTGAATATTGGACGCAAAGCTGCTGCTGCTGATATTCCCGTACTCATCACAGGCGAAACCGGAACCGGAAAAGAGGTTTTTGCTGAAGCCATTCATGGTGAAGGTGGGCGCACAGGAAAGCCGTTCATTGCCGTCAACTGCGGCGCAATTCCTTCACAGCTTGTTGAAAGTACATTGTTTGGTCATGAGAAAGGCGCGTTTACAGGCGCAACGGAAAAAACCATCGGTAAATTCAGAGAAGCCGAAGGCGGTACAATTCTTCTTGATGAAGTTGGCGAGCTACCGCTTGATACGCAGGTTAAATTGCTTCGAGTGTTGCAACAAAAAGAGGTCGAGCCGGTTGGGGCGGGAAAACCTTTACCTATTAACGTCAGGGTTATATCGGCAACGAACCGTGATTTACAGGAAGAAGTGACGGAAGGAAATTTCAGAGAGGATTTGTTTTTCCGTTTGAATGTTTTGCAGATTGAGCTTCTACCTCTGCGGGATAGAAAGCAGGATATTCCTGCTCTTGCCAGTCATTTTATTGAACGTTTTTGTGTAAATGAAGGAGGTGTTCCAAAAGACATGTCTGCAGCCACAGAAAAACAGCTTATGAATTACGACTGGCCGGGGAACGTTCGCCAACTCGAAAACGCTATTAGCAGGGCAATGGTGGTTAGTGACGGTAACATTCTGGATATTGAAGATTTGACAGGATTGACCTCAGGATCAGAAAGCCGGTCTGTAAACAACGCCACGCACCACCACAAAGATATTCGTATTATTTCAAGTGATGGCGATTTCAAAACCGTTGATGAAATAGAACAGGAAGCCATGCAACTTGCCCTTGACCATTTTGATCATAACATCACCCAAGCCGCCAAAGCCCTCGGCATGGCTAAGTCTACTTTTTATAAGAAAATGAAAAACGCGGTGTAAACAGGATGCACAAGCCCGGTACATGGATTGAAGTAAACGACCGCATGCAAAGCAGCTACAAATACAAAATCGTTGCCCAGGCTGGTAAAGAATTTGATAACAAATTCACACCATATTTTACACCCAAAGAAATGCTGGAGCTTGGCGTTTTCGAAGGAAAGTATATGAATGACTGCCAAAATGAATTTCCGGCAGACTGGTTTGAAAATGCTAAAACCAGTGAAACTTCCGATCCTTCCATGAATTACTTTGACATCAAGAGCCGTCAATCCTTACAGGTATGGCAAAAGAAGGGCTGGATTATAGAACCAGACCCACGTGGATGGTTCCAATGGTATTGCCGTTATTATCAGGGCCGCCGGTTTCCTGAGATTGATGAAATGCAAATCAAGCGTTGGCGGAGTTTCGCGCGGCACGCCGGGCAAATCAGAGCCAACTGCGCCCCCGGCGATCTTTCCTGCCGCCCTCGCCAGAGACAAGCGCTCCTGCAATGGGCGTATGATCCATTTATTTAGGGATTACGTACAGCTATTTGCTTTTCAAGCGCATATTACCAGATTCCAGCGAGACATCACCATACAAAACCTATATGAAAAACCCTGATTAACGAGGAGTAAACCAATCCGTCCTGCGGTTATTAGTTATCAAAAAATTTTCAGTCTGGAAAGCGCCGGGTAAATCGTCTTTTGGGAATAGTACGCGCTATACCTGACCGGTGCTTTCGGAGGCTTTTTCGTCCGATTGTTTCTTCCGTTCTATATCGCAGGAAATTTCCAGCATCAATTTTGAGAAGCCTATCAAATTCCGCGTAGCCTCACCGGCCTCCTGATCGGAAAGACCCTCCGGGTAGAGGCCCCGTATAGCATTTTTTAAATTATCATAACTTTTCTGCGCTTTTGGGTTGTCGTTCCACATAATTTTTATTCCTTCCTTCCAAAATTTAAACCAGAATTACAAAAATCCTACTTGATCCTTTGTAAAAAGTCAGCACTCATCAGAAAGAGCAATAACACAAAGTTTAAAACATGAAAATTATTACATACAGCGATTTACACCTTGAATTTGGCTCCGGCTGGACATTACCGTCGGAGGCGGACGGCGACCTCATGATTCTGGCGGGCGATATTATTTTGCTCAAAAACTACGATCCGCTCGACCAGCTTTTGCAGGACTGGAAGAAGCCTGTTCTCTATGTAACGGGAAACCATGAATATTACACGCAAAGGCCAATGAATGAAGAAGAGAAAAATTTCAAAATATGGATAGAAAAAAATCATCCGCATGTGAAATTACTGCTTGATGAGGAAATTAGCATTGAGGGCGTCAATTTTTTCGGTGGCACGATGTGGACGGACTTCAATGGAGTAGATCAAAACGCCATGGAAATGGCGCGCTATCAGATGAATGATTTCCGGCTTATACAAAACCCGGATGGAACCCCTTTCAGACCCGCTGATGCCGTTGCGTTGCACGAGCAATTCGTAACAAAGCTGCTGGCTTGGTTTGAGAAAGACTTGATCGGCCCGCGCGTGGTTATCAGCCATAACGCGCCTGTTTTGAACCAGAATACGAAATTTGTCGGCAGTCCGCTTGTCCCCGCTTTTAACTCTCTGGACATGGTAAAAATCATAGAAAAATATCAACCGGCCTTATGGGTGTACGGCCACACGCATGAGTGCGACGATCAGACTATTGGCAAAACCCGGATAATTTCAAACCAGCTTGGCTATCCTCAAAAATATGCCTTTGGAGGCTTTGAATGTGCCAAGTTTGACAAGCAAGGTTTACCGGTAAAGATATAAGATCCATCAAAGCTTATAAAATATGTAACATATGTTCTTGACAAAAAAGAGTATATGTTACATATCTTCTATTACATTAAGATAAGGAGAAAATAATGATGCCGGTTATTCGAATAAGTGATGCCACTTTTGTAGATTTGAAATCTATTTCAACATGGCTGGGAAAATCCACACCCTCGGAGACAATCAACGCGCTTGTCCGTGAGAAAATGAAAGCACTGGATTTGGAGCGTGACGTTGCTGACGAAACGACAGCGTCCGAGGATACTTCCGATGGTATTTTATTTGAGAATACACCCGGATTGACTCATACACGCATTTTATTAGCCTCCTTGAACGGCGAAAAAATTAAAAACATAAACTGGGCTGGGCTCTTGATAAAAGCTATCCAGATTGTAAAAGATAGGGGCCTTTCTAAAGAGCAGCTTTCTGTTGAGTTACAAGTGCCCGCAGAATCGTCTCAAATCACAGAGCGGGGATATAAATTTTTCCCAGAGCTTGGGATTTCAATACAAGGCCAATCCGCGCCGGATGCCTGGAAGGAAACGCAGCGGCTTGCTCAAAAATACAAAATCCCTGTTGAAGTCAAATTTCAATGGCGTGAAAAAGACGGCGCACAATATCCGGGTAAAATTGGTGTTTTGAGGGCAGGCTTTCCTGTCTAATACGTTTGATAGACGTATACATGTGTACTCTATTGTAAATCATTATTTAAGGACGTAATTTTTGCATAATTTTTTTAAACCACGCCTCGGTTTTTAATTGGCATTCCCAAACATCAAGAACCCGCCAGCCTTCACCTTCTAACGCCCGTTTCTGCTTTTTATCACGTTCGACGTTCCTCTGAAGCTTGGCCGTCCAGTATTCCGTGTTGGTTTTTGGCGGGCGGTCGCCGCGCGGACATTTATGGCCATGCCAGAAACAGCCCATAACGCGAATGACGGTTTTGTATTTCGGCAGAACAATATCCGGCTTGCCCGGCATATGTTCATTATGAATCCTGAACCGGAAACCCTGTTTATGCAGGGCGCTGCGCACAAATTTTTCAGGGATTGTATTTTTGCCTTTTACGGCGCGCATAATGGCAGAACGCTCCGGCGTGGGAGCTACAATCTTGGCTTTACTCTTCGCCGCCCGTTTCTTTGTCATCCGCTGTTACTTCCGTTTCAAACGGCTTGTATCTCTGCTCCGCAAGCCAGCGCAGTCTTTCCGCCTGAATAAGCAACGTTCGGCGCAAACCCGGCTGCACTTCGCGTTCGCTGATAACCTGCGCCAGCCTGGCAATTGTTACGGCCCGCCGCGCGAGGCGAATGTCAGGATGGCCCCTGAGGTCACGCACCTCATCACTGACGATAACGCCTTTTGTGCATTTCGGCATTTTGATCTTGCGACCCGCAACGGGTATTTTCTCGTTCAAGACCGCATCAAATTTCGATTCTTTCAAAAGTTTGTGAAAGACGGCCGCTTCAAGATCATCCATATAGGCCCTGACTTCCGGGTCGCTTGTTTTGCGATCCTGAAATTCGGGAACCGGCCATACAGCGATTGCATATACTTCATAAGGATCAAGCACGTTCATGGCCACGGCGTCCGTGCGCTGGTTGGTCAGATGCCGTCCGATGCGGCTGGAAAGCTGCTCGCGCGTCTGCCCGACATAGATCGGCTCGTCATCATAATCATAGAAGGCGTAAACGCCGTATTTATAGCCGCCAAGACGCTTGATTTTGGGTGCAACGGAATTGTCCACCGGCTGGCCTAAAAAATCGCGCAGGCCCTTTCGCAGCGCCTTTGTTTCAAAGGGCGGCGATACGGTATCGATAGAATTGGCTGGCGCTTTGCTTTTTGACGACATGTTTTTTAGCTTAAAAGCTGAGAGCGCGTTGGTCTAGCACAATTATTCCGCGGCGACCATTTTACTGGAGGAAATGTCTTCGGCGATTTTTTCCAAAACAGGCTCGAACACGGTTTCGGCAAGAAAACGTACGACCGGCACTGCTACCCCATCCCCGCAGAGGTGATAAGATTCATTATATTTTTCAGGCAGTTTATAGCTATCCGGCAATCCCATAAGGCAGGCCGCCTCGCGCGGCGCAAGCAAACGAGAGCGGACAGACTTCCCACGAACGATTACAACCGTCTGTCGGCTACTCCCACCCGTAGCGGTTCTCAGGCACCCGGCAATTCCGTCAAAACGCACCTCGGCCCTTTGCTGGCCTTCCCGAGTACGCCTGTAAAGCATGCCGATTACCCGCCTGCCTTTATCTTTTTGCTCATTCAGTTTGCGCAGATTTTCCGGCGACATCATGGAGATTAGACGCTTTGTTTCCTGAGGTGTATGCCAAGCTACGCCTTCCGGCTCATCGGAAATGATTTCTTCCAGCGTCGGCTTTTGCACATACGGCAAACTCGGATTAAACCAGAACCAATGCTTTCTAGCTTTTTTGCCAAGATGTTCATAGGCCGTTTGCATGGATTGCGGGTGCCATAAAGGAACTGGCTTATTGGAAGAAACCTCTTCGACCAGTTCTTTGTCACCGCGTATACCAACGATAAACAGCCTCTCCCGGCTTTGTGGCAGAAATAAAGAAGCGTTAATGACGACCGCGCCAAAAATATATCCTTCTTTGGTCAGCGCTTCACAAATAGCTGCAAAATCAGTCCCGCTGTTCGAGGTCAAAAGCCCGCGCACATTCTCGATGCAAACGATGTCGTAAGGCTTGCCAGCGGCCTTCATGCCTTCGACAATGCGCCACCATGCCCAGAATGTACCGCTGCGCTTCCCAGCGAGGCCGGAATACCCTCCGGCCAGCGAGGTGTCCTGACAGGGAAAACTAGCCCATGCCAGCTGAGCAGGCAGTGAACCGGCGACCTTAACATCGTCTATATCGCCCTCATATAAATGGCTGTTTCCGAAATTCTCCCGGTAAGCGCGGCATTTTTTGGCGTCTATGTCGCAAGCCCGCAAGCAAAGCCAGCTTTCGCCCAACCCAATACGGGCCATCCCCGCGCCGCTAAAATCCTCGTGAAATGTGTATTGATCCCCAGTCATGCCTAAATGTTACCATTTTGTTCTCAAAAGACTAAGGGCAAATTTCAACCCATCCGGAGTTTTTTAAAGATAGATTAAGAGTGTTACTTGCTTTTCAGAGGCGGAGCGTTGAATTTCGGCAGATCATCTCCGTATAAAAGCCACATTGGATTTACATCCAGAACTTTTGCAAATGCATCCAGTTCAATATCTGTTATGGAACGCTTGCTGCGTTCTAAGTCCGAAAGGGCAGCCTGAGAAATTTCCACATTATGATCTACAGAAAGCGCTGCACGAAGATCAACTTGCTTCATGTCTTGCGCTGCACGCGCAAGCTTTATGCGCTTTCCGCTTAAATTTCTTATTTGCATATCAATCTCTTTCCAAAACTTCGTAGTTCAAAAGTAAGTAGAAAGAAGGATTGATGTTTCGTCTGAAACGAAATAAAATATTTTAAAACGAATTAAATATAGTTTTTCTTATTTAAAATATGAAAATCAGAATAAAATGATGCAAAAGCAAGCAAGAAAAACCAAAAATGGACCGGACCCGGTTGATATGAATGCCGGTGCAATTTTGCGGGCGCTGCGCGCCTGGCGGAGCATGTCGCAGGAAGACCTTGGTAAAGCAGTAGGCATCACATTCCAGCAAATCCAGAAATACGAGCGTGGCGCAAACCGTATGGCGGCCTCAACCCTCTACCATATTTCCCGTGCCCTTGATGTATCTGTTATTGAGTTTTTCGCCGGTCTGGACGGCGTCCTGCCGGATACAAAGCATTTATGGCTCTCCAAGGATGAAATAAAACTCCTGAAAACCTACCGCGGCATTCGCGAACCGGATGCTCAAAAGCATGTGATGAAGCTGGTGGAAACCGTAGCCAGTTATAGGCTGGACGGGGATGATTGACTGCTTTCAGCGATACGCTTTTCCACAGCTTGCTATCTCAAACCAGAAAATTTTGTGAACCGAGTATATGTATCTTCTAACCCATCCTCTTCATCATCTTCCGAAGGTTGATATGGAGCATGTTTAGGATAAATCAAAAGCGAGATCGTCATATCATGATAATCTGAAAAGATTGTCATCTCATGCACTTCCTCTTTGTCATTCCATACGTTCTTAGGATGCTTAACGCCTTCAACGCTATCAATCAACATATCCTGCCGGGCCGCTAGTGATTGCGGCGGTAACTCAATCGTTTCTTGCCGACCTTTGAAAAAGACACGTGATGCAAATAGTTTGTCGCTTGAGCGACTCCAATCAATAAAGCCGTCTTTTCCTATAACAATCATAGCCCGTTGGTCGGTTATACTAAGCCACTTTAAAATCGCAGCAGTAATAGAAACATCGTAGCGATCAGACAGGTGTTGCATAAGCTCCATCGATCCTTTGAGGCCATTAACCTGCACACGGAAATCATCCAACGGCATAAGCAAAAATGAAGAAAAGGTATTTGCCTGCGCTTCCATCTGCGCGTATTCCGATTTCCAGTCCAGCATATCCCGACTTGTACATTGAACGCCTTCCGGGGATTTATGCCTATGAAGGAGGTAATGCCCAAGCTCGTGCCCGAGTGTATAGTTTTGGCGGCCTTTGGAGCTGATAGCGTCATTGTAAAAAATACCCCACTCGCCTTTCTTGTGCGGGCTAGGCATAAGCATGCCTTCAAATTTTTTAGACATAGTCTGTCCCTGAACCAAAGTAATCGGCTCATCAGGGAAGACCTGTTTTGAATACTCTTGCGCGATAGCTGTGACATCGACAGGAAAACGATCAAGGCCGTGAATATCCTGAAATTTTTTCAAGACGTTTGACAGATGAATGGCCCAACCTTCCGGAGAAGCGGGCAGCCTTATTTCTTTTTGCCCCATAACTCTACCATTTCCTTGATTCGTTGCTTATCCTCTGGCTCAAGCTGACTGTAATCCCTGAAAAATGCTTCTTTTACAACTTCTTCATCAGGCTCGGCTTTGTCATCCAATAAATAATCTGTCGTAACAGACAAAGCTTTCGCTATTTGCGTCATCTTTTCAGCAGATGGCTTTACAGCTTTTTTCCCTGGCCGGGGATTCTCAAGTTCCCATAAATAACTTTTACTTGATTCAGTTAATTCTGCCAATTTATCAAGAGAATATCCTTTTTCTTTACGGTGTTTCTGGATTTTTTCTCCTAATGATAGCGCCATAAATGCTCTCCTTTTATGTTGAAAACTCTGCGTTTGACAGTATCGAACAAATTTGTTCTTGACCAGAAATTTCTTTCGTGTATTTTGTTCGATATATACCGAACAATAATGTTTTTTTATAGGAGGTTTTAATGAGTAAAGATCGCGACCGTATGGTTTATAGACGTGGTGATGAATGGGTAAATAAGCGCAATGATGCTGATCGTGTTTCCAGTAAGCATGGAACACAGAGAGAAGCGGAAACTGCTGCAAGAGAAATGTTAGAGAACCAAGGTGGTGGTGAGCTAATTACTAAAGGGCGGGATGGTAAAATTCGTAGCAAGGACACAATCGCTCCCGGAAATGACCCATTTCCGCCAAGGGATACTGAACATTAAGAAATTTGTGAGCAACCTTTAAACAGGAGAAGGACTATGGGAAAAGCAAGAGTATTTACCGCCTTTGATTTTGATTACGATGAAGACCTTCGGAATCTTCTCGTCGGGCAATCCAAACATTCGGATTCGCCGTTTGAAATGGCAGACTGGTCGGTAAAAGAAGCCATGACAGGGGACTGGAAAGAAAAAGTGCGCAAGAGAATACGAGGCGTTGATCAAGTGGTCATCATGTG
Organism: Alphaproteobacteria bacterium; assembly: GCA_021775955.1. Classification (GTDB taxonomy): domain Bacteria; phylum Pseudomonadota; class Alphaproteobacteria; order Micavibrionales; family Micavibrionaceae; genus UBA5701. The sequence goes on along the minus strand of JAJFGU010000019.1, from coordinate 9,474 downwards.
CGGTGAACATACCGATAAAGCAACTGGCGTTAGCGCCGAGCTTTCAATCGCGCAGGATGAGAATAAGCCCTATTTCCTCTTATATGGACGGTCATCAAAAACATGTGAAAAACCAAAATCAGCAAAATCTGGCGACCAAATATATAACTGGACATGGGATAATTTGAAAGCATTGATCGGAGGAAGCCGATAATGAAAAAAGCACTGATAGTGGGCATTGATGACTACAAAGGAAGCCCTCTGTCGGGCTGTGTCAACGATGCACTGGCCGTTGCCAGCATCCTTGAAAAAAATGGTGATGGCTCTCCTAACTTTTCGGTCAAAACTTTAACAAGCAATGCGGTTGACGTGAATTGCGAAACCTTGAGCGAAAATCTGGAGGCCTTATTTCAAGGTGGCGCAGATATTGCGCTCCTCTATTTTGCCGGGCACGGCCTGATCAACGAGGGCGGCGAGGGCTATATTGTTGCACAAGACGGGAAAAAGGGGGCGTGGGGGCCGTCCATGTCTGAAATATTGAGCCTAGCGAACCAAGCGCAGGCGAGAATTAAATCAACCGTCATTATTTTGGATTGTTGCCACTCCGGTAATATGGGCGATGTCCCAAGCTTGGGAACCGGAGATAAAGTTTCGGTCATAGGAAATGGCATGACCATCTTAACAGCCTGCGACAGAAGTGAAGGTGCAGCGGAGTATAATGGCCACGGCCTCTTTACTGGCATTCTCATCGACAGTTTAAGCGGCAGCGGCGCTGATATTTGCGGACGGATTACGTCCGCCTCCGTATATGCGCAGGTTGATCAGGTGTTGGGGCCATGGAAGCAACGCCCCATATACAAAACCAATGTTCGCAACTTAATCAGTTTGCGTGAGGTCACCCCTAAAATACCACTAGAGGTCTTAAGAAGATTGCCTACCTATTTCAAAAACCAGACGGATAAATTTAATCTTGATCCATCGTTCGAGCCGGATCGAGAAAATGTGCCTAAACATCTGCAAAAGGTTCCGGTCAATGATGACAACGCGAAGGTTTTTCAGGAATTGCAAATGTGTAACCGCCACGGCCTGGTTGCGCCGGTCGATGCGGAGCATATGTATTATGCGGCCATTAATTCCAAAAGCTGCAAACTGACCGCGCTCGGTGCACACTACAGAAAGCTTGCCGAAGAGAAACAAATATAGCTGCCAAAACAACTGTGAATATACCGCTGCTTTGTTTTGAGAGATTGACTCCGCGCGATAAATTGCTTTGATTCAAAGGGTTCAAGACAATTTAAAGGATGCGGCGGCGATTGTGGTTTTGCTCTATTCAAAAAATGATAAAGATTTAGCTTATGCTGGTAATGGGTATTGGAAATACAAAAACCGGTGGAGTTACCAATGGGCGTGGGAGTGCGTACGCAGAAGTCCTGATTTCTTGGCTATTCAACCCAAGGCAAAAGCCGTTCTCGACAGGGTGGTCGCGGAAAACAGCGATCCTGAAAACCCGCGCGAGGGGTTACTTCCTTATTGGGAGGAATTTTCGCAGACCAAAGAATATAAGGTACTCAAAAAATTTGGCCTGATTTACCCCGAAGACCCTAAAAAGCGTGGCAAAGATGTATCGGCTGAAATTTGGGCACCGGAATGTTTTCTCAATATTATTCCCATTTTTGATAGCACAGAAAATGTTTTGACCGTCGATCAAGAACATACCTTCGCCGTTCTTTTTGATTTAAGGCGGCCTGTCGATTTTCAGGTTGAGGAAACCAGAAAGCTTCTGGAGGATCTCGGCTGCGCCACACACTCAACGCATATTCTACCGCAGAACCTGCAAAACCACCTGCATACATATGATCAATACACCGCACTCCAAAGGGATTTGGGGCATGAACCAAAAGATTACGAATTATCGGCAGCTTTGTTTCCCGACGAGTGGCCCGAAATAGAGTGCCAGCTTGATCAACACGATTCTGCCTTGCTTAATGAGTTTGGCAACAAATCACATTATCCGCTCGACAAAGCAAAATCCTTAGTTGAGAAAAAAGGTTATCTTAAGTTGCTGCGCTGGCGGCCCGATCCTGACAGTTTTGAAAATCCCAAGCCTAAAAAACGCGAAAAACCCACGAAAAAGAAATAGGGCAGGCTCGTCTGTCAACCGTCCGGCAAAGAATCCGCCAGGTTTGCCTGTTTAGCGCGGCACAGCGAATCCCTTCTAAATCTTAATATGGAATCGCTTTCGATTCGGATTTTATGCGGAGGGATTTGTGGCAAGCCAGATCAAAGACTTTGTTGAAAACACGGACTTACGCACGCTGGCCAAAGCGCATGGATGCGCGCTGAAAAGAAGCGGCACGGACTGGTGGGGTCTGTGTCCGTTTCACGCGGAAAACACGCCGTCATTCAGCATCTACCAGAAAAACAGGCGGTGGCGTTTCAAGTGCTTTGGTTGCGGCGTGGCCGGAGATGCGTTTGATTTTGTGCGACTGATTCACGGCTGCTGCAATAACCGCGAAGCCCTAGCATGTATTGGCAAAATATCAACGCCGCGGCAACAACCAGCGCCTGCGCTAAAACCGAAAAAAGACACCGGCGCATATGCTCGCAAGCTTTGGCAGGAAAGCCGTCCGGCGCGCGGCAGTCCGGTGGACTTGTATCTAAGGAAACGCAGCATAGAGCTTGATCCGCTTCCGATCGTCCTGCGTTTTCATCCCGCCATGAAACATCCCGAAGGTCGGAACTTTCCCGCCATGGTTGCCTGCATTCATAACAGCAAAAACGAAATTACCGGCATCCACCGCACGTTTCTGACACCGCAGGGCGATAAAGCACCGGTAACCAAGGCCAAGCTGGCGCTGGGAAGTTTTAGCGGCTGTGCCATACGCCTTTATCCCGCGGGGCCGGTGCTGGGAATTGCGGAAGGGATCGAAACCGCCCTGTCCGTGCGCCAACACAATCCAGACTTGCCGATCTGGGCAGCAATTTCCCTGATCAATATGAAGGCGATCATCCTGCCGGAAACCGTACGGGAAGTCATCTACCTGGCCGACGCGGACAGTGACCGGCATACGCTCATGAAAATCCTGGGCGAAGGGGCACAGCGCCTGCGCGAAGAAGGCCGGGAAGTTTCTATTGCACAGCCATGGATAGGCGCAGATTTCAACGATATGGGACAGGAGGACGAACATGGCTGAGAAAAAGAAATCCGGCGTATCCAAAGCCATCAAAAATCGCAAAGCCGTGCCGGGTAAAATGGAATCCGAATGCCTGATCCAGATTTTGGGCACGAATAACGGCTATCATTATTTCATATCACCCCTCGGAGAGCTTCGGAAAATCCACGAAACCCAGATGCATGAAGCCGCGCTTCAGGGCCTTTTCGGCGGCAAGATTCAATGGCTGCAAAAATATTTCCCGGCGGAAGCCCACAAAGGCAAAACCAAAACGGGAGCAGAGTTCAACGTGTCCATGGCGCGCAACCACCTCATACAGCGTTGCAACGAACAGGGACTATTTGATGAAACAGCGCCAAAGCGAAGCATCGGCGTATGGAAAGACAAACTGAGTAACAAACCAATCATACATTGTGGAGATAAAATCATGAAAAACAACAAATGGATTAAAAGCGGCTTTTATGAAGAAGGCATTATCTATCCGGCAGAACCAAGCATTTCCAAGCCTGCGGATGAACCGGCAACACTGGAAGAATGCCGGGAAATCCTAGACGGTCTGAAACTCTGGAATTTTGAGCTGGCCCAAGGCCCGGAGATTGCGCTCGGACTTTTGGGGCAATCCTTTATCGCCGGAGCACTGGACTGGAAAGCGCACAGCCTGTTTTACGGACCGCAGGGAACAGGAAAAACCACCCTGGCGCGGTTTATGAGCGCCGCGCTGGGGCCGATGGCGCATCCCCCGGCCAATAACTTCACAGAAGCCGGTTTGCGCCAGAGCATGAGCAATCAGGCCCGCGCCGTATTGCTCGATGAAATGGAGGCGGACGGCACACACGGCACCATGAAAGCCGTCGTCAGGATGATGCGCCAAATGTCTTCCGGCGAGGGAGCTAATATCCGCCGCGGCACACCCGGCGGCCATGCGCAGAGCTTCCGGCTGAACGGCAGCGTTATGATGTTCTGCATCCTGCCGCCGCATATGGAACCGCAGGACCGTGCCCGGATTACCCGCCTGAAACTCCTGCCGCTTAAATCACCGGCGGATATGACCGATAATTTCGGCGTAGAGCATCTGATCCGCCGCACCAAAGACCTTGCGCCAAAGCTGTGGCGGCGGGCGATTGACCGGCTGGATCATTTCACCAGCGCGTGCAGCACCTACAAATCCTATCTCACCATGAACGAAGGCCTCAGCAGCCGTGCGGCAGATCAAATCTCCACCATTCTGGCGGGCATGGATATTATTCTTTTTGACGGTCCGCCAGAGGACACGGACTCACGCGAGGAACGGATTGAGATCATCCGCCCACTGATTGACGAATGGACCGTCGATGAGGAAGAAAACGAAGGCGAGCAATGCCTGGTTAAGCTCTATTCCAGCCCGCTCAATGTTTACAGCCGGGACGAAAACAAAACCATCGGCAGCATCATTCTGGAGGCTTTAGATTCCCAAAACGGACAATTCGCCAGAGATGCGCTCAAACAGACAGGGATTTTGGTCAAGGATTTTCACACGCAAGAGCCTTACATTCTGATTGCCAACAACCATGAGGGCCTGCACCGCGTTTTCCGCGGCAGCAAATGGGAAGGCGGCGGCTGGATCACAGCGCTGCGCTATCTGCCTGGCACCGGCGTCACCAAGAACGCCGTGCGCTTTGCCGGAACGCAAGTGCGCGCCACCATCGTGCTTCACCATCATCTGCCATTGAAAGGAGAGTAAGCGTCTGTAACGGCCATCATCCCGCCAAGTGTAACGCCTCAATGTAAGACTATCAGCGAGATACAGCCAAACCGTGACAGTGTGACAGCCGTGACAGGAGGTATAACTTTATAAGAGAAAAAGACCCAAGCAACGAAAGAAAGAACCCTACAACTCTAACCCCTTGTAACAACCGTCACACTGTCACATATCAATAAAAAAGGTAAAGACAAGAAAGGGTTAGAGACGTGACACCACCGTGACATTCACGGTACACCAAAAAATCTAGGTTCTTCCAAACGCCTCAAACGGACATGGGTAAGGGCGTTGCGGCGTCCCGCCAGTCGCTGGAATCCAAAACGAGGTTTACACCAGCTGACAGGTTGACACAATGATCGGCCTTCTAATAGCTCAATTATTCCGCAGCTTGAATCGATAAGCGGTAGGAGTGAATAGAAGAAGTACGCTCACGAATCCTAAACTCGTCTGTTGGTACCGTATCAACAAATTTTTCGATTATGTCCAAATCATCGTCTGTAAAATTCCGATGCTCAAACTTTAACAATCCCGATAACAATCGTGCAAAATCACTCAATCCATACCGCTGATGTTTTTCATCTGGTTCCGAGTCAAAAAATGTCTTGATCCGTGAGAATACATCGTTTTTAGGTTGAAGCGTCGCCGGAGCCATTTCCAGCACCACGCCTAACTTACCAATACGTAAGAAAAACAGCAAAACAAGATACGCAGCGCAATAATACTCACTGTTATAATTTAAGCGGTTTAATAAAGAACGCTCTACTTCCTCTTTTTCTTCTTCTGTGTTCGTTCCGTTATAAAGGTTCAACAATGCATCAAGATTGTCTGACACTATGGATGCATTCTCATCGGTAAGCTCTAAATTTTGCCTTTGCGGACTGTCCGGCGTCCATGAGTCTGAGCCAATGCTTTTACTCTGCCGGCCACTTACTATCCGGCATACGCTTCCCAGTCCACCGCTGCTCCGGCCACATTTTTTATACCTTTCCACTTCATCCTTGAGAATGAAAACTGCCTTTTTCTCAATTGCGCTGGATATTTTATGCGGTGCTTCTACAGCTCTAGATTTTGCTTTTTCCCTTTTCCGGTTAATAACTCCTTTGACTTCTACATTACGTACTATTCGGGATTGACCGTGATTATCGATAAATTTCACGCTGATAGATAAATCTTGTCCAAAGTGAAACATGGGCTTCTTAATAACAAAATGGGCGCTCATTTCAGTTGAACAGCCGGGCGGAATTTCAAGCCGACCATAATACGTATTATTATCCGGGTTCCGAAGAAGAACATGGGAGTGAATGGTTTTCGTTTTGGGGCGGATCAAATGCGCATTAACAATCGTTACATAGTTTTCAGAGTCATTCGTTAAATGCCAATGGGTCGAAAGACTGATGATATCCTGTCCATCCCCAGTGCGGCCCAAGCTCCAATGATTTTGTTGCGTCATGGGAACAACAACAGGCCGGTTTAACCAACGCCTGATCCATGGAGATAAAGCCCGAATTTTGCCGAGTAATTGGCCAAACAAACTGGCAAAAAACTTTGATAGTGCGCCTTCCATAATCATAATAATGTAATAGCCTATGTATTTTCTTTTTAAAAGTTTTAAGGACCTGTCCACACCGGACAGATAAGGGATATTAACAAATTTAAGATTTGCATTCTTGTAATTTTGTCAACCTGTCAACCGGAGTGAAGACAAACCCATAAGGTTCCCTCGCTTGGCGTGTCAACCGCCTTGCCTTGTACCTTTGGGGTATGGCAGACCGAATCACTAATCCTAAAAATTGCACCGCGCAATCTGCGCGCGGTGATGCCTGCCGGGACGATCTTAGCGCTGATGAATATTATGCTCTGCTAAATGATAAAATCCGCGGCCTGTACCCGGAAGGAATTTCCGAGGAACGTTGCCATGCGGCGACCCGCAATTTTATTGGATTCGGGAAATTACTGCTTGAAATGAAGCGTCAAAAAAGGCTCGATGAAGATAATGATGAATAGATACAACATGGATGAATCTTCCGCTCTGAAAGCCAGAAAGGCCATAATTCTGGCCCGCGTGTCATCGAAGGAACAGGAAGAAGGTTATTCCATTGACGCACAAAAACACCGGCTGGAAACCTATTGCCTGCGGCGGAATTTGAATGTCGTCAGAGTTTTTGAGATCACGGAAAGCTCAACGCAGGGCGACCGGCGTAAATTCATGTCCATGATTAAATTCGTCAAAGCTGTGCGCGAGCCGGTGGCCATTGTCGCCGACAAGGTTGACCGGGTACAGCGTTCTTTCAAGGAATATCCTTTGCTGGATTCCCTTATTCAACAAGGCAAAATCGAACTGCATTTCAACACCGAAAATTACGTCATTCACAAGGACTCGGTGTCGCAGGAGCGCCTCATGTGGTCGATGGGCGTCATTATGGCGCAATCTTACATTGATAGCATGCGCGATAACGTCAAACGTTCCTTTGACCAGAAAATCCGCATGGGCGAGTGGATCGCCAAAGCGCCGCTCGGCTATATGAATGTGAAGGATGAACGGGGCAAGAGCGATATTATCCTCGATCCCGATAATGCGCCGTTGGTGACTAAACTGTTTGAGGAATACGCCACCGGCGCGTTTACACTCAGTGAAATGGTGGAGAAAGCCCGGCAATGGGGTATGCGCAACAAATACGGTAAAAAATCACACCCGCAAAAGGCATTGATCCATAAAATTTTCAACAACCCATTTTATTACGGCCAGATGCTTATCAAAGGCCAGCTTTACCAGCACCGCTATGAACCCATCATTTCCAAGGCCCTGTTTGATCAATGTCAGGCCGTTTTGGAAGGCTGGCACAAAAAGCCGTTTCAATGGGCCGGTAAAGAGTTTGTGTTTCGCGGCCTGATTACTTGCGCGGCAACCGGCAAGGTGGTGACGGGTTCGGAGCAAAAGAAAACCTATAAAAGCGGCGGTACGGCCTCTTGGACGTATTTGCGCTGCTGGAAACCGGACAACCCCAAAAAGCAAATGTGGGTGCGGGAAGAAAAGATTTTAGAGCAGGTTGAAGAGGTTTTGAAGGGCTTGACTGTAGAGCCGGAACTGCTGACATTCCTGCAGGGCTACTTGCGCCAGACGGAGCAATCCGAACGCGGTTTCATCCGGCGGCAGGTCGGGGAATGGCAAAGGGAGCACACCAAGCTGCAAAACCGGCTGGATACGCTGATGGATTTGTTACTGGACGGCACCATTGAACGGGCGGAATTTGAGGCCAAAAAGGTTAATATCCGGCAGGATCAAATTGGGCTGGAGGATAATATCGCCGGGGCGCGGGGCGGGGACGATGCCTTTAAGGATTCCATGCTGACCATGCTTAGTCTGGCTTCGGAAGCCTATGAACTCTTCAAAACCTCCAATACGGCCCTGCGGCGCGAGCTGGTAAATCGGGTATTTGCGAACCTGAAACTGGACGGCGGAAAGCTGCACTATACCTTGCGTGAACCCTTCGACCGGATGTTCAATTTAACCGATCGTCAAGGATGGCAGGGGCACCAGGACTTGAACCCGGGACCTACGGTTTTGGAGACCGTCGCTCTACCAACTGAGCTATACCCCTATGGCCTTAGACGATAGCAATTTTTACCGGAATAATGAAAGAAAGTCTATTGCCTGCGAATATCAAAATTGGTATCGCGTTTTCCGGCCTGCACCTGCGCTCTTTTAAGCGGGCGGCTGATATTGACAAAAAGCGTAAAGTTTTCGCCGTTGGCCATATCCTCCACCGCATGCATATTGTAATAGGTCAGGCCGCTTTTACGCAGATCAGTCTTGATCAGCTTCAGGTTTAAAGACGAAATCAGCAAAGATTCCTCGCCCAGGGTCAGCGCATCATAGGCCGTCGTTAACGAGAGCCCGTCACCCGATTTTATAACGGATTGCATCAACCCGTCACGAACCCAGAGGAAAAACTTCGGATTGCCAAAACGCCTGTCTGTCCTGGATAGGGACAGCGCCTGCACCACCACGGCAACATTGGCCAGATGGTCGGTTACCAGCTTTTTATAGGCGAGCAGCGCCACCACGGCAGCGCGCTCGTTATCACTGTTTTGCATTTTGTAAGCCTGGGACAACATCTGCTCAATCACATTATCGCCGAAGGCATCGTATTGACTGGTGCTGACATAGCGGCTGCGGAAACGGCCAAAATCAAAGTCATCCGGCTTGTCAGCAACGGCCTCTCTGGCCATCGCCTGGTATTTCGGATTGGCGACATAGCTGCGATCTGTGTGATTGGTACTGCCGCCCTGCGCAGAAGCGCTTAAGGGAGCAAATATTATCATGGCTAAAATAATGAAAAGGACACGCCGCATCATCCTATTATTTTAGCACAGAGCGGCCTTAAGATAACCATAAAAAAGCCCCGTATGGTACGGGGCTTTAAAATCACTTTAGGTTGAGAACCTATTCAATAATCTTCGAAACAACGCCGGCACCAACCGTGCGGCCGCCTTCGCGGATCGCAAAGCGCAGACCTTCGGTCATCGCAATCGGTGCGATCAGCGTCACTTCAACATTGTTGATGTTATCGCCGGGCATCACCA
>JAJFGU010000018.1 GCA_021775955.1 Alphaproteobacteria bacterium | reverse complement strand
CTTTATTCCATGGTGCGGAGCTTACTGGCTTATTAACTATATTCAACATAATCGATTCTCCTTAATTAAAAGGAACACCGTATTTAAATTATCTGAGAATTATGAACTGTGTTATGAATTGGATACATTTGAACGTCCGCTTATGGCCGGAAGTAGTCGTTCGATGATGTGATAATCGTCATTGTGTAAAAGAAAACGCTTTAAAATCCCCAAGCCCAAATGGAGGAAATAGCTCTAGGCTTTACTTCCTTCAAATACTCCTCAAAAAAACACTCATTCCTTCCATTTAATATTTTGGCCACCCCCTTAACCTATTATTAAGAACTTTCTGTAATGATAATACGGAAACTAATAAAAGGAATTTAGAGGGTGTCGAAATGAAAGCTAATTGGCTAGTTAGTGTATTTGTGTCAGTTGCCAGAGTTGTCGCCCAAAATCTTATTTTAAAAGGAAGGGCATAACTATGGCTAACGATCATGACGACGTAAAGAAAAACTCCCGAAATGCTTTCGATGAGCTTGAACAAGAAACCTCAAGGTTTGGCAGTGGAACACCTTTTACCATGGACGACATAAAAGGGGCCCTTGGAAATGCTGATCCGGCTCCTATGCCCAACATTAACGAGCCAGGACCAACAATAGAACTTGATGGCCAGACGGTAACATTAGACCCGACAAAAGATGAAATGAACCAAACAGGTGAGACACCTACAATAAATATTGACGGTAAGGATGTGCCGTTAACCCCTGCTCCGATGCCGGGAACAGAAATGGGTTTAGAAGAAGGGTCTTCATCAAATAACACACCACAGCAGCCCCAGAGTTCTCAGCTTAATCAGGCTCCCTTTAGTGAAACTCCACCTTCAGAGCTTCAAACCTCCGGAGCACCAGAAGGTAAGTTCGGTATAACGGTGCTGAGCACCGGTGATTTTATCATGGATAACCATCCTGTATTAGGTAGCGTGGGCATTAGTCTTATGGGCAATAAAGCAACGGTACCGGGAGGCGGTGAAGAGACAAGATTAACGGTAAATAAGGACCCTGGAGACATTAGTTCGTTCTATGAAAAGGTACACGCGATACAAGGAAGCCACTCCCCAGATGTTGGGGGGCAAGCTCTCAAGAGTGGTGACACAAGCCCTTCAATAACTATGGGGGAAGACGGCTCCATTGTTATGGCACGAGAAGGTCAGGTTATTCTTATGGAGCCTATGGATGATGGCAACATGAAAATAACGACGGGTGATCCGAACTATGCCTATATCAGTGAGGGTACACTGCCCTTGCCACAAACATTAGACCAGGCCCAAAACATGCAAGCCGATCAGACAAATCCGGCACCAGCTACTGAATTGGGTAATACAGGTATCACATTAGACACGCCTAAAATGTAAGAATTATTTTTTTATTACAGGCCTATAAAGGCATTGAAAATACTTGTTTTGCGCGTTTGGGGATAGAGCGTGCCCGACTCACATCTGGCTGTGTGATAATATTACTTACGGGAAATGAACCGTTCTTTTGCCAAGCAAGGCATTAGGGTTTTTGTCTTCCGCTACGAATGTGAGTGATCACAATTTCTTTTTTGATGATCCGGTAATATACTAAATGGCTTTTATAAACGTAGCGCCGTTTCTGACCGTCCCACACACGGCCAAGTTCAGGGTTATCAAGAAGTAGATCAAAGCTGTAGTACAGCCCATCCAAGTATTCTTGGGCTTGTCCTTCACCAAAATATTCAATTGTGTAGTGGGTAATGGCTTTGATATCTGATTTTGCCTGCCGGGAGAGCCTATAGGTCATCCACCATTCATTTCGGCTTTAACTTCGGCAATGATATCAGCCACGGAGCAAGGTTCAGCAAGGCCGCTTTGAAAGCCTGCTTCTTCGTCTCGCTTTTCAACAGCCTTCTTCTGTTCGAGAGTGAGGCTGTCCCATAGCTTCATATCCTCGTCCGTGGGGAACACGGTCGAAGAGAATTTCACATGGGAAATATCAACTGTTTCTATATCGCTCATAAGTCCAGAATATCAAAAACCCTTGTCAACTGCACGTTTTTTCTCTCGGTGTGGACAAGAAAACCTTAAATCCTTCGCATTTTGCCTTATTGGTTTCATACTTGCCCTATGAGTATCACTGGCAAGTTTAAAGCCGCTTCTGTTCCCTCTCGTCGCTTCGGGTATATTTTTAAAGACTCGAGGTTTGCACCACGCATCCGCAGCAACAAGCGCTTTAAAATCCCCAAACCCAAATGGATGAAGTGATCCTGCCTAGTAACCGCTTACCATGAGGCTGTGCAACCTATAGTCTCATTAACCTGATTTTGGCCTTGGCCGTCGATGCCAGTGGATGTGATGACTGTTGAACGGCTAAACGGTGCCGCAAATGAGCCCCACAGACATGCGCTATCGCCTTGTTTATACTGTCCATCACAATTACTGCTTCCATAGTACCCTCCATATTGGCCAGGGTTAACGGTGGGAAGGATACGAGTATAAATAACGCCGCCCATCACTTTGCCAAAAAACTCTTGAGAGAAGTTATAGGGGCCAGGGGGAGAACAACTGATCTCGGTTCCGTCCGGGATGAATCTGCCGTCGGCGAGGGTGATTCCACCAGCGCCACCGCCGAACGGTTGCCATTGTGGCACCGAAACTGGCGGATCACCGGTAATATTTTCGGCGCAATATTGCATACCGTCTATTTCGGGGAAATATCGTGTCGCACCGATATTGGCACTTGTGCAATTTGTTGTTTCATCCACGGCGCGGGTGGTGCCAACAACATCCAGCGTACTTACGGGGTTTGGTGTCCCGATCCCGACATTGCCGCTTTCCCTGACTGTGAGAAGGTTTTGCATAGAGCCAAGACTGGAAATAGTGTTGGCATTTTGATTGATGCTAAAAACGCTGTTGCCTGTGGTGTCATCCTCATTATTGTCGGAATCCAGCATGAAATGGATGCCGTTATCGGCAGCGATGAAACCATTGGCGTCCAGATGTATATCGGGTCCGTTAGAGATGCCGCCGTTACCGGTATTCAAAATAATGGCCGGGCCGGCGACAGCATTTTGGTTTTGCCCGATAGAAACAACACCATCTATGTCCAGCTCCGATCGCGGAGTCCCCGTCCCGATCCCGACATTGCCGGTGTTGGTAACGGTCATGAATTCTGCTCCGGTCGTAGTATTGTTAGGCGCTCGAAAGATTCTAAATCTGTCTGCCCAATTATCAATCATCCAGATTGGGGCTGTGTCTACGGTACCCAACAATGTGTCCACCAGCCCCAACCGCGGTGATCCCACGGACCCGGCAGGGCCGTCAGAGGCGCGCTCTATCAAAATATCTGGCGTTTGTCTATTTTGGGGGGTTCTCGCAACATGTAAGGGAGATATAGGCGCATCCGTTCCAATCCCGATATTCCCCACATTCTTATTCGTGATGTGCATTTGTTCATCGTCAACGGCGCGCCACCAGCCTTCATCGGTGCCGCTTGATAAGGTGAACTGAATCTCGTCGTCATAAAAATCGCCGCTGCCCATCGTGAAGGCCTGCTGCATCCGAAACGTCGCGACATTATCATTTTGCCACGAACAATTGCGGTTATCGCCAGTGGTGAGCGGGTTGTCGTCGGCGTCTTTGCCGCACTCAGAGCCATTCTTCACGCCTTGCGAGGTATAGCTTCCCGCGCCGTTGCGCCCGTGAGATACAATCACAAAAGGCGCCGGCGAAATCGCCAGCGTGTCATCATTTTCATCCTGCACCGTCACCGCCGGAATGTTCGCCGCATTGTTCAGCGCCGCATTATTCTTGGCCAGATCCCAGCTCACCGCATAGGTAAATCGGTTGCCATACGGATCCAGCATGTTCTGTGACGAGATATTCAACGTGGATGTCGGCACCGCGCCGACCAGAACTTTGCGTCCGCCATCGCCGGCCACGACAAACACGCCGGGATTGCCGGCCAGCTCGCCTATCGGCGGATCGGAATCAAAAGCCGGACAGCCTTCTATCGCAAAAGCAGTATCGCCCGGAACAAGCGTCATCGAGGCCGGACAGGGATAGCGCACTTCGTCATTATTGGTCGGGTCTGGAACAATCGGCGGCACCGGGATCGAGGGATCATCAGCAATAAAACGCCCCAGAGCCGTGCGCACTTCATCGAGGCGCTCATCCATCGTGTTGGCACGTTTTTCGAGATAGAACTGCGTCGCCATATTGGCCAGAGCGGCGGTAAACACACCGATAATCACAACCACGATCATCAGTTCGATTAACGTGAAACCGGATTGGTTATTCTTTAGTGTTTCCCTAGACATGCTTTCCCCCATACGCCTGCATTGAAATTCTTAAGCCAAATTCCTTCTTACAGCGTAACCGGGGAAAAGTTAAAACTTATTTAAAATTTTATATATCTATGGAAAATTATTGGGAAGGCAAAGCGGTTAACCAAAATTTAAGGATGCGCATGAAAGAATGAAAGTGTTTCCCATGCCTCATGGAAAACACCATACCAACTCACAGTCATATCGGGGGTCGGAGCTTTGCTTCGGCCCCTTTTGTATTTGGTAACTTTGCCGGATTCAGGAGAAATAATTATTTCGTCCATTTGGACTTGGGTATAAGTAATAATAAAACCCTCTCATTTAGGGTTTCCCCAAAATTCGCGTTTTTAAATCCCCATTTTTAGAGGGTCCGGGCCTTCCGTGACTTCATCTTAATTAGAGTGTACTCTAATTGAGATGGTGGGCGTCTATATCTGCATATTCTCTACCAGCCTGATAACATCACCTTAACAATCCATTACCAACTATCCAACAAGTGCTGACGGGGTACATTGGGAATATCTAATTTCTGAAAAAATGGTGGGCCCGGCGAGACTTGAACTCGCACGTCCTTACGGACAACAGATTTTCTTACCAGCTACGGTTTTCACCGCCACCCATCAATTTAAAGGGCGTTTGTGGTCTGGACTATCCCTTCACCATTGCCGAAGCTTTAGGTGCTGCCCGTCTAGTCTCTACACCTTCCTTGCTTTCGCAAGGCTTGGCTCGGGATTGCCATTTGAAAGGTTTCCCCGAATTTGAGCAGTTCTACATC
>JAJFGU010000017.1 GCA_021775955.1 Alphaproteobacteria bacterium | reverse complement strand
AATATCGCAATAAGTGGAAAATTTTCCATGTTTACTTAATAATATCGCAATAAGTGGAAAATTCCAAATATGATTGGAATAATCAGGAAGATTTTCCATGTTTACCTTGTGCAATATCGCAATAAGTGGAAAATTTTCCATCTATAGTTACTAATATTATGGAAAATGTCCACTTATTGCACTGTTAACAATTACTAAAGGAAAATAATATGCCTACATTCGAAGAACTATCTTCACAATATGCAAAAAGAATATTCGATGCAATCAGTAAAGATGGTTTCAAGCCTTATGGTCGTTTAACTGCAAGCGATCTTAGAGGTTCTTGGACACTAGCCGTCTTGAAAGAAATACGTAAAGAGATTGATGGTCTTGTTTATACAAAAGATCAAAACCCGCTAACAGATTTTGACAAAAATAAAATTCATGATGGTCTAGCAAGACTGTTAAGGTTATCAAGCTATCAAGAATCAATTAAGCTAACAGAATCTGCAAGTAATGATGATTTTACTGATTTGGTTGACACAATTGACAACATATTAAAAGGAAAAGGCTAAATGGAGCTTTCTGATAAGATTGCATTAGGCAGTGCTATTGGTGCTGTGCTGAGTTTATTAGCAACAGTATATTTTGCATTTCAAGCTAAGGTATCGAGTCGTGCTGCTCGAAAAAGTGAAGAAAGAGCTAACAATATAGCAATTGGACAATCTGAAACATCTATGCGTGATGCAATATCTAATGCCAGACAAAGAGTTGAAGATACGAGCTTAAGGATTGCTGACTTTTTGCATGGACGAAAGCCAGATGAATTAACGAAAGAAGAGAAAAGTCACCTAGAAATTGTAAAAAAAACCAGATTATCGGCAATTGAGAATTTATTAAACGCATATGAGGATGCATGCGGGAAATATAGGGATAACAAAATAGATAAAGATAGGTTTAAGAGAACATATATTCGTGAAATAGCAAACCTTTGTAATGAGGAAGTAGAATCATATGCAAAATTTATGCATCCATCGTCAACTTCTAACTTTGAGGCAATCTGGAAAGTATACGAAGAATGGCATAGGCACGAGTAAGAGAGTAGTTCAGGAAGTTCTAGTTAATTAGTGCCAAGTACATGATCAAGTATTACCAAATTGCAAATTTAAATTTTTTAACAAACTCATTCACCGTACGCAAAAAACGCGCCGGTGATTCGCGCGTTAGTTAGCTTAAACAAAAATTTAGAGAGGTAAACATGAATTGGTCAATGATTGCGGCGATTGCGGCTACGTTAGGTGTTTTTGTTACTTTTTATGGGGTTATTTTCCTGATTCGTCAAATAAAAGATAGCCGAAGGTTTATAAAGGCACAGTTCGTTAACGAACTCGATAGGGAAATCCTTTCTCACTGTAATGTTTACAATAAATTTCTTCCTGGAGGTGAATGGAAAAAATCAATCAAAGAAGATGATATTGATTTGGATAAAGTTATTAATTATCTAGGTTTCTTTGAGAAAGTAAAGTTGCTCGTAGATGAAAATACTATAGATTTCCCAACTATTGATAAAATGTTTGCTCTTCGTTTCTTTCAAATCATAAACAATAAAATTATTCAAGACGCAATATTGTATGCTGATGAACTCAGGGAGCACTTAACCCCAATTTTTGCTTTACATTATCAATGGATAGAATACAGAACATCGAAAAGTATAAAAATCCCATCTGAAGATAATTGCTTAATGAAATACAAGCCGACTTTATATAAGTCTTTAGTAGATCAATATCACTCACACTGAATAGATAGTTAATGTTTGTTGTTAGAATTATTAGGGTAAGCTTATGACTAAATCTTAAATTATTGAGGAATAGATTAAAATTTTCCTAACCAGAAAATACAGCCGACCGCAAAAAGCGCGGCGACTGATCTTGATGTTGGCCGCCGGTGAAGCAGGCGGCCAATGCCCGGTTGAGGAGCGCTTGAAAGTTAACTTCTTCCAAAATTGCAGTGGTTGGCCAACAATCGGTTAGAGACAGTCGCTGAATGGCGCGCTCCTCAACCGGGCATTAGAATGTGGTAAAATCAGGTAAGCGTGTTTGCTCATAAAGGTCAGCTTTAATACAGAGTAAATGTGCAAATATGGTTGAGTGGTTACACCGTTTTGGAAATAGGTTAAAAACCAGTTAAGCGTGTTCAATCAATTACAAAGGTTGCTTTTAAAAACTGAGTAGATGCGGAAAGATTAGTGGGTTTGTTAAAATATTGCTCCTTGTTTGAATACAATGGATGGCTATGTTCAATTTGTGGGCAATTGACGCATTTATAATAACTGACGGCGACCAAATAATTGTCGCCATCCGGATGCTTAGAGTAAAGCATCCGAGAAAGGAGCTTTAATGCTTCCTATACTCCCAATCAATAAATTTTCAAAGGGTAAAATAAAATGGATACGAACAACGACTTGAACAGAAACTCGAATGTTGAAGACAGCTTACAGAAGGACATGATTTTTTCCGTTTATGCGACGAAAAGCGACCCCTTGGCAATGCACTGGAAAATAGGGGCCTCGTTGGAGACGGTGGATAGAAAGACAAAAGAGATGACATGGACCTTTCCGGCGTTAGGAAATGTTGCCGACGATGGGCCTGCTACTTCCCCAGCGGTGACCTATATCGATAACGACAGGGTCCTGCTATGCTACCGGTCTTCATTTCTGATGGCCTCTTCGCTGATCTACCGCTTCGGAACCGTCAATCGGGCCGAAAAAAATATAAGTTGGACGGAAAAAAGCCCGGAATACGCCAATGGAAATTGGCCGGCACTGGCTTACCTCGGAAAAAACAAATCGGGACAAAAACTGGTGCTGGAAACCCATCAACACAGTCCCGACGGGACGCAAACTTATACCGGAATCTATGCGAAGCTTGGTATTATTACCAACGAGGCACAGGGAAAACTTGAGTTTCTGGATGTGGGAGTGATCGCGGAAAGAGGAGAACTTCCCTCTATTGCCTACATCGGAAACGATCTGATTGTCTCAATTCATTATTGGGCGGAGCACGGTTACTACGGAAAACTCGGAAAACTCAATAGAGAGACCAACGACATCGGATGGAAAGATTTGGGCAATCTCTACGAACATCTGGGTATTTCACCCAACAGGTTTTCGTCTGTGGCGGGAATTACGCCGGGTGATTCGGTAGGAGTGAGGGTCTTTATCGAAAAAGCGATAGAAACCGGAGATGCCTCGGCAGCAGCCATAGCCGCAGCCGAGGCAATGGCCGCTGCCGTGATGGAAGACCCTAAAAACAGGGTTTATATCACTATGTTCGAAAGATTTGTTACCCTTGCCGGAATCTATGAAGCCGACTGGGAAAAAGGTACTTTGGAATGTGCTACGCTGATTCCAGTGGGCGGAGAGGGGTGGGGATTTACGACGGGGATCGGCACCACCATTCAAGAAGTGATCGCGCCCATGGCGGGAGAAGCCACCGGTTCCATCATGGATGAAGTGGTGATGCCAGCGATCGAATCGCTTGTACCCGGCAACGGCCCTATCTATTCCTCCGTCTACCTTGGGGATTCCGATTTATCCGTCTTTTCGCAGGATGATAACGACCATGTCGTGCTAAGCGGTGTCGGCAAAGAAGTCTTACCGGAAGTGGTCGGAGGTCAACTGATAAATTTTAAATACGCCCGGATTAAGACCGACTTATGGGTGAAAGAATTGAAAAGCACTTATCTCCGGCTCCCTCCAGAAATTTATGAAAACGAATCGGAAGAATGACTGGGAATACCCCGGAATTCGTATAATCTATAAACGGACAGGTAGATAAGACTAGACAGTATTACTCAAATAATTTATAAATTTTACTGAACAAGAAATGTGATTTGAAGATCAGATAAATTTGCGAAAAAAGGAGGGATAAAATGTCTCGAATACCTAAATTAGTTGTTAAAGCTGAGGATGCTATTTACCATGGGTTTAACTGTGGTCACCCATTAGAAGGCCCTTGTCAAGCACAAAAGATCCCCATGCAGAAAAATCGAAAAATGAATAATACAATTGATTTTGACGATAGAAATGTAAAAGCATAGTTTTCTCTAATCGGCAATGTTCCTTGAGTATCGCGTATCCAACAATCAGCTCAAGCCTACCCTCTAGGTTCTGGCGATTTTATTTGTTTTCTAAATTTTCGTATTTATGATATTTAGCCTTTTCGGGAGGCTTACCATTACGTTACAAAACTATAAAGCAAAACAATGATTAGAGTAAATCAGATATAGCAATAATCGTCTTATATTGAAAAGCAAAAGCATCAAAAATCTGAATGTAAAGTATTGCATAAATAAAATAATAAAAGTTAACTAAAATCCCAAACAACTAAACGAAAAAACAAGGTTGCTGCACTTGTAACAAGCGAGTAAACTGGACCCTCAAGGTATTGCGGGTTTGTATTAACTTTAATATTATCGTTTAACATTTTTTAATCGTTTCGGGCAAGTTACCAGTCCGTTGAACTAAACCGCCCGGGGCGGTAGAAACCTAATACAAACTATAACGAATAAATTTTCTCAGTGAGTAAACAATGCCCTCACATAGAAATCAAATAATAGAGTTGCCCAAGAAAACCGAGTACGAAGTAGCAGATATATTCCGAATGTATAAAGACTCGTACCAGGAAACTAATGTATTAACGCCATTACAATCAAAAGTAATTGGTTCTATAACAGCATGCAGAACAGCAAAACTTGGAGGACATATTGATGAGTGTGATAATTGCGGTGTGATAAGGGTATCGTACAACTCATGTAGAGATCGCCATTGCCCTAAATGTCAGGCAATGTCAGGCGAGAAATGGATAGAAGCAAGAAAATCAGATTTGCTGCCGATAGGTTATTTCCATAACGTATTTACATTAGCCCATGAATTAAATGATCTGGTGCCGGGCAACGAAAAGATTATGTACGATATTCTATTTAAGTCAGCAATAGAGACGTTACAAGAGTTTGCCAAAAATGAATTAGGAGGCGTGTTGGGAATAACAGCAGTGCTCCACACGTGGAGTCAATTGCTCAAAAGGCACATCCATTTACATTGCATAGTAACAGGAGGAGCATTAAGTCTTGAAGGAAGCAATTGGGTATCATTGCAATATGAGTATCTTTTCCCAGTATTAGCGTTGTCGGAAGTATTTAAAGGTAAATATTGTGATAAGTTAGAAAATGCTACTACTAAGGGCAAATTAAAATTATTCGGAAAGACAAACAAACTTAAAAGGCAAATTGAATTTAAAGAGTTTATAAGAAAGCTAAAAGAGAAAGAGTGGGTAGTATTTTCAAAAGAACCGTTTGGTAAACCGGAAGATGTATTGCGTTATTTAGGAAGATATACACATCGTGTAGCGATATCAAACCGTAGAATATTGTCAATCACCAACGGTGAAGTAACGTATTCATATAAAGATAATCTTGACGACGGTAAAGTAAAAGAGATGAAAATAAGCTGCCATGAATTTATAAAGAGATTTTTGTTTCATGTTTTGCCATCAGGATTTATGAAAATAAGACATTACGGCATATTAGGAGGAAGCAAAGAGAAGCTAAAGATATGTAAAAAACTCTTGAAAGTAGTTGTACCAGATATTGGAGGAACAGAAAAAGAGAGTTATGAAGATATGCTACTGCGATTGACAGGAGAGGATATAAAAGTATGTCCATGTTGTTTGATCGGTAAAATGAAACGCAAAGAAGTGATACACCCTAATAAAGCATCACCATTTGAAGCAAGAAACAGATACATGCAAGTAGCGTAAAATAATTAAAAAAAATTTGAGAACATACAATTATCAGAGTGCAAGAGTACGTCTAAAACATGCAATAACCAACTAAAACAGTACATAATAACCATAAAACGAAGTAATAAATATAAAAAAATGATCAAACAACCTGAATTACACAGAATTATAACTTTAAGTGATCAAAAAGTATCGTAAAACTACAAATTGAGAGAAAAAGAGTAAAAGAGCAATCCCCATAGATGTATAAGGTTTCTGGCCGGTCGGTTTAGTTCAACAAGAAGTTCAAGCCGACTGAGATATTACAACTAAAGAATCGCATTACCATTTAGAACGCGGCTTAACTTATCGTTATTTAATTGCACTATAAGTAAACTAATGACAAAAACAACTTTACATAAGGAGAAAATAATGTTTAAAGAATTAGACAACTTAACACCAATAAGTGCTGTTAAAATGAATGACATTAAGCAGGTAATAGATGCTGTAAATAGACGATTGGCAATGCCATTAAATGCACATGTTATAAGAGTATATTTGCGTGAAGATTCTGAAAAAGGAGTAATTTTAAATCCTATTGCTTATATTAATGATACACAGGAACAAGACCCAAAGATTTTTGAATTATATGATAAACCTGGCCCTCTTTCGTGGGTTTATCGTAATAATAAACCAATTTGGTTTGAAAAACTAAATAGTAGGGATTTAAAAGAAAATGTAATGAACAAAGCTACTGATGAGAATATAGATGTTAACGATCTTCAATATTTTAGATATAAAAGCGATTCTATGATTATTATTCCTTTAATTTGTAAAAGTGGTGTAATTGGTATTTATGCAGTAGAATTACCATTTTCTGAGCGATTTAATAATAATATCTTGCATTTGATTAATCGTCTATGTAAATATATTGCGGCATTAGTAGAAAATGCAGATAGTTATGAACGTCAACATAGTCAGGCATCTATTGCTATAACGGAATTTCTTAATAAAGTAAGGAATTATTCTTTTGACAATATGCTAAATATTGAAGACGTCCGAACAGGGTTTATTGCGAGACCATTTGATAAAGACTACGCCCCTTTGGAAGAAAATATTGTTAAACTTTTCAAAGAAAGAAAAATTAAGGTAAGGTCTTATGAACCACAAAAAACAAATAAAATTGTGATTGATGAAATCCAGGAGCAAATAAAAAATTCACATTTTTGCATAGCCGACATTACAGGGGCAAATCCAAATGTTCTCGCAGAAGTAGGCATGATGATGATTCTTAAAAAGAACGTGCTTCTTTTAAGACATAATGATGATCAAACAAAATGCCCATTTGATATTGCTGCATATCCTATCCATAATTATGAAATCAACCAATCAGATGGATTAAGGACTTGGAGTATTGCTGATGATGGATTTATACCATTTAAAAATATTTTAGATACGTTTATTAATAATTTACCTCATAATGAAGGATTTTTCGCAGCAAAAGAATTTATAGATTGATAGGAATCTACTATATCACAAACCCTAATGGGTAAATTCAGGGTCAGGTTAAAAAAATAAAGTATTTACCAATTTTCAATATGAATTTTCTAACACACAAATACAGCGTACGCAAAAAACGCGACACTGATTAAATCGTTGGCGCAATAACGAAAAGATAAAAAATCTTGAAATAATAAAGCAACAAATTGAAAATCATCACCTTACATCTTAATGTACTATATGTAAAAAACAGAAAATGAATAATAGATATGATTTTATCGATAGAACTGCAAAAGCATAGTTTTCTCTAATCGTCAATGTTCCTTGAGTATCTCATATCTAACAATCAGCTCAAGCCTACCCTCAAGGTTCGGGCGGTTTTATTTGTTTTCTATATATTCGTATTTATGATATTTAGCCTTTTCGGGAGGCTTACCATCACGTTGGAAAGCCTTCTAAGGAAAAAAGTGTTAAAGTGCAAATAACAAGCCATGCGTCTCATGTGACTACATGTTAAAAATAATGAATTTATATTTGACAGACTTGATTGAAACGATAATGGAATAATGGAAATGATATAAGTATTAGAGTTGCAGAAGTTTAGTTTTCTCTAATCGTCAATGTCTCTTAAGTCTCTCATTTCCAACAAGCAGCTCAAGCCGACCCTCAAGGTTCACTGGTTTTTATTTGTTTTTAAGTTTTCGTATTCATTTTATTGTGCCGCTTCGGGCGGCTTAGCCCATCGTT
>JAJFGU010000016.1 GCA_021775955.1 Alphaproteobacteria bacterium | reverse complement strand
CATATTCCTTGACGCAATCCCGAGCGTGCTTGTCGGCACCGCGCCGACCAGAACCAGCCCGCCATTGCCCTGAACGATACGCACGCCGTTCACGGTCGTATCGGCGGCCAGCGTGGCCGGACATTGCTCCATCCCGAATGTTGCGCTGCCTGGCGCGGCCGTTGGATCGGCCGGACACGGATAGCGAACGGGATCCAAAAGCGGATCGGCTTCGTTGGGATCATCGGCGATAAAACGCCCCATTGCACTGCGCACTTCATCGAGGCGGCTGTCCAGCTCGCGGTCGCGTTTTTCAAGATAATATTGTGTGGCGAGATTGGCGAGCGCCGCCGTAAATGTACCAATGATCACAATCACGATCATGAGTTCGATTAAAGTGAAACCGGATTGGGAACCGCGCTTTAAACCGCGCGCGTTTTTTGAAGATGAAATCTTTGAAAAATGAAATGTCATGAACCTTGCCCCAACTTTAATTACCAATACCAATACCAATACCAAATACCAAATACCAAACCAATCATACCATATCGAAGCCCCTAAAAAGAGCCCCTTCTCTATTGTGAAACAATAATACTTAAAATTTTATGAAAATCATTAGTTTTGCGCTAAACCGGCAGCCGGATATTCACGCGCAGGCCCCCTTGCGGGCTGCGTTCAAGCCAGATTTTTCCGCCATGGCTGTGGACGATATCCATGGCAATCGGCAAACCAAGGCCGACCCCACCTGTGGCCACATTACGTGAGGTATCCACACGGTAAAATGGCTTAAAAACCGACTCATATTGATCCTCCGGAATACCGGGGCCGTTATCGTCAACCGTAATATCGACCTTGTCCTCATTTCTCTGTACCCCAATCCACACATGCCCAGCATAGCGGCAGGCATTATTGACAAGATTGGTGATGCAGCGCTCAAACGCCATCGGCCGCATCATAATATTGATACCCTCGGGACAGAAAAACTCAATATCCCTGCCCTGGCGCTTCGACGACGCCGCAACTTTTTGCAACAAAAGCCCGAGACTGGTCAACGATACCTGCTCCCCGCCTTCGCCGCGCACAAATTCAAGATAGCCTTCGATCATGCGCTCCATTTCCGAGACATCGGTCTTCAGCGCTTCAACATCAGGGCTGTCACCCAGCATCGCCAGTTGTAGCTTCATCCGCGTTAGCGGTGTACGCAGATCATGCGATACCCCGGCCAGCATTTCCGTGCGTTGCGATATCTGGCGCTGGATACGCTTGCGCATATCCATAAAAGCCTGTCCCGCCTGACGCACTTCCAGCGCGCCTTCAAGCTTATAGGCATGCACGTCACGCCCCTTGCCGAAGCGCTCCGCCGCAATCGCCAATCTACGAATGGGTCGTATCTGATTGCGCATAAACAAAATTGCGATTGCCAGCAGAATGATCGAAGACGCGATCATCCATAGCAGAAAAATATAACCTGAAGAGGAAAATAGCCGCCGCTGCGGCAGGGAAACACTAAGCACGCCGTTGTTAAGCTGCACCGTTACCTCGATCCATTTTTCCTGCAGATCAACATCAAGCAAAAATTCACGCGCGACCTTATTGCGGATTTCTACAGACAGCTTCTCGGCAATCATCGAGCCCCAGAGCATGCCCGAGACGTTTTCCTGTTCGCTATCCAGCGCGGCGTCCTTTTTAAACCCGATCAGCAAGTCGAGGCTGTTTGCGGCGTAATTGGAAATTTTCTTGATATTATCCACTGATGGATCGCTTTCAATTTCGGCAGCAATAAAGGCGATCTCACCAGCAATCGCAAAACCAAGGCGACTGGTCATCTTGTTCCAGTGGCGGTCAAAAAAGGTGAAAGTCGCAATCACCTGAATCAGCAAAACCGGGATAATCAAAATCAACAATGAGCGGGCAAACAGCGTTTTGGGCAAGACCCGCTTAATCGGCAAAATACCGTCGCGGTCAAAAATGCGTCCCGGCATTATTCGTTTTAAAGAAAGCCGCATTACAATTCCTCAACTCTCAAAAGATAGCCTTTGCCACGCACTGTCTGCAGATAGCGCGGTGCTTTGGTGTCTTCCTCAATCTTGCGCCGCAGCCTTGTCACCTGGACATCGATGGTACGCTCGCCGGCATCCACATCGCATATTTTCGCCAGCTCTTCCCGGCTCATTACCTGGCCGGCGCGACTGGCCAGTGCACGCAGCAAATTGGCCTCGACATCGGTCAGTCTTTGGCGCTGCTGCTCTCCATCAGAAAGCTCACCTAGCGCCGGATCGAAATGCCAACGGCCAACCTTAAAGGGTTGCATGGAATCGGCTTTCTTCATACGACGCCGCAGGATTGCTTTGAGCCGTGCCACCAGCTCGCGCGGCTCGAACGGCTTGGGCAGGTAATCATCAGCGCCCGCCTCCAGCCCGGTGACCTTGTCCTCAACCTCGCCCAGCGCGGTCAGCAGCAAAACCGGAATATCCTGCTCCTGGCGCAAGGACGCGGTGAATTCCAGCCCGCTTTCACCCGGCATCATCACATCGACCACCAGCGCGTCGAATTCAAAATGCTGCATCGTATCGCGGGCATCGGCCGCATCCTGCGCTGTGATGACGATAAAATCGTTGTCTTTTAAATACCGCGACACCAACTCACGGATGCGATTGTCATCATCGATGACAAGAATATGTGGTTTCGAATCCAGCAGTTGATTGTTTTCCAGAGCGTTCATGAACTTGTTTACAAATTAATGGTTTACGGTAATCTTATCAGGGTTTTACCGTAAACAACACATACCGTAAAGTTTATAAAACTATGAGCCTGATACCTTTTGATGACAGGGACGGATTTATCTGGATTGACGGCGAAATGCAGCCCTGGCGCGACGCCAAAATCCACGTCCTTAGCCACGGCTTGCATTACGCCAGCAGCGTCTTTGAAGGGGAGCGTATCTATGACAACAAAATATTCAAATCACGTAAGCATTCGGCGCGGCTAATTAAGTCTGCCGATATTCTTGGCATGGAAGTGCCACTCAGTGTCGATGAGATTGAAGACATCAAGCGCGATCTTATAGAAGCCAATAAAATCACCGATGGCTATATCCGCCCTGTGGCCTGGCGCGGCTGTGAAGAAATGGGCATTTCATCACGGGGAACAAAAACCCATGTTGCCATAGCGTGCTGGGAATGGGGCCGTTATTACGATGAACAAAAGCGCGAAAAGGGCATAACCATGCGCACGTCTGAATGGCGCAAACCGGCTGCAAATAATGCGCCAACGCAAAGCAAGGCCGCGGGCCTGTATGTGATCGGTTCCATGTCCAAACATGCGGCAGAGGATAAGGGGTTTGATGATGCCCTGATGCTGGATTACCGCGGACTTGTCGCCGAAGGAAGCAGCGCCAATATTTTCGTCGTACAGGACGGCGTGCTGAAGACCCCAATTCCCGATTGTTTCCTGAACGGCATCACCCGCCAGACCGTTATCCAGCTGGCAAAGGATTTAAACATTCCATTTGAGGAAGCCCGCATCAAGCCGGAGGACCTCCATAACGTCCAGGAAGTCTTCCTGACCGGCACCGCCGCCGAAGTCACCGCTGTCGGTAAAATAGACGATATTTCGTTCACCGTAGGCCCGGTTACACGCCAGCTGCGTGACGCCTATGAATCCCTTGTCCGAACCTAAGGTCCGGACCTAAACCAAAAAACGTCAATGTTAACAGTCTGTTAACCTTTGTTTATTTGACATAGGTCATTAATTGATATATACTCAGGCAAAACTAAGGCTATAAAAAGTATAAAAAACGGCAATTAGGTAATTAAGTGTATTGAGGGTGTAATGGCGGTATCTGACGATATCAGTGCATATCAAAAGGCTATTAATAAGGCCGGGTTGTTTAAAGACACCTGGGACTTGGGTTTATCCGATGTCTTTTTGCCGTCGGGCGGAACAACGCTCAGCGAAGATGGTAACCTGAACGGTCAACACGGCAGGGATTTCTACTTTGCCAATGAAGTCTACACAAAGCACCTTCAAACCCAGTACAACAAGCTGTCTCAGGATATTGCAACCTTAAAAAGCATGGCCCCTCAGGGCGGAAAGCTGTATGAGGAGCTCAATAAAATCCCGCTGGGAACACCACTCACAATAACGGGCCAGTGGAACAAAAGCACAGAGGCCGCTTTTGAAAAACTTCTGACCTATCTGGACAACGAAACAGATATCGAGCAAATCATCTCAGACCATGGTGATGAACTGCAGGGTGAAACGCGAGCACTCAAAAACATTTTGATGGATGCTCTGCGTGATCAATCAGGAAAGCTTCATGAGATTCTCAGGGATGCCTACGATTTCAATACGCTTCATGACTTTCCTCCCACCGTAAAAATGAAACGCCTGTTGTATAACGGATCAGGCACCGGGGGAATGGCCCTCAAGCTTGGAGAGCACAGCGACAACGCCGGCGACCCCGCCCTTGGCTACGGCATGCGCAAACTTACCTATGATATTCAGACCTATCTGATATCGCACCCGGAACTGGGCCTAATTACCGACATCGGCGGCATCCGCGCCACCGGCATATGGGATTCGAAAACGGAAAAAGCGCTGGAAGATACTGTAGAGTTTCATAAGAGCAGCGGAGACAAAAACCCTCTTCTAGAAGGTTATGCCAAATTCCTAACAATTCGCAAAGAAATGAACGCTACCAACGCTGTGAAAGAAGCTGACAAGGCGCTGGAAGACCACCTCGTCAAAACAACAACGGCCACAGGCTTTCTAAAAAAACTGGACAACGAAAACAACAATATAAAAGCGATTATCGCTTTAAAAGAGTACCTAAACAACAACAAGGCACATAACGGCCTGGGCGCCACCACTCTGACCCTTGACGGTGACATTACAGACGCAATATTTATTGCGGCGCTTAGCAAACAAATCGAATACACCCAAACGCAGATCGCGGCTAAACTTGGGGCAGGCCGCATTGACATCGACGGTCATTGGGGGGACAGCCTGAACAAAGGAAGAAAGATCTGGAAAGATGCCAAACAGGCCGGGCTGGATCCTAACACGGCAAAGATCAAGGAGCTTATCAAGGACACCGAGTCCGATGACCGTAAAGCTTTTATCGCCGCCACAGGGTCAGATTTCAATCCGGACCTTTACGCGTTAAAAAGACATTTAAATCAGTTTTTTGCAAATCTGGGTAATATCGACATGAGCAAGGTCGACCTGAACAAGACCGACCTGGATAAGAGCGACCTGAACAAGATGCTCGACTTGGCCAGCTACTACCCTGAAGGGTACACACCCATTTCACTGAATTCGAACATGACCGATCCGGATTTTATCAAGGCCCTGAATAGCGCAACGAAATTAACACAACTGTTCATGATTCACCGTCAGGTTGCCTTAACCCAGCTTTACAAAGATACACACCCAGGCACAACAGATGAGGATATTGTCTTTGGTCAAATCAATCCCCTGGGAATACTGGACGATGCCACGACCAAAACAGCAAGAAAGCATGCCGCCGATTTATTTACCAACGGCGCCCTCGACAGCAACCTCGGGCTAAAATCAAGAATGCTGCTGGTTCACGAACAGGACAAGCATTTAACGCCGGCGCTTGAAGAAGAACTAAGAAAAGTGCAAATCACCGCACAAATCCTCGCTTTGCAAGACGCTTTTATCAAGCAGGGTTATAAAAACATTCAGCCTACCGGCGACTTAAGTCAGATCGAATTCAGCAAGCTGGTCAGAGAAAAAGCAGCAGAAGTACAGAATCTTGCTAAAGCTAAAATAGCCGCAACAGCTCCATCTATCCAAAACCTAAAAATTCCTGCAAACGCATCTCCGGATGAGAGAAAACGACTGGAAGCACTGAAGGCAAACCCACAAGCTGCACTTAACGCCACAAGAAACGATGGGTTTGTAACAAAAGACGATGGCTCCTTTGATGAAATGAATATGGGGCAAATAAAGATCCTTTTACTCGCCCCTCTCCCTCCCAATGCACCAGCTAAAGTTAAGGAGATGCGCCAGTTTGCCAAAGACTTTACAGGCCTCGCCAATGTAACACACAGCACTATGCACGCATTGATAGGGCTCGACAGCCTCGACATCAAAGGTGTAGACCCCAAGACGGCCGCGAAGGATTATCAAATCATTCTATTCAAACAGGCTCTGGTAAAAACAGGGGAGAACATCGGATTAAAATCAACCCTTACAGCTGATCAGATCAAGGATACCAATCCGGAAGATGAAGCATTCATCACATTGCTGCACGAATTTACGGTCAAGGTGCAGGAAAACCGCCACAACGGCAAAGACGAACTGGCAAAAAGATATGGTATGACAGATGCCACAAAACAGGACATGAATGATCAGGCCCTCAAACATCTTGGCAAAGATGGGTTGATGGGAGAGGGTATGAAAATGGCCTCTGAATGGATTATCGGCTATGATGAGAGCTATATTAAACATACAAGCGCAACAAAAACGCTTCTAAAGCAAATGGAGATATCGGAACTAAATAGTTCCGTTGCCATGTGGAATGCCTTTAGTGTTCTGCCGGAAGCAACGCAGCTCACCGTCAATGCCCTGCTTACAGAGAAAGATTCTCCAAAAATATCCGCCACAGAAGCAATAGCAAGCGGTCCTGCTGCTACGGCAAAATCTGACCCCGGCACCAAGAGTGCTGTTACTGACCCTGCCACTAGCGCCAAGGGAGGTGGCGGATCGACGACCCCGAAAACGGCAGCGATGTCCCCTGACGACGAAAAAGCAGCCAGACAAAAAGTTGTAGAAAATACGCAGATATTCTTTGGAACTCACCCGGCGGGTGGCAATGACGGAGCGGAAGAGCTCGATGCGACCACGATCCTCTTGTTACAGGATAGCATCGCAGAAATGATTGGCGAAGAGCCAGTGATCAGCAAAAAACGCGACAGCTTTTTCGTCAAAGGAAAGCGTGTTCAACTGGAGGGCACCAAAGAAGATTTTAAACTGGGCAATAAAGGCAGCGAACAAAGCCATGCCATCGAAAAATTTACTGGACTGGTCCGCGACCACTATCAAGAAAAACTTAAGGATCTGAAAGACCGCTACATAGCACGCGAAACCGATTGGGACGACAATGAAGAAAAATATCTACTTCAAAGTGTTGAGCTTGATCAAAAGCAGGAATCCCGGCTTAGAAAAACAAAGCTATTCAAAGATGATGACATCGCCGCGCTTATGATGGCATTACACAATGTCGATTCACTGGAGGATTTTTATAACTCCGATGATTATAAGGAGGCGATAAAAGATATATCGGCCACGCAAGTTAAAGACATCATTAAGCCGGCGGTTCACGACGTTTGGCAGGATGAAA
Source organism: Alphaproteobacteria bacterium (assembly GCA_021775955.1). Taxonomy (GTDB): domain Bacteria; phylum Pseudomonadota; class Alphaproteobacteria; order Micavibrionales; family Micavibrionaceae; genus UBA5701. The sequence goes on along the minus strand of JAJFGU010000016.1, from coordinate 76,223 downwards.
AGAAGTTACGCAGTATCCCGACGAAGCCAACCTACAAAACATTGGGCGGCACGGGTGGCCACAGCCTTAAGTATTGGGAAAACAAGCTGAAAAAAGCCAAAATTGTCCACCAGGCTGTTGCCTTAATAAACGGGCATCTTCCGGACTCCCGCGCTGAATACGGCGCGACCCAGCCCAACATGCCGTGGATGGATTACCAGGTAAATGATCGTTTCTTCCGCCAGGAAGACTTCGACCGCATGGCCAATGGAACGCCCGCCCAACGCTGGGCTCTGGCGCAAGAGGCAACAGAAAGAATGGTTGCACAGGCCACCAAGCTGGGTATCCACGAAGACCAAATAACCCAGGCTATTTTTGGTAAATATAAAGACCCAATAACCGGAAAGACCGTCCACTTCAAACCCCATATAGACGATCTTGAAATGGCGTTTGAGGGCCTGAAGGTTCCGCCGGGCTTTAATCCGCACAGACAAAGCTACGGCCCGACGACTTACGAGCGCAACAAGGCCTGGGCTGACCGCTTTGGGTCTATGACCGACAAGCAACTGTTTAGAGCCGGTCAATGGTTCCATGGGATGAAAACCGGGTACCCGCTGCAATGGGAAAACCCTTACTTTAAGGCGGATGGAAAATGGACGTATGAAGATGCTTTGGAGCTGGCCGGGAAAAGTCCGGAAGCCATGGCAGAGTTTAAGGCGATCATAGACGATCTGCGCGACTCCAATAACAGCCCCTTTGCCTATTACAGACTTGTGCCTTTTTACGATAACGACAATGTCAACCCAAGGCGGGAATACAATCAATCGCGCGACAGGGAATATCTGCCACAGGAACGTAAGCATATCTTTATAGAAGAACGCGGCCTGAGTGGTCTTCCCCTCACACCCCTTCCCTCTGATGATCCGGCGGCGGCTGGGGATGATGGAAGCGGTGATGCAGGGAAACCTTGCTCCACCACGCCAGACGGCAAAAAAACCAGTGACGATGGAAAAATCAGAGGGCCTTTTACAAAGGAAAGCGAAAAATCTAACCTGGTTTCAAACAAACCGGCAAACACCGGTGACGCCTTCAAAGATAATGCGCAAAATATCGTGCCGCATGATAACTCTTTCGCCATTCAGGTAAGCAACAAGACACCGGCCGCCCCTGAAGCCAAGACCAATCCAAAAACGAACACCTAGACATTAAACCGGAATAGGATGACATCGCCATCGGCGACGACATACTCCTTGCCTTCCTGACGCATTTTGCCGGCATCTTTGGCGCCCTGTTCGCCGCCCAGCCCGGTGAAGTCATCAAAGGCAATCACTTCGGCTTTGATAAAGCCTTTTTCAAAGTCGGTATGAATGCAACCCGCAGCTTCGGGCGCTTGCGCGCCAATCCGCACCGTCCAGGCCCGCGCCTCTTTTGGTCCGGCAGTGAAATAGGTCTGCAACCCGAGCAGCTTATAACCCTCCCGAATAATCTTGTTCAACCCTGCCTCTTCCAGGCCCATCGTCTCGAGGAACTCATTGCGCTCGTCTTCTGAATCCAGCTGGGCGATTTCGGATTCAATAGAGGCGCAAATGACCACCATGCGCGCCCCCTGCTCCGCCGCCATCGCTTCGACTTTTTGCGTCCATTCATTGCCCGTGGCCGCCTCGTCTTCCGCGACATTACAGACATATAAAATCGGCTTTGAGGTCAAAAGCTGCAGCATTTTGAAAATCCGACGCTCGTCTTCACTCACCGAAACAGAGCGCGCGGGCTTGCCATCGTCCAGAGCGGCCTTGACCCGCTCGGCCAAGTCAAACTGCGCCTTAAATTCCTTATCGCCGGAGCGCGCCTTCTTGGCCAAAGATGAAACCTGGCCCTCAAGGCTCTCAAGATCGGCCAGCATCAGCTCGGTTTCAATCACCTCCGCATCACGGATTGGGTCAACCGAGCCATCGACATGAACCACGTCCGGGTCTTCAAAACAGCGCAGCACGTGGATCACCGCATCGGTCTCACGAATATTACCCAGGAACTGATTGCCCAGCCCCTCGCCCTGGCTTGCGCCCTTGACCAGCCCGGCAATATCGACGAACTCCAATTGCGTCGGCACGGTTTTGGCGGAAGCTGCGATCTTTGCAATCTGATCCAGCCGCGCATCCGGCAAAGCCACGCGACCCACATTGGGCTCAATCGTGCAAAAGGGGAAGTTCTCCGCCTGCGCCGCTGCGGTGGCAGTCAGCGCATTAAAAAGCGTCGATTTCCCAACATTGGGCAGGCCGACAATGCCGCAATTAAATCCCATATTTTAGTCCTTGCTTGGTTTGACTGTGGTGCATAGCATACTATATCGGGCAGGTCAGTCAGATTTTTATTGACATAACGGTACGCCTTGTTTATAACAACTCAAACTATTTAAACAGAACGAGAATAAATATGGGCTACTTACGCAAAAACTGGCTATCAAAATTATTTCTTCCTGACAAAGTAAGTCCCCACGATAGGAATAGGGGCAGATACACTAATCTGAAAGATGAGGAAGCTGCACAAGAGCTGCTGGAATACCGACATATGTGCATAAATGCTGAATTAATGCCCTTCGTTATTGTTGGAGGTATTTGTTTGGCTCTGGGCGCTGCCGATAAATTAGGGGTGATTGATGTAAGGGAGGTTTTAGATAGTTTAAAAAATAAAAATCCGACAACAATCGAAAGCACACAAACCGCGCCACACCCTGCCCCAACTATTGAATAGCTTCGGCTACGCGGGTCATGAAATCATCATTTTTACCCTCTATCAATGCACCGACGTTCTGCGCCAGAGCGCTGATCAAATCTTCGACCCAGTCCTGATCCGATTTGGCGAAGTCACTGAGCACATAGCCTGACACCCGGTTCTTATCCCCCGGATGGTCGATGCCGATACGGACGCGCCAGAAGTCAGGCGTGCCCAGATGATCCTGAATTGAGCGCAAACCGTTATGCCCGGCATTGCCGCCGCCTTTTTTGATACGAACCGTAGCGTTTTTAAGATCAAGCTCGTCATGAAAAACCAGAATATTCTCGGGGGGTATCTTGTAGAATTTGGATGCTTTGCCAACGCTTTGGCCGGATTCGTTCATCATCGTCTGAGGTTTTAAAAGCGCGACTTTTTCGCCTGCTATTTTGCCTTCGGAAAGCGCACCCTGGAACTTATCACGCCAGGGCGGAAAGCCGCTTTCATCGGCAATCGCATCAAGAGCCATGAAACCGATATTGTGGCGGTTCTTTGCGTATTTATCACCGGGATTGCCCAGACCAACCAAAAGCCACATCGGTTTATCCTCCGGTCTAAAGAATTGCTGAAGGAAGGATAGTTTAATCTATTCTTCCTTCTTGGCTTCGCCTTCGGCCTTATCGTCGCCGCCTTCGGCTTTGTCTTCGCCTTCAGCGCCTTCCACTGCTGCACCGTCTTCGCCTTCGGCTGGCATTTCCGCAGTATCAACCGCTTCAGCAGCATCTTCAGCCGCCATCTGCTCTGCCGTTTTCGGCGCCACAAGCGTCGCAATGGTAAAGTCACGGTCGGTAATCACAGGCTTGGTGCCTTCGGGAAGCTTCGCATCACTGATTTTGACAGATTCGCCGGTTTCCTTGCCAGTGAGATCAACCTCAATCAGATCAGGAATGCTGGTAGCACTACAAAGCAATTCAACTTCGTGGCGCACAACGTTGAGAACGGCCTTTTCGTGAATACCCGGGGACTCCAGCTCATTGATAAACTGCACAGGGATTTGAACGGCAATCTTGGTTTTCGGACCAATGCGCAGGAAATCAATATGCTGCACCTGATCGTTCACCGGGTGCAGCTGTACATCGCGCGCCAGCACCAGATGCTTGTCGCCCGCAACATCCAGATCACACAACGTCGTGAACATGTGGCCCTTGTTGTATTCCAGATTGGCTTCTTTCCCGGCCACCGCTATCGTGATCGGCTCCTTGCCGTCACCATAGACAACGGCGGGTACTTTTCCCTCGCGGCGCAATGCACGGGCAACCCCTTTTCCGGCCCGTTCTCTTGCCACCGCAGCAAATGCGTAATTCTTAGACATGGCTTATATTCCTTCTTTTCATATGATGGACCAGCCTCCAGGGGTGCCGATCCGTTAAAACCAAGCGATATAGACCAAATTCGGGGTGGAATATCAAGGAAATTCTTTCTCCACCCCCCGTCATCCCGTTGGCACGCCGCGCTAGCGGCGTTCGCACGAACGGGATCCATATTCTAGATATAGGGGTGGGCTGTCCAGCACTCTGACAAAGCCGTCTGGATATCGCTCGAAAATTCTGGTGGGGGGACGTCAACACGGGATGTGTTCTCAGTTTCATATACATTAAGTTTATCAAGCATTGTTGCAAAAACACGATCTACTTCTTCTTCAGTAAGAGAAAGCTTTAAACCCAGTGCATTTTTTGGTAAATCGCCGGCTTGCACTGAAATTTCATAAAACCTAATGGCATCCTCAACATCAAAATGTTCTGGCTGCTGCACTTTACACCATAAAAGATCATTATATTCCTTGTTTAAGGCCCTGGTTAACTTAGGCATATTTCTTTACTCCCGTTATTAATTTTCGATAATATATTATACCACCACGCAAAATGTCAAGGGCATTATGTCTATCACTTAAAAAGCTCGGAAATCGAACGTTCTTCGTGAATTCTGCGGGCCGCCTCACCGATCAGGGGAGCAATTGTGATCTGCTCGATATTGGCGGCGGCCTTGACCGCATCTGTAGCCGCTATGCTGTCGGTAATCACCATCTGCTCCATCGGCGCGCTTGTAATGCGCTCAACCGCAGGGCCGGAGAGCACGCCATGCACAACATAAGCATGGACCTCTTTCGCTCCGCCATCCTTAAGAGCCGCCGCTGCATTACAAAGCGTTCCGCCGGAATCGACGATATCATCGACCATGATACAGATCTTGCCTTTGACCTCGCCAATCACATTCATCACCTCTGATTCACCGGCCTGTTCGCGGCGCTTGTCGATAATCGCCAGATCAGCGCCCAAACGCTTGGCCAGTGCCCGGGCCCGCACCACGCCGCCGACATCGGGCGAGACAATGCATAATTCATCACCGTTAAACTTATCCTGAATTTTTGGAATAAAAACCGGCGAGGCAATCAGATTATCAACCGGAATATCAAAAAATCCCTGAATCTGCCCCGCATGCAGCTCCATGGTCAAAACCCGGTCCGCCCCGGCTGCGGTGATTAAATTAGCCACCAGCTTGGCTGTAATCGGCGCACGGCTACTGGTTTTGCGGTCCTGACGCGCATAGCCGAAATACGGGATAACCGCCGTAATTCGCCGCGCCGAGCCACGTCTAAGCGCATCCATAGCGATCAAAAGCTCCATCAAATGGTCATTGGCCGGAAAAGAGCTCGACTGAATAAAGAACGTGTCCTCGCCGCGCACATTTTCCATGATCTCGACAAAAATCTCATCATCGGAAAAGCGCTTGATATTGGCCTGAGTCAAAGGGACGTCGAGATAGGCCGAAATCGCTTCAGCCAAGGGGGCGTTGGAACTACCGGCGATTAGTTTCATAAATTAAAGCCCTGCGCAGCGTTGAACATCATTGTGTCCCCGGCACTATAAGAAAAAACAAAAGAAAATCAACAAAAACAACCGTCACCCCGGCGGCCTGCGCAGCAGGCTTAGACAGCCGGGGTCCAAAAGGGTCAGCAGCAAAGCTGCTGTCATATGGATCCCGTTCGTTTAAGCGAGGCGAAGACGCCTCGCCAACGGGATGACGGTGTGGGGTCATTTAATACAAATCACAGAGGCCTGGCGGCCGTAATCGTTTTCACTGCGGTGGGTGGCGCGGCGATAGCTGAAAAAATCCTCTTCATTAAAATACGTATCGAGGTCCTTGATATAAATCCGGCTCAAACCCGCCTTGTAAAGCTTTCCGGCACAATACCCGGCCAGATCGAACATGAAATGCCCCTCCTTCCTGGCCGCATGGAAAAACCGGTCATTGTCATCATCTTCGTCAAAAAAGGGCTGGGCAAAATCTTCGCCCACCTCATAGGAGGCCTTGCCGATACACGGGCCTATACAGGCACGGATATTTTCATTCTTCGCCCCCAGATCATTCATTGCCGTAACGGTGGATTCCAAGACACCCTTCAGCGCTCCTCCCCAGCCAGCATGGGCCGCACCGATCACCGGTTTGCCCTTATCATTCTCGCCGTAAAACAAAACCGGTGCACAATCAGCCGTAAGCACCCCCAGCGCAATCCCCGGCACATCCGTCACCATCGCATCAGCTTCGGGGCGTTCATGGATATTCCATGGCTTTTCTACGCGCACACAAGTCGTGCTGTGGATTTGATGCATGGTAATAAAATGATCGGGATCAACACCAACCGCCTGCGCGATCTTGTTTCGGTTTTTTTGCACCAGACCCGGGTTATCCTCTGTGCCAAGACCGCAATTCAAAGAGGTGAACACATCCTTGCTGACGCCGCCCTGACGGCCAAAAAAACCATGAAAAGCCGGCGCTGCTTCGCCGCTTAAAAAAGCCTCAATCTCATAGTAAACAGCTTCAGAATCCGGCTGGAGCAATGGCTGGGCCATGGGTTAATCCTATCACTTTAAACATTGATCCCATTTGATCTGACTCGGTGAGCCGCTGCAATGCTTTTTCGATGTCCTCTTGTTGCTGTGCATCCGCATTTTGCACTAATTTTGCGGCGCGCTGTTCAATGCCGAGCTGTTTCAAAAAATGCCCCTGCTCTACGGGACCAAAGACAGACACATCATGCTTTTGTGTCACATCCGTGATGGCTTCAAAGTCGACATTGGCCGATAAATCAGCTTCGCCGACATGCTCCAACGGCGATATATACTCATGTTTATAAATGGCGCGTAAAGAATCCCCCGGCATTGTCCGTGTTTCACCGTAATCAATAATCAGCGCCGCGCCGGTTTGTTCCTTTAATCTCCGACAAAGCCTCTCGGTAAAGGAAATCTGCGCCGGGCTGAATTCATAAACGCTGCCTTCATTGGCGGCTTTCATCTTTTTAGGGACAGGGCCAACAAAAGGCGTGAGGCCGTAAGAAAACGCTTCACCGCTCAGGCCGATCACCCGCTCCGCCCAGTAATCTCTGGTTTTAACCAGTTGACGCACCGGCAGCGCATCGAGAAATTCATTAGCAATCACAATCAGAGGTTTGTCATCCGGAACCGTGTCCAAAGCATCATGCCATTGCGGCTTATGCGTCTGCACGGCCTTTCCCTGCGCCTTTTTGAGGGTCGGGCTGGTCTCCAGAAAATGAACCTCCAACGCCTCATAAAATCCCTCCACCTTGTTTGTCGCCCGCAACGCATCCGCCATCAGCGTGCCGCGCCCGGGGCCGCATTCAAGCAATACAAACGGCGCAGGCTTTCCCATCTGCAGCCAGACATCCGATATCCATGCCCCGACCAGCTCGCCAAACATCTGTGATATTTCCGGCGCGGTGGTAAAATCGCCATCCTTACCAAAAGGGTCCTGGCGCATATAATAGCCGTGCTCGGGATGGCCCAGAACCTGGGACATGAACGCACTGATTGTCATCGGCCCGGAGGCTTTGATTTGTCCCTGCAAAAAATATCTAAGTTTTTCGCTCATGCCGCACAGCATAAACAATCAGAAACAGCCCCGCCAGCATCATCGGAATACTGAGCAATTGCCCCATCGATGTGCCGCCCCATAAGAAGCCAATATGATCATCCGGCTCTCTGAAAAGCTCTCCAATACTTCTGAACGCGCCATAGCCGAAAAGAAACACCCCGGATAAAATGCCAGGATGCTCACGGATGCTTTCTTTGCGTGCCAATAACGCGAGAATAAGAAACAACAACAGACCTTCCATCAGGGACTCATATATCTGGCTCGGATGACGCGGCAATTCTCCGCCTCTTGGGAAGACAATCCCCCAGGGCATATCGGTGACGCGCCCGAACAGCTCGCCATTGATAAAATTGGTAATACGCCCCAAAAATACGCCCAGCGGCGCGGCGCAGGAATACATATCGGCCAGTCGGAACACATTGATCTTTTTGTAATAGCTATAGGCCAGAAGCGATACCACCACACCGATCACGCCGCCATGAAACGCCATCCCGCCATGCCAGAGCTTAAATATCTCCAGAGGGTCGGACATATAAAGGTCGCTCTGGTAAAACAGCACATAGCCAAAGCGCCCGCCAAGAATAACCCCGAGAATAGCCCAAGGGAAATAATCGTCGATATCCTCTTTGTTTGGCCGCACATCTTTATTCAGCCCCGCCAGATACAAACAATAACGCCAACCAAGCAAAAACCCGGCAATATAAGCCAGCGCGTACCAGCGCACGGCCAGCGGGCCTACGGAAAAGGCTATGGGATCGATATTGGGGAATTCAAAAAGCATAAGATGTTCTTATCGTGATTTCATAAATTATCCAAGCCCCATAACCCATCCACATATCCACATAAATCTTAATGAAACGGGGTTGTTTTCACCCACCTGCCATGGTACTGACTCGGCCTTATGGGACTCACGAAACTATGATTGTAAAAGAAAAAATACTCGATGACGTTGCGCGTGTGGCTGGCGGAACCGTCAGTGTCCTAAGCGGGTTCAGCCATCAGGCGAAAGAAGATATCCGCACAAGGATTGAAGAAATCGCCGACCGACTCGACCTTGTGCCGCGCGAAGACTTTGAACGGCTGGAAGCGATGCTCGGCAAAGCCAGGGAAGAGCAGCAGGATTTAACAAAGCGCATTGAAGCGCTTGAAGAGCAGATAAAGACAAAGAAGCGTAAATGAAAACCGAACTCGATACATTGGACACACTGGAAGATATCCAAAACCCTCTCGACAATGTGGAGGAAATTCTCTCCGCCCATAACTGGGTGTTCAACCGCATGACCAATGATGAGCTTATGGTTCAGGTCGCCGGGAAGTCGTGCAGCTACCGTCTGTTTTTTATCTGGCAGGAAGACATGAACGCGATGCAGTTTTGTTGTCAATACGACATGAACATTCCTTCCAAGCGCTATGAAATAGCCGGCACCGCCCTGATGGCCCTCAATGAAAATCTCTGGATGGGCCATTTTGATTTGCCCAAGGATAGCGGCGTTCCCAGCTTTCGCCATACCTGCCTTTTCCGTGGCATGAACAACACCGCCGGCTCCGAACATATCGAAGACATGATGGATATTTCTCTGGCACAGTGCGAGCGCTATTACCCCGTCTTCTATCTTCTCTCTGCCGCCAATGACACCAACGATGAAAGCCTGTCACTGGCCCTGATGGAAACAGCCGGGGAATCCTAAGCCCCTTTGGGAAGGTATTTTCATGAGCAGCATAACCTCCCTGGCATTAATCGGTTGCGGCAAAATGGGCAGCGCTTTGCTCAAAAGCTGGAGCGAAAACCCCGACATTCAATTCATCACCGTTTTAGACCCGCAGGCACAGGACATCATCTCCCATCCCAAAGTGACGCATTACACCAGCGCAGCGGAGGCCGATGATGCGCTTAAAAGTGCCAACGCGGTTGTTTTGGCGGTGAAGCCGCAAATCATGGACAAAGCCTGCGAGCAGATTAAGCCTGTCATTCCGGAAGACGCGTTGATCTTATCTATCGCCGCCGGTCAGACGATTGCCTCCTTTGAAACGCGCTTTGGTGAAAACCGCGCTATCATCCGCGCTATGCCCAACACGCCCGCCGCTATTGGCAAAGGCATCAGCGTTCTTTGCGCCAATGATCATGTCAGTGACACGCAGAAGGAAACCGCCAAAAGCCTTCTTTCCTCCTCCGGCGTGGTTGAGTGGATCGAAGACGAAACCCTGATGGATGCCGTTACCGCCCTGTCGGGCGGTGGCCCGGCCTATGTGTTTTTATTGATAGAACTTCTGGCCAAAGCCGGAGAAACACAGGGCTTGAGTGCTGACATGGCGATGAATTTAGCCCGCCAGACCGTGATCGGCAGCGCCGCGTTGGCTGAGCAGGAGGCGGATACTTCCGCCGCACAATTGCGCGAAAACGTCACCAGCCCCGGCGGCACCACCACCGCCGCACTGGAAATTTTAATGAACGGGGAGCTAGAATCCCTTTTAAAACAAGCCGTTAAACTTGCCACCGAGAGAAGTAAAGAGCTGAGCTCTTCATAAATTTTACATAAACAATGTATTCTGCTATACTCCTTTCACCAACTAAATAGGAGTTTTTTTATATGACTGAGCAAAAAAAACGGCCAAAAATTGGCATTGTCATGGGCCTGGCCAGTGATTTCTACGGCAAAAGCGAAAAAGAAAACCAGCGCTTCCTTATTCCTGATGGTTATTCAAAAGCAATTTCCAACGCTGGCGGCCTTCCAATACTAATTACCTATGATGATGCGTGGCTGGAAGATAAATCACTAGAGGGTCTGGACGGCCTCATGTTAATCGGTTCCGATCACGGCCTTTCCCCAGAAGCTTATGTCGATGGCAATGCTTCCCAGTTTGTGCCGGCTCCCGAACGCACCAAGTTTGAAATGAGTATTACAAAAAAGTTTATGGAGAAAGGAAAACCTCTTTTCCTTATCTGCGGCGGCTTTCAGCTTCTGGGCGTTATGCATGGCGGCAAACTTACAAGCGATATCCATAGGGACCACCCTGCCTCTCTTACACACAATAAAGGTGAAAAACACAAGATCGACATTGTTCAAAACACCAGAATGGACAAGATTTTTTCTAGCCCTTCCGACGTTATCCCTGCCGGGGAAATGAAAAAGCTTGAAGTCAATCATATGCATACGCAGGGGCTTGAAACCACCACTGATCAAATTATTGTCAGTGCGCGCTCGCCTGATGGAACCATTGAAGCGATAGAGTTGAAAGACTACCCCGCCTTCAATCTGGCGGTTCAGTTCCACCCTGAACTGCTCCTCAAAGAAAATCCTAACCACCCTGTAAAGAAAGTGTTTGAAGCCTTCGTGCATGAAAGCAGCCCTGAGCTAACAGCTAGCCTAAAATAACTGAAAAGTCTTAACGACCCTTGGTGCCAAGGCCTATGTCTTTCGCCAACTTACTGCGGCGCGCGGCATAGCTTGGTGCAACCATCGGATAATCGGCGGGAAGGCCCCAGCGCTCGCGATAATCTTCCGGGCTCATCCCGTAGGCTGTTTTCAGGTGACGTTTCAGCATTTTAAGCTTCTTACCATCTTCCAGACAGACAATATAATCCGGAGTAATCGAGCGCTTGATCGGCACGGCCGGTTGCGGACGATCCGCCGCTATGCCCGTCTCTCCATCCAGACCGGATAATGTTTTATAAACCTGTTCTATAACCCCCGGAATCTCTCCGGTTGAAACGGTATTACTTGATAAATACGCAGAAACAATTTCCGTTGTTAAAGCGAGTAAATCTTCACGACTTGTTTGCTCAGACATGAAATCACCTAACCCCTAACTCGTTATTACTTTAAAAGATGTATTTTTATTCTAGCCCTGTATTAAAGAGATATGCAATATAAATAGTTGTTACCCTTGTTAAAAACAAGAGAACTATTCAAAAAACACAAGTATTACGGGTTTTTATTAGTCTGAGCTCAAGACCCGGCAAGGATACGCGGCGGCGTTTTCGGCTGACTGACATCGGGCGAACGCAAGTATAAAGGCTCTACAGTGGCGTTTGTATTTGCTGTTTTCTTTGAAAATTCCTCAAAGCCCATCTTTGCTATCAATTCCGGATCAATCAGTTTGATTTCATGCAAAGAAACGCTCTCGGGCAAAGCATACTCTGAAAATCGTTCAACAGCATCACCGACCATCACAACAGAGTCAGAGCCTATCTGCTCCAGTATTTCTTCCCCGCCAATAGCCTGCAGCTCCGATAGCGGCGCGGCGCTTCCATCAAAAAGCTGAACATAAAAATCCTCACGCTTGGTTTCGATCAGCGCGGCCAAAGCCTGCCCTTTCGTCAGATCTTTTTCTGCAAGATATTGCCGCGCCAGAATCTCCAGCGTTGTCAGCCCTACAAGAGGAATATCTAGCGCCAGCGCCAGCGATTTGGCCGTCGACAATCCGATGCGCAACCCTGTAAACGCCCCCGGCCCTCTTGTGGTCACAATCAAATCGATATCGTCGAAACCAAAACCGGAGTCTTTAATGGCGTCCTGAATAAGCGGCACCAGCGCTTCGGACTGCCCGCGGATCATGGGCTCCATGCGTGAAGATGCCTGCGCGCTTTCCCGGTCATACACGCACACACAGCAGCCATTCAGAGCCGTATCAAGCGCCAGAACTTTCGACAAACCAGACATCAGAGAATTTTACACGCCTCGTCAAAATCAAGGCGCGGCCCTTGCGGGTACAGTTTTTCAGGATCGCCATAGCCAAGATTGCACAGGAAATTCACCTTCACATTCTGATCGGCAAAGAACTCATCCTTCACGCCATCGGCGTTAAAGCCCGACATCGGCCCGCAATCAAGCCCCAGTGATCTTGCCGCCAGAATGAAATAACCGCCCTGCAGCGTACCGTTGCGCAAAGCCGTCTCCATAATGGCGTCATCCTTACCTTCAAACATGGCTTTGGCATCGGCATGAGGGAATAATTTCGACATCGGTTCATAGAACGTCAGATCATTGGCGATAATCGCCGTTGCCGGCGCCGCCATAGTCTTATCGACATTGCCACCCGCCATATGCGGCTTGAGGCGCTCTTTAGCTTCCGGTGATTTGATGAACAAAACCCGCATCGGCGAGCAATTCATGCTGGTTGGACCCCATTTCGTCAGATCATAAACAGCCTGAAGCATAACATCGGTGACCTCTTTATCCTGCCAGCCGTTATGGGTTCTGGCCTCGCGGAACAAAGTATCCAGCGCTTCATCATCGAGTATTTTTGGCTCGCTCATTTTCTATATCCTTTTTCTTTCTATGAATTTCAGCCTTTTATACGCTATATTCGCGCTCATGAAACCCTATCTTGCCTTTATAACTGCGTTTTGCTTCGTTTTCTGGCCGCAAAGCCCTGCGTTTTCAGCTCAAACCATAGGCGCTGATTCCAGCGCTGCCGTTATTCTCGCCTATCACCGTATCGGCGAAGACCAGTACCCGGACACCAATATAAGAACGGCACAGTTCGAAGACCATATCCACGAGCTGACAAGCGGCACCTACCACGTCATGGCCCTGGCCGATATCGTCCAGGCAATCCAAAACAACAAAAAACTGCCGCCCTATAGCGTTGCCATTACTTTTGAAGGCGGTTATCGCTCCATTCTTGACCACGCGCTGCCGCTGCTTTTGAAAAAGGGACTGCCTTTTACAATTTTCTACGCAAGCGATCAGGCTGATGGCGATTTATCTCAATATTTAAGTTGGAAGAATTTAAAAAACCTGAAGAAAAACCCGCTGGTTAATTTCGGTGTCCTTCCCGCCAGCTATACACGGCTCTCTGAGGCGCCAAGAGAAGAAATACTACGCCAGATCAACAAGGCCCGCAGCGCGCATCAAAACCATTTTGGCGCGCAGCCGCAATTCTTCTCCTATCCTTTTGGCGAATATAATCTGCAATACAGGGAGATCGTCAAAAGCCAGGGTTTTATAGCTGGGTTTGGGTTGCAATCGGGCGTGGCTTATGCCGGACACGATCTCTATACCCTGCCGCGCTTTACCATGACGGAAAGCTATGGCGACACGGAGCGCTTCCGCCTAGTTACAAGGGCCCTGCCGCTTCCGGTCACAGATATAGAGCCGGAGGACCCGCATTTAACGGGTAGCACGCAAGGGATCGGCTTTTCTGTAGAGCCCGATCTGATGAAAGATATTGCAAACCTGTCCTGCTTTGTTTCCGGCCAGAAAGACACCGTGCTGGATATCGTCGGCGGCAACCGGGTTGAGCTCAGAACGCCCGAGCCCTTTGCAAATGACAGAATTCGCGTCAACTGCACCATGCCCGGCCCGGATACTGAGCACGATGAAACGCCGGTCTGGCGCTGGTTCGGAATGTTATTGGTTAATACTAATACGCATCCTCAACCGGACGCACCTCTTCCACCTCGGGAATAAAATGCTTGAGCATATTTTCGATGCCGTCCTTGAGTGTCGCGGTCGAGCTGGGACAACCCGAACAGGCGCCCTGCATTTTCAAAAACACCACCCCGTCTTCAAATCGCTCAAAAACAATATCACCACCATCCATCATCACCGAAGGACGTACACGCTCTTCGATGAGCTCTTTAATCTGCGCTGTAATCTCGTCATCTTCCTCACCGGCAACCTCACCAGAACTCTGTTCTTCATTGATGATAAGCTGCCCGGTCGAAAGATGCTCCATCAGCGCCCCCAGCACCATCGGCGTCAGCACTGACCAGTCGGTGTCATCAGATTTGCTGACCGAGACGAAATCTGTTCCAAAAAAGACCCGTGCAACGCCTTGCAGCCCGAAAAGCCTTTGCGCCAGCGGCGAAGCATCTGCCTCTTCCACAGACGTAAACTCGGCCGTGCCGCTTTTTAAGACCTCTTGACCAGGCAGGAATTTCATCGTCGCCGGGTTTGGTGTTTCTTCGGTTTGTATAAACATGTTACCTCCTAAAACATCCCATCTATTTTTTCAGGCTCCAGATGGCTTGGAACAATCACAACCGGCACCTTTAATTTGCCAAGCCCCTTGCCGGAAAAATGCGCCACCATCGGCCCTGGGCCGGCCGCGCCAGTAATACCGGCCAAGATCAACATCTGAATGCCTTCATCCTTGTCGATTACATCGCTCAAAACATCCTGAGCATTTCCTTCTTCCAAATATAGGGACGGAACAACCCCATTCAAGTCACAGGCTTTATCTGCTGCCGACCAAAGCAGCTTTTCCGCCTGCTCGCGCATTTCCTGGCGCATACGATTTTCAACATTCCCCCAATGCTGGAAATCCTCAATCTTGATGACATGCAAAATCCCGACATGGCCGTTATTGGCTTCGGCCAGACGCACAGCATAGCGCAGAGCAACAGCAAACTCCTCGCTTTCATCTGCCACCACGAGATAGACGTTTCTCTTATTACTTTCGCTCATAGCATCCCCACATCGTTATTCCCTGCGATAGGCGGCATTTGCCACCCATCCCGCCAACACAGCCAAAACAACGCATAACAAACCGTACGCCAAAGATTGCCCGTGGGCAAATTTGTAGATACGCGCCTCCATCCCGACCTGTCCGACATTGAATTCTTCCGAGCGGTTGAGCGCAATGCGCCCGTTTTTAATCAAAAACCCCTCGACCTCATAGCGCCCTGCCGGCACGTTGGATGGAAGATAAAACGTAGCGCGGAAGAAATTATCGTCAATAAAGACAATCCCCCTTGGTTTGAGCGGAAACAGCCCCTGCGCCTGCTTATTACGGATCAGGGCCTCTTGGAAGCTTTCGAAATATTTCGGCTTGCTGCGCTTGGTATCGGGCGCAAAGCGCAGCGCATTAAGCCCAATGCCGTGCTCTTTCAGCGTTTCTGGCTTTGCCAGATCACTTTCCGGCGCGCTGAGCGCATAATCGTAATAGGCCGGTACATTGCCGAATTTCAGCCGGTGGCGGTTAAACCACAACCCCATAACATTTTCCTTACGGGCAACCGACATGGTTTTCTTAGGGCCGCGAATAACCACCGCGACATGACCTTTACCCTCTTTCACCCCGAAAAGGGTCATCTCGGCTCCGGTAAACCCGGCTGTAATATCAACCTGATCATGCGCCAGATCAATGCTCAGCGAACCGCTCTGCGCATAGGAGGCGGAAGGCAAAACCCATAAAGCGGCGATGAACAGAAACAGCCTTATCATTACCACACCACCGTCGAATAAAGCTCAACCGGGCGGATAAAAAGCTGTGTTCCCAGCTGGCAGCAGACCGTCAGAACCAGAATGGCAAGAACGATACGGGCATGCGCCCCGGTAATCACGCGGGAAAACCACACGCCAAACCGCGCGCCGATCACGCCGCCAACAATCAAAAGAACCGCCAGCACCAGATCGACCGTATGATTGGCCACAGCATGCATAATCGTGGCAAAGGCGGTGGTAAAGATAATCTGGAACAAGGACGTCCCCGCAACCAACAAGGTCGGCATGCCGAGAATATAAATCATCGCCGGCACCAACAAAAATCCGCCGCCAATACCCATAATCGCCACCAATATACCTCCGACAAAGCCGATCGTCGCCGGCACCAGCACGCTAATATAAAGCTTGGAGCGGGCAAAGCGCATCTTGTAAGGCAATGAGGCAAGGAAGGGCGAGAGCTTCTGCGCGTTAAATTCAGAGCGCACCGTCTTCTTTTTAAAAAGAGAGGCAACGCTTTCAAACAACATCAACGCCCCGACGGAACCTAGAAACGTCACATAAAGCAGAGAAATAACAAAATCGATCTGCCCGATAAATTGTAGCAGTTTGAATATAAACACCCCGATAAACGAGCCCAAAAGCCCGCCGACCAGCATCACCACCGCCATCTGGATATCGACATTGCCCTTGCGCCAATGGCCAAGCACACCCGACACACCGGCGGCGACCAGCTGATTGGATTGGGTTCCCACCGCCACAGCGGGCGGAATCCCCATGAAAATCAGAAAAGGCGTGGTCAAAAACCCGCCGCCCACGCCAAACAGGCCGGACAAAAAGCCGACAAACGTGCCCAACAGGAGGATCGACTCTACCGGCACGGTCATTTCAGCAATTGGAAGATATATCTGCATTCGCTTTGAGCTTTACCTGTAAAAGACATTGTCACCCCGGAAAGTCCGTAAGGGCTTATCCGGGGTTTATGCCTGCGCACTCTATGTTGGCATAAATGCCGGATCAAGTCCGGCATGACGAAAAAGTTATTTTAACACCCCTATTGTCATCCCCGCGGTCCGCGACAGCGGACTTAAACAGCGGGGATCCAGAAAAGACAGCCGCAAAGCGGCTGACACTATGGATCCCGTTCGTGCAAACTTTCGCTATGCGAAAGCGCCAACGGGATGACGTATGGGAGTTTTAATGAACGGAAACGTCGATATCACGCGCGCCATTGATGATCAGGCGCTCATCAAGGAAATCACGGTAATGCCCGGTTTTCATTTCCTGGATCGATTTCTTGAAATCAACCGATTTGACGATGCTCAGGAAATCCGGTGCCCATTTGAGATAGGTCGAGGCTTCCGCCGAGCATTCAAAGATATAGGCCTTGTCATTATAGAGCGAAGCAAACATCAGCGCACGCTTTTCGACCTTTGGCCCCACCGCCGTCGTGTAAGAAGCTTCGGCGTAACTGGCAAAGCCGCGCCCCATGCTGCCGTTATCGGTGACGTAATCAATATACGGATCGTCATATTCGCCCATATAACCGAACCAGAAATCCTTGCTATAGCCGATCTTCTGAATTTCTTCACTGTAGCGCACGGGATAAATCACAAAGCGCTTATCATCCTTCACCCGCATACGGCAGGTCGCATAATCGTCCTGCCCCGGCCCGGCGATGGTCAGCATATCACTGGGGTTTTGATTATGGATGCGCCGCCAGCTATCCGGATAGGACAGGGAAAAGCGCCCGACCTCATGATCGACGACAAAAACCTCGGCCGAAGCCGATGAGATTGAAAATGAAAGAACAGCGCTCACCACCAACCCCGTCATCCCGACCAAGCGCAGCGCGTGGAGGGATCTCGTGGCTATTGACCAGATCCCTCGGCTTCGCTCGGGATAACAAGAACGCCTTATAAGTCTTTGATTTCTATTCATGAGGAACCCCATATTGATACCCATAATCTACCAGATCACAGACCATCATGCCACCTTAAATGGAAAGAAGAGGTTAATGGATTATGCTAACCAAGCGCTACATCAAGCAGCCTCTCAGGACTAATGTCTTTAGGTGCCCTCAATATATTCCTTAATATCCCCTTAGGCGTATAACTTTCCACACCAGTAGATCCGAATTTGGCTCTCAGGCTTTGCCAAAACTCCAGATGCTCTTCCGGTAAACACACCTCTATGTGATCAACAGGCGGCTGTCTTTTGTAAACTTCGACAGGCTCGTCAAAAAAACACGTTGTTGATAAGTCTGTAAAAGTAACATAATCCACAACATTAGCTTCGAAGATTCTACCTCTGGGATGCTGAAACTTTCCTCTAAACAAGACTTTGCTTTCGTCAGCTATAGACATGGCGCCTCCTTATTTTATGCATTAGAAAAACTTACATATAACTCAATAGAAGAGAAAAATAGCCTACGTCAACCACTTTTCCAGAACCCCATAATATCCATGGTTTCCTGTAAAACCGGCGCGGACACAGTGCGGGCGCGCTCGGAGCCTTTGGCAAGGATGCGGTCAATTTCCGCCGGATCGGCCATTAATTCGTTCATTCTGCCGGTAATCGGCGCCAGCTTTGACACCGCCAGATCGGCCAAAGCCGGCTTAAAATCACCAAACCCCTTCCCTGCGAATTGTTTCAGCACCTTTTCGCGGCTTTTATCCGCCAGCGCGGCATAAATCGTCACCAGATTGAGCGCTTCGGTCCGCCCTTCCAGCGCTTTGACGTTATCGGGCAGCGGATCAGCGTCAGTTTTGGCCTTTCTGATCTTTTTGGCGATGGTATCGGCATCATCGGTCAAATTAATCCGGCTGAGGTCGCTTTCCGCCGATTTGCTCATCTTCTGATTGCCGTCCTTCAGGCTCATCACCCGTGTCGCCGTGCCCATAATATACGGCTCGGGCGGCGGGAAATGCTCGGTTTTATAGCGCGTGTTAAACGTGGAGGCGATTTCGCGGCTGAGCTCCAGATGCTGCTTCTGGTCTTCACCGACCGGCACATGGGTTGCCTTATAGAGCAAAATATCCGCCGCCATCAAAACCGGATAGGCGAACAGGCCCAGCCCTGCGCGCTCGCTGTCCTTGCCCGCCTTGTCCTTGAACTGGGTCATGCGCTCAAGCTTGCCCATCTGCGCCATGGTAGAGAGCAACCACATGAGTTGCGAGTGACCCGGCACTGCACTTTGAACAAACAACGCCGAGTTATAAGGGTTCACGCCGCCGGCAATGAACGCAGCGGCAATCTCGCGGGTCGCCTGCGCCATTTGCTCCGGGTCATGGGTGACCGTGACCGCATGCAGATCAGCAACCATGTAGAGGCATTCCGCCCCCTCGTCCTGCAACTTGACCCAGTTCTTCAGCGCCCCGAGATAATTCCCAAGGTGCAAATGACTGGTCGGCTGCATGCCCGATAAAATACGTTTCATTAATTCTAACCCTTAACCAAATATCTCTTTACGTCCTGAAGCTTAATCACTCCAGTTGCCAGAACGCACACAGCGTAAACGCTCACCCCGCCAAGGACAAGCGCCAAAAGCGCAGCGATCTGTTGCACGCCGCCACTGTATATCCAGCCCTCAAGCATCTGAGACGCACCATAAAGTGCCAGCCCCATCACACAAGTAGAAGCAATGATCTTCGGTATGTTCCCTTTGAACTGCGTATCGAAGCGCGCCGCCTCATGGTCTTTAAGCGCCTGGATATGCGCAAAAAACTGCATCCAGCCCGTCAGTCCGGTGGCCAGCGCAATCCCGACCACGCCCATATACCAGATTAGGATTAAACTCAGCACAATATTGGTCACCGTCGCGGCCACGGCAATCTTCACCGGTGTTTTTGTATCCTGGCGGGCCCAGTGCGCGGTCGAAAATACCTTAACCGTAATATAGGCGGGCAGCCCGATCGCATAGGCCATCAACACCAGCGCGGTTTGCAAGCTGTCCTCCTGCGAAAACTCACCGCGCTCGAACAAAATCGTTATCAGCGGCAGCGGGATAATCGCCAGTGCCAGCGCTGCAGGCAGCGCCAGCAACAAGCAATACTCTAAGGCCCGGTTGAACAAGTCACGCGCTTCATCCGTCTTTTTTGCGGCCAAAGTGCGCGAGAGCATAGGAAGCAGCGCCGTGCCAACCGCAATCCCGACCATGCCGAGGGGCAGCTGGTTCAAACGATCGGCATAATACAGATACGAAATTGACCCGGTTGCCAAAAATGACGCTATAATAAGGTCGGCGAAGAGATTGATATGCATCACCCCGGCGCCAATGACCCCCGGCCCCATCAGCTTAAAGAGCCGTTTGATCTTCACATCAAAAACGGGTCTTTTGAACCGTAAACGCACCCCGGCTTTGCGCGCGTTAAAAACCAGCCAGGTAAATTGCAGCGCGCCAGCCACCAATACCCCCCAGGCCATGGCATGACCAGCCGTCTGCGCCATATCGCTCATCAGCAGCGCGGCGATTAAAGTCACGTTGAACAGCACCGGGGCAAAGGCAAACGGCGCGAACTTATCCAGCGCATTCAACACCCCGCCGAGCAAGGCCGTCAGCGACATGAACAGCAAATAAGGAAAGGTGATGCGCGCCATCTCCACCGCCAAATCGTAGCGCACTTCATCGCCAATAAAACCCGGCGCAACGGCGTAAAGCACCCATGGCATCGCCCAGAGCGCCAGAAGACTAGTCGCTCCCAACCCATAAAGCATTATATAAAATGCATTGAGGGTGAAGTTGTTGGCTTCTTCTTTGCCTTCCTTTTCGAGCGCTTCAGAATAAAGCGGCACGAAAGACACGCTGAACGCGCCTTCTGCCGTCACCCGGCGGAAGAAATTGGGTAATTTAAGCGCGACAAAGAACGCGTCGGCCACCGGCCCCGCGCCCAAAATGGCCGCCGTCATGATATCACGGATAAATCCTGCGATGCGCGAGAGCCCCGTCAGCCCCGCCACCGTTGCCATGGCTTTGATAAGTTTCATGAAGTTGTTTTAACCACAGATGGACACAAATTTACACAGATAAAAATGTAGCGCTGCTTTTCCTGCGAAAGCAGGAATCTTACTAGATCCCCGCTTACGCGGGGAAAACAGAAAAGAATAATCCGTGTTTATCTGTGTCTATCTGTGGTTTATAAAGCCTTATGAGCGCAAACCCTGAAAAAGAATGGTTCGGCGAGAAACACGTCTCCCCCGATGAAAAAACGCAGGCTGTGCGCGGGGTCTTTGATTCCGTTGCCGATAACTATGACCTCATGAACGATCTGATGTCCGGCGGCATTCATCGCCTCTGGAAGGACCGGCTGGTGCGGATGATAAGGCCGCGTGGCAACCTCAAATATCTCGATGTGGCCGGCGGCACAGGCGATATTGCCTTTCGTATCAAGAAGAAAGCGCCGGATGCTGAGATCACAATTTGTGACCTAAACCAGCAAATGCTGGATGTCGGGCGTGACCGCGCGACGGACAAAGCCTGGCTCGACGGGTTTGAGTGGATCACCGGAAACGCCGAAACCCTGCCCTTTCCGGATAATTCCTTTGATGTGTATACCATCGCCTTCGGCCTTAGAAACGTCACCCATATAGACACAGCCCTAAAAGAGGCTGCGCGGGTGCTTAAACCCGGTGGGCGGTTTTTCTGTCTTGAATTCAGTCATGTAGAAGAACCTCTTCTAGCAAAAGCTTATGATCTGTTTTCATTTAAGATTATCCCGCAAATCGGTGAAATCATTGCAAAAGACAAGGATAGCTATCAATATTTGGTCGAGAGCATCCGCAAATTCCCCAAACAAAAAGACCTGGCCAATCGTATGAAGGCTGCAGGACTGGAAACCGCCGGTTTTACAAACCTTTCTGCCGGAATTTGTGCCATTCACTCTGGAATTAAGCCCTAGGGTCCAAAAAACACCTTACAATTTTCCATATAATTTCAATAACTTGTGGTTTTTGATTGACATGGCACACCCCAAAGCGGCATTCTACCGCCCTACAAGTCATAATTATGTTTTTGTGAGGATCTTTTAAAGGAGAGGGCTTTTTAATGAGCAATTTTACCAAATCTATCGTTTATTCCGCTGCCGTACTGGCTGTGGGTCTGGTTGCAATTTTTGCAATTTACAATCAAATGGCGCCGCAAACCGGGGCTTTTTCAGGCATCGAACCAGCCGCTGGTGAGCAATCCGGTGGTTTTATCGATGACACCATTTCCGGTACATCCGACTTCATGACTGAAGCTGCCGGTGAAGCTGCTGAAATGGCAACGGATGCCGCTGAAACAGCGACTGAAGCTGCCAGTGGTGCTACAGAAGCCGCGGGCGAGGCAATGTCTGGGGCCGCTGAAATGGCAACTGACGCTGCTGAGATAACGGCTGAGAGTGCTGGCGAAATGGCCGCAACGACGGGCGAAGCCATCAGCGAAGCTGTTTCAGAAGCAACGGAAAGCACTACAGAAACAGCTACCGAAGCCACCGAGCAAGCTACTGAAGCTGCAACAGCAACTGAAGCGGCTCCTGCCGCCGAGCAAGCTACTGAAGCCGCTGCCGAAGCAACAGAAGGAGCTGCCGAGGCCGCTGGTCAAGAACCAGCTGCCGGTGAAGCAATCGTTGATGAAATTCAACAAACAATCGAGCAGTAAGAACTGTTTCTTAAACTAAAGTTTTAACAAAGCCCCGTCTGTTCCATGTGGAAAAGGCGGGGCTTTTGCTTTATATAAATGTCATGACACACAGCCTTGAAAACAAAACCGTACTCCTAATCATAACCGGCGGAATCGCAGCGTATAAAGCGCTCGACCTCATTCGCCTGATCAAAAAAGCGGGCGGTGATGTACGCTGTATCCTCACTGAAGGCGGCGCGCAGTTTGTGACACCCTTAAGTGTTTCCGCGCTCAGCGAAAATGAAGTGTATACCGATCTGTTTTCGCTCAAAGACGAAAGCGAGATGGGTCATATCCGTTTGTCCCGCGAAGCCGACCTTATTATCGTGGCCCCCGCAAGCGCCGACTTCATCGCCAAGATGGCCCATGGCCGCGCCGATGATCTGGCCTCTGCCACCATACTGGCCTCTGACAAGCCCATCCTGATCGCTCCGGCCATGAACCCGGAGATGTGGGCCAAGGAAGCCGCGCAGGATAATATCGCTGCGCTCAAAGAACGCGGCATCACAACGATAGGCCCGGCGCAAGGCGATACCGCCTGCGGCGAAACCGGGACGGGCCGCATGAGCGAGCCGGAAGAGATTTTCGCAGCGATCATCGGCTTTTTCCATGAACAGCCGCTGAAAGGCTATAAGGCGCTGGTCACCGCCGGGCCAACTTACGAGCCGATCGATCCGGTGCGCTTTCTCGGCAACCGTTCTTCGGGCAAGCAGGGCTATGCGATTGCAACGGCGTTGTTTGAGGCCGGGGCCGAGGTTACGCTTGTAGCCGGCCCGAGCGTCCTGCCCGACCCGCCCGGTATCACCACCCAGCGCATAGAAACTGCGCAGGAAATGTGGCAAGCATGCGAAGCTGCCCTGCCCGCTCATATCGCCGTATGTGCGGCGGCCGTGAGCGACTGGGCGCCCAAAACACAGAAAGACAGCAAGATCAAAAAACGCCGCAATCACACGCCGCCATCGATTGCGCTGAAGGAAAACCCCGATATTCTCGCGCGCCTGGCCAAAGCCGGACCGCAGAGGCCGGATATGCTCATCGGCTTTGCCGCCGAGACGGATAACCTCATCGAAAATGCACGGGAAAAACTCAGCCGCAAGAACTGCGATTTGATTGTCGCCAATGCCATAAACGCGGGGGAAAAGGTTTTTGGGAGCGATCAGAATCATGTACACTTGGTTACCATACACGAAGATGAGCACTGGCCCAGGGCGGATAAAAAAGTTATCGCCCGCAAGCTGGTGCAGCGGATCGTAAAACATTTGAAGGAAGACCAGGATAATGTCGCCAGAATCCATGCCGCATAATAAAGACAAAGTTGAAATCGCACTCTGCGCGCTTGAGCATGCGGTCGGGCTGAATCTTCCGACCTATGCCACCGCGCAATCGGCGGGAATGGATTTGACGGCGGCGCTGGAAGAAGCACTAGAGCTTGGCCCCGGTGAGCGCGCTTTGGTGCCCACAGGGCTGTCCATTGCCCTGCCCGCGGGGTTTGAGGCGCAGATACGGCCACGCTCCGGGCTGGCCATCAATCATGGCGTCACAGTTTTGAATACGCCCGGTACGATTGACGCCGATTACCGCGGCGAGATCAAAGTCATCCTGATTAATCACGGCAAGGACCCTTTCACCATCGAGCGCGGCATGCGTATCGCGCAAATGGTGGTTGAGCGCTTTGAAACCGTAAGCTGGAATGTCGTCGACAGCCTCGAAGACTCCGAGCGCGGCGAAGGCGGATTTGGCTCTACGGGGACGGAGTAATTTTATAAAGGCAAATCATTTGTGCGGCTAGCCGTATTTTGGCTATTCTAGATTTAGAAGTATATCTACCATAGCTTCTGCATTAAATTTTCCCTCTTCTATTAAAGCACGACAAATGACTGGTTTATTAGCATATCTTCTTGCAGCTTTATTAGAGAAATGACCGCGAAGGGTAGCAGTGTCCCAACGCATTAGACCTATTTGAACTGGTTTATCAAACATTACAATAAAAGTGTCCTGGGAATAAGCGTCCTGGGGTTTTACTACTTTTCCGCTAGCCCATACTTTAATCATCACATACACTCCAAATTATCAATCTTATGTAAACCATCGTGACTGCCTTTGCAAGTTTTTTATTATTTCTTGGTGACCTTGGTGTTCTTGGTGGTTAAAAAGGCTTATGGGCAATACCGCGTTAAAAACCTCTGAAGACTACTTGAAAGACGGCCACACGCCGATGATGGCGCAATATATGGCCATTAAAGAGCGCTACCCCGACTCCCTGCTGTTTTACCGCATGGGCGATTTTTATGAGATGTTTCATGACGACGCGGTGAAAGCCTCCGAGACTCTCGACATCACACTCACCAAGCGCGGCAAAGCCGGCGGGAATGACATCCCGATGTGCGGCGTGCCATTTCATTCCTATGAGCCCTATCTGGCCAAGCTGATCCGCGCCGGGTTTAAAGTCGCGATTTGCGAGCAGAGCGAAACACCCGAGCAAGCCAAAGCCCGCGCCAAAAAGGAAGGCCGCCCGGCGTCAAAGACTCTGGTCAATCGCGATGTCATCCGCGTGGTGACGCAGGGCACACTAACCGAAGACACGTTGCTGGCGGCCAATGAAAACAATTACCTCGCCTGCCTCACCGAGGTCGGCGATCAATACGCGCTGGCCTGGCTCGAGCTTTCCACCGGCGCCTTCACCGTGCAACCGGTGCATGAACATGACATTGCCTCGGTGCTCGAGCGCATTGATGCCAGCGAGGTTCTGGTTTCCGACAAGCTGGCGGAGCGCATGCGTGAGCCGCTTGAGATGCTGGAAGATCGCCTTACCACCCAAAGCGCTTCCCTGTTCGACAGTGAAAACGCCCGCAAGCGGCTGGAAAAAACATTCGGTGTGGCAACACTGGAATCCTTTGGCGGGTTTAGCCGCGCCGAGATTGCCGCTGCCGGGACGCTGATTGATTACGTCGCGCGCACGCAAATTGATGGCATGCCGCATTTGTCCCCGCCGCGCCAGTTATCGCTGGGCGCTATCATGGAGATCGACGCGGCCACACGCAGGAACTTAGAGCTCACCCGCACGCTGACCGGTGAGCGCAAAGGCAGCTTGCTGGATACCATCGATATGAGTGTCACCGGAGCGGGCGCGCGGATGCTGCAATCGTATCTCTCGGCGCCGCTGACCGACATTAATGTGATTAATACGCGCCTTGGCCGGGTGCAGTGTTTCACCGATGAACCGGGCTTGCGCGGCATTATGCGCGAGCAACTGCGCAGCCTTCCGGATATGCAGCGCGCTTTGGCACGCCTCAGCGCAAATCGCGGGGGCCCTCGGGATTTGAGCATGGTCCGCGACGGGCTTGGTCAAAGCGAAATCATCCGCGCGCAAATCCAGAGCAATGAAAGCGCGAAGGAAACGCTGGATGATTTGTTAAAGACCCTTCAACAAAACCCCGAGGTCGCGGCGTTGCAGGACAAATTGCACGCGGCGCTGGCCGGGGACCCACCTTTTCTGGCGCGTGATGGCGGGTTTATCGCAGAGGGGTATTCCGCCAAGCTGGATGAACTGCGCACGCTACGCGATGAATCGCGCCGCCTGATTGCCGCGCTGCAAACCAAATACCAAAAACAAACCGGAATCGACAAACTCAAAATCAGCTTTAACAACGTGCTCGGTTATTTCATCGAAGTGAACGCCAAACATGGCGACAAATTGATGGTGCGCATCGATGACGGCTCCAATCCGTTTGTCCACCGCCAGACCATGGCCAATGCGATGCGCTTTACCACGCCGGAGCTGGCCGAACTTGAACGCGATATTTCTTCAGCCGCCGAAAAGTCCCTGGCGATTGAGCAGGAAATTTTTGCGCAAATGGTAGTGCAGGTCTCGAAACTGTCGGAGCCGATTGGTTTAATCGCACGCTCTATCGCCACGCTGGATGTGGCGGCGGCGCTGGCCGAGCTGGCGGTGAGCCGTGATTTCACTAGGCCCACTCTTGATGACTCCTTGAGCTTCGACATTGAAGCGGCGCGCCATCCGGTGGTCGAAGCGGCGCTACGTCGGCAAAGCGGAGCCTTTGTTCCGAATAATTGCGATCTTGGCCCAAACCAAAATCTCTGGCTGCTAACGGGGCCGAACATGGCGGGGAAATCGACCTTTCTGCGGCAAAATGCACTTGTCGCTATCTTGGCGCAGATCGGTTCCTTCGTACCCGCCGCCAAAGCAGAAATCGGCATTGTTGACCGGCTGTTTAGCCGTGTCGGTGCGTCCGATGATCTGGCGCGCGGGCGCTCAACATTCATGGTCGAAATGGTCGAAACCGCCGCGATCCTCAACCAGGCCACGCAGCGCTCGCTGGTCATTCTTGATGAGATCGGGCGCGGGACCGCAACATTTGACGGGCTGTCAATTGCCTGGGCCTGCGTCGAGCATCTGCATGAGGTCAATAAATGCCGCGCGTTGTTCGCCACACATTACCATGAACTCACCTCTCTAACCGCAAGCCTGTCATCCCTATCGTGTCATTCGATGCAGGTCAAAGAATGGAAAAATGATATTATTTTTATGCACGCGGTGGTGGCGGGCGCGGCGGACAGATCATACGGCATTCATGTCGGCAAGCTGGCGGGGCTGCCCGCGGCTGTAATTGCGCGGGCTGAAGAAATTTTAAAACTCCTGCAATCAGGAGAGCAGTCGGGCGCCCTGGCACGGCTCGCCGATGATTTGCCGCTATTCACAGTGATGAGCGATCATTCGCAAAGTGAAATTGGCCCAAGCGCGCTGGAAGAAAAGCTGAGCACAATCAACCCGGACACTCTCAGCCCGAAAGAAGCCCTGGAATTGCTTTATACGTTGAAATCCCTTGTGAACACTGATAACTGAAGCTCTGCAGGACAGGTGGCAGAGTGGTTGAATGCGCTGCTCTCGAAAAGCAGTAAGGGTTCACGCCCTTCGAGGGTTCGAATCCCTCCCTGTCCGCCACACCATCGAATGAACTTCATCAAAAACTACCCATTCATCCCAGCTCACGGCATAATGGTTCCAGAAAACGGAGGCATTATTCCATGACAAAACAAACGGTTCTTGTTGTCGATGATGACAATACGATTATAGAAGTTGTCGAGGCTTTACTCGACAAAAATGGCTATGCTGTCTTGAGTGCTAGTAACGGCCAAGAAGGATTAGATATTGCCAACGACAAAACGCCAGATGCCATTGTTCTTGATATAAAAATGCCCGAAATGGAGGGCAGTGAAGTTTTAAAGCATTTAAAAGAAAATACCGAAACCCAAGACATACCGGTTCTTATGCTGACAGGAGAAATGGCAATTTCAAACGTCTCGGAATGCCTCGAGATGGGGGCTATGGACTACATCGTCAAGCCCTTTGATCATGAAAACTTCCTGACGCGGCTTAAACATATTATGCGCAAGACAGGGTGATTTAAGAGTAATGCTGGGTCCAGATACCCTTAATCGTATCAACCAGCTCTTGCGGCTGATAAGGCTTTTTAATTACTCCTATAACACCAAGCGTTACATCATCCAGATCAATGTTCTCTTTATTCTTGCCGGTAACAAAAATAACCGGAACGTCGAGCACCCTCATTTTTTCCCGCAAATTATGGAGGGCTTCCGGCCCTTCCATTTCCGGCATAATCATATCGATTAAAATAAGATCAGGCTTAAAATCCTCGTAAGAATCCAGAGCCGTTTGTCCATTGCCATGGGTCTGCACCTCAAACCCTCCAAGCTTTTCTAAAGCCTGGCTCGTAATTTTCTGAATAATGATATCGTCATCAACATGCATGATGCGCTTTAGGTTTTTAGGCATTCACTTCCACCAACAACTTTTTCTTTGCATCCGCGTAGGCAGACTGCAGATCATCCAATAGCGGCCTTATTTTTGTCATGTCCTGACTGTTTTTACAGGCATCGTTGGCCAAAAATTCAATTTTTTCTGCCACTGACGATAAAGGGAAAAGCCCCAGCGTTGCGCTGGATGATTTCAAGGGATGGGCATAGTCGCTAACCTGCTGACAATCGTTGCTTTCAAACCCCTCTTTTATTTTAGCAATGCGCTCATCGGAATCCTCCATATACCCCTCAACGACCTCCGGAAATTTATCCGCCATCAATTCCTTAATATTATTGATGGTATTCTGATCCAGATCTTCCGGCATTCAGCCCCCCTATTGTGCACCTTTGCGGTCCTATACTAATAGAACTCCATGATCAGGAAAACTGTCATTGTTTTTTGAACGCCACTGTATTCCTTACTTTTGGTGACCCTATTAAGAAAACGGCAAAATTCAAGGCTTGCTAAAGACCTGGCGGCAGATTATATCAAACCACTTG
The DNA here is from genome assembly GCA_021775955.1 of Alphaproteobacteria bacterium. Lineage (GTDB taxonomy): Bacteria > Pseudomonadota > Alphaproteobacteria > Micavibrionales > Micavibrionaceae > UBA5701. The sequence goes on along the minus strand of JAJFGU010000016.1, from coordinate 47,420 downwards.
AACCCTATAAGGTGGCCAATGGGCGAAGAAAGCACATCCAACACTCCCATTGAAACCGACGCCGTGATTATTGGCGCCGGGCCGTGCGGCTTGTTTGCGGTGTTTGAGCTCGGCCTGCTCGATATGAAATGCCACCTGATTGATATTCTTGATAAACCCGGCGGACAATGCGCCGAGCTTTACCCCGAAAAGCCAATTTACGATATTCCAGCCTGGCCGATTATTACGGGTCAGGAACTCACCGAGCGGCTGATGGAGCAAATCGCGCCATTCAATCCGGTGTTTCATTTCCAGCAAATGGCGCAGAGCTTAGAAAAGCTCGACAACGGCAGATGGCGTCTGACCACCGATGAAGGCAATGTCTTTGATGCGCATGTGATTGTGATCGCGGCAGGCGGCGGTAGCTTTGTGCCGAAAAAACCGCCCATCCCCGGCATTGAAGAATTCGAAGGAAACTCCGTTTTTTATTCGGTGCGCAAGATGGAGCAGTTCAAAGGCAAAAGCATCGTCATTGCCGGCGGCGGCGATTCCGCGCTTGACTGGACCATCGCGCTACAGCCTCTGGCTAAAGATTTGCGCCTTGTGCACCGACGTGAGGAATTCCGCGCGGCGCCGGACTCAGTGAGTAAAATGCGAGAGCTTGCCGATGAAGGGAAAATGGAATTCACGCTGGGCCAGATCGCCGGGCTAAAAGGCGCGGGCGGTCAGCTTGAAGCCGTGACCATCAAGGACAAGGATGGCAATGAAAGCGATGTCGAGTGCGATTGCCTGCTGGCGTTTTACGGCCTGACGATGAAGCTCGGCCCGATTGTGGAGTTTGGTCTGAATTTGCATGAAAACCTGGTGCCGGTTGATACCGAAAAGTTTGAAACCTCGAGCGCGGGAATTTTCGCCATCGGTGATATCAACACCTATCCCGGGAAGTTAAAGCTCATCCTGTCCGGTTTCCATGAAGCCGCGCTGATGGCCCGTCAGGCGTTTCAATATGTGTACCCGGATAAAAAACTGCGCTTTGAATACACAACTTCGAGTTCGAGCTTAAAAGAAAAGCTCGGCGCCCCCACTTCGTCACCCCGGCGGTCTGCGTAGCAGACTTAAACAGCCGGGGGCCAGTTAAAGACGGCGATCTTTGATCGCCGACATATGGATCCCGTTCGTTTAAGCTCGCTAGCGCTCGCCAACGGGATGACAGGGAGAGAGAGAAAAGCGAAGAAAAAGCTTAAAGGAGAAACACTACACTTTAGGCATATGCGTGCTCACGAAGCCGCAATCATTAACACCAAGCAAATAACACCCAAAGCAATCAAGGGCCATAATAGTGCAGCTACTACAAATGCTATGCTAGCAAAAAACCCTCCAACAACTGCCCCTAATGGCAGACCCAAAAACCATCCATACTGCCCAACCGCGTAAATAACGCAAGCAATCCAAACCACTATAAAGGCTGGTACTCCGGCCCATGCCCCTTTATCAAAATAATCATCCATATTACTCCTCCAACCCATCAAAGAGCGGCGTAGAGATATAACGCTCGGCAAAAGACGGAATAATGGTCACGATCTGTTTGCCCTTATTCTCTGGCATACGCGCCACTTCAATCGTCGCGGCAAAGGCCGCGCCACCGGAAATACCACACGGAATGCCTTCCAACTTCGTGACTTCCCGCGCCATATCAATCGCCTGCTGGCTGTTGATCTGCACAACGCCATCGATCAGATCGCGTTCAAAAATATCCGGCACAAACCCGGCGCCGATGCCCTGAATCATATGCGGTGAATGCTCGCCGCCCGATAGCACCGGGCTTTCTACCGGCTCAATCGCATAGGAGCGAAACTCCGGCTTGCGCTCTTTCATCACCTGGCTGACACCAACAATCGTGCCGCTGGTGCCGATACCGGAAACCAGAACATCGGCCTTGCCGTCGGTATCGTTCCAGATTTCCAGCGCCGTGGTCTCACGGTGGATCTGCGGATTGGCCGGATTGGCGAACTGGCTTGGGATAAACGCATCGTCTTCACTGGCGGCCAATTCTTCGGCTTTGGCTATGGCACCTTTCATGCCCTGCTCTTTCGGGGTTAAGACCAACTCTGCCCCGAGATATCTGAGCATCTTTCGACGCTCAATCGAAAAGCTTTCCGGCATCACCAAAATGATACGATACCCTTTCGCCGCCGCGACAAAAGCCAGCGCAATACCGGTATTGCCCGAAGTAGGCTCGATCAAAACCGTTTTGCCCGGTGTTATCTTGCCGGCGCGCTCGGCATCTTCAATCATGGCAAAGCCGATACGGTCCTTCACCGAGGCCAATGGATTGAAAAACTCCAGCTTGGCCAGAATATCGGCTTCCAGATCATATTTTTCTGTGAACTTCTCCACGCGCACCAGCGGCGTATTGCCGATCGTATCCAGAATCGAGTTGTAAATTTTGCCGCGATATTCGGCATCGGGCTTTAAAGGCTCTTGTGTTTTTTGAACGGCAGTTTGTGCACTCATGACCATCTCCTTTTGGGTTAATCCCCTTCGCCCGGCTTTTCACTGAAGTGTTTTTCGAGCTTGCCTTCTTCGTCCTTCATGGCGTCGGCTTCGGGCAAAGGCTCCTTGGTGTGGGTAATATTCGGCCATTTCTCCGAATAGTCCTTGTTCAGCTCCAACCACTTATCGGCCTTGTCATCGGAATCCGGCAAAATCGCTTCAATCGGGCACTCCGGCTCGCACACACCGCAATCAATGCACTCGTCAGGAGAAATCACAAGCATATTCTCACCCTCGTAAAAGCAGTCTACCGGACAAACTTCTACGCAATCGGTGTATTTACACTTGATACAGACATCTGTGACCACGAAGGTCATAGGGCGCGCTCCTTTTTATGGATTATTAGGGTCCAAACTCTAGCAATACCGCAAAGCGCACCTTAAAGGCCCGGCAAACCCAAGGCAATATCTTTGATCTCCAAAAACTGTGAATCCCTTGTGCAGCGCAGTATGAAAGCATTTTTAAATCAGATATTCTGAGCTGATTATGCGCAGATTTCATACTCTCATTCTGTCAGCCTTTGTGGTGTTAGCTCTCTCGGCTTGCGGCTCTTCAAGGACGAGCCGTGATTCCGGGCCCCTGCTGCCCTTTCCCGAAGAGCTGGCCAGCCCCAACAATGAAGTGCTGCGCCGCGCGGTGAAAGATTATCTAAAACGCTCCGGCGCCCCGGTGTCTTCACATTATGAGTTTAAACGCGCAGATTTAAACGGTGACGGGCTGGAAGATGCGCTGGTTTTGTTTAAAAACCCTTTTGGTCACTGGTGCGGCACCCATGGCTGCACGATGCTAATCATGAAAGCCGGTCTTGAGCATTTTACGGCTGTGAATATCATCAAGCCGATCCGCCCGCCTTTGTACATCAGCCGGATTAAAACCAATGGCTGGAAGGATTTGATCATTCGTGTCTCGGGCCGCGCCGGCACCACCAAGAACGTTGCCCTGCATTTTGACGGGCGGCGCTACCCGACTGATCCGGAGCGCCTGCCGCCTTATAATGTAAAATATGTCGACAATCTTGGCCCGAAGGTCTTTCCCTAGGGGCTGTCATTATCCTAGCCGCATGACAACAAAAAGCTTGGTGTCTTGGCGTCTTCATGGCTATAAACGCCCATGACCAAACCAATTCACATCATCGGTGGCGGGCTGGCCGGAAGCGAGGCCGCATGGCAGGTCGCCAATATGGGCGTGCCTGTGGTCCTTCACGAAATGCGCCCGCATGTCGAAACCCCCGCGCATCAAACGGATGGGCTGGCCGAGCTGGTCTGTTCCAATTCGTTCCGCTCTGATGACGCCGAGCATAACGCCGTTGGCCTGCTGCATGAAGAAATGCGCCGCTGCGGCTCGCTCATCATGCGTGAAGGCGATAAGGCTGCTGTGCCTGCCGGCGGCGCTTTGGCCGTTGACCGCGACATATTCTCCGATGGCGTGACAAAGGCGCTGGAAGAGCACCCTCTTATTACCATCGAGCGCGGTGAAGTTGCTGGCCTGCCGCCAGAGGAATGGGACAGCGTCATCATTGCCACCGGCCCCCTCACCTCCTCCGCGCTGGCCGAGGCTATCAAGGAGATTACCGGTGAAGATGCGCTTGCCTTCTTTGATGCCATCGCCCCGATTGTCGAAAAAGAGTCCATCAATATGGACGCCTCCTGGTTTCAATCACGCTACGACAAGGAAGGCCCGGCGGGCAGCGGTAAAGACTATATCAACTGCGCGATGAATGAGGAACAGTACAATAATTTCATCAACGAGCTTGTAAACGCCGAATACGGAGAATTTAAAGACTGGGAACGCGACACGCCCTATTTTGAAGGCTGCATGCCCGTGGAAGTCAGCGCATCACGTGGACCGGAAACCTTACGCTTCGGTCCGATGAAACCCGTCGGCCTGACCAACCCCCATTCCGATGAGCGCCCTTACGCCGTGGTGCAGCTGCGCCAGGATAACGCGCTCGGCACGCTGTATAATATGGTCGGCTTCCAGACCAAAATGAAATACGGCGAGCAGACCCGCGTGTTTAAAATGATCCCCGGGCTGGAGAATGCAAATTTCGTCCGGCTGGGTGGATTGCACAGAAATACGTTCATCAATTCCCCGAAGCTACTCAATGAAACGCTGCAATTACAAGCAATGCCGCGCCTGCGTTTTGCCGGACAAATCACCGGCTGCGAAGGCTATGTTGAAAGCGCGGCCGTCGGCATTATGGCCGGGCGTTTTGCCGCCAGCGAAAAACTGGGAGTCTCGCTTGAAACCCCGCCGCATACAACGGCACTCGGCGCGCTTTTGGGCCATATCACGGGCGGCGCCGATACGGAGACCTTCCAGCCAATGAACATCAATTTCGGCCTTTTTCCACCGATCGAAGGCAAATTTCGTGGTAAAACCAAGAAAATGGACAAGAAAAAGGCCTATACCAGCCGTGCTTTGAACGATCTGGCCAGCTGGCTCGATATATTAGAAAAAGCTGCTTAAATTCAAGCTTCGTTGAATTATATATAAAATTGTATGAAAAGTTGATAATTTCTCAAGTCTCTGCGTGATACACTAAAACTATAAGAATATAGGGGACTGGATCGAAAATGAGGGCTTTTCTGGCAGCGATGCTGCTTTTATCTCTATTGATAGGATTTTCGGGTTTTGCCTTTGCGCAGAGCAAAACGCACTACCCCATCGGTCAGGTGGTCGAGCTGGAAGGCTCAGCCCATTACGTCAGCGCCGATAGCAAGAAAAGCAAAATCAAGACGGATGATCCGGTTTACCTGAACTCCGTCGTTCATACGGCTGCCGATTCAAAAATCCTTATTCTCTTTATTGATGATACGCAGATCACACTGGCGGAAAACTCCGAACTTCTGATCGACAAATATATTTTCGATCCTTACGATTCCGATGAAAATGTGGCTGATTTTTCCATTACCAAAGGCTCCTTCCACTGGCTGAGCGGCATGATTTCCAAGCGCGAAGACCCCAAGGTCAAAATCAAAACTGCGAGCGGATCAATCGGTATTCGCGGCACACAATTTTGGGCCGGTGATATTGATGACGGCTATGGCGTCATGGTTGAAGACGGGCTGGTCAGCTTTGAGGGCGAGCGGGGCAACGCCGAGGTACCGGGCGGCAAGGGCGTATTTATTCCGGGTAGCAAAAAATTACCGGGTGATGTCAAAATCTGGGCCAAGGATAAAGAAGAACGCGCGCTGGACACGGTGACCTTCAGACGTAAGGTCGATGTGGCGGGCCGCCTTAAGGAGCTAAGAAAAGCCAACATCGCCAAGCGCCATGATTACCGCGGCCGCATGTTCCCTTACAAAGAGAACCCGTTCGCGCCAACTTATAAAGCCGACCCGGATGATTTCTTCAGCGATGAATTCCAGGAACTGCGTGACAGAAAATAAGAATCCGCTACACTCTGCCTAAACAGAGTACGGAGATCCTCAGCCTTGCCCAAAGAACTCGTCGTCCTTCTTCACGGTATTTTGCGTAGCAAGACCGATATGCTGCCGCTGGCGATGTATCTGGAAAAGCAGGGCTACGAAGTCGCAAATATTCTCTACCCGTCACGCGAACAGAGCCTCGAAGACCTCACCGAATTCGTCCATGACAAAATCAGCGAAAACGAGCACTACAAAAACGCAAGCAAACTGCATTTTGTTACCCATTCGATGGGCGGGCTGATTGCGCGTTATTATATCGCCAAGCGCCACCCGGATAATCTCGGCAAGGTGGTGATGCTCGGGCCACCCAATACGGGCAGTGAATTTGCTGACTTCCTGTCTGAGACGGAAATCCTTGCCCCGGCCTTTCGCGCTATCTTCGGCCCGGCCAGTGAACAACTCATCACCGGTTACGAGCATATTGACGACGATATTGATTATCCCCTCGGCGTGATTGCCGGAAATGTTTCGATCAATCCCCTCGCGCCCTGGGTTCTCGATGGCGAGCATGACGGCATCGTGCCTGTCGAGCGCACCAAGATCGACGGCATGGCCGATCATATTGTTATCAAGGCCACCCATACTTTTATGATGTTCAATCCCAAGGTTATGGAACAGGTAAAACATTTCCTTCAAAACGCAGCGTTTTCTCATTAGGATTATACCGATTCATCTAATAGCAGAGAGAGGAAACCATGGCCCGTATTTGCCTTTTGATTTTTGCGTTTTTGATTGCCCTACCTTACCCGGCGCAGGCCGCTGAAAAAGAGCTGGTCGGCACGCTCATTGAAATCGAAGGTGGGGTTTATGATTCCTCCGGCAACCAGCCCTACAAAATTGACGACCCGGTTCATTTAAACGACAGCATTGTCACCGGGCCGCAATCAAGAGCGCTCATTCTTTTTATTGACGATACACAATTAACGCTTGGCGAAAATGCCAGCCTTTTGGTCGATAACTATATTTATGACCCTGATGAGAGCGGCTCCAGCACTGGAAATTTTAATATACTGAAAGGCAGCTTTCTTTTCGTCAGTGGGCTGATTACCAAGACAGCAAACCCGAATATAAATATCGAAACCAGCGCCGGGTCAATCGGCATTCGCGGCACCACCGTTTGGGGTGGCGATCTGGATGAGGAATATGGCGTGTTCGTACAGGACGGCGAGGTTACCGTCACCAACAACAGAGACAGTGTTATCGTTCCCAAAGGCCAGGGCAGCTTTATCAGAAACCAGTTTAGCCCGCCCGGGCAGCCCAAAGCGTGGAAGAAAGCAAAAATAGACCGGGCTATCGGCACCATTGCACTTAAAAACAAACTCAGAGCCAAACAAAGGGTGGCCTATCACAAACAGATGAATGTTGTGCACCGCCGCCATCACAAGGACGTGATCCGGAAAAAACACGGACAGCACCATGAGCAGCATCAGGATAAAATGGAAAAGCACAAGGACACGCATAAAGACCGCGCCCAAAAGGCCAAAAAGAAGGCCAGAAAAAAATGGGATAGAGATCGTTAGCTGTTAAGCGTCCTGATCAAAATCAGGGTCCAGACCGAGTGCATCATCAGAATTTTCCAGCGCGTGGCGCGCTTCACGTGATTGCGCATTGGCCTGTGCTTCTTCCGCCTCGGCCGAAATGCTGACCTCGTCGCTGCTGCGCGTCGCCTGCGCCTCTTCGGATTTCTTTGAATTGTCGGTGGCCTGTGGCTTGTTGCCCTGATTTGTAATACCCGGAACCGAGCCGACAGCTTTTGTTGGATCTACCATGAAACTTCCCCTAACTCTTTGATATAAAATCAAACCCTATTTGTTATAATGCTACCATAGCACCGTTAACAGAACACTTACAACCATAAATTATAGAAAACTATCGCAGAGACGCGACCAACAGCCTGAGCTCTTTAAAGGCCGGAGGAACAGCCATTTTAGGGGCAAAAAGGTTAAATTTGTGTTTCTTTATCTGATTAAAATACATCTGCGCCAGATGATCGGAAGCCCGTAGGAAACGGCTTTTGGGCCGCAACCCCACCACCCTTTCTACCATTACTTTTTCTATTATTTCACATAACTCCGAATAGGTGGAGGAAGAAAGGTCACTCGCTGGTAATTTCTGAAGGGTTAACCCATTCGCCGCCATCAGATCAACAGGCAAATAGCTCCGGCCCTGCGCCTTGTGGAACGGCACGGCGCGTAAAATCCCGGCCAGCGCGTAATTAATGGCTACAGGCTGCACCGGCTCCAGTTCCGGGTCATCACCTGTCATCTGCACCGCCAGTTTCATCAGCGGCGTCTGCGTATGATCAGCGTAAATCAAAAGCCCCTCCAGATGCGCCGGCGCCATATCCTCCAGATCAAATTCGCGCGCATGCAACAAAGAATCAAAATACTCGCGCGGCAGATCATGCGCTCGTATAGCTTCGGCCAGCGGCTTAATGACTTCGTGCTCCAGCACCTCACCGCCATCGTAAATCCCCGCAATCGCATCGCGCCACCATTGCAGGCGAATATGACCGAGCTGCGTTTCGCTGACCACCTCGCGGGTTTTGGCGATTTCATGATTGAAGGCAAACAGAGCCCACAGCGCCTCCCTGCTCTCGGGACGCATCAGCATCGAAATCAAAAACCGGTCTGGATCGTGTTCTTTGACCAACTGCCCACAATATGAAATGTCTTTCTTCATAGCCCCTTTAAACCACAAATTAAAAAATTTAAAAACCACAGATGAACACGGATAGACACAGATAATAAAAAAGAAGATTTAAATATTTAATATGTAACGAAGTTTCGAAGATCCGAAGTTTTATTTATATTTCCTCGTTACTTCGTATCTTCGTTACAAAAATCTGTATTTATCTGTGTTTATCTGTGGTAAAAAACCTTTCAATAATTTTTGCAAGAAGAGCTACCCAAGGAGAACCGTTATGGCCGCTTTTGATCTTCCCAAACTGCCCTATTCCTATGACGCGCTGGACCCGTATATGTCGGCGGAAACGCTGGAATACCACCATGACAAACATCATCAGGCCTATGTCGATAATGGCAATAAAATCATCGAAGACCTGGAGAATATGGGCGAGACACTGGAGGAAGTGGTTATCAACGCCCATAAAGCGGGCAATGCCGGGCTGTTTAACAATGCCGGGCAGCACTGGAACCACCAGCATTTCTGGAACTGGATGAAGCCAGATGGCGGTGGCGATCGCCCGGGCAATCTCGATACCGCCATCAATGAAAGCTTTGGCAGTTTTGACGACTTCCGCGGTAAATTTATTGAGGCGGGCATGACGCAATTCGGCTCGGGCTGGGCCTGGCTGGTGATGGGTGATGACGGCAAGCTGGAGATCATGAAAACGGCCAATGCCGATAACCCGCTCACCCACGGCAAAACGGCATTGCTGGGTTGTGATGTGTGGGAGCACAGCTATTACATCGATTACCGCAACGCCCGGCCAAAATATCTTGAGGCTTTTGTCGATAATCTCGTGAACTGGGATTACGTGGCGGAGCTGTTCGAAAAAGGCCCGCTGAAGATCGCCGCCTAGAGTTTATATTTTCATTACCGAAGTTTTAGATATGTCGGCGGGCATGTCAGTGCTCGTTTGCTGTTCTATCCTATCCTGCCTCTCACTGGGCGATAAATCTGGTGGTTCAGCACTTGATTCAGGCCATTGCGTCTCAAGCCCCCTGATAACATCATTGGCGGCCTGCCCTTTGGTTGTGCCTTCTTTAAAGGTGTGCGTTGCCTTACTGCCCTCAATATTATTTTGAACATCCATTGTCTGCTCTATGAAATCACCAACCACATCATTCAATCCAGCTGGTCCGAGTTGTGCTGTAAGGCCGATCAGATCTTCCGGGCTTCTTAACTTATAATGGCCCTGGTCGTTTTTCCAAAGGGAGTAGGCTGCTCCTTCACCTATCTTAATGGTTACGATTGTCTTGGTGCCCTCAACAAAAACCGGATCAAAGGCGGCATCCTCGGCCAGTAAAGCAGGATCAAGCGAGCGCAGAATTTCATCATCTGGATGCGGAGATCTACGATGTTCTTTTGTCAACGGGGTCATCTCACCTTCAAGGCTGGGGATTTTTGCTGCCCCTTGCTTACCTTCGCAGGCCTTTCCAAAAGCGTCCTGTAGATCCGGCACGCCGGACTGAGGTCCGCAAACATCGGCAAAATGCTCTGCCAAAGCCGGTGGCAGATTCTGTGAAGTCTGAACATCAGCTTCAGAGACAGGCTCCGGCACCGGCTTTGGAAGCGGAGGCTGCTTTCCCATACGGCGCATTTGCATGAAATGCTGATAGCCACCCTCAGGAGGAAATTTTCCGTCGCGAATGCTCTGATAAGCATAATCGGCGAGAATATCGCTATAGCCGGGATGCCCATCTATTGTATCCAAAATATATTTTTGATTTTGTGAATCGGCATTCAGTGCGTTTTTTATACCTGTCATCGCCCGCCATGCCTCGCCCATGACGTCCCGGCCCTGATCTTCCAACCCTTCCAGAGCCGCCAGGGCATCGGGCGAGACCTCGTAGCGCTTAAGAAGCTCTCCCTGAAATTCGTCCGGTGACAGGACATGATCCAATACCGGTGGTTCATGTTCTTGCGGCAGAGCTGGCTCACTCTCTCCCCCATCAGGAGAAACCCCTGCTAGGCTTTCAGTAGGTGCGGCAAGCGCAGCGCTCGGTTGAGAATCTTCTTTAAAAACCCAGCCTTTACCAGCGGGCTTATGAACATTATCGGAGTAAACAGTGCCCCCTATTTTGACAGAATCTACATGGACATAGGCATCGTCCACCTCTTCTCCGTTGACATCAAACAGCCCGCCCCTTGCCGTGCGCACGTCGAGATAATCAATTCTTGTACCCAGATTTTGCGAATTACGCGGGACTGTATCCGGAATATAATAAACCCCTACGGCCTCTTTGGGATCAAACTGCTTATCTCCCTCTTTCCAGGGATAGAGATCGCCGTCATCCACGCTTTTGTCTTTTTCCTTGCCCTTGTGGACATAAGCAAAAACAACCGGTTTTCCATTGGGTGCTAGCTTTTTGATAACACGAGGTTGTGAACTTGCTGGATTGACAATCGTATCATGGACATCATCATTTTTGACAACCTTGCCTGTTTCCAATTTTTCTACGTTCGGGAGATAACGAATTAGTTCGACAGAGGTCGGGTTGACCTCGAACTTTGTACCGTCCGGGCCAGTTACCTCTCTTACAAATTTCCCTGTAGGTTGATAAATGTCGGAATCGCTTTCCGCCATCACACACTCCCCTTCTCATACCGTCAACATGAGCGCTAAAATGGCGCTTCTTAAAATTTGTTATTATGTAGAATAGTATACATGATATGAGGGGGTTATTCAAATTTACGTAAGCAATAAAGCGGTGGCAACGCGTCGGCCTTCGGCCATCAGGACATTATAGGTACGGCAGGCGGCGCCGGTATCCATGGTATCTATGCTAATACTTTGATTTTTCAGAGTGTTTTTAAGAATTGGCGGCAAAAAGCCCATCTTCGCGCCACATCCCAGCAGGATGACGTCCAGATCACTCGCCAGGGCCACCAGAGGCTCAAAATCACCCGATTGCAGCCCCTCAAAGCCCGCTTTTACGCTCCACAACTCAACCTTCTCGGGAAGAACTATAATTGGCTGCGTGAAAACTTCGCCATTCACCCGAAAGCGCCCACCGGCATAGCTCTGAATAACCTGCTGGCCTTCCCTGATAAGCGGGGTAACGTCCATTTAAACCTCTTGTGGTTCCGGCTCCTTCGGCGCAGCATCGCTGCGTCTGATATTCATATAGAGCAGCACGGGCGATGCGATAAATACGGAAGAATACGTCCCGATCACCACGCCGAAAATCAGCGCATAGACAAAATCGCGGATGACCTCGCCGCCAAACACATACAGCGCCACCAGCGCCAGCAGCGTCGTGACCGACGTCATCAAGGTCCGTGCCAGCATTTGATTGACCGACATGTTAAACAGCTCGGCCAGCGGGGTCTTTTTATATTTGCGCAAATTCTCGCGGATGCGGTCAAACACCACCACCGTGTCATTGATCGAATAGCCGGCAATCATCAAAATCGCCGCCACGGTCGAAAGATTAAACTCGAGCTGTGTCAACGCAAACAGCCCCACCGTGGCAATCGCATCATGGGCCAGTGCGACAATCGCCGCGACGCCGAATTGCCACTCAAAACGAAACCAGACATAGGCCATGATACCGAGCAGCGAAAACAGCACGGCATACATGCCCTGCTTCTTCAGCTCCTCACCCACCTGCGGGCCGACAAATTCGGTGCGGCGGTAATCGAGCTGTCCGGAAAACCGTGCGTCTAGGGCATTTCGTACGGATTCAATTGCGACCTTTTGTTCGTCCGCCCCGCCATCTTGCTGTGGCAAACGGATCAGCAGGTCATCGGGCTGGCCGAATTCCTGGATCGAAACGGCGCCAATGCCCAGAGCATTTAGCTCCTGACGCACAGCGCCAAGATCGGGCACTTCCGGCGTACGGACTTCAATCATCGTGCCGCCGGCAAAATCAATACCGAAATTGAGGCCGTCCTTCACAATCAAACCAATCGAGCCGGACAAAAGAACAATCGAAAACACAAAGGCGAGCAAACGCTTGCCGATAAAGTTAATTTTCGTCTCTTCCGGTACCAATCTAAATCCCTTCATATCATTCGCCACTTTTTGTTTCTATGATTTCGCCGGTCGCCACGTCGAATGTTAGTTTTCGCCCATCGACTGTGACGGCCTCTACGACAGGTGTTTCAACGCCATACTCCTTTTGGGATTTTTTCCATACCAGATCTGGTTGCTTTTTAAAAATTGAATAGTGAGACACTGAAACTCTCACGTTTTCTGAAAGCCATGGTACATCCCCTCTTTTCTTGCCTGCGATATCCAATGTTGAATATTTTTTAACAAGAGCCCCATCAAAATAAAAGGCCAGCGCCAAGGCTTCATGGTTTGGTTCATTTCCCCGGTGCCACGGACCAAGCCGAATAACCGCCACACCATAATTTTCTTCCTTCATGGCATTGCAAACAAGATAAAGCTGGTGGCTGAACCAGTCATAGGTATTGATCAGTTCGTCTTCTGTCTCACTAACTCTATAAACTTTGGTTTGCCCCTGCTGGCGGGGTTCATCAAAGGGGTCCATGGTGTGCTTCGGAACTGATTTTGCGTAGCACCTTCCGTATTTTCCGGCTGCAACATTTGCTGCATTGCCCGCCTCTCGATCAGCAAAGGCAGGAAAAGCCTGTAAGGTCATCACGGCCACAGCCAATATAAAACACACTATCCTCATATCGGCACCGTTTTTGGTTCGGTTTTACGCAGCCATGTCACCACCAGTAATCTTGTTACCATGATAGCGGTAAAGAACGACGTCATAATCCCGATCCCTAGCGTCACAGCAAAGCCTTTAATCGGGCCGGTGCCGAAGGAGAACAGAATAATCGCCGCAATTAATGTCGTAAGATTCGAGTCAATAATTGTCCCCATCGCGCGGCTATAACCCGCATCAATCGCCGAGATTGGCGAGCGACCGGAACGTAGTTCCTCCCGTATCCGCTCAAAAATCAGCACATTGGCATCCACCGCCATGCCGACAGTCAGCACAATCCCGGCAATACCGGGCAACGTTAATGTGGCCTGCAGCCCCGATAAAATAGCAAAAATGAGCGCGACATTCACCACCAGCGCAACATCAGCCATAAAACCAAACAGCCCGTAAGCGATAAACATAAACACCAGCACAAAGGCCAGCCCGATCAGGCTGGCTTTCTTACCCGCCGCAACGGAATCGGCACCCAAAGACGGCCCAACGCTGCGCTCTTCCACCACTTTCATCGGTGCGGGCAGCGCCCCGGCGCGCAGCAGCAAAGCCGTCTCATTCACTTGCTGAATGGTAAAGGCACCGGAAATTTGCGCCCGCCCGCCGCAGATCGGCTCGCGGATATTCGGCGCACTGATAACAATATTATCAAGCACAATCGCAAACGGCTTGGCGACATTGTTACGCGTCACATCACAAAAACGCCGTGCTCCGGTACTATTCAAACTAAAGCTCACCACAGGCTGGCCGTTTTGATCAAAGGCCGGCTGCGCATTGGTCAGCATATCGCCGGTCAAAATGGAGCGGCGATTGATCGTAATATTCTGGCCCGGGTTTTCCGCCATCGGCAAAGTGCGACCCCCGGCAGTTTTTCCAGCGCTGCTCACCAGATGAAAGCTAAGCTTGGCGGTCTTGCCAACGACACGTTTCAGGTCCTCGGCATTGGCGCCCGGCACCTGTAATAAAATTCTGTCCTGACCCTGACGCTGAATACTCGGCTCGGTCGTGCCGACCTCATCGACACGGCGACGTACAATCTCAATCGATTGCGACATGGTCTGGTCCTGAATGGCTTTGATACCAACCTCGTTGAGGACGGCTTCAATTGTTTTGCCATTTTCACTGGTGAGAACATTGAGATTAGGGCTTGAGGCACGCATAGTTTTTCGTGCGGCTTCGCCGTCATTCGTATCGCGCAACGTCACTCGCACGCCGTTCGGGATCGCGCCAATGCGGGTATAACCGATCTTATCCTTGCGCAATTGCGTGCGTAAATCCTGGACCATGGAATCAGCGCGCTCTTTAAAGACAACACCCACATCCACCTCATAGAGCAAATGAGCACCACCACGCAGGTCAAGGCCCAGATTCACCGTCTTGTTCGGCATCCAAGCCGGGAGGTTTTCCTGCACCCAAACCCGCGCGCCCTCGCCCGTAACATTCGGCGCGCTATAGACAAAGCCAAGCGTACAGACAATCAGAACCAGGATAATTTTCCAGCGCGCAATATTAACCATGAGAAAATCTACTTCTTACCTTTATCGGCAGCTTTCATTTTCGGATCATTCGCAGGTTTTTTACTGCGCATCAGCGGATCATTCTTGCCGTGAATGGTAGAGCGCAGCGCCGTGACTTTAACGTCACTTCCCAAATCAACAACGACCTCATCATTGCCGTCCTCAATTTTTTCGATCTTGCCGACCAACCCACCACCGGTGACAACCTTGTCGCCTTTTTTTAGACCCTGCAGCATCTGGCTATGCTGTTTAAACCGCTTTTGCTGGGGCATAATCAGCAAGACATAGAACAATGCCACCAAAACCAGAACCAACCCCATATTCCAGGCAAAAGCCTCGCCGGCTGTTGGCGCGGCTGCTCCGGCTGACACGACCCCTTCGGTTGCTGCTGCATAAGCTTTGGAAATCAACATATCTCGACCCTTCTCATAATTTTGACCAAGGGAACTATAACCGGATATAGGCCAAAAACAAGGGGAACTCTAATGATCACTGATATATTTGAGGATATACCAGCCCACCACTCCAATAGCGATAAAAAGCAATGCAAAAATCAGCTGTGGCAATGATTCCCCCTTATATACGGCTCACGCGGCGTCTGATCCCTATATAGGATTTCAATGCGTGCATGAGCAAGAAAAGTCCGAGAATAAAGCACCCACCCGACATAGCCCAATTCAGTAGCCCCCGATCGATAATAGCATCCTGCGGGCTGGCCGGATCATAGAGAACAGAAACTTCATCCCCTCTTTGCTGGAGCGGCGCACTTGAGCCAATACTGTCCTGGAACTCAACTCTTTCACCGTTAAATGTATTAAAATCGACAATCGCGTAATAGGTATAGCCACCACCATCGGAAGATCTGTCATAGCGGCTGTCAACACGCACCACCCGGCCGGTTGTGGTTTCGCCGTTTGAAATGAGCGCAAGCATATTCTGGCCGCTATAATACCCGAAGGTCGCAACACCCGCCGCCAGCACGATCAGAAACAAAACCCAGTGCTTTAAATAGGAATCGGCCCAGCGCAACCGCTCCCTGACTTCTATATCACTAAGAAGACGGCCCTTGCTTCGCTCTATTTTAGTTTCCAGCTTTTTGCGCGTCTGAAATTCCTTGACGGTTTCCCATTCCTCACGCGGCTTGATGGTTTTTGCAATTTTAAAAACAACATAGCCCAGCAAAGCCAAAAAGATCACAGCCATATAGGGCGTGAGCGTAAAATTGCTAAAGCCAAGATAGAGAAAAATTACCCCCGGCGTGCCAAAAAACAGGCCAAACATAAGACCGATAAGACGCGGCCTGCGAATCTTTTGCGGATCATGTGGCAGGGCCAGCAGTCTTAATTCCGTGCCCGGAATTTTATCCGCGATCGTGTTGCTTGCCCAATCCGCCTCGCATTCAATCACTTCACCATTGGGTGCCTGATATTCGAATACGCTGCGGTACATCTCCCCGGCATAGGCTGGCTTTTTGTTAGCCTTACCCTTTGTGTTGGTCATCTGCTGCAAACGGCCAATCCCCATGAGAATCAGATACAAAACAAAAGGAACAGCCATAAACCCAAGCGCAATCCCCATATTGTGCCAGAAGTCATCAATGATGAAGCGTTCCGGATCTTGCGGGTCGTAATAAACAATCAGCTTCTCACCCACATCGTAAGATGGCCGCCCACCAATGCTTATATTGTCACGCAGCTGGCGGCGCTGGCCGTGTAAATCATGAAACGCCACCACTGCATAGTAAGAGGTGCCACTCTCACTATCGGTTTGGCGCTCGTTATGCACAACAACAGATTCAGCCCATTGCCCATCCGCCTTCAAAGAAAAATATTTATGCGCTGTGTAGGCGCCAAAACCAAAGAAAGCCAGCGGTATGGATGCAAATAAGAAAATAATAAATACCGCCGTCAGGCCGCCCAAAGGCCTCTCCCTGATCATTTCCAAGATACTCTGTTCTTCTTTTTTCTCCGGCTCCGGCTCCACCTCTTTTCTTTCGGCAATTTTGCTTTGCTCAACCTTGACCGCCTTGATCCGGCCTTTGATACGCTTGCCCCTAATGCGCCAATATAAAAAATCGCCGATTAAAAAAGCACCAACAAGAAAACACACGCCGCCGATCATAAAATATGTGAGAAACCCCCAGGCCTGTACGGCTCCAAAAACGCCGTCAAAAGCCACATCAAACCAATCCAGATCAGCCATCGAGATAACGCTCCGGATTGATCGCCTCGGTTCCGCGCCTGATTTCAAAATGCAGCTGCGGTTTGGAAACCGAGCCCGTTGTACCGACCGTGCCCAGTGTCTGGCCGCGCTTGATCGTCTGGCCGCGCTTTATCAAAACCCGGTCCATATGGGCGTACGCACTCATCCAGCGATCGGCATGACGCACCAGCACCAGATTGCCTGAGCCTTTGAGCTCACTTCCCGCATAGACCACCACGCCGTTTTCGGCCGCCCGCACCGGCGCGCCTTTGGGCGCCTTGATATTGATGCCGTCATTATGCAGCCCGCTTTTCTTCGGGCCGTATTTTGAAATCACCGGCCCGTCCACGGGTTTCAGGAATTTCGACGACGAGCGTTTCGGCGCACGCACCGACACCGGCCTGAGAGCCGTGGGCTTTGCCGCCTTGACTGAACCGCCCCCCGCCATTCTGGTCGGCTTTTGTCCCGGTTTGACGATATCGCGGGAAGAACCGCCACCGGTAGACGCCACAGCGCTCTGACCCGCCGCCGAGGGCATACGCAAACTCTGGCCCTGCCGCAAAACATAAGGCGAGCGCAAATTATTCAGCCGCGCCACCTCATGGGTGCCCACCCCGAACATGCGTGAAACTTCATACAACGTATCGCCGGGCCGGACCTGATACTGCGTTGGCGGCGGCAGCCACAGCCTCTGCCCGGCAGAGAGAGCGAACGGTGCGTTTAACTTGTTCATCACCGCAATATCACGCATCGCCATGTGATAGCGCCCGGAAATGCTCCACAGCGTATCACCCGCGACAACCGTATGAATGCCCGCGCTGCCCGCGCCTGTCTTTGCACCGTAATGGCTGACCTCGGCAGGTTGCTGCGCACCCATACAGGCGGTTAAGAAGAAAAGAAGGAAAAGCGGATAATATATTCGAAATGGCCGTTTCATGGCGCTAGTTTACACCATACACCCCGGATCATCTAGGCTCTATGCGGCCTCATCATCCTTGGCGACATCGGGCAGCAAAGGCACAAAACGCACACCCATCAGGTCTTTGCTGGCAAAGCTGCCGTCTTCTTCCCTGGTATAGCGCCGCAGCACCTGATCACCCGGCGGACCGACGGGAATAACCATGCTGCCACCAATTTTGAGCTGATCGAGCAAGGCCTGTGGCGGTTCTTTAGACGCGGCGGCGGTGACGATGATTTTATCAAACGGCGCCTGGTCGATGCCGTTCATTTGCGGCCAGCCTTTCATGCCATCGGCGGCCAGCGCGGTAATATTTCTGAGCTTTAAATCTTCGAACCGCTTCTCCGCGTCTTTCTGCAACGGCACATGACGCTCAATCGTATAAACCCGACGCGCCAGATGCGCCAAAATCGCAGTTTGATAACCGCAGCCCGTGCCGATCTCCAGCACCTTGTCGCGATCGGATAACTGGAGCGCTTCGCTCATCGCCGCGACGACATAGGGCTGGCTGATCGTCTGTCCGCGTCCTATGGGGAGCGCCATATCCTCCCACGCCTGATCCAGCACCTCTTTGGGCACAAATGCATCGCGCGGCACCCGCTCCATCGCCGACAGCACATCGGTATCCGTGATCCCCATGGACCGAAGATGCATGATAAGACGAATGCGTTTGTTAATGTCCTGAGTGTTCATGAATGAAACCCGCTCTCAGAAAACAAAAATGAAAGTTTATCCAAAATGCTCATAGGATGATAATGCGTAAGCCGGACGCAAAAAACAAGGGATCAGCCGCATGCCAGCCAGAATAGAATATTTCCATCTAGCTTCACGTAATAGCCGGACTCTTTCAGATTGGAACAGCCTTGTTTCTTTATATCCGCATCAGAGACAGCCACCTGCGAAAACTTTCCGTCTCGAGACGACAATTCCACAGCATTGCCAACCACCCATCTTGAAGCATCACCATACCGAGATGGTGGGCCTTTAGCCGTTTGTACTCCTTCAGGAGCACCAATATCATTCAGGGCATCTTTAATTTCTCCGCGACTATATTCTGGCGGTCTGTCACCCTCACAGGCGGTAAGAAAACAACCAAGAAGCACACCCAAAACCGCTTTCGCATTCATGCTCATTTTTCGCTCCTTACTCAATAATAAAGATAGGGGTTTTATAGCATATCAGGGACCACAGGAGCAAATTTATGAAAACATAAGATTGCAATCCCTTGGTTTTGTTGATATATCGGTTATGTTAACTTAATGATCTTTATAAAACAGAGAGAAAAATGCCCGAAAACCCCGCCATTATCACACATGTAGCTTTCGATCCGCGTAGCGTCATGGACCCGCCGGTTGAGCCGCAAACCAAAGCATTCGTATATAGCGCAGTGCGCAGCTATAATGAGCCTGTCAGAAGGTGTTCAATAGGTCTTGGCGATCCTTATGAATGGCAATTGCAAGCGCCCTTCCCGGAACTGAAACCCACTGGCGGCAAACAATACATCATCGGCGGACAAAACATCACAGGAGAATACACCCTATGGATAAGCAGCCTTGGTAAGTCCCCTGATTTGTATATTCGTTTTGACCTGATTGAAAACAACACATATGAGGCTATGCATGTTGGTGCTATTCCCCTAAATGTTTATGGCTCCTATTACATCCCCTATGATAAAAAGAATTTTCTACACACCTTTTTAAGCCAAGATATAGGAGCCTCTGCCAGTTTTTATGATGCGCTGCGCTGCAAATTAGATCATTCATTTTATCGTGATATTATCCGGGACGAACCTCTTCCCGGTCTGGAATACCAGGTGCCGCATTTCGAACATTAAGGTCTTTAAGAAGATGTAATCTTCTCCACCCCGCCCATATAGAGCTTCAAAACATCCGGGACATTAATCCCGCCATCGGCCGGGTCATAATAATTCTCCATCACCGCAATCAGCGCGCGGCCAACCGCAACGCCGGAGCCGTTTAATGTGTGGACGAAAACATTCTTCCCGTCCGCATTTTTATAGCGGGCATTCATGCGCCGCGCCTGGAAGTCCCCGCAATTTGAACAAGATGAAATCTCGCGGTAGCGCCCCTGCCCCGGCAGCCAGACCTCAATGTCATAGGTCTTGCGCGCGCCAAAGCCTGTATCACCACTGCACAACATCACCGTCCGAAACGGCAGCTCCAGCTTCTCTAAAACGGTTTCAGCACATTTGGTCATGCGCTCATGCTCGGCCTCAGACTCTTCCGGCGTGGTGACGGACACCATCTCGACCTTGTAAAACTGATGCATGCGGATCATGCCGCGCGTGTCCTTGCCCGCCGCCCCGGCTTCCTGTCTGAAACATGGTGTAAAGGCGGTGTAGCGCCGCGGCAGAGTATCATCCTCAACAATTGAATCCGCGACCATATTGGCCAGCGGCACTTCAGCCGTTGGCAACAACCAGTCATCACGCGTGGTACGGAATTGATCTTCCGCAAATTTCGGAAGCTGTCCGGTTCCAAACATCGCATTATCTTTAATCATGAGCGGCGGCGAAACTTCCATATAGCCATGCTCTGCCGTATGCACATCAAGGAAAAACATCCCGAGCGCCCGCTCGAGCCGTGCCAGCCCGCCGCTGAGCACCACAAAACGGCTGCCCGACATTTTCGCGGCCGTTTCAAAATCCATCAGGCCCAAAACTTCGCCGATTTCAAAATGCTCGGGTACTTTGTCTTTTGAAGGTTCGCCGTGTTTACGAACTTCAACATTATCATCTTCGGTTTTACCGTCCGGCACATCATCGGCCATAATATTCGGCAGACCGGCCAGATGCTGGTTCAAAGACTCAGCGACCGTGCGTTCGCGCTCTTCCAGCTCTGCCATCTTATCCTTCAGCGCCGCGACCTCATCCATAGCGCCCTTTGCATCGCCGCCGGATTTTTTAATCTCACCGATTTTCTGGGATTTTTCATTGCGCTCGGCCTGAAGCTCCTGCAGCTCGGTCTGAATACCCCGCCGCTCCTCATCCAGCTTCAAAATGGCGTCCGTCTGCGGCTCCAGACCCCGCCTGGCCCAGCCTTTGTCAAACTCGTCCGGGTTTTCCCGTATGGCTTTAATATCGAACATCGGAATAACATAAAGCAAAAAGAACCACGAATAAACACGAATGAACACAAATAATTAGTGCTTTCCCCGCGTAGGCGGGGATCTGTTTGTTGTGTTTGTTTTTAAATATCCCTGCTTTCGCAGGGAAAGCAAAAAGAAAAAATTCGTGTGTATTCGTGTCCATTCGCGGTTAAAATATAAAAATGTCCGAAACTTTCACCATTTCAAAGCCTGACAATCCCCTGCCGCTGATCTTTGACAGCCCGCATAGCGGCACGCGCTACCCCGAAGACTTTGACTATGCCTGCGACTTTGAAGCGCTGGAGCGTGCCGAGGACAAGCATGTCGACGATCTTTTTGCCTGTGCGCCAGGTTACGGCGGCGCCCTGCTCTGCGCGCTGTTCCCGCGCAGCTATATCGACCCCAACCGCGCCGCCTGTGATATCGACCATGATTTGCTGGAGCAGGACTGGCCGCAAGACTCCAACCCCACCGCGCGCAGCGATGCCGGGATTGGGCTGATCCGGCGGCTGGTCAAACCCGGCGTGCCGGTCTATGAGCGGCATTTAAGCGTGCAGGAGGTGCAAAACCGCATAGAGCATTACTATCACCCCTATCATGACGCGCTGCAAAAGCTGGTCGACGAGGCGCATTACAATTTCGGCCAAATCTGGCACATTAACTGCCATTCGATGCCGTCCAGCAGCGCCCGCCCGCGCCAGGCCATCGGCCTGATCGGCAATCGCAATAAGGCGGTGGATTTTTGCCTGGGTGACCGTGACGGCACCACCTGTAGCAAGGATTTCACCCATAGTTTGCGTGATTTCATTAAGGGCCTGGGCTATAGCGTCACGATTAACGACCCGTTCAAGGGGGTCGAGCTGATCGCCCGCCACTCCCAGCCCTCGCGTGGCCGCCATTCGCTACAGCTCGAGATCAACAAATCGCTGTATATGGATGAGGACCGACACGAAAAATCAGGGGATTATGAGGCTTTACAGGGTGATATCGAGAAACTCATCGCCTTCACCGCCGATTTCGTGGAATCCCGGCTGGTGGATCTGGCCGCGGATTAGAAAAAAGCAGTAAATTATATTTGACATATTGCTAATTGTTGGTTATAGTCCCTGCAATTATTGAAAAACGAATAACAAGGATATGAAGATATGAAAGCTCTTACAAAACTAACACAAGAATGTTTTAGTGAAGATCCGTCGCCTGAGAGGATTGCTACAGCCGATGGCGCATTGCAGAATGAGCTGGAAGAAAGAACAAGTAAAAACCACCAATGTATAAGCTCACATATCAATACGGGGCATGTCTCCAAAAGCGAAAGCTATGGCTTTGATTTGTACGTATTCCGCCATGGACAAGAATCAAATGAAGATTGGGCAATACGTACAAGACAAATTGCTGGCAAGATCAGTACAGCCTCTGATAGACGCATCGATATAGAACAAGAAACTTTTGAATCTGGAGCTATACATATGAGCATCAGGCCTGGCAGCGCTGCCTACCAGCTATTTCAAGATGCTGCGGAAGCTCAGGTACAGATCAACGCACATACTTACGGCTAATTTATTAAGCCACTCGCTGTGATCGCTGTGGTTCAAAAACCTCTAACCATTTCTGCTGAAGGACCTCATCAAGGTCTTGCATACTCACATCCACGCCCAAATCTTTCATGCTCGTTACGCCGTGATCGGCGATGCCGCAGGGGACAATGCCTTGATAATGCTCTAAGTTCGGGTCGACATTTATCGATACGCCGTGGAGCGTAATCCAGTGCCGCACCCGCACGCCAAGCGCGGCGATTTTCTTTTCACCCTCTTGCGTATCGACCCAGATACCAATCCGGCCTTCGCGTCTTTCGCCTTGAATATCAAACTCTTTCAGCGTTTTTATAATCCAATCTTCAAGACTATGAACATATTGTTTTATATCAGGCTTTTGTTGGCGTTTCTTAAGGTCCAGCATCGCATAGGCCACGCGCTGGCCGGGACCATGATAGGTGTATTGCCCACCCCTGCCCGTCTTAAACACTGGAAAGTCCCGGCTGAGTAAATCCTTCTCCTTCGCGCTGGTCCCGGCGGTATAAAGCGGCGGGTGCTCAAGCAGCCAGATCATCTCCTCTTCCCACCCGTCCTTAATATCCGCAACCCGCTTGTTCATGGTCTTCAGCGCGCGTTCATAGGCTACGGGTTCTTTTGAAACTCTCCATTCCATGGGCCCACCCTGACATAATTTCTTATCGCACCGCAACGGATTATGCGGCTTGCGCGATCTACACGGTTTTGTTATTGATTTCAATCTACTGCATGGCGTGCGGCCGTGGCGGAACTGGTAGACGCGCAAGACTAAGGATCTTGTGGGAGTTAAATCCCGTGGAGGTTCAAGTCCTCTCGGCCGCACCATCCGCTTTCGCTAACTTTCGTGAAGCGAAAGTTTAGCTACAGCGCGATTAAGCGCTGTAGCGTGTGAAACGGATGCCGCGCCGTAGCTCCTGAAAGGAGCGAAGGTGGGCTTTAGAAAGCTTCGCCTCACCGTCACTCTCTGTTAGGATAGCAAAAACCAAAACGGCAAAGGAAACGGGGCATGGCAAAAAAAGACGGTAAAGACGCATTATACCAGGCAGCGCTTGATTATCACCGGCTGCCAAAGCCCGGAAAAATTGAAATCGTCCCAACCACCGCCATGGCAACGCAGCGTGACCTGGCGCTGGCTTATTCACCCGGTGTGGCCGCACCATGTGAGGAAATCGCCAAAGACCCCTTAAAAGCCTATGACTACACCGCACGCGGCAATCTGGTCGCGGTTATTACCAACGGCACGGCAGTGCTTGGCCTTGGTGCCATTGGCGCGCTGGCGGCCAAGCCGGTGATGGAGGGCAAATCCGTGCTCTTTAAGAAATTCGCCAATATCGATTCCGTTGATATTGAGATCGACGAAACCGATATCGATAAATTCGTTGATGCCGTGGCGGTGATGGAGCCGACATTTGGCGGCATCAATCTTGAGGACATCAAAGCGCCGGAATGCTTTGAGATCGAACGCCGTCTCAAAGAACGCATGAACATCCCGGTTTTCCACGACGACCAGCACGGCACAGCGATTATCGTCACCGCGGCGGTGCGCAACTGGCTGGAATTTTCCGGACGCAAGGCGAAAGATATCAAACTGGTGACCTCGGGCGCCGGCGCCTCTGCGATTGCCTGCATGAATTTGCTACAAAGCCTCGGCATTCAAAAGAAGAACATTATCGTATGTGACCGTATTGGCGTGGTTTATGAAGGCCGCAATGAAGGCATGGACCCGGAGAAGGCAAAATACGCCGTCGATACCAAGCACCGTACATTAAACGAAGCGATTAAAGGCGCGGATATGTTCCTCGGTCTGTCCGGCCCTGGCGTTTTGACCAAGGCGATGGTTAAGAAAATGGGCAAGGCACCGCTGATTATGGCGCTGGCCAACCCAACACCGGAAATCATGCCCGAAGAAGCCAGAGAGGCCAAACCAGATGCCATTATCTGCACCGGGCGCTCTGATTACCCCAATCAGGTGAACAATGTGCTCGGCTTTCCGTTTATCTTCCGTGGCGCGCTGGATGTTGGCGCAACGGCGATCAATGAGGAAATGAAGCTGGCCTGTGTCGAGGCCATCGCCGCGCTTGCGCGTAAAGAAGCCACCGCCGAGGTCGCCGCCGTTTACAGTGACGAGGTTCTGCAATTCGGTGCGGACTATCTGATTCCCAAGCCATTTGATCCGCGCCTGATTGTCGATCTGCCAAGTGCCATTGCCAAAGCCGCGATGGATAGCGGCGTTGCCACGCGGCCTATCGAGGATTTCGAAGCTTACAGGCAAAAGCTCCAGCATTTCTATGTACGCTCACAACTGGTCATGCGTCCGATCTACAGGCGCGCCAAAGAAGACCCCAAACGCATTGTCTATTGTGAAGGAGAAGAAGAACGCGTGCTCCAGGCTGTGCAGATGGTTCTGGATGACGGGGTGGCTGTACCCATCCTGATTGGCCGTGAAAAAGTTGTCGCCGCGCGCATCCAGCGTCTGGGTCTGCGCATGGCTCCACGCAAGGACTTTTTGTTGATCGACCCGGAAGACGACCCGAGGTACCGCGACTACTGGGAGACCTATCACAAAATCATGGAACGCGAAGGCGTCACGCAAACAGACGCACAAACCAAGCTGCGCACCAATGCCACCATTATCGGCGCGCTGATGGTTCACAAGAACGAAGCCGATGCTGTAATTTGCGGCACCATCGGCCATTACAGCGACCATTTGCGTGACGTAATTGATGTCATCGGCCTGAAACCGGGCGTTGAAACGCCGGCGGCTTTAAGCGGATTACTTCTGCCCAAGGGTACGCTTTTCCTTTGCGATACCCATGTGAACCCGGACCCCAGCATTGCCCAACTCTCGGAAATGACCTTGCTGGCGGCGCAGGAGCTGGGACGTTTTGGCATCAAACCGAATGTCGCGCTGCTCTCGCATTCCAGCTTCGGTGACAGCGACCACGCCTCTGCTGTCAAAATGCGCGGGGCCTATGCTGACATTAAACGCCGCGATCCCGACCTTGCCGTAGAGGGGGAAATGCAGGCCGATGCA
This sequence comes from Alphaproteobacteria bacterium, assembly GCA_021775955.1. Lineage (GTDB taxonomy): Bacteria > Pseudomonadota > Alphaproteobacteria > Micavibrionales > Micavibrionaceae > UBA5701. The sequence continues at coordinate 21,709 of JAJFGU010000016.1, read as the reverse complement.
GCGCTGGAAGAAAGTGTCCGCAAGAGGACCATGCCCAACTCGACATTTGAAGGCATGGCCAATTTGCTGATCATGCCCAACGTTGAATCCGCCAGCATCACCTTCAACATGGTTAAAATTCTGGCATATGGCATTACGATCGGTCCGATTCTGCTTGGCGCGGCGCGGCCGGCGCATATTCTGACACCATCCGCGACAACACGCGGCATTGTCAATATGAGCGCAATTTCAACTGTCGCAGCGCAAGCCTATGAAGCTGAAAACAAACCCAGGACAAACAAAAAGAAAGCCGCAAAGAAAAAAGCAGCTTAACCTTTTACTGTAACGAGGCCAGACATGAATGAGGAAACGGTAGCAAATATACCGGCTGGCCCGGTCAACCCGGACTTAACCGAAGAATTTTCAGTTCACCTTGCTGATGATGACATCAGGGAAATCACCGAGGCTGTCCGCACGCAGGATTCCGATACGGTCCACTCCTTCTTAAAAGATTTAAACCCGGCCGATACGTCCGATCTTCTTGCCAAGGTCGGCGAGGAAGACCGCAAAGAACTTCTGGCCATGTATTGCGACGTTCTCAACCCCTCCACCTTCACAGAGATGGCCCCGGAGTTGTGCCGCTTGTCGCTGGCCGCGATGCCGACCCAGCAGGTTGCCGGCATTATTTCCGAGTTGGAAAGTGATGATGCCCTTGAGCTGATCGAAACGATGGATCCCTATTTCCAGCAGGAAGTGATCCGTAAACTCTCGGCCAAAACCCGCGTCGTTTTGGAAGAGGGACTGAACTTTCCGGAGGACAGTGCCGGTCGCCTAATGCAACGCGAAATGGTGGCCATTCCACAATTCTGGACCGTCGGTAAAACCATCGATTATCTGCGCGCTGCCAGCGAAGATCTACCTGACGAGTTCTTTGATATTTTTGCCATCAGCCCGGATTACCACATCGCCGGAGAGATTCCTCTGAACAAACTCTTGCGCGCCAAGCGGTCCGAAAAAATCGAAACCCTGATGCTTGAAGAAACACATTCCATCCCCGCCGAAATGGATCAGGAAGAAGTGGCTCATATTTTCCGCCGTGAAAATCTCATGTCCGCGCCGGTGATTGATAATGATGGCCGCCTGATCGGCGTGATCACGATTGACGATATCGTTGACGTGATTGATGAAGAAGCACAGGAAGATCTCCTAAAAATGGCCGGGGTGGATCAGGGCGACCTTTACCGCGCCGTGTGGTCGACATCGGGAACGCGTTTTCGCTGGCTATTTATTAATCTGATGACCGCCATCGCGGCGTCGGTTGTGATTTCGTTTTTTGACGCGACGATTCAGCAGGTTGTCGCGCTGGCAATTCTTATGCCGATTGTCGCCTCGATGGGCGGCAATGCCGGAACGCAGGCCCTTACGGTGGCGGTGCGCGCCTTGGCAACAAAAGAGATTTCCGGAGCAAATACCTGGCGGGTAATCTGGAAGGAAACACTGGTCGGTATTTTAAACGGCGCGGCCTTTGCTGTGATCACCGGTGTGGTGGCCGCTTTATGGTTTTCCACTCCCATGCTCGGCGTGGTGATTGCCATGGCTATGGTTATCAATCTGATCGTTGCCGGGCTGTGCGGGGCGGCGATTCCGATCCTGGTACAACGTATGGGTTCAGACCCGGCCATTTCCTCAACCGTGCTGCTGACCACCATTACCGATGTGGTTGGATTCTTTGCCTTTTTGGGCCTTGCGGCGCTGTTGATGTTTTAAACATTAGCGCTTTGTCTTTTAAGGGAAAATAGCCTATAACCATCATCTTATGTCAGCATCAAAGTTAGTAAAGCCGGCCGTAGAGCACAAGGAAAGCTATCTCGAAGCCCTGAAGGAATTTCAGGATGAGGGCCGCTACACCTTTCTGGACATCAAGGATGTCGAATCCAGTTTCGAAGATTTCATCCATAAACTCAACGAAGGCAAAAAGCATTTGCACAAACCCTATGCCGACTGGGTCGAGCCGGTGCCGGAAACCGTTTTGTGGCTGGTCAAGGACGGCGCGTTTATCGGCACGCTTAATATCCGCCACCGTTTAAACTGGCACCTCGAAAAATGGGGCGGCCATATCAATTTTGTCGTGCGCCCGTCGATGCGCGGCAAAGGCTTTGCCAAAAAGATTTTGCAAAAGGGCATGCCGTTTGTCTGTTATCTCGGGATCGAGCGCGCCTTGATTACCATTGACCCGAAGGATGAAGTTGGCCGTCATGTTGTTGAGTTTTGCGGCGGGCAGTTCGATGACGAAACCCCCGAGACGGATCAGTTCCCCGCGCGAAGGCGCTACTGGCTGGATTGCAGTTAAATAAGATAAGGCGCCAGCCTTTCAATTTCCTTTGGTATATCAACTTCTACACAATCCCCGTTTCGAACGCATCCTATTACAGGATGAACCTTGTCCATTTCTTCAAACAGGTAATGCTCCACGATTAATTTTGTTAGAAAACCTTTGTTCCTAAAATCAGGCCAATTTTCTTTTGTTAGTCCAAAAGGATAAACCGGATGTGTCGCCAGGGCCATACGGTTAAGCTCTGGATGTTTTCGCGCCGTCATAAGACCTCGTCTTTGGCTCAGCGCAAAAGTGATAAAGGTTGCCGCGTCAAATTGCCTTAGTTGCCTGAGAATTTCTTCAAGGTTTTCTTTGGTATTCTTTGAGTTATTATCTTTGAAGACTATCGTTTTCTCTGTCGGCACTCCTTCTGCTTTAAGAATTTTCTCCATATAATCAACTTCTGTAGCAACGCTCAGAAAATCCACACTTAAGATTCCTCTCTCCTGAAGGTTTTCCTTACGCCCGTATAAAGCTTTTAAGGCGAGATAAGCATGGGGTTCGAATACCCTGTTACCACCGGTTAGAATGATTTGTTGAAACAACCCTTTCCGGTACAGCGCGGCAGCATCCCGGGCGATACTACCGCTAACGCTTTTGGCACCAAACAGGACCGCCACCGGCATTCTGGCCGGCGGCATTTTGAAAAAAAGCGTTTCATTGATTTTGTCAATTTTACTATGGTCCATGCGTAAGCCCCTTTGCGGGGGTAGTTTTATATGCTAAAACACCGTTATGTCAATTTTGTGAGTGCTATGGCTAAAAAAGCAAAGAAAAACGCGAAAAAGAAGGCCCCGGCCAAGAAAGCCAGGAAGAGCAAAAAGAAGAAAAAGGGCTCCCTTCTCGGCCGTATGGTGAAATGGTTGTTTGTCCTCGGGCTGTGGGGTGGGATTGCGCTCACCCTGATGCTGGCGTGGTATGCGCAGGATTTGCCCGACATCACCCAGGCGCCGACATTCGAGCGCCGCTCCTCCATTATCATCAAGGCCGCCGACGGCTCGGTCATTACCCGCTACGGCGATATGAAACGCACCAGCGTCACCACCTCCGACCTGCCCTCGCACCTTATATACGCGATCATCTCGACCGAGGACCGGCGCTTTTACCAGCATTACGGCGTCGACCCGATGGGCATCGCGCGGGCGATGGCGGTCAATGTGCAAAAAGGGCGGCTGGTCCAGGGCGGCTCGACCATCACCCAGCAGCTGGCGAAAAATCTTTTCCTCTCTCACGAGCGCACCTTAAAGCGTAAAATTCAGGAAGCGATGCTGGCGCTGTGGCTCGAACATGGCCTGACCAAAGACGAAATCCTCAGCGCCTATTTGAACCGCGTTTATCTCGGCTCCGGCGCGTATGGTGTTGATGCCGCCGCGCGGCTCTACTTTGGCAAACCGGCAAGCCAGGTCAATTTGCGCGAATCCGCAACGCTGGCTGGGCTGCTCAAAGCGCCTTCACGTTATTCGCCGCTGAAAAATCCTGAATTATCCCGCACGCGCTCCGACACGGTTTTGAAAGCCATGGTTCATGCTGGTTACATTACGCAAGATCAGGCCGAAGGCATGGTTCTTATTCCCGCCACGCCGCGGCCTCAATCGCGCAGCTCTGGCCAGACACGTTACTACACCGACTGGGTGGTCGACGGCATTGACGATCTGATCGGCACGCCGCGACAGGATCTCATTGTCCATACAACCCTGCAGCCGGACATTCAGAACAACGTCGAAAAGGCACTGACGAATACGCTGAACACCTATGGCGAGGAGCGCACGGTGAGCCAGGGCGCGGCTGTCATCCTTGATACAAACGGCGCGGTGCTGGCGATGGTCGGCGGTAAAAACTATCGCGAGAGTCAGTTCAACCGTATTACGCAAGCGCGGCGTCAGCCCGGCTCGGCCTTTAAACCGATCCTGTATTTAACCGCGCTGGAAAAAGGCTGGAAGCCCGATGATCTTATTCTCGATGCGCCGATTAAAAAAGGCAGCTACCGCCCGAAAAATTTCGATCATGAATATCTCGGCGAGATCACACTGGAAACGGCGCTGACCCGCTCCCTCAACACTGCCGCCGTGCGTTTGATGAAAGAAACCGGGCGCGGCCCCGTGATTGCCACAGCACGCAGACTGGGTATTCACTCAAAGCTCGAGCCCGATCTCAGCCTCGCGCTGGGCAGCAGCGTGGTGTCGCCGCTGGAGATGAGCGTAGCCTATGTGAGTTTTGCCAATGGCGGACACAGCGTCATTCCTTACGCCATCACCCGCATCACCGATGACGAGGACAATATTTATTATGAGCGCCGCCGCAGGCGAGGCGCGCACCGCGTGATTGAAAAAAGCCATGTAAACGACTTGAACACAATGCTCGAAAATGTGGTTGAAAACGGCACCGGGCGGCGCGCGAAACAATCCTTCACCACTGCCGGAAAAACCGGCACCAGCCAGGAAAGCCGCGACGCCTGGTTCATCGGTTATAGCGATAAAATGATCGGAGCGGTCTGGCTTGGCAATGACGACAATACGCCGATGGAAAATGTCACCGGTGGCAATCTCCCGGCGCAGATATGGCATGACATGATGGAATCTTCACACGGCAAATACAAAGCGCCGAAACCATCGCTGCTCAAATCATCGAGATCGGGAATTGGAAGTTTGCTGCGAAAAATAACCGGTGGCGAACGCCAGCCGGAAAAGGATAGCTCAAACCTTAACCGCTAGCGTAGACACCATCATCGAGCAGAGAGTATTGCCGTTTGAACCCGGCGAATTTGTCTTCGCCGATGCGGCCCCAATGCTCGTTTAATTCAATGAGCGCCTGGCTCGGCCCGCCAACTTCCCAGCCCGAGCGCATCAGGCAGGAATCGGCAAAATCCAGAAACTCAACCGGGAAAGCCATGCGCGGTGCGCGCAGCCCCATATCGACCAGTACTTTGGCCACATGGGCATCACTGTGATCAAGCATGTCTGCGGTGAACTGGATGGAGGACAAAATTTTGATCTCCATTCGGCTGTTTGGTACATGGCGCAGATGTTTCATAAATCGCGAGTGGACTATTCCCTCGATTTTTTCTTTATCGGCTCCCTGTGAAACTGTCTCGGATTCCAGAGGAAGGATAATGTTTTCTGTTTGCTTGATCATGTGACTCTCCCGGTTGAAAATTTCAGGCCTCTTTGGGAATTGAACTTTGCGACCCTGTCATTCCATCATTCGCTGAAAACCCTTAACAGTTTCTTAACATCAACACAACGATCATTATGGTTTGTGGGTAAAGAGCTTAACCCCTTGGAATTGCAGCCACCGCCAATTCATCGGCGCGTTCGTTGTCCGGATGGCCATCATGGCCGCGCACCCAGTGAAATTCCACATTATGGTCCTGAACCAGCACATCGATTCGCAACCAGAGGTCCTGATTCTTGATCGGTTTCTTGTTCGCGCCCTTCCAACCCCTGGCTTTCCAGCCCGTCATCCATTCGGTCACGCCCTTTTGGACATAGGTGCTGTCGGTATAAAGCTTGGCCTGCGATGACTTGGTGAGCGCCTCCAGGGCCTTGATCACCGCCATCATTTCCATGCGGTTATTGGTGGTGTCCTTTTCGCCGCCCGAAAGTTCCTTTTCATGACCGTTCCAGCGCATAATCGCGCCCCAGCCGCCCGGCCCGGGGTTTCCGCTGCACGCACCATCGGTATATATTTCAACGATATCAGTCATGTTTTCTAATCCGCCTATTCATCAAGCGCCCGGGCCACAATATTAATAAAATCATCTTCACTTGCGACGTCCTTAAGCTCAGACATATTCACGCTCACCCCGTACTCATCGGCAAGCCCCTGATATTTCGGCAGCCGTGTTTCGAACAGATGAGGAAACACCCAGCGCAAAAACCCATCCGGGTCGACCTCCTCCACATTCTCGACATCAAGATCCTTCATGTAATGCGCCAGCCGCTCGCGCAAAAAATTCGGCGGGAAGTATAGCGGCTTGGGATATTCAATGGCGCGGCGCAGTAATTCCCGATAATTTTCCTGTCCAATCTTCAGATACACGAACAGGGTCTTTTCACCGATAGAAGCAATCAGCTTTTTATCTTCGATCTCGCACAGGCTGCCGGCGGAATCGTTGACGAAGCTTTTTTGCTGCCCGCCGCTTTCATCTAGAGCCGGAAGCGTATCGCGCAGGGCCTCACATTCAGCATCGTAGTATAATTGCTGGCGGCGCTTGAACTCCTCGCGGGCCAGACCTCCTTTTTCCGGGTCGCCGATTTTCCCGACAAATTCAGAGAGCAGGCTCATGGGATCATTCACCCGGTCTGCCTTGCCATCGACAAGACCCTTCAGGTATTTTGTGCCGATCAGGTAATCGCAGGAATAATTGTGCCAGCCCCATTCTTCTAGCTTGTCGGATAAATAGCTCTTGCCCGCACCGGACATGCCGATCAGGGTAATCGCCTTGTTGCCTTGCGCTAAAAATTCTTCTGAAGTGAGTTTCATTTATGCTGCCAGAACTTTTGGTATCTTAAAACTAACATTTTCCTGCGTAATTGGAACCTCTTCGATTGTCACATCAAAATGCGTGCGGGCCGCATTGATCACCTCGTCAATCAGCACATCCGGCGCCGACGCACCGGCGGTCAGGCCCAGCGTTTCCACCGCTTCAAACCACGCCCAGTCAATATCGCTGGCCCGCTGCACCAGCACCGATTTCGGACAGCCATGCGAGGCCGCAACCTCAACCAGACGGTTGGAGTTGGATGAATTTGGCGCACCGATGACCATCAGCGCATCACTGCGCGGCGCAATCGCCTTCACTGCCGCCTGTCGGTTGGTGGTGGCGTAGCAGATGTCTTCCTTATGCGGTTCCTTGATTGCCGGAAAGCGTGCCTTCAAAGCCCTCACAATCGTTGCCGTATCATCAACCGAGAGCGTGGTTTGTGTGCAATAGGCCAGCCGCTCTGCATTCTGCACTTCGAGCTTCGCCACATCCTCCACCGTTTCCACCAGCAGCACGGAATCAGGAGGGAGTTGCCCCATTGTGCCAATCACTTCCGGGTGACCGGCATGGCCGATGAGAATAATCTGATCACCCGCCTTAAAATGCCGCTCGGCCTCACGGTGCACTTTGCTCACCAGCGGACAGGTCGCATCAATATAAAACATCTCACGCTTGGTGGCGTCTTCCGGCACCGCCTTGGGCACACCATGGGCGGAAAAAATAACCGGGCATCCGTCATCTGGAATCTCAGCCAGCTCCTCGACAAACACCGCGCCTTTTTCCCGCAAGCCATCGACGACATATTTATTATGGACAATCTCATGGCGGACATAGACCGGCGCGCCATATTTCTCCAGCGCCAGCTCAACGATCTGGATCGCCCGGTCCACCCCGGCGCAAAACCCCCGTGGCGCGGCCAGCAATATTTTTAAATCCCGTTTTGTCATAGGCGTCTATATACGCAATAAAATCGCCTGAATCCACACTTCTATTATTAATAAGTCCGTAAGCCCTGCGTAGCCTTGGCGAAGCAGGGTTGCTTTGCACCGCCCGCTTTCGTAGAGTAAGGCCTTATTTTCTAGTGCCGGAGCGCCTTCGATGAAAAGATCACATTGCCTTACTGCGTTGGTTATAGCCCTTCTTGCCCTGCCTGCCTGTGAAACGGTGGATGGGTTGCAGGCGGATATCAACAATCTTGGCCTGCCGGATTTTCAATCTTTAACCGGCGATGGCAATGTCTTGCACGGAGCCTGCCCGCAGGTTCATATCGTCGAAGAACTGGCCACGCTCAATGAGTTTGCCGATTACGACAACGCCGATGCCAGCAACCTGGTCTCGCAGGTTGATATCAACCGGATCGAAAGCTCGTGTAAGTACAAATCCAAAAGCGTCATGGTCGACCTCAAACTGGCTTTTGCAGGACAGCTTGGCCCGAACGGAAGAGCGCAATCCGGCGACATGCCGTTTTTCAGCTATCCCTTCTTTGTGGCCATTACCGAACCGGGCGGAGATATTCTGGCCAAAGAGGTTTTCGCCGCCTCGATCACCTATGAGCACGGGGAAGATCGCCACACTTATTATGAATCGCTACGCCATATCATTCCGGTAAAACATGAATCGGAAGGGGCACACTATACCGTGATGGTCGGGTTCCAGCTCAGCAATGAGCAGCTGACCTATAACCGCAAGAAAATCGCAGCGGTTAAAGCCGTCGCGCATCCGGAAACAGACCCGTTCTCTTTCAAGTCGCCATTTAAGGACGAGCCCGAAATACCGCCGCCGATTGAACCGGTGAAGGTGCCGGGATCAACCTCCGGGCCAATTGATATTCTCTCCGCCCCGTTCAATCCTTAAAGGCAACAGCAATGGCTGAGTTTGACATTGATAGCTTCTGGGAGTCCGAGCGCGACGAGCATCTCGAAACCGCCACCAAAACCTTTGAATCCCTGAAAGACGATTTCGTGAAGCTGCTCGATGCCTGCGCCAGCGCGGCCTCCCATGGCGGCAAAATCCTGTTCTTCGGCAATGGCGGCAGCGCGGCGGACGCCCAGCACCTCGCCACAGAATTAACCGTGCGCTACGTGAAGGACCGCAACCCGATCCCGGCGATAGCACTAACCACCGACAGCTCGGCTCTGACGGCGATCGGCAACGACATGGGCTTTGATCAGCTTTTCGCCCGCCAGATTGAAGCGCTGGGCCAAAGCGGCGATATCGCCATCGGCATCAGCACATCAGGCCAGAGCAAAAATGTCCTGCTCGCTTTGAAGGCGGCCCATGACAAGGGCCTGATTACGGTGGGATTATCCGGGCGCGATGGCGGCAAGATGGCTGATGTCTGTGATATTTTGCTGATCGTCCCTTCGGACACCACCGCCCGCATCCAGGAAATGCATATCACACTCGGGCAAATGCTGTGTGGGGCGTTGGAGCGGAAATTAGGGTTAGTTTAAACTATAGTTATGGCTCTACTATCTGATATCTCGGATTGTTCGCTTCTGACCAATTTTCTCCATCAAACTCCACTATCAAGGCAGCCCCATTTTTTAAATTAACACCATTTTCTCTACCTAGGGCTTGAGCCTCATTACTAATAGTATTTGCATGAGAAACGCATAAGACCGTTTTCAGGTCATCGGGTAACTTCTTCATATGGAATTTTACAAACTGTCCGCCATGACCTTCATCCAGCTGGATCATGGGCTCAGGATCCTCCCCTAACTCAAACTCCTCAGACAGTATTATTGCGCTTTCAATTGATCTAGGTTGTATGCCCACAAAAATCTTGTTCGGGAAAATTTTTAGATCTTGCTTAAGCTTGGCGGCAAGGCTTCTGATAGATTCCCTCCCAGGCTCATCCAGTCCTTTACCCCTAGATAGAACTTCCCATGTCGCATGTCTGACAAAAATCAATCTTAATTTCATAGTATACCTTTTAAAGTTTTCCGTAAATTACCACTGGATATCTAATATGTCAATTATTTTTCTGAAACGCCCTGTAATTGTCCCTTGAGAAAGCCTTTATTCTCACGTACAATCCGGCGCTCTTATATAAAGTGAACGGGCGCGGCTAAATGGCTGAAAAAGCGATAAAAGATTTAAGTTTCGAGGAGGCTCTGGTGGAGCTGGAGGGGATCGTCAAGAATCTGGAAACCGGGAATACGGCGCTGGAAGATTCCATAACTACTTACGAGCGCGGCACCAAGCTGAAAAAGCACTGCGAAGCCAAGCTAAAAGACGCCCAGGCCAAAATTGAAAAAATCACAGTCGGCAAGGACGGCTCTGTGAGCACCCAGCCGCTGGATGAAGAATAAGAATGAAACCACCCGCCGTCGCTAAAGCTATGGCGGGCAAGCAGATAAAGCTGATAAATGCAGATTATTTTTAAACCGCAAAGTAAAACAAAGTCAGACAAAGTGAGCACAAAGAAAAAATGAAACTTTGTTTAACTTTGTCTAACTTTGCGTTTCAGAACTTTTAAATAGTTAAAAACTAATAATAGGAAAACACTAACATGGCCCCATCGCCGAGAGACGCAAAACCCGAATTACAAGAAGCCATGGACGAAACGGCCGATGCCGTCAACCGTACCATCGAGCGCCTTTTACCCGACACCGATCTGGCGGAAAACCAGCTCTACGATGCCATGCGCCACGGCACGCTGGGCGGCGGCAAAAGGCTACGCCCGTTTCTGGCCATCCATTCGGCCAATCTGTTCAATGTCGATACCAACCGCTCACGCCGTGTGGCGGCGGCGGTTGAATTTCTGCATTGTTATTCACTTATTCACGATGATTTGCCGGCGATGGATGATGCCTCTTTGCGCCGTGGCAAGCCGACTGTGCACAAACAATATGACGAGGCCACCGCGATTTTAGCCGGTGATGCCCTGCTCACGCTGGCCTTTGAAATTCTCGCCGAATCCGATACCCATGAAGACCCGCGTGTGCGTTGTGAGCTGATCCGAAGCCTAGGCCAAGCGGCGGGCGGCCACGGTATGGCCGGCGGGCAGATGCTCGACCTTATCGGCGAGAAGAAAGAATTCGACCTTGGCACCATCAGCCGCATGCAGCGCATGAAAACCGGCAAGCTCATGGCTTTTGCCTGTGAATCCGGTGCGATTTTGGGTAAAGCCGATGAGCCCCACCGCCGCGCGCTGAGAAATTATGCCTTTGATCTCGGTCTGGCGTTTCAGGTCACCGACGATATTTTGGACGTTGAAGCCGACCCGCAGGATACCGGCAAAGACGGCGGCAAGGATGCCGAGGCCGGCAAAGCCACCTTTGTTTCCGCTATGGGTAAGGAGCAGGCACGCGAGCGCGCCGAGATGATCGTCCAGCAGGCCATCGCCCACCTCAAAGTGTTCGAAGGCCGCGCGCAGGTGCTTAAGGATTTGGCGGAGTATGTTTTGGCAAGGCGGGCTTAGGGCATAATAATATGGCGCAACAACAGGAAGGTGCTAATAAGGGGACGAGAGTCCGGCTATTTTTGGCATTTTTATTAGCTCCTGTTCTTCCCTGTTTTTTATGGACTTTTGATCCTGAATTTATCAAACGCAGTGTTCTTTTTTTTGTAAGTAACCTAATTGTCTCATGGGTATTGATTATAGTTTTTGCAGCACCTTTATACTTCGTCTTAAAATCCTACAACCTCCTAAGGCCTTTATATGTAATACCCTTTGCTATCCTTATTTCTTTAATACCTGAACTTATTCTTGAAATCACATCCATACCCTGGGGAGGCCCAGAAGACAGCACTTACAGTTTTTATGGGCAAGGATGCCAAATCATTGAAAATAACGTACGAACGTCTTGTGGCTATATCGTCTTATTTAAAAGGATACTTTGGACTATTGCATACGGCGCATTAGCCGGCACCATATTCTGTATGGTCTACTTTGGTAGCTTCTCCAGGCGTTCATGACAAAAAAAACTTAAAGTTTCCATATTTTTATAATATTAGCTAAAAACCTTTGTGCCTTCGTGTCTTCGTGGTTATAAATACTTCCCATGACCCAGGCACAGAAAACACAAGACTGTCTTCCCCGCGAAGGCGGGGACCTTAGGGACGCTTCCACGGAAGATCCCCGCTTGCGCGGGGAAAACAACAAGAAAGCCCTGGACAAAAAAACCAGCAAAACCCCCCTGCTCGATCTGGTAACCACCCCCGCCGATCTCAAACATCTCGAAGACGATGAGCTAAAAATTCTCGCCGGTGAGCTGCGCTCTGAGACCATCAACGCGGTGTCCAAAACCGGCGGGCATCTCGGCGCGGGCCTTGGCGTGGTCGAGCTGACCGTCGCCATTCACGCGATTTTCAACACGCCCGAAGACAAGCTGATCTGGGATGTCGGGCATCAATGCTACCCGCATAAAATTCTCACCGGCCGCCGCGATCGCATCCACACACTCCGTCAGGGTGGCGGGCTGTCCGGTTTCACCAAGCGCAGCGAGAGCGAATTTGATCCCTTCGGCGCGGCGCATAGCTCCACATCCGTTTCTGCCGGGCTCGGCATGGCGGTGGCGCGCGACCTGTCCGATAATGACAACAACATCATCTGCGTTATCGGTGACGGCGCGATGAGCGCGGGCATGGCATACGAGGCGATGAACAACGCGGGCGCAATGAAGTCGCGCCTCATCGTCATCCTCAACGACAATGAAATGTCGATCGCCCCGCCGGTCGGCGCGCTGGCAAGCTACCTCGCGCGCCTTGTGTCCTCCAAACCCTATATGTCCGCGCGCGAGATCGGCAAGCGCATCACCGAATATCTGCCAAAGCCGATCCGCTTTGCCGCCAAACGCGCCGAGGAAACCGCGCGCATGACCTTCACCCCCGAACAGGGCAGCTCCGGCACGCTGTTTGAAGATATGGGCTTTTATTATATCGGCCCGGTTGACGGCCATAACCTTGACGATCTTTTGCCCATCCTGCGCAATGTCAAAGAGGCGCACCACGAAGGCCCCGTCCTCATTCATACCATCACCAAAAAGGGCAAGGGCTACGCGCCCGCCGAGAACGCCGCCTGTAAAATGCATGGCGTCAAGAAATTCGATGTCATCACCGGCGATCAGGCCAAAAGCGCACCCGGCGCGCCCAGCTATACCAAAGTCTACGCGCAAAGCCTGATTAAAGAAGCGCGCAAGGACGAAAAGATTATCGGTATCACCGCCGCGATGCCCGACGGCACGGGGATGGATTTGTTCGCCGAAGAATTTCCCGAGAGAAGTTTTGATGTCGGTATCGCCGAGCAGCACGCCGTGACCTTTGCCGCCGGTCTGGCCACGGAAGGGTTCAAACCCTTCGCCACGATTTACTCTACGTTTTTACAGCGCGCCTATGATCAGATCGTTCATGATGTGGCCATTCAAAATCTACCCGTGCGTTTTGCGCTTGATCGCGCGGGGCTGGTTGGTGCCGACGGCCAGACCCATGCCGGCGCGTTTGATGTCGCGTATTTGGGGTGCCTGCCGAATTTTGTGCTGATGGCTGCCAGTGACGAGGCCGAGCTCACCCATATGGTCGCCACCGCGGCGGCGTATAATGACGGCCCGATTGCATTCCGATACCCGCGCGGTGAAGGCACGGGCGTGGAGATTCCGGAGATCGGTGAAATTTTAGAGATCGGCAAGGGGCGGATTGTTCATTCCACCTCTCTGTCATCCCGAACGCCGCAGGCGGAGGGATCTCCCGATAATCGTGAGATTTCTCGCTCCGCTCGAAATGACATCTCTGGCGACGTTGCCATCCTCTCTTACGGCGCGCGTTTAAGTGAAGCCCTCCTCGCCGCAAAAATTCTGGAGCAGAAAAATATCTCCGTCACGGTCGCCGATGCGCGTTTTGCCAAACCGCTGGATGAAGAGCTCATCAAAGACCTCGCGAAAAACCACGAAACCCTCATCACGATAGAGGAAGGCTCGCGCGGCGGGTTCGGCTCCTTCGTGCTCGAATTCATGAACAATGAAAACCTGCTCGGCTCCTGCCGCGTCAAAACCATGCACCTGCCCGATATTTTCCAGGATCACGACATCCCACTCGAGCAATACGAACAGGCCGGGCTGAATGCGAAGCATATCGTGAAGGCGATTTGATTGTAAGTCCGCAAACGACCCAAAGCGGACATTACTCATTCCTAAATCATTAGTTTTTTGTATGGATAAACCATAGAAAATACATGCGCAGAAATGCTAGGATTTTGAGCAATAATTAAATAGGGGTTTTCTGTATAGAGATAGAGAAAGAAAATGGTGGAACATAATTGAAGTAAAGAGTCACTTTATCCTCTTGAAAAATAAGTGTAACGTTCTGTCAATAAAAATTTTCGATAGGAATGGATACAATCATGCGCTTATTAGCAACCGTATGGCTCTTCACGGCATTAGTTTTTAGCAATCCGGCTATGGCGGGTGATTTCAAAAACTCTCTTTATGCCGCCTGGGTTGATGAAACAACCAAGGAAGTCAAAATTGTCGACCAGCATTTGGACGCGCTGGAGTCTGAAGTAAAAAGGCTCGAAAAAGAGTTTCAGGGTGCGAAAAACCAAATCAAGGATGACAAGAAATGCGTCAAGCTTGATTGTGCGAAAATTGAAAAACTGGCCGAGCAGATTTATCAGTCGCTGGAGGCCACTAATCTGTCTGTGTCCATGACCCGCATCGCGCAAGAAGAGCTTGAAAATCTCGCGCGTAACCAGAAATTTGCCGCGATCGCCCAAGCTAAAGGTCTGCAGGGTGAAATGTCCAAAATGAAAAACGCTTTATTTGTGCTGGAATTAACGCAGCGCGCCGCGCATCTGACGGCCGGGATTACGGTGAGCTATTTAACAGGCGATGCGCAAGGAGCCGCCGGCAACGCGGAAAGATTTTTGCAACATACCTATGCGTCCCTCATTAATTACAGCGTCAATCAGGGTGCTGATCTGGCTTTGGAACATAAAACAGCATTGGGCAAGCTGGGGCAGGATACTGCCGGAACAGCAAAAGGAAGCTTCGGCGATAGTTTTATCGGCTCTGTCAGTTCGCAAATCGGCAGTGTCCGGATTGTGGGCGTTGGCGAAACAGGCAAACTGACGAAAAAGCTGGGCGCGGCAGTAGTGGGTAAAGACCCAAAAGCCACGGTATCCAAGGCCGTACAGATCGTGACGCGCGCAGTGGTCAATGCCTTGATGGAACCGCTGGTGGCGGGTAAGCGCCGTCACCTTGAAGAAGCCATGGTGCAGCTTGACGATACTTTTGCTGCGCAGCGCGACCTGCGTCTTGCTGAGATGTTTGGCGGTGTTGCTATTGGCATGGCACAGGAGCGCCAGCGCAAGGTGAGCGATCTTGCCGACCGGATTAAAAAACTGGCTACGGGCTGCAAAGCCAAATTCCGCGAAAGCGAATGCAGTAAACAGCATAAGCAGGCGGAAAAAGGTGCTAAAGCCAAACGTGAAAAGGCCGTCGCAAAGCTGGAAGCCGAAAATGGGGCGGCCGAAAACAAGCTGGAAGCCAAACGCGAAGAGTGGCGTGTGGCGATGGTAGAGGCTGCAGAGCACCACCAGGCGCTGCAACGTGTGCGTGATGATCTGCTCGATGCGCAGAGTTTGGCGGAAAACCGTTCAAAATTAGAAGATCTGGCTACTGCCGCCCCGGATGCTGATAAGCGCACGCAATATAAAGCCGAGCTGGCGCGTCTGAACAAGCTGGAAAGTCTTGAAATTCTACAGGCACGGGAAAAAGAAACCGAAGCGGCGCGGCAGGCGGCGTGGGATAAAATTGATGCCTTACTGCCTGCAATTGAAAAAGAGCGCAAAGCGGCGCTGGCTGTTTACAACAAAAATCAGGATGCAATCGATGTTGCCTATAAGGCCTATCATAAGGAAATGAACGCTGCCTATGAAGCGTTCTTGAAATGCCTTGGATCAAAAATTAGTACCTTGCCGGAAGCAGCAAACCCTTCACTAAAAGAGCTGCGCGCAAAGCTTTCACAGGAAGTCGATCCGAACATCATTTATTTCCCGTTACAGGAAAAACTGAAAGCGCTGGCAAAACACGCCTCTGAAACAAAGATAACGGCGCGCCAGAAAGACGGTAAGCTATGCGGCGAAAAACAGGCATTGGCACCGGTCACGGACGGGGAATGCTGGGCCGTGCATCCGCTTTTTGAGAATGAAGCTGTTGTTCAGGAAAAAGGTGGCAAGGTGAGTGCCACGATTTATAGCGGTAAAGATTATATGGTCTATGAAGGCACATTGAAGGGCGATCAATTAGATCTGGAGCATGTTTATACAAAGGCGGATCGCGGCTTTCTTCGCAACTGGATAGGGGGTGGTGTCAGCGATGCCATGATCGATAAGCTGATTAGCCTCGGCCCCAAGGCAACCGTTAAAGGTACGCGCAGCAAGGGCACGCCGCAGGGCTATCTTGTTAATCCGACTCCCGCTCTGGGCCAAGCCTATCAGCATGAGCTGGCCAATATGACGCACCAGATGCTGGATTATGATCTCCCGCCTAATCTTACCGGCGGGTTTGAACCCGTTATTAATTCTGAATATTGTGATAAAAATTATTGTATTAGCAAACTCGATGATGGCCATCGTCCCAGTCACCTTGACCTGTTACCCGAAAAGTTTTTTGCTGGTGAAGCACAATGGTTAAAACTTGATCCAATCTGGAAACATGCGGGATACGTTACGGCGCTTAATGAAGGCTTTAAGGAATCGCCGGACGGCATGTTCGCGCTTGGTGACAAGATCTGGATCGAGGTCACAAGCGATATGAATTGCAAAAGACGCCAGGATGAAATCACGGTGCGGGTAGAACCCGAGAAAAAACCGAAAAAAGGTTTTGATGTTGTGCTGAAAGAAACCAGCAAAGACTCCGGCATTTACCGCTCTGATGGCGGGGTAAAGCTGGATTTTAAGAAAAAAGACGTCATCGATGGGTTTCAGGGCAATATCCGCCTTTATGTACCGGAACAACAGGAATTTAGTGAAGAGGGTTTTTACCCAATGACCATTCCGATTTTAAAAAAATAAGGACAAACCATGAGACATTTCATTTTTGCTTTTTTCGTTTTTGCTTTTGCTTTTGCTTTTGCTTTTGTGCTTTCTCCAGCGCAGGCCGCCGATGAGCCGGATGCCCGCGCGATATTGGTGCTGGACGCTTCGGGCAGTATGTGGGGCCAGGTTGATGGCAAAAATAAAATTGTCATTGCCCGCGAAGTCATTGCCGACATGATGGAAAACTGGGACGAAAATGTGCATCTGGGATTGTCCGCATACGGCCATAACAGCAAGGGTGATTGCAACGACATCGAGACACTGATCAAGGTCGGGCCGAAGACAGACAGCAAGATCGTTGAAATCGTCAACGGCTTGAATCCGAAAGGCAAAACGCCTTTAACAGCAGCAGTTAAGAAAGCCGCAGAAGAGCTGAAATATACCGAAGAAGCTGCGACTGTGATTTTGCTGAGCGACGGCATCGAAACCTGTGATCTTGACCCGTGCGCGGTCGGTAAATCATTGGAAGAAGAGGGCATTGATTTTACCGCCCACGTTATTGGCTTTGATGTAAAAGTTGAGGATCAGGCGGGACTGAAATGCCTTGCCGAAAATACCGGCGGGAAATTCCTGTCCGCAGATAATGCCGGGCAGCTTGGTGAGGCACTGGAAGCCATTGCGGAAGAAGTGCGTAGCGGTGCCGATATGGTCTTTGTCATCGTCGATAAAAACGGCGAGCGCTACGAAAAAGACGTGCGTTATGATGTTTTTGCTGTCGATGAAAATGATGAACCCAAGGGCAAGGCGTTATTTTCCGCTATTGATGATTTCGTAAAGATTAAAAATCCCGGGCGCTACTACGTCAAAGTGCGCGTCGGACAAGCTGTCCATGGCGGTCAGGTTATTGAAGTCAAGGCAGACGAAACGCAGGAGCATGAAATCGACATGCGCGGCGGCACGTTCAATCTGAGTACGTTCTTTACCGAAGGCACACCACTGACCAAAGGTGATGTCTACTGGAACATTTATCCGGTTAAGGCGGACGGTTCGACAGATAAATCAATTTTCAGTGATGTAGGCCGGCAAATTGTTGCTGAACTGCCACCCGGAAAATTCCGTATCCATGCCCGCTATCACGGCGCTTTTAAATATCTGGATATTGATTCAAAGGCCGGAGAGACCACGGATCTCAAAGTCAATTTCGAAGCCGGAAATGTCAAAATCATACCGTCTGCTGATGGCGGCCCGATAAAGAATGATGCCTATTGGAACGCCTATCCCATAAAGGATAACGGCGAAGTCGAACAGAAAAACCGGGATGCCGGTGTTGCCAAGGGTGATTTCTGGTTTGTACTCAATGAAGGTCGTTATCAGATACGCGGCACATTGCGTGGTCATAAAGCGGTATCCTTCGACATCGATGTGAAACAAGGCGAAACAGCTGAGCACACTGTTTCTTTTGAGAAGAAATAAAAAGGATGGTTATGTTTCGTATTCTGACAGTTTTGATGGTCTTTGGATTAGCGTTTAGCGCTCACATTACCTATGCGCAGGACGCAGAGCCGACGCGTGAAGAGTTGCTCGAGCAATCCAGAAATAATCCGCCTCCTACTGAGCCACAAAACCTGATTACAGGGACGTCTCATAGGTTGTTTAACGGTTTATATGCACAAGGTGCAGGGGAAAGTGTTCTTCAGGCGCGCGCCGCCATTACAGATTGTGATGAAACGATTTTCAAAGCGCAAATTGAATCTTTAAAGAGTATGGTGCGCACATTTGATGCAGGCATTGATATTGGCGCTGTTCCTGAAGCAACATCTATTTTATTTCCGGGCGTTGTAAATCGGGATGAAGATGATAGGGATACAATAGAAAGAGTAAAAGCCGAGCTTCAAGCGGAATGGGATGCGGCGCAGCCCTGCGATAACGAAGAAGAGCTACCCGAAGAGCCTGTTGTTCAGCAGGATAATGAAAGCATTATGGATGAATTTGAAAAATCATCCGATGCACCTACAAAAGACGGCAAGACGCCGCAAAACCAACCTGAAATGAAAATGGAAATTTCTCAATCCGTTGCTCTTAAAAAACTCCGTAAGATGATCGAAGACATCGAAAAACGGGAAGAGAAAATTGATAGCTCTTACCGTGAGGAAAATGCCGCAGCAGCTCTATCCAAAGCGTTTGCGAGCAAAGGCGTGGACTATTCAGTGCGCAATGCAGAGGCGTGGGGGAGCTCCATATGGGTAATCTGGGAAGGTGCCGGTACATTTTACGACACGCATGAAGGTCGCTTAAACTCATCCATTAACGTTGTTCAGGAGCAGGGCGGTGCCGGCAAGGCCGAATTCAAAACCCTGGAACGCGGCTTTAGCGCCTGGCAAAAAGCCGAAAAACAAATCAGCTTAAAATTAAAAGAGGTCACAAATCTTTATGCTGATCTTGGATTGATCATGGATAAACGTCAGGCTTTGGACGAACGATCCAGAGAAGAGAAATGCGCTGGCGGGGGCAATAGAGACGTTTGCGATCCTTTGAAAGAAGAGATAAACGCCGAAAAAGAAAAAATGTACGCGCATAAAGAAATTATCAAAAGCAAAAGGGCAGACCTCTCAGAACATGCTGAACAGATGCACTTTGAGGTCCTGGGGCATGGCGAAGTTATAGCCGAAGAAGAGCCTGAGCCCTTACATTCGATTGTCAGAGACAAAGAGCCGGCCGCCGAAGAGCAAGAGCCTTGCCCACCACAAGAAGAGATTGAGCGCGCGCATTACCGGATCACCAATGCCGAAGGCTATGAGCGTGATGCTGCAGGGTTTCGTGAGCGCGCGCAAGAGATGCGTGAGAAAGCGCAGGAATGGCGCACGCTGGCCGAGAGCCCGCGCATTCGTGAGAGCGATGACCTCCTGCATGAACATCATGAGAGAGCAAGAGGTTTCGATCTCAGAGCAGAGCAATATGAGCGCCAAGCAAATGAAGCTGACGCCGCTGCTACAGAAGAGCGCCGGATCTACGCAGAGCAAGTAAGTCCAGACTGCGACACTGCCCAGTTCCACAGCACACAAATTGCGATCAACGAGCACCCACCCGCCACGACACCAGAAACGCCCCAAAAGCCGATTATGCCGGATCCACCCGAAGAAGATGCAAAAATCTGCGGTCCTGATATTACCGACCATGTCCTCGAAACGTTACGAGACCTCTATATACAAAAGTGGAAGCGCTGGACTGCGGCACAACGATCTGAAAAATGTTCAATTTTGGTCTCTTGGCCAGAAGCGACATATGCTTGGGATATTAGCGCATTAAGCCCGAATATTGCTCCAGAAACACAAAAATTCAGGAAGGAAACAGATGAAGAATATCAGCGCTATCTTGAGAGCAAGAAATTCTGGTTTGAAGACGTCTCACCACATTGCGCCATTCCAAGGCAAACTTGCGGTCCAACTGTGACCTTTTTCGGAGAATGTATTCATTCGCAGGAAGTGAACTATGTAGAATGGGGTTTTATGAACAAGCTGTGTAAGCAAAGTACGTCCCCTAATTTTTGGCATTGGTTACGTAATACTCTCGGCAGTGTCACAGATAAAATACATTCTTCACAGTTGGTCATGAGCGCTGTTGGCGATGCCTTTGCCCGTGAAATTCAAGAAGAAGATGAAGCTGGCAGAAAGCTGCCCTCCAGCAGGGTTATGGAGAAAGTTAAAAGATTTGTTGGTATCGAATTTGAGGTAGAGAAGAATAAGCCGAAGCACGAAGCATTCCGCAACCGGCCGGAAATAGACTGCGATACGACATGCCCATTATTGCCAAGTCAGAAATTCGATCTGGATAGTAAACATTGGTCTGGCGGCTGGGGGGCAACCCGGTGATAAACTCTATTTAATGATACTGATTTGAAAGAGTATCACCGAAATACGCTACGCTCTGGCCAACATGCGCGTCCATCGTTATTTTTCTTGATCAGTGTATTCATGCTCAGGAGGTTAATTACATTCAATGGGGGTTCATGACGGCCTTGTGTGATCAAGAGGCCAGCGCGTCGTCTATGCACTCTGCCAGAAATTTTGGAGTTGAGGATAAAATACATGAATCGCAATTGGTCATGACGGCGGTAGGGGCTGATTATGCGACCAATCTGGATGCAATGGCAGACCCAGCCAATCAGGACGTTACGCAGCAGCAGAAAGATATGTTTAAAGACTCGGCTGCCCGTGTTCTACGGCGAGAGATGGCAAAGCCTCAATATTCTAACTTCCTTAATCGTCCCGAAAAAATGTGTCGTATGACATGCGATATACCGGCGGACTTGGAATCAGAGGAGCAGATAAAACTCAGACGAGGCTGGACGGCACAGTGGGGAAGCGTGAATTAGATGGAATTGATAACGAACTAACATTTCTTGGTCATCAATTTTTACGGTACAAGATGCGGTACAAAGCCAATGATCGAAGGCCAATTCACTGAACAATCAACCTCTTATCCCATAACATCGGTTGCAGATACAAGTAACCGACAGGAAAATCCTTAATCATAAGCAACCTTTGCAATAGCCTATCAATCTGATACACACAACTGGTACACATTCTTTTGAATGACGGAATAACTTTTATTATTTAACAGTAAGTTAGAGGTGTTTTGAGAGTGATCCTACCCCCGCAACCAATCTCACTTCTCCTACTAAGATCACTCATGGTTTCATTTTCTGGTCGTCATTAATCAAACCTCAGTTTGCTCTGCTAACTCCAAAGCATCGTCAACTTCAATTCCAAGATAGCGAACTGTGCTTTCAAGCTTTGTATGCCCGAGCAGCAGCTGAACAGCACGAATGTTTTTTGTGCGGCGATAGATCACCGTTGCTTTCGTTCGACGCATTGAGTGTGTCCCATATACATTT
>JAJFGU010000015.1 GCA_021775955.1 Alphaproteobacteria bacterium | reverse complement strand
TCCGTTGCAACTGGTGACGCATGTGGCTTTGGTGGAGGATGACCCTGTGAGCACGGTGCCGTATCTGGGTGAGATTCCTATGCTTGGTGAGCTGTTTAAGAGCGGTGATCGTAAAGATGACCGAAATCTGCAAGTCCTGGTGACACCGCGCATTATCCTTGGTGAGGAGGATTAGTGAATATGGTGGCGGATATAGGGGGTTAGCGGCCTATATAGGCTTATTTACTGTACCTTGCTTGATTTCCTGATAGGGGAGCGCTATAACCCCATATCTCTTTGTGCTTCAAGGCATATTGTTGGAGTTTTCTATAGGTGACGCGGGATGGAGCAGTCCGGTAGCTCGTCAGGCTCATAACCTGAAGGTCGGTGGTTCAAATCCACCTCCCGCAACCATCTTAACCTGCACATTGTCTCCTGTAGGTAAATTCTTAGTATTAAGCAGGGAATCCGCCTGTTTCAGGAGAGTTTCTTTATCTTCCGGCGTAGCCTTCTTTTCAGCAGACATAGCCAGAATTCCAGCCAGATCGCCGTAGAGATCGACAATCAGCTTTTCACGCTCGGCATTGGGCGTAAGCGTAATTTTCTCAATCAGGGAGCGTAGAATCTCCGCCGCTTCCATCCGCCGATCACCAGAATTCAGCGATCCGACCAGATTTTGTACTTCTTCCTTGTATCTTTGCGCCAGATTCGGATGCAGAAGCACTTTTTCCTCTTCCGTATTTTCAAGAATCTCTTTCAACTCTTTCCGACGCGCTTCATTGACGTTCATTTTCTCTTTCAGGACTTCATTAGCAAAACCGTCACAAATCGACTGCACCATCTTTTCAGCGTCTTTATTGATCTTCTGAAGCTCTTTCTCGTACAAACGGCGCTTTGAGTTATGGCTTTGGCGCAATTCGTTCATACGGCGCGTATAGGCCTCACAGAAATGCTTGCACAGTTCTTCATTCATCAAATGATGCTGGAGTGAATCCAGAATAGAAGATTCTAGCCCATCTTGTCTGATCGTAAGGCGATTATCACATGTGCCTTTGTTCCGTGCTGTAGAGCATCCGTAGTGATTTTGCGAAACTTTACTGAAGCCGCCACCACATTCACCGCATTTAAGTAGGAATGAAAACAGGTTCGGTGGACGGCGATGCTTGTGGAAAGGTTTGTTCTTTTTGATCTTACCTTGCTTGGCTTTCACCGCATCCCAAACATCCTGTTCCATGAGGCGCAAGTCAGGAACATCTTTTCTGATCCATTCTTCTTGCGGGTTCATCCGTGCCACACGCTTTCCGGTATCAGGGTTTTTGATGTAGCGCTGCTTGTTCCAGATAAGCTGCCCGATATAGAGTTCATTGTTCAAAATGCCTGTGCCACGGCTACGATTTCCGGCAATGGTAGACGCGCCCCATGCCTTGCCTGATGGACAGGGAATTTTCTCTTCATTCAGACGAGAAGCAATTTTTTTAGCTGAATAGCCCTTGGCGTATTCAACAAAGATACGATTGACGATTGCAGCTTCTTCCTGATTGATTTCCCGCTCACCATTGACCACTTCGCCATTACCATCAATTCGGCGTACAACATTATAGCCGTATGTTTTACCGCCACCGGACTTTCCTTTTTCAACACGACCACGGAGGCCACGGCGGGTTTTGTCGGCTAAGTCTTTTAGGAACAAGGCAGACATTGTGCCTTTTAGGCCAATATGCATTTCATTGATTTCACCTTCAGACAGTGTGAAGATTTTGATGCCCATGAATGTCATGCGCTTAAAAATACCAGCAATATCTTCCTGATCACGAGACAGACGATCCAGTGCTTCTGTGTAAACAGTGTCGTATTTTCCAGCTAGGCCATCTTGAACAAGCTGCTGCACACCGGGGCGCAATATCATGCTAGCACCAGAAATACCGTGATCAGTGTAGCAGTTAATGACTTCGCCGCCTTGCGCCTTTACGCGCTCCTGACAAATACGGATTTGATCTTCAATGGATGCATCATCCTGTAAATCTTCTGATGAATAACGGGCGTAAATTGCGACTCTATTCATGGCGGCCATCCTCTCTAATAGATTCATTTTTAAGCTGTATTTGTTCAGCATAGTGTTTTTCGGCAGACTTTTCACCAGCCAATTTCATTAAAGCTATCAATGCGGGATGGATTGAGGATAAGTCTATGTCCTCCTTCGGATGTACGCGTATTTCAAATATGTTTCGCTTATTCGCCACACTTTTTCCTTATGCGTTACAGCATCCAAAGAGGATGCAAGGTTGATGCTCTCAACCACTAGACTATCTGTTTCGCATTAGAGTGATGGGAAAGTCGGAAGGGCATGATATGCACAAAGCCTCAGTTTGAGGCAGACTTTCCTGACGTTAAGCTATTTTCATATTACAATTGTAGGTTTTAATATTTGGTAAATACCAATCAAAGATAGAATATTAATATAATCTTTAAGCTCTTGTTATATCATAACGGGAAATAATAATCATAAAGTACAGCGGGATAGCATGGGTGGTAATAAACATTCCGGTTCTGAAGAGCGGAATTCCCAGAAACAACGTGATTTTGACGATCTGCAAAACGAGATTGCAGGACGCGATGCTGGCCGTGATATTCGTTTTCGTAATAAAGAAGATGCGAATGGCTTGGCGGCTCAGCGCCGTAGGGTGCAAACGCAAGCACAAATGACCGCGCTAGACATGATCCTGCAAAGCAATCCTGAATATGCCAGAATGTACAATGACACCAGTGATCTCTTAGATCGTGCAGAAACCGCCACGAGCAATGTGTTGGATCAAGTTATGCAGGATTTGGCAGGGCATGAAGATGATCTGAATGATATTCTGGATCAAGCCAGCCAATTACCGGATGGAACGCGGGTTTTCAAAGATCAATATGGCTATGTCTGGTCTGAAAATGATGAACTTGTGGCACCGAAGGATGCGGAAAGTGTCGTGTGGAAGGATGATGCTCCATCTCGTGAAGGTTTTATGCAGCAAAAACAGAAGGTCGAAGATACGCGCAAACGCATTGAAGATATACAGCACTATCAAATTGAAGTCTTAGGCAATGCCAGAGATCGTATGAATGACCAGCATAACCTGATTACCCAAGATGAAATGAAGCAGATTCAGGATGATATTTTTGAGCAAGCCGGCCCCATAATTCAAAATGAAATACGGTCAGATAACACAGTATCATTACAAGAAAGTCAGCCCGTAATTGATGTGGCAAAACCACCTGTTTAACTCTTTGAGAATTTACCACATTGTTTTTCCATGACAGCAATGATCGTGCCTCTTGGGTGATATTCAGGAAAACGCTTCATTGTGTCTATAAAGCGCGTATACGCAGCTTGTTCATTATTGGCAAACCAGTCATTCAAACATTTTCCTTGATCAGGGCTATATTGATTTACCACAAACGCAGCTATGCCAAAAGATGTACGAAGATACAGTTCTTGGTTCGCCTGATCCCAAGTCAAAAATTCAGAGCCTGTAAAAATGTTCACTGGTTCGTGTGTTTCTGCATAGATAGGCCGTGCAATAATGATTGTGAGAATCAATGTGGCTAAATGAAGGTAATAGATTTTGCGGTTCATAACTCTGCTCCCGGTTCGATGTGAAAAGACCACCAGCTTTTTGGGCTGGTGGCCGGGAGTTAGTTGACCATACGAGATAGCCGCGACGATCTTTAGCCGCGAAGCTTGGACATACACCGCCGCCTCCTATGTATTTAGTTGCGCTTTGGCGCATTTAAATTGATCATTTTGGGTGATAATTAAGAGAGATTATCACAAAACGCAGCATAGGAGAAAGTTATGAGTATTGATTATTACGTTGGATTGGATGTATCGCAAAAGCAAACGAGTATTTGTGTGATTGATGATGAGGGGAAGATTTTTGTTGAAGGCAAAAGCCTGACGCGGCCTTTAGATATCTTTGGATGGATTAAAAATCGTATTGAAATGGATAAGCATATCAAGGTTTGTCTGGAGGCGGGTGCAATGAGCAGTTGGCTTCATGGCGGATTATGCGGATATGGTTTGGACGTTGTGGTTCTTGAAACATTTCAGGCGCATCGTTTTTTGGCAACCTATCGCAATAAAACAGATAAGAATGACGCGCGGGGATTATCACAGCTTTTGCGTATGGGCGGAGAGGATTTTTTGAGAGTTGTTAAGGTGAGATCAATTGCGTCACAAGAAGCGCGTACATTACTGGCTTTACGAGATCATTTGATGTCGCACAAGATATCATTGGAAAATCACATATCGGGCGTTTTAAAACCATACGGTTTGATCGTTGCCAGAGGAAGTGTGTGTGCACAAACATTTTATGATCGTGTTTTAACCGCTTTGGCCGAGGCACAAAGTGCCGGATTAAATCTCAAAGACTATGTGCTGCCCTCTCTTCATCTATATCGTCAGGCGAGCGCTAAGATTGCGCCACTCACCAAACAAATTGAGGATATGGCAGATAATATCGAGATGGTGGGGCGGTTCATGGATATTCCTGGAGTGGGTCCTATTACAGCTCTTGCCTTCTATACCGCTGTTGATGAACCCCGCCGTTTTAAAAAATCAACTGATGTAGCGGCTTATTTTGGGCTCACCCCCCGCCAATTTCAATCGGGAGATATGAATTATATGGGTAAAATATCTAAGCGCGGTGATCCGCTAACACGGCGCGTTTTGGTGAATGCGGCCACGGTCATGCTCACACAAACCAATGACTGGTCCACACTCAAGGCATGGGGCGTGCGCTTGGCAAAACGCATCGGGTTTTCAAAAGCGCGTATTGCCGTTGCCAGAAAGCTCGCCATTATCATGCATAAGATATGGATTAACAATGATCGCTTTCGTCCCAAATCCTTGCCACGCGCAGAGCGAGAAGAATTACGACGGATAACACAGACAGGCAGCGCTTATATCGCCGCATAACAGTTACCTCCGGTGAGATACGAAGCCGGAGGGTCTTGCGCAGGACGACAAGCAAGGTGAGTGACGTTTGGCCGGGTGGTCTATAGATATGCGTTTATAATAGACGCTCTATAATAAGGCCGCGCCTCCTATTGGTCCCACCTGTTTGTTCCTATTGAACTGCATAATGCAGCCGCCGGATATGAGTGGAGTGTTGATAAACGAACAAAATGACACACATCATATCCGGCATGACTGCGGAGAGACTGATGATCCTGCTCTGCAAGACAATAGCAAAATATAACAACAAACTCCTGTCCTACACAACAGAACGGGCTCTCTTTTTGCATGCAAAATATAATTTATAAAAACATAAAAAATAAGCAAAAACAAAGCCTTAATAAAAATAAACTTTTTTATTGACTACAGCGCAACTAGAGACCGGCCATAAAACCGAGAAACAGCAAGTAACGCTTGCAAAACGCTCGTACGAGCCAACTACAGCCCGACCATGCCCTAATTGCATGGCACGACTATCTTACACTTAAATTTGGATTTGGGGAGCGATAATTTTTAGGTCGCAGGTCATGCTACGAAAAATTTGATTCTATGCTAAGCGGGATCGTCATTACCCGGAAAAGGTGTCGTCGTATCATCAGAATTGTATGGATCGTCATGCTCATAGACTTCGGGGAAGATGTTTTGAAAATAAAGCTCTGTCAGAGCATCGTGCCCATTAGCTATAGCTAGCTTCATAGGTTCGCGACCAAATCTATCTTTTATTTCTCTGATTCTTTCTATGCCCAGTGCTTTAAATAAAATATTTGAAATTTCATAGTTATTGTTAGCAGCAGCCCAGTGCAAGGCATTCATCTCATTGCGATCTGTATCTAAAATACAATCAGGGTTGTCTTCTAAAGCCGCGATTACTTCTTCAGTGTCATTATTTCTTGTTGCAGAAATAATGTCGTACTCTTTTTTCTTCAATACAGAGTCTTTTTGTTTTTTTGTACCCGCTTTTTTCATATTAACCACCCCAGTAAATTTTGTCAAATTCGATTAGAAGCAGAGGGTTTTCAATTTGTTGCGGGTATACATCCTCTCTGTTGAGTATGCTGTAGAAACATCCCATTACATCGCTTACTTCTTTCTTAAACTTCTTTGCACCGGGACGGGTGCTACCAAAGTGTCCTCCTGTAAGATGCGGATCTTTGCTTTGATCTGTTATAAAACCATTGTAAAAAAAGTTTCTGCCTTTTTTGTATTCCTCTTTAGAAGGTGTAGCAAAAGGATAAGTGGAGACGGGAATAAAAATTCCACTTAACTTTGATTTTTTAGGAAGAGAATTGATAAAAGATATGTCATTGGCACTTTCTATGGTTCCTAACAAATCATAACTTTCTATTGACCTAACTTTAGTATCTTTTGTTAAAGACTCAAAATTTTTCAATAATAAATCCTCAAGATTTTCATAAATTAAAACCCAAGCTTTAAGGTGTGGTGAATTACCTATTTTCCTAAAGTTAATTAATGCGCCATCCCCACTTTCTCTGTTTAAACACAAAAATGTTGATTTTATTAAGTTTTCTGAAAAAGAGGAAAAATGTTCATAAAAATTTACTTCTAGTGAATCTTCAAAAAGAAATTTTAAATAGGTATCACCTAATAAAGTTTCGCAGCCTTCTTCCGTGAAAGTCTTAATGTAGTCAGGTAGTACTTCTCCTATAAATTCGGTCATGATGATGATATTCTGATCATCTGTTTCTGTGCCGCGCCCTAAAAAACCTTTCAAGACTTTAACGGTAACTTGGCGGTCACCAGCGCTGTTGACAATGTTTCTTTTTTCGCCAAGGACATTTTCCATTTTGTTTAACAACGGTGCATAACCAAGCTTCTCACGCCTTTTGTAGGTTACCATTGCCCAACGTAATGAGTCGCGATAATAGCTTGGAAAATCAGAATTCCAAACGCGTCTTTTCGGTGGTGCGTGTTTTTTTCTATCCGCCATACAAATAACAGGTCCCGGTAAGGTCAGGTTTATTTTTATCCAATGTGCTGAAATCAACTTAGCTCGTTAGGAAGAGATACAGCCAGCTATCACAATAGCATGATTGCATAATTTCTCAATGAGTTAGGGCTTCGGGTGAAGTCTGTGGCCATTTTTAGAACTCGAGTTCTCCATTTTTTTAATTGGAGAATAACCATGGATAAATACTATGGAGAAAACCACTTTATGTCTGCTTACACTGATCTGATAGCATTACCAAATAGGTATTTTGATGATGAGAATAGTTTCCTGATTTTCTGGAAAGCACTGAAAGATTATGCATCTTCCAGCCGCTCATTACCGGAACAGGTGCTTGAATCTCTTCAAAATGCTGCTGAAAATGGTGTGCCGATTGGATATGCCGTAACGGATTGGCACTATGTCTTGAAGGATGCAGGTTGCAGAACAATCAGAAATCTTTTGGAAACATCTGATTTGAACGATTTGCGCCCCAAGCAAACCAAAAGCAAAACATATGACATGGTTCGCTTAATTTCTTTGGCTTTGCAATATGAAGACTATTCATATGCTACGCATGTCAGGGAATGGTGTAATAGCCATATTGATACAGACGCAGTATAAATATGCTATAACTCAGAGAAACACCGGATGAAAAATCATCCGGTGTTTTTTAATGCGAGGACATTTGCTGTTCGTGGTTAAAATCCGGTTCAAGCGTTCTTTGGGGCGCAACACCGTGACGTTCATATGCTTTATGTATTTCATTTTCTTTGGCCTTGCTGATCCGATCCAATCGAGTTTGAAACTTCTCATAGATCATTTGATCTTTTACGGGGCTGCGCATTCTCTTATTTCTGGCAGCTTTAAGCCATTTCTGTTTATCCCGTTCAAAATACTTTCTGGCGGTATTTTGTATACGGCTAGAGCGGTGAATAATGACCTGAATATCTTGTAAGAGGTGCTTTTTATTTTTCTTGGGGTGGTGATAATCAAGAAGCTGTTTCTGCATGTGGATGCCCGTATTTTTCAAAGCTTTTTGACGTGCCTCAATACGTAACGATACGCGTTGACGTGCTTCTTCAAGGCAGCTTACAACGTACATATCACCGCCGTTGGGTGGCGTTGGCTTTGGATAGTTTTCATCCCGCCGTTCCTGCCAGACTCTTGCAGCCTCTAAGCTAATCCAGCGTGATCTATTAGAGAGGCAGTGTATGGTTTGTTTTTCTTTAATTTTGGCAATGCGGTCATTTAGCTTGCGCAGCTCTTCCAGTGCCTGCGGCTTGCCAATAAACTTATGTACAACGTCAGGATTTTTACGATTAAAACGATCTGTGAGCTTCATTTCTATGTCCTTTCTATTTCACGTATTTGCAATGGTGGTAAAATCTCTGATAGGCTGTCCGCATGAGCGATAAAGCAGCTAATCAAAATATATCCTTTACCGATTTGATGAATGACCCAGCCAACCAGTTGGCGGAGTCCATGA
>JAJFGU010000014.1 GCA_021775955.1 Alphaproteobacteria bacterium | reverse complement strand
CGGAGCCTTGTCGATCGCGTCCACGCTCTCGCCAGCGCCGTATTTCTTGGCAATCGCCGCCGTCAGCGTCGTCTTGCCATGATCAACATGACCAATTGTGCCAATGTTGCAATGCGGCTTGTTACGTTCAAATTTTTCCTTGCTCATCGTCGTCTACCTTTTCTGTCATAAAAACGGCCTTTAGCGGCCAAAACCAATACTTTGGTTTAGAAAACTAGGGGGGTTCTGTCAATGGTTTTTTAGGAAAAAGGTGGCCTGCCACCCGAAGCAGTTAGCACCTTGCATTTGCCAGCCCCCCTTCGCTAAAGCTTCGGGGGACACTCCTTCTCGTAAGCTCGCCAAGGGGCTCGCTAACTGCGAAGGGTGGAGCGGGTGACCGGGATCGAACCGGCATATTCAGCTTGGAAGGCTGACGTTCTACCATTGAACTACACCCGCGTTGAGGTATTAAGTATTAGGTTTTACCCGCAAAATCAACAAATTCATAATCAGGTTGTCTGGACTGGGGGAGGCTTGAAAAATTATTTTTACGCCCCATGTATCTTTTAATGAATTCAAACGAATTCAATGATGAAAGCGAGAAAGCGGCCCTCAACCGCCGTAATTTCGTTCTTCCCTCTCCGTGCTGATGCACGAGGAAGACCTCTTCATGGTTTTGAAGGGGTCTTCTTATTTTATATCAAATGCCGCAAACCATAGCCGATAACAAAAGCCAGCCCCGCCGCAATCAAGCCAATCGCCATGGTTCCCACCCCTTCGCGCCACCAGGGCTTGACCGACCAAATACTTTTAAACGAACCGATGGCAAAAAAGGTCAGCGCCGCCAGCACAAGAGACGCAGCCGCCTGGAACGGGGTTTTCATCAAAAACGGCAGCAGCGGCATCGCCCCGCACACCACAAAAGCCAAAAATGTATGAATAGCAGTATTAATCGCAGTATGCAGAGGCGCAGACATGCCGTATTCCTCCTGCATCATGATATCGATCCAGAGCTTTTCGTCACCGGAAATAGTTTCAACAAGATTTTCCAGACTCTCCCCTTCAATGCCTTTGGCGGCAAAAATCTGGCGGATTTCCTCTTTCTCACCTTCAGGATATTTTTCAATATGACCGGCCTCAATTTCCCGCAGGCGGGCGTAATTATCTTCTTCGGCTTTGGCGCTGGAATAGGCGCCAGCTCCCATGGAGAAGCCGTCACCAATTAAATTCGCTACGCCCAGTATTAGAACTATCACCGGTGATAAATTGGCGCCGACAACCCCGGCGACAATCGCAAAGGTCGTGACCACGCCGTCAATGCCGCCATAAACCCACTCGCGCAGATAATGCACGGACGGCCCTTCGCTCAGGCGCGCGGCGATGGCTTCGGGGGAATGATCGTGATCGGATTTGAGCATGGTACCTTCCCTAAATAAGTCTAACGTCTTTGGAATAATCAAAAAACCCCTAAAAGTCCCACTGCGCACGGAAATTATAGAGAGTCGGATCATCATCGGCTACAACCGCATTGCTGTCTGTATCAACATCTATCACATTGCCCATCAAGCGGACATGGTCGGTCAGGTGCCAGTTTACACCGACACTGACATTATCGAGCTCGCCGCCCATGATACCGGCACTGTCATCATTCAGATCAACATTTTCGTAGCGGGCCAGAACTTCCCAGGCACCGGGTCCACCCTCACTCAGGCTGAAAGGCTTGTTCGGCTTGACGCGGCTGAAATTACCAATTTTGCCTTTATAAGGTCTGCTCTCACCGGTGATAAACCAGCCAGCCTGAGCATAATGGCCGTCAAACTCGGCATCCGGCATTCCGCCGCTGCGGCTGACATCGGTCATGAAATACTCTCCCTGAAAACTGACCGGACCGAACACAGCTGCCAGTTCCACGCCGTAGACACCCACGTCGTCAACTGATCCAATAGCGCCTGTGTCAATGATATCATCGCCATCACCGGCTGGCTTGGCATCGAAGTTAATCGTGCCGGTTGGATAACGGTGGCTGATGCCGCCACCGATATGAAGCACATTATCGCCGGTGTTATTGGTCATCCCCAAAACATTGACGGAGCCGCGAATATCAACCGTGATGTCTTCGTCCTCGCCGGTGTCATCATTGCCGGCATCTTCGTTAAAGATGCCACCGGTTAGTGACCAGTTATCACCACCGGCCAGAACATTGGCACCGATTTCCTCATCGCGCGTAAAAGCATTAGTGGGTGCGGAGCGCTCAGTGAACATGATGTAATTGGAACTGGTGTTTTGCTCCATACCAAAAGCAGGCTTTTGATGACCAACTTTGATATCGGCGGCGTCCAGCCCCGTATAGGTCAGGGTCACTTCCTTGAAGTTGACGGCCTCTTCAGCAAAATCGATTTCAGATTTGTATTTAAAATCTTCACCCAGATTGCCTTTCATACCAAGACGTGCGCGGCGGAAATTGGCGTTACTGGCATGGTCTTTCATATCATCATCGAAATGCGTGGCGTCCAGATGCACCCGGCCAAAGGGCTGGAATGAATATTTCCCATCCGCCGATTCAATTTTCGGCATTGGCTTCATCGTAATTTTGACATTGCTGCCCGCGCCGCCCGCCGCCGGTGTGATGTTGGCAAGCGCTTCGACAGAGGCCTGTTTCTGCGCTTTAAGCTCGACGTCTTGTTGCCTGATGACCTCGTTTTGCTGTTCAACAACGTTCGAGAGATTTTCAACCTGCGCGGCCAGCTGTTGGAGCTGAGCCTGTATCTCCTTCATCGACATGTCGGCTGCCAATGCCGGACTTGTTACCGCCATCAACATTGCCGCTGAGGAAAGGATGAGTGTTTTCTTAATCATAGTATTGTCCTTTTCTTTATATCTTCTATCGATTGATGGCTATCATTTTTTACCAGCCCCAATATAGTGGCCCTCCACGCATATGAATTGACAGGCCGGAACCCATATTACGTGACTCTTCTGAGCAAGCTGGGTTAGCCCTTACGCCATAACAAAAATGTTTTGAATTTTTGAACATCACTAAACGTGGACAAAAGAATAAATGGTGGACGCCAATGGAGAAACTTCGAACCACCTTTTCCAGATTTTAGAAGAGTGGAACATTATTCTCCAGGGCACTTCGGTCGACCTTAGCCCATCTCTGTAATACCCGACAATACAGCTTTTTAAAAATAACTACTGAAAAACGCTAGTTCAGAATCTTTCTGGGCTGGCGTTTTTTCTTTTTCCCTCACTTAAACCCAGACAATTTGCGGCTATTCCCAACCTTGTTTCCCAGGAAACAGGGATAGGCCGTGCATTGTCCTTTTACGAAAAACGAAAGATATGTCCGCATCCAACAAAAAGCCATTGCCACCATTTTCTTTACGCCTAACGGTAGACGAACGCGCGCAGCTTGATAAAGACACAGCAGGCATGTCTTTAGGAGCCTATATCCGTTCCCGCCTTTTTGGCAGCTCGGTACCTAATAGACGGGCCCGAAACAAATTTCCCGTTAAGGACCATCAGGAACTAGCAAAAGTGCTGGGTGAGTTAGGTCGTTCTCGGCTAGCGAATAATCTCAATCAATTAGCAAAGGCTGTGAATAGAGGAATTTTGGAAGTTACTCCAGAAACGGAAAAAGCTATTCGAGATGGTTGCAGTGATATTCGCTGGATGCGCCAGGTCCTGATGGCGGCAATAGGATTAATAAAGGAGAGAGATCATGATCCTGAAAGGCTCACAACGTGGTGGAGCCAGGCAACTGGCAGCCCATCTTCTCAAGGTAGAAGAAAACGAACATGTTGAGATTCATGAAATCGCTGGATTTGTCTCAGAGGATCTGGACGGAGCCTTAAGAGAAATCTATGCCATTAGTCAGGGAACCCGATGTAGACAGTTCATGTTTTCTCTAAGTCTCAACCCACCTGAAAAAGAATCTGTACCGATTGAATATTTTGAAAAAGCACTAACTGATATTGAAAAAAAATTGAAGCTTGAAGGCCAACCTCGTGCCATCGTCTTTCATGAAAAAGAGGGCAGACGGCATTGTCATGCTGTCTGGTCACGGATTGATACGAATGAGATGAAAGCCATCAACCTGCCCTATTTCAAAATGAAGCTTCAGGATATTTCCCGCCAGCTATATTTCCAATATGGCTGGCAAATACCCCGTGGCCTGATGAATAAAGAAGAACGCAATCCTCTCAATTTTTCCCTAAAAGAGTGGCAACAGGCCAAGCGTCTACAGGAAGACCCACAAGTGATTAAACAACTTTTTCAAAGCTGTTGGGAAGTGTCGGACAGCAAAGACTCATTTGCCGATGCACTACAAGAACATGGTTACGGTTTGGCTCGGGGAGATCAGCGGGGATATGTCGCCGTTGACTATCAAGGAGAAGTCTTCTCCTTAAGCCGCTGGGCTGGACTAAAACGCAAACAACTCAAGGACCGTCTAGGTAATCCTGAGGCTTTATCCTCAATTAATACCATTCGAAGGGAAATGGCCAAACCGATGACAGACCGATTGCGGGAACTTCTGGAGGAAGTAAAGAAAGAAACCAAAATCACTATGGAGCCATTGCTCCAAAGAAAACGGGCACTCGTAAAACATCACCGTGAAACGCGTGCCGCTCTTGTGACAAAACAGGAAGCGCGATGCCAGCATGAAACCCTGGAGCGTTTAAGGCGTTTGCCATGCGGAATCAAAGGCATCTGGTTTCGCCTGATAGGGAAATATCAAAATATCAATGCGCAGAATGAACAAGAAACAAAAACCTGCGGGCACCGTGACCGCGATGAGAAACAGACACTTGTTATTCAGCAACTCTCAGAGAGGCAACAATTACAGCAAGAGTTTAGGGCTTTCAAAGAACAACATCAGGCCCAAATACTTGAACTCAAACAAGGCATTGCGCGTTCTAAAGAAATGTTGACTGGATCACAAAAAAAGATTGACGGTCAGCAAAAAACTTTTGGCTATCCTAGAGATTTTGACCATGGCCCGGCAATGTAAAGGCAAGAGCCTGCTAGAAGACGTCTATAGAAATAAATAGCACACAAAAGCATAATTTTTTTCTTGTTTAAAAATTCGTTTACTTAGTACAAAGTTACCTCACATGGACTACTTCATGGTGTTTTAGTAGAATTCCTTGGCTATACATTAATATTTCCATTAAATATAAGCTCAATTAACTTGCCTTACTCTTTAGTATTTTTCTATGTAACTTACAAGAATGACAGGCAATCATATTCAATGTTATTATTTATTTATAATTATCAATATGTTACAGACTAAATATGCCACACTCAGAATAAATCGTGGCTTAATATTAAATCAAGTATAAATAAAGATTTTTTTTATACTTGATTTTCTATTATCTTGCTTATAAAATCTTTCTATCACCAATGATCTAAAGAGAAGGAGGCAAAAATGGAAGATCCTGAATTAAATGCAATGCAGTCTATACTTAAGACTCTTAACGAATTGGAGGAAAATTCACGGTCTCGTGTTCTGGCATGGGTAGCTGATCGCTTAAAAATTCAGACTCCCCAAAATGGTTCATCTGCTGACCAAGACGAGCAGGAGTTTAAAACCTTCGCTGATCTGTATAACTGCGCGTCACCTATTACAAACCCAGATAAAGCACTAGTAGCGGGGTACTGGTTACAAAAGTGTCAAGGTTATGAAGAATTTCCGAGTCAACTTGCCAATAAAGACCTCCAAAACTTAGGGCATGCCCTGGTAAATGTCACAGATGCATTTAATCAGTTAAAAAATAAGAAGCCTGCATTAGCAATACAGGTCAAAAAGTCTGGCAAAAGCCAACAAGCCCGCAAGCAATACAAGCTTACGCAGGCTGGAATAGATGCGGTAAACGGCATGCTTAAAGATAACTCAAATTAAAAGAAACGATTAAAAAGGAAAATACAATGTCCACTACAAAATTACATATCAACCTCCATCAAGGCGTTCTTGAAGTTGAGGGAGAAGAAACATTTGTTCGTGATATTTATAAAGAATTTAAAACAGAATTATTGAAGAATGCTTCTAATTCCCATCTACCAGGAATAAGTAAAAAAACGGCAGGCACCAAAACGCCTGGAACCAAAAGCGAGGCCACAATACCAAAGAAGAAAAAGGGAAACGTTAAATCGGACGAGCCGAAAGTCGATAAGACTCTTGACCTGTCTGGAGTAAATCAAGCTCCTTCACTTAAAGATTTTGTTTCGCAATATCAGCCCAAAACGAACATGGAAAGAAATGTGGTTTTTATTGGATACCTCAAGGATAAAATGGAAACTGACAAGGTATCAATGGACCATGTTTGGACCTGCTATCACGATCTTGAGTTAAATTTTCCGGTCAGCATGAAGCAAAGTCTCTATGATACAAGCTCTAAAAAGTCATGGATCAATGTTCCAAGTCTTGACGACTTATCATTGAGTGTGCAGGGCAATAACTGGTTGAGGGATAAGGCTAAACAGGCTGAGAGCTCATGACCAACAATGCAGGCATAGAAGACTTTACACAAAGCATTCCTACTTTTGACCAGTTACCCGATGCTCAGCTAATTGAATTATTTGGGTACTTCCTTCAAAAAAATGGAGTATCTCCATTCAAGCCTAGTAACATCGACTCCTGCTTTGATTCATGTGATTTACCAAAGCCTACCTGGACCCGAGTTCATCTTAATAAACATTCCAAGGGCAAGGTTAAGAAATTTTTGAAGGAAACGGATGGTTATAGACTTGCTCGATCAACACTTAAGGAGGTTGAGTCGCTTATAGGAGATGAAGTACCAAATGCTCAGATCAGCCAAGTACTCGCCGATTTAAGTAGTCAATTCTCAGACCAAATAGAAAAAGCCTTTTTAGAAGAAGCTATCCTATGCTTTAAAACCCATGCGCACAGAGCAACCATTGTAATGGTTTGGATATTAACGATGGACCATCTCTATCGTTACGTGCTTTCTCATAAGCTGACGGAATTCAATTCTGCCCTATCCAAACAAACCGATAAAAAAATTCAATCTTTAGCAATCAATGATCGAGATGACTTCACAGAGATAAAAGAAAGCAAATTTATAGAAATTTTACGGAGCGCAAAGATTATTACTAACGATGTGCGGAAAATTTTAGACCAAAAGCTTGGCATAAGAAATTCTGCATCCCACCCCTCCAGCACTATCTTCTCTGCAAGAAAAACCGAAGAGTTTGTTGAAGACTTGATTACCAACGTAGTGCTTAAATTCCCCATATAGTCTAACTTCTTCACAATTCAAGATGCATAAAAGTCTGCATACATAAGCCCTGGTAATTTAGCAAAAGAAACGGAGGGGTAGCTGGGTTGTGTCGGGTCTGGGCAGCGCCCAGTCGCGAAGCGAAGCCAGAGGGATGCAACGGGAGAGCGCAGCGTCTCCCTTGCCAAGATGTGTTGTAGTACAACACACATCTTGCGATAAGCCTTATCGGAAGAGGCGCAAAGCGAGTAAGATGGGCGGGTGAACTTAGAATGCCTGGAGCATGAACCGCAGGCGAACCTACCAGAGGCTGCCCGGCCTTCCAATTCAAATAATTAGCGGAATGGCAAAGGGAGAGCAGAAATTCCTACTGCGAAGTCAGGGATTCCTCAACAGCCTTACGGATATATTTCTGGTAGGAAATGCCTTCCTGGTCTGCTTTCTGTCGAACTGCCGAGAGTAGTTGCTCCGAAAACCGTAGATTGACCTGCTTGTCCTTCGGAAGCATTTCAAAATTGACCGAGATGAAATTCTTCAGATTGATGAAATCCGTCAAATCCTGGTCCAGGAACTTTTCAGCGTCTTTATCACTTTTCAATTTTGGCACTTTCTTCTTCATATCTCTTCGCCTCTTTCTCATGCATATAACGGGCGCTAATAGGCCGGATTAAACTCTCTCCATTCACATCCCGCAGGGTATACACCACAAACATCGGCTTGTGCTTTTTAGAGCGTCCAACCGCCAGATAACGTTCCTCCTCATCGGAATGTTTGGGATCGGGCGAAACAAACACTTCTTTTTGCTGAAAGAAATGTTCAATCTCCTTCTGGGAAAGTCCATGCTTTTGGCACTTTTCCCGATTTCCCTCATTCCAATCAAAGCCGTTAACCTGTATTTTTATCATAGCATGAACATATACATTTGTCTATACAAATGTCAATCTATTAATTTTTCAATTTTTGACTCGGCAAATAAGAACAAATCGTGTACGGTAAATTTGTAATTACCCCTACTACCTCGATAGATATTGATTACGGAAAACCAATAAAGGTCTTTCTATCCTTTCTTTTGCCCTAACCCATTTGAATATTTTCTTATACGGGTTTCCCAGATAAGAGGCCGGGGAATGCTATACCTAAAATACTTCACATATTTAACTTTTAATAACGTGCCCGCTCCTGTGCGGAGCGCGAAGGAATTGTTTGACTTTATCATGACCCCAGATTTTGACAAATATCGCCACTACGTTGATGGCTTTGACCTGACCGAAACGCAGAAACAAGAACTGATGCAAACGGTGTGGTCTATTATGGAAAGCTTTGTCGATCAGGCCTGGGGCCTACATCCAGTGCAACAATGCCTAGGCGGAGCAGAAAGAAGTTTACAAGATTCGTACCGAATCCTAGAATCAAAGGATACGAGAGAAGGATCGGAATCATGAACAAGAATACGCCTCTCAAAGCTGTTATCTATTGCCGAGTTTCCAGCGCCAAACAGGTTACGGAAGGTCATGGCCTCGACTCTCAGGAAACTCGCTGCCACGAATACGCAAAACACAAGAACTACCAGGTAGTGCGAGTGTTTCATGAGGAAGGAATTACCGGCAAATTACTGGACCGCCCACAGATTCAGGAAATGCTGGCTTTCTTGAAGCAGCATAAGCGCCATGAACAACATATTGTCATCATCGATGATATCAGCCGCCTTGCGCGTGATATCGAAACGCATATTAAATTACGCGCCTCCATTCAGGATGCAAGAGGGAAGCTGGAAAGCCCCTCTATCGAATTCGGAGAGGATTCCGATAGCCGCCTGGTGGAACATCTCCTAGCTTCTGTAGCCGCCCATCAACGCGAGAAAAATACCGAGCAGGTCAAAAACCGCATGCGAGCCAGGATGCTGAACGGCTATTGGGTGTTCTTTTATCCAGTTGGCTATCAGTATGTGGAGCAAGAAGGCCACGGCAAGATTTTGGCGCGGGATGAGCCGCTGGCCTCTATCGTCACCGAAGCCCTGGAAGGCTATGCCTCCGGGCGTTTTGAAACGCAAGGTGAAGTTAAACGGTTTCTGGAATTTCATGAGGCTTTCCCAAAGGCAAGCAATGGAGAGGTGCGTTATCAGCAGGTCAATAACGTGCTGACAAATGTGCTTTATGCAGGATATATCGATTATCCGAAATGGGATATCCATTTACATCCGGGTAAACATGAACCCCTCATCAGCTTTGAAACGTATCAGGCTATACAGCAGCGTTTGAACGGGCAAAGCAAGGCCCCCGCACGGAAAGATATTCATGAGGATTTCCCGCTGCGGGGTTTTGTCACCTGTGGATGCTGCGGTTCTCCTATGACTTCCGGCTGGTCCACAGGCCGAAACCGCAAATACCCTTACTATCTCTGCGCTAAAAAAGGCTGTGGAGAATACGGGAAATCAATCAAAAAAGAAATCATGGAAAAAGAGTTTGAAGCGCTGTTGCAGGAACTCCGGCCAACACCCGAGTTGTTCTACATGGCTATTGAAATGTTCAAAGAACTGTGGAGCCACCGCCAGCAAGGGGCCAGAGAGGAAAGTCTTATCATGCAAAGTGAATTGCGCCGGATTGGGAAAAAAGTAGATCAGTTTTTAGACCGGGTTGTAGAAGCGGATACGCCGATGCTCATTGAAACCTATGAAAACAAAATTAGAGAACTGCAAGCACAAAAGGTTGAAATGAGCGAAAAGGTCAGGAATTGCGGGCGTCCGTTGCAGAGCTTTGATGATAGCTTTAGAACCGCTTTTGATTTTCTTGGAAACCCGCATAAACTCTGGAGTTCTGACCGCCTGGAAGATAAACGGGCCGTCATCAGGTTAGCTTTTGAAGCAAAACTGCCCTATGACCGGAATGAGGGTTTTAGAACCGCCCAAACCGCCCTCCCCTTCAGGCTTTTAGAGGATATGAAGGGGGGGCAGTATGAATTGGTGGAGGGAGCTGGATTCGAACCAGCGTACGTCGAAACGGGCAGATTTACAATCTGCTGCCTTTAACCACTCGGCCATCCCTCCAGAACTGGTTGCCAGAAAAAAGACTTTCCCCCGTCCTGTCAAGAGTGTAAATCTGCACCCATCATGAAAAAGGGTAAAAACAAACAGAACAAAGCCTCACTTTACGGATTTCATGCCGTGCACGAAGCATGGCTGAACCCGGAGCGCCATGTCAGCGCTCTGTATATGAGCGAGCAGGCTGCCAAAGGATTCGAACAAAGCCTGCAGCAGGCCAAGAGCAAAAACCTGCACAGGCCGCAGCCTACACATATGAACAAGCATGAGCTTGATAAGATGCTACCCAAAGGAGCGGTTCATCAGGGGCTGGCGCTGGAGGCGGAGAATCTTCCCGAAACCGATATACAGGATTTCATTATTGCCGCGGAGAGCAGAGAGCGAACCGTTCTTGTCATGCTCGATCAGGTCACAGACCCGCATAATGTCGGTGCCATCTTAAGAAGCGCCTGTGCATTCGGCACAAACGGCATGGTTTTGCAGCGCAAACACACGCCCGAGCTCAATGGCGTTCTGGCCAAAACCGCCTGCGGAGGCGTCGAACACGTACCGGTTGCCTATGAAACCAATCTAAGCCGTGCGATTGAAACCCTGAAAGAAGGCGGGTTTTTTGTCATCGGTCTGGATGAGCGCGGCGAGAAAACCATCGAACAGGGCAATTTCAGCGATAATTCGAAAATTCTGCTGGTTTTGGGCGCGGAAGGGCCTGGAATTCGGCGTCTGGTTGCTGAGAATTGCGATGAATTGATGCGCTTGCCGACACCCGGCCCGATTCAGAGCCTGAATGTCTCAAACGCCGCTGCCGTGGCGCTTTTTTCGGTAGCAAAAAACTAAATACAATTTGACAAACCCCTTAAAATTTTGTCATAAAACCAAGATGCTTGACTTTGAAGACTTCAATTTCAGCGGGGCAGTAACCCCACTCTACAAAGATTTGCCGTCACAAGATCGCGCAGGCGCTACTTTTTGGAATGAAGGCATTGTTATATTCCAAAGCCTGATCCCTGCTGAAAAAGCCCAAGCCCTGGCACATTTTCTTTTTGTGCAAAACCAAGGCCAAGTCTCACGACGTGATCTTTTAATGCCTACAAGCAATAACACGCCGCGCAATATGAGCGTAATCAATGGGCATTTCTTAGATTCGGTAGACCCTATTCGCAGTCTTTATGAAGACCCACGACTCATTGCCGCTATAGAAGTACCCGCTAAAGCATCAGTTGAAGACCTAGGCATGTGGAATGGCGAGCCTTATGAGTGGGATGGAGTCACATGCTTTGAAGATATTTTAGAAAAAATGGTCGCGACAAGACTTGAAAAACCTGGTGACACCCATGGATTGCATCTTGATGTCCCGGCTTTGTCCTTAATTATTTGCCTTGAATCTCCTCCCGAAGGTACCGGCGGTGACGTTGAATGCTATGCGCAAGGTCCACGCGGCTATCCTTATCTTAAAAGATTTCGTCTAGAGCCCGGTGATGGTTATTTGATGCGGACCGATTGTATCGAGCATCGTGTTGTGCCTATTGCTGCAAATCATCCAAGATCAATCCTTAATCTAACTTATGATTTCAAAGGCCGTAAAATAGAACCAAATAATTCAGCCGAACTTCTCTTCGCTTGATTCCTGCTTAACTCTTGAAATAGATACAATTTTAGATAAATTTGTCTCAAATTTTGACTTATCGGGAAGGATTACGGTAAAATAAGGGTAATACAAAAAATAATAAAGAAAAAGAGGGTTTTATGGCTGTGATAATGGCGCTTAGATTAGCGCAAGAAATAAACAAACTCCGATTAGAATTTTTCCTGGACTGGCTGAACATGCATCCGCGCGGCAATGAATATGCCGTGTCAGCAATCCGGTTTACTGCGTATAATAAAGTTTTCCCCCTAAACAAAAAAACGAACCCACAAATGGCACGGGTCCCCCTATAACCCGGGCCACTTTCACCCCAACTTCAAAAAAGCCCCGACTTCCCCCCGGGGCTTCTTTTTTGCTGTCGCGCTGGACTCTTGCGCCTTGCTGGGTCATCTTCCTGAACATGAATGCAGCGGAAAAGCCAAAAGAAAAACAAGTGGAAGACGCACAGGACGGAGAGCTTTATCTGATTGACGGCTCCGGGTTTATTTTCCGGGCCTATTACGCCATGGCTTATAGCGGCCAGAAAGCCATGACCAACCCCGATGGGCTGCCAATCGGCGCCGTGTTTGGTTTCACCAACATGCTGCTCAAATTATTACAAGATTATCATGCGCCCTATATCGCCGTGATTTTCGACGCCGCGCGGGTAAATTTCCGCAACGATATTTACCCCGAATATAAAGCCAATCGCGATGAAACACCGGAAGACCTCATCCCGCAATTTCCGCTGGTGCGCCAGGCCACGGAAGCGTTCGATATCCCGGCTATTGAACTACAGGGTTATGAAGCCGATGACCTCATCGCCGCCTATGCGAAACTTGCGAAAGAAAAAGGCAAGAAGGTTGTGATTGTCTCTTCCGATAAAGACCTCATGCAACTCGTCGATAAAGATGTACGCATGCTGGACCCGATGAAAAACAAATGGATCGGCGAGAAAGAAGTCATCGAAAAATTCGGCGTCACCCCGGATAAAGTGGTGGATGTGCAGTCGCTGGCCGGCGACTCCACCGATAATGTTCCCGGTGTTCCTGGTATTGGTGTTAAAACCGCGGCGCAGCTGATTAATGAATATGGCGACCTTGAGAGTCTCTTGAGCCGCGCCGAAGAAATCAAGCAACCCAAGCGCCGCGAGAGCCTGATAGAAAGCGCAGAGATGGCCCGCATATCAAAAAAACTAGTCAGGCTGGATGAAAACGCGCCGGTGCCGGTGGCGCTGGATGATCTTAAAACCCGCGATGGTGCGCATCCCAATCTGTTCGGATTTTTGCAGGATCAGGGGTTTAATTCCATCCTGCGCAGACTTGGCGGTGAAGCAAAAGCGTCAGAAGAAAAAACTCCGCAGGAAACCCATGCCAACGATGAAGAAACCCTGCCCGCCATCAAGGACAACAAATACACTCTCATCACTGATGCAAAAACGCTTCAAAAATGGATCGACGAAGCATACGAAACCGGGTTTTTAGCCATCGACACGGAAACCACATCCCTCACCCCGGCCAAAGCCGATCTGGTCGGGATTTCAATTTCCTCCAGGCTGGGCAAGGCCGCCTATATCCCGCTGGGCCATACACAAGCTACCGATCTGTTTGGCGAAAGCGCCGGTAACGAGATTGAGCAGATGGAAATGGAAGAGGCTGTGAAACTTTTGAAACCACTCCTCGAAGATGAAAGCGTTTTGAAGATCGGTCACAACATGAAATATGACTGGCAAATGCTAGCCAAGCAGGGCGCCTATATGAGCCCGTGTGACGATACGATGCTGATTTCCTACGTTCTTGACGGCACCGAGCACAGCCACGCCATGGACAATCTCGCTCTGCAAATGTTCGGTCATCAAAATATTAAATTTGAGGAAGTCGCAGGCAAAGGCAAAAACCGGGTGAGCTTTGATCAGGTGCCGATTGAGGCAGCCCTGGACTACGCCGCTGAGGATGCGGAAATTACGTTGCGTCTGCATAAAACGCTGAAACCCCGTCTGGCGCGCGAGAAAATGGTTTCGGTCTATGAAGATATAGAACGCCCGCTTATTACCGTGATTGCGCAAATGGAACTGACCGGCATTAAAATTGATCCGGCCTTCCTCAAAAAACTCAGCCATGATTTCGGCAAGAAGCTGGCCACGCTGGAAGAAGAGATTTATAAACTTGCCGGACATCCGTTCAACGTCGCCTCGCCCAAACAGGTCGGCGAAGTTTTGTTTCAGGAAATGGGCCTGCAAGGCGGTAAGAAAACCAAGACCGGGGATTACTCCACTTCCGTCGACATTCTCGAAAAGCTTAGCTTAGAGGGCCACGAGATTGTCGAGAAAATTCTGGAATACCGCCAGATGGCCAAATTAAAATCCACCTATACCGATGCGCTGCAGGAACAGATCAACCCGGAAACAGGCCGCGTGCATACCTCTTTTGCCATGGCGCATGTCAATACCGGGCGGCTGTCTTCAAGCGATCCGAATTTGCAAAACATTCCGATCCGCACCGAAGAGGGCCGCAAAATCCGCGAAGCCTTTATCGCCGAGA
Organism: Alphaproteobacteria bacterium; assembly: GCA_021775955.1. GTDB lineage: Bacteria > Pseudomonadota > Alphaproteobacteria > Micavibrionales > Micavibrionaceae > UBA5701. The sequence goes on along the minus strand of JAJFGU010000014.1, from coordinate 208,594 downwards.
AAGGTCATGTCCTGCTCTCGGTGGATTATAGCCAGGTTGAATTGCGCCTTGCGGCCGAGCTGGCCGGAGTGCAAGCGCTGCAAAAGGCGTTCAAGGACGGCGTCGATATTCATGCCCTCACCGCCTCGCAGGTCTTTAATGTACCGCTTGATAAGGTCACGCCCGAGATCAGGCGGCAGGCCAAGGCCGTGAATTTTGGAATCATCTACGGTATCTCCGGCTGGGGGCTGGCCAAACAATTGGGATGTGATCCGGCCGATGCCAATGAATTCATCAGCCGCTATTTAAGCAAATTCCATGAGCTTCAGACCTATATGGAAGAGCGCAAAGACGAGGCCTACCGGCATGGCTTCGTCAGAACTCTCTATGGCCGCAAATGCGTGATTAAGGGCATCCACGAAAAAGGCCCGCAAAAAAGCTTTGCCCAGCGTCAGGCGATTAACGCGCCGCTGCAGGGCACCGCCGCCGACATCATGAAGATTGCCATGGCCCGTATGCCGCGCGCTTTGCAAGAGGCAGGGCTCAAAGCCAGGATGCTGCTTCAGGTTCATGATGAGCTGGTCTTTGAGGTGCCCGAAGACGAGGCCGAAAAAACCGCCACTCTCGTGCGTAGCGTCATGGAAGGCGTCGCCGATATCAGTGTGCCGCTGGAAGCCGAGGCGGGGTCGGGCCAAAACTGGGCGCAGGCGCATTGAGGGCTATAGCGATTCCAGTTAAAAATTACCAATGTCCAAGGGGACACACCAGCCTTCGTCATTCCCAATAACCTGCCGCATAGCACCCCCAATAACCTGCTACGTACTACCCCCAAATAATACGATTAATCTTCCACCTCTTGTTAAATTATGTAAAATATATAGCATTTGAGGGGTCTGTAGTACATAATTTATGCACTTTTATAATTTTTTTATATATTTTTTCTTGACACCCCTGCTCTCACCTTGTTACCAAGGCATAGAATTTATGACTGGACTCCATAAGTTATTAAGATTTCCCACACAGAAACGGAAGCCGTCCTTTGCTTTGCAAGGGGCGGCTTTTGTTTTGCCCAAGATCAGGGCGGTCTATAAGACCACTCTAAATTTTGTCAGGCACCTCTTCGGATGATTGTTTGTCTGCAGATAATATATGCTGGCCCGCGGCGATAATGCGGCCTGTTTTCTGATCTTGTATCAACACCACAAAACCCTGCTGGTCCTTATAAAAATTCTGACCGATACGTATCGTATTTATTTTTCCATCATAAGGGCCAAGCGATTCCAGCTTGCTGACAATATTGTTATAGGTCATGGGTGTGCCTTTATGACCACCTTCTGCAATGTTGAATTCATGCGGCCTATCCAAAGCCATCAGCCAGACATCATGGCCACCCTGACCGGCTACAATCTTTTCCATGGCCGGTACCATGATTTCAAATTCTTCTTTCGCAGCAGATTTCCTGATCGCGATTTCCTGGATATTTTGCCCGGCAGCCAGGCTCATTTTTTCTGATATTTCCTCCAGCCGGTAGCCGACCGCATCATCGCTGCCGTTAATGACCAGCTGCGGGGTGTAGACCGGGCCACTGCGCAGGGTTAATTTATAATTTTTCTGCCGCTCCGTGCAAAAGCTCTGTGCCAGTGAGCCTTGCCTCACATCAAAATAATCAACATGACAGGCCAGCGCGATCACCTTGCCCATCTGCGCCAGATCACCCAGCAGCCGGTCGGCCTTGGGGCAAAAGGCGCAGGCCTGGGAAGAAAACAACTCAAGCACCACCAGCCCCGCCTCAGGCAATGCCTGCGCCTCTACCTCCGCAACCGGCACAGCCGGGGGAACGTCCTGCGCATGGGCGGCGGCGAGCAAAAAGACGCCGAAAATACAAAACAGGGTATAATACCGGGTTAGGGCAGGAAGCCTCATTCAAATTCCTTATCTTGAAGATTAACCGGTCTGACCATATACTTGTATATTACAAGGGAGTGAGTGAAATTACACTGGCAATTATATCAGATAAAGTTCAAATCCACGCAACCAAAAACCAGAGCATAAGCGCTCTCCACAGAAAGCCTGCGGGGACGCCACTGGAGGGGCGCGAAAAAACTCTTGTTATCATGGCGCATGGTTTTCCCGGTCACAGGGCGGCCAATAACGACCTCTACGGCGATTTGGAATTTTTACTCTCTGATAAAGGTTTTCACACATTGCGCTTTGATTTCCGCGGTTGCGGCGATAGTGACGGATCATCGGAAGAATTCACCATCGGCGCTGCCTGTGAAGATTTTCAAAGTGTCGTGCATTGGGCCAAAAACAATAAATACAGGGAATTGATCTATATCGGTGAAGGGCTGGGCGCCGCTATCAGTATCATGAATGTCAGTATGCGGGTAAATTCTCTCATTCTTCTCTGGCCGGTTCTCGATTGCGAGACCTATGCCAAAGCGTTCGGCAAGGTGGATAAAAAGGTCAAAGATCGTGGCTTTCTTGAACATGACGGCACCCGCCTTGGCACTGCCTTTCTCCATGAGCTGGAAAAAATCGATATTGTGTATGCCATGCAAAACGTACGCGTGCCGACCCTTATCATGCACGGTGCGATGGATAAAATGATACCGGTGGAGCAGCTTGACCTCGCCCGGGCCAATATCCGCTCCGAAAGAATTGAAATCACCACCTTCCATGACGGCGCGGAGGGACTACAAAAGATGAACCACCGTAAAATGATGTTTTACCATATTTCTCAATTTATCGAGAAATATGCGTAACAACGTCATCCCGTTCGTGCAAGCTCCGGCTATGCCGGAGCTTGCACGAACGGGATCCAGATAAAGACAGCGGCTTTGCCGCTGACATATGGATCCCCGCAGTTTAAGCCCGCTTCGCGGGCCGCGGGGATGACGAAAGAGTCAAAATATGCTTGATTTTTAGGCCCCTTCCCGTATATAACACTCTCAAATCATAATAGTCTGGCGAGAATTCGGCTGCCTCGGCTATTGAAATAATAACGTTTAAGGAGATAGAAATGCCGAAAATGAAAACCAAATCCGGTGCCAAGAAGCGATTCAAGGTCACCTCCAGCGGCAAAGTTAAGGTCAAACAGGCCTATGCCCGCCACATGATGATGAGCAAGTCCAAAAAGATGAAACGCAAAGCCAAAGGCACAACTGTGCTGTGCGATGCCGATGAACGTATCGTTTTGCGCAACTTCCTGCCCTATGCGCGCAAAAAGAAGAAAGCGGCAAATAAAAAAGAGGGAGATAAATAATGGCACGGGTTAAAGGTGGGCCGCGCGCTCACGCAAGACATAAAAAAATTATCAAGCAAGCCAAAGGTTATTACGGCCGCAGGAAAAGCTGCTTCCGCACAGCCGTACAGGCTGTTGAAAAAGCCGGGCAATATGCGTACCGCGATCGCCGCGTCAAAAAGCGCAATTTCCGCGCGCTTTGGATTCAGCGCATCAATGCTGCTGCCAGGCTGAACGGCATGACCTACGGCACGTTCATGTATGGTTTAAAGCTGGCCGGGATTGAGCTTGATAGAAAAGTTCTTTCCGACATCGCCATCCATGATGAAAAGGGCTTTGAAGCAATCGCCAAACAGGCCCAGGAATGTCTTAAGCAGTCTGAAAAGAAAGCTGCATAGAGAGTTACCTAAAATAAGTACCTAATCTTAAAAGCAGCCCTTTCCAGGCTGCTTTTTTAATTCCCGCTTTCTCCAAAATTTTATTTTTAAAGGAACATAAAATGACTCAATATGTTGATGAACTGACTCTGGACTACGTTGAAGCGGCGATAACGCGGCTGCTGGAAACAATCTACAAAATCAGCGATGATCCGTCCGCACTGGCGAAGCTCGCTCCGTCCCTGCACCTGCAAATAGAGCGGCTGATCTTTGATGCGGACCGCGAGGATATAGTGAGCAAAGCCAATATGATCGCCAGCGGCGTCTGGCCAGCAAAAATACAGCCCGGCCAAGATAACCTGCTCTATACCTTCAAAAGGGCGACGAAACATATCCGGCGCTTTGCCGATCATGTCCGGCATCCCGAAAAAGGCCCGAAAGCCTACGGCCCGGCCTCGCCGCTGGACAGCTGGCATCAGGGGATGCTGCCGCGATAAATATATGCAATTTTTTATTGACATAGCCTTTATGTATGTGTTATTTTCCGAAAAAATGGAGAATGGCTATGGCTAAAAACACCCAACAAAAAACCGTTAAACCCCGGGCTTTAAAATTGCTTATTACGGCCTGCCGCAAGCAACTAAAAGATATCGCTGAGCTACCGGGCACATGGAAGAGTGAGCAAGCCGTTCATGATGGTGTCCTTGCCTTACACACATCATGTCAAAAACTCATCGACCGTGCCCATAGAGCGGGCGTTATTAACAAGGAACATTTTGAAAAAATAGGATCCTGGAAAAGCGATATTAGAGTAACTACCTATCTTAGAGCCAAAGAAGGCAAGAGCGCTCCTTTCAAAGAAGGAGACTGCTATCCCTCTGGCAAAATAAAAGCAAACGCTGGATGGAAATTTTCAAAAGATAGCAACTACATTCAAATTTTTAACAGCGCGGTGAGACATATCGAAAAATCCGCACAGAGCATCCTTGACGGAAACCCTCCCAAGAAAATGTACGGAAGAACCGCTAATAACTGGCCGCAAGCCACGCTGGAAGCGGCTTAAATTTCTTGACAATCAAGGATAATTTTCCTATAATGCTGGCATGAAAAAGGCCTGCAAAAACCTCCCCGAATTGTCATCCCTGCGCAGGCAGGAATCGAGTGGATTAAAGCAACCCGATCCCTGCCTGCGCAGGGATGACACCATATATTATTTCTTGGTGCCTTGGCGGTCAAAAAAATATGAAAACACGATTCCTGCAATTCAAACTGAAGGACTGGACATAATGGCAAACCAACGGACTATTAAAGCCGAAATAAAAAGAAAGGAAAATCAGATAGATATAAATTTCACAAAAAAAATCGACCAACGAACTATTAAAGGAAAATCCTTGGTATCCCCTGCACATAATGCTAAAAACGCTGGGTTATGACTGATATCGCAAGCTTAAAATCCGAACTCACCTCCATGGTCGAAGCAGCCAATAATCTGCAATCGCTGGAGCAAGCCCGCGTCACAGCTTTGGGCAAGAAGGGCCGGATCACCGATTTGATGAAAACCCTGGGCGGCATGGACCCGGAAGAGCGCAAAACAACAGGTCAGGCTTTGAACGCCCTCAAGGACGAAATCGCCGCGCTGATCGCCAAACAGGAAAGCGCGCTGCGCAAACAGGAAATGGCCGGACGGCTGGCAACGGAGACTATCGACGTCACCTTGTCGCCACAGCAGCAGCGAAAAGGTCACATCCACCCGATTAGCCAGACCATGGATGAGCTGGTCACCATTTTCGCCGATATGGGATTTGAGGTGGTTGAAGGCCCGGATATCGAAGATGAATATCACGATTTTACCGCGCTGAATTTCCCCATCGGCCATCCGGCGCGCGAAGAACATGACACCTTCTATCTGCCCGACGACCCTGACGAAAAAGGCGAAGAGGCAAGAAAGCTTTTGCGCACCCACACATCCGCCGTTCAGATTCATACCATGAAAAAGCGCAAGCCGCCCTTGAAAGTAATGTATATGGGTCGCTGTTACCGCGCCGACAGCGATATGACCCACACGCCGATGTTTCACCAGTTCGAGATTTTGCTGGTCGATAAGAAATCTCATATGGGCCATCTGAAAGGCTGTTTGATGGATTTTGTCCGCGCCTTTTTTGAAATTGACGACCTGCCTGTACGTTTCCGTCCCAGCTTCTTCCCATTTGTTGAACCCGGCGCGGAAATGGATATTGGTTGTTCGCGTAAAGGTGGCGGCCTCAAAATCGGTGCCGGTGATGATTGGCTGGAGATATTGGGTTGCGGCATGGTCCATCCGAATGTGCTGAAAAACTGCGGTATCGACCCCGATGAATATCAAGGCTTTGCCGCCGGTATGGGAGTCGACCGCCTTGCCATGCTGAAATACGGCATTCCCGATTTGCGCACCTTCTTTGAGTCTGATACGCGCTGGCTCAGTCATTATGGCTTCGACCCGCTTGAGCGTCCCAACGCCGCCACCGGATCATGAGCAAGCTTGAAATACGCCCGCTGGAGCAAAATGATTTCCCCGCATGGCTGCCGTTTTGGGATGACAATAATCTTGGTGTGCGCAATGAAGAAGTCACCACCGAAACCTGGTCACGGTTGATCGATCCGGATTATCCCGTTCACGGCCTGTGCGCATTGAAGGACGGAACGCTCGCAGGGTTTGTCCATTACGTCATTCACCCGACAACCGGCAGTATCGCCCCGATCTGTTATATGCAGGATGTCTATACCGATCCCGCGTTGCGCCGCCAGGGCATTGCCAAAGCGCTGATTGAAGAACTGGCCAAAATCGGCAGGCAGGAAAAATGGGGGCGTATCTACTGGCTGGCTGAAACCGGCAATGAAGCGGCGCAAACCCTTTACAAAAATATTGGCGTCAAGCTCGATTTTACGCTACATGTAATGCCGTTGAATTAAGGATTAAGCATGAAATTCACATTAAGCTGGCTCAAACGGCATTTGGACACAGATGCCAGCCTCGAAGAGATTTGCGACAAACTTACCGCTATTGGTCTGGAGCTGGAAGGGCTTGAAGACCGCGCTGCGCTGTTTGCGCCCTTTACCGTGGCCCATGTCGAAGCGGCCGAAAAACACCCCGATGCCGATAAATTAAAGGTCTGCACCGTCAAGACGAAAGATCACGGCACGCTGCAGGTGGTATGCGGCGCGCCCAATGCGCGCACCGGTATGAAAGGGATTTTTGCGCCGGAAGGCTCCTACATTCCCGGCAGCGATATGACTTTGAAAAAGGGCGTTATTCGCGGCGTGGAATCCTGCGGCATGCTGGTGTCCGAACGCGAGATGGGATTATCCGATGAGCATGAAGGCATTATCGAGGTCGATGAGGCTCTTGAGATCGGTACGCCGTTTGCCAATGTGTTTGGCCTCGGCGATCCGCTGATTGATATTGCCCTCACGCCCAACCGGGTGGATTGCGCCGGGGTGCGCGGCATTGCCCGCGATCTGGCCGCTAGCGGTCTGGGCACGCTGATAGATCAGGATGAAAGCGCCGTCAAAGGCAAAGGGAAATGTCCGGTTGATGTGAAGATCGAAGATAAAGACGGCTGTCCGCTTTTTATTGGGCGCATGATCAAAAATGTGAAAAACGGCCCCTCGCCGGACTGGCTGCAACAAATGCTGACCTCCATCGGCTTGCGCCCGATTTCGGCGCTGGTGGATATTACCAATCTCATGAACATCGATCAGTGCCGCCCGCTGCACGTGTTTGATGCCGATAATCTCAAGGGAAATATCACCGTGCGTGAAACCAAAAAGGGCGAAAAGATCGAAGCGCTCAATGACAAAACCTATACCAGTGAAGCCGGCGCGGTCGGCATTTGTGACGATAGCGGATTACTGGCTTTTGGCGGAATCGTCGGTGGCGTACCGACGGGCTGCACCGAAGATACGGTGAATGTATTTGTTGAGGCGGCGTATTTCAATCCGATGCGCATCGCCCGCACCGGGCGCGATATGCAGATCGAAAGTGATGCGAGGTACAGGTTTGAACGCGGCATTGACCCGGAATTCACCACGACCGGTATGGAAATGGCGACACGTTTGATTGTGGAGCTGTGCGGTGGAGAGGTCAGCGAAACCGTTACCGCCGGAAAAATGCCGGACTGGAAACGCGAGATTGAGCACGACCCGGATTTTGTTGAAAAGCTCGCGGGATTTGACGTTCCGGAAGAAAAACAGCTCGAGATTTTTGCGTCTCTCGGCTTTGAAGTGAAAGGCAAAGGGCCTTATAAAGTCACCCCGCCGCCCTGGCGTGGGGATGTACAGGGCAAACCTGATCTGGTTGAAGAAATTATCCGTATCATCGGCTATGATCATATCCCGCCGGTTTCCGTGCGCCCGGATGATGCCATCCGCCACTCTGCCGAGACGCAAAACCTCACCCGCACCCGCAAGGCACGCACAAGTCTGGCGGCGCGCGGACTGGATGAATGTGTCACCTGGTCGTTTATGAGCAAGGATCTGGCGGGTCAATTTGGCAGCAATGACAACGCACTAACATTAACCAATCCAATCAGCTCGGAGCTGGACCAGATGCGGCCGTCTCTTTTGCCCAACCTCATAGAAGCGGCGGGGCGCAATCACGATCGCGGCTTTTCCGATGTTGCGTTGTGCGAGGTCGGCCCGCAATTCCAAAGCGTCAAACCGGACGGCCAGCAATTTGTTGCCGCCGGTATCCGCGCCGGCGCTTATGCAGATAGACACTGGACCGATAGCGATGCCAATCGTGAGGTCAATGCGTTTGATGCCAAGGCCGATGCGATGGCGGTGCTGGAAAGCTGCGGTGCGCCCTCTGCCAGCCTGCAGGTTAGCCGCGATGCACCCGATTATTATCATCCCGGACGCTCAGGCACCTTAAAGCTCGGCCCCAATGTTCTGGCGCAGTTCGGCGAAATTCACCCGGCGGTTCTGGAAGACATGGATATTAAAACCCCTGTCGTCGGGTTTGAGGTGTATTTGCAAAATATTCCCGAGGCGCGCAAAAAAGGGACAGCGAAGAAACTTCTTGAATTGCCGCCGCTACAGGCGGTTTCCCGCGATTTTGCGTTCCTGGTTGATCAGGATGTGGGCGCGTCGGATATGATCCGTGCGGCGAAAGGCGCCGATAAAAACCTCATCACCGATGCGAGCGTGTTCGACATTTATACCGGCAAGGGCGTTGAGGATGGCAAAAAATCCGTCGCGCTGAATGTGATGATCCAGCCAGCCGATAAAACCCTGACTGATGAGGAACTTGAGGCGCTGGCGCAAAAAATAACCGATAACGTTGCCAGTAAAACCGGCGGAACCTTGCGTGGGTAGCGTTAAATCCTTCATCGAAAATAATTTTAACATCGTAACGCTGATCGGCCTTCTTGCCGGGTTGTTTGTTCCTGGCCTGGAAAAAGCACCTGATTATTTGATCATGGTTTTTGTTGCCTGCATTATCTTTTTTTCCTGCTCCAAAGTTTCTGTGCAGGACATTAAGCATATCGATAAGAAAGCGGCGCTCATTTTCTACATTGTGCGTTTTGTTGCGTTTCCTGTCGTGGTTTATTATGGCGCATTGTTTACCGTTCCGGATTACGCGCTGGCAATGTTTCTTGTGGCTATGATGCCCGTCGGCGTTACCTCCGCCGCAATTTCCAATATTGTCGGCGGCAATGCGTCCTTTGCGCTCTCCGCCACCATTACCACCAGCGCCATTACCCCCTTTGCCCTGCCGTTCATGATCCAGCTTGTCGCCGGGCAGAGCATTGATATCAGCCCGCTTCATATGTTGATGGTTTTATCTTTCACGATTTTTATCCCGGCTTCTCTTTACTTCGGCATTGCAGGAAAAGTAAAAAAAGTGAGAGCCTGGGTTGAAAAAGAAACGCAGTTTTATTCGATTTTCTTAACCGGGCTCGGTATTGCTGTTCTGATTGCGTTGCAAAAGCATTATTTCTTTGAATATTTTGGGGTGGTTATTCTGACGATTGTTCTGGGGTGCATTCTTTATGCCCTGTTTTATGTGATTGGCTGGCTTTATGCGGCGCCGATGGATTTAAAGGAAAAGAAAACTTATGCCGTCTGTTCCGGTACTAGCAATATTGCGCTGGCTGCCGGGATTTCCCTGCTTTATTTTTCACCGCTAACGGTTTTGTTTTGCGCCTTGGCTGAAATTCCCTGGGTGCTCGGGATCGCCGCGTTTAAGAAATATTCGGATCAGATAGACTCGCGGGGCTAAGAATCCGTCAATTCCTGCTCGACCACATCCTTGCGTGAAAGTTTACCGATCATGGTTTTGGGTAGGTCTTCATCACGGAACTCGATGCGTTTGGGAAGCTCCATCGGTGAAATTTTATCCTTCAGGAATTCTTTCAAATCCTCCGGCGTCATTTCCCGGCCCTCTTTAAGCTTGATCCAGGCCTTGACGATTTCGCCGCGCTGCTTGTCGGGCAGACCGGCGACAATGCATTCCTCAACATTGGGATGCAAATAAATCGCTTCCTCGACATTACGCGGGTAAACGTTATAGCCGTTGGTGATGATCATATCCTTGAGCCGGTCGACAATATACACGTAACCACGCTCATCCATGATTGCGATATCGCCGGTATACAAACGGCCGCCCTTCAGGACTTCGGCGGTTTCCGCCGGTTTGTTCCAATAGCCTTTCATCACCTGCGGTCCACGAATGCAAAGCTCACCGCGCTCACCCAGAGGTATCGGCGTTTGCTTGTCCTCGGCATCAATAATTTCAATCACCGTTCCCGGCACCGGCAGGCCGATCGAGCCGGCAACATTGTCGCCATGGATCGGATTGATCGAGGCAACAGGAGAAGACTCGGTCAGGCCGTAGCCTTCAACCACAATGCAACCGGTTTTATCCTCGAAGGTTTTTTTAACCTCGACCGGCAAGGGCGCGCCGCCGGAAATACAATATTCCAGCGAAGACAAATCATATTTACGCGTTAAGGCAGAATTGTTAATTGCATTATAAATTGCCGGCACTGCCGGAAAGAAATGCGGCTTCTTTTTATCGATAATCTTGAGCGAATCCTTGAGATCAAAACGCGGCAGGGCAATAATTTCAAGCGCGGCCATCACGCCTAAATTCATCACGGCAATCATAGCAAAGACATGAAAAAACGGCAGAACACCCAGCATTTTCTGCTCTCCATGTTTAATATCAGAGAACCAGGCAAGGCTCTGTACCGTATTGGCGTAGATATTGTAATGGGTGAGCATCGCGCCTTTGGGAACGCCCGTCGTGCCGCCGGTATATTGTAAAACCGCGATATCTTCGGCCGGGTTAATGTCAGGCGGCGTGATCTTGCCGTCATTGTCGATGAGATCGTCAAACCAGAAAACCCGCTTTGATGCCTCAACTTTGGCCACGTCCCCGCGCTTTACGAACTTAAACAAAACATCTTTGGGAAACGGCAACATATCTGTGAAGCGGCAAATAATCAGTTTTTCCAGCCGCGTGCCATGGAGCATTTTATGCATCTTCTCATAGAGCATCGTGATATCGACGGTGATCATGATATCGGTTTCGCTGTCTTCGATCTGATTGCTAAGCTCGGCTTCGGCGTAAAGTGGATTGAAATTAACGACTGTGGCCCCGGTTTTCAGGACCGCATAATAAGAGACCAGAAAACAGGGAGAGTTGGGCAAAAACAAACCAACCTTATCACCCTTACCGACACCCATAGATTGCAGGCCGACTGCAAAGCGGTTTACCAGATCGCCAATTTCGCCCCAATTATATTTCTTACCGAGAAAATCGAAAGCGGCATTTTCCGGGTATTTTGCCGCCGTTTCATCCAATATGGTAAAAACCGGTTTTTGCGGTATGTCCATATCCCAGCTGATATCATCAGGATATGTTGGCAGCCATAAGTATGCAGGGTCTTGCATGGTATTTATTAGCCTTCGTGTCTGTTATCTGGTTTTTTAAAGTAAATATTTGATATACCTAATGTTTATTATATTACCGTCAAATTTAAATTTTTTCCATTATTTAAAATCGACTAGATTTATTGGACCATTTAAGGCAATATAGTGTTGTGTAAATACTCCTCTGCGTATCTCTGCGTCTCAGTTCAATAGTTTAATTATAGTAGAATTAGTAAGAGGTTTTTCGTCTTGCCTGATACCAACCCTGAGTCCCTCCAGGAGGAGGAGCTCGTTCCAGCAAAAATGCATCTGAAATGGTTTAACGGCACCAAGGGCTTTGGTTTCGTTGTCCCTGAAGATGAAAGTTTTGATGCCTTCCTGCATATTACAACCTTGCAGGAAGCTGGTCTGCATTCTATTGGCGAAGGCGCCGTGCTCATGTGCACCGTCTATGACGGACCGAAAGGCAAGCAGGTTAAAGATGTCACCGAGATTATTGATAAAGGTTCCGTCAGCACGATGCCGGAAACCAATGAAGAAGACGGGACCATAACCATGGGTGGTATCGTCAAATGGTACAAACCGGACAAAGGTTTCGGATTTATCATCCCTGATGACGGCATGAAAGATGTTTTCATTCACAAAACATGCCTCGACAGGATTGAAATTGAAGAGCTTCAGGCCGGACAGCGGGTCAAGGTAACATTACGAGCCGTTGATAAAGGGCGTGAAGCCATAGACGTTGAAGTTATTGGCTAGACTTATAAGCTTTACTCTTCACAAACAACGTTTCCAAGACTTGAAACACCGATCATGAATTTGCCTGGCGGACATGTGCCTATAATTGTGTCGGGAAGAACCGATTCACATATCGGGCGGCCGTTTGCGATACCGGTCATCGCTTTGTTGGCTCCGTCACATTCCATTCCCTTTTTACCGATAAGCTCTTCTGTAAGAGGGTCGGTATCCTGAACAGGGTTTCCCGTACCGCCTATTATAGAAGATGGAAAACAGTCATTGCCTGTTGAATCGCATATTTCCCCGGCAAGAACTTCGTCGGCCTGAATATCGCCTATCACTTCAAGCTTGCTGTCGGGGTCAATTACGCCAATGCCTACATTTCCGGGGTTTAAGTTATAAATGCTGCCCGGAACGTCCGGGTTTCCCGGGACATAGGACCATAAATCATTACCTACAAACATCTGAAAATTGACAATATCGTCATTATAGCTGTTTCCTTCGACCGTAGCTCTAAGCGCGCTAACAAACAAATCATCATTGTTACAATTTTCGTACTCTATTGTATTTCCTGAGCTTACAGGCGGACCAGGAGGCGCCGGCAAAGGCAAAGGAAGTCCCGAAGCCGTACAATCATTGCCGACCAGTTGTCCACCTTCACTATAAGCTCCCCTGCCGTTATCGCCGTGAGATACCACCACGTAATGAACGGACCCTTCCGGGTTAACAAGGCTTTCGCCGTATTCATCCTCAATCTTTATAGCACCCAAAGTTTCATTAAAAGTTGGCTCCGTCACCAGCCTTTCCGTTACGGCATAAGTCAATTTTCTACCATAGCCGTCGAGGATCTCCCTCGAAGATAAGCCCAACCAGACATTTTGAATTCCGGTAAGAACAAGGTCGGCATCCTGAAGCGTAACCAGCGGAACGCCGCCGATAAGAATGGTATCTTCAGTTGTAGCATCGTTATCCGCATCACGGCCGTCGGCCCTGCATACACCTTCAAAGCAGGTTCCCGCTACCGGATTGACCGGACGGGGATCGCAATTGGTTTCCCGGCCGTAATCGGGATCACCAAGAGGGAGCGTTATATCCGCAGGGCAGGGGTAACGGTCATAAACTGCGTGAAAAAGGGCGATAGCCGAGTTGACGGTCTGGATATTTTCCAGGGTCGTCTTGCGCGCCTGGTCGTTATTATAGACTTTGTACGACTCCAACCCCGCCGCCAGCAGCAAACCACTGATGATGATAACAAGCGCCATCTCTATTAGGGTAAAACCCTCGCTTTTCGCTTTCATCTGTCTCTCTTGCTGCCTTATCTAACGATAGCACCTATTATTTGACGCTGCACTGGCAACTCCATTTGTTGTACCAGCGACCGGCCTGACCAACAGTAAAACATGACTGGTCCGGACTGCCACAGGTGCAGTTATCACTATTTTCGGGGCTTGGCATGCTGGACGTGGTCACCCTGCCGATATTGGACTTTTTCTCCCAGCGGCATATTACAGGTGGAGGCACCGTACAATTATCTTCTACTTTCTTCCACTTATCCCATTTCCCTTTAGAGCAATTATAGGTACGCTCTTCCTTAATGGAGCCAACTTTCTTTCCTGGGCACTCTACATTCCTTGTCTCTTTTCTGTCAGGATCACATGTACAGGAATTTTCATTAGACGGATATGTCCAGTCCTGCCAGCCGCCAGGACACTTGAAAACTCTGTATCTGTTATAGGTTCCTTTTTTCCCGCCGGAGCAATCAAGTGTCTCTTTTTTCGTTTCCTCTTCGCAATAGCATGTATCGCCGCCGGGCTTATCAACCCATTTTGTCCATTTGGCATCCGGACACGTAAAGGATCTTTCCTGTATGAGACCACCTTTGTTGTTATTGGAATCACAGCCTTTACTGCGAGTTTCAGTCGCCGGTGAACAAGCACAGGCGCTTCTATCTTCCTGGGTTGTCGTCACGCCCGCAGGACAAATTGTTGTTGTTGTAACGATTTTAGAACCTGTGAATTTGGAACCGCAACTCTTGCTTTCTGTTACGACGCCAGGCGTACAGCTACAATCACCGCCTGACCCTTTTGAACTGTCAAATTCCCAGCCGCCGTCTTCACATGTATACCATTGATAGAAATTATCGCCTGACTCGGCTTTAAATGAATCGCCGTCTTGCCCAAAAGGTAACGTCACGTTGCCGCCACAATGAGAAACGCTTGTCGAGCCACAAGGCGCCGTTACACAATCCAGCTCGCCATCAACAATACCTCTTAAAACTTCACCCGGATTACATTTTACAATGATTTCAGCTTCACAATCCGGAACCCCGTCTTTTATCCCTGTCATATACTCACCCGGGTCACAAGACGGCATCAACGAACCGCCGATAAGACTGGGTGACATACATTCGCCAGCATCGTTACAGATTTCCTGCGCCCTAATCTTGCCCTGGGCGCGCATTTTACCACCGACTTCTGCTGTATTACCCGGATCATCCTGCTCATTATCTTTAAAGCCAACAAACCCTCCGGGACGTTGGTGAATATCGAACTGGTCTGTATCGGATTTTTGCCAAAGAGGAATATCGGTCTGTGAATAATAAACCATGGTGTCATCGTAATGCGTATTCGTTCCTGTATGGCTTGCCGGAGCCTTAACATAGACAGCATCTGAACTGGTATTACAGTTTTCACTTTCGGGCCCTGAGGCCGGACAGGCTCCAACCTGCACGCCTGTTTTGGTATAAGCACCTGCTTCATTTTCACCGGACGTAAAAATTAAAAAATGCCCTGATCCGTCAACACCCAGCAAAGGCTCAGGGATCGCCTGACCGTCAACGATGGATATACCACCATGAGAAATATCAAACGTCGCGGCCACAGCCAATCTTTCGGTAACACCAAAATTCATGCGATTGCGATAGCCGTCAAAAGCTATTTCCTCAGGAAGATTTAGATTTTTGAAGGGAATCCAGCCCCGGCGCACACGCGGCCTGATCTCTGCTGTCCCTGCGTTATCATCATGGTCAATTGTACGAGCCGCTATACTCTGCTCCACTGCATAACCACCGCCAACAGCAACGGAAGATCCTACCGCTACAGACGTATCCGTACAATCTGTTTCCTTGCCGTAGTCTTTATCGGTTCTGGGCAGTGTTAAAGAAGCCGGACAGGGATAACGTCCGTATTGCGCCCTAAAATTTCCAATCGCATTGTTAAGCTGGATAATATTGGACTCAGTCTCAACTATTTTTTGATTCTTAAGATATACATTATAAGCTGTCAGAAAGCCGGCCAGCAGGGTCCCGACAATGATCATGACAATCGACATCTCAATAAGCGTATAACCCGCTTCCCTAACCGAAGGTCTGTCTTTCCGTGTTTGTTCCGTTAAGGTGTTGCCGAGCATTGTACTTCTCCCTCTGCTGAAATTCCTTTTATAAATTCGCCAGGAGCACATGTCCCGTCTCCTTTTTTTACAATAGTTGTTGGTAGCGCAAGATCACAAACAGAATCATTGTTTGCTATTCCCGTCATGGCCTGATCATCGCCTGAGCACTCTATACCATCCGTACCGATAACAGATGGCTCAAAACAGTCACCCCCAGCACCTTCCGTATTACAATATTCATCCGCATGTGTCTTGACCGCCTTGATATCTCCTTTTACATCCAAAGGATGTTGTGGATCTATTTCCCCTATTCCAACATTGCCGATGGTATTGGTTTTTATATCCTCGGGATCTGCCGCCAGCGACCAAATACCTTCAAAAACGCTAAAATTATATGCAATGATATCATCGCTGTAATCCGGTCCTTCTACCAACGACCATCCCCGGTCCCCCATCTCTACGAAAATATTATCATTGTCACAGTTTTCTATCTCAAAACCTTCATTGGCGCAGGGACCCACTTGAACGCCTTGTACAGTATGACCACCAAGTCCGTTAATACCGTGTGAAACCAAAAGATAGGACTGAGAATCCACCTCTGAAATAAGTGATTCAGCATTTTCATCCTGAACGGAAATCGCGCCCCAATCTTCATTATAGGCGCCATTCGTCATACTCTCGGTAACAACATAAGTAAGTTTTCTATTCCAGCCATCATGTGTCTGATCTTCCGTTATCCCCAGCGTTGCATAGGGCACACCGCCAATAAGAATGGAGTCCCCGCCAGGAACCCCGTCCGCATCACGCCCGGCAGCACGACAGATACCATCAACACAGGCACCAATCGCTGGACCATTGGCATCAGGAAGTGCCGGAGGACACGCCTCCTCACCACTGCTGATATTATCCGCACCACTAAAAACTCCGATATTGACGTCGGAAGACGCCAAAGTTATATCGGCAGGACACGGATAACGACCCTCGCTTTGAAGAAAATCGTTCATAGCCGATTCAACCAAATCCATTGCCCCCCCTGTCCCTTCATAATTTTTACGTTTCACCAAGACGTTGTATTGCTGAATAAGCGGCGTCACCAGCAAGCCGATAACAATCAGCGCTATGGACAACTCTATCAATGAAAACCCTTTATTATTCATACTTTGGTAGCCGTTTTTGTTTCCTAATAATATACGAACTCCCCCACTTTTTATAATGCCTGAAAAAACTAAAAATTTACTTAAAATTTTAGACAAACTTACACATAATTAAGTAGCTGAAAACAAAAGAGAAAAATGCCCTAAGATGAGGCTTTTTTCTGACCTGTAAAAATCCGGCCCTTTAGCCGTACAAAACCGCCTGAAACATTCTCTCGCAGCATTAACGCGGAAGGAGTGACAATCAGTGTTAATACGGTCGAAAAACTAAGGCCAAACACCACGGCAGTGGATAGCTGGACCCACCATTGCGTCGATGGCGCGCCGATACTAACTGTACGGGAAGCGAAATCAATATTCATCTGCAACACCATCGGCATCAGGCCGATAACCGTTGTGATGGTGGTAAGAAGAACGGGCCGCAAACGCTGCGCTCCGGTGCGCAAGACAATTTCCTTTATGTCCATTGTATCGCCGTATTTTTCACGCAAATGATCAAATGTATCTATCAGGACGATATTGTTATTGACGATAATCCCGGCCAGCGCAATCACGCCTACTCCGCTCATAATAATACCAAAGGGCTGACCCGTAACCATAAGGCCAATCATCACGCCGATGGTCGACATGATAACGGCACTCAAAATAAGGAGCGCGCTGTAGAAACTATTGAACTGGGTCACCAGAATAATCGCCATCATAAAAAGGGCCACCATGAACGCTTTCATCAGGAAGGCTTGCGACTCATTTTGCTTTTCATCTTCGCCTTTAAAGGTAATGTCAATTTCCGGATCAAGCTTATCGGCATTTTGCGCCAGCCAGGATTTGATCTGCTCAACTTTGGCAGCCGTGTTAACACCGGGCGGCAATTCCGCCTGCACTGTAATCACGCGCTTTTGGTCGGAGCGATTGATAACCCCGACAGCCGGCCTGGCTTTGCGGGTGGTAAAGCTGCTGATCGGCACAGAGCCGCCGCTGCCTTCGATCCGCACGCGATCAAGCTGATCCAGCGTACGTTCATTTGTATCGTGACGCACCACAATATCAATTTCATCCTCGCTGTCATCGGGCCTGTACTCGGCTACCACAAGTCCGTTGGTCACCATGCGGATGTAATAGCCGATGGTCGTGATGTTAATGCCGAATTTTGCCGCCTGGGAGCGGTCAACATCCATTTCCCATTCAATGCCGGGAAGAGGCCTGCTGTCTTCAATATCTATGAAATCGCCAACTTCGTCGAAAATAGCCAGAATTTGTTTCACCGCCGGCTCCAGCTTTTGCGGAAAGCGTGAAGAGAGCTGTACCTGCACCGCCTTGCCTGTCGGCGGCCCGCCTTCCTGTTTTCGCAATTCAACAGAAATCCCAGAAAGATCGGCTGTGCGCGCCCTGATATCATTCAGGATATTGTCAACGGAGGCACGTCCGTGGCCCCAATTTTCGAACTGTACCTGGATTTGCCCAATGACATCCTCGGCCATATCCGAACCTTTTTTCGCCGGTTTACCGACCCTTGTGTAAAAAGTCTCAATACCCGGCGCATCCAAAATCCGCTCTTCAACCTCCTTCACCAGATAATCCTGCTCATAAATAGAAAGATTACCGCGCGCATGCACCAGCACAGATGCAAATTCCGGCTCTATATCGGGGAAAAACTCAACGCCGCGGCCAAACTTGGCGTAAGAAACCTGCACGCCGACCAGTAGAACAACCGCAGTTAATAGTATTTTCCCCGGATGACTCAGCGCTTTTTCAAGAAAGCCGAGATACCAGCCGGTAAACCCCGTAATGCTTTTAAGATCACCGGTTTCTGCAGCCCCCAGCATTTTCATGGTTTCGGGATCGCTCGCAGCGCCAGCTTTGCCGAAAATCGCACCCAAGGTCGGCACAAATATCAGCGCCATCATGAGCGAGGCTGCCAGAACTGCAATCAGGGTAATCGGCATATATTTCATGAACTCACCGACAATATCGGGCCAGAACAGCAAAGGCGCAAACGCCGCCAGGGTCGTCGCCGTCGAGGAAATAATCGGCCAGGACATGCGCGTGGCTGCGGCGGCGTAAGCTTCATCCCTGGGCAGACCTTCCGACATTTTGCGATCGGCATATTCGGTCACCACAATCGCGCCGTCGACCAGCATGCCAACCGACAAGATGAGAGCAAAAAGTACCACGACATTGACCGTATAACCGGACGCAAAAAGAAACAAAATTCCCGTCAAAAAAGCCCCGGGTATAGCAATGCCTACCAATGCAGCCGAGCGCGTTCCCAGCGCAAAAACAACAACGATCATCACCAGCAAAATCGCGCTGATTACATTATTCTGCAAATCGAGCAACATGGTTTTGATGTTTTCGGACTCGTCCTGAGTATAAGAAATTTCGACATTCTCGGGCCAGAACTGGCGCTCTTGTTCGACCACATCGCGCACCGCTTCAATGGTATCGATGATGTTTTCACCCGAGCGCTTGACGACTTCAAGGGCAATGGCGCGCTCGCCGTTTAGCCGGGCGAAACTTGCCGCATCCTTGAAGGTGCGTCGAATTTCGGCGATGTCTTTCACTTTAATCGCGGAATCGCCGCTGACGCTCAGCGGCATGTTCATGACATCATAAACCGTTTCAAACAGGCCAGGAACCTCAATGGCAAAGCTGCCGGCCCCGGTATCCAGATTGCCCGCCGCCACCAGACGGTTGGAAAGATTAAAGAAATTCAGAATTTCTGTCCCGTCGAGGGCGTAGCTCTCCAAAAGCTCAGGCTTGACCAGTATTTCAACCAGCTCCTCCCGATCCCCTGCGATATTGGCCTCCAGGACCGAGCCGACAGATTCAATTTTATCCTGTAAATCCCGGGCCAGCGCCAAAAGCGTTCGCTCCGGCACGCTACCCGACAGGGTAACAACCACAACCGGAAACAGGCTGAAGTTCACCTCTGTAACGTTTGGCTCCTCGACATCATCGGGCAAATCGGGGCGCACCTGATCGACAGCCTTTTGCACATCATCCAGCGCTTTGTCCTTATCAAACCCTGCCAGAAATTCGAGCAGCACAAACCCGCCGCCCTGATAGGCCGATGATTTCATCTCCTTGACGCCCTCAATGCTGGTGAGCTCCTGCTCCATCGGACGTAGCAAGAGCCGCTCGGAATCGCCGGGGGAAATGCCCTCGAGAAACATCGAAATATAGATTTGTGGAATATCAATATCCGGTGAGGATTCCTTGGGAATATTGATATAGGCGTAAGCGCCGGAAATAAGCAAAAGAACAAGGATGGATAAAACCGTCCGGCTGTGATGAATGGCCGCATGAATAAGCGAGCCGGTCATAACAACCCATCCCCTTCGGCCTTAACCGGTTTGACACGCTGGCCGTGAATGACAAAGTCCTGTCCGACGGTGATCAGCGTCACTTTTTCCGGCAGGCCGCCAACCCACATATGCTTAGGCGTGTCGGCCAGGATTGTAACAGGTTTAAATTCGACTATATCGCCCTCACCCACGATTTTCACGCCAACCTGACCACCATCGTTCAGCGATAACACAGAAGGAGAAATTTTATGTGCGGGCTTGGCCTCAACCGGGATAAAGACCTTGGCTGTCAGGCCTTCTTTAAGCTGTAAATCTGCGTTAGCGCCAGAAATTTCAACCGGGAAGGTTCTGGTTTGCGGATCGGCAGCCGGGGCGATATAAGTGATTTTGCCCTCTAAAACGCGGCCGTTTAAGAATTCGGCCCTGGCGCTCTGGCCGTGTTTCATCTCGGAGATATTACGCTCCGAGACAAAAGCCACCAGCTCGATCGGGTCCAAATCGACCACAGTAAAGAGCGGATCGCCGACAGATACGAAATCGCCAACTTCAATTGACTGGTCAAGGATCAAGCCCTCAAGCGGCGCTTTGATCTCTGTTTTGGCCAAATCAACGTCCGCATTTTTCAATTCAGCACGCGCCGTTTCTAAATCTGCCAAAGTCTGCGCCAGCCGCACTTTAGAATTAAAGCCCTTGTTCTCGAGCTTCTTGGCGGCATTATATTCAATCTGTCTTTGGGAAACGCGCTTCTTCGCTTCTTTGACTTTTGCGGCACGGTCGCGCAGCTCAATTTTGGCGATAATCTCCTGATCTTCGGCGGCATCACCCTCTTGTTTCAACAACTCTTTCACCTGACCATCGGTTTCCGCCTTGACCTCCACTTTACGCGAGGCGCGGCTACGGCCAGTTACAATAACGTCATTGGCAAAAGGCTGCGCGCTTAAATCCCTGACCCGCACTTCCATAATTTTTTGCGCGAGCTGGGCGCTTGCCGCTTTTTTGTCCGGCCGCTTTTCCCCGCCGGAAAAAATTACCCCGGACAGAATCCAGACCAGGGCGAACAGCGCAATTCCGACAGCGATTAGTTTTGAAGATTTCATATTTTAAAGCCTTAATTTAGGGCTTTTCGGCCCAACTTCGGTAGCTTACATGGTTATCGCGCAATAAAAAAGCCGCCTCTATCAGGCGGCTTAAATACAATATTTTCAAGGAAAATCTACCCACTAACGGCAGCCTTGACCTCCTGCTGCTCATGCTCTTTCTCTTCATCCGTTTTTGCCTTCTTTTCTTCAAAATCCTTGGCCTGTAGGATGCGGTTGCGGCTGGCAGCCTGATAAGCGAGCTTTGTATGCTCTTCACAATAGGGAACGCCGGACATCTTACCCGCGCCGCAAAAACCAAATTTTTCCTCCTGCGGATCACCCAAAGGCCAACGGCACATATCGGATTCCAGATCTAGAAGCTTAACACTTGGTTTGCCGTCACTCCTAGCTGCCGATACAGATTTCACCGGAAGTTTTGGCTCTGTCTTGGGGACGGAACTGGGTGCCTGTGCCACAGGTTTTTTGTTTTGCTGAATAGGAGAAACGCGATTGGAAAGCTTGAGGCGATGGGCTTTGCCGATTACGGCGTTTCTGGTAACCCCTCCAAGAGCTGACGCTATTTCTGCGGCTGTCTTACCTTCTCCCCATAACTTTGTAAGCAATGCAACCCGCTCGTCAGTCCAACTCATCTATCAATCCTCATAAATATTTGATGCAGGCTAACAGCCTGATTTAAAACACTAAACAACCGCTCTGATGTAAGAGCACCCACTGTAGCAGGATGCGTATGGAGATTCCAAGCCCCTCGTTGAAAAAAAATTCTTTATCCACATAAAGAGGCGTTTTTTGTCCGGTTTTTGTCTTTATTTAGGTAGCTCGAGTCCCATCAGAGTGTAACTCTCCGCATTCTCTGTCCAATTTTCTTTCACCTTAACAAAGAGTTTGAGGTGAACGCGATGGCCCAATATATCTTCCAGCTCGACGCGCGCGTCCTGGCCGACCCTTTTAACGCGCGATCCGCCTTTCCCGAGGACGATGCCTTTCTGGCTATCCTTTTGCACATAGATGAGCTGATCAATTTTAACGCTGCCGTCATCAAAATTTTCCCAATTTTCTGTCTCGACAAAAATCGAATACGGCAATTCCTGATGTAGCTGGTCAAAAAGTTTTTCACGGGTTATCTCGGCCGCCATCAAACGCATGGGCATGTCGGTGATCTGATCTTCGTCAAACAGCCACGGTCCTACAGGCAAATCTGTGGAAAGCGCCTTGAGCAAATCATCCGTGCCGTCCGCTTTGAGGGCTGAAATCATAAAGGTCGATTGATAGGAAAACCTGTCATTAAGATGCTGCGAAAGCGCCAGTAGCTGTGGTTTAGAGACTTTATCTGTTTTATTCAAAACCAAAATGGAGTTTTTAACATCGTGCAACCGCTCACCGATTATGTCGTTATCGGAGGCCGCATTCTTATTACCAGCATCAACCAGATGCACAACAATATCGGCACCTTCAACACTGCTCCAGGCTGCCGTAACCATCGCCTTTTCCAGCGTCTTGCTGGGATCAAAAATACCGGGAGTGTCGATAAGAACAACCTGCGTCTTGTCATCAATAGCAATACCAAGAATACGGCTGCGGGTTGTCTGCACTTTTCGGGAGACGATAGAAACCTTTGAGCCTACCAGAGCATTTACGAGTGTCGATTTTCCTGCATTGGTCAAACCCAGAATGCTGACAAACCCACAACGTGTTTCTGGATCATCTTCGCTCGTTATTGGTTCACCCGTCATTTGCTGCTTACCTTTTCTTTCATGAAAATCAATGCTGCTTCTTTTTCCGCTTCCTGCCGTGTACGACCTTGCGCAACCACATCCTCATATCCCTTCACCTGCAACCGGACATCAAAGACCGGAGCGTGATCAGGCCCCTGCTGGTCAGCAATTTCATAAACCGGCAGCGGCAACGCCTGCCCCTGTGCCCATTCCTGTAAGCTCGTCTTGGGGTGCTGCGGCGGTGCTTTCATAGTGTCAAGAACGTCTTCCCAAAGCTCCCGGATCAACCGCGAACACTCATCCAGTCCACTATCCATATAAAGGGCACCAATAATGGCCTCGAAAACATCAGCCAGAATATTGTCGTTCTCGCCTCCGCCGGAATTGCGTTCAGCAACAGATAGCTGAATAAAATCTCCAAGATTAATTTTGACCGCTATCTCGGCCAGCATCGAACCCTGCACCAGTGAAGATAGTCTTTTGGCCAGATCGCCTTCCCTTTCATGGGGAAACTTCTCATACAAAAGATGGGCAATAACCAGACCAAGAACCCGGTCGCCAAGGAATTCAAGGCGCTCATAATTGGCACTGCTTGCGGCGCTGGAATGGGTGAGCGCCGTATGCAGCAAATCTTTATCTTTAAAGTTATGTCCTATTTTTTGTTCAAGATTTTCGACAGGCTGTGCGGTCATTTTTTTACTCTTGGATGTCTTCTATTACATCTTCGGATTCACGCACGGGCTCAAGGTCCATAAAAAATCGCTCATAACGTATAGATTTCGGCCATTTCCAAATCTCCATAAGGCGCGCATGACCATTGGTTGAAAAGAACAAGAAGTCTGCCTTCCCGACAATATTTTCAAACGGAACAAAACCGACCAGTGAACTCACCCGGCTGTCCTGCGAATTATCGCGATTGTCACCCATGACGAAAAAATGGCCTTCGGGAATGGTGTAGAGCCCTGTGTTATCCAGACCGCCGTCATCGCTCTCTTCGTAAATCTGATGGATCACGCCGCCGGGTAGCGTTTCAATATATTCCATCATAGTGACCTCGCCGCGGTGGCGATCATCAACACGTTTCAAACCAATCGGCTCGCGCGGTACATTTTCACCGTTAATGTATAAGCGCCCGCCTCGGACCTGCACCGTTTCACCGGGCAAACCCACCACGCGTTTTATGTAGTCAATACGCGTATTGGTCGGCAGTTTGAAAACAATAATGTCACCACGCTGCACCTCCTTGGCCCCTACACGTCCTTCAATCGGAGCCAGAGAGAAAGGAAAAGAATGGCGGCTATAGCCGTAAGCGGGCTTATGAACGAAAAGATAATCGCCAACTTCCAGCGTTGGCTTCATCGAACCCGAGGGAATATTAAAAGGCTCGTACAAAAAGGTGCGGATCAGCAACGCCAGAAAGACCGCAATCAGGGCCGTCCTGAAAAACTCGCTAAGCTCCTCCTTGGCACTCAAAGGCGGATCGCGGGGCTTTTCTTCCTCAGATTCCAGTTCCTTGTCAGAATCCATTTTTTGTATGTCTTCGCTCATGTCCAAGGGTTTTATATGAAACTTTCTATGAAAACCAGTTAAGAATGACGGGCCTCAATAATTACAAAAGCCTTTGCCAAAGGCGGCTCGTCGGTAAGAGTTAAATGGATGGCAGGGCTCATCCCGCCCGGTATCATGTCTTTCAGCCTGTTTAAAGCACCGCCGCTCAACTCCAAAGTCGGGCGGCCGGATTCATCATTGACCACGCCGATATCCTTCATATAAACACCATGATTAAAACCGGTCCCCAGCGCTTTGGAACACGCTTCTTTCGCTGCAAAGCGCTTGGCATAGGTATCAATATGCGTGCCTGCGCCGCGTCTTCGCTCCGCTTTTTGTTTTTCCGTCCCGGTAAAACAGCGGGTTATAAAACGCGTCTCATAACGCGCCATCACTTTTTCCACGCGCCTGATATCAATTAAATCGCTGCCAATGCCTATAATCATTCTGTTTGTCCTGTAACCTCTTTAGCCACTTGGTGAATACGGCGCAGGCGAACCGTTCGCCTTGCTGCACGCCCTGCCGTTACCATCGGATAAAAGGCAAAATACGCGGGGAACCATACAATAAAACCAATCAGATAGCCACCCAACATCCAGGGCAGGAAAATCTGCATCGGCTGGGCTTTAATAATGTCCCAGAGAATATTTAATGTCATCTCATCAGGAACCGCCGCGCCGTTCTGCCAGCCGAAAAGGCCAAAAATATAAGAACCAAGCGTATATCCTGCCCACCAGATAAAAGGAAATGTCCAGGGATTGCCCACTGCCGTACCCACGAAAGAGGCCAGCATATTAAGCCTGAACAGATAGCAAATAATGGCCGTTTGCAAAAAATGCAGCCCAACAAGCGGAGAAAACGAAATAGCGACCCCAACTGCCAGACCGGCAGCAATTTTATGCGTGGTATCTGATAAACGAATAACACGGTGCTTGGTGTATTTGATCGCCCGCCACCACCCCATGGACGGCCAGAAAACCTCTCTTACATTGCCCAGAAGGCCGCGCGGTTTGCGTCGTTTAAACATCATTGGAAGATAAGGACGGTCCATGCTAAAAGCAATAAAACTCAACTAGGAAGGCCCATGAAACTATGAATATTCTTGATTCCGTCCGTGTTGTTCCTGACTTTCCCAAACCAGGCATTCAGTTTTACGACATTGCTACCTTGCTCTCCGATCCCCCTGCCTGGCGGGAAACGATCAGTCAGCTTCGGGAAAAGGCAGAATTTTATAAACCCGATATGCTGATGGGAATTGAATCGCGCGGCTTTTTGGTAGCCGCACCGCTCGCCATGGAAATGGGAGTTGGCTTTGGTATGATCCGCAAGAAAGGGAAGCTGCCGGGGAAAGTTTTATCGTACGAATATGATCTGGAATACGGCTCGGATGTAATTGAGCTGCAAGCCGATTTGGTTGCGCCGGGTTCAAATATTGTGCTTGTCGATGATTTGCTGGCCACAGGCGGCACCATGGGCGCGGCGGTTAATCTGGTTGAACAAGCCGAAGCCAAAGTCGTGGCCAGTCTTTGTATTATAGAGCTGGAAGGCCTGGGCGGACGCGATAAAATCTCCTGCCCGTTTGAAGCACTTTTGCAATGCCCCGCCTAAATATTGCGGATTAGAATCTAATCTCTCGGATATCTGTGTGACCGTTTGCACCTCTGACAATCAAATAGGCGGATGAGAGGTCACCTTTGTTAAAACGGATTGTACCTGTATAGATAATCCTCCTGCCATCGGGCGCCGGGAGTCCTTCTGTTTTGAGGGTGCCTTCGGCCAATATTGTGCCGTCGCTCGGCCCTAAATCTGTCTTTACAACCACCTCACCCTTAGGTCCGCCAGGTTGCGAATAAACAATAATATTTAGCGGGGACACTATATCCTTATCTCCCGTCCATGGCTTGATAATCGAGATCGGCCTTTCCGGATCCAGCAAACCGCGAGCCTGCGGATACTGCTCATAATACTCTTCCGTCTGTCTATTTGCTTCGGTTTTTTGATATTCCGATACGCCAAAGAGGATAAACGCATTTATAGCCATCGAAACAAATATGGCTGCGGCAAAATTCACAGCCCTGTCCTGCTTTATCGGATATGACGCAGCAGCCCCCGATATAACTATCAAAGCAGGATAAAGAATAAGCATCATGCCACCGGCAATAAGACCGCCGGCAACACCTTCTGCGCCTATAAGTTTAGGAAAAAAGTTACTTTGAATGAAAAGTTGAAACACCAGAGCAAACAGGAGAGTAATCGAAATGATCCTGCGCCAAAAAAGGACAGGGCCTTCTTTCTTTACCGTTTGTTTCTTCGTTGCTGCCTTTTTGGTAATGACTTGCCTTCTCATTATTAACGCCCCCTTGATCGTTCTACACTGGCAATAATAGGTGTTGCCCGTAACGCCGCAATAATATTATTTAGATGTTTGGTATCGTTGACATATATATCTATCACTATATCCCAGAAGTCGACCGAACGGCTAGTAATTTTAAGATTGGTAATATTGCCGCCATTTGCTGCAATCACAGTTGTTATTGTCCCAAGCGCTCCAGCCTCGTTGCTAAACGTCAAGTTCAATCGCCCTACATGTGCTTCCGGTGTGTCCGACCCCTCGCCCCAGGACACATCGAGCCAGCGCTCCGGCGTATCGGCAAAAGTTTCCAGCGTCTCACAATCAATGGTGTGAATAGTCACGCCCTTACCTGTTGTGACGATGCCAACGATCCGATCACCTGGCAAGGGATGGCAGCATCGCGCAAAATGCATGGCCATACCGGGAATAAGGCCCTTAATCGGCACCGGCGCGTCTTTGTTCTTGCCGGGCCGTAGCATCGTAGCCTGGTCCATTTCACTGGAAGGCCTTTTTGCAACCTCTGTTTTATGGGCGGGAAAGATAGCCTTGAATACGTCCCGGGCAACCAATAGACCAGACCCAACTTTGGCATAAATGTCATCGCTTTCCTCGGCTTTGAATTTCTTGAGAATACCGCCAACCGCTTTTTCTGTGAAATCATATCCTTCCTGGCGGAAAATTTTCTGCAACATGGCTTTGCCTAAAGTTGCATATTCGCCACGTTGCTGGTTACGAATAAATTTTCGGATATGCGAACGCGCCTTGCCGGTGACCACAAAACGCTCCCAGGTCGGAGACGGGTTCTGGGTTTTGGCGGTAATAATATCAACCTGATCGCCATTGGCCAGCTTCGTATTGAGCGGCGCGATACGGCTGTTTATTTTGGCCCCGACACATCTATCACCAACGTCCGAGTGAATAGCATAAGCAAAATCAATCGGCGTTGCACCGTTTGGCATCTCAATCAAATCGCCCTTGGGTGAAAATACGAAGACCTGCTCCTGAAACAATTCCAGCTTTGTATTTTCCCAGAAATCTTCCGGCCTTTGTTCCTGCTCCAAAATCTCTAAAAGCTCGCGCAACCAGCGATATTTTTTAACATCTTTAAGGCTGGGCATTTCGCCTTCCTTATACGCCCAGTGTGCGGCCACTCCGAGATCGGCTTCATAATGCATCTCCCTGGTACGAATTTGAATTTCAATGCGCTGCTGCGCCGGCCCCATCACCGTCGTATGAATAGAGCGATAGCCATTGGCTTTAGGCGTAGAGATATAATCCTTAAAGCGGCCAGGGACGCTTGGATAGTGGCTGTGAATAACGCCCAGAGCATGGTAGCATTCCTCTACACTCTCCATGACAATCCGAAACGCCATAATGTCCGAAAGTTGTTCAAACGCCACATTTTTACGCTGCATTTTTTTCCAGATGGAATAACGCGTCTTTTCTCTTCCATTTATCTCTGCCTTAATGTCTGCTTTCTTTAAATGAGATTGCAACTCCTTGATAATAGTATCGGCAACGCCCTTGCCTTCTTTGCGCAAATAATCAAGACGGTTGGTTATGCTTTCCCGCGCCTCGGAGTTCAGAACATCAAAAGCCAGATCCTCCAGCTCTTCCTTCATTTGATGAACGCCTATACGCTCGGACAGAGGCGCATAAATTTCTAACGTCTCCAAAGCAATGCGGCGTTGCTTGTCCTTGTCCTTGAAACCTTGAAGCGTGCGCATGTTATGCAGCCGGTCCGCCAGCTTCACCAGCAGGACACGGATATCTTCCGACATAGCCAGCAAAAGCTTTCTGAAGTTTTCAGCCTGTTTGCCTTCCACCGTCTGGCTTTCAATCCGCGTCAGCTTGCTGACCCCATTCACCAGATCGGCCACCTCTTTGCCGAATTGTTTTTCTAGATCCTCATAGGTCGCATCGGTGTCTTCCAGCGTGTCATGCAAAATGGCGGTAACGATTGTGCCAGTATCCATCTTCATACCGGCGAGAATGCTGGCGACTTCGACGGGATGGGTATAATAAGGCTCGCCCGATGCCCTGGTCTGACCCTCATGCATTTTTTTGGCATAGTCATAGGCCCGCTCGATAATGGCAGGGTCAAAATCAGTCTTATAAGACTTTATTTGATCAACGAGCTGCTCTTGATCAATCATGTGCTCATAACCGGTTTATATTCCATAGTTATAAAATAGCACAAAAAAGCCGGGACGAGAACCCGGCTTCAACGCTTGGATTATGAGGAGGTGTTTATTCTTCCTGTGGATTTCCAGCCAAATCCTCTAAAGACGGCTCAGCAGCATCCCCTGCATCGCCATCATCAATCCCTTCGAGGTCAGGATCGACGTTTTGTGCGGCCATGGTGTTCCATTCTTCCTCACCATCCATCAGGTCAATCTCATCATCATCGTCATCATGGGAAATTATGCGTTGGTGGGAGCGGGTCAGCTCTTCTTTCAGATCGTCAATTTCAACGGTTTCGTCGGCAATTTCACGCAGGGAAACCACTGCATTTTTATCGTTATCACGCTCAATGGTTAGCGGTGCGCCAGAGCCGATTTTACGGGCCCTTTGGGCTGCAACCATCACGAGCTCAAAGCGATTAGCCACTTTATCAATACAGTCTTCAACGGTAACGCGTGCCATCAATTAAGTCCTTTTCCTTTTGCCAGAGATGGCTTTATAGTCAGTTTTTCCCTAAAAAGCAAGCATTGACATGAGGCTAGCATGACCCCCGATAAAAACTGTGATTTATGCCCGCGGCTTGCAGGTTTCCGCGCGGAAAACCGGACAAAATTCCCGGATAAATTCAACGCCCCGGTGCCGTCTTTCGGGGCTGAAAGCGCTGAATTGCTGGTTGTCGGGCTGGCGCCGGGGTTAAAGGGAGCAAATTTCACCGGACGGCCCTTTACCGGCGATTATGCCGGGGATTTGCTCTATGCCACGCTGCTCAAATTCGGCTTTGCACAAGGGGCTTATGAGACTCATGCGGGTGACGGGCTGGAACTAAAGAATTGCCGCATCACCAATGCCGTGCGCTGCGTGCCGCCGGAAAACAAACCGATCACAGAAGAAATGAATACCTGCCGTTCTTTTTTGGTAAGCGAGATTGAGGCCATGCCAAACTTAAAGGTCATTTTGAGCCTTGGTCTCATCTCGCACAACGCCGTTATAAAAACATTCGGCCAGAAAATCAGCACCCATAAATTTGGTCATGGGGCGATACATAACCTAGGCAGTGACCTTACATTAATCGATTCCTACCACTGCTCACGCTACAACACGAATACGAAACGCCTGACCACAGAGATGTTCGAAGATGTTTTTGAAGCTATCAAAAATTTACTTTAAGGTGCCAACGCTTCGCTCGCTGTTTGTGGATTAAAGCCCGCACGTTTGGTAAAGAGCTTGTTCAGCGCATTGATATAGGCCCGCGCGCTGGCCACAATCACATCACTATCTGTCCCCTGGCCATTGACGGTTTTGCCGTTTTCCTCAAGACGCACGGTGACTTCACCTTGCGCATCAATACCACTGGTTAATGCATGCACCTGGTAAAGTTTCAAATGCGCGTCTTCATGCGGGCAAATCTCACGAATAGCTCGAAATGTTGCATCAACCGAGCCATTTCCTTCAACCTTGATGTATTTTTCCTCTCCATCAACCATCAAAGTCATCTCGGCTATTTGCGGGCCGGTGGTGCCGGCCTGCACCTGTAGCGAGACAAATTTGATGTGCTCATTTTCGCGCACCACTTCATCTTCGACCAGCGCAATCAGATCGTCTTCAAAAATTTCCTTTTTCTTATCGGCAAGGTTTTTAAAACGCGCAAATGCTTCCTGTAGCGCATTATCGCCCAGCTCAAATCCCAGCTCTTCCAGCTTCTTGCGGAATGCGTGGCGGCCTGAATGCTTGCCCATTACCAGCTTGCTTTCGGTCAAGCCCACAGACTCAGGCGTCATAATCTCATAGGTATTGGAATGTTTCAGCATTCCGTCCTGGTGAATGCCGCTTTCATGCGCAAAGGCATTGGCACCGACAATCGCTTTGTTCGGCTGCACGTTAAACCCTGTAATTGCTGACAGCGTACGTGAGATTTTGGTAATCTTTTCCGTTTCAATATTGGTGATGTAGGGCATCATGTCGTGACGCGTGCGCAGCGCCATGACGATTTCCTCCAGCGCCGCATTGCCCGCCCGCTCGCCGATGCCGTTAATCGTACATTCAATCTGTCGCGCGCCGTTTGCCACGCCCGCGAGGCTGTTCGCCACAGCCAGCCCCAGATCATTGTGGCAATGGGTGGAGATAATCGCCTGATCGATATTGGGAACGCGCTCAACTAACATTGCGATTTTGGCACCGTATTCTTCCGGCACGGAATACCCAACCGTATCTGGAATGTTGACTGTCGTTGCGCCGGAGCTGATCGCAATCTCGACCGCGCGGCAGAGAAAATCATCTTCGGTGCGCGAGGCATCTTCGGCGCTCCACTCCACATCATCGGTAAAATTACGCGCAAAGGTCACGCTTTCGGCCACAGCGTCGAGAACTTCTTCCGGCGGCATTTGCAATTTATGTTTCATATGCAGCGGCGAGGTCGAAATAAATGTATGAATGCGTTTTCTCTTCGCCGGTTTAATCGCATCGCTGGAGGCTTCAATATCGGCTTTCTTCGCGCGCGATAAACCACAAACGACAGAGTTTTTGACCGTCTTGGCAATTTCATGAACCGCCTCAAAATCACCTGGCGAGGCCACAGGAAAGCCCGCTTCGATCACATCCACACCCATCTCATCCAGAAGCCGTGCCATTTTCAGCTTTTCTTCCAGATTCATCGAACAGCCCGGCGATTGCTCACCGTCGCGCAACGTCGTGTCGAATATGACGATTTGGTCTTTGTTGTTTGTTGTATTGCTCATGGCTGCCCCTTTTAAAGCGCTTTGGTTTCTTTATCAATGTCTAGAAATTTGTTCCCCTAAAGCGCAGACGCACGGTGGCGCCTCATGCCCGCTCAGGGGCGTATAAGGAGCAGCAGTAGTGTTAGTCTATTGTCTGCCTGTCTGTTCATGGGGGTATTAAAACCTTATTTTCTATTTTCCGCAATAAGAAATTCTCAATCTTCTAAACTGCGGGCCTCATCGACCAGCATAATCGGAATGCCGTCACGAATAGGGTAAGCGAGCCTGGCCTGCTCTGAAATAAGCTCCTGCGCCTTCGCATCATAGCGCAAAGGCGATTTGGTCAACGGACAAACCAGAATTTCCAGCAATTTCGGATCAACTTGATTCATA
The DNA here is from genome assembly GCA_021775955.1 of Alphaproteobacteria bacterium. Taxonomy (GTDB): domain Bacteria; phylum Pseudomonadota; class Alphaproteobacteria; order Micavibrionales; family Micavibrionaceae; genus UBA5701. The sequence goes on along the minus strand of JAJFGU010000014.1, from coordinate 176,489 downwards.
ACGGCCTCATCCTAAAGTTTAATGCTGAGAGCAGCAATCTTCTTTCTCACAAGATGCCATCTCCAGCATCGTCATAAATAATTTCGCGCGCGCATGACAACATTGCGCCTCGAGCAGCGCCTGTTTCTCACTCGCATCAAACGGACAGATCATCGACAAGCAGGTAATCAACCGGCCATCAGGCGCATCTTCAATAGCATCCCAATCACATGTCATCTCATGCATATCAAAATAGCGCCGAAGCAAAACCTTCAAGCGCTCACGGTCAAGATCGAGGCATTTCTTCTCGCTTAAATCTTCCTTATAGGCTTTCCACCCCGTGCTAACACTGCGATAGCCTCTATTGCCGGACACTTCTTTGACAATACGAAAGCGCGAGATTCCGGTTAAGGTAATCATGTACCTGCCGTCTTCGGTTTCACTAAACTCCGTAATTTTTCCAGCGCAGCCGGTTTCAAATACCGGCGTGTCGTCCGTAATCTCTTTCACATTTTTATCCCGGGGCTGAACCATGCCAATAAAGCGGTGCCGGGCCATGGCATCTTCAACCATGGCCAGATAGCGCGGCTCAAAAATATTTAAAGGCAACTGGCCACAGGGCAGAAGAAGAACGCCACCCAGCGGAAAAATCGCAATGGTTTCCGGTAATTCACGATAGGGCGGTGCAAACGGGTTACGTTCCATCTTATTCATTTAGGCCATAATTATTACGAAAACAGGCTCCGGGGCAATTTTTTCAAGGCTTCCGTCCTTACAGACCCGCACAAGCACTATGTAGGCTTGGCTGCCAACAAGTCAATAATTTGGTAGGAATGGCCTATTTCATCGAAAAATCTAAGCAAATTCGAAGGTGCCAGACCAATGGTCATCGCATTATCCAGCGGATGATAATTCACCCGCTCGGCCTCCATCATATAGTGATCGAGAATGAGGCTGACCTCTTGCGCCCCATCATTGATAGCGCAAAACGGGCAAACCGAGCCGGGGCGGATGCCGAGATACTGCCAGAGCCGCTGCGCCGAGCCGAAAGAAAGCCGCGCGGAATCTATTAAGTTTTCCAGCTTTTTCAGGTCGATTTCCGTCTCATTGGCCGCCACGACCAGATAGTTTTTCTTCTTCTTATCGCGCAGAAACAGATTGCGGCAATGCAGACCAGGGATGCTGATTTTTAAATCTGCGCCTTCTTGAACCGTAAAAATCGGCTCGTGATGATGTAATTCATACGCAATATCAAAGCTCTGGAGCTTTTCCAGCAATTGCTCCGGCGTGGTGGGAAGGAGCCCTTGTTCCTGCTGCTCTGCGTTTACATTCATATCACGACTCCTTCCCGCCTTTATCCACAAAAACCCAAACCAAATCAAGCCATTCACCCGGCTTACTAAGGCTTTGTTAACGTTTATGGCTCATAATTTTTGATAATGGAAAAGCATAATTACGGGCACGTCACATGGGCTTAGACAACACACCATTAGTTTCACCGGAACAGTATCTAACGATGCTTGAAAGCGACGGCGTAACCTGCTGCTGCTCTAAGACGATGGCGAAGCGAATGCAGGAAGGCTGCCAGGATGCCCCAACTCACAATGGCGCAGAACTAGCAGGGTTCCCTGAAAGAATGAAAACTGAGCTTCCGGAACCTGCTATCCAAACCGCTGATTTAGGCCTTAAACAAGAGGGCACCGCTCCCCCTGAAGGTTCTCCTGACGATCTGGTGATATCATGAAGATAGAGCTCGGAGTCCTCAAAGATGGTGGTGTGATGCTGGTCAGCGACAAACCCTTTCCCGATATTGTGAAACGCGTTGAATATTACCGTGACCAGCGTCTTTTTATGCTGGTGTTTAACAGCCCCGAGCGCGAAGACGAGCTGATGCATTACGAGGTGCCCAGCGATTTATCGCCTTCGGTTGAAAAAACGCCCAATATTATGATTTATTCGCTGTTTCCCGATCACGAACCGATCGGCTATGAAGCGCCCCTTATCCAAGTCGGCGATCTCTATTAACCCTTGACCGAACCCGCTTTTTCTTTATATTCTCTCAATTCTTAACAAAGACGCGAGTGTAGCTCAGGGGTAGAGCATTTCGTTGCCAACGAAAATGTCGAGAGTTCGAATCTCTTCACTCGCTCCATTTTTTTGCTTTATCATTTGGGGCAGTCTCCGGGGCAGTAACAAGAGTTAATGCAACGCCTTCATTCACTAAATCACCAACTTTTCCAGGGTGCGTTTTGTTCATCCCAAAGATCATTCAAATAATTGACATCGCGCATTGTGTCCATGCACTGCCAGAAATCTTTATGGTGGAAGGCGATAAGCTCACCGGCTTTTGCTAATTTTTCAAGAGGCCCCCACTCTAAAACACACTCTTCATCTATATCCAGATAGTCAAAAATGGCAGGTTCAAAGACGAAAAAGCCACCATTGATATAGGTATCCGTATCTTCCGGCTTTTCAGCAAATTTTGAAACAGCATTGTTTTGTTCTATCTCAAGCGCGCCAAAACGCGAAGGCGGACGAACAGCCGTGACAGTGGCTATTTTTCCGTGTGATTTATGAAACTCGACAAGGGCTTTTATATCTACATTCGACACGCCATCGCCGTAGGTCAGTAAAAACGTGTCATTGCCCAAATAATCTCGCATACGAGCAACGCGACCACCTGTCTGGGTTTTTTCACCGGTTTCAATAAGGTCTATATGCCAATCCTCATCAGCAATATTATCATCATTTTTGATTTCATTAGTCTTGAGGTTTACAGATACATTACTTTGCCGGGTGTGATAATTAATGAAATAGTCTTTGATAATATCTCCACGATAGCCCAGCGCAACACAGAACTCCTGCAGCCCGTACGTGCTGTAATGCTTCATAATATGCCAGATAACAGGATATGACCCGATTTTGACCATCGGTTTCGGAATGAGGCGTGTAACCTCTTGCATGCGGGTTCCTTGTCCTCCGGCCAGAATTGCTACTTTCATAATCTATAAACTCTTGTGGTTTCAGGTTGATATGCTCTTTATATATGAATAAAATCAACACTCAAATAAGTAAAGGGTTCTTCCAAATAATGAGCAATAACTTCTGGCAAAATAAACGTGTCCTTGTGACAGGGCATACAGGGTTCAAAGGCGGTTGGCTAATGTGTGTTTTGAGCCTGCTTGGCGCGAAACCTTACGGCTTTTCCGATGACATCAAACCCTCTCCCAGCGCGTATGATGTGTGGGCGCAGAATTATAAGGAGCCTGACTCTGAATGTATCGGAAACATTACGAATATAGAAGACTTCCAGAACTTTATTGACACTGTGAAACCGGAAATCATTATTCACATGGCTGCACAGTCCCTTGTGCTCCAGAGCTATGAAGACCCTCTGGAAACAGTCAGAACAAACATTCTTGGTACAACCAATCTTCTCGAATGCTGCCGCACGCAGGAACAATTACAGGCTGTAATCATTGTGACGACCGATAAAGTTTACAAAATTGAGAATAAGAAAAAAGCTTTTGATGAAACAGATGAGCTGGGTGGAAAAGATTTGTATTCTGCGAGCAAAGCCTGCTGTGAATTGCTAACAGACAGCTACCGCCATTCATTCTTTAACAACAATGCTGATAAATCATCTCCGAATATTGCCACCGCACGCGCGGGCAATGTTATTGGCGGCGGGGATTGGGCAGAAAACAGGATTATTCCAGATTTAATTCGTGCCCAAAAATCTGGAGATGTGTGTACCATCCGCAACCCGAATGCAACACGCCCCTGGCAGCATGTCCTGGAGCCCTTATCAGGCTATTTACTTCTCGCAGAGAGCCTCGCCTCATCGAATAGCTATAACGGTGCATGGAATTTTGGGCCTAGTGCCGATCATGTACACACTGTAAAAGACCTTACAGGGTGCGTTACTGCCTTCTGTGATAGCCTTAAAATCCATTATGAAGACGCACAAGACGATTCTCAAATGGAAACAGAGTTTCTGACCATTAAGAGTACCAAGGCACAAAAAGAGCTATGCTGGTCTGCCCAACTGTCCTTTGATGAAACAATTGAGAACACCTGCCGTTGGTATCTCGCGGAAACGGATGCCGAAAGAAAAACTATCACTGAAGATCAAATCACTCACTTTTGGAAGCTTTAATCATGCAAGAAACAACCCGTTGCCAAGTCTGTCACGAAGCGGATTTAAAAGAGGTCTTGAACCTTGGAAGCCACCCCTTATGCGATGACCTTGTGCCTGTGGGCGACGCGCGAATTTGCAAAGAATACCCGATTGAAATTCTTCTTTGTCCCAAATGCCTTACAGCGAACCAGCGTTACAACGTCTCTCAGCTTGAGCTTTTCCCTGAAACCTATCATTACCGCGCACGTTTTACGCAGGATGTCCTCAACGGCATGAGCCAACTTGTTGACCAAATTTGTGATGTTTACGGGGATATTCAAGATAAAAAAGTGATTGATATCGGCTGTAATGACGGCAGCCTTCTGTCGTTTTTTAAGCGCAAGGGCGCTGTCACTTACGGCGTCGAGCCGACAGGCGCGCATAAGGATGCCAAGAGCGTCGATCGAATATGGCCGGATTATTTTGGAGAAAAACTGGCGCACGTTATTGCCGCAGAGGCTGGAGAGATGGACTTTATTACATTTACGAATGTCTTTGCTCACATTGAAGATTTTGATGATTTGGTTGCAGGCGTTAAAACTTTAAGCCATGCAAATACAAAGATTGTAATCGAAAACCACTATTTGGGCGCTGTTTTAGAGCATAATCAATTCGATACATTTTATCATGAACATCCGCGTACTTACAGTTTACGTTCATTCGCATTTATTGCGGATAGGCTGGGCATGCATATTGAGCATGTCGAATTCCCAAAACGCTACGGTGGAAATATCCGCGTTATTTTGGGGCATGGCGAACAGACCCCAGAATATGATAAAGTTGCGATCAACGAAGATCTTTATTTTGAGCAGTTTGCAACCATGCGCACATTTGTTGAGGAGTGGAAGCTCAAAAAACGCAAAGAAATTGATGCACTTGTCGAAGAACATGGCCCGTTACTTGCCAAGGCTTTCCCAGGACGCGCCGCAATTTTGCTTCAGTTGTTGGATTTATCAGATGAACACATTGCCCGTGTTGCTGAAAAGCCGGGTTCAATGAAAATAGGACACTACCTGCCTGGAACCCGGATTCCGATTATCAGCGATGACGACGCTGATTTTGCAGGTGCCCCCGTTATTTTAAATCTTGCATGGCATATTCAATCGGAAATCTGGAATTATCTGGAACTCAAAGGTTTTCACGGTCAAAAGATTGATATTATATAGGTGTCATTCTTATGAAATACCGTCCAGAAATTGATGGCTTACGCGCCGTTGCCGTTATAGCTGTTATCCTATATCACGCTAAATTTATCTTTCGGGATATTTATATTTTCGAAGGTGGTTTTATAGGCGTTGATGTTTTCTTTGTTATTTCCGGGTATTTAATCACGTCTATCATTCTGCGAGAGCATAAAGATAAAAAATTCAGCCTGGTCAATTTTTATGAGCGGCGGGTGAGGCGTATTCTGCCTGCGTTGTTCACTGTAATGCTGGCAACCATCCCGTTTGCCTGGACGTATATGCTGCCTAAAGCTATGAAGGAATATGCAGGTTCCATTCTGTCTGCTTTGCTGTTCAGTTCTAACATATGGTTTTGGCAGGAAGATAGTTATACGGCAGAGCCAAGCGCTCTTAAACCTCTGCTCCATACATGGTCGCTATCCATTGAAGAGCAATTCTATGTTTTGTATCCGGTTACCTTGTTGCTTCTCTTAAAATACTTCAAGGGGCACATTACGTTGGTCCTTGCTATTGTGTTTGGCTGCTCGCTCTTGGCGGCGCATTTTGTCAGTTTTCAATATGCTGGTGCCAATTTTTATCTTTTGCCGACAAGGGCGTGGGAGCTTCTTGCCGGTGGAATTTTGGCCAAGCTGGAATTTGATAGAGGCCGAAGGGCTGAACCTTCAACCCTAACCGCTGTCATGCCAGGTCTTGGAATGTTTATGTTATGTGGGGCCTTTTTCTTTTTTAACGACGGAATGTATCATCCCTCGCTGACCACAGCCTTACCCGTCTTGGGAACGATGCTTTTAATTTGGTTCTGCACCGCCGGGGAACTTGTAACAAAGCTACTGTCTGCAAGGCCGTTTGTGGCTGTAGGGCTTGTATCTTATAGCTTTTATCTGTGGCATTTTCCTATCTTTGCTTTCAGCAGGATTAAAGGTGATCCGTCCGATTTTGATATGCTTACATATATCGCTGCTTCCTTTGCACTGGCGGTTGCAACATATTTCCTGATCGAACGCCCCTTTAGAAACAAAGAAAAAGTAACCAGAAAGCCACTGGTCATTGTTCTTGCTACTGCCGCTGCCGCCCTCATTATATGGGCATACAGCATATGCATCACCGATGGCTTTAAGGAGATGATGCCGCCAATCATTGAAGAAACTTTGAGTGAAACACCATGGTTTGACCTTACAGACAATGAAGGAGAGTACTGCTACGGAACGTACAAAAAATCTGATTTTTGTGCTGAAACACGCTCTGAGAACACACAAACAATTCTTTTAATAGGTGATTCAAATATAGAGAGCATTTCATCAGCTCTTGTCCCCAAGGCATTGGAACAAGGTTATGATATTGTAACAATGAACAGTTCTGCTTGTTACTATTTGCCGGGTTTTTTCTCCATAACTCATGATGGAAAGCCTAGAGTTATTAAAAATCAGCCCTGCGATCTGGAGTTTCAGAAAAAAAGAACAAAAAAAATATATGAGTATCCCGGAGCAACAATAATTTTGGGCGGACAGCTTGATATTTATCTATCAGATTTTAATGTAGGCTTTTCCAGTCCAAAGGGGCTGTCCATTGAAATGGGATATATCAATACTGTTTCCCGCCTATTGTCTGATGGTTACAATGTAATCCAGATTGCACCTTTCCCTCAATTTAGCTCTAGTGTTAGCCAGGCTGTCCGTAATTATATTCGGGAGGAAGAGCGTGACTATGGTATTTTTCGTACTATTGACCAATCCGGCCTTATAAAATTGTTGAGCTACCCGTTATCCAAATTTAATCGAAACACGAATGCCGCAATGGCTGTTTTTAAAAAAATTGAACATAAGAATTATAAAATCGTTTATCCGCATAATCTATTCTGCGATACAATTATTCTCGACTATTGCGTCTCTAATAATGGTAAACAGCTTTACTTTGTTGATACAGGGCACCCTTCCCGCGCCGGGGCAAGTTTAATAACTGAAATGATAATTGATGAGCTTCCTTCTGCCCGGTAACTGTAAATAAATCAGCACATCCATCATGTTTCTGTAGTTTGTCTTGTGTCTACAAAAACCCAGTAGCGCATGCTGATAAAACTAATGATCGGTACAATAAACGCCACTGTTACAATACCGATCCACTGAGGCATACCCCAAATATCGACTAGCACAAAACTCACCAATGTCGTGACAATGAAAGCCGTCAATGTCGTCATCAAAAAACGCCATGACGATTTCTTGTGTGACCCCTTATATTGAAATGTAAATCCGCTTTGTAGAAAATAAGAAAAAGGAACGGCCAGAGCAAAAGCCGCTACATGTATATAGATAAACTTCATGGAAAAAACTGCGCCTAGGGTAAAGGCAAAAATCATATAAAGGAGGGTGCTTAACCCTCCTGCAATGGCAAATCGGAATAATTTAGCAAGAGAGTCTCTGGTGACCATATCAGGAAACGCGCCCTAAAATATAATATTGTGCCCCGAGCGGCAGCCAACCCAACACGCTATCAAAGCGACGGAAAAGCCCATGCGCAAAAGGTGTGAAGAGAATAAACTTTTTTTGTATGGCTATTAGACTGGTTCGTTCAAACAGTTTTTGTAAAGAAGACGCCTTTAAAAGGACGGCATTTTCATCCAAGGGACAATTATTAACGATATTGCGCGTTACAGGATTAAGGGGGTTATGCTCAAAAACCAAAACCAATCCGCCTGGCTCAACAACGCGCTGCATTTCTTGTAGAAAATCAGCCCATTGCTCGGGCGGCACATGGTGCATCACACAAATGGTATAGGCACAGGAGAAGCTGTTATCTTCATAAGGTAATTTTATGCCGTCATACGTATCGTACGTAATGCCAGGATTTTCCTGACGCGCCAAATCAATTACGGAAGCTGCTACGTCGATGCCTGTTAAATCTATCTGAACTTTTTCTTGTTGTTTAATATAGGGGTGAATGAGCCCATGTCCGCAGCCGACATCAAGTACCTTAAGGGGTTTATGATTTTGGGATTTAAACTCCTGCTCCAGTATTTTAAGAATATGGTCGGCCTTTACCTTTGTAAAAAAGTCCTGTGATTTACCAGAAAAAGCGAGCGATTGATCTATATCGTCGCTATAAGTATCACGATAGGCATCAAATTCATGCTGCGGTTTTGTTTTTGATTTTGTCATTGTACTGCGCTCCTCCTTTAGTGTCAGAGGTAATATTGATGCTTTTTTCGATGATAGTAATCGGCCTTTGATGTGACTGCTGGTATATCTTGCGCAGATACTCTCCGATGATCCCCAAGAAAATGGCATTCAGGCTGATCCCAAATAAAATCAGGATGATCTGGGTGGCAAACCCCGCAGGCCAATCCAGCTCGAAGAATAACCTTCCAATTAAATAGCCGCCTGCCATAAAAAATGTAATGAAGGCCGTGATAAACCCTGTGATAGAGGCAAGCCTGAGCGGAAGCGTGGAATGATTGATAATCCCGCTTACCGCAAGACCGACAAGTTTAAAAAAAGGAAATTTACTCTGGTCATGGAGTCGCACGTCACGCTCATAAGGTATGCCAGCAATATTTGTCGCTAAAGAGGAAACAAGACCGCGCACATAAGGATTGGCGTCATAGAGGTCGCACAGCTGATTAAGGATTGAACGATCTACAAGCCGAAAATCCCCGGCATCTACGATGAGATTGTCCTCGGAAATTCTGTTTAAAAAGCGATAAAACGCTTTCCGCATATTTTGTAGGATAACGCCTTCTTCCCTCTTTTTACGAATACCAACAACGACGTCACAACCTTCTTCCCAGTGCCTGAGAAATTCAGGAAACAACGACGGAGGGTCCTGTAAATCACAATCAAGCTGGATTGCGCATGCACCTCTGGCCAAGCGATAGCCGGTCAGGAGCGACTTGTTAAAGCCATAATTACGGTTATAGCGCACAACACGCACGCGCTCATCTTGCACAGTAACTTTTTGAAGCTCCACAAACGTATTATCCGTGCTGTGATTATCCGTAAAAATAATCTCGTACTGATACTGGTCTTTAAGGGTCTCGAAGACCTCTGTAACAGCCTTATAGGCCAGCCAGACATTATTCTCCTCGTTAAAAACGGGGATAATAATTGAAATTAAAGCTTTATCCTTCATTATTTTTAAGCCTTCTCTGTGGGTCTTCCCGATCATATAAGGACAGGGCACAGGCTGCAAAGTCCTTCTTTTCCTGCTCTGTGATGATAGAGGGCCTTTTCCCTTCGGAAACAAGCTGAGGTAAGAAAAGATCAATCAGCAAATCTATGTGATTATTGAGTAAATCCTCTTCTTTTTCCTCCAATGCGGATAAATATTCATATTGCGCTGCCTGTAACGATGCATGAACCCGATCTGCCGAATACACAGAATTGATGCAGTTTTCGAGCGATGTCCTCCATTGAGGGGCATGACGAGGGTCTTGTGCAACTTTCAGAAAATTCTCCAATGACTGGTAAAGCGGTGTCTTGCCCTTCCAGCTATTTTCTATTTTTGAACCATTACGTATCACAAATCCCGGTTCCTTAGAAAAATCTAGGGTCCATTCGCCATTATTGACTTTGATCTGACGCACCCTTTCTTTGCTTCGGCGCGAAAGGCTTATATTGATCTCTGTCGCTTGGTCATGCGCTGCTATAATCGTTTTCTCAGGCGTGTAGCATATATTTTCTATCTGCAAATTCAGATCAGATCGTAAAACCTTCAGAAGCGACCATGCGTGAGGAAACATGTCATGGGCAGCGCATGTATAAAAATCAGGCCGCTTTTCTTCATCGTAACGCACCTCCAGGGCCGGATCATGCCATATGACCTCGATATGCTTTAAATTTTCCTTTGCAAGGCTTGCAGCAAAATCCTGCAAATAGTCAGCATACATAAAGACGAGATTAACGCCGGTTACACAATCTGTTTCTTTCGAAAGCGCATATAGACGATCACCATCCTGCACATCCGTTACAAATGGTTTTTCAACAAAGGTGTCAATACCGCGCGATATTGATTTTTCGGCATAAAAAGCATGTGTGCCCGGCGCTGTGGCAACAATGCTTGCATGAATGTCCTTATCCCAAACCGATATATCGTCTTTGAGAAGCATTATGCGATCATCATTTTTCTTTTTCATCCACTCGACAAGCGCATCGTAATTATGCTGCGTGATCCAAAAAATCCTATGGTTTTCCGACATAATTTCACAAAGGACACCAGCAATAACGCGCGCCCAGCGTCCACCACCAAAAAGAACGATATTTAATGTTTGAGACTCTTCACTCATCGCGGCAAACAAGCGGAATTTTATCATAACGCACCAACCAGACACCATCACCCACAGATTCAACAGTAGAGCCGGGGAAGCTGTATTGCGCCGGATCCAAATATGTCAGTATATTCACCCCATCCTGCTTAAATCTTTTGACAGCGGAGGGATCCAGGGTTTTGTTTTGTACGATTTCTTGAATAACTTTATTGACAAAGCGCACCCTATCTTGAGCAAGCTCATACAGCTCTGGCTGAAAAACCAAAGAAAATTCATCGCCTAAATATTTAGACTTCATGGCTAGATAATTCACATAGGTGTTAAAAATAATTGATTCATCTTTTGTACTTTTTAACAACCCAAGCAATAAAAAATCATCACAAGTTCGTAAAGATATTGCTGCCTTTTCAATTTCTGGAACGTGCGCTGTCGCGCTATACCACTTGGAAATAAGCCGATGCTGAGTCGGCGAGTAGTGCTTTGCTGTATAAACATTAAAACTTAGAATTAAATTCGGCAAAGAAAGTAGAACAAACAAGAAAAAGATAAATGAGTCTCTTATTTTAATTTTTTGTAAAAATGCGCCTATATTTTCTGCGACCTGAACCTTTTGCTGGTGCAAGATATGAAAACCAATCGCAAGCCCGACAAAACTCCAGAGCACAACAGCTAGCTCCACAGGCTTGTAGGAATTATACTTAAAATCGAAGTAAATCATACCTGCCAGAAAGGCGACTTTTACAATGGAATGAACGTTGGATTGCAGCATTCTGATAATCAATAATAGTGCAAAACTCCACTGATACAACGCCAGAGAACGGGGCGTTGAAAGCATAATCAGTCTCGGATCAGGATAAACCTCATAAAGATATCGTCCATACAACCAACCACCGATAATCAGAAGAACAGAAAACACGAAGACTATATAAAAATAGTTTTTTATCTCTCCCAGAGCTTGCCCATCTCGACCTTGCGGTAGGAAAAAACGCACAGCACGGTCTTGCAATAACAAAAAGTAAATAGGGATCGAGCTAAAAAGCAGTGTCAAAAATATGCGGGGCTGCAAATGCAGTACATTTTCCTCTTGCGATCTATCAACCGCATTCTCAAGCATAAGAAACCGCAAATCAAAATCATCTGGCAATGGTACGCCCCTGCTCATCACATAAACAGTGATCAAAGGAACCAAAACTGAAAGCAATTTGTATCGCTGTTCCCGCCAATGAAAAAGAAATAGGTAAGCCCAGCTCACTGAAATTGGGAACAAGCCTGCTTTTGCAGATATGGTGAATATGAGAGTGCTGAGGATTGCTACATGAAAAACACGAGAAGAAAGCGCATAGTAGATCAACGGAAACATCAGCGCATGGCCATATCCTGTCGTGAAACCATAACCATAATAAATAATTGACGGAAATGTGTCGATCAGCAGAAAATGGTCAATCGTTGCAAGGCTTAAAAGCGCCATCAACTGATAGGTTAGTCCCTTAATCGGCGTAAAATCTCTGATAATCTTAAAAGCATAGGTAAGAGCAATGAGCGAAAAACATACATGCAGCGCAAAGCCAACATAGTCATTATCTGGACTGATACCCGTCCATGCCACAAGATCGAAGACGAGCGAGCTTTTCATGTAATAGGTGTTTTGGACAAAAATATCTTTTGCAAAACTTCCCGAGTGCAGAAGAGATTGGTATAAATTCTGGTAAGCTGAGGCTAAAAGCCCGCCGTAACGTGTAAAAATTAAAATGGCCAAACTGAGCAATAGAAAAACGTCGATCATTTTAAGGTTAAAAGAAGCAAAGAGTTTTTTATCAGAATTCATGTATGCGTCTTTCGTCTCTTTTGCTACGGTGGGCTTGTTGTTTCAATCCTGTAGGAATTAATAAATCCCGCCGGTGCCCGTATTAGCGGACTCGCCGATCGCGCCGCTAACCGTCGGCATCAAACTAATACCGCGTCCATCTAAGATAAACATTTCATCACTCGGCTCGGTGCCCGCGACAAAGGCCTCCCAGATCACACGCTCATCTCCCGGCTTGGCGCGCACACCAGTTTCGGCATTGATCTGCACCTGCTTGATACCGGGCGGAATACGAAACGGCGTCGCCGGCGCGCCTTTTAACGCCGCCTCCATAAAAGCCTTAAAGACCGGCACCGCCACCGAAGAACCAGTCTCACGCTTGCCCAGCGATTTCGGCTCGTCAAAACCGGCAAAGACGCCCACCGCCAGATCAGGAGAAAACCCGATAAACCAGGTGTCTTTTGATTCATTGGTTGTTCCGGTTTTCCCCGCCAGCGTTTTACCAAGTGAGCGAATGCGCACGCCCGTTCCCCTTTGTACAACACCTTCGAGAATAGAAACTGTCTGATAGGCGGTTTTAGGATCGGCAATCTGCTCGCGCATATCGGGGATGCCGGGGGTTTCCTGATCTTCCCAGCGGATCATTGTGCCGCAATCCTCGCAGGAGCGCTGGTCATGCTTAAATATAGTCTGGCCGCGACGATCCTGGATACGGTCGGTAAAGGTTGGCTCAATCTTCTTGCCGCCATTGACCAGCATCGCATAAGCCGATGTCAGGTTAAGCAGAGTCGTCTCCCCCGCCCCCAACGCATAAGACAAAAGCGGCGGCATGTCCTGCATGATTCCAAAACGCCCGGCATATTCGGACACTTTCTCCATGCCAAGATAATCCGCCAGCCGCACCGTCATCAGGTTCCGCGACTTCTCCACCCCGATACGAATGGGGGTCGGACCATAATATTCATTGGTATAATTGGTCGGCTTCCAGGTATTGCCGGGGCGGTCCTCCATGACAAAAGGCGCATCCAAAACCAGCGTTGCCGGGGTAAAACCGCTATCCAGTGCGGCCTGATAAACAAAAGGCTTAAACGCCGATCCGGGCTGTCGCAGTGCTTGGGTCGCGCGGTTGAACTCGCTGGAATCATGACGCCAGCCGCCCTGCATCGCCAACACCCGCCCCGTATGCGGATCCATGGCAATCAGCGCGCCCTGAATTTTCGGCACCTGGCGCAGGGCATATTCATTTTCCTTGCCCTCAACAAGCTCAACCATCACGACATCACCGGCTTTGAGCACCTGATTGACGCCGGTAATTTGCGGCCCGAGCGCATAGCCTTCATTAATCGATTTTCTTGCCCATTTCGCATGCTCGAGCGGAATCACGCCACGCGCACCGCCGACAAACCCGATTTCCGCTTTGGCCGCACCAGCCTTTAAAACCACCGCCATCTTCCATTCCGGCAGCAGCGTTTCCGGCTCGCCATGCTTACGCAGCTTCAACTGCCAGTCTTCCATATCTTTGAAACGTATCAGTGCGCCGCGCCAGCCGTGACGGCGGTCATAAGCCATCAGCCCTTCGCGCAAAACCTTGATCGCAATATCCTGCAATTTGGGATCAATCGTTGTGCGCACGGCCAGCCCGCCGCCATAAAGCGCATCCTCACCGTAGCGCGCCGCCAGCTCCCTGCGCACCTCCTCGGAAAAATAATCCGCATTGGTGATACCCAGATCGTTATTGCCCGACATCTCAAGCGGCGCGAGCACGGCAAGCTCGGCTTGCTCGGTTGTGATATAGCCATCATCCACCATCCGCGATATCACCCAGTTACGCCGCCACACCGCCGCATCATGTTTACGTACCGGATGGTAATTATTCGGTGCCTTGGGCAGGGCCGCCAAAAACGCCGCTTCGTGAATTTGCAGCTCCTCCAACGATTTGTTGTAGTAATTGAGCGCCGCCGCCGCCACGCCGTAAGAATTAAAGCCGAGATAAATCTCATTCATGTAAAGCTCAAGCAGACGCTCTTTGCTCATCGCCCGCTCTATGCGGTAAGCCAGAATTGCCTCGCGGATTTTGCGTTTATAGGAAACCTCATTGGAGAGCAGGAAATTTTTTGCCACCTGCTGGGTAATCGTCGAAGCACCTTCGGGGCGGCGGCCCGAGCCCATATTCTTCACATTGCTGAGCGCCGCCCTGGCAATGGCGAAATAATCAACGCCCTCATGATGGTAGAAATTCTTGTCCTCGGCCGCGATAAAAGCGTTTTTCACCATATCCGGCACCGCGTCAATTGGCACAAAGATGCGCTTTTCCTGCGCGAATTCCTTCATCAGCCGCCCGTCTCCGGCATAAAGACGGGTGACGATCTTCGGCTTATAATCCTTAAGCTGGCTGTAATCGGGTAAGTCCTGGCCGTAATAGCTGATGACATAGACCGTCCCGGCAATCACGGTCATCAACCCTAAAAAGCCGAGCGAAAAAAGCCCTAAAAATCCGTACCAAAGGTATTTCATAACACTATTGCCTTAACCTAGACCACACGCCGCGTGATCGGTCCATCGGCGCGGCCGTGAATAAACTGTTCGACATAGGAACTACCGGAGCGATCCAGATCGCCTACCGGACCCGTCCAAATAATTTTACCCTCATGGATCATGGCGACATAATCGGCAATCGTACGCACGCTGGCCATATCATGGGTGATCGAGAGCGCTGTCGCGCCCAGTTCCTTCACCTGTTCAACAATCAGCCTGTTGATCACGTCGGCCATAATCGGGTCCAACCCCGTCGTCGGTTCGTCAAAGAAAATGATTTCCGGGCTGGTGGCCACCGCGCGCGCCAGGCCAACACGTTTTTGCATACCGCCCGAAAGCTCGGCCGGATATAGTTCAGCCGTTTCCGTCTTCAGGCCTACAGCCCGAATTTTTTCGATCGCAATATCCCGCGCTTCTTTCCGATCCATGCCGCGCCCTTGAATCAGGCCAAAAGCCACATTCTCCCAGACCTTCATCGAGTCAAAAAGCGCGCCACCCTGAAACAGCATACCAAATTTTTGCATTAATTTGTCGCGATCTCTGGCATCGAGATTGGTAACTTCTTCACCATCGACTTTGATTGAGCCTTCATCAGGATGCAAAAGCCCGAGAACGCATTTCAGCATCACCGACTTGCCGGTGCCCGACCCGCCGATCACCACCATCGATTTTCCTTTGGGCACGTCAAGATCAACACCGCTCAGGACCTCTTTAGAACCGAAGGCTTTCTTCACGCCGCTGAGCTGCAGTTTTGGCTCACTCATGAGAAAAACACCTGCGTCAGGATGTAGTTGAATATCAAAATCAAAATCGAAGCCGACACCACCGCATTGGTGGTGGCCGCACCGACCCCTTGCGCGCCGCGCTGTGAATTAAAACCGTGATAGCATCCCATCATCGCCACGATGAAACCGAAGACCCCCGCCTTAACCAGGCCGGACACCACATCCATAGTTTCCAGCGTGTCCCAGGTCTGAGTCAAATAGCTCCCCGACGAAAAATCGAGATTATAAATCGCCACAATATAGCCGCCGAAAACGCCGATAATATCGCCGACAAAGACCAATAAAGGCAACATCAGCGTCCCGGCAATCACACGTGGCGCAATCAGATATTTAAACGGGTTCACCGATAAAGTGCTCAGCGCATCAATCTGCTCGGTGACGCGCATGGTACCAATTTCGGCGGCAATGGATGCGCCGACCCGCCCGGCAACCATCAGCCCTGCCAGAACCGGCGCCAGTTCCCGCGTGACTGATAAAATGACCACCCCGGCAACCGCCCCTTCGGCATTGAAACGGGAAAAACCGGTATAGCTTTGCAGCGCCAGCACCATTCCGGTGAACAAAGCTGTCATCCCAACAACAGGAATCGAGTAATAACCGATATCAATAAGCTGGCGCAAAAGCTGGTTCGGGAAATAGGGAGGCAGGAAACAATGAGCAATCGCTCGGCCGACAAACATCGCCAGTCGCCCAACCACAGCGAAAAAGGTAAGAATAGTACCGCCAATGGCTGCACAGACATCCAGCGGGACATCGAGCAATGATTTTCCACCAGGTGGAGAATTACCAATTATCTCTTCAGATTGTGCGCTCATCCGGCTAATATCTCACCTGTTATCAGAAGGTTGAACATTAAAGGAAATCCGTTTATGCGTCCATACTCAACTTTAACCCCATACCAATAGATATATGAATAAAATTACCCCCGAAACTCTGGTCCCCATGGATATATTTACGGAAGATTTTCCGATTCGCATCGATATGGCCTATAAGAAGTCCGCCCCGGACAATATTTTCGGCGTGATTTACCGCGCTGAAGCCCGGCTCTGGCTCAGCAAACACCTGGCTAAAATCGTTTTAATCGCTTCGGCATCCTGCTTTAAAAACCATAACCTGGAATTCATCCTTTATGACGGCCTACGCACCGTAGAAGCGCAGCAGCGCATGGAAAAATCGCCCATCGTTGAAAAAAATCCAGGATGGCTGGAAGGGCCGAACCGCCTGCTTTCACCGCCCGGCGCCGGCGCCCATCCGCGCGGGATGGCGGTTGATCTGTCTTTAACAACGGCGAACGGGGAACTTGTCGAAATGGGCACCGAATTTGACTATCTCGCCGCCCGGCCCGATGTGGAGTTTAATGCCGCCCATCGCGATCACGCGGATTTAGGCGATGACATCCTGAAAAACAGAACCATCCTCAGCGGCGCCATGAAGGAAGCCTCTAACAGCCTAAAAATACCGCTTGTGCCGCTGCCGCAGGAATGGTGGGATTTCCGCCTGCCGCCAAAAATCTATGAGGACTACGCGCCGCTGAGAGACAAAGACCTACCCGTGCAAATGCGCATGACCGACGCCCATATGGATATCGCCGAGCCTGAGGACTTCCCGGATGAGCATTTTGAAACGATGAAAAACAAAATTTATGAGAACATTGATGAGGCACTGAACAAAGTATTATCGGTGACCTGACCTTGATAAACCCGCTCATAACGCGCGCCCAACGCGGTCAGCACCTCATAACCAATCGTGCCCGCGCTATCCGCCAGCGCATCCACGCTTTGGTTGGGACCGATCACTTCCAGTTCATCCCCAACAACAGGCATATCAGCTTCAGGCACGGCGCTTAAATCCACGCTCACCAGATCCATCGACACCCGCCCGACCACCGGCAACGCAATGCCGCGCCAAAACAATTGCCCTTTGCCGCTCAGCGTCACAAAAAACCCGTCGGCATAACCCAGCGCCACGCTCGCCAGCTTCGTTTTTTTATCAAATCGATACGTTGCGTTATAACCAACGGTTTCGTCTTTTTGTGCCTCCCGGACCTGCAATATCTTCACATTCAAACCAATCACATCCCGCATCGGATTTTCTTTTTCCGGCGTCGGATTAAGCCCGTACAAACCCCGCCCGGGCCGGATCATATCAAAATGATAATCGGAACTTCGAAATACGCCGGAGGAATTGGCCAGCGATTTTCTGGCATCCGGAAAGCGCTGCGCGATCTTGGCAAATTTTTCATACTGCGCCCGGTTCATCGGATGATCCGCTTCATCGGCACAGGCAAAATGGCTCATCACGCAAGCCACATCCAGCCCATCCAGAGCGCCCATATCCTCCAGCAAAATTTCCGTTTCATCAGCGCCAAGCCCCAAACGATTCATCCCGGTATCAAAATGCAGATAGCCGCGCCCACCCGGCAAAGCGTCCCGATAACGCACAATCTCCTCCAGGCTGTTCAGCACGGGCAAAAGATCATAGGCCCGATAATCCTCCTCATAACCCTTATAAAATCCGTTGAGAATCGCAATCTCCGGCTCCTTCAAAGCCCCGCGCAGCGCCACCCCTTCCGCCGGGCTGGCAACAAAAAACCGCTTTGCGCCTTCCTCATGCAAAACCGCAGCGATTTCCTTCATCCCAAGACCGTACGCATCGGCCTTGACCACAGGCGCAACATCGCAATCCGGCCCGACAGAATCACTAAAAATTACAAAATTTTTCCTGACTCGTTCCAGGTTTATTGTCAAACTGGCAGGTAATTTATTCATTGAAATCAATCTCTTATAAAGTATTTACCGTATTATTTTTGCATTTCGACCTGATTTTCTGTAGAATGCATAGTAACGATATATAAACACAAAAATAGTAAATTAAAGCGGTAAGTGTAACCGGCACCTCACAAGTTTAAAAAAATGAGGGCCAACAAAAAAAGAGGGTGTAATCGATGGCGCGTGATAAAGACGGCGACCTTATTATTCCAATTCAGATTCTTTTGCAATCCATGGGTCATTACCTGGGCCGGTCAGTTGATGGCGATGCCGGGCCTAGAACCAACACAGAAAAAGAGCTCCAAGCACTTTTTAGCAATGAAGATCTTCTTTTCACCAAGGATCATCTCGTTTCCACTGACGATAAAGCTCTCAAAAAAGTAATCGAAACGATTGGTACCATTGAAAATGCCATGGATGAAGGCGAAGCTGCGGTCACGCAATACTACACACAAGCTTTAGAACTCGTTCAAGCAGCCCATCAAAATCATATGAAATACCAAATCCTCACCGGCATGCAATTGCTAGATAAAGATGGTGAACATAAGCATTCTGTACATCCCAAAAACATGGCTGCGATAAGAATATTTGAGTCGCAGAGTACGAACGATCTCGAAAATACTCTTAAAGACATCGGCGAAAAAGTTAAAGCGGATGACGGCATACGTGCTGAAATGACCACCCTGGCCAAAAGAGTGGTCGCCCAAGACAAAATAGGATGGGGCAGCGATAAAAATGATGCCGTCTCTATAGAAGAAGACAAAATAAGGTACCAGGCCTATCTCAACATCGAAGGTTTCCCCACGCAAATTGATGGCGGCATTGGCGGCCAAAGCATACTTCATTCAATGGCGTTTTTATTGCGAGAAGATCTGGTTCAGGACTACGGCGCCGATATGCGCAATCTAAACCCTGAACTTCTGATTGCCATGGCCAATAATCCTACAACAGAAACGCATGTAAGAATGCTGCTCGATGCTGTTAAGGCGCATGATGACAATAACGACCCGCAAGATCATGATCTGGGTCTGGCGTTATCCGCCAATCAAATTTATAAGGAATCCAGCTTTAACCCTGGCGTACCAGGGGACGATGGCAACTCCTTGGGCTTGACTCAATTTAATAAAAACAAGGTTGGAAAATACGGCCTTGATACCATCGATGACTTTTTTAATCCTCAAAAATCCGTTGACGCCTATGTTCTTTACAAAAGTGAGTTGCTTACAAATCATGAAGGCGATCAAATCCTGGCACTGGCCGAATATAATGCCGGCGGCGCTCTGATTACATCCGTTAGAAACGAACTTAACGAAGACCATAACGGGCTGGCTCTAACCGGCGACAACCTGCTCATGGTCCTGCAAAACAGGGCCAACGAACGCCCCTTGAGAGATTATAACCTGGGCAAAAATCCTGATGAATGGCCACCTATTGATGGTGAAAGCCAGCAAAACGCCTGGGACCAGGTCACGCTGCCTTATATAAAAATTATACTCGGGCTTCAGAATACAGCTGCCGTCAATACGCCGGGACCTGCAAAGCAAGAACCAGT
The DNA here is from genome assembly GCA_021775955.1 of Alphaproteobacteria bacterium. Taxonomy (GTDB): domain Bacteria; phylum Pseudomonadota; class Alphaproteobacteria; order Micavibrionales; family Micavibrionaceae; genus UBA5701. The sequence goes on along the minus strand of JAJFGU010000014.1, from coordinate 156,445 downwards.
AACGCCCCAATCTCTCCGAGATTCAGGGCCAGAAACGGACCCATTAGATCAGCGATTAAATCAAGATCTCGAAGAGTTCACAAAACATAGTTACTTAGACCCAATAAGTAGCGAACCAAAAAATACGGAGGGTGAAATGCCTAAACTATCAGAAGAAGCAACACAGCCAAGTGCAACGGTTACAGCAACCCCGGGAACTGTCGGTGATTTAAGAGCACAAAGTTTTCAGCCTTTGGAAACTGCTAGACAATTTTTTAAATCGTTTTGGAATTCTTTGAAACCGGAGCAAACAAACACAGTAGCAAACACCGCTGGTACGGTAGGTGACCTGAGAGCACAAAATGCTGAAACTTTTGCACCTATTGAAAAACTTGCTAAAACAGCCTGGAACACTTTAAATTCTGGACCAGAACAGACAAACACCGCTGGTACGGTAGGTGACCTGAGAGCACAAAACGCTGAAACTTTTGCAAAAGTACAGGATACTATAGTTTCGGCTATAGGTTTGGGTGATCCTGTCTTGGCTGAGCCGAATGTTGATCTTCGTACCGATGACGGTCCAGGCGTAGTAGCACACGCGGCAGACCTCAAAGCCAAGGAATCAGAACTGGAAGAACCCACCCCTCCAAAAACATTGGGCAAAACGTTCGATCCGTGCGCCAAAGGAGACGGAGCATCATTTAGCCCTATTGAATTGGATATACCGTTCACCACATTATTCCACGGCCTTAACCAAGAAAGAACAGTTAATCTGCCTACAGACGAACCCGCCACCGCAAAGCAGGGAGTGCAGGGAGTGATTGTTAATCCCACTGATTCTTCGGTATCAGGCGATGATACCCGGGAAATCGGCGACTTCAATGTCAAAACGCATAGCGACGGCACAATGACCATCGTGATTTTGGATGGCGAAACATATGATACCGATCACCCGGATTTTGAAAACCAGATAAACGAATTTTTGGAGCTTTTGACCCCTGAACAAGGCCTCGCATTAATAGCAGGCGAAAGCGCACTGACCAATTCTTACCCCGAGGATGGCAAGAATCCATACACATCTGAACAGCAGCTTCATCTCCTTATTTTGCCGGAATTGGAATCACGGGAAGTGGATTGGGCAACCAATAAAAATCGTGATGCCAATCTTGGGTTCTCTAACACTCCTGATGCTGCAACTTTGGCAGCCATAGAAGCATCGAAAGCACGAGTACCTACACCCAAGGAAGGTGTCGACACTAACGCCACCGGTAGTGGCGAACAGGTAATAGATATCATTCCCGAAGGCCCGCCGAAAGCACATCTACATGATGGCAAAGTCGGTGGCGGCATAACCGGTGACGGCTTGAACGAAGGCGGTTCGGCAATAGATATATCCCCAGAACTCCCGCCGAAAGCACATCTGCATGATAGCAAGGGCAATGAGGACCTAAAAACAGGGCAGCAAGACGTGCAGCCCAAAGGCGGCGTGGGCCAAGGCACTCCACAGCCGTCCACACAAGAGCCAACAAACCGGGATTATACGCTGTATTACGATCCATATGGCACAGAAGCCGGGCTTATAGAATCTTTTACATCGGATTACCCGATCTTCAAACTGGAGAAGTTCCAGCTACCAGGCGAAAGCAAACAAGACGCCGCAAAGAACCTTTACAAGCATGAGGACTTGCGCACCGAAATGAAGGGCAAAATCAACGCCACGGAAATCGCGTATGGAGAGCAGGGAACGCATCCCTTTGACGATCTCCACGAAGGCCAGGAAAAAAGATTTGCCGAGGCTGTCAAGGAAGCGATTAAAAACCAGGACCCTGTCACCGCTGCGCTCTATATGGCGGCGATAGAGGAAACAGCAAAACTTACCTTGCAGGAAAGAATTGGCAGAGTCACCGCGAATGAAAAACATGATTTTGTTAGAGAACTGGACCCTAATTTCAAAGTGGAAACCCACCCGGACCTTATGACCGCGATTGAACACAGGTACTTCACGCAGAAAGAAATCGATTCCTTAAAAACCATGATCGGCTATGAATCGTCTGTAGCACCAGACCCGGCTAGCCTTACGGCAACAGCAGCTAGGGCTATCGCTTATACTGGTTCAACTGCGCTTGATGCGATGGAGGCAAAGAAACTCAAATTGGGAGCTACATTTGATGACAAAGCGAAACCCGAAACGGTCAAGAAAAGCCTAGTAGAAACACCTACCAACGAAAAACAAGACCCGGTAGTTCCGCCCCAATCAAGACCAGATTTGGTCTAACCTACCCCTCGTGCAGCTGATCGAGATCAGAAAAGCGCGTAAGATTCGGATTAAAGTGCATCCTGATATTGCCAATCGGTCCGTGGCGTTGCTTGGCGACAATACATTCCGCAACATTATGCGATTTTTCCATGCTTTCCTGCCATTGAAGATGTTTTTCCGACCCGACTTCGGGCTCGGTGCGCGATAGATAATATTCTTCGCGGTAAACAAACATCACCACATCCGAATCCTGCTCGATCGAACCTGATTCACGCAAATCCGAAAGCATTGGCCGCTTGTCTTCACGCTGCTCGACCTGCCGCGAAAGCTGTGACAATGCCAGCACCGGAATCGCCAGCTCTTTGGCAATCGCCTTCAGACCCATTGTAATTTCCGACACTTCCTGCACGCGGTTCTCTAACCCCCGCTTCGAGCCCGTCCCGCGCAAAAGCTGTAGGTAATCCACCACCAGTAAGCTCAGCCCGTATTGGCGCTTCAGTCGCCGCGCCCGTGTGCGCACCGCACTGATCGTCAGTGCCGGGGTATCATCAATATAAAGCGGCACCTGGGAAAGCGTCTGGCTGGCTGCAACAAAACGGCGGAAATCATCCTGTTTGATATTGCCTTTGCGAATATCATCGCCGGACACGCCGGATTGATCAGCCAGAATCCGTGTTGCCAGCTGGTCCGCCGACATCTCAAGCGAGAAAAACCCGACAATCGCGCCCTCCTCGCCGCCGCTTTCGGCGTATTTCTTGGCGGCGTTAAAAGCAATATTCGTGGCCAGCGCGGTTTTACCCATCGATGGCCGCCCGGCGAGAATTAAAAGATCGGAGTTTTGCAAACCGCCGAGCTTTTTATCCATATCGGTAAGGCCCGTCGTCACCCCGGTGACATGGCCGTCGGTTTTGTAAGCTTTTTCCGCCAGCTCAATCGCGGTGAGGACAGAATCGCGCAAGGTGATAAAACTGCCCTTGATCTCGCCGCTTTCGGCCAGCGTAAACAGCCGTGATTCGGCCTGCTCAATCGTGTCCTTGGCATCCACTTCTAATTTATGATCAAACGATTCGTTGACGATATCTTCACCCAGCGTGATCAGCTCGCGTCGTAAATGCAGATCATAAACCGTGCGGCCGTAATCGGCGGCATTAACGACACTGACAACCGATGCCGCCAGATCGGCGAGATATTCCGCCCCGCCCACTTCGGATAAATCCTCATCCTTTTCGAAATAATTCTTGAGCGTGACCGGGGACGCGCTCTGCCCGCGATCAACCAATGTTAAGATAGATTCAAAAATCCGCTGATGCGCCGGCATAAAGAAATGAGTGCTGCGCAGGAAATCCCCGACTTTTTCCAGGGCCCGGTTATCAATCAGCAAGGCGCCGAGCAAATTCTGCTCAGCCTCAAGGTTGTGCGGCAACATACGGTAAGCTTGGCCGCTTTGTGTCGTTTCCTTTGAGGGTTGGGGGGACGAAACATCCCCTTCCGGTTTTTCTAGAACACCTGAACTCATAAAAAAAACCTAGCAGACTATCCATCGAGCCCGCTAGGTTTCTGATGAGCCCCCCCTGTGAATAGTGGGGATATAGACGCCTACCTTAGAAAAAGCTTATTCGTCTTCTTTTTTATCAGCCTCAGCTTCTTCCGGTTTTGATTCTTCAGACTCTGCGGATTCTGCTGCCATCTCCTCGGCCGCTTCAGCTTTGGCTGCTTGCTCAGCCGCCTTGGCTTCAGCTTTAGCCTGATCGGCTTCCGCGGCGGCCTTGGCAGTCTCTTCAGCCTCAGCCTGTTTTTCCTTCTCAGCTTCCAGAGCACCTTCTTCCAGAACCTCTTCAAGCGCGGCCTCTTCCGGGGCAGCCGGCGCAGCTTTTGTCTCCTGATCCGCACTGCCGTCATCGGCAATCAAAGCCTTACCGCTTTTTTCCTGCATTTGCGCTTCTTCCGCGCTGCGAGCGATATTAACGGTGATTTCAACCTTCACTTCCGGATGCAAAACGATATCAACCGGGAACAGGCCAATCAGCTTAAAGGTGCGGTTCAGGTGAACCATGTCACGTCCGACCGCTTCCTTGGAAGCCTCAGATACTTCCTTGGCAATATCGCGCGATGTTACTGAGCCGTAAAGCTGGCCGGCTTCGGATGCCTGACGGATCAGAGGCACTTTCAGACCTTCCAGTTTCTTGGCCAGCTTTTCAGCTTCCTTTTTGTTCTTTTCATTCTCGGCTTCCAGGCCTTTTCTCTGGGCTTGGAAATAAGCGATATTGTCCTTGGTTGCGCGCAGAGCTTTTTTCTGCGGCAGCAAGTAGTTGCGTGCATAGCCGGGCTTCACGGTGACAGTTTCACCCAAATTCCCGAGCCTCTCAATACGCTCTAATAAAATAACCTGTGTCTGTGCCATGGTTTTATCCTCTTTATAATCCTTTAGCGTCCCGCGTTGTCGTTATCGTGACGCACATAATGCAGCAGCCCCATAAACCGGGCACGTTTGATGGCGCGGGCCAGTTCACGCTGCTTGCTTTGTGAAACGGATGTGATGCGGCTGGGAACGATTTTGCCGCGCTCGGAAATATAGCGGCCTAACGTGCGGGCATCTTTCCAGTCAATTGCCGGCGCATTCGGCCCTGTAAAAGGACAAGTCTTTTTGCGGCGGAAAAAAGGACGTTTTACGGTTGGTGCATCTGCGCTCATTATGCGGCCTCCTCTGTTCTGGGTTTTGTTTCTCTCCTGGGCGGCTTTCCGGCATCGTCATCATCACGGCTGCCGCCTTTATCCACGACAATGGACGGGCCCTTGGATAATTCTTTTTCGCGGATGGTGAGATAGCGCAACACATCTTCATGCAAACGCATCTGGCGCTCCATCTCGATCACGGCCGGTGCCGGCGTGTCCGTTTCAATCAGCACATAATGGCCTTTGCGGTTTTTCTTGATGCGGTAAGCAAGGTTGCGAAGACCCCATTGCTCTACCTTATGAATCTTACCGCTCTGGTCGGTAATGATCTTGGAAAATTGATCGGTGAGTTCCTGGACCTGCTTATCCGTCAGATCCTGCCGTGCAATAAACACGGTTTCGTAATATGGCATTTAACGTCCTCCTGGTTTCACGCATAAGCCTTAAAGGCCTTGCACAGAGCCGACAGATCGTAGCTGCCAGCGAGGGTTTCAAAATAGTGGAGGACTAATAGCCAATTACAGCAATAAAAGCAAGGGTTTTTTCAGACCTAGCAGGACGCCCCTTGCGTCCAGGATTCTCTCATCTTCACTTTAAGGTCATTGCCATTGGATTTATTGGTGACATATCCGGCCAAAAACATGGGCCAGTTATCTTTGGGCGTGTTTTTCCGGTACTTATTGCCACCCTTGCGCAGCATCTTCATAAGATCGCAATCGGTTAAATCCGGCTTGCCCAGCGCCTGCCTGAAATCGGGTAGCGACATCGTCGCAAACTCAGCGTAATCGGTGTTCATATGATCGCAGGCAGCATAAATATCAAAGGCGTTATTCGTCTCTTCAATAAGCTGTTTTATTTTATAGTGTACTGAAACGCTCATTTTCATTCTCCCCTTCGAACGTCCCGGCCGGACAAAAAAGCCTTGCCAAGAGCACGAATTACTTTTTTATAGAGCAAACTACAGGAGTAAAAAGTCGAACATTGAGCTCAGCTGACTACTCCCCCAGTTACGCATGTTTTTAGTAAGTGAATTAAACTCTGCCATAATTTTATTACAGGTTGCAAACTTTGTGGCGAGTTTTTGTGATGCAGTGCGAAACAAATATACAAGAATTGGGTAAAACGTGTAATAATATTACTCTAATATAGAAACGATAACAACGAATTGGATTAAAAATGAGCTATGCCTTTGTTTTTCCGGGTCAGGGGTCCCAGGCTGTGGATATGGGAAGAAATTTGTATGAGACCTTCTCCGAGGCCCGCGAAGTTTTCGAGGAAATCGACGAATCGCTTTCGCAAAACCTCTCCAAAATCATGTTTGAGGGACCGGAGGACGACCTCAATCTCACGGAAAATGCCCAGCCGGCGCTGATGGCGGTTTCCATGGCCGTGATTAATGTCCTAAAAAAACAGGGCGGGATTGATATCGCGCGCACCTGTTCCTTTGTTGCCGGACATTCGCTGGGCGAATATTCAGCGCTGACGGCGGCGGGAAGTTTCACCCTTTCCGATACGGCGCGGTTGCTAAAACTGCGCGGCCAATCGATGCAAAAAGCCGTGCCCATAGGCACCGGCGCCATGGCGGCGATTTTGGGGCTGGAGATGGAAGATGTGAAGGCGATTGCACAGGAAGCGGCGGGAGACGAGACTTGCGAATGCGCCAATGACAACTCCCCCGGACAAATTGTAATTAGCGGCCATAAAACGGCTGTGGAGCGCGCCACCGCGCTGGCAACGGACAAAGGTGCGAAACGCACGCTTATTCTTCCGGTGACGGTTCCCTCACACTCTTCGCTAATGCGGCCCGCCGCGAACATCATGGCCGAGGCATTGGCGGCAACGAATATGCAGGCCCCATCCGTTCCGGTTGTCTGCAACGTCACGGCCCAAGGTGAAAACGATACGGATCGTATAAAACAAATGCTGGCCGAACAAATGACAGGCGTGGTGCGCTGGCGGGAATCCGTGTCGTGGATGAAAGATCAGGGCGTCACCCATATGGTGGAGATCGGCGCGGGAAAAGTGCTCTCCGGTCTTGCCCGCCGCATCGATAAAGACATCGAATGCGACAACGTTTCCACACCGGAACAGGTTGAATCTTTGATTGAGAAATTGAATAAAGTCTAAACCCGGGAAGAAACAGGTTTATCTTCAATAGGCTGCGCTTGCAGCTTCCAACGGCTGTAATAAGCCGTTTCAACACCAAGTTTTGCGGCAGCCAGCGCATCGCCGGTATCTCCGTCTTTCCTATCAAAGAAAACATCTGCAGCTACACCAATCTGCTCAACAGCCCAGTTTAAATTGTCCATATTTTTTTTCGACACCGGAACATCGACAAGTTTGTGACCTTCATCACTTGCGTAGCGCCTCAGAGTCTCATTTATTTCCTGCAAGCTATTCGTAAGAGCCACACGCTGTATTCTGTCTTGCGTAGTACCAGCGCCAGGCTTCAACATGGCCAAACCCCCAACAACAGCGCTCGTAAAATGATCCCAGCTCAAGTAAGTTGCTAGAGCTCCTTCGGGTGCTCCTGGCGGGCAGAACGAATGGGCAATCTTACCAAAAACCTCAGGTTTTATCCACAAATGAACCTTGCGCGGCGGGACACACAAACTTAGATCCTGATCGCCTTCTAGATCAGAAGCAACTCTGGGAAACTCATTTAAATCTATTCCTGGTACTGAAGGTACATGCATAGCTTATTACCGCCTCTTATTCTTTTGGGTTTCTACAAGTCCCAAGTCACACGTATATTTTTTATGATTGGCGGCACCCTACACATTGGCTGCGTAATATGTCAACAACTTATTATTAGGATTGTCTTTATTTTACCCGCGACATGGTCCATATAAAAGGGCAAATCGCTAAAACACTGTAAAGGAAGCAAAATATGTTCGATTTATCGGATAAAACGGCACTCGTAACTGGCGCAACAGGGGGAATCGGCGGCGCGATTGCGACGGCCCTACACGCACAAGGCGCGAGCGTCGGCATATCCGGCCGCAATGAGGAAAAACTAAACGCTCTGGCCGGTGAGCTCGGCAATAACGTCCATGTTCTACCCGCCGACCTTTCCAGCAGTGATGCCATTGCCGATCTTGTCTCCCGCGCCGAGGAAGCCATGGGCCAGATTGATATTCTGGTCAATAATGCTGGCCTCACTCGCGACAACTTATCGATGCGCATGAAAGACGAAGAATGGCAGGATGTGCTGGATGTCAATCTCACTGCGCCGTTTAAACTCGCCAAAGCCGTGCAGCGTGGCATGATGAAACGCCGCTCTGGCCGCATCATCAACATCTCCTCCATCGTCGGCGTCACCGGCAATCCCGGCCAGTGCAATTATGTGGCCTCCAAAGCCGGTATGATCGGCTGGTCCAAAGCGATGGCGCAGGAAATAGCCTCGCGCGGCATTACGGTGAATTGTATCGCACCCGGCTTTATCGCCACCGCCATGACCGAAGCGCTCACCGATGATCAAAAGGAAAAGATCAACGCAACCATTCCAGCCGGACAAATGGGCAGCACCGAAGACATCGCCGCCGCCGCCGTTTATCTGGCCAGCAATGAGTCTGCTTACGTCACCGGCCAGACCATCCACGTCAATGGTGGAATGGCGATGATTTAGGGGTGTTTATCCACACCCATACCGGCGTAACCCACGGAAAACACTAAGGAAATGACCACACATAGACCACCCGGACAAAATGCTTGCAATAAAGCTTGAGGCTGGTAAGGTCCTGAGCCATTCTAGGGTGGTTAAAGACTAATTTTGATGAAAACAAGGATAAGGAATTGCGATGAGTGACGTTGCCGAACGTGTTAAAAAGATCGTTGTAGAGCATCTGGGCGCAGAAGCTGATAAAGTAACAGAAGAAGCCAGCTTTATTGATGATCTAGGTGCAGACTCGCTTGATACGGTTGAGTTGGTCATGGCGTTTGAGGAAGAATTCAGTGTTGAAATTCCCGATGACGCCGCCGAAAAAATTCAAACCGTTGGTGACGCCATCAACTTCATCAAGGAAAACGCCAGCGAATAGCAGACATAGACCGTTTTCATTCTTTGCTTTCCCCGCGCAAGCGGGGAACTTGCGTTCAGGGACTTAGTCGCTTAATTTTGCTTTTGCAGCAGGCGCAAGCGACGACAGGTAGTGAAACCTACCTTAGGAGCCGCGAAGCAATGCGAATGCATTGTTCGCATCTTAAAGAAAGCAAACAAAACGTTGTTTTGCTTTGCAACGCACTGCAAAAGCAAAAGGAAGTGACTAGAGCATGAGACGGGTTGTTGTTACAGGCATAGGCATGGTTTCCCCTCTGGGTTACGGGGTCGATCACAATTGGAAGCGCCTGATCGCAGGCGAAAGCGGCATCCGGAAGATCGATCATTTCGATGTATCCGATATTTCCTCTCAGATCGCCGGTATCATTCCGCGCACCAAAGATGAAAATCCTAAAAATGGCGAACTTAACGCCGATCTGTTTGTCCCGCCGAAAGAGCAGCGCAAGCTTGATGAATTCACCGTTTTTGCCATGGCCGCGGCGCATGAAGCCATCGAGGACAGCGGCTGGAAACCCACATCAGACGAAGATTTGAATCGCACCGGCGTCATGATCGGCAGCGGTATCGGCGGGTTGCAGACCATGTATGAAACCGCCATCACGCTACTCGAGCAAGGCCCGCGCCGCATTTCACCCTTTGCCAACCCGGCGATGCTGATCAATATTTCCTCCGGCCATGTGTCAATCAAATACGGTTTTCGCGGCCCCAACCACGCTGTCGTCACCGCCTGTGCCACAGGCACGCATGCCATAGGCGATGCAGGCCGCATGATTGCGCTGGGCGATGCCGATGTCATGGTTGCCGGCGGCACAGAAGCGGGCGTCAACCGTTTGGGCGTGGCCAGCTTTGCCGCGGTGCGCGCACTCTCGACCGGCTATAATGACAACCCCGGTGAGGCCTCCCGCCCGTTTGATGAAGGCCGCGACGGCTTTGTTATTGCCGAAGGCGCGGGTATTGTCATTTTGGAGGAATACGAGCACGCGAAAAAACGTGGCGCCAAAATCTATGGCGAGATCATCGGCTACGGCATGTCGGGTGATGCCAATCACATCACCGCCCCTGCGGCAGATGGCTCCGGCGGGCGCAGAGCCGTCGAAGCCGCGCTGAAACGCGCAAAATTAAACCCCGAAGATATCGACTACATCAACGCTCACGGCACCTCCACGCCTGTCGGTGACGGCATTGAATGTATCGCGGTGAAAAAGCTGTTTGGCAATGCGCTAGATAATATCTGTATGTCGTCGACCAAATCGGCCATCGGCCATCTACTTGGTGCAGCCGGCGCGGTCGAGGCGATCTTTGCGCTCAAAGCGCTGGGCACCGGTATGCTGCCGCCGACGCTCAACCTTGAAGATGTGTCGGAAGACTGCAAAGGCATCGACCTTATCCCCGGCGAAGCGCGCGAGAAAAAAGTCTCCACCGTGCTCACCAATTCCTTCGGCTTCGGCGGCACCAACGCCTCGCTGATTATACGGACGGTTTAGGACAGAGCCATGGCATTCAAATCCGGAAAGCTTTTTCTCGGCTTTTTGGTTTATTCCCTGACCATTGCTGTCATCATTACACTCGCTGGGATCTTCTGGCTGGATCATGAGTTTAAAAAGCCCGGCCCGCTGAGCGCACCCATATTATTCGAAGTTCCGCGCGGCGCTTCATCAGGCGGCATCGCTGAATTGCTTTCATATGAGGGTGCCATTCATGACATGTATATTTTCAAATATGCCGCCCGCGTCACCGGCGCGCAAAGCGATCTCAAGGCCGGGGAATACGAATTGCAGCCGGGTATGAGCGCCCGCGACATCCTCTCCTTATTACGAGAAGGAAAAACATTTCAACGCCAGTTCACCATCCCCGAGGGCCTGACCAGCTATGAGATTCTCAATCTTATTATGCAGGTAGAGGACTTAAAACCAGTGCTTATCGAGCCGCTTGTAGAAGGCTCCCTGCTCCCTGAAACATACAGCTACTCACGTGGCGAGACATGGGCAGACATAGTCAGGCGCATGGAAAACGCTATGCAAAATACAATTAAAGAACTCTGGCCCAAGCGCGTTGAAAACCTCCCCTTCTCCACTCCGGAAGAAGCCATGGTCCTTGCCTCGATCGTTGAAAAGGAAACCGGTGTATCAGAGGAGCGCAAACGGGTCGCCGGAGTGTTTATCAACAGACTCAAGCGCGGCATTGCCCTACAAACCGATCCGACCGTGATTTACGCGATCACAAAAGGAGAGCATAAAAACGATGGTAAGGGGCCTTTGGGACGGCGGCTATTAACAAAAGACCTCAAGATCGATAGTCCTTATAATACTTACAAATATCCCGGCCTGCCGCCGGGTCCGATTGCCAATCCCGGCCGCGCCTCAATCGAAGCGGTGCTGGATCCGGAAGAGCATGATTTCATTTATTTTGTTGCAAACGGCACCGGCGGGCATATCTTCGCCAAAACGTTAGAAGAGCACAACCGCAATGTCGCGCAGTGGCGCAAGATCAGGCGTAGGAAATAATTACTGTCCTTACTGACGCCGCGCACATAACCAATGCCCTACCATGATTTCGTGCAATTGAAAGGCGCCCCCCCTTCGTTACCTTCAATCCCGCTACTGGTCATTGTCGTGGCAATCGTTCTTAAGCCGCCGCCACTTGCATCACTATATGTACATGAAGAATTACCCTGAATATATCCTGTACCGCATGAGTTCCAAGCAGTTGGATCGGCAGTTGTTACTTTGGTATGAATTACACCATTTATCATTTGGGCAGAATGGATGTTGGGTATTCCCTGGGTTCCCCCATACGAGCACGAAATCACAGTTCCATCGGGGATGAACTGACCATTAGCCATACCTCCTGCTACGCAATCATTGCTGACTTCTTCAACGGTACCCGCGTTGCATGTTTGGCTGATGCCAATATCGCCCTGCTGTCCTGGTGGGCATGAATCCGTCCACTCGGCACCGTCATTGTATATGCCGCAAGCCGTGGTCATTGTTGTTCCGCCACCACCACCGCCTGTACCAGGGCAACGGCCATAGGTTTTAGTTGGATATTCAGTCCACGTCGCGCTGGTCAGAGCAGCTCTTTGAAATCTTTTACTCTTATCATTTGCAAGGACTTGGTCCGTTAGTTGGCTACCATAGAAGGCCTCTATAAGATCTGGGTCAACAGTCACAGCTCGGAGTGTCTGATCAGGACTACCGGATCCAAGCCTATCCCATCGATAATCACAGTTTACATCAAACGGAGCTGGATCGTTGGATATATCTTTCCATGGTCCCATGCCGCCACTACCATTGCTGTCGGTTTTGCCTTTTGGGAAATAGGTTGCAACATAGGTTCTGCCACCGCCACTTGAGTTCGTACCGCTACACCAGGCATTAACGCGGGGCGGATCGGAATAAACATAGAACGTATCAACAGTACCGCAATTTCCTGTGATGGACGTAGCAACACCAGCGTAAGAGCTGTCTGGTAATACCCCACCACATTCTTCGGCTGTAAAAGTATGCATATGCCATCCGGACGCAGGGCCAACCTGGGCACCGGTCGAACAAGTAATATAGCCTGAGCCACCAAACGACATCCATCCAGCGGCGCCGGAGCCGTCATCAGCCGCGCAATATTCCATGATATCCTTGCCGGGGTTATAGCGTGTGGCTCCTCTAATCTCGGTTGTACAATCCATACCGGTATTACCGATTTTCACCTCGCCTTGTACATCCAGCCGTGTTTGCGGGCTGTTTGTGCCGCCGATCCCGACATTGTCATTCCGATCCACAATAAAAGCAGTGCCGTCACCGGCGGTGTTATTGATAAGGAAGCTATTGGAATCTGCGCCAAAACAGCGCCATCCTCCGGGATCTCCATTCGGCACAGCATCATCGCGTGCGCACATTCCCGTGACATCCCAGCCACTTCCGGGGACTCTCATATAGCCAAGCGCAACCTCTTTTTGGGAAAAAGTAGTGGGATCAAAACCATCTGTTGCCCTCAGATGAAACGGAGCCGTTGGCGCATCAATTCCAATCCCGACCATGGTTCCGGTGCCGTCGGGGTCGATTAAAATATTCCCTTCATTTTTATGCGTGATGTGCATTTGCGTATCATCGGTGGCGCGCCACCAGCCTTCGTCATCACCGCTCGAAAGCGTGAACTCGATCTCGTCATCGTAAAACGCGCCGGTGCCCATGGTAAAGGCCTGCTGCATGCGGAAGGTTCCGCTGTTATTGGTTTGCCAGGAACAGTTGCGCGCATCGCCCGCAGTTACGGCTGTGTCGTCGCTGGTATCACCCGGCGTGCCGCCATCATCCATGGCGCAACCATTGCCGTTCTTCACGCCGGCCGAGGTATAGGAACCTGCGCCGTTGCGCCCGTGGGAAACAATCACAAACGGTGCCGGCGAAAGCGGCAACGCCACATCATTTTCATCCTCGACAATAACGGCGGCTTTATTGTTTGGGTTGTTAATTGCATTATCTTCCTTGACCAGATTCCAGCTCACCGCATAGGTGAAGCGGTTGTTATACGGGTCCAACATATTGCGCGAGGAAATGCTGAGCGTGGATGTCGGCACTGCGCCAACCAGAACCGTATCGCCATTTGCTCCGGCTACGGCGAACACGCCGGGCATGGTCGCGACCTCACCCAAAGGTGGCTCAGACGTTGGGCAACGCTCCATTGCAAAATTAGCATCGCCCGGCACAAGCGTTAATGACGCCGGACAGGGATAGCGAATGGGGTCCAGGGCAAGATCATCTTCGCCCGGATCATCGGCGATAAAACGCGAGAGCGCCATGCGCACTTCATCGAGGCGCTTGTCCATCGTGTTGGCGCGTTTTTCAAGATAAAACTGCGTCGCCATATTCGCCAGCGCCGCGGTAAAAACCCCGATGATAACGATGACGATCATGAGTTCGATTAACGTGAAACCGCGCGCGTTTTTTAAGGATGAAATCTTTGAAAAATATAACGTCATGAACCTTGCCCCAACTTTAATTACTAAAACTAATTACCAATCACTCGCTTTTAACCATACCATATTGAAGCCCCTAAAAAGAGACCCTTCTCTATTGTGAAACAATAATACTTAAAATTTTATGAAAATTATAGGGTTTGTATGGTTTTATGAGGATTTAGGGTCCTTTTTGGACCCATCGGACACCGTTCCTCCACCACCACTACTTCCAGATGTGCCAAGACCCATCCCAGGCGCATTCGGTGCCAGTTTCGGCGCGGCCTCGAAATTGCGCCGTCTCGCCAAATGCGGTGCAAATTCCAGGCTTGAGGGCACCGCGTCACCCAGAATGCAGCCCATCGTCTCTTCATCGCCCAGATCCTCACGGTGGACCGGCTGTCCCTTGGTGCAGCGGCGGATAAACGCCTCAAACGCCAAAAGCGGATTGCCCGGAGGCGGCGGAACGGCCGCCATTTCCGCGCGATAGGGATCATCGGCAATCATAAACGGCACCTGATAAGCTTGGGCAATATGATCATTGCTATAAGCGCCAATATGGATGAGATGGCTGAAGTCGAGAATACCGTGAAAATCCGCCTCGACCGGGATATTGAGATCGAGATAATCCATATCGGCATATTCAAAGGTCAGCATCCCGTTTTCCGTGCTGAAAATAACGCCGGCCACCTTTTGCACGAGATTGCCGCCCGATAGCAGACCGCATTCCCCTTCGGGCGTAAAAAGAAGATCGATATCCATGAATTATTTTCCTCAAACCTGCCGTTTTCCGGTATAAACCCTATTTTACCAGATCATAGAGCCAGAAAGAAAACATATTCTAACATGTGTGGGATTACGGGATTTTATACACAAAGCGCGCAGCGAAACCGGCAGGAGTTGGAAAAACTCTGCCAGGACATGGTTGGCCGCCTGGCCCATCGCGGCCCGGACGGCACCGGCACCTGGCTGGACCCGGACATGTCGCTGGCGCTCGGCCATCATCGCCTCGCCATTCTTGATCTTTCTTCCGAAGGTCGCCAGCCGATGATTTCGGAATCCGGGCGCTATGTAATCTGCTATAACGGTGAGGTCTTCGGCTATCTTGAAATTAAAAAAGAGCTGGAAAAAACCGGCATCACGTTGCGCGGCCGCTCCGACACCGAAGTTATTCTGGCCGCTATCGATCGTTGGGGCCTCAATCTCGCTTTGCAAAAAATAGATGGCATGTTTGCCTTTGCCCTGTGGGACCGCAAGGAAAAGCAGCTTCATCTGGTGCGCGACCGGCTGGGCAAAAAGCCGCTTTATGTCGGCTGGGCCGGAGACGGAAAAAACGGCTCTCTTGTTTTTGCATCCGAGCTCAAAGCCTTTCACGCCCATCCCGATTTTAAACCCGAGATCAACCGCGACGCGCTCACCACTTATATGCGCTACGGCTATATGCCCGCGCCTTTGTGCATCTTTAAAGGCGTGTGGAGCCTGCCTGCCGGTTTTCGCCTCAGCATCAACGCCGACCTCATCTCCCCCGGTTCCGATCTTGAAAATTTCATGGAAAGCTACTGGCATCATTTGCGCGCCCTGGAAGAACAGCAGCAAAAAGCCAGCCATAAAAGTGACGCCGAAACCATTGATGAATTTGAAGCGCTGCTTACCACCTGCGTCCAGGACCGTCTTGTTTCCGACGTGCCGCTGGGCGCTTTTCTCTCCGGCGGGATTGACAGCTCTACAATCGTCGCGCTGATGCAAAAAATTCAAAATCAACCGGTCAAGACCTACAGCATCGGCTTCGAAGAGGACGGCTATAACGAAGCCGCACACGCGGATAAAATCGCCGCGCATCTTGGCACCGATCATCACGAATATCATTTAAGCGCCGGTGATGCGCTGGATGTTATTCCAAAGCTCCCCGATATTTACGACGAGCCCTTCGCCGATATTTCGCAAATTCCAACCTATCTGATTTCAAAATGTGCGCGTGAAAGCGTCACCGTGATTTTATCCGGTGATGGCGGCGATGAGATGCTCGGCGGCTATAACCGTCATTTCATCGGCCCGCGAATCTGGCGCGCCATGCGTTTTATGCCCCAGCCCATGCGGCGCGGGATGAGCCGCATGATCGATAGCGTGCCGATTGAAACCTGGAACAAACTGGCCCCGTCAAAGCCGCAATTCGGCGACCGCATGCACAAAGTCGCCTCCATCATCGGCATGAATTCGCAGGAAGACATCTATCAAAAACTCATCAGCCAGTGGGACGTCCCCGCCGATCTGGTGCTGGGCGGCAAGGAAGCGCTCACCCCGCTGACCGATCCGACATGGCAGCCTGAGCGTTTGGAGTTCGCCGAGATGATGATGTATTGGGATGCGCTCTCGTATTTGTCGAACGATATTCTGGTCAAGGTTGACCGCGCGACCATGGCGGTGTCGCTGGAATCGCGCGCGCCGCTTTTAGATCGGCGGATTTATGATTACGTCTGGACCCTGCCGGAAAACATGAAGGTCAGGGGCGGCCAGGGCAAATGGCTGCTGCGCAAAGTTCTCGAGCGCCACGTGCCCAAAGAATTGTTCGAGCGCCCGAAACAGGGCTTTACCGTGCCCACCGGCGCCTGGCTGCGCGGCGAGCTCAAAGACTGGGCGGAAAATCTGCTGGATGAAAAACGCCTGGATGAAGAAGGGTACTTAAACACCAAAATTATCCGCGACACCTGGGCAGAGCACCTCGCAGGACGCGGCAACCATGCGAACCAGCTCTGGACCGTGCTGATGTTCCAGGCGTGGAAAGAGCGCTGGATGTAATAATCTCTTGACATAACTCCATTAATAGGCTATGGTGCCGCCAAAATGGGAGATGTAAAATGACTGATTGTGACTGGGGAGAGACTCCTCTTGACTGGGAAATGCAGGAAAAAATGGGAGATGTCGACTGGGAGAGCTACAAAAAGCACAGGAACAACGCAAAAGAATATTTTCATGCGGCTGTCATGGCTCTTGTAGTGGTTCCATCTCTTGGCGCTTGGCTAGACTATGAAGGATCTAAGCCCTTTAATAAGAACCAAGAAGCAATTGCTTGCGTCGCAGAAAACCCTACAGCCGTTGTTCGCTCAGAAGGTGGCACGTATGAAGTTGCTGACCCTGAAACTTTAGAAGAATGTTTTAATAAAAAAATAGCACATGCTGCCAAGGCACAAAAAGACACTGAAGATTACATCAACACAAAAATTCTGGGTGGTACGGGATTCTTAGTGAGTCTAGCATCCGTAGGTTTAGGTGAATGGAACCGGAGAAAGCGAAATGAGTTAGAAGACAAGCACACCGCCCCCATGTCTGTATCTCCAAACGCTTAGCCATATAACCGGACATTTTTTCTGTACCTTGAATTTAAAAAACTATTAAACTTCCAACATGTCATGGGAATATCTCGCCATCGGCCTGATCGGCTTTCTTGCTTTTTATATGAAAGGCATTACCGGCACGGGAACCGGGGCCGTGCTGGTTTCGCTTTGCACCCTTGTTCTTGCCGCCAAGGAAGTCATCGTCCTCAAGGCCTTCGTTGCTGTCCTTGGCGGTTTTGCCATGCTCAAAATCGATCCTGTTTCCATCGAAAAGCGTTACTGGATTCCCATCGCCGCCTTTATGGCCGTCGGTTCCGCTCTCGGCGCTATAGCGCTTACCATCATCGACAAGGATATTTTCGAGATCGTTCTCGGCTGCGCCTTTTTGATTGTCTCACTATGGTGGCTGATTTTTAAAACCAAAATCCGTGAGCGCGATTTAAAAACACCCGAAAGCTCAAACCCGCTCGACTGGCTTATCTCCAGCATATGCGGATTTCTCGGCGGGTTTATCGGCGTCAACGCGCCGGTTTTGATCACCTGGTTCTCGCGCCAACTTGGCAAAGCGCATTTACGCCGCCTGTTGGTGTTGATTTTTATCCCGGCGGCGCTGGCTGAAACCGGCACTTTTATCGTCACCGGATTATTCACCAAACAAATTCTGCTCTACGGATTGTTTATGATCCCGTTCATGGCGGCGGGAATTTATCTTGGCAATAAATCCTTTCATAAAATCTCCGAAACCGCGTTCCGGCGCATTCTCGGCGTTTTCCTGTTGATTGCCTCGGTGAAACTCATATTGTGAAGCTATGAGAAAAATCCTCTATATCTTCGACCGCGAAGACATCAAAAGCCGCCTGCCGCTGGCCCAAGGCGCGCGGGACAAGGGCTATAACGTCACAATCGGCCTGATTGGCGGGGATGACGAAGAGCTTGATGATTTCAAAACCGTTCCCATCAAAAAACCCTCCGGCGGCCTTGGCCCGCTATCCCTGCTGACCATGATGTTTGCCATCCGCAAACTCATCAAGGCCGAAAACCCGGATTTACTCCACACCGTCACCCTAAAATACGCTTTTATCTGCGGGCTGGCTTCGCTGTTTCTGGCACCCAGGAAAATCTACACCCTTGCCGGACTTGGTTATTTATTCCGCTCGGGTGACGACAAATCTCTTATCCTGCGCTTTTTTATCAGCCCGCTTTTACGTCATATCCTGTGCGGCCCCCGTGCCTTTCTTATCTTTCAAAATCCGGACGATCAGTTTTTGATGATACAAAAGGGCTATGCGAAAGAAGAAAACACTTTCCTCGTACGCGGCTCCGGCGTCGATCTAGAGGAATTCAGCCCCGGCCCCAACCCGCAAAACGAGCCGCCGGTGGTTCTCATGCCGACGCGGCTGGTCAAAGAAAAAGGCATCGACATTTTTATTGAGGCCGCGGGCATCCTGGCCGCCCAGGGTGTGCAGGCAAAATTCCAGATCGCCGGCGGCGGGACCGTTCACAACCCCAAAGCCATCTCAGACGATGAAATGGGACTGATGCTCGAGGGCAGCGCGGTGGAGTGGCTCGGGCGCGTCGAAGATATGCCGGGGCTTTTGAACAAAGCCGATCTGATCGTCTATCCATCCCATTACGGTGAAGGCATTCCGCGCGTTTTGCTCGAATCCGCCGCCTGCGGCAAAGCGATCATCACCACCGATCACCCCGGATGCCGCGAAGCCGTTAAACACAATGAAAACGGCATTCTCGTTCCCATCAAGGACGCCAAAACCACCACCGCCGCGATTGAGCTCCTGCTGATCGATAAAGAAAAACGCTATGCTATGGGCAAGAAAAGCCGCGCCCTTGCCGAAATCAAGTTTGACATTAACCTAATCGTAGAAAAAACATTGGAAGTTTATGCCGCCACTGAGTAGACTCGAATAGTCACTTGATTTTACTTTTGCAGCAGGCGCAAGTGACGACGAGTATTTTTAACCTACTTTAGGAGCGCAGTAACGCACTGCAAAAGTAAAATCAAGTGACTACATGGCAACAAAAGATCCAAAACCCAAAGAAGAAGACGGCGCTTACCTCACCGGCAAGCTGCTTCTGGCCATGCCAACACTCGGCGACCCGCGTTTTAGCAAGGCTGTGATTTTCGTCTGCGCCCATGATGAAAACGGCGCAATGGGGCTGGTGGTTAATCACACACTGCCCGGTTTGAAATTCGACCAGCTTTTAAACCAGCTTCATATCACTTCCGATATCGAGGTTGATTTAAAAGCTTTGTCTTTGCCAATCATGAGCGGCGGACCGGTCGAAGCGGCGCGCGGTTTTCTTTTGCACTCCGGTGATTTCAGCCGCGATGACACCATTAAAATTGATGATCTTTACAGCGTCACCGGCACGGTCGAGGCGCTTCAGGAAGTCGCCACCGGTAAGGGTCCGGAACAAATGCTGTTTATTCTGGGCTATGCCGGCTGGGGCGGCGGGCAGTTAGAGGGCGAGCTGCAACAAAATTCCTGGCTGGTGGTTGATCCCGATCCGTCAATTATTTTCGGCGCGCAGCCGGATGATAAATGGCAGATGGCGGTTGAAAAACTCGGCATCGACCCGGCCATGCTATCGGGCGAATCAGGCAGTGCTTAAAGCTTCTTCCTGTTCTCAGCCGTCAACCCGTACAAAATATGATCCTGCCACTGCCCATCTATTTTCATGTATTTTTCGGCCACGCCTTCTTCGCGAAAACCCGCACGCAACAATAATTCTTTACTTCGCTCATTATGATCTAGACAGGCGGCATGAATGCGGTGAAGGCCCAGCTCGTCAAAGCAATATTGGGTGGTAAGCCGCAAGGCCTCCGCCATATAACCCTGGCCTTCATAACGCTCATCGATCCAGTACCCGAGTGAGGCATATTGCGCCGCGCCGCGGCAGATATTGTTGATATTCATCCCGCCGATCAGGCCCGAGTCTTCCTCGCCCTTTTTGAAAATGAGAAAGAAATTGCCTTTATCGGCCTGCCACTCATTATACTGACGCAACAAACGCCGCCGGAAAAAATCCTCGCTTAAGGCGCGCTTCGGCCAGCTTGGCTCAAACGGTTTCAGATGACGGTAATTGCGCATGCGCACCTCAACCCAGTGCGGCCAATCCTCATGACGCGGCGGGCGCATATCAACGCGAAAGCCCTCCAGCTTCACATCCGGCAGGTGGATATCATCCTTCTTTTGTAAAAACAGCATGAGCCACAAATATCACATTTGCTTCGGTTAACAAACTGAAGTTAAGCGGCGAGGCGCTCGGAAATTTTATCATAGGCTTCGAGCTTGCCCATCGGCCCGAGCCCGGCCAGAGTCGGCTTGGTGGTAAATATTTTCTGCGCCACCCGGGCAACGGCCTTGCCATCGATCGCATCAATTTTGGTAATCAGATCCTCAACATCCAAAGCCTTTTCCCGGAACAAAAGATGCTTGGCCTGCTGGTCGGCACGGCTCATCATCGATTCCCGCCCCATCAGCAAACTCGCCCGCATCTGGGCCTTGGCCCGCGCCAGCTCCTCTGCGGTAACGCCATCCATCACGCCTTTGATCTCATCACACATCACCGGCACCAGCTCGGGCAGATCCTTCGGCCCGGTCCCGGCATAAATCCCGAATTGCCCGTCATCCATCCAGGCCGACTGAAAACTGAAAATCGAATAAACCAGCCCGCGTTTTTCGCGGATTTCCTGGAACAGCCGCGACGACATCCCGCCGCCCAACAAGGTGGAGAGCGCCTGCATCGCGTAATAATCCTCATCCAGACGGCTCAGCCCGCGAAACCCTAAGATAATATGGCTCTGCTCCAGCTCCTTCTCCCGCCGGTCCTCGCCACCTTGGTAAAACGGCGCCACTTTGCCCTGGCGAATATCGGGCGGCAGGTCACAAAACAGCTCACCCACCTGCGCCGCGAATGCATCATGATCCACCGCCCCGGCGGCCGAGACAACCATGCGCGCAGGCGTATAAAACCGCCTTACGTAATCAACAAGCACGGCCCGGTTCATCGTGCCGACGATATCGGCCTTGCCAAGGATGGGCGCACCAAGGGCCTGATCCGGATAAGCGGCCTCATAATAATTGTCAAAGATCACATCATCGGGCGTGTCGTTGCACATGCCGATTTCCTGCAAGACCACATGGCGTTCCTTCTCCAGCTCCTCTTCCGGGATGGTAGAGTTTTGGACAAGATCGGCCAACACATCAAGTGCTAGCCCAAGGTCATCCTTCATCAGGTGGATATGATAGCTGGTCACTTCGCGGCTGGTATAGGCGTTGACATGACCGCCGACATTTTCGATAACTTCAACGATCTCCTGAGCGTTGCGCTTATCGGTACCCTTGAAAAGCATGTGTTCTGTTAAATGAGCGACGCCGTTATTGATCATGTCCTCATGGCGCGTGCCAACCCCGACCCACACGCCGACGGCAACGCTGTGCATCCCCGGTACGGTGTCGGTTATAACCCGTAAACCCCCGGGCAATCTTGTGGTGCGAATCTCACTCATCGGAATGTGATAATATAGGCGGCCTCGAAACGCAACGGTGATTAAGTATGGGCACGAATAAAATCCTGCACGGCTTTCAGATCATTCGGCAGATCGGTGCTGAACTCCTCGCGTTCCATCAGGTCAGACAGATGCGCGGGCAGCTTCGGCCGCTCGCCAATCGCGCGCTCCACCGCATCGGGGAACTTGGCCGGATGGGCTGTGGCCAGGGTAACGACGGGACCATCGTCGGTTTTTTCAATCTCCAACGCCGCCGCCATGCCCACTGCCGAATGCGGATCGAGGATATAGGAAGATTCCTCATAGGCCTTTTTAATCGTCGCCAGTGTTTGCGCCTCATCGGTGCGGAAGGCCCGGAAATCACCTTTTGCGTCCGCTTTAAAAGCTCCTGTTTCTTTGAATTTCGCCATTAATTTCCGCAGCTTTTCGCTATCGCGCCCCAGCGCATAAAACAAATAGCGCTCAAAATTGCTCGAGATCTGGATATCCATCGACGGGCTCATTGTCGGGTGTACCTCGATGGCGCGCATCTCTCCGGTTTCAAAAAACCGCGTCAGAATGTCATTTTCATTGGTCGCCACGGCGAGCTTTAACGGCGCGCCCATCTGCCGCGCGCAATACCCGGCAAAGACATTGCCGAAATTCCCGGTCGGCACGACGAAGGTCACATCTTCGCCCAGCTCTAAAACAGTCGTCACGTAATAAACAATCTGCGCCATGATCCGCGCCCAGTTGATCGAATTCACCGCCGAGAGGTTCATCTCCGCTCTAAACTCAGCATCATTGAACATCGCCTTGACCAAATTCTGACAATCATCGAACGTCCCGTCCAGCGCGACATTGTGCACGTTGTCCGCCCTCACGCTCGTCATCTGTTTGCGCTGCACGTCCGACACGCGGCCCTTGGGATGGAGAATAAAAATATCGACATGATCGGAATGGCGGCAACCCTCAATCGCCGCCGATCCGGTATCACCAGAGGTCGCACCGACAATCGTCACATGCTCGTCGCGTTTGCTCAGCACATGATCGAACAACCGCCCGAGCAATTGCAGCGCCACATCTTTAAACGCAATCGTCGGGCCGTGAAAAAGCTCGAGCACGTAAAGCCCCTCATAAACCTTATGCAGCGGCGCGACATTTTTGTCGCGGAAAACATCCTTATTATATGTCTGTTCCAAAATGGCACGAAAATCCGCGCGCTCTATGCAGCCCTGGACAAAGGGAAACATCACCGCTTCGGCCACCTCGATATAGGATTTGCCCTTGAGCGACGCCAGATCAAGCTGCGGCCAGGTTTGCGGCACATACAGCCCGCCATCAGGCGCCAGCCCCTCCAGCAGGACATCTTCAAAGCTTTTGGGCTCTCCCTGGGGGCCGCCCCCACGCGTGGAAATATAGTTAATCATAGGAAAGTTTTATGCGCTCGCCCGCACCAAGTCAATGAAGGCCCGGTGCATCGGTGAGGGGTAGGAAAGCGTTAATTCCGGGTGGAAGGTCGTCACCATATAGCGCCCGGAGCGCAGCCAGACCGGCGTGCCGTCATGGCTGGCCAGAATTTCAACATTGTCATTGACGGCCTTAACCAGCGGCGCACGGATGAAGGAGACTTCAAAACCATCAACCACCGCGTTGTGGCTCTCGCGCTGGCGGCCATAGCCGTTGCGCTCGATTGTAATCGGAAGAAGGCCGAAGGATTTTTGTACTTCCTCACTGTCATCTCGACGACCGCAGGGAGGAGAGATCTCCCTTTGCTGCATGAGATCCCTCACATTCGTTCGAGATGACACATAAGCGGTTTCCGCCATCAGGATCGAACCGGCGCAAATCCCCCAGACCGGCTTGGCTGCAAAAACTTTTTTCAATGACTCTTCAAGGTCAAATGTATCAATGAGCTTTAACATCGTCGTGCTTTCGCCACCGGGCAAAATCAGCGCATCAACGGACTCAAATTCTTCGGGAGTCTTCACCGCACAAAAAGAAGCGCCCGCAGCTTCGATATGCGGGCGGTGTCTGTCGACGCAACCTTGCAGAGCAAGGACTCCTATATTTAATTTTTTTTTAGTCATTATTCTGGTTCAACAGGAAGTTCAATAAGCATAGTCGGCCAACCGTTCTCTTTCGCAACTTCGTAGGTGCTACTACCCTTAATAATATCATAGGTTCCATCACCTCTGCTTTCAACTGTAATGCCCCCTCTTTTCACTATTCCACCATCAGCAGCCAAGTTCATATTGTGCCTCGCTTTTTCAATTTGCTTGGGCCATGGAGACTTTGGGAATAAAACACTAAGAGAAACTTCCTTGCTTCTCGGAGTTCTTTCAAAAAACAGATCCAAATTATGCGGCAGGGTAGCCATTTACCAGCCCCGTTTGGCCATGCGCATATTGTCCTGGATCTCGGCGATTTCGATACCGCTCATCGCCTCACCAAGACCTTTCGAGGCTTCCAGTACCATTTTCGGATCATCGAAATGCGCGACTGACTTGACAATCGCCTTGGCGAAATTGGCCGGATTGTCGCTCTTGAAAATACCAGAGCCGACAAACACCGTCTGCGCACCAAGCTGCATACACAGCGCCGCATCCGCAGGAGTGGCAATACCACCAGCGGCAAAGTTCGGCACAGGCAGGCCACCTTCATCACGCACGATCTTGAGCAATTCAAACGGCGCGCCTAAATCTTTCGCCTCGGTCATTAACTCGGCATCATCCAATGTCAAAACGCGTTTCAAATCCTGATTGATCTCGCGCATATGTCTTACAGCCTCAACAATATTGCCCGTACCCGGCTCGCCTTTGGTACGGATCAGCGCCGCACCTTCACCAATGCGGCGCAAGCCTTCGGCCAGACAGGTCGCGCCACAAACAAACGGCACTTTAAATTGTTGCTTGTCGATGTGGTAATCCTCATCGGCGGGGGTCAGAACTTCGCTCTCATCGATATAATCAACGCCGATCGCTTCCAAAATCTGTGCCTCGGCAAAATGACCGATGCGGCATTTGGCCATCACCGGAATGGACACCGACGCCATAATTTCCTCGACCAGCTCCGGCGGGCTCATACGGGCAACGCCACCGGCGGCACGAATATCGGATGGAACGCGCTCCAGCGCCATCACGGCCACGGCTCCGGCGTCTTCGGCGATTTTGGCCTGATCCGCGGTGACCACATCCATAATCACCCCGCCCTTCAGCATTTCTGCCAGGCCGGTTTTAAGATTGATTACATTTCCAGAATTAGCTGTGCCTTTAGGGCTTTTGGGGCTCATTGTTTGAATTCCTCTTATGTATAGCGCTGTGAAGTGCGCTATTTATACATATATAGGTGGAGAATTCAAATGGTTTAGGCTATGTTCCGTTTATTGAGGGTCTGAAGCAGGAGTAAATAAATGAGCAGCGGCGTTGGCACTTATATGCTTGGCGGATTGGTTGGTATAATTGTCGGTGGCGATGATCTCACATCCTACAGCACCATGTTTAATTCGACAGCAGGTTCCTTTGTACTCTGTGCTGCACACGACAGCTTGGGATATTTAGGTGAGGTCATTTCTGACCATCTACGCAATCATATGTATGCCAACCTCGAGCCTGACTAATTATAGCACCCTGGATTAAGACAGTTTCTCGTGAATATCGTTCCAGCACAGATTATCCATCACGCCGTCCTGCCAGCTATTCTGGTACAGCGCGTTGACCATCTTATGCAGGCGGCCCATATCGGAAATAATCTCCCAGCACACCAGATTGTCGATCAACATCGTATCAAGCACATTCTTGATATTGAAAATCACCGGCTGCTGGCTTCCGTGATGCTCGACCTTGGGCCCGAGGATCGTATAGGCAATGCCCATCTTCTCGAAATTCTTCAGCTGCTCCGGCTCGATATACAGCACGCAATCGGTGATCTGATTTTTAAGCGCGGTTTCAAACGCCACGCGGAACAGGCCCAGCGGCGCATACGGAATACGCCTGCGGATATAGACCATATTACCGTCGGGAGTGCTGCCCTTGATGTTTTCCTGCTCGTAATAGGCCGGAAGCACGCTGCCGTCATTGTCACGCTTGCGGAAAAACGCACTCATGCACAGGCGCGAGATCTGGCACAGTTGCGCCGGACGGCCGTCGGTGTGCAAAATCGGATGATCGCATAGCTCCTGCATCGGAAAGCTGTCCATCAGCATATCTTCTTTGGGCAAAATCACCCGCACAGTACCGGCGGGCTTGCCGCTTTCATTATGGATCATTAAATAATTGACCGCATCGAGATCATAACTATCGCGCTCCATCTGGCCGGGATTGCGCGTCGGGTCCTCGAACTCATTTTCGATGCAATACACTTCGTAGCGCATTTTATAGCACTGCTCGCGCAGCTCATCCGTATCGGCTTCGACCAGTGTAAAAATGCGGTGATAATTGGAATAAAACGCCTCTTTGTTAAAGGCGCTCGACAACATGTGCTCAAGCGGATTACCCGACATACTCATTCTCCCTAACCTAATAAAATACCCGGATGCGTGATGTATGGCATTCTGCGGCCAGCGGTCATCCAGGCTCTCCAGCCTTTAGGATAGCCCCATTGCCCCTAACCGGACCTTAATTATGGATAATATTTGATTTAAATTATGGAAGTTTGCCGGTGAAACACTAAGTCTTATAATACGAGCCAAACATAACAGGAGGAATAAGCCATGAGCATAGGAGAACTGACAACATTCTTGGGATGGGTATCCGTTATCAATATCGGCGTGCTGCTTTTTAGCACCATGATGGTTGTGCTGTTCCGTGATTCCGTCGCCAATATACACGCGAAAATGTTTTCTATTGCGAAGGCTGAGCTGCCGGGCGCCTATTTTCAATATTTGGCGCAGTATAAAACCTTGACCCTTGTTTTTAACCTTGCGCCTTATGTGGCGTTGAAATTGATGGTTTAATCAGCAGCACCCGCCCTTAGGGTTGGTTGTGTCTTCGTCCTCGTCATCATCATGGTCGTGGTTACAATCCGGGCCGTGCACATGGCCTTCTTCTTCGTGGGTGTGATGATCGTGGTCGTGGTCGTGATTGCAGTGCGGCCCGTGAACATGCCCCGGCTGACCGTGTGGAATAGGACCACCCCCACTCCCAGTCGGCATGGTGGTTGAACCCTTCAAAGAAGCCTTTATCCGTTTCATGATGTCAGTCATTTTCTTGTTCCTGCTTATGTGCTAATCCATGGTTTAAATTTTACTGTAGGTAATCCAAGCTGCATATCTTTTCTGATTGCTTTCATAAATTGATCTAAAGCTTCTGCTCTACCTTCATCACTCACAGTATTTCCTACACGTGTGGTTTCAAGAAATGCGTCAGCTTTTTCAAGAACATTTTTTGAGCAATACATCCATGCTAGTGCCAACTTATTATTAAAATCCTGCCTTTTTTCAATTGCGTTAGAGCCCTGGTAAAAGCTTTCTATTGCAATAATTAAACCTTCATACAGTTTCAATTTTTCAAGATATGTTTGATAAGCACGTTTACCACGTTCATTAAAAAACCACAGAATAAGTCCACTAATAAGAGCAATAAAAGGGCTGACTATAGCTACTAAAATTTCCATTAAATCACTCCCACTCGATCGTACCGGGCGGCTTGCTCGTCACATCATAGACAACCCGATTAATGCCGCGCACTTCGTTGATAATCCGCGTGCTCACACGGCTGAGAAACTCATGATCAAACGGATAGCTATCGGCCGTCATGCCGTCCGTCGACGTCACAGCCCTTAGAGCGCAAACAAATTCGTAAGAGCGCGAATCCCCCATCACACCCACCGTTTTCACAGGCAGCAGCACCGCAAAGGCCTGCCAGATCGCATCATACAGCCCGGCATTCCGGATCTCCTCAAGATACACCACATCGGCCTTGCGCAATATCTCCAGCTTCTCACCGGTGATCTCGCCCGGAATGCGGATCGCAAGCCCAGGCCCCGGAAACGGGTGGCGCTTGACAAAATCGGGATGCATGCCGAGCTCAACGCCCAGCGCGCGGACCTCATCCTTGAACAATTCCCTGAGCGGCTCGACCAGCTCGAGATTCATAATATCCGGCAGACCGCCAACATTGTGATGCGATTTAATCGTCACAGACGGTCCACCCGTGAACGAAACGCTTTCAATCACATCCGGGTACAGCGTGCCCTGCGCCAGAAACTTTGCATCGTCATCTTGTTTGGCCAATCTCTCAAACACATCGATAAACGTGCTGCCGATTAATTTGCGTTTCATTTCGGGGTCGGAAATTCCCTCCAGCCCGTTCAAAAACAAATCGCCCGCATCTTCATGGATCAGCGGAATATTGTAATGCTCGCGGAACAGCTCGACGACGTCTTTGCTCTCCCCCGTGCGCATCAACCCGGTATCGACATAAATGCAGGTCAGCTGCTCGCCGATCGCCTCATGCAGCAAAACGGCGGTGACCGAGCTATCCACCCCACCCGAGAGCCCGCAGATCACCTTGCCTTTACCCACTTGCTTACGGATTTTGCTGATCGTTTCTTCCTTGAACGCCGCCATCGTCCAGTCGCCCGAACAACCGCAAATAATATGCGTGAAATTCCGCAACAGCTCCGTGCCGTGCGGCGTGTGCACCACTTCGGGATGAAACTGCACGCCGTAAAACCTGCGATCCGTATCGGCAATAAATGCAAACGGAGCGCCTTCGGATTTGCCAACGACGCGAAACCCGTCAGGCAGCGCAGCAACATGATCGCCATGGCTCATCCAGACCTGTTCATGCGCACCGGTGTTCCAGATACCATCCAGCAGCTTGCTCTCATCGACAATATCGACATAGGCGCGGCCAAACTCGCCGCTGCCGGACTCGCCTTCGATGCGCCCGCCAAGCTGCTCGACCATCACCTGCTGGCCGTAACAAATACCAAAAACCGGCACATCGAGATCGAAAACAATTTCCGGGACGCGCGGGGAATCTTTGGCCGTCACGCTGGACGGCCCGCCGGAGAGAATAACGCCTTTGGGATTAAACGCCTTGATGCGCGCATCGGGAGCATGATTAAACGGCCAGATCTCGCAATACACGCCGCTCTCGCGCACGCGGCGGGCGATCAGCTGCGTCACCTGCGAGCCGAAATCCAGGATCAGAATGTGATCATGTTGTTGAAATTGTTCGATGCTGGAGCTTTCAGCCTTTGCCATGCGCTTTTTTACACGGGAAGACGAAGGAGGGCAAGGGGTTTAGGCTGCCGCTAGTACAGGAAGAGGATCATATTTCGGTTCATATCTGAAATCGATTGGGCTATTTGCTATAGTGCTCAATGCATCATGGGTACCTTCTACCATCTGTTCATATTCTTTTTCTGTCAGACGGGCAGCATAGCGAACACGTAAATATCCCTTTTCTACATCAAGTACAACTGGTGCCGGGTGTCCTTCTTTATATATCGAATTAACGATAAAAGTTGCTACATCACTTGGCTTTTCCATCGTGCGCGCTTTACCGTCAGGGCACATAACCCTACGTCCCAGAAGTTCACGTGCATGAAATTCTCCGATACGCAGCATATTATCACTGCCATCTACCAGACGACCACCAATATTTTTTAAGCTATTTGTTTTCGTGAAACTATCTTTAAGAACGGCACTACATGCTGCAAATTGCTTACGAAGATGTCCTCTTAATGCATCAAGAAGATGTCTATTCCTCCCCTTTAGAAAATGCGCAATATTTATTTGCATCTGTTTAAGACCAAGAATACCCGTTCCATTATGTTGTGAGTATGACCCGATTTCGGCCGCACGTGCTTTATTAACAACACGAACTGTCCCACTATTGGGAGCTATACCAAGAAGTTTCGACAGGCTGAAAACAACGTCCCAGTCAAAACCTTCATAATTTTCAAGAACATGTTCAATACTTGACGGTATATATGTTGGCCTCCCTGTATTATCATCCTCAGGTTTAGAAAATGGTGTATATGGCCCATCAAAAAGGAAATTAATTTTAACATCCTCCTGCTGGTTCAGCTCTACAATTCTGCGGATAATGTTTGACATTCCCTCAGCAGTAATGATCTGCGATGTTGGGTTTAATGGCGAGCCCATAACCATACCCGCTATTTCTCTTGGATCTTCTATGCTGTTCAATACCTCCAGAATAGCAGCGGCCTGATCTGGATTACGGTTATCATAGAATACAGGCTCAAGACCCTGCTTTCTTGCCAAAACCGATAAGGTGCCCCAATGCTCTCTTGAAATGATTACTTTTCCGGCAGGGGGAGGTTTAGGATCATACAATACATGTTCAATACCTGCCTGTTCCAGCTTAGGCGATACAGTGTCCCAGTCCTCCTTTGAAACCATTACTGTTCCGGGAGGCGGCTTAAATAAAAATTTTCCTGCTTTAACTTTTTGATCATGATTGTAGCTCATCTCCAAAAACGTATTCTCGATAATCGTCCGCGCGGGCGTTAAGTACACAAATGAATTATCAACTGTTGCTGGTAATCTAAAATCATCTCTGGCAAATCCTGCAGCCATCCCCTTAATAGAAAGGTCATCGTCAAGCTCAGCAACTTTGCTTCCGCCTGACTCATTTTTATACGGGCCAGTTTCTACTTTTAAATTGTAATTAAGAGCAGCGACAAACTCTGCAGCCTCTGGAAAATCTTCCATCTCATCGATAGGTTGTACTGACCCTTGAGCAGCATCGAGTATTTTCGTCCCAGAAGGAAAGCGACTAATGAGCAAAGCCATACCGGCTGTCGGGCCGTTTTCTGCCCATTCTGTGTCATCCAAGGTAAAATATTTACGTTTATCTTCTTCAGGAATTTGAGGAAGATTTGCGTCAATTTCTTCAATGCCTATAGCTTTTTTTCTCTTGCGGCCAGCTTTCCCAGACTCGCGAGTCTGGTGAGAGGCAGAGCCCCTCACCTTTTTTACAGGCGTCTTTTTTGAAAGTTTTTTACCTTTAGTACTTTTCGCAGTCATACTTAACCGTCTTTCAAGCAATATACATAATTAGAAGGCGAAAAGTACTAAATTTGAGCGTTTCATGCAATTTATTAGTATATTGCGCCGCAACAATATCGATAATATCATTTTATGTCAAATACTTAAACAGGCCTTGTTTTTTCGCCCTTTGCCGCTACAAATGAACAGATGAGCGCAAAAAACCTTACATTCAGCTTCGAATTCTTCCCCCCCAAGACCATCGAGTCGCAAAACCAGCTCTGGATCGAAGCACAAGAGCTCGCCAGACTCGGCCCCAAATACATGACCGTGACCTATGGCGCTGGCGGCTCGACCCGCGATAAAACGCTGGAAATCACGCAGCGCCTGGCCCGTGAATACCCCGACATTCCCATCGCCTCGCATCTGACATTCCTCAGCACCACCAAAGCCGATCTTGAAACCTATGTTGATATGCTTTGGCAAAATAATGTCCGCCATATTGTTGCCCTGCGCGGCGATTTACCCCACGGCAAAAGCTTTGATGATTTTAAGGGCGATGATTATTTCGATTACACCAGCAACTTTGTTACCTGGCTGAAATCCCGCCATGACTTTGAGATTACCGTCGGCGCGTACCCGGAAAAACACCCCGATGCACCGTCTCTGGAGGCCGATATCGAGGCGCTGAAATTAAAATGCGGGGCCGGGGCCAATCGCGCCATCACGCAATTCTTTTTCGACAATGATTGTTACTATAAATTTCTTGAGCGCTGCGCCGCCGCCGGGGTCACCACGCCTATCCATCCCGGGCTGGTGCCGATTTACGACTTCAAGGGCCTGCAACGTTTTGCCAAAAACTGCCAGGCGCAATTGCCGGACTGGCTGCATAAAAAATTCGCCGGGCTGGAAGACAAACCGGAGGAGGCCTATAAGCTCGCTGAGGATCTTTTGTGTGAACAGGTCACCGACCTGGTTAAAAACGGCGCGCGGCATATCCATTTCTACACGCTGAACAAGACGGCGCTGACCAAAACCGCTTGCATAGCCGCGGGGCTTGCGGTTTAATCGCGCCTGAAGAATCCCATAGGCAATTGATCATTCATAGGAGATGAAACATGGTTCTGGCGACAAATCTTGGCTTTCCCCGTATCGGCGCAAACCGCGAGCTTAAAAAGGCGGTTGAGGCGTACTGGAAAGGCAAATCATCACATGAGGAGCTGGCCAAAACGGCGCAGGATTTACGCGCGCGGCACTGGAAACTGCAAAAGGATGCCGGGCTCGACCACATACCCTCGAATGATTTTTCCATGTACGACCAGGTCCTGGATATGATCTGCACGCTGGGCCTGGTGCCAAAGCGCTACAACTGGGATGGCGGCGATATCGGTATTGATACTTATTTCGCCATGGCGCGCGGCAATGATGATGCGCCGGCGATGGAAATGACCAAATGGTTCGACACCAATTACCATTTCATGGTGCCGGAGATGGAAGACGGTACACAGCCAAAACTCTCCTCCACCAAAATTTTTGACGAATTTGAAGAAGCCAAAGCGCTCGGCATTACCACGCGGCCTGTCCTCATCGGCCCGTGCACCTTGCCGTTTCTTGCCAAACATAAGGGCGAGAATATCGACCACATGAAACTGTGGAACGACATCATCAGCGTTTATGAGGAAATCCTGCAAAAGCTCGAAGCCACTGGCGCCGAATGGGTGCAAATTGACGAGCCAATGCTGGCGCTTGATCTCGGCGATATGGCACGCGAAGGGTTTAAACAATGCTATGAGCGCCTGTCAAAGGCTGCGCCGGGCATAAAAATTCTGCTCACGACTTACTTTGGAGACCTGCGCGAGAACATGGAAACCGTGTTTTCGCTGCCCGTAGCCGGAGTCCATCTCGATTTATCAAACCGCGCGCCGCATCAATATAAAGACGCCATTGCCATGGTCCCCGAAGGCATGACGTTATCGCTCGGCCTGGTCGATGGCCGCAATATCTGGAAGAACAATATTCACCAATCGGTCGAGATTGCCGAATTTGTCGAATCGCATATCGGCAAGGACAACATCATGATCGCGCCCAGCTGCTCGCTTCTGCATACGCCCGTAGATTTGAACAACGAAGACGCGCTTGATCCGGAAATTAAAAACTGGATGGCCTATGCGACGCAAAAACTGGGTGAAATTGCTATTGTCGCCAAAGGCGCGCGTGAGGGCCGCGATGCGATTGCATCCGAGATTGAAGCCAGCGACGCCGTGCAGGAAGAGCGCCGCACGTCTAAACGCATCCATAATGACGATGTCAAAAAGCGCGTGAGTGCCATCACCGACGACATGAAAAAACGTAAATCTCCATTTTCCGAGCGCCAGAAACTCCAACGCGCAGCATTAAGCCTGCCGCCATTTCCGACGACCTCGATCGGTTCCTTCCCGCAAACGCAGGAAATCCGCAAGGCCCGCTCCGCCTTCAAAAAAGGCGAGATCGACGAGGCCGCCTATAAAACCGCGATGGAAAAAGAAATTCAATCCGTGGTCAAATATCAGGAAGACATCGGCATGGATGTGCTGGTCCATGGCGAGCCAGAGCGCAACGACATGGTTGAATATTTCGGCGAGCAACTCGACGGCTTTACCTTTAGCAAGAACGGCTGGGTGCAATCTTACGGCTCGCGCTGCGTCAAGCCGCCGATTATTTTCGGTGATGTTTCACGCCCCAAGCCGATGACGGTGGAATGGTCGAAATTCGCGCAAGCGCAAACCGACAAGGTGATGAAAGGCATGCTCACCGGGCCGATCACCATTTTGCAATGGTCCTTTGTCCGTGATGATCAGCCGCGCTCAGACACCTCACGCCAGATCTCGCTCGCCATCCGTGACGAGGTTGCCGATCTTGAAACCGCCGGCATCAAAATCATTCAAATCGACGAAGCCGCGATCCGCGAAGGACTGCCGCTTCGTAAAGGCGACTGGGATGCTTATCTGAAAAACGCCGTCGAGGATTTTCGCATCACCTCTTGTTGTGTCGAGGACACCACACAGATTCACACCCATATGTGCTATTCGGAATTTAACGACATGATTTCTTCGATCGGCGATATGGATGCCGATGTGATTTCCATCGAAACTTCGCGCTCGCATATGGAGCTTTTAGAAGCCTTTGTCGAATACAAATACCCGAATGAAATCGGCCCCGGCGTGTATGATATTCACTCCCCGCGCGTGCCCGATACCGATGAAATGGTGGCATTGTTAGAGACGGCAGCCAAGGTCATCGATCCGGGTCAGCTCTGGGTTAATCCCGATTGCGGGTTGAAGACCAGAGGTTGGGCCGAGGTTGAACCGGCGCTGAAAAACATGGTCGAAGCGGCACGGATTATGCGCGAAAAAGCGGCGAGTGCGGCGGCTTAATTACAACTGAAGTCAGGGGGGCTGACCCCTCTTAGACGCTCAAGTTTTTTTTGGGCTTTGAAGCCCTCCTCTTGATAATAGGTAAAAACGGGGGTGGCTTCCGTACACTGCCCATTGCTTATCAAATACTCTTTTATTTCCTTAGGATTGTCACTCTGATGAATACCATCAAAAGAGTTCGCTCCCCTATCAACAACATAACGTCTTGGCATACCCATCACTCCCTTAAATATTAGTAATTTCGGATTTGGCCTGACCATAGCAACCAATATGGGAAACCGTCAAGCTCCGAATAGCAAACTTATCCGCAATATGATTGTTTTTCTTGACAAATCATGAATATTTTCCTATTATATCTGCCTGTAACGGGCATGCCCGCCGGTAAAAATGGACAAAAGGACTCGAAGACAATGGAACGTATTTATACGCAAATTTATACGCAAACCAAAAAAGAAGAAAAAATCATGGAAATATTTTTCATAGCAGCAAAACGAAAAGGCAGACCCTGTAAAATCAATGATTTATTCCATGCCATAACTCTGAAAATGCGTTTTCCCTGTGATTCAAAGTGAAGGAGTGGACATAATAAAAAGGAGTGCAAAAGGGCAAATCATTATCCGCCCGAACGCACCAGCACAGCGGCAAAAAACCCATCCGTGCCGTGGCGATGCGGGGTCAGGCGCATGAAGTTTTTGCCCAGCGCCTCATCAACGGGCAGCACGGTAAATTCCGGATGCTCCTGCAAAAACGCCTCGATTTGCGCTTCGTTTTCTTGCGTAAACAACGAACACGTCGCATAAACCAGCCGCCCGCCCGGCTTCACGGTTTTGGCTGCGCGGGCCAGAATATCGGCCTGTATCCCGGTCAGCTCTTCCAGCGACGGCCCGTAAGTTTTCCAGCGCATATCGGGGTTGCGCCGCCAGGTTCCCGAGCCGCTGCACGGCACATCGAGCAGCACAACATCGAATTTTTCCTTCTGGCGCTTCAGCCATTTGCGTTGTTTTTCATCCGACAATGCGCGCACTTCGATAATGTCCGTCAACCGCGCTTTTCTGTAGCGCTTGCGGCCTTTTTCCAGACGCTTTTCATCCGTGTCCATAGCCACAACCCGCCCTTTGCGCTCCATCGCGGCGGCCAGCGCCAGCGTCTTGCCCCCGGCCCCGGCGCAATAATCCAGCAACTGCATACCGGGCTTGGCATCACACAGAAAAGCCACGAGCTGCGAGCCTTCATCCTGAATTTCGACCCAGCCTTTGACAAACGCTTTAGTCTTGGCAAGATACGCCTTGCCCTTGCAACGCAGGCCCCAGGGACTATAGGGGGTGGGTTCCGTTTCGACCCCGTCGGCTTTCAAAGAGTCCTGTGCCTTTTCGCGCGTGGCGGAAAACGTGTTCACCCGCAAATCGAGAAACGCAGAGCCAAGCATCGCCTCCATTTCGGGCGCGAAGTCATCGCCAAAGACGGCGCGCAGCTTTTCCTCATGATCCGGCGGGCATTCGACGCGAACGGTTTCCAGCATGTCGGAGCTGGCCAGGCTCTTGTTCAAAAGCGATTTGATAAATTCGTGCTCTTCTTCGTCAATTGGTTGTGGCGCATATTGCGAGCCGTCAAACAAATCGGCCATGCGCTTTTCATTTTCTTCCTCGGCCAGAACCAGATAAGCAATCACCCGGTGGCGCGGTGTGTCGGACAGCCCCGCCTGCTCCAGCCACCAGCCGAGCCGGGCATGCGCTCTGGCAACCGCATAAACGCGCTCGGCAACCGCCGCACGGTCCTTGGAGCCGATATAGCGGCGATGACGCATATAATCTCCAACAACCCCGTCCATCGGAATTCTGAGCGCTTCTTCAATTTTCTCCAGAACGTCAATTGTGGCGTTAACCCGTGCGGCCGGTTTCATTTTGTTCTTGCTTTCTTATGTGTGCGGCCTAATTCTCTACAGCAAAGACCCGTTAACCGCAATTGTTATAAGGAGACTACGATTATGGCAGATTTTAAAATATACACGCCCGAGAACGCACCCGAGGGCTCGAAGGAACTGCTGCAGGGATTTCAAGACAAGTTAGGGTTTAATGCCAATCTGTTTGGTTTGATGGCCGGAGCGCCAGCGGCACTGAAAACCTATCCGGCGATTAATGGCGTTTTTGAGCAGACC
The DNA here is from genome assembly GCA_021775955.1 of Alphaproteobacteria bacterium. GTDB lineage: Bacteria > Pseudomonadota > Alphaproteobacteria > Micavibrionales > Micavibrionaceae > UBA5701. The sequence continues at coordinate 120,156 of JAJFGU010000014.1, read as the reverse complement.
ACCTTCAGCGCCGAGGAAAAGCAGCTGATTTTGATTGCGGTCAGCGTTGAGAATGAATGTAAGTTTTGTGTTGCCGCCCATTCCACCATTGCCAAAGGGCAAACGGCCTTGGGGGATGATAATGTTGCAGCTCTGCGTGAAAATCGTGATTTGCCCGATGCAAAACTCAACGCGCTGGCTAGGTTCACCCGCAAAGTAACGGCGACGAGAGGCAATCAGAGCGAAGCTGATCTACAGGCATTTTTGGATACTGGTTACACGGAAGAAAACGTGCTGGAAGTGATGATCGGTGTGGCACTAAAAACCTTCACCAATTACATCAACCACCTGATTGATACGCCGGTGAATGATGAATTTGCAGCCGAATCCTGGGACCCGGCCCAGAAGCAGGCAGCCTAAAAGGGCGCAAAGACAAAAAATATGTAAATTGTTAATTTATTGAAAAGAAACAATAAAATGTCCTCAATTTGACGTTTTGATGTAATATGTGTAATCTTAGAGCAACAAATACGAATAGAGTAATACGTATTTGTTTTAGAGTTAGGGAGTAAATGTCGTGTTGACAACGGAAGAGTTTAAAACCATCTGGGCCCGCGAGGCCAGCAACCAGCCAGGCATGATGCTGGAGGTGCTCAAGATGGGCGACTACAATTTCGTGGAGAAATCTGCCGGCTAACTCTTAACCCTTCGCGCGGTAATTTGGCGCTTCACGCGTAATCGTCACATCATGGACATGACTCTCGCGGTGACCGGCTCCGGTCATAGCGATAAATTCAGCCTTCTTTTTCATCTCATCAATCGTGGCACAACCCGTATACCCCATCGCCGCGCGCAAACCCCCGACCATCTGATGGGTCACCGCAGCCACCGGCCCTTTATACGGTACGCGGCCTTCAATGCCTTCGGGCACCAGCTTGTTGGATTGCGATACGCCGGCCTGGAAATAACGATCGGCTGAACCCTTGACCATTGCCCCGACACTACCCATACCGCGATAGGATTTATACGAACGCCCCTGGTACAAAATCACCTCACCGGGTGCTTCATCGGTCCCGGCGAACATGGACCCTAGCATCACGCAATCGGCGCCGGCGGCAATCGCCTTGGCCAGATCGCCAGAATATTTGATACCACCATCGGCGATAACCGGAATGCCCTTTTTCTTACAGACCTCGGCAACATCCATGATGGCGGTGAGTTGTGGCACACCAACCCCGGCAACAACACGGGTGGTACAGATGGAACCCGGCCCAATCCCGACTTTAACCGCATCGGCTCCGGCCTCAATCAGCGCTTTGGCCGCGTCAGCGGTGGCAACATTGCCGGCCATGATCTGCATTGCATTACCACGCGCAGAACGGATATCCCTGACCGTATCAAGGACAGCGCGTGAATGGCCATGCGCCGTATCCACCACGACCAGGTCCAGCCCAGCCTCAGCCATCGCTTCGGCGCGCTCCACGCCGTTTGTATCACCGGTGCCAACAGCGGCGCCAACACGCAAACGATCATGTCCATCTTTCGTCGCATGCGGGTAGAGCTGGGATTTTTCGATGTCCTTGACGGTGACAAGACCAATGCATTTCTCAGCATCATCCACGACCAGAAGCTTTTCAATTCTATGCTTATGAAGAAGGCGGCGCGCCTCTTCCTTATCGACGGTGTTGTATACTTTGACCAGATTTTTAGAGGTCATCAGCTCTTTCACCGGCTGATCCGGATTCTCGGCAAAGCGTACATCGCGGTTGGTCAAAATACCGACCAGCTTGCCGCTTTGCTCGGTCACAGGAATGCCGGAAATGTGATTGATCTGCATCGTCTCCAATGCCTCAGCCAGCGTCGCATTCGGCTCTATTGTAATCGGATCGACCACCATACCGGATTCAAAACGCTTGACCCGGCGAACCTGCAGAACCTGATCATCAATCTCCATGTTGCGGTGCAGAATGCCCAGCCCGCCATTTTGCGCCATGGCAATCGCCATATCCGCGGACGTAACCGTATCCATAGCGGCAGAGAGAATAGGAATATGAAGGTCTATGTCCCTGGTAATGCGGGTGGATGTATCGACCTCCGAAGGCTGCACCTCGGAAGGCCCAGGCACAAGCAGGACATCATCAAAGGTGAGGGCTTCACGGATATTTTTGGCTTTTGACATGCAAATCTCCTAATGCACTTTTGGCAGCGCTATTGCTTGAAATTTGCATGTGAGTTATACGCTAATTTATAAAAATGTAAAGAAATGAATACAAAGATGGGGAAAGCGGAGAAGATAGAGCCTGAAAAAAGGCTAGGAGCAGCGGAAATCATGCGTTTCCGGCTGGCTGGGCTGTTGCTTGGGCAGCTGGTGAATGATTCCCGTTTGATCGTTGAATGCAAAAATGGCGGCGCTTTTTTGAAATTCGGCAAGGCAGGCCAAGAGCCTTATACCATGGTCATCGATCAGCCGGGTACGCTGTGGGAGATACTCCGCGATGCCGACCCCGGACTTGGCGAAACCTATATGGATGGCAAATGGGAGCTGGCCGAGGGCGATATCGGCGCGTTCGTTTCCATGTTTGCACGCGGGCGGCAAAAGCTGTTTGAAGGTACGTCAGGAAGGCTCTTCACCACGCTTTTGAACAAACGCCCGGAGGATTACGATCACTCGCCGGAAGCCAGCTACGGCCAGGTGCAGCATCATTACGATATCGGTAATGATCTTTACACATTGTTTCTGGACGAGGACATGAATTATTCCTGTGCGTTTTTTGAGCAGCCGGAGCAGCCCTTGCACGATGCGCAGCTGAACAAAATCCGCACCTCGATTGCGCGCCTGGATATCCGGCCCGGTATGAAAGTGTTGGATATCGGCTGCGGCTGGGGCAAAACCTGCAGAACCATTGTTGAAGAATCCGGCGCTGCTGCCACCGGCATTAGCCTGGCGGAAAACCAGATTCAATGGGCGATGGAAAAAGCCAAGCCGATGACTCACCGTCCGGCGTTCTATCTTGAAGATTACCGCGAGCACGCAAACGCACATGAAAATTTTTACGACCGGATTATTTCTATCGGCATGTTCGAACATGTCGGCGATAAAAGTTACGGCGAGTATTTTGGCGCAATTTATAAACAGCTAAAACCCGGCGGCAAAGCACTCGTCCATTCGATTGTGCGTTCCGGCGAGCCTTCAACGGCAGAACTCTCCAGCCCGTGGCTGGATAAATATATTTTCCCCGGCGGTTGCTTGTGTGAGGCTGAGGACATGGTACGCGAAGGAGAGCAGCAGGGTTTAACGCTCGCGCATGAGCCCTATATCCATGAGAGTTTTCATTACGCCGAAACACTGCGGCGCTGGCGGGGAAATTTCCTCAGCAATCTCGATCAGCTTGACCCGGCAAGATATGACGAGCGTTTTATCCGCATGTGGGTTTTCTATTTTGTCATGTGCGAAGCGATGTTTGACGGCTGCAGCTACCGCGTCGCGCAGGTGGTGTTTGAAAAGCCTGCCTAGGCTGCTTCTTCGTCTTCTTTACCGCAGTCAGTATTATCCCGCGCGCGAAAACAACGATCATCCGTTGTGCCACCTTCGGCAACAATTTTGAGCACAGGGAAGGCATGGTTTGGCCAGCCGTGACCGAAGCTGTCTGCAGCTTCCTGCGTTGGTATATTGTAATGGCGCAGCGTCAGCCGTGTGCCACCGTTTTCAGCCTTTAAAGTAATTTCGACGGTGGTGCCGCCTTCGGGGATGTCATGCATACCACCCCAGGTGAACACCACTTTTTCATGCGGTATGATCTCAGTATATTCACCCACAGCTGCGAAACCGGCTTCGGCAGCAATATAAAATTTACCGCCAGGCTTGCCTTCAATATCAACAATTTCGCCGAACCACTGCGCGGCTTTGTCCTGCTCGGTCAGAAAGGAAAACACTGTTTCAGGACTGGCATCGATAAAGATTTCACAGCTAAGTTCTATCGTATTGCTCATGCTCTTTTCCTTTCTTCCTCTTTTTCAGCGACGGCTTTGAGTTTTTGCAGCCGCGGATCCCAAAATTCTTCTAAAAACTGGTAAATGTCGTAAAAGCCCTTGGGCCGCAGGCGATAGATACGCTTGGTGCCCTCACGTCGTTCCCAAAGCAGATTATTGTGCTTCAGAATACGCAAATGTTGCGACACCGCCGGGCGGGAAATCGATGGAAAATGCGTGGCTATTTTGCCGGCGGGCATTTCCTGATCCCTCAGCAACTCGAGGATGGCAAAACGGGTTGGGTCGCTAATGGCTTGTATTTTTTCTAACATGATTCAAATGTTAGTTTGAACTTACAGAAGAGTCAACAGGCGATTTTATTTCCTCTAAGACCCCTGGAATACAGGGGTTTTCTAAATAAAATGGAGCATATTTAACCCCATATTAATAGGTAATATGAATAATAGGAGGCACGGTATTAAAAACAAAAAATAGAGGTGTGGTTATGGCGGATCCAAATCTTACAACGATTGAGGACGCAGTTAAGATAAATGATGACGTATACGTCATCGCTCAATTTCATACGAATCACAATGGTGAGCCTTATGGACCTAGTGAGCTTCCCAAACAGGGCTATGGTATACAAAACCCAGCAAATCAGGTCTTGTATACCGAGTCAGATCTTACCGGCATCATTGATGCTTATTCAGGAATGAATCATGGCGGGGCTTCTTGGGTATTGGAGATGGCTCACGGCGCTTTGGAAAAATTGCATGAGGGTGCAGCGCATCCAGAAAATTTAGAAGAAACTACAGTGCAAGAATTTCAAGCCATACAACTCGAGGCACAAAACACACATGCTAGTACCCTGGATATCACAGAACCTTTACCAGGACTAAAAGCATAAGTTTTAACTTCTGAAGCCGCTGGCGACAACATATTGCTCGGAGCTTTCCTTGCGGCTGGCCGGGGGTTTTATATGCTGTACTTTCTTAAAATCCTTCTTCATTCGGCCCAACAATTCATTCTGCGTGCCGCCCTGCAGAACCTTGGCGACGAAAACACCGTCGGGCTTTAAAACCTCGAGCGCGAAATCATAGGCCGCCTCGACCACCACCATAATCCGTATATGATCCGTCTGCTTATGGCCCGTGGTGTTGGGCGCCAAATCAGAGAGCACGATATCGGCCTGCCCGCCCAGCATCGCCTTTAATTTTTCCGGCGCGTCATCATCCATAAAATCCATCTGGATGAAGTCAACACCAGGAATTTCATCCATCTCGAGCAGATCCATGGCAATAATCTCGCAGCCCTTTTCCGCCGCGATCTGGCACCAGCCACCCGGCGCTGCGCCAAGATCCAAAACCTTCATACCCTTTTTGAACAGCTTCAGCTTTTCATCAATTTCCTTGATCTTAAACGCGGCGCGCGAACGGTAGCCCGCTTTTTCCGCTTCGTCGATATAAGGATCGTTGAGCTGCCTCTGCAGCCAGCGCGTCGAAGACCCTTTACGGCCCTTTGCCGTTTTGACTTTGGATTTTGGTTTGTTACGCGACATATCTACAGCACCATTACAATCATCGATAAAAACAGGGCGAAAAAGAAAATACTAATCGAGGCAGCCATAAACACAGAGCCCCTCGTTCCCGGCGAATAATAAGCCAACAGGAAGTAAATAATATAAATCACGCTATAAACAACCAGGCCGCGATTGAAAATATGCGAGTCCATAAGGCCGACAATCCCGCGTTCATAGCCGACCCCGGCCAGAAGCTCAACCTGCAAACGCATCATAAGCATACAGGCAGCAATAAAGCCAACCGCCCATAAACGGTGCTTTTTATGAACCACCAGCAACCCTACCGGTATCCATAACGCATCAATCCATTGATAGATAAAGGCACTCATCTAGTTTATTGTATATGTTCTGCGCAAAGCGGAAAGCACTTTGCTAACAAACGGACCAAAAATGAGATATTATTTACTACTTTTTATTACGACGCTTTTGATTTTCCTACCTTTGCAGCCTGCTCCGGCGCAAAATGGCAGTGCCCCTGTTATTATTCGTGACACCGAAATTGAAAATACCATGAGCGAATGGGCGCAACCTATTTTTAAGGCCGCCGATATCGCACCCGACAATGTCCGCATGATTTTGGTGCAAAGCAACGATATCAACGCCTTTGTCGCAGGCGGCGCGAACATCTTTTTCTATACGGGGCTTTTGGGAAAAACCGATACGCCGGATGAAATTATCGGGGTGATGGCGCACGAGCTTGGCCATATCTCGGGCGGTCATCTGATTGCCACGCGCGATGCGATGGAGCGCGCAACCTATGAAAGTATTCTCGGCACCATTATAGGAATCGGCGCCGCCCTTGCCACGGGGGATGGCGGGGCTGCCGCCGCGATCGGCATGGGCGCAAGCTCTGTAGCGCAGCGGCGTTTCCTTGCCCATAGCCGGGTCAATGAATCCAGCGCCGACCAGGCGGCTTTGTCTTATTTTGAAAAGGCAGAGATGAATGCAAACGGCCTGGCAACCTTTATGAGCAAGCTGGAATCGGAGGAACTTCTTCCCGCCAGCCAGCAAAGCGAATATGTACGCACCCACCCGATCACCCGCGACCGGATAGAGGCGATCAGAGTGCGCGCTGAAAAATCGCCGTCCTTCGGCAAAGTCTACCCGCCGCACTGGGTGGAACAGCACGCGCGGCTCAAGGCAAAGCTCACCGGCTTTATCAATCCGGGGCAGGTTCCCTGGGTTTATGATGACCGCGATTTATCTGTTCCAGCACGCTATGCACGCGCCATTGCCGCTTACCGTACAAATAAGATAGACCAGGCTCTGAGAGAGATTGATGAATTGCTGACTCTTGAAAACAACAATCCTTATTTTCTCGAGTTGAAGGGCCAGATGCTGGTTGAATTCGGCCACGTCAATGAAGGCATTCCTTTTTACCGCCGCTCCGCGAAGATACTCGGAAAAGCGCCGTTGATCCGCATTGCCCTGGGTCATGCCCTTTTAGAAAAAGGTGATGATACCAGCCTCAGGGAGGCCATCACCCATCTTGAGCGCGCGCTCCAACATGAACAACGCTCCGCGCGCGCCCATAGACTGGTCGCAACCGCCTATGGGCGACTGGGCCAGGAAACAATTGCTAAAATCCATCTGGCGGAAGAAGCCATACTGCAAGGGCGCATCCCATATGCAAAACATCAAGCCGAGGCAGCCCTAAAGACAGTGGAAAAGGGGAGCCGCGAATGGATTCAGGCCAGAGACATTCTTTCGCACATCGAAAACGTTGAAAAGAACGGGTAACGGGCACCCTTTTTATAACGAATACTATTCAAACAGCCCTCTTATGGGTTACACTGAAAATAGAATTTTACGGCAGGAAAAAGGAGTTTAGCGGTGAATAATATCAAACATAACATTTTCTTTTCTTTTATTGCGGCAACCCTGGTATGCGGTCTTGTTTTTACGGCTTTTGGACCCGGCGCACAGGCTGAAGAAGGTTTTGCTGAAGCGCAAAAGAGTGAAATACAAACAATTGTTAAACAATACCTGATGGAAAACCCGGAAGTTCTGGTTGAATCTCTGGAAGCCTACAGGGTTAAAGAGGAGCGCGAGCAGGAAGAACAATCTGCCGCCAAAGTTACTGAAAGCCTGTCCTATCTGACAAGAAGTGATGCACCTTCGGCAGGTAATGCGGATGGTTCTATCACGATTGTAGAGTTCTTTGATTACAATTGCGGTTATTGCAAGCGCGCTTTGCCCGACATTCAAAAAGTCCTGAACGAGGAAAAAGATGTGCGCTTTATCTTTCAGGAAATGCCTATTTTGGGGCCAACATCTTTTACAGCCGCACAATGGGCTTTGGCCGCGCATAAGCAAGGGAAATATTTTGAATATCATACAGCTTTGATGGACCACAGAGGCGCCAAGAATGAATCCGAGCTTACCAAGATTGCAGACAAGCTTGGGCTGGACACAAAAAAGATGAAGCAGGATGCGAACTCAGAAGATGTGAAATCCATGCTGAACAAAAGCATGCAAACGGCGCGCGATATCGGCATTCAGGGAACGCCAGCCTTTATCGTCAATGGTGAACTGGTCCGTGGTTATATGGGGCCGGACGGCATGAAGGCCGCCATTGAAAACGCGAGAGGAAAGAAAGAAGGCTAGGTTTTCGCCTTAAAGGTATAAAGCGCGATGGCATTTCGCATTGTCACCATTATTCTGGTTCTCATCGCCAGCTATCTGAGTTTTCAGATATACACCCTGTCTTCACTAAGCCGGGCCGCATTTAAAGTCCCTGCGGAATATACGTCTGGCTCAGATAGTGCTGACTTAAAAGTTGTCGAATTTCTTGATTATAGCTGCCCGGATTGTCGGCAAATACACCCCATCATAAAAGAGGCGCTGCAAAAAGACGGGCGCGTAACCTATATCCCGCGTCCCTTGCCTTCCAGCGATGCCCAATCGGTCAAAACCGCGCAGCTGGTTTACGCAGCCGGAAAACAGGGGCGCTTTATCGATGTGCATAACGCTCTGATCGAAAACTTCCAAAACGGAAGCGGAGCTATTAAATCTCATATCCCTCCTGATATCGATAGAGCTAAACTGGAAGAGGACGCAAAGGACGAGGCCATCTTAAAAACGATCGCCAGAAACGGAGAGGTTTATATGAAACTCGGCAGAGATTCCGTTCCGACTTTCCTCATCGGCAAAAAAATAATATATGTACCGGAAGATAAAATACCGACCGTGGAGGATTTCTTGCGGATGTTTAACGAAGCGCGTGGATTGTAATGCATAGGATACTGATTTTAAACGGACCCAATTTGAACATGCTCGGCACGCGTGAGCCTGACATATATGGCCATGACACGCTGGAGGATATCAACGCGCTGTGCCTGGAAAAAGCCAGAGAGTTGGGCTGCAAAATTGATTTTCGTCAGTCCAATCATGAAGGTGAGCTGATTGAATGGGTGCAAGAAGCGGACGGAATTTTTGACGCGCTGATTATCAACGCTGCGGCCTACACCCATAGCTCGATTGCCATTCATGATGCGCTTAAAATGCTAGGCATGCCGGTTATCGAGGTTCACCTGTCCGATCCGAAGAAACGGGAGAAGTTCCGCCATGTCTCTTATATAGAGCCCATAGCCTCAGCGGTTATTGCCGGTGAAGGGGCGCAAGGATATACGCAAGCCCTTGAAAAAGCATGTGAATTGATAACCTCTTAAAAGCCTTGCGAACAAACCGCCCGCCCTCTAAAATTAGCCGCTGGACCAATAAAAAAGCACAGAAATTCATGAAAATTGATGCCAAGGCAATTAAAGAGCTGGCGGAATTGCTCGAAGAAACCGGCCTGAATGAAATCGAAGTCGCCAACGGTGAAAAATCCATCCGCGTCAGTAAAGGTGGTGGCGTTGTCGTAAGTGGAAACGGTAACGGCCATCCTGAAATCATGTCTTCCAATCCCGAAATGCCGCAGATGGCCAATACGGACGCACCGGATACAACCGCGCTTTCTCATCCGGGCGCTGTCACCTCGCCGATGGTCGGCACGGCCTATATGCAGTCCGATCCGGATTCACCGCCTTTTGTACAAAAGGGCGACAAAGTGGCAGCCGGTGATACGCTTATGATTATTGAAGCCATGAAGGTCATGAACCCGATCAAAGCGGAAAAAGCCGGCACCGTGTCCCAGATCCTCGTCAATGACAACCATCCTGTTGAGTTCGGTGACGTTCTCATGGTTATTGAATAAAAGCCAAAATCCCATGTTCAAAAAAGTTCTCATAGCCAATCGTGGAGAAATCGCCTTGCGGATCATCCGGGCCTGTCGGGAGATGGGCGTTGAAACCGTGGCGGTGCATTCCACTGCTGACGCCAATGCCATGCCAGTGCGTCTGGCCGACGAATCCGTCTGTATCGGTCCACCACCGAGCAAGGACAGCTATCTCAATATTCCCGCTATCTTAAGCGCCGCCTCGCTCACCGGGGTCGATGCCATTCATCCCGGTTACGGGTTTTTATCCGAGAACGCCGATTTCGCCCGCATGGTCGAAGAGCACGGCTTTACCTTTATCGGCCCTTCGGCGGAATTAATCGAGAAGATGGGCGATAAGATCATGGCCAAGCAAACCGTACAGGAGCTTGGCCTGCCCGTTGTTCCCGGCTCCGATGGCGGGGTGGAAAACGCTGAAGACGGTTTGGCGACAGCCGAAGAGATGGGCTTTCCGGTCTTACTGAAAGCGGCCTCAGGTGGCGGCGGCAAAGGCATGCAGGTCATCCGCGCGGCAGGCGAATTTGAAGGAGCTTATAACACCGCCCGCGCCGAGGCGCTGGCCAATTTCGGCGACGATACGGTTTATCTCGAGAAATATCTCGAAAACCCCAAACATATCGAAATTCAGGTTTTCGCCGATAAGCACGGCAATGCCATTCATCTTGGCGAACGCGATTGCTCGATCCAGCGCCGTCATCAAAAATTGCTGGAAGAAGCGCCATCACCTGTGATTACCGACGAGCAGAGAGATAAAATTGGTACGCTGGCCGCCAAAACAGTTAAAAAAATCGGTTATGTTGGCGCGGGCACAATTGAATTTTTATACGAGAATGGGGAGTTCTATTTCATGGAAATGAACACCCGGATTCAGGTCGAACACCCTGTCACCGAAATGATTACAGGGATTGATTTAATCGCCGAGCAGATACGAGTCGCCGCCGGTGAACCTTTGACCGTCAAAAAAGAGCGCCTGCGTTTTCGTGGCCATGCCATCGAGATTCGTATCAATGCTGAAGATCCCGACACCTTCATGCCCTCACCGGGTACGATCACGCAGTTTCATGCGCCGGGCGGGCTAGGCGTACGTTTCGATAGTGCAATCTATGGCGGCTATACCATCCCGCCTTATTACGATTCGATGATTGGCAAGCTGATCGTCCATGGCCGCAACCGCGAGGAATGTATCCGCCGCCTCAGCCGCGCCATTCGTGAAACCGTGGTTGAAGGGGTGAAAACCACCCTGCCGCTCCATGACTGGATTTTGCAACAGCCGGAATTTCTAAGCGGCGATTACACGATTCAATGGCTGGAAAATAAGCTGGCCGAACGTTCCTAGCTGTCAAAATTTCCCTAAATTTACAATCTGCGGCATAATGAAAATATGCAGCTTGTCCTTACATCAGAATTGCTTTTAGAGGCCTATAAACAGGGGCTTTTTCCCATGGCCTATAGCGCCCATAGCCGCTATATCCACTGGATATGCCCGGAGCAGCGCGGCCAGCTGCCCATCGATGAAATTCACATTCCGGAGCGTCTCATGAAAACGCTCCGCTCCGCACCGTATAAAATTCGGATCAATACGGCTTTCAAAAAAATCATGGAGTCCTGCGCCGAGAACACCGAAAACCGCCCCGAGACCTGGATCAATCAATCGATTGTTGAGGCCTATTGCAAGCTGCATGAACAAGGCCACGCCCATAGCATTGAGTGCTGGAAAGATGATGAACTGGTCGGCGGTTTATACGGCATTGCCATTGGCGGCGCGTTTTTTGGTGAGAGCATGTTTTCGCGTAGGCGTGATGCCAGCAAAATTGCGCTAATCCATCTGGCGGCCCGTTTGTGGGAAGGCCGCTTTGCCATGCTCGATACGCAATTTATCAACGACCACCTGAAACAATTCGGCGCTTATGAACTAAGCCATAAGGAATATATGAAACGCCTTGAGCCTGTTCTTAAAGTTGAGGCCGATTTCCTTTTACCTGGAATGAAAGAAAGCGATCTTCTTGAAAAATTCTTTGAGATGCGTGAAAAATATTAAGCTCTATTCCAGCTTCTCTTTCGGCTCGAGCAAAGTTTCATTCTTGCTTTCACCTTCGCCCAGCTCTTCTTTTTCAATCCCGGCTTTGGCGTTGTTCTTCGATTCCAGGCAGTCAATCACCCAGACATCATAGATCGGATGGTCCATAGACGACAGGCCGGGCGAGGAGGCAAACATCCAACCGGAAAATATCCACTCGGCTTTTTCTTCCAAAGTAATCTGCCATATCTGTAAGAAAGCCGCAGATTCAGGCAGCTCAAGCGGCGAGGCTTTGCGGCAGGCCTGAACTTTAATATAGATCTGGCCGAATTTGACGGTTGAGCCAACCCGCGCCTCAAATGTCATGGTGCGCGCTGTAACTTTGTCCAGCGACTGCAGCTTGACGATGGGGAAGTCCTGCATTTTCCCGGTGACTTCTGTTTCCAGCTCTGCTGCCACGACGAGACCGCCGCCGCCCAAGGCAAATCCCAAAGCGAGAAACAATGCGGTTATGAGGAAAAGATGAGGCGCTTTACTGCGTGGGTTCTTCATCACTCTGCATGCTGAATATAAACTGGCCGAGCAATTGCTCAAGGTTTTGCGGCGCCTGGGTATATTGTATGCGGCCACCATCAGGGATCATTTCTTCGTCTGCTCCGGGCTCGAGCGCAAGATAAAGCCCGCCGAGCAGGCTTTCACTGCTAATCAGCGCCGCCGTATCAGTTGGAATTTGAAAATTGCCATCAATGCTCATATGAACGCGGGCAAGATAGCTCTCAGGAACAAGATCCACAGCTGTTATCGTTCCAACCTTGACGCCGCTAATCTGCACGGCATCACCTGCGGACAAGCCGCCAATCCCGGAAAAATCAGCCGTGACTTCATAACCGCCGCCGCCGGCGCCGACATTGGCCGTGTCATAACTGAAGGCCAGAAAAACCCCAGCCACAAGCAAAACTCCAGCCCCTAAAATAGTTTCAATAACACTGCGCTTCATTGTCTTCCTCTTCCTACAACTAACGTTAGATTTCTACAGTAAAATGGACAGGCCTGTAAACTGCAAACGGATTCATTCCGGCGGTCTCCAGGCTTCATAATCGCCTGTGGCCTTGTCACGCTGCCCGCCTTCGAGAATATGACCCGGCGGATGGTAGGCATGGTCGGTCCCGGTTAAATTCGGCACATGCGGTTTTTGCCATTTGCGGCGGAACGAGGCGCTTTTGGCGCCAGGCACCGCATCGCTTTGATGATGCAACCAGCCATGCCATTCGGGCGGCACCTTGCTTGCTTCCGGCTCCCCTTTATAGAGTACCCAGCGGCGAACGTTCTTATAGCCTTTGCGCGGCTTACCTTCGAAATAGCGGTTGCCGGTTTGATCCATGCCGATTTTCTTTCCGCCATAAACCAGGGTAAACCAGGAAATATGCGCCGGTGACAAAACACCCAGAAGTTTAAACAATCCCATTTTTGCCTTCCGATTTTTTCTTTATCTCAGGATTGAAATTATGGCAGATCATCATCACTTTACAAAGTCCTTTCAAGCAACCATGATAAGCATCATTTGGAAAATGGGTGATAACTTATGTATATATTTCGACTCTTCAGTGTTCTGATTATTATTTCTCTACCCGCACAAGCCTTGGCGGAAGAGGCCTGCAAACCGATAGCCAGTATTTTTGGCCAGGATGTTTGCGCCAAAGAAATTCTGCCCGGTAAGGCGCTTGAGGACAACATCCGCGACTACGCCCGTAAATCCAAGCAAAACCCCCATCAGGCCGTTAGAGACTTCAAGGTTTCCAGCCTGTTTGGCCTTCTCTGGGAAACTGCGCTTATTCGCAAATATGGTGAAGATGAGATTATTCCGTCAAAGAGAGAGGTGAAATCCTATCTTAAGGCCTTTCACAAAACCATCCGGAAGCAGAACGATCTGAATAAGAAAACGGACGATCTGATTGAAGAGCTGCTTGCGCAGAATCAATATACTCCTGAGAATTCTAAACTGCTCAACGAGCTGGCAGCGCATAAGCAGAAGGAAATCATGATGTACAACATGCGTGAGGCGTTTCCCGATGCGATGAGAGAGAAAATGGAGCAGGGCGAATACCAAATGGCCGAAAGCATGGTTAAAAGCTGGAAGATCAAAAAGGCTTTATATGAGGAATATGGTGGCAAAGTGGTCGCCCAACAAGCCGGGCTAGAGCCGCTGGAAGCCTTTCAGGCTTTCGTCAAAGAGATAAAGGAAAACAAGGAAATCATCATTCACGACCCTGCTTATAAAAGTGTCTTTAAAAGCATGGATGAGTACGCAGCAATGAAGCATACCGTCCTTGAAAACGACAACCCCGAGATTGAGGACTATTTCGACGACCCGGCATGGATGTATGATACCGATAATGCCCGCGACGTGTTCGAGCAGCAAAAGGCCGAACTTCTGGCGTTGCCAACGCTGGAGCCGGCTGCGGGTGAGGAAGAGGAAGAAGAAGAGAAACCTGAATTCGATGAGAACGAGTTATGAGCTTGAAAGACAAACTAGCAGGGCTTGGCTATGAATTGCCGGATGCACCTACGGCTTACGCCAGCTATGTCCCCTATGTCGTGAGCGGCAATCTGGTCTTTGTTGCCGGACAAATACCGTTTCTAAACGGCGAGAAGATGCACACCGGAAGACTGGGTGAAGACCTCTCTATCGAGCAAGGTGTTGAAGCGGCCAAAGCCTGCGCCCTCAACATTCTGGCCCAGGCGAATGCGGCTGCGGATGGTGATTGGAGCCGGGTTACACGCTGCGTCAAGCTCGGCGGCTTCGTCAATGCTACGGCCGATTTCACCGACCACCCGGCGGTGATTAACGGCGCGTCCGAGCTCATCGTCAAAGTGATGGGCGATGCCGGAAAACACGCACGTTTTGCTGTCGGCGCACCGTCTTTGCCTTTGGATGTCGCGGTGGAAATTGATGCCGTGTTCGAAATAGCAGCCTAATCACTCAGCTTCTCATCCTGCGCTTCCCAGCGCCGGAACATTTTCATCGCAGATTCGTGGCCGATCTGCCGGTATTCCGTCCGCGTCGCTGTGCCGATTAATTCTTCGCGTACGGCTTCCTCGCGCTCACGGATAGATTTGATATCTTCGTGACTCAGCCCATAACAGACCTTCGGAATACCAACCGAAATAATGAGCGCTTTTCCCATCATCGTCGGCTCCGAGCTACAATATAGCGTGCAATCTATGAGATCGGAACGCCCCAGTCTTTCCGCCGCCTGACGAATCGCCATTACTTCGGCGTGTGCTGTGGGGTCAACGCGTGAGGTAATGCCGCTGACCCCTTCGCCGAGAATTTGGCCTTCCTTGTCCGCAACCACGGCACCGAAAGGTCCACCCCTTTTGGTCTGGGCGTTGCGATCAGCCAGATCAACCGCATATTGCATCAGCTCTTCCGGGCTGTATTTCGTCTCATGCGAGGTCACTGCAAGCGGCTGCGGGTTTAAGCCCTGTTGCTTCAAGATGCGCTGCATCATTTTGATCAGCATTTCCGGTTTGAACGGTTTTTGCAGGATTTGCTTCACGCCAAGATTATTGGCCTCCATCAGCAAATCGCTGGAATTATCGGCCGTGACAATAATCACCGGGAGATCAATGGAATTAATCATCAGATATTTGACGAATTCAAACCCACCTTTGGGTGACATATTAAGATCGACCAGCGCGAGATCGACATTATGTTCCTCCACCACCTTGATGGCGCTGTTACCATCAATCGCGCCAATGGATTTATAACCCTGGCTCTCAACAATGCCCGCCATCATCTGGCGACTGACATCGTTATCTTCAGCAATTAAAATGGTTATAAAAGGCGTTTCACTCATAGTGATATTATTAAACCATGAATTAAGGCGTTTCATCGAACTTTTTTTGGCTGTTTTACAAACTTTAGCAAGGAAACGATTAGAAATTTGCTATAGTTTAGAGATGATTGTGCAAAAAAATTCTGAAAACGGCAGTGTCCTCATTCTTATTTTCGTTGCAATCGTTTTATTCGCGGCGCTCAGCTTCACCGTCGGTAATATGATGCGCGGCGGTGATACGGGCAGTATCGGCGATGAAAAAGGTGCACTGAATGCCGGGGAAGTCATCGATTACGGGCGAAAATTGCGTCAGGCCGTACAATCAATACGCATTTCCAATAGTTGCACCGATACCGATATCAGCTTTAACAATGCTACCATTGCCGGTTATGCCCACACACCGGTTGTAAGCGACAAGTGTAAAGTATTTCACACCGATGGTGGGGCGATGCTGCTTGTGCCCTCGCCTGCAGAAATTAATGGCGGCACGGACTGGGCTTTCGGCGGACGGCTTGAGGTTGATGATGTCGGTACCGATTGCGGCGCCGGAACGACCTGCACCGAGCTTTATGCGGTGCTGGAAGATATCAAGTTGCCGGTTTGCAGCGCCATCAATGACAAGCTCGGTATCACGACGCCTTCGGGCGCGCCACCACAGCAAAATGACGCCGTGAGCTTTACCAAATTTATCGGCGATTATACCTGGCAGGAAGATATTGAAGATTCAGCCGGTGATGATGTGCTGAAAGGCAAGCTGGCCGGCTGCACGGAAACCTCCGCTGGCGGGTCGTATTTTTTCTATCAGGTTTTGATTGTGCGGTAAGTTATTTCGGAACTTCTTCTTTTTTCGAAGACTTCTTGCTCTTTTTCGGCTTGTCCTCTTCTGCCTCGTCTTCATAAACAAAGGTAAGCGCACCATCGTCGTAATCGACCGTGACCGCACCGCCACCGGCAAGCTTGCCAAACAGGATTTCCTCAGCCAGCGGGCGTTTAACCTTTTCCTGGATAATCCGTGCCAGTGGCCGCGCACCCATGGTCACGTCATAACCGGCTTCGGCCAGGTGTTTACGCGCCTTATCGGTGAGTTCGATCACCACATCTTTATCGGATAACTGCGCCTCGAGCTGCATAATGAATTTATCAACCACGCGCTCGACGGTTGTAGGTTGCAGATTCTGGAACGGCACAACGGAATCAAGGCGGTTTCTAAACTCGGGCGAGAACATTTTATTGATCGCGTCCATGTCTTCCTCGACCCGCACCTCGCGTTCAAATCCCATCGGCGCTTTTGCCATTTCCTGCGCCCCGGCATTGGTGGTCATGATTAGAATAACGTTACGGAAATCAATTGTCTTGCCGTTATTATCCGTCAGCTTGCCGTAATCCATTACCTGTAACAGGATGTTAAATAAGTCCGGATGGGCTTTTTCAATTTCATCGAGCAGAAGAACACTATGAGGATGCTGATCAATCTTATCGGTGAGCAACCCGCCCTGTTCAAAGCCAACATAGCCCGGCGGCGTGCCGATCAGGCGGCTTACAGAGTGGCGTTCCATATACTCCGACATGTCAAAGCGCAAAAGTTCCACGCCCATGGTTTTGGCAAGCTGGCGCGCCACTTCGGTTTTACCAACTCCGGTCGGACCGGAAAACAGATAAGAACCGATGGGTTTTTCGCTATCGCGCAAACCCGCGCGCGCCATTTTGATCGAATCGCACAGTACATCGATGGCTTTATCCTGATCATAGACCATGGTTTTCAGATCGCGCTCCATATTTTGCAGCGCGGTTTTGTCGTCCTTGGTCATGGTCTGGGCGGGAATGCGGGCAATCGCTGCGACCACGCCTTCGATGTCTTTCACATCAATTTTCTTTTTTCGTTTGTTTTCCGGCACCAGCATCTGCGCCGCGCCAACTTCGTCGATAATATCGATGGCTTTATCGGGCAATTTGCGATCGCCCATATATTTGTCCGAAAGCTCGACGGCGGCCTTAATCGCATCAGCCGTATATTTCACCTTGTGATGTTCCTCGTAATAGGGCTTGAGGCCCATAAGAATTTTGATCGTGTCTTCCACGCTCGGCTCATGGACATCTATTTTCTGGAAGCGGCGCACCAACGCGCGGTCTTTCTCGAAGTAATTGCGGTACTCTTTATAGGTGGTGGAGCCCATACAGCGCAGCTCACCACTGGATAGCGCCGGTTTCAAAAGGTTCGAAGCATCCATCGCCCCACCGCTTGTCGCGCCGGCACCGATCACCGTATGAATTTCATCAATGAACAAGATCGAGCCGTCAATTTTTTCGAGCTCGGCCAGTACCGCCTTGATGCGTTCTTCGAAATCGCCACGATAACGTGTTCCGGCCAGCAGATTCCCCATATCGAGAGAAAAGATAATGGAATCTTTTAAGACGCTTGGCACCTCACCCTCAACGATGCGCTTGGCCAGGCCTTCGGCAATTGCGGTTTTGCCAACGCCGGGATCGCCAACATAAAGCGGATTGTTTTTAGAGCGGCGGCACAAAATTTGAACGGTGCGCTCAACCTCCTGCTCACGCCCGATCAGCGGGTCGATCTTGCCGGCCTTTGCCTTTTCATTCAGGTTGGCGCAGTAAGAATCGAGTGCCTCGGAGCCGGTTTTGCTTTGCTGATCTTCGCTTTCTTCGACGCCGCGGGGCGTACGCCCTCCATCATTTTGCGAAGGCACTTTGGCAATGCCGTGCGAGATATAATTCACCGCATCAAAGCGCGTCATGTCCTGTTCCTGCAGGAAATACACCGCGTGGCTTTCGCGTTCGGAAAACAGCGCAACCAATACGTTTGCGCCGGTGACTTCCTCACGCCCGGATGATTGCACATGAATGGCGGCGCGCTGCAACACGCGCTGGAAGGCTGTTGTAGGCTTGGCTTCCTCAGCGTCTTTGTTGACCAGATAGGTGAGCTCGCTTTGGATATATTGTTCCAGCTGGTCGCGCAAATCAGGCAGATTAATCCCGCAGGAGCGCAACACCGCCATTGCATCCTGATCATCGGTCAGCGCCAGCAATAAATGCTCCAGCGTCGCATATTCGTGATGCTTGTCATTGGCACTACCAAGAGCTTTGTGAAGTGTTTGTTCTAAATTCCGTGAGAGCATTTATTCCTTCTCCATCGTGCATTGGAGGGGTTGTTCATTGGCGCGCGCAAAATCCATGACCTGCGCCACCTTGGTTTCGGCAATCTCGTAGGTAAAGATACCACAAATCCCGACGCCGCGCCTGTGAACATGCAGCATAACATCAGTGGCTTCCTGACGGTTCTTGCTAAAATAACTCTCGAGTATATGAACAACGAATTCCATCGGCGTGTAATCGTCATTCAGAATAAGGACCTTATACATGGACGGTTTTTTGGTCTTGGGCCGGGTTTTAAGAATAATTCCGGTTTGCTCGTCCGGCCGACCGGCACCATCGCCGTGATCCGGCCCCTCACCCGGTGGCCCAAAATCAGGCTCATCCTCCGCCCGCTCTATTTTTTCTATGACGATCATGCCTAGGGTCAAAACTCATTACTCCCATGGATTTTGCGCAAGCGAATTTTTGATGAATGTTTGTGAAAACCGTGCATGGCCATAGCCGCGCTACGGTCAAACGGTTTGAGCAAACAGGCACAAAAATTCGCAGCGCCCGAAGGGTAAGAATATGACGGCAAATCTACTGCGTCAAAAAGGCTTAAAAGTGGGTAATCACTTCCATGCGCCTGTTTTCCTTGTATCTTTACCGTCATATTCTTACAAAATCTCTTGCTGGTAATGAGTTTTGACCCTTGTCCTTAAATATAAGCTCTTTTACTATCATATCAATTCTTGGGGGAATGCCACAATATTGAAATGATATATTCTTCGGTTTTAAACCACAAAAAAGCCCCGAACCGCAATTGGCCGGGGCTTTTGAAATTCACGGGTTAAACCAGCAATTAAGCGGCCATCATGCCAGAGCTGGCTTTTTTCATCGCTTCGCTCATCTGGGCGTTAAAAGGCTCAACGCTATCGGTCATAACCTTAACGCTCAGCTCGGAAATTTTGGTCGCACCGGCCATGAAGTCATCAAAATTGGCCTGCGCCATTTTGTTTTGCACGTCTGCCCACTCATTGAGTGTTTTGGTGCTCATAGCCTCTTTCAAATATTGCGCCTGCTTTTCTGCAGAGTCTTGGGCCAAAGCCGCCGTTTCACGCATAATATCTTCAAAGCCCTTCATGAAAAGCTGACCGAATTTCATAAACGCTTCCGTATTTTCACGGCTGAAATTCGCAGCATCCTGAGCCGCTTTATCCATTTGTGTTTTATTTTGTGTCATCATCGTCTCCATTGATTTGTTCGAAGGCCCGTTCAGGAAAAATTGCTCTATTTGCATCTGCCCTGAAGCAGGTCTTGCGGTATAAGTTTTTGGCTTAGACGCAGTGGACGGCGTTGCCGCTGGCTTTTTGACTAGCGCTTTCTTACGGGCGACCGGCTTATCAGCGGCTTTTTTGGCAGAAGCAGTCTTTGGGGCCGCTTTTGCTGGTGTTTTGGCTTTTGCAGTCTTCTTTTTTACAGCCATGATTGCCATCCTTTTTCATTATTTCTGCGTCTAAAGTGGCTTTGACAGGGCCTTTGGTAAAGTTTTGCACTGCACAATTCCTAGTTTCAAAGTAACACTGATTTCCATACACGTCAAGGTTTTTTTGCACTGCACAAAAAGTTTTTTATTTGGCTGGATTCTCCGTAACAATGGACAAAAACCGTGGAAATTAGTATCATAGAAGTTGCTGTGTGGCTTCTTTTGAGCTCTACTTATAACACTTTTGACAGGTCTTTTGAACGGTGAGCCTTTTATGACTCGAGCCCCTTATTTTTCTATTCAATCCTTTGATATAAAACGAAAAGCCCTTACGATTCTAGTCTTTGTGCTGGGCGTTTCTATCGGGGTTACCGGGCTTTCAAACCCGGCTTCAGCCAAGGGGAATCCCCGCTATGCCTCAATTGTTATGGATGCCGATACCGGCCTTATCCTCTCGGAGAGCCGGGCCAATAGGAGCCTACATCCAGCCTCACTGACCAAAATGATGACCCTTTTAATGACTTTTGAGGCCATTGAAAAAGGTGAACTGAGCATGAAAGACCGGGTTCGTATCTCCCGGCATGCAGCCAATATGGTGCCCAGCAAGCTCGATTTACCGGTTGGATCAAGCATACGTGTTGAAGACGCAATTTATTCACTTGTTACCAAATCAGCTAATGATGTGGCCGTTGCGCTGGCCGAGCACCTGGGTCAGAGCGAGTCCAATTTCGCCAAAATGATGACAAACCGCGCCCATGAAATCGGCATGACGCGTACTGTTTTTCGCAATGCTTCGGGTCTGCATAATCCGCGGCAAATCAGCACCGCACGCGATATGTCCAAGCTGGCCCGGGTGATTATCAACCGCTATCCCAGCTATTACCGTTATTTTTCGACCAAGAATTTCACATATCGCGGCAAGACGTATCGTAATCATAATCGCCTGATGGCACGCTACGATGGCATGGATGGTATGAAAACCGGCTATGTTCAGGCTTCAGGCTTTAATCTTGTATCCTCCGCCGTACGTAATAATCGTCGCCTGATTGGCGTGGTGTTCGGCGGCCGCACCTCCAAATCAAGAAACGCGCATATGGCAAAATTGATGGATCGCGGCTTTGCCAAGATGAACGACATTCGCGTTGCCAATATCAAAGTGCCGCTGCCGCCGCGCAAGCCGGGCATTTTGGTCGCTCTGCAAACACTGAATGACATGAAGCCCGCATCCGGAGCGGAAGCAGGGGATACGAAATGGGCCAGTCTTAATTCATCCTTACAAAATGGTGTATTCAGCCGCCTGATCGGCGAGGGCGATTCCGACCCGGTTGCCTCCAAACGAATTGAAACCGGTCTGATGGCTATTGCCGCCCATAAGGGCGAGAAAATCCCCGAGAAATACATGCAGATTGTCAGCATAGATTCAGACAAAACGGCGCTCACTCCCTTTAAAAGCGATATTCAAAAACAGGCCCACAGCAGTGCAAAGAAAAAGGGCCCTACAATAAACGGGCCCTGGGCTATTCAGGTTGGCGCTTTTGCCAGCCGCGCCAAAACCGATCGCGTCATTTCCAATGCTTTGAAAAACCTTCCGAGCGAGCTCACTGAAGCCAACCCTATGATTGCACCGCTGAGCACTGATACGGGATGGGTGTTCCGCGGACGGCTGAGCGGTTATACGCGCGATCAGGCCCTACAGGCTTGCTCTTATCTACAGGACTGCCTGCCGATCGCTCCAAAAAAACGCTAGAATATGACCTCAAAACAGACTTCATATGAAACAAGACCCGGCGAGCGGGGCAATTTACTGTTCATGATCCTGATCGCTGTGGTGTTGATCGGCGCCCTGACCGCCGCCATTCAATCCACCAGCAGCCCGAAAGGCGCCCATATCGATAGGGAAACGCTTATCATCCGCGCCAGCGAAGTACAGCGCTACGCATCCGAGCTGGAGCGCGCCGTGCTGTTTATCCTGCAGCAAAACGGCAAAAGCGAGAGCGATATTCGCTTCTCCCACCCCGACGCCCATACCGATTACGGCGATCTTTCTGCTGATATCGACCCGACTGATCAGGTTTTTCACCGCCTGGGCGGCGCAGCAAAATACAGAGCGCCACCAGATGGCATTCAGACAGCAACCGCGGGAGCCTGGGAGTTTTACGCCGGTACGCATCTGCCCGAAGTGGGATCAACCCGGGCCGATCTGATTGCGGTTTTGCCCAATGTAACGCAAGGCCTTTGCATAAAAATCAACGATATCAATGAGCAAAACACCGACCAACCCGAAGACACCGGCGCCACGGCGGCGGCCGGGATCAGCCCCGGCGATTGTCTGCATATCGGCGCGCTGGGCCGTTTTGATGGTGCGCAGCAATTTTATGATACCCCGTCGACACCCAATACGGTGGATGATACCACCTATACCACCATGCCCGGCACGCAAGGCTGTGTGCAGTGTGTCGACATGGCGGGATCACCCTACCATTTCTATCATGTGCTTTTGGCGCGGTAATTTATTCGGAAATGCGGTAAATTGTCGCCTTGTGTTCGGCCATGGCGCGCAGCTCACCGGTACGCGGGATGGTATAATCAAAAGCACCAACAACACGGCCATCAGAAGCCCGGACCATACGCAAATTAATCGGCACATCACGGCCGTCAATCTCGTAAGTGCCACCAAGAATAAAGCTGGGTTTTCTGTCCTTCATAGACGTGCCGCGCACGGCACCCGCCATGGTTTCATCAAGATGCACCCTATAGCCAAGTTGTTGCAGCCGCTGACCCACCCCTTCTGTAATTTTGCTACCGAGTTCCGAGGTAATAGCCTCTTCACCCACCAGCGTCAGAGGCTGCACCGCGACCGGTGCGGTTTTGGAAACGAAGCTGTGGATTTGCTGCACCAGGTAATCCGCCGCAGCATTATTCTTTTCAGTGAGATTCACGTCGGGCCGCGAAAAAATATCCTTGATGATCGTGCCGGCTGTCGCGGTCACCACGGTTCCACCATCAACAAGACCACAGCCCGATAAGACAGGGATGCCAAGCGCAAGCACAAATCCCGTCAAAACGCAGAGCCTCGCTCTTGGCTTATCGATCACTAATTCACCCCTCCGGCGGCGGGTTCAGGGATGGAGGTCAGACCCATCAGGCCGCCATAGCCATAGGCGGGCACGTGATAAATATCGCTGATCCAGGCTTCCGGTTTTTGCTCCGGTCCGACGATGAGGGTAATTTCAAAATCCCTTCCATCGCGCGGGCGCGTCTCGGAAAAGAAATTCTGACCTTCGGGCGGATCAGCCCTGAATTGCAGGGTTGTGGCATTTTGCGGCTCGCTGGTGACGCTATAGCCGCGCGATATCAGCTCCTCGCGCAAAACATGGTCGAAACTGTTGTAAAAAGCGCCGCTTCCTTCGATAAAGGGACGCGGCGGCGGCGGCGCGACATAAACGAATTTTTCCGGCACCTCGACCGTCTCTTCCAATTTTGTTACCAAACTACTACTCGCGCTACGCAGCTCAGAGAGTACCTCGGCGTTTTTCTCCTCACTGTATTCATAGCCTATTTCCGGCGGCTTTGGACCCGGCGGCGATTTATAGGGCTCGGAGAACGAGCTGTAACCGCGCCCCATCGGGGACGGATCCCAAAGATTGGTGATATCACTGTAAAGATTGGTGATATCACTGGTCTGGCACCCGGCCAAAGCGATCATGGATAAAGGCAGAACAAGAAAACGGCGCATATTAAACCTGCA
The DNA here is from genome assembly GCA_021775955.1 of Alphaproteobacteria bacterium. GTDB lineage: Bacteria > Pseudomonadota > Alphaproteobacteria > Micavibrionales > Micavibrionaceae > UBA5701. The sequence goes on along the minus strand of JAJFGU010000014.1, from coordinate 96,227 downwards.
TATATTGTGGCGTTACCGACCGGGTCAGTTTAGCAAGTCTTTGAAGGCAGGTATAGGGTGTTTGATGTCTGAAATTGCTAAGCCGCTTAATCCCGGATTTTGGCGATGGAGGAGGATGTGGAGTGGCCTTCGGTGAATTTCATGATGCAAATTTCGCCACCGCCCGCTTTCACCGCCGGGGCTTCCGGGATTTGATCTTCCGTATAATCGCCACCTTTGAAGTAAAAATCAGGCTGGAGCTTTTCGATCAGCGCCGTAGCGGTATTGTCATCGCCTTGCTTTTGCGCGCCGAACGGCACGACCATATCAACGCTGGACAAGGCCGCCAAAACGGCAGCGCGCGAATTTTCATCATGCACCGGGCGGTCCTCGCCTTTCAGGATTTTTACCGATGCGTCACAGTTCAACCCGACAATCAGCCGGTCGCATTTTCCGCGTGCCTCAGCCAGATACGCAACATGACCGGCATGCAGCACATCAAAACAGCCATTGGTAAAACCAACCTTCAGCCCCCGCGCTTTCCAGCGCTGGACCTGCTCACCGGCTTTGTCTTCATCATAAAGTGGCGCCTGATACGCACCATCGAAGCCCTCGCGCAGTTCTTTGGCGCGGATCGGCGCGGTACCGACTTTGGACACGACAATCGAGGCCGCGATATTGGCGAGCTTTGACGCCTCCACCAGATCGGCCCCGGCGGCCAGCGCCGCAGCAATGGTGGCAATCACCGTATCGCCCGCGCCGGAAACATCGAATACCTCGATATCCTTTGTCTGCAGATGAACGGGATCGGCCACGCTTTTTTGAACAACGCTCATCCCATCACCGGAACGGGTGGCAACAACCGCCTCCACCCCGCTTTGTTTGATCAGCGCGCGGGCGGCGGCGCTCACCTCTTCGTCACTATTCACTGCCATATTGGTGGCCTCGGTCAGTTCCTTTTTGTTGGGAGTGAGAACGCTTACCCCTTTATAGCGCGTGTAATCGCTGCCCTTCGGATCAACCAGAACCGGAATTTTGTTTTTCTTCGCAAGCTTGATGAGGCCCTGTATGAGCTTATCACTCAGCACGCCCTTGCCGTAATCGGAGATGATAAGCGCGCCGATACCGTCCATAAGTTCCTGCGCCTTTTGCAGCAAGGCTTTTTCAATCTGATCCGATACGGATTGTTTATTCTCAAAATCAGTGCGTAAAAGCTGCTGATGCCCGGCGAGGTAGCGCGTCTTGACGATGGTAGGACGATCCTCATCCATCAGCAGACCGGCGGTATCAATGCCACTCTCTTTGGCCAGTTTGCGAATCTCTATACCTTCTTCATCATTGCCAATGACCGAAAGAACTTTCGCACGCACACCCAGCCCGGCAAGATTGGCCAATGCATTGCCCGCCCCGCCCAGCATATGGCTCTGGCGATCAATCGAGAGCACCGGCACCGGGCTTTCGGGTGAAATCCGCTCGACAGACCCGTAAACGAAGCGATCGAGCATGATATCGCCCGCCACGAGAACGCTCGTTTCTTCCATGTTTTTCAGGCATTTTTCAGCGTCAAAATCACTAATTTTCATGCTTTGTTCTCCAAAATCGGCTTTTTTTGTTAAAAACCCAGCATTTATGCGCCTTTGTTAGGGTTTCGTCAATCTTTCTAGGCTTTAATAGTGGTAACAAAAAAATATGACAACGGGCAAACGAGCAGGGAAAATAGAAGGATGTGTGCGTGAACGAGGACAACAACAACAATCAGAGAAAAGGTATCTTCACCAAATTAAAGGCGTATCTCGACCGCAGCCGCTTGGGCGAATTGCTGGTCCTGAAAGGCATCATCACAACGCAGCAACTGCGCCTGGCACTTTCACAGCAAAAAGAAACCGAAAAACCTTTAGGACAGATTTTCCTCGAAAACGCTATGATTTCGAAACGTCAGCTTACGTTCATTTTGGGGCGTCAGATAAGCGTTCGTTGCGCCGCCATGTTGATGTTTTGCACGCTGTCGATGATGAATGTGAACAGCAAGAAAGCCAGGGCTGATGTTGTTCGTGACATCCCGGCTGCCATTAGCGTTGCCAGCCCGACCACTGATTTTACAAAAGTTGCCGCTTATCCGGCTTTGTTCGGCAGCCACGAGAAAAAATCCGTGAGCCTCAAGGCCTTTACCAAATGGACCAGCATGTTCGAGCGCTTTGACCGTTCTATGACGTCGTCAAGCTCCCATCGCATGATGCAGCAATGGAAAGAAAATTTGAGCGGATTTCAAAATCTTCCCCTGCGCGATATGGCCGATGAGGTCAATGCGCTGATGAATCAAAAGAAATATAAAAGCGATCGCAAAAACTGGGGGAAATCAGATTACTGGGCGACGCCGGTGGAGTTTTATAAAAACGGCGGTGACTGTGAGGATTACGCCATTGCCAAATATACCGCTTTACGCGCTCTCGGCGTTCCTGATAATCGTCTACGCCTGGCCATTGTTCATGACAAGATTAAAAACATTCCGCATGCAGTTCTGGTGGTTTACACGGATCAAGGCGCTTATATTCTCGATAATCAAGTCAAGCAAATGCGCTCTGCCTCAAGGGTTGACCGCTACCGTCCAATCTTTTCGATCAACCGCCAGGCCTGGTGGCTGCACACGGCTTCCAAGAGCCGTACGATTTTGGCGTCTGCGGATTAATTATTCCACACATCACTCTTTAACCGTCATTGCGAGGAGGCTGCAAAGCCGACGCGGCAATCCAGCCTTTTCTGGATTGCTTCGCATACGCTCGCAATGACAGGTGGTGGTTTGGCCTCGGCGGATTAGGATTTATTTAGAAAACGTGCCTGCTGAACATCTTTGACAGCTTCGCCAGCCTTGAACGTCTGCGCATTCATACAGATATAAACGCCTGATTCTAAAGTCTGCGCCGCGCAAACGGCATGGCCCAGATTAAAACCTCCATCACTCATAGCAAATTCTTTTAAGGGAATCATCGCCCCGGTTAGTACAGCCGTCTTATCAGAGGCCCCTAAACGTTCGCTTAGAAATTCTGCTGTGTTGGTCAGAGTTGAGGTTCCATGCGTAATAATGATCCGTTTTGACTCTGTCTTTTCGATAGACTGGACAATCTGGCCACGAATATCGTCCGTCATATCCAGGCTATCCTATCATGCAAAGGGTTTCGAATGAGGGTTCCAAACATGGCCTTATTTTGCTGCGTATATATTCCTGAATAAAAGAGCCTTCATCCAGCTCCGGTTTCTCGGTAACAGGATTATACGATTTATCAATCGTGCCGCCGGTTATAATGAAATGAATATCGCTCATCAATTATTCCACTTCCGCAATTCGCAAGATATTCGTAGAGCCCGGCGTGTTGAACGGAACCCCGGCGGTGAGGATAAAGCGTTCGCCTTTTTTGGCAAAGCCGTGATCACGCACCAGACCGGCCGCATGCCGCGCCGGGCCGGTAAAATCATCATCGGTTTCCGGCGCATGCACAGAATGCACGCCGTAAGAAACTGTAAGCCGGCGCGCCACATCTATATCCGGCGTCAGGCATAATATCGGTACATCGGGCCGTTGCCGCGCCGCCCGCAACGCGGTTGAGCCCGATACCGTATAGGTGACGATCACCTTGGCATCAACATCCTGTGCCACATAATAGGCCGCCGTGGTAATCGCATCCGATGGGTTGCCCAATGTGTCAGGATGATCGTTTTCCATGATTTGCTGATAGGTCTCGTCGCTTTCCGTGCGCGTGGCGATACGGTCCATGATGGTCACGGCCTTGAGCGGAAATTCCCCGGCGGCTGTTTCCGCCGAGAGCATCACCGCATCGGCGCCGTCATAAACAGCCGTGGCCACATCCGAAGCCTCGGCGCGAGTGGGCCGCGCATTCTTGATCATCGATTCTAACATCTGCGTCGCCACAATCACCGGCTTGCCGGCATGACGTACCTCGCGAATCACGCGCTTTTGCACCGCCGGCACATCTTCGGGCGGAATCTCAACACCGAGATCGCCGCGCGCCAGCATGATTCCATCTGCGAGCTTTAAAATGCCGTCCAGCTCTTCCAGCGCCGAAGGTTTTTCCAGCTTAACCATCAGCGCCGCGCGGCCTGCGATTAATCTTTTGGCAGAGCGAACATCTTCCGGCCTTTGCACAAAGCTTTGCGCGATCCAGTCCACGCCCATTTCCAGTGCGGCCTTTAAATCCACCTTATCCTTTTTGGTCAGCGCCGGCACCGGCACCACCACGCCGGGCAGGTTAAATCCCTTGCGCCCGGCCAGACACAAGCCTTCCATGACTTTGCAATCGAGATAATCTTTGCCTTTTTTGGTGACCTTAATGCGCACCTTGCCGTCGTCGAGCAAAATCTCGCTACCTTTTTTAAGCGCGCTTATCACTTCCGGATGCGGCAAATTGACGCGGCGCTCATCACCCGGCGCCGCACTCGAATCAAAGCGAATCGTCATGCCCGGCTCCAGAGCGATAAAACCCTCTTTAAAATCGCCAATACGCAATTTCGGCCCCTGCAGATCGGCCATAATGCCAATGGGGCGGCCGATTTCCTTTTCGATGCTGTGAATAAAACGCACCGATTTTTGATGATCCTTGTGAGAGCCGTGGGAAAAGTTCAGACGAAAGACATCGACTCCGGCCTCCACCAGCGCCCGAATTGTCTCTTTTTTATCCGAGGCCGGGCCGAGCGTGGCTACGATTTTGGTTTGTCTTTTACGAGCCATGTATTTTTTCTTTTCAAAACAGTTATTTCCAATGCGAATCGTATCATATCTGCCTTACAAAAACGCCACGGAATCGTATTTTTCGGTGCAAAAAATACAAGACAGAATTTTTCATAGCTTCACGATTTTGAACTTTTTTTCGCCGGGATAAGAAACGGGATATCAGGGTTTTCTAATGCAAATTCATGGTGTTATCCCTTGTGGATGAGCCGTTTAGGAATATGTTCTTTTTGCCCGATACCACGAGATATAGTATGTTGTTTTTTAAGAAACACCACGGATTGTGTATTTATACACATACCCACATCCCTTTACTTTCATCCCCAGTGGATACACTATTTATTTTTGAGGAGTATGCTCATGTTTGACGTTGCGCAAATGGAGAGGGGTAATCGCGTACAGATCGATCGGTCTCGTGACGATTATCTTACTAATTTCGGCAAAGCCACCCTGACTGATAGATATTTAATGCCGGAAGAATCCTATCAGGATCTCTATGCGCGCGTGGCCATGTATTACGGCGACGACAGTGAACATTCCCAGCGGCTTTACGATTACATGTCCAAGTTGTGGTTTATGCCTTCGACGCCTATTTTGTCTAATGGTGGCACCAGCAGAGGCCTGCCGATTTCCTGTTTCCTCAACGAATCCGGCGACTCTTTGGAGAACATCGTCGAGCTGTGGAATGAAAATGTCTGGCTAGCCAGCCTTGGCGGCGGTATTGGCTCCTATTGGGGCAATGTCCGTTCCATCGGTGAAAAGGTCGGCCGCAATGGAAAAACGAGCGGTATCGTTCCGTTTATCCGCGTGATGGATTCCCTTACTCTGGCGATCTCGCAAGGCTCTTTGCGCCGTGGATCAGCCGCAATTTATCTCCCCATATGGCACCCGGAGATTGAAGAATTCATCGAGATCCGCCGTCCGACCGGCGGCGATCCCAACCGCAAAGCGCTCAATTTGCATCACGGTGTGCTGGTCAATAACGCCTTTATGAACGCAGTCGAGCGCAATGAGGAATTTGCGCTGAAATCACCAAAAGACGGCGCGGTTGTCGATAAAGTCAATGCCCGCGATCTGTGGATCCGCCTGCTGACCGCCCGCGTTGAAACCGGCGAGCCCTATATCGTTTATATCGATCATGTGAATGATGCCATTCCCGATCACCACAAAATGGCCGGTCTGAATGTGAAAATGTCCAATCTGTGCTCCGAAATCACACTGCCTACGGGTAAGGACCATCTCGGCAATGAACGCACGGCGGTTTGCTGCCTGTCTTCGCTCAATCTCGAGAAATTTGATGAGTGGAAAGATCACCCGACCATTGTCGAAGACATCATGCGCTTTCTTGATAACGTACTTTCGGACTTTATCGCCAAAGCGCCGGATTCGATGAAGCGTGCCAAATATGCGGCGATGAGAGAGCGCAGCGTCGGACTTGGCGTTATGGGCTGGCATTCCTTCCTGCAATCCAAGATGATTCCAATGGAAGGCGTCATGGCCAAGGTCTGGAACCGCAAGATATTCCAACAAATCAAACGTCAGGCCGATGAAGCCTCTGTGAAGCTCGCGCATGAGCGCGGTGCTTGTCCCGATGCCGCCGATTACGGCGTGATGGAGCGTTTTTCCAACAAGATGGCGATTGCGCCAACGGCCTCGATTTCTATCATTTGCGGCGGCGCGTCGCCGGGCATAGAGCCCAATGCTGCCAATGCTTACACGCATAAAACGCTCTCGGGTTCCTTCCCGGTGAAGAACAAATATCTCGAAGCGATCCTGGAGGAAAAAGGACAGAACAGCGAAGATATCTGGAGCTCGATCTTTACCAATGAAGGCTCGGTGCAACATCTGGATTTCCTGTCCAAAGAAGAAAAGGATGTGTTCAAAACCGCGTTTGAAATCGACCAGCGCTGGATTATCGAACACTCTTCCGACCGCGCACCGTTTGTCTGTCAGGCACAAAGCGTCAACATCTTCCTGCCGGCCAATGTGCACAAGGCCGATCTCCACCGCATTCACTGGGAAGCGTGGCAGAAGGGTTTGAAGTCTTTGTATTACTGCCGCTCCAAATCGATCCAGCGCGCCGAGTCAGATGCATCATGGAAACGCGCGCAAGTGGACGACGCGCCCAAAGACAACCGCGAGCCGGAGCTAGAAGAAGAAAGCAAATACGAGGAATGTTTGGCTTGTCAGTAGGAGCCTGCCAATAAAGCTTATTTACGTCATTGCGTAAGAATCCCCGCAAACCCCGCGGGGATTTTTTTATGAACCTCCCGTCATGCCGGACTTGATCCGGCATTTGTGCCATTACAGATTCCTCCGGCATAAACCCCGGATAAGCCCTGCGGACTTTCCGGGGTGACGGTTTATTATAGATGTTAAACCCCTGAAACATTTCCGTTTTCACCATTTCCTTCACTTCGTTTGCCTGAATTTTTCCAGGGAAAATAAGATATTGATTTTAAACAATTATCCATCAGTTCGTTTTTGCCGCCGTTCCTCGCTCCATCCTTTTGTCATTTTTGTCTCCTACACAGTAAACCTAAAAAGGAGATAGCATAGGATAGTATTCCTTGTTTGTCAAGAAATTTTTGTATAAAAACACCAAAACACCCTTGAAAAACACAATATATAGTAGTATGGTTGTTTTGTTGGCACAATATGTGCTTATTCTTGGTTCTTTCCTATATTGTCATCCTGAGCGTAGTCGAGGGATCTCATGCCATTAAGCCGGGAGATCCTTCAGGGCTAAAGCCCTTCAGGATGACAAGAGAGGGAGCTCACCAAAATCGAATCTGTGCGTAATTTGAAATTTTTGCTCCACCCGCTTCGCGCCTTCGGGCCACCCGCGTTAAAATGGAGCCGATTCTAAACAAGGAGTATCCACCATGGCCACCAAAAACGACCTCGCCGAATCCAAATCACCGCTTTTACAAGAGCGTCATGTTTACAAACCGTTCTTATATCCCTGGTGTTATGAGGCGTGGCTGACGCAGCAGCGCGTGCATTGGCTGCCCGAGGAAGTGCCGATGGCCCAGGACGTTCATGACTGGAAAAAAACCCTGACCGAATCCGAGAAAAATCTCCTGACGCAAATCTTCCGCTTTTTCACCCAGGCCGATGTTGAGGTCAATAATTGCTACATGAAGCATTACAGCCAGGTCTTTGGCCCGGTCGAAGTGCAGATGATGCTCTCGGCGTTTTCAAATATTGAAACCGTGCATATCGCCGCCTATTCGCATTTGCTCGACACATTGGGCATGCCCGAATCCGAATATTCCGCCTTCATGAAATACAAGGAAATGAAGGACAAATATGATTACATGCAAAACGCATCAATGAATTCCCGCCGCGATATTGCCAAGACCATGGCGATGTTCGGCGCGTTCACCGAAGGGCTGCAGCTCTTTGCAAGCTTTGCCATTTTGATGAACTTCCCGCGCTTTAACAAAATGAAGGGCATGGGCCAGATCATCACCTGGTCGGTGCGCGATGAAACATTACATTGCCTGTCGATGATCAGGCTGTTCAAAGAATTCATCAGCGAAAACAAAGACATCTGGGATGACGAGCTGAAAGCTGAAATCACAGAAAGTTGTAAAACCATTATTGGTTTTGAGGATGCCTTTATTGATCTGGCCTTTGAGCAGGGCCCGATTGAAGGTCTCACCCCACAGGAAGTAAAAGACTACATCCGCTATATCGGTGACCGCCGTTTGCAGCAACTCACGCTGGAGCCTGTTTTCGGCACCGACAAAAACCCGCTGCCGTGGATGGATGAAATGCTGAACGGTGCCGAACACACGAACTTTTTCGAAAACCGTTCGACCGAATATTCCAAAGCCTCGACCCAAGGCGAATGGGAGAATATCTTCGAGCAGGATATTTTCTCCGGCAATTACGGCAAGAAAATAGGCGGCGTCGATGGCGGTTCTGACGCCGGGAATGATGATGGCGACGGCGGCGACGATATTTTAGCTGCGGAGTAGACTTACAGGCCCAGAAAAAACTCCTGGTGATCACTTTTCTCAATTATCCAAAATCATGTTTTCATTATAACAGAAATGAGAATAACAAAAACTTGCGCACAACAATGGTAAGTTGTACATATTCTCTATAGCAAACAAAAAGTTGAAAATCTGATGAGAAACTACATCTTGGTTCTTGCCTCTCTAGCTCTATCAGCATGTGCTATCCCGCTAAAATCACAAGAAATGCTCCCTCAATTCGATTTTTATGACGAGCTAGATGCACAAAAGTTTGAAAACTCTATTTTTATTAGAAATGTTGATGTAGCAAAAGGCGTTGGTGGTGTTTCACCTGTCACGCCGGAAGAGTATAGGGCTGCGTTGGTGTCGTCATTCAGACAAGCCGACTTATACAGTAAGGAAGAAAAAGCAAAATACGCATTAGATGCTGCCATGACGGACATGAAGCAGCCCATGTTTGGCTTTAATTTAACAGCGACGGCCACAGCGGATTACGAAGTTATAAAAAAATCTAATGACAGCAAGGTTCTTTCAGAAAGCGTTTCGGTGCCTTGTACAAAAACCATGGGGGATGCATTTGACGGAGCCGTGCGTCTAAGGCTGGCAAGCGGCTGTGCTGTCGGTGAAAATATTACCCACCTGATAAAAGTAATATCTCAAGAGTGAATATTGGAGTTTTTAAAATGAAAAAACTTATTTTTATGATTGGTTTTCTTGCATTAGCAGCATGCGAAACACCCAGTCAAAATGTATATGATTACAGAGAAGCAGGGCGCTCTGTAATAGTAAAATTTGGAACCGTTGTAGATGTGCGACCTATAAAGATTAAGGGAGAGAATACAGGAGCCGGGGCTGCCCTGGGCGGTGTTGCCGGTGCTACAGCAGGGGCACAAATGGGTAGTGGGGATGGTCAAATAGCTGGAGCTGCCGCAGGGGCCATTGCTGGGGTTGTTGTCGGGGCTATAGCTGAGCAAGCCTTACAGGACAGTCAGGGGCGCGAATTCACCGTAGTAACCGAAGAGGGTAAGACGCTTACGATAGCACAATACTTTAAAAAAGATGAGCCGATCATAGAAAAGGGCGAGCGCGTCATGGTTCAAACAAGTGGAAGCTACCAAAGAATCTTACCTGCTGAACATTTACCAGAGCAAATTAAGCGACCTAAAGGTATCAAGGTTATTGATTAACCATCGTTCAGCCTAAACATCACTCATCGTATGGACGGTGAAGCCGGCATTGCGCAGGGTGCTGAGGATTTCTTCGACATGGGCTTTGTCGCGCGCTTCGATCACCACCTCAAGCTCGGCGCGTTTTAAGGATACAGTTTGCATCATGCGCTGGTGAATCACCTCGATCACATTGGCGCTGCTTTCACCGATAATGCGCGAGATATCCGAAAGCTGGCCCGGCGTGTCGTCAATTTCAAAAGTAAGCCGCGTAATCCGGCCGTCACGCACCAGCCCGCGCAGGATGAGCGTCGAAAGTGTACGCGAGTCGATATTGCCACCGCACACGACAAGGCCGACTTTTTTGCCCTTCAAATCCTTTGCATGTTTTTTGATATAGGCATAACCGGCCGCCGCCGACCCCTCGACCACCAGCTTTTCATCGCTAAGAAGATCAAAAACGCCTTCTTCGATTTCCGCTTCACTCACCGTTTCCATGTGCGAGACCAATTTTTTGATGGTTTCAATATTGGTTTGTGACGGCTCTTCCACCGCAATGCCTTCGGCCAGAGTCGCCTCGCCGATTTTGCCTTCAACCCCATCAAAAGCAGCCTGTATCATCGGATAGTTTTCCGTCTGGACACCGATAATTTCGACCTCGGGCTTAACGCCTTTAATCGCCGTGGCCACACCGGAGATTAGCCCGCCGCCGCCAACCGGCACCACCACTACATCCAGATCGGGCTGCGCTTCGATCATCTCCAGCCCCAGCGTGCCCTGCCCGGCCACAACCAGCTTATCGTCAAAGGGATGAATAAAGGTATAGCCGTGCTTTTCGATCAGACGTTCGACCTCTTTGGTTGATTCAACCAAATCCTTGCCATGCAGCACAACCCGCGCGCCGAAATCTTCGGTCTTCTTGATTTTGTTAAACGGCGTGCCTTCCGGCATCACGATAATCGCCGGAACACCAAGGCGCTGCGCATGATAGGCCACGCCCTGCGCATGATTGCCACGGCTTTGGGCGATAACGCCTTTTTTCCTTTGTTCTTCGTTTAAAGACAAAAGCTTGTTCAACGCGCCGCGCCCCTTAAAAGCATTGGTATGCTGCAGGTTCTCCAGCTTCAGATACAGATCAATGTTCAGATGCACAGATAACCGCGCCGCATGCACGGTCGGAGTCAGAATCGTAGCGCCCTCAATAGCCTTGCGGGCCTTTTGTATATCTTCAAATGTAATGGTCATTTTCTTCCATAAAAATATGAGCGCAAACACTATAGCCATTTGTAACCAAAGGCAAATGGAAGCGAATGAGCCCTTGCCCGCACCCGCCAAAGATGTTAAGGAAACTGGGTTAAAGCAAGGAGATATCTACCATGAGCTATACACACTGGACGATAGAAGGATTGCCCTGGGACCGACTGGACCCATCAAAAGTCGGGCCGGATTTGTTAAAAATCGTAAAGGCCGCCGCTCTGGTGGAATACAACGCTGAATCCTACGCCGATTACCTATGCAAGGTCTTTACAGATGATACAAAATTTCAGAAGGCAACGCAGGAATGGGCTATCGAGGAAGTCCAACATGGCAAAGCGCTGGGCGTCTGGGCAGAGAAAATCGACCCTGACTGGAGCCTGGAAGAGGCGATGGCAAAATTCCGTGAAGGCTATAAAATTGAACATTTCCTGGGTGATGTTTCGTCTTCGGTGCGCGGCTCACGCGCCGGCGAACTGGTGGCACGCTGCATGGTCGAAACCGGGACAAGCTCCTATTACACCGCGATCGGTAATTCCTGTCAGGAGCCAGTCCTGAAAGAGATTTGCAAGAAAATCGCCGGCGACGAGTTTCGCCATTACAAATTATTCTATGATTTCCTCGGCCATTATCTGGAGCTGGAAAATCTTGGTAAAATGGGCCGGCTGAAAGTGGCACTAAGCCGCATTTCCGAGAGCGAAGACGATGAGCTGGCCTATGCCTATTTCGCCGCCAATGCCAACGATAATGAGTCTTACGACCGTGAGAAATTCAGCCGCGAATATCTCGGGCGGGCCTATAGCTATTATCAAAAGCCGGAAGTGGACCGCGCCGTTTCCATGATTTTCAAAGCCTGCGGATTTAAGCCGCAAACCATGGCCTATCGCCTCGCCGCCCGCATTGCCTGGTGGAAATTCGAAAACGATGCGAAGCGTATGCAAAAGATCGCCGCCTAACAATCAATTCCCCTCACCGTCATCCCGTTGGCGCGCCCGTCAGGGCGCTTGCACGAACGGGATCTATAATGTCAGCGAGCTTTGCTCGCTGTCTTTACTGGATACCCGCAGTTTAAGCCCGTCTTCGACGGGCCGCGGGCATGACGGTTTTGGGGCCTGTGCATAAACCTGTGGGAAAACAGTGATATATCTGTTATGCTGGGACTAACTGGTAATAAGGGAGCTTCCTTGAATAGAAGAACCAAAATAGCTTCAAATCCATCCTATCGCGGCGATATTTCAAACGCCAGAAGCCTCCCTTTAGAGTGCCGACTCACTCAAACTGCAAGACGTTTTCACTTCACTTCCAACAGAGAAGGAACTTTGCATGTCTAAAAAAGCACGTCAGAAAAAACGCGGGAATTTCGAGGTCCATGAAAATGACCGACAGAACAATGTTGTTCAGACCGAAAGCAGCGACTGGCATCCTTTGGATGATCAGATTAACGGCCGCCGCGACCAGAAATATGTCAAAAATATCAAGCCGCGCTCGGAAGGGCAAGCGGAGCTGATGAAGGCGATTGCCGAATACTCCTTAACCTTTGCGATCGGCCCGGCGGGAACCGGCAAGACCTATATCGCTGTCGCCAGCGCCGTCGAAGCCCTGGAAGAGGGCAAAATCGAGCGCATTATCCTTTCACGTCCGGCGATGGAAGCCGGGGAAAGCCTGGGTTATCTGCCAGGCGATCTCGAGGAGAAAATGGCGCCTTATTTGCGGCCATTATTTGACGCGCTTGGCGATCGGCTTGGCGGCAAGAAAGTGCGGCAATATATGCAGGACGGCACCATCGAAATTGCCCCTGTTGGCTTTATGCGCGGACGAACGCTCAATAATTCCTATATCGTCATTGACGAAGCCCAGAACTGCACCTACGGCCAGCTCAAAATGCTGCTCTCGCGACTTGGATGGCACTCAACAATGGTCGTTACCGGCGATCCGGATCAATCGGATTTGCTCGAAGGCATGTCAGGCTTGAGTGAAATCTGCGACAAGCTCGATGTGGTTGAAAACATTGCCGTTTGCAGGCTCGGCCAGGTTGATATTGTGCGGCACCCGCTGGTGGCGGAAATGCTGGAAGTCATATAAAGAATAACCGAAATAACCCCTCGTCCAGAAAGGGTCGTGCAGAAATGCGCGGCCCTTTTTTTGAACATGAGAGTCACGCCTTCTTTAAATATTCAGTCCGCAGCACAATGGTTTGCTTACCGAAACGACATTCGACTTCGTCATCTTTGGCGGTGAGACTTATGTTTTTGGCCAGACTGCCACGCTTGAGATTAAGGCTGGAGCCCTTCACCTTGAGATCACGTATTAACGTCACGCTATCGCCATCCTTAAGCTGCGTTCCGTTTGAATCTTTTACAATCTCGTTGTCGTTGTCTTCATCATAGCTCATTGTTTTGACTTCCTTTTCCAGCTTCGCCAGTTCGTTCCGCCGTCGCTCTGCGAGCTATGGCGCGACAAGTCCTCGTTTTTTGCCGGGGGGGCCAGCAAAGTAATTAAAAAACCACAGATGGACACGGATGAACATAGATAAGGTTTCGTAATAAAAAATCTGTGCTTATCTGTGTTTATCTGTGGTCAAACCGACCTGTACTTAACGCGACATGCGATGCGCAGCATCGAGGTCTTCGCGCGCCTGGCCGTTATAGAGCGGATCGTCTTCCAGAAGGCTCATGCAGTCCAACCCGCGCGCAGCAATTTCCCGCTCCAGCGCCGGGTTCTGCGAGCTGTAATAGCCAAAACACAGCGTGTCGGCGCTCATCTCGGCTGGGGCCTGCGCCACCCCCGGCATTTTGTAATTCCCACAGGCGGTGAGGGTTAAAGTTAGAAATGCTAAAAGTACGTTTTTCATGCGGATAATTTTCTTTGTATTTATTATCTTAGAACGAGGTTTACCATGAAGACACTAAGAATCCATTGGATTCCATAATGATTCTGGAAAATTTTTGTTGACTGATAGAGTCTGACATGTTGAAACAGGAGAAAATCCTAACAATTCTGTGGTAAGTTAATAACTAGGATAGGCAAAGAAAGGCGCAATCTATGCAGCAAAATGTTCATACAATAGGCTATGAAGGCTCTTCCATCGAAGATTTCATTGCGACCCTCCTTTTGGCTAAAATTTCAGTTCTTGTCGATATAAGAGAATTACCTCTGTCCCGTAAAAAAGGATTCTCAAAAAATATACTGGCAAACGCTTTGGATCAACATGGCATAGAGTACGTTCATTTAAAAGGTTTGGGAGATCCTAAGGAGGGAAGAGATGCTGCGCGTGCCGGAGATTTTAAGAAGTTTTTGAAAATTTTTACAAAACATATGAAATCTGAAGTCGCGAAAATGGATATGGTGGAAGCAACTGAGATTGCTAAAAAAGAAAGAGCCTGTTTCCTATGCTTTGAGCGTGACCACGAAACCTGCCATCGAAATATTGTTGTAAAAGAATTAATCAAAAATACAGGCCAAAAAGTGAAACATCTAGGTGTAGAGGAAGACGCTTGCTCACACTTTGATATATGCCCTGATGATGATTATGCCTACGCTTGAAACCAGTGGTGAAACAGACGCCATTGTTATTATAAAGGCAGCTCCTCAAATTGGCCAAAAACATGGTGAAACCGTTTGTTGTGCTGGTGTAGATCTTGAAGGAAACTGGTTAAGACTCTATCCAGTATCCTTTAGAACTCTGCAAAAAAATCAAAAATTTAAAAGATGGGACAGAATAAATTTTAAATGGAGACTGCCCAAAGCCGAAGACCAGAGAATAGAAAGTCGCAGAATTGATCAACAATCATTAGAAATTGTAGGAAAGCTAAAAAATAGCGAAAAAGAAGCCTTTCTTGCCCCTTTAATCGTTACTTCTCTGGATAAGGAGAGAGAAAAAAACAAAAGTTTAGCCCTATTAAAAGCACAAGATCTCCAGTTTTTTTATGAACAAAAAACAGAAGAAGAGATTCAAAAACAAAAAGTAAAGTTTGATGAGTTAGCTAAACAAACAGACATGTTTATTCAAAAAGAAACAAATCCAATAGAGCCTTGTCCATACAAATTTAAATATAAATACAAAACAGATGATGGACCTAGAGAAGGCACTTGTCAGGATTGGGAGATTGAAGCAACTTATTACCACCACAAAAGGCGAGATGGTGAAGAAAAAGCACTTCAATTCATAATGAAAACTTTTGGAGAAGACTATCCCAAAAAGGGAATGTTGTTAGCGATGGGCACACACTCTCTTCACCCTAATACTTGGCTCATTAATGGAGTTATCCGCATGGATGAGGTTCAGCAATTGGCACTTTTTTAAGCCGCCTCGCCCTTCTCATCAATTCCCTTCTCCCCCAAACGCACCTCGCCCTCTCGCCATCTTCGCATGTTGCCCTGCGCGGCAAGCCTGCCCGCATCGACCAGGGTATAAATGCGCTCTGCCACCATCTGGGCCAGGCCGTCTATGCCCTCCAGCGCCGGGGCTTCGAAGACTTTTGAGATCATGAGCGCAATCTTGACCCACTCATTGCTGGCCGCAGTCAAGATCAGGGCGTCGATTGTGTCGTTATGCTCGCTCATGTTTAAGCTGCCTCGTTCTTCTTATCTTCTTCTGCGACAAAATCGCGGACGTCCTGCGTGATCTTCATGCTGCAGAATTTCGGGCCGCACATAGAGCAAAATTTAGCGTGCTTGGCACCTTCGGCGGGCAGAGTCTCGTCATGCATGCTCCGCGCGGTGTCGGGATCAAGCGATAAATTAAACTGGTCGTTCCAGCGAAACTCAAACCGCGCGAGGGACAGCGCGTCATCACGTTCCTGCGCGCCCTTATGACCCTTGGCCAGATCGGCAGCGTGGGAGGCAATCTTATACGCAATCACACCCGCTTTCACATCGTCGCGGTTCGGCAGGCCCAGATGCTCCTTCGGCGTCACATAGCACAGCATGGCGCAGCCGTACCAGCCGATCTGCGCCGCGCCAATCGCGCTCGTGATATGATCGTAGCCGGGCGCGATATCGGTGGTCAAAGGTCCTAGCGTGTAAAACGGTGCTTCATGGCAATGCTCGAGCTGTTTGTCCATGTTCTCTTTAATAAGGTGCATCGGCACATGGCCGGGGCCTTCGATCATGGTTTGCACATCATGTTTCCAGGCGATCTTGGTGAGCTCGCCCAGCGTTTCCAGCTCGGCAAACTGCGCGGCATCATTAGCATCGGCAATACAGCCCGGACGCAGACCATCGCCGAGGGAGAAGCTGATATCATAAGTTTTCATGATCTCGCAAATCTCTTCGAAATGGGTGTAGAGGAAATTCTCGCGGTGATGATGCATGCACCATTTGGCCATGATCGCACCGCCGCGCGAGACAATCCCCGTGATGCGATCCTGCGTCAGACGAATATAGGGAAGCCGCACCCCGGCATGAATGGTGAAATAATCAACGCCCTGCTCGGCCTGTTCGATCAGCGTGTCGCGGTAAATCTCCCATGTTAAATCCTCGGCCACGCCGTTCACTTTTTCGAGCGCCTGATAGATCGGCACGGTGCCAATCGGCACGGGGGAATTGCGGATGATCCATTCGCGGGTTTCGTGAATATCGTCGCCGGTGGACAGGTCCATCACATTATCCGCGCCCCAGCGAATGGCCCAGACCATCTTGTCGACCTCTTCACCGATGCTGGATGTCACGGCGGAGTTGCCGATATTGGCGTTAATCTTCACAAGAAAGTTGCGGCCGATGATTTGCGGCTCGAGCTCCGGGTGGTTGATATTGGCCGGGATGATGGCGCGCCCTTCGGCGACTTCTTTGCGCACGAATTCGGGCTCGACGTTTTCGCGAATGGCGATGTATTCCATTTCCTCGGTAATGATGTTTTTGCGCGCGTAATGCATTTGCGAACGATTGGTGTCTTTGCTACGCTTTTCCAGCCATTTGGCGCGGATCGGCGGCAGGCCCTTTTCGATGGCGATCTCTGCGTTTTCGTCTGTATACGGACCGGAGGTGTCGTAGACCGTGAAACTCTCGCCGTTTTCAAGGCTGATCTCGCGCATCGGGACATTAAGGTCACCGACATATATTTTCTTTGAACCGGTCAGTGGGCCGCGTGTGACATGGGCGCAATTATCGTTCTGGGGCTGGTCTTTGGGCATTTTGGGTTCCTTTCCCTGCGTTGGTCTTAACCAACAGGTTCCAAGGGTTTGTTCTCAGCCCCCTCTTGTAATAATGAGTATAGGGCACCCCTAAGGTGTATTTAAGATGCGATCAACTTCGCGGAGCGGAAAAGATTTGTCAAGGCGGGCCTGCTGGTTTATATAAGCATTATGTTCAAAAAACGTCTGAAAAGAACCGCGATGTTGGCCGCCTTTGCTTTTGTGATTGGCGGCGGGGTGACGTATATGCAAATGAATTCCGAAACGGCACGTGTCGAGCAAAAAATGGGTCGGGTCGAGCCTCTGGCCGGGGGTGCGCAGGTTGGCGGCGGATATTCGCTCATCGATCATAACGGCAAAGCGGTGAGTGAAGCCAATTATTCCGGGTCGTACAAGATTATCTTTTTCGGCTTTACCTATTGCCCGGCGGTGTGCCCGACCGAGCTGCAGAAAATGACGCGGGTGCTGGATATTCTGGGCGAGGATGGCGGCGATATCGAGCCGCTGTTTATCTCTGTCGACCCGGAGCGCGACACGCCAGATGTGATACGCGATTACGTCATGCAGTTTCATCCGTCCATTACCGGCCTTACGGGGTCACGCGCGCAAATCGATACTGTGCTGGAGAGCTATAAGGTTTATGCGACCAAGGTCGAAAGCGAGTTCATGGACGGCTATATGATGGATCATTCGGCCTTTATGTATCTGATGAGCCCGGATGATGTGCTGATCACGCTCTATCCCACCGAGGATACGGCCGAAAATATCGCCAAAGACATCAAAAACCGCCTGATTACCGGCTAACCCTTAATTGTCATCCCGAGCCGAAGCAAAGCGAAGCTTTGTTCGTGTCGAGGGATCTCATGCAATTAGGGGAGATCTCTCCACTCCCTTCGGTCGGTCGAGATGACAAAGGGGAAGTTTTTAATCCTCCAAAATCGCATTGAGCTTCATCGCATAGCCCATCGAGCCCTTAATCTTGAGCTTACCCATCATGAAGGCGATATTAGGATCCTGAGTGCCGGCCAAAATGGCTTCGAAGGTTTCGATTGAGGTGACCAGCGTGGTATCGGCGTCCTCATCGTCATGGCTCAGCACCGGGGGGTTCTGGGTTGCATCAACAAAAACAATCCCGTCATCGCCGAAATCAAACTTTATCTTCGCCCCGAATTGCGGGCCGTAGGCCAGTTTTTGCTTTATTTTTTCACTGATGTCTTCGAGGCTCATGGGGTTATTATAACGTTATGTTTACGGTTAAATCTATAGATACTTAACCATCGTCATTCCCTGAATTTTTATGAATAAAAAATTCTAAGGGAATCCACTCATAACATATGGATCGCCTTAGAATTCATATAATGAATTCAGGCGATGACGATTTAAGAAGGTCCCGGCCCTCTTCCTACGAGGAAATGACAGACAATCCTTATTGTCATTTTCCAAAAGTGATTGTATGACGTTATCCACAGTGCTAGTGTCTGGTTGGTGAAGGATTTAACCTAATTTACAATTTTTTATTAGAATTCATAAATTGAAGGCAACCAGCATGACACAAATGACAGCGCGTGGGACATTCAGGACATTTTTAGCAGCGCTCTGCGCCGGTATCATTGCATTCCCTACCCTGGCCGGCGCCACAGGCCCGGAGCTTTATTTTTACCCGGCGCAAGGATGGAAAGTCGCGCCGGTTCCGATTGATCTGGTCAGTAGCGGCGGCAAAAACTGTGTCATCAGCAATGAATTCAATAACGGGTTCCAGGTTGAAATTGGCGGCTCCAGCCATCAGATCGATACCCTGACCATTAATTTCATCCAGCCCGCTTTTGAGCAGGGCCTTACCTATGACGTGAGCATGAGCGTACCAGGCAAGGTGCAAAAAGATTTGCGCGCAAACGCACCGCGCCCCGAATTGCTGGCGATCACTATGAGCAGCGAAAAAGATTTATACGAAAACCTCAGCACTGCCAATGTTTTTGATATCACGATTGAACAAAATGAGTTTCGCTTTTACCTGACCGGTTTTGCCGATGCGATAAAGCGCTTTAAGGCTTGCGTGGCAACAGACAGCCCTGCGGTTGCAGCCCCCGATCCTTTTGAAATAATCGATGCCATGATCACACCGAATGTGTCCAAAGATGTCTATGAAATTCCCTTTGAGGAAGAAGACAAAAAAGAGACCGGCTCTTCCAAGACCGTTGCCAGCATTGAGATGATCACTGAAAAAGAAGAGGACGTGATGACTCCGATTCTTGAATCCATGGACAAAAAGCCAAAGCCGGATGGCTATGAAAGAATGTCTGAGAAACTGGCCAGGGAAATGGACAACAGGAAAGATACAATCAAAACGATAGAGGTTGATGCTGTGAAGGCGACAAGCCCAACCACAACATCCATGAAGACACCGGAGATAAAAGTCACGAAAACATATAGTAAGATGGATACAGATTTTACCGGGCTTGGTGATGTCGAACCGGCCAGCAGCGGCGCGCCGTTTAGCGACCGCCATAGTGGTGACGGCGACATGCGGATTAAAATGACCAATCTCGAGCGCATGGTGAACCGCTTAAGCGAAGAAAACACCGCGCTGGAAACCGAGCTGCAAAAGGCTTTGCGTGAAGGTGAGCAGGAGCGTATTTCACTGTCTTCAGATAACTGGAACCTTGAACAAGCAACCAAGCGCTATAACGAGGCCGAGCGCCAGATTGATAAGCTGGGACGTCAGTTGCAACGTGAGCGCGGCCAGTGCCTGCAGGAAAGCCAGAAGCTGGAAACTATGTTGTTTGATCCGGAACTTACCAGCACCGAGCAAATGGCGCGGCTAACTGAGCTGGAGCGTGAGCTGGAGCGTACCAAAAGCAAACTGGCTGCCTATGAATCCCGCATCCGCAAGCTTCAGGGACAGCCTTAGCGTATTTGTCATCCCGTTGGCGAGGCACCTTCGCCTCGCTTAAACAAACGGGATCCATATGTCAGCAGCTTTGCTGCTGTCCTTTCTGGACCCCCGCCGTCTAAGCGCTGCTATGCAGCGCCGCGGGGGTGACATTAATGATAAATAAAAATTTTAGAAATCGTCTTGTGATGGTGCCATCAGAGTTTCAGCGCCAGCCAGAACCATCTTAAACCTGCTATCGGCTTCGGGCAGCATGCGCTGCATATAAAAGCGAGCGGTTTTGATTTTGGATTCGTAAAATGCCTTATCGCCTTCGCCCCCCTCTTCTATAGACTCTAACTTTTTCTGCGCCGCAATCACCATTTTGCACCACATATAGGCCAGCGACACCAACGCGAATTGACGCAGGTAATCGACAGATGCCGCCCCCGCTTCATCGGGGTTTTTAAATGCTTTTTGTGCGGTCATGGCGCTGGATTGCTGGAGCTTGGCGAAAGCTTTGGCCAGCGGAAAGATAAATTCCTGTAAGTTCTCATCAGCCTGATGGGCCTCGATAAAATCACTGACCGGATGGAAGAAACGGCGCAGCAAACGGCCGAACCCTTGCGCCATTTTGCGACCAACGAGGTCCAGCGCCTGAATACCGTTGGTGCCTTCATAAATCATCGCAATACGGGCATCACGCGCATATTGCTCGACGCCGTATTCAGCGATATAGCCGTGGCCGCCATGAATTTGAATGGTGTGATTGGCAATCTCGAACCCCATATCGGTCTGATAGGCCTTGATAACCGGCGTGAGCAGAGCCACGAGATCATCGGCTCTTTGTCTTTCGGCTTCGTCTTCATGGTGCAGGGAAATATCAAGCTCCATCCCGACCCAGTAAGACAACGCGCGCGCACCTTCGGTCGCAGCCTTGGAAACCAGCAACATACGCCGCACATCGGGGTGAACAATAATCGGGTCCGCCGGTTTGTCGGGGTATTTTGCACCCGTCAGAGAGCGCATCTGCAACCGGTCCTTGGCATAGGCCGCGCCGTTTTGATACGCCACTTCAGCAATGCCGAGCCCTTGCATCGCCACGCCGAGGCGAGCGTCATTCATAAACGCGAACATGGCACGCAAGCCTTTATGCGGCTCACCGACCAGCCAGCCTTTGGCATCATCGAGGTTCATCACGCAGGTCGCGTTGCCGTTAATGCCCATTTTGTGCTCGATCGATCCGCAATTGATGGCGTTACGTTCACCAATTTCACCGGCATCATCGGGTACGAATTTAGGCACGACAAAAAGCGAAATGCCCTTCACGCCATCGGGCGCATCGGGCAATTTTGCCAGCACCAGATGGATAATATTTTCCGTCATATCATGCTCACCGGCAGAAATAAAAATCTTGGTGCCGGTAATGTTGTAAGAGTCATCATCATTCGGCACGGCTTTTGATTTAATAAGACCAAGATCGGTCCCGCAATGCGGCTCGGTCAGACACATCGTACCGGACCAGATCCCATCGACCAGCTTGGGCAGATAGAGGTCCTTCATCGTATCATTTCCGAATTTATGAATGGCTTCATACGCGCCATAGGACAGGCCCGGATACATGCCGAGCGACATATTCGCCGAGCAAATCATTTCTTTCATTGCCGTTCCGATCAGCGTCGGCATACCCATACCGCCATAGTCCGGGTGACAGGCAAGCCCGGTCCAGCCACCTGCGACAAAAGTATCGTAAGCTTCTTTGAATCCTTTGGGCGTTGTGACATTGCCGTCATCAAAATGACAGCCTTCCTGATCACCGCTTTGGTTCAGCGGGAAAAGAACCTCTTCACAGATTTTGCCGCCCTCTTCGAGGATTTGATCAATAAGGTCGATAGAGACTTCTTCATAGCCGGGCAACTGGGAAAGACTCTCCGCGCCCAGAACATCATGAAGGACAAAACGAATATTTTCGAGTGGTGCTTGATAAACCGGCATAACGAACTTCCTGTTGTTTCATATTATTAATCACGAAGACGCAGAGACTCGAAGATAGCTTGTAAGGTTAATCATCATCCAGCATAGCAAGGATTTCATCGGCGACAAGATGGGAATCAGCAGCCGTGATCTTGGCCTTGGCCTGTTCCATCGGTGAATTTTGTTTTTTGGTCATGGCTTCGGCAATTTTCTGAATGGTTTCCTCACCGACCCTTTCGCGGGCGGCACGGGCGTTAGCCAGCGCTTCCTCGCGGATGCGCTGGCTTTTGCTCGTTTCCTTAACACGGTTATCCCCTATACCGTCAAGCCCTTCTTGAGGCTTGTTCCGTTTGTCCGTGCGTTTGTTTTTGTTCTTGTTCAACCAAAACATCGCACCATCGTGCCAGAGAAGGGTTAAGGGAAGGTAAATGTTAGAAAGTGTTTTATATATTGGGTTTTAGTGGAGTTGTCGACTGGTTGTTGAAGCATCTACGCTATGTGATAAATCTCTATTGATTATTGCTTTCTTGTACCAAGGCTCCATTCTGTGGCCTGGAAAACCACCTTTAACCCCCTGAATCATAGGAATATGAGTCAGCGTTGTTGAGTTAAATGAAGCGCCTATAGAAAAAAGAATATCTGCTGATCTTGCCGGGTCAATTACACCGTCATCAATCAAACGACCAGCCTGAATAACGGCTGCCCTATCAAAACGTCTATGCTTTTTTGTATTAGAAACATCTTCCAAACTTGGAAAAAGATTCGTAACCTCAGTAGGCGGCGTTATTTCCAAGATGCTATCTATATTAATAATACCCGCACGAATTTGACCCCATGTTTTATTAAATCCAACTTTTTGCTGCGAGTTCAACTGATCAGGTGTTTGTAGAAACTGACGAAACAATTCCATACCCAAGACTCCATCATGAGCTAATTTAACCTGTATTTCCTCTATTTCTGTTAATTTCCTATCATGCCACCGTATATTGCCACTTTCTGCAGCTTGAAAAACATCTTTGACAGACCACTCATTTGTTAATATTTTAGCATCTTTATAATGAAACCCATATCTGAAGTCGGAATCAACCAAATCATGAACCGCAGATTCCATGATATAATACATTCTTAGGGGATCAGATTTTAAATCTGACAGGTCTTTTTCATTAATTCTCCCTGCCTGATAATCTTGATGAAGAAAATTCAGGAAAAACCCTAACCCATGACAGCCATTGGTAGAATACCCCGCCATCCTGGCTAATTTATCCGATCCGATAGCCCGCCACTCAGTCGGTGGCGTGTTTGCCTTCTTGGCACCGTTTCTGGCACCTGGCGTCAAATGCTTAGCCATTGGTAGGGACACAATTGTTCGCAAATAATGATCCATCTGCGTTTGACCCGGCACATCATTACTGCGCGTTGTCATCAAAAGACGATGGTCATTTTGTGTGGCTATCTGCGCTCGTTCCAAAGCATTACGCATGGCAAGACTATAATTAGGGGGTCTGGGTACAATTAATTCAGGATCTACTTTTCCATCAATAGCAAGACAAACGCCCAGGAGCTTAGAAAAAATATCACATTTATTATTGGCAACCTGCGTCTCTGTTCCAAAAAGCAGGCGGGCAGCTCTTCCCTGCATAGTTCTAGCTACAGTGCAGGCTTCCTGTTTTAAAATCCAGTTCTTTGATGGATTTTGTCCAAGAAGCTCCATATCCATCAGCTTGTAAAGATACAGATCAGGCTGAGTTAGAGTGGAACAGCCATTTCGTGCCTTGGAAAAGCCGCCGCCCCATTGAGAAGGAACAGGCTTTTCATGGTCATAGCCCCATTGCGTCGTTTCCATCGATGCCTGATATCTAAGTGCTTTTACGATAAAACTTTCGCGCTTTTGTATATCGCTACCGCAATCCATCATAAAATAGCTGCTGTGCCGGCGAGGATCTTGTATATCAACAAAATTAATATTCTCTGCAGCCCTTCTTACAGTTTCACGACTTTCACTCAGCGGCACTGTAATAATATCTTTTATTCCTGCAGCATAAGCCAGAGATTCCTGTTGGAAAGGGGACGGGCGAATTGATTCTGAAATAATGGCAATGCTCATCTTATTCTGATGCCCAGCCATAACGTCAAAAAAGCGCTTTAAAACCTGATGTGCGAACCCTTTGTCAGGACCGTTTGCTTTCAACAGCAGTTCCCGATATTTATCTGATGGCATAACATTGAAAAGTTTCAAAGTGTTTACGAATGTAGTGGATTCAAAATCTGTAAGGCTCTGACCTTTTCCAGGTTCTACGGTCTCATTGTCGTGAGCATACTCAAAAAGATTGGCAAAAATTTCCTGAAGTATTTCTGCATCATGCCTGCTTTGATGTAGAACCGTACTGAGAACCCGTGGCTCCAGTATATAGCGACAGCTATCAAGAGCTTCTTGTGTCTGCACATGTAATTTTTTGTCTTGAAGGGTTGTTTGTAAATCATCTAAGACCACACCCAGCAATTCTTCTTCACTATCATAGCAATACCCTTTAAAAAAAATCTTTTTGTGTAGTGTTTTTGATTCTTCTAAAACTTCTTCGTAAAGAGGATTTATTTTTCCTCTCTTATCATTACTTGTTTCAGTGATCAGCTGTTCTCTTTTTTCAAAAAGAAAATTCGTAGACGCATGGATTTCTTCAAAAACCTTATGATAAGGTCTTAATGTTTCGATATCAGACGGATGTGCTCCATCCAGATACTCCAGATTAATTTCCGCGAAGGATTTCATACTACCAATAATTTTTACAAGATATGCCGCCGCATCAGCATTTTCCTTTTTATCAGCGTCAGAAACAAACCATGTTTCGGCAAGCATTGTGTGTTTCATTGCAGATGCGATATTAATTTGACCAGGATGAACCATATCGCATCCTTTTTGCAAATCTTTGGCGCCCATAACCTGTCCACGTACATAAACTTTTTCCCGTCTGATACCCTTATCGATTTCTTCGAGTATAGTACCTTTGCTTTGAGGTGTTATCCTTGTACGAAGCGCTTTGGCAATGCCTGCCCTTATAATATCCTCACGCTCTTCGGGCGGTGCATCAGTGGCTTTCATAATAGCCAGGTAGAATTCCGTCTCTCCATAGTCGCTAAGGTCATCTGTGTTGTGGGGTGTAAAGGGAAATTTCTCTTTTATGATCGGCAAAAGTTTATTGATATAGTCTGCATCAGCGCCAACCTTCTTAGCAGTTTCAAGCGACTCTTTAATCATCGCTACCCTGTCTTCACGCCCATTAAGCTCAGAAAAGAAAGGAGCAACTTGTCCCGTCAGAATCTGCTGCACATTGCGCAAGTGCTGAACAGCAGCGAGTTTTTCTGGACTCCATTGGTCAACACGACTGTCTGGGCTATCTGATTGGCTTGTTTGATGCAGGATTCCACGAACCGTATCAAAGGTCTTTTCTATACTTAATGATGCCTGGTAAGATTCTTTAGCTTCTTTAGTAGTTAAGCCAAAAAAACTATCAGGACGTTCATCATCACTTATTTTTTCAAGCTCTTGTTCGAATAATTGATCAAGGTTAAAGGCATTAACATCCTTATCCGAACTGGCAAAATCCAGTGGCGGCTCAGTTACACTACCAGCAAAGGCTCTTGATGCTGAAGTACGATCAGGCTCTTGACCAGGATACAAAACTAATAACTCCTCGGCTGCTTAAATAGCCGCCTATAATAGGGATGAAATTAGAAAAAATCAAGAGATATGGAAATTTATCCAGTTTTTGTACGGATTTGGCCGTAAACAAGGATAAAAGAGCCTATCATGATCAAGGCGCCGCCGAGCAAAACCGTCCAGTCAAAATAGCGCACACCAAAAAACAAAAAGGCAAATAAGACAGTGAAAAGCGGGTAAGAAACCTCCCCCATCGCAGCGTAGACGGCGGAGGTGTTTTTCACAGCATTGGTGGTAAAAATCCAGCCCATCCCGGTTGCCAGGGTTGCTGAAATTAATATCAGCAGCAAGGACGGCGTCTCTTTGGCAAAGGAATAAGAGATCGTTTCATTCTGCCAGAAGGCATAACATATCGAGATGACAATCCCCAATGAGGCGCCTGTAAAATACAGCGTTGCCAGATTAACCCCGGCAACTGCCTTTTCGAGGATAAGATAACCAATCCCGTAACAAGCGGCGGCTAAAAACGGAAAAAATGCGTAGCTCATACTCTAATTCCTCAGCGGTTTACCTTTTTCGAGCATATGCTCTATGCGCGCCATGGTACCTTCGTTGCGCACGAGTTTCATGAATTCTGTGCGCTCGAGCTTGACCAGGTCGTCCTCGGAAATCGGGTTGGTCCAGTCGGCCTTGTCACCACCGGATAGAACTGTGGCCAGATGATCGGATACCGTGACATCATAAGGCGTCGCTTTGCCGGATTTGCGAAGGTCACTCACAGCCAGGTCGAGCGCCATTTTACCGGCTGGTCCGGGCATACGGATTTCCTCGACTTTTTCTGGCACCTCATAACCTTTAGCCAGCTCCAATGCGCGTTGTTTGGCATCAAAGAGCAGACGGTCGCGGTTCATGGTGATACCGTCACTTTCGCGTAAATAACCGATCGATTTGGCCTCGGCTGCGGATTTGGCAACGGCGGCCAGTCCGATAACCTCAAACGCTTTACGGGTGGCACCAACCGGGGTGGTATCGGGGGCAAACCACATGGCGTCCTTGCCATGTTTCTCCACGCCTTTGGCGAATTGTTCGCGTTCCTTTTCCTGAAAGCGCAAAATCATTTCCTTACAGCCGCCCCAGCCGGGGATCAGTCCGACGCCAACCTCGACCAGACCGCAATAGGTTTCGGCATGCGCCTGCACGGCATCGGAAGCCAGCAATATCTCACAACCGCCACCCAGTGCCATGCCTGAGGGCGCGCTGACCACCGGAAACGGTGCATATTTTAGCGCCATAAAAGCTTTTTGCCCGCCGGCGACGAATTCCTCCACCTGTGGCCAGAGGGCGATATTAATCGCGAACATTGCAAGACCCAGATTGGCGCCAGCGGAAAAATGCGAGGCTTCGTTATAGATCACAAGTGATTTATATTCACCGGTTCCATCGCCGATGGTTTTGATTGATTTATGAAGCAATTCAAAAATTTGTTCATCAAACGTGTTCATCTTTGATGTGTGTTCAAAACACAAAACGCCATCGCCAATATCCCAGACGGATGCAGAGGCATTTTTCATCACAGGATCGGAAGCGAGTTTTATATCGCTGAGCAAGAGAACACCTTCAGCGCGCTGGACGTCATGATATTTGCCGTCAGTGCCAAAATATTGCTGCTTACCGTTTTCGACTCGGTAAAAGGTTCCGTCACCGACTTTGGTAACCATCTCGGGCACCGCAATACCAGCCTCGCCCAGCTTTTCCGCAAACCATTTGGGGCCGAGCGCGTCAATCATCTCGAACGGGCCCTTCTTCCAATTGGTGCCAAGGCGCATGGCCTGATCGACATCGGCGATGGTATCGGCGATTTGCGGCACCAGGGAAGCCGCATAAGCCAATGTTTGACTCAGCACCTTCCAGGCGTAATGGCCGCCATCGTCATCGGTTTCGACAACGGCACGAAGGCCCTCCCGTCCCGCCTCGACGGATGCAAGTTTGGGTTTGTCGGCTTTATGATATTGGTCCTCATCGAATTTATCCGCCTCCAGTTTCAGCGTTTGTTTTTCTCTCTCACCCTTGGGCGCATCGGGGTTAAGACGATAAAACCCGCCCTTGCCTTTGCGGCCGTTATAACCGGCCTCGATCATTTGACCGACGAAAGCGTGATCTTTGTAAATCTTACGGTATTCATCATCTTCAGGAAGAGTGGAGAGCATGGAACTCGACAGATACGGCATCAAATCAACACCGACCAGATCGATCAGACCAAAGACAGCCGTTTTCGGCACACCAATCGGTTTGCCCATCACCGCATCAGCAATTTCAATCGGCACGTTATCTTCGACAGCCGCATTCACCGCCGCCTGCATCCAGAACACCAGCAAACGATTAACGATAAAGCCCGGCGTGTCGTTACACACAACCACGCCCTTGCCAAGGCTCAGATCACAAAATTCCCGCACGATTTCGACGGCTTTTTTATCGGTCTTGTCGCTGACAATCAGCTCGAGCAAACGCATATAGCGCGGCGGATTGAAAAAATGCGTGATCATAAAATCTTTGACGAATTCATCAGGCTGGCCTTCAGCGAGCTTGCTAAGAGGAATGGTCGAGGTATTCGAAGTGACGATGGAGCCTTTCTTGCGGTGCTTTTGGATTTTCTCGTAAGTCGCGTGTTTGATTTTGAGATCTTCGAGCACTACCTCGATAATCCAGTCGCAATCGGATAAAAGCTCTATATCGTCTTCGAGATTGCCCGGCGTAATTAATTTGGCGTTGTTTTTGTGCATGAACGACGCGGGGTCGGTTTTCAGCATTCTGGCGATTGCATCTGCGGCCAGGTTCTTATCCTCAAGCTTGATATCGAGCAGAACCACCTCCAAACCTGCATTGGCCACCTGCGCGGCAATGCCGCTTCCCATCACCCCTGAACCGATAACGGCTACTTTTTCAATGCTCATTTTTAGTTCCTTCCTTTAAGCTGTCCCTGTAAAATCTGCCATGCTCTCTGAGAACTCTTCCATAGCCTCCAGATTCCAGTTTTCAATTTTTTCAACTTCCTGAAACTGACCCTTCAAAAGATAATAAACCCTCTCGACCACTTCTTCTTCATATTCACGAACTTTTTTAATATCTTCCATCGGTTCAGCAATACCACGAATAAGACGAATATAAAGCGTGGTAAGACTTTCCAGCGATCCGATAACCAATAATTTTTCCCTTAAGTGGCGAAGAGATTTTAATTTATGATCCATATACGGCATATGATATTTGTTGATGTATTGGGTCTTTTGTTCGATTTCTCTTTCCTGCGCCCCAATAGTCACACTGATTTCCTTGCCGGCTAAAAACAGTTTATTTTCTCCCGTACGCAAATCATCTTGCACACTCTCGAGCACTTCGACGTAATCCTTACCAGCCTTTTGAATGGTATTTACATCGGCTCCCTCACCCTTTTTACCGATTGAAAATTTCTTCTTGGCCGTTTCCATTGATGACAAAGCCTTTTTGGCTTTCGGGAAATCACCGGAGCGAAGTGCAGAGCGGTAGGGGCGCAGGATATCCTCCGCCGCTTTTTCGCCAAACAGGCTTACAGCCCCGTTCCGGCACGTATCATAATTTTTTTCTGCTGTTTCCAGAGCTTTCATGCCGTTGGCAAAGCGCTTGTTATCGGATCGCAGCTTTCTTCTTTCCTGGCGGTAGCGCTTCAGCAGCGTTCCGGTATCGGATGTCCATTTGATATCCTTATCAGTTGGCCCGTTTTGTAATTGCGATTCCATCTCCCCTTGAACCGTGCCCATTGCCCGGTTTAACCGCATATAGCACAGCGCATATTTTAAAATATTCTCCTGTAAATCTGTCAGGGCTTCATTGGCGCGCTTCTTTAGCTCTTTTGCATTCTCATGACTGGGAATTTCTACGGTTTTTTGCCGCTCTTCTTTGACCCATTCAACTGCGTATTGAAAAAAGTTCTGATAAAGCATGGTCAGCGCGCCTTCCTCCGCCTTGGCATGGGCTTCGGATGGGTTATCCTGGGCGGAGTTCATATAGTCCTTGACCTGCTCAAGGAAAATAGACGAGGCATTTGAAATTTCAGTACCCTGTTTCAAACCGAGCATGAGAGCAAGATTTTGTATATTCATTCTACCGCATCCCTCATGTAGACATTGATCAGACCGATTCTAAAATCGTCGCGATCCCCTGGCCGCCGCCGATACACATTGTCGCAAGGGCGTGCTTTTTACCTTCGCGCTTGAGCAGGCTCGCCGCTTTACCGGTTATACGCGCGCCGGAAGTACCCAGCGGATGACCCAGCGCAATCGCACCTCCATCCAGATTGACCTTGCCGATATCGGCGCCAAGCTCTTTGAGCACCGAAAGCCCCTGCGCTGCGAAGGCTTCGTTCAGCTCGATTATATCGATATCATCCAGTTTAATCCCGGCGCGCTCCAGCGCTTTTTGCGTCGCCGGAACCGGACCGATCCCCATAATCTCTGCGGCGCAGCCGGAAACAGCCACGGATTTAATCCGCGCCAGAACCGGCAAATTGTTTTTCGAGGCATAGTCTTCAGAAGCCACCAACACCGCCGCACTACCATCGGTCAGCGGTGAAGACGTCGCCGCCGTCACACTACCGTCTTCAAGAAAGGCCGGTTTTAGTCCGGCCAGTGCTTCGACGCTCGAATCAGGGCGAATGGTGCCATCGGTTTTAATATCGCCAATGGGCACAATTTCATCGTCAAACTTACCGCTTTTGGCCGCCTCGGCCGCTTTGTGATGAGAGGACACCGCGAACTTCTCCTGCTCTTCACGTGAAATATCATATTTCTTGGCCAAGTTTTCCGCCGTTTCACCCATGCCCATATAGGCTTGAGGGTATAATTCACCCAAAGCTGGATTGGGCATAGGGTTAAAACCACCCATGGGAATGCGGCTCATCGATTCCACGCCCGCCGCGATAAAGACCTCGCCCGCGCCCATCTGGATAGAGCCCGCTGCGATATGAATGGAGGTCATGGAGGAGCCACAGAAACGATTGACCGTCGCCCCGCCCACAGAAATCGGCAACCCCGCCAGATTGACGACGATGCGGGCCAAGTTAAAACCCTGCTCGGCCTCGGGAAAGGCACAGCCCATCAAAAGGTCTTCAATATCCTCAGGATTAACGCCGGTGTCAGCCACCAACGCCTTGATGACCGCAGCGGCCATGTCATCGGGCCGAACCCTGGCCAGTTCGCCCTTACCCGCAAAATGCATGGGTGAGCGTTTGAATCCACAAATAACAACGGGCTTTTGCATATGAAACACCTCCTGGTGAGAAGAAAAATCCTTATTACTTTATATTGATATACATAGGGGGTCTATGGGTTTCCTTCAATATATGCACTATTGAGATTGACAGGGAATCAAAAATGGGGCACTGAAGGCCTCAGGAGATTAATCCAGATTCATAGGGAGAGTATCAGTGGCTGCGAAGGCGCAAGAAAAAGGTTTAAAACGAATTTGCATGGGTTGTGGAACACATTTTTATGATTTCACCAAACGCCCCATTATTTGTCCAAGTTGTGATGTAGAATTTACCGGCGAGATTAAGGTCAAGACGCGCCGTTCACGCGCGACCGTCGCCAATGATCCTGATGAAGGACAGCTTAAGAAAGAGGCCGCTAAGAAGGCTGCAGCAGAAGCGGCAGATGACGACGAGGAAGAAGAGGTTGAGGGTGAAGCCCAAGTTATAAGCCTGGACGAGGTGAAGGAGGTTGAGGATACGGCGGATAGTGATGACGATTCTCCAACCGTCAAAATCGATCTTGACGATGATAGCCTCGATGATATCGAAACCTCCCTTGATGACGACCTGAGTGATGATATCGAGGCCGATCTTGAAGAAGAGGCGAAAGAGCCTGAGAAAGAAAAGAAGGATTAAGGAAGAGCGGTGTTTTTAAACCGTTTAAAGCTGTCTGCGTCTTTATCACAACATGATATTTCTGTTCTTGGAAATGCGCTTTCTGATATGTCCACCAGCCATTCCGCTATGCTTGAGGAAAGTCAAGAAAGCACATCTTGGGATCTTCACTGGATTACCGAAGAGAAAAACCACCCATCCGATTTAACCGCCCGTCTTGTTCTCAAGGCCGAGCTTGAAGATATTTCCGCCTTGGATGTGTCCAATGACGACTGGGAGATCGAGGAAATGCCGGAAAAAAACTGGCTGGCCGAAAGCTACAAGAAATTTAAGCCTTTTTCCGTTGGACCTTTTTTTATCTATGGCAGTCATTATGAAGGTGCATATCCCGAGGGACAGATGGGTCTGCAAATTGATGCGGCCACCGCCTTTGGATCGGGTGAACACGGCACCACAAAAGGATGCCTTCAGGCGATGATTGAACTGAAAGATCAGGGGCTGTGCCCGTGGAATGTGCTGGATATGGGATGCGGCTCGGGCATTTTGGCGATTGCCGCCTGGAAATTGTGGAAGAGCCCGGTTCTGGCCGTAGATAATGACGAAGAGGCCATTCATGTTACAAGCCGTTATTGTCAGGCCAATGATATCAAAGCCGGCGGCACAACCATCACATGTGAACAGGGTGACGGGTTTAAAGCCGCTATTGTTAAGGAACGCGGACCGTTTGATTTGATTGTCGCCAATATTCTGGCCGGGACTCTGACCGAAATGGCGGGCGATTTGAAAAACGTTCTCGACGAAAACGGCATCGTTATTTTGTCCGGTATGCTGAATGAACAGGCGGACAACGTTTTAAAAACCTATGAGGATTTGGGCCTACGTTTGAAACAACGCATTGATTTGGGCGAATGGTCAAGCCTTGTACTGCAGTATACGGCGGCGCAGGACAATCAAATATAAAAGCACGAAATAAAACAGGTAAAGCTCCTCGACTTCGCTGGCACGTTCCATGAAAACGACATCACTGAGGGATTTGTCTATTTTTTC
This sequence comes from Alphaproteobacteria bacterium, assembly GCA_021775955.1. Classification (GTDB taxonomy): domain Bacteria; phylum Pseudomonadota; class Alphaproteobacteria; order Micavibrionales; family Micavibrionaceae; genus UBA5701. The sequence goes on along the minus strand of JAJFGU010000014.1, from coordinate 63,532 downwards.
GATAATTTTCACACTGACAGCCAAGGCCGCCACCACGCATAACTGCGCAGGCGGGTAAATAATATTAAATTTTTGCGGCAGCCGTGATGGCTTAAACCGCAGCAGAAGCGGGATAATAAGACCACCGATTACAATTCCAATCTCCAGTATCAATCTTGGTTTTTGATCAAGCCAGGACGAGGTATTGTGCAAATTGGTTTCGCCCTGATCATTTACTTGCGTCCAGAACTCTGGCGTTGACCAGGCGAGCACATGCTGGCCCCAGCTAATCTCTTCCCCCGCAACATAAAGGCAGCAGATAGCGGCCAAACCAACCCATCCGGCCAGCCATAAATTGTTCTTGATATCTATTTTTACCACCGTTGCCACCGCGACAAGAAAGGCTGCAAAGACAGTCAGAGCCTGCAGGGTTTCATGCGGCCCGTTTTCGGACAACAGCGTAGAAAGCTGGTGATGGGGTAAAAAATACTCCAGCGCAACCTGCACCGCAATGAAAACAAGCGGTAGCCACAGCCACCAGATTTTATGAAGGTTCCCCTCGCTCATAGAGCTATCTTACTCCACCGTGACCGATTTGGCGAGGTTGCGTGGCTGATCGACATCGGTGCCTTTGGCCACGGCGACGTGATAGGCCAGAAGCTGGACCGGAACGGCATAAAGGATCGGCGCGACAAAGGAATTAACCTCCTCCAGAACGATGTTCCATTTCACATGATCGGAGAGCTGTGATTGACCTTTTTGATCGGTAATCAGGAACACCTTGCCGCCGCGCGCCACGGTTTCCTGGACATTGGAGGCGGTTTTGTCAAACAGCGGATCCTGCCCCGGCGCCACCACCACCACCGGCACATTTTCGTCAATCAGCGCAATCGGTCCGTGTTTCATTTCACCGGCGGCGTAGCCTTCAGCGTAAATATAGGAAATTTCCTTGAGCTTGAGCGCGCCTTCGAGCGCAATCGGGTACATCGCACTGCGCCCGAGATAAAGCACATAACGCGCCGCAGAGATTTCATCGGCAATGTCTTTGATCTGTTCATCATGACCGAGGATATCGGCCATCACCTTCGGCACATGACGCAGAGCTTCGCCGATTTCAGACATTTGCTCAACGGTAATGGCTTTGCGGCTACGCGCGGTTGCAAAGGCAAGACATGCCAGCGTGGTGAGCTGCGTCGTAAAGGCTTTGGTCGAAGCAACGCCGATTTCCGGCCCGGCCAGTGTATGAAGAACAATATCTGATTCACGTTCAATCGTGCTTTCGATCGTATTCACAATCGAGAGAATTTTTTGTTTTTGTCGTTTGCAGTACCGAAGCGCTTCGAGCGTATCGAGGGTTTCGCCGGATTGAGAAACAAAAATACAAAGGCCACCCTCGGGCATCGGTGCTTCGCGGTAGCGGAACTCGGAGGCGACATCAATCTCGCAGGGAATGCGCGCCACCTGCTCGAACCAGTATTTCGCCACCATACAGGCGTAAAAGGCTGTGCCGCAGGCAATCAGCGTAATGCGCGGTGCCTTGTCGAGGGCTTCCAGCACATCATCGGGGATATTGATGCGCCCGGTTGATGGGTTCACATAGGAATTCAGCGTATCGCCAATCACCGCCGGTTGTTCGTAAATTTCCTTGAGCATGAAATGATCGTACGGGTCTTTGCCGGTGGTATCGCCCGATTGTGCGGTGGTACGAATTTCGCGCTCGACGCTCATTTCTCCATTGGCATTATCATTAACGTAAATACTCACCCCTTCGCGGGTGACAGACACGCGGTCGCCATCTTCGAGAAAACATATTTTTTTGGTCAGAGGCGCGAGCGCATAGGAATCGGAAGCTACAAACATTTCGCCATCGCCGTAACCAACCGCAAGCGGCGTGCCCTGTCTTGCTCCTATCATCAAATTATGCTCACCGGCAAAAATCATGACAACCGAAAAAGCCCCTTCAAGGCGGTTAAAAGTTGTGTTGGCCGCCTCGCGCGGCTCCATCCCTTGCGTAAGATAATGTGTTACCAGATGAACAATCACTTCGGTATCGGTGTCGGTTTCAAAACGGCATTGCAGCTTTTCAAGCTCGGCCTTCAGCGTTGCATAATTTTCGATGATGCCATTATGCACCACAGCAACTTTATCTGTCGCATGCGGGTGGGCGTTGTCCTCGGTCGGCGCACCATGGGTGGCCCAGCGCGTGTGGCCGATGCCAACCGTGCCGGATAGCGGCTCTCCGCCCAGCTTGCTTTCGAGATTGACCAGCTTGCCCTGCGCCCGGCAGCGGGTGATATGGCCATTGGTAAGCGTGGCAATCCCGGCGCTATCATAGCCGCGATATTCCAGGCGCTTTAACCCCTCCAAAAGCAAGGGCGCCGCGTCTTTTTCACCAATAATGCCGATTATGCCGCACATTTATTTTCCTTTATAATCACCCCTTAAAAGGGCCTCTCTATCACTATCAGATATGTAATGACCACAAGCACTGGGAACAATTAAAAGGCCATCGCTGTCATAGAGCATAAATAATATTTTCTTACCTTTATTAATCTCGTATGCCAGACAACTGGATTTTGCCATAAAAAAAGCAGTTACCGTATCTTGCCTTTGCCCTTTATAAAAATTTGAAACCTTTAGCTTTAATTTCGAATAATAAGGGCTTTTATTGGGTGGAACATCTGTAAGATTCTTGCCCAAAACATCTTCCAATATCTGCCTTATTCTTCCTTCTAAAGAAGGGGAAGAAATTCTTACGGCCTCTCCCTCAAAGATCATCGTAGAATTTTGAATGTTTTCTGCGCTACTTTCCTGTGTCCATGCGTCAATTGTACATGAACATGCCAAGGCGGTATGAATAGGGAATAAAACACCCAGCAAAACCATCATAACGAAAATACGTATTTTTTTCATTTAGAAAGCCTACCAACTCCGGCACAAAACACAAATCACAGCGTGTTACGGAATGTTTCAGGGGGTGGTTTATTGCAGGTCCGGCAGAGAAATACTCAAAACTTCCTGCTGGTCTTTCTGGGTCATGACAATCAGATTGTCGTCAACAACCTGTATCATCGGCTGATCCCCCAGAACGGACGGATTGCTTTTGATCAGCACCCATTTTTCGCCTTTTCTCAGGTAAGCGCCAACATCGAAGCTGGGAACGCCTTGGGTATAGCTGCGCAGAACCAGAGTAACTTTTTTATCAAAAAGTGTTCTTCTTTCTGTGAAACCTCCGCCAAGGGTTGATGTCGCCGCCCATTCTTTCAGAGCCTTTTCCGATTGAAATTCTTCAGTAAAGGGCACGGCTTCAATATCTTCCGGCAATATATCCGGTACCGACGGTTCGTCCGGCTGCGGCGGTGTTGGTACAGGTGTCGGGGTTGCTACCGGTTTTTTGGTTTCAACCTGCGCGATCTTTATATAGCCGCCATCTTTAAGCTTCTTCATATGATCGGGCGCAATATATTTACTGCACCGATCCGCCGAAATCAGAAGGCCATTATTTTCGTTCAAAAGAAAAAGCCCGGTATCGCCCTGCTCCACTTTCTGGCCACAGCTTGTTACCGTGTCGAAATAGGCACTCACCCGTTTGACGTCCCGGCCCTTATAAAGATCGAGCATCTCCAGCGTCACATTTGAAAAATAAGGACTCTGATCAGGGGTTTGCGCGGATGCCGCAATCTTTTGAACCCTGCCCTGCAGGTTGGAAGGCTGCACTTTCATCACCTCACCCTTAAAGATGAGAACAGCGCTCTGGATATTGGATTCGCTGGCATTATAGGTGAAATCTTCCCGCTGGCAATCGCAAGCCAGGGCCGGGAATATAAGAAATAGAGTGAATAAAAAAGCGGGACCAAATATTCGTTTCTTCATGGGAAACCTGCAGGGACAAGGTTTGGAAAAAACGCAGAGAGTGGTTAATTATACGACTTCAACGGATAAAATGAAACCGGTCCAAAATACTTATGCGCTTTTCTTTTTCTTGGACTGTTTTAATTTGCGGTAGGTGGCGGCCCAGCCCTTGCGCACTTCAGCTTTGGTGCGCTCCACCGACAGGGAATCAGCAGGCACATCTTCGGTGATTGTGCTCCCCGCCGCGATAAAAGCACCGTCGTCAATTTTGACCGGCGCCACAAGATTGACATTGGAGCCGACCATCACGCCTTTGCCGATGATGGTTTGATGTTTCTGGAAGCCGTCATAATTGACAGTAATCGCACCGGCGCTGAAATTGGTATCATCGCCCATATCGGTATCGCCAACATAAGCGAGATGGTTGATCTTGCTGCGCTTTCCGATTTTTGATTTTTTAACCTCGACAAAATTACCGATGCGCACGTCCTCTTCAAGTTCCACACCGGGACGCAGCCGTGCAAACGGACCGATGGTAGCGCCGCTGGCAATTTTAGCGCCTTCGAAATGGCAAAAAGCCTTGATAGTTACGTTGTCACCGATTTCCACGCCGGGACCGAAAAAGACATTGGGCTCGATCGTAACATTGACACCGATCCTGGTATCGAAATGGAAATAAACCGTTTCCAAGTCCAGCAGGGTTGCTCCGTTTTCCTGGGCTTCAAACCGCAGGCGATTTTGCAATGTTTTTTCCAGAGACGAGAGGTCGGCGCGCCTGTTACAGCCCTGCACTTCTGATGGATCGTTTGTCATCGCAACGGCTGTGGCAACGCCGTCTTTGGCAGCAACTTGCGGCAGATCAGTCAGGTAATATTCACTCTTGGCATTTTCATTATTGATGTTTTTCAGCCAGCGCGATAAACGCGCGCCTTCAACACAAAACGCACCGGTATTGACCAGGGTTATGGTTTTTTCTGCCTCCGATGCGTCCTGCTCCTCAACAATTTTTTCAAGCGCACCATTTTTATCAAGGACCAGACGTCCATAGCCATATGGATTTTGCATGACGCATCCCAGCGTGGAAAGACCGCTTTGCCCCGCCGCATCGATAAGAGCAGTCATAGTGTCCGGCTTTAGAAGCGGTGCATCACCCAGAAGGATCAGGACATTGCCGTCAAAACCCTCCAGCGCTGATAGGGCCGCCATCACGGCGCCAGCGGTGCCATTGCGCTCAGGTTGAATAACAGTTGTATGCGGTTGAACCGCCGCTTCCAGATCTTTCATATCCGGGCCCGTCACAACGATGATTTGCGCAGGCGAAAGCTGCTCCGCACTTTTAATCAGCCAATTAATCATCGGCAGGCCCGCCAATTTATGCATGACCTTGGGCAGCCCTTCGGACCCTGGCGAATTCATCCGGGTGCCTTTGCCTGCGGCAAGAATAACAATTTTTAATGACTTTGCGCTCATAACACATTCTTTCTAGAGCGGAAAAGCCTTTGAAAACAAGTCATTTCTTGTTTCAGGATGTTACAAAGAAAATGCGGGGATGTCTTATTAATCGCGCTTTTGGGCGATTTGTATGCCTTCGCCATTCTCATATTGGACCAGATGCATAAAAAGCGCGCCATAAGCTGTTTTGACCAGGGCCTTGACCGGGATAGCGAGACCATCTTCACCTATTTTTCCGACCCAGACGGTGGGCATGGTGCCGCGTTCGCGTCCCTGCTCCTGAATCGACAGCCAGCCCCGTGGTTTTTTATGCCAGTTCCCGGCCACCGGTTTTACCTCGACCGTACATTTGGTTGAAGGCCCTTCATAGGCGTTATAACGCGAGGGTGTAAGATCGTTATAACCTTCATGATTGAAAATCAGCTCAAAGCGACGTTTGCCATCAAAAATTTCCGAGGTTCCAGCGCATTCATTGCCATCATCAATATTTTGCAACATCGCCAGGGTTGAAGTCATGATGTCAATCGTGCCTTGTGTAAGCTCGTCATCGGGATCCCTTTTTTCCATTGGCTTGTCGTGATCTTTAATCCGCAAACTCTTAAAGCTGCCGTCACGGCCATAATCATATTCCTTGATATCTTCCTCACCGCGCCAGGTGGCTGTCGATTTGTGAAGCTCGGGCTGAAGCTTGTTATCATCCAAAACCCAGCCCTTGGTTGCAAAGGTGCCGTCCCAGGGCGCCAGCTTTCTTAAAAACCCCTCTGTACCGGCGGATACAAAAAGATCGTAATGCTCCTCTTTGCTAAAATCGATTGTGAACTTGGTTTGCACAGCACGAAAACCACTGGCATAGACATCATAGGTCAGTGTGTGAATATCTTTTTGTGCCTGTGCACTCGTTGGAAAAACAAGAAGGGCAAGTATGAGGCTAAGTATAATGGCCGACGAGCTGAACCAGCTCCCCGCCCAAACCGAGTTTGAATTGTTTGACGCCTGCCGCTTTTTGGTCATTAACACCTCCAAGGTCAAAATCGCGTATTCCTTTTTCCTTTAGCACAGAAACAGCATCCCAGAACAATAAATGATGGGCCCGCATGTCGCGCCCCTCTGGACCGTTCCATCCCGCCTGATAGGTCGCGCTTTGCCCGTGGCACAAAATAAGCACAGCCGCCACAGGCTTACCATATAACATAGCGCGGCCAAGCACCATGTCACCCCCCACGGCAAAATTTTCTGCGAGCACTTTTACAAAGTCCGGCTCTGGCCCGCCATAGTGCCGCTTTGATTTATCCAGACCGTGCACTTTCAGAAACCAGGAAAAATGTTTTCCTTCCCAATCCCATTGGGTTTCCAGATCGCTATCCTGTGCCTTTTTCAAACTTCTTTGCCAGTTTTTGTTCATCGCTGCCATCAAAACACCCGGGTCTTTTTCAAGATCGAGCCATATGGTCTGATATCCTGTTTCAGACGCGCGTTTATAGCCGGTTTCGTTCATCATAGTTTGCGCTTTTTCTGTATCTTGCATCTCGGGAATGATGCGGCGCTTGCGCCCCAGGCGGCGGGGGAAATTCTTATTAAATGTCCGCAGAAAGGCAGCCATACATTCATCAGTGCCAAAGCCTTCAAACCATAACGGTCCGCGATCTAGAATAACGCCATGTATGGCATTTCCTAAAATTCCGGCTTCTATGATCTGTACAATCCCGGCTTCCTGCCCATTGATTTTAATCAGTCCGTGACGTTTTTTTTGCTGTTTTAAGGTATAGAGCGCATTGCCATAGAGATAGGATTGTAACAGATTGGACTGACGCAGTTTTTTATATCGCGCCTGCCAGTCTTGGGGGCTAAAATTTTTCCATTCAATCGTGCAAATCATTTATAATATTAGCCATGGGTAATAAGGAGCAGGATTCATCTCAGGAACTTTTAACATGTTTTTTTGCTGAATGTGAAACGCAGTTTCGCTTTCTGGAGTTAAAGCATGATTACCATTATTTTAGCGGGCTGGTGCATTACAGTGACGGGCGGCAGGTTATAACGCCCTATAAAAACCAATCTATAGATGGTGTTTTTTGGGCCGCCACACGCTACGAAAAAGATGAGAGCGTTTTTGAGATTATTTTTGGAGATAAAGATTTTTCCCTGGAAGGCTATGCCTGCTTTGACCGGATTAACCGCTTTGGCTTTGAGCAAATTATGGATGCTGCCAAAAAACCAAATGCAGATATTGGCGGCGGCAGACAAATTTATAGCGCCGAAGAGGTGCAAGAAACGCTACAGGACATCGCACAGCCTTTTAAAAATCACCTTCAGTACTTTACCCGGCCCAGCCCAAAATTAATTGAACGCGCCTTAAACATGCGCGGAAAACGGATGCAGCATCAAATCTATGAGCGTTATAAATCTATGGTTGAGGATGCCAGCGCCAAAGCGGCTAAAGCCTTTTTAGAAAAGGATTACGGAGCGGTGGTGGAGCTTTTATTACCTTTTGAGAGAGATTTGAGCGCCTCTGACCGTAAAAAGCTCGAAAAAGCCAGGGCAAAATGCAAGGAATCGATATAGTTGAAAATATCTGAAACCCTTGATTTTCCGGGTCTTTCATGTTGAACTGCGAGGCTTGAAAGGATAGTTTTATGGCTTTGGCAGCAAAGAATTTAGACATGCAGGATATTATCGACCAGGCTTGGGAAAATCGGGACTCTCTCAGCTCAGACACGCGAGGCGAGGTTCGTGATGCGGTGGAGCAGGCTCTGGCTATGCTCGATAGCGGCCAGATGCGTATAGCAGAACCAACCGATAGCGGATGGCAGGTCAATCAATGGCTGAAAAAAGCCGTTCTTCTTTCTTTCCGGCTGAACCCCACAAGACCGATTTCCGGCGGGCCGGATGGTTCCAACTGGTACGACAAGGTCGGCAACAAATTCACAGGATGGAGTGAAGAGCAATTCGAGCAAGCAGGTTTTCGCTCTGTGCCCCATGCGATTGTGCGTTATTCGGCGTTTGTCGCCAAAGGCGCAGTGTTGATGCCGTGCTTTCTCAATGTTGGCGCCTATGTCGGTGAAGGCACGATGATCGATACTTGGTCGACGGTCGGCTCCTGCGCCCAAATTGGCAAGAACTGTCATATCTCCGGCGGGGTTGGTATTGGCGGCGTGTTGGAGCCGCTACAGGCCGGCCCTGTGATTATTGAAGATAATGTTTTCGTTGGTGCCCGCAGCGAAGTTGCCGAAGGCGTAATCGTCGAGGAAGGCTCCGTGATTTCCATGGGCGTGTTCCTTGGCGCGTCCACCAAGATCATCAACCGCGAAACCGGTGAAATATTACATGGCCGTGTTCCGGCCTATTCGGTGGTTATTCCGGGCACCCTTCCCGGTAAAGATTTACCCGATGGCTCCCCCGGTCCGGGTTTGGCCTGCGCCGTAATCGTTAAAACCGTTGATGAGCGCACCCGAAGCAAGACGGGCATTAATGAACTGCTGAGGGATTAAACCTTTATTCCAACAATACAGAGAAGACTATGCCCCTATCCGTCATTGAATTAACGCAAAAACTAATCGCCTGCCCTTCGGTTACACCGAAGGATGAGGGCGCGCAGGTATTCCTTGCTGAGGAACTCACAAAGCTGGGGTTTGAATGTCATCACCTGCCGTTTGAAGACGTGCCGAATTTATTTGCGCGGCTGGGCACTGACGGCCCGCATCTTTGCTATGCCGGGCATACCGACGTTGTGCCATCCGGTCCTTCAGACGAATGGACGTTCGGGCCGTTTAATCCTGAAATTAAGGACGGCGTCATGTATGGCCGTGGGACGTCCGATATGAAAGGCTCCGTCGCCACCTTTATTGCAGCCGTTTCGGCTTACCTGGAAAATAACGAGCCGCCAAAAGGCTCGATTAGTCTTCTTATCACCGGTGATGAAGAAGGCCCGGCGATTAACGGCACTGTGAAGGTTCTGGAATGGATGAAGGAAAACGGCCATGTGCCCGATGCCGCCCTGGTGGGTGAGCCTACCAATCCATCAGAGCTGGGCCAGGAAATTAAAATCGGCCGGCGCGGATCGCTGACCGGCATGCTCACGGTAAAGGGCAAGCAAGGCCATGTTGCCTATCAGAAGCTGGCTGACAATCCTTTGCCGCGTCTTGCAAAAATGGTGGATGCACTGAGCACGCATGTTTTTGATGAGGGATCAGAATTTTTTGACGCAACAAATTTAGAAGTGACGACGATTGATGTCGGCAACCCGGCTACAAATGTCATTCCCGGAAGCGGTAGCGCAACATTTAATGTTCGCTTTAACGATCACTGGAACGGTGAAAACCTGTCACAAAAAATCCGTGAGATACTTAATAGCGTCAGCACCGATTACGAAATAGAGCTTGGCGACAGCGGCGATAGCTTTATCACGCAGCCTGGCGAATGGACAGATACCGTTTTAAAAGCCGTCGAAGAAATCACAGGAAACAAACCGGAATACACCACCACCGGCGGCACGTCAGATGCACGTTTTATTTATAAATACTGCCCGGTTGTGGAGTTTGGCCTTATCAATGCCACCATTCATCAGATCAATGAAAACACCAAAACCGACGACCTTGAGGCGCTTACAAAAATTTATGAGCGGGTCCTGGAAATTTACTTCTAAAGCAAACTGAATTTAAGGTCGAAGCCTAATTATCTTTAACAAAATCGATAATCGCATTAGCCTGTTCGTCGCTGACCGTGACTTCGGTTTTCTGACCTTTGGGGCTGAACTTAACTGACCCGTAAGGCAGCGCCACTTTTTTGCCACGTAAAATGCTGTAGGCCATTGCGACATAAAGAACTTCCGCGCGGCTTCCATTGGAGCCAAATAAAACATTATCGACCTTACCAATATTACGGCCATCCTTGCTCTTGACCGTGGAGCCGACAACGCTGCGTACACTAAAATCTTCGCTGCTTTCACCGGCTGCGGTTTCAATATTGGCCAACAATTCAGGATAAATATTTTCAATTTGATCATCATCAAAAGCCAAGGCATAACCATTGGAAACCGGCCGGATATTCATCTGCGCATAGTTCAGGAAAACACTGGAGCGCAAACGCAAACGATTAAATTCGACAGAAAGAAGAGAAATGGAGCCGTTCGGCGTTAAAATAACATCACGCACTTCGCCAACAACCTTGTTCTTGTTATCAATGATACGCCTTTTAAGAATTTCATTGCCGCTATCATAGCTGGGCTTTTGGTTCGGATCGACACGGTTGAGGGTGGAGAGTTGTTCCAAGTACTGATTATAGGACGCCCCTTGCGCTCCGGCCTCAAAAGGCACAAATGCAAAAAGGGTTATAATAGCCAAACTTAAAATCAGTGCGCGTTGTATGTTCATAAATTTTCTCCTCTTTATGGGCCTTGTTGTAGCGGAATTGCACATGAAACACAAGAAAATTTTCATAATTATTTCCCTAATGTGCCCCATACATACAGGAATAGCACTCGCATGGATTCGGCAATTTGTGCATTGCGGATAATCACGCCACCGACGGGCTGAATCGCCGAGTAAATAAATACGCTATCTCCACAAATTTCCAGCGCTATTTTAAACGGAAATTGCGCATCCGGGATCGTTCGTGACTCACGCAGGTTCTTGGCATCGCTTTCGAAATGCTTCACCCCCTTTGAGCTTTCCGGCGCGATCACTTTAAACCAGGAGCCAAGTTTTAAGCGCTTATTGATGAATTGCTTTTGCCAGTCGGTAAAAACCTTTTGCACGTCCGCGCCCGACGTAAATCCCAAAAGATTGCGCTCTTCTCCTTCCGGCGCCAATTTCATTGAAATCAGGATGCTTTCATAGGCTTTGCGCAACCCATCAATACCCTCATAAAACTTAATCTCCGTCTGGCTTTGCACGGATGTCAGTCTTTTCAGAAGAGGTGCCAGATCTTTCAAATCGTCCAGCAACATTTCATGACGCGTTACCAGACTTTCCGGACTTTCGGCATAGTATTTCCAACGATTGCCAACCCTGATTTTTGTGACATAGCCCCCATCCAAAAGACGCTTAAGCGACGAATAAACCGTGCTGCGCTTGATTTTGGTGGTTGTGCAAAGCTCGGCAATAAAATGCCCGTCCTTTTTGCTCATACAGGTCAAAAGCACACGGATATCCGTGGGCTTTAAGCCTAGCTTTTGCAGCGTATGCATGGCGTCCTGAAACATTTTTACCTCTTTTCCATGCCAAATAATGACATAAAAAGCGTTGTTTTGCATTATTTTTAATATTTTTGATAGACAACATTATGTCTAAATATAAAAAGGAGCAAATGAAATGAGTGAAGATGAAGATAACAAAAAAAATGCATCCCTAGCCTTTGTATTTTGTGCTACGGGCTTTTTTGCAGCGGGAGTCGGATATATGCTCCTACTATATTCACTGGGCACACAAATAAATATAAAATTACCAAATGACATAGAGGAAGATCTTGCGACGGGAAAAAGCGACGCATGTGATGTATATGAAGAATTTGCTGAACGTGCAGACCATATTATTAGAAACAGCGGCAAGAAGTTTACGATAGAAATAAAATCGGAAGGCGAGGCTCCACTTTGTCGGATCGAGCACATCCCCGTTCCTCATAGTCCTGTTTTTTAAGATACTTAGTAATCCACCCGAACTAGATATAACCCATCCGCCGGGGCGGTGGGGCCGCCTTTGGTGCGGTCTTTGGCCGCAAGAGCAGATTTTAAATCATCGGCACTCCATTTTCCCTCGCCGACCAGCGCCAGCGTGCCAACCATATTGCGCACCTGATGATGGAGGAAAGAGCGTGCCTCGGCCTCAAAAATGATTTCCTGCCCGCCATAATCGTCATACGTATGTGTTTTGACGTCCAACCTATCCAAAGTTTTTTCCGCCGACTTCGCCTGGCATTGCGAATCTCTGAAGGTCGTAAAATCATGATGGCCGACCAGAACTTGCGCCGCCTCGTGCATGGCTTTCACATCCAGCGGTCTTTTCACATGCCAGACCAACCCTTGTTCGATCGCCGGAAAAGACGAGCGGTTTACAATGCGGTATTGATAGAGTTTGCCCACTGCGTGATAGCGCGCCTCAAAATCATCGGCGACAATTTCTGCGCTTACAATAGAAATCGGCTGCGGGCGCAAAAAAGCGTTGATCGCTTTGGCAACTTCAAACGGCTCCATCACCCGCGAAAATTCTCCCATGTCGACATGCGCCACCTGTCCCCGCGCATGCACGCCGGCATCCGTGCGCCCGGAGGCATGCACCGCCACGTCCTGCTGACAAAAGCCATGAATGGCTTCCTCAATGGCCTGCTGAATGGTCGGCACATCGTCCTGGCGCTGCCAGCCGCAATAATCACTGCCTTTATATTCAATGGTCAGTTTGTAGCGAGTCATAAGAATTTATCGCCCGGTTTGATGGTGCCGCCATTGATGGCTGAGACAAAATCCATCGCCTTGGCATTTTGCGGCTGGACTTTGGTGATTTGCAAAATGGTCCGGCCACCACATACAACCAGACCGTCTTTGCTCAGAATAGTCCCAGCCGGATCACCTTCACCGCATAAAGAACCAATATGATCGGGATAGTCAGAGACGGGTGTAACGGACGCTGTTTGAATTTTCAGACGTTTGCCGTCATTTTCGCTCCACACACCCGGCCAGGGATTGAGCGCCCGGATATGCCGGTCGATTTCCTCCGCGCTTTTATTCCAGTCAATACGCCCGTCGTCTTTGGTCAGCAGCGGCGCATAAGTAGAAAGATCATCATCTTGCAACTCCAATTCAAGACCGCCCTCTTCAACCAGTTTATTCATCACCTCTTCAATCACCGCCGAGCCAAGCCCGGCCAGTTCATCATGCAGACTTTGCGCTGTTGTTTGCGGCCGGATTTTCACCGCGCGTTTTAAAATCATTGGTCCCGTATCCAGCCCCTCATCCATTTGCATGATAGTGATGCCGGTTTCCTCATCACCCGATAGAATTGCATGCTGGATCGGTGAGGCCCCGCGCCAGCGCGGCAGCAACGACGCATGAATATTAAGACAGCCATATCTCGGCGCATCCAAAACGGCCTTGGGCAGGATCAGGCCGTAAGCCGCCACAATCGCCACATCGAGATTATGGCCCGCAAACTCTGCCTGCTGCTGCTCTTTCTTCAAAGATTTTGGTGTATAGACCGGAATATTGTGGTCATCGGCATATTGATGAACCGGGGAAGGCTGGACCTGCTGGCCTCGGCCCTTTGGCCTTGGCGGCTGGGTATAAACGCACACCACTTCATGGCTGCTTGAGCGCAGCGCATCCAGCACCGGAACCGCAAAATCCGGCGTACCCATAAAGGCTATGCGCAAGGCACACATGCTTAAAGCACTTCCTGTTTTTTGAGCTTTTCAACCTTGCGCAAAATCATATTGCGTTTAAGGGACGAGAGATAATCGACAAACAGCACACCGTTGAGGTGGTCAATCTCATGCTGCACACAATGCGAGAGCAAGCCATCGGCCTCAAGCTCGACCTCTTTGCCTTCGTAATCCAAATATTTGACCCGCACGATCGCAGGACGCTGCACTTCTGCATATTGCTGCGGAATGGACAGGCAGCCCTCCTCCATCACGCTGAATTGCTCAGACTCCCAAATGACTTCCGGGTTGGCCATGCAAATCGGATTGGGCTCTCCCTCCTCTTCAGCGCGGCGGGTGATATCAATGACCAGAACGCGGTTGAGCATATTGACCTGATTGGCGGCAAGGCCAATGCCGGGTGCCTCATACATAGTCTCTAACATGTTATCCATTTGCGTACGGACAGCATCATCAACACGGTCAACGGCGTACGCTGTTTCCTTTAAAACCGGGTCGGGAACGATGATTATCTCTAACTTGCTCATGAGATTGAGGTAATGGGTTTTGGGCGCTAGGTCAAGCTAGGCGCGCTTTTTCTCTTTTTCATCCTCGGCAGTGAGGGTCAGCGGGCGCGGCTGTTCCTCAACAGACCTTAAATCGGGCAATTCCTTGCCGGAAGATCCCTGTAAATCCTTGAATTTACGCGCTGCCGGCAAAACCTGACGCTCCAGCGAGCCTACGGCAGAATCATAGCCCTTCATTGCCGATTGCAGCCCCTTGCCTATTTTTTCGACGTGATCGGTGAAATTGAGCAAGCGCTTATAGAGGTCTGAGCCGCGCTCGGATATTTCCTGGGCATTTTTGGCTAGATCGACCTGACGCCAGCTCATCCCAACCACCCGCAGCAGGGACATCAGCAAAGTGGGAGAAGCAATAATGACATTCTTTGCGGCGGCAAAATCGACAATTTCTGGATCAGCGCGCAAAGCAATCGAATAGATATGCTCGGATGGCAGGAACAATACCGTAAAATCAGGGCTGTCGATATTTTCCCAATACCCTTTCTTCCCCAAATCCTTCACATGTTCACGTACCTGCTTTGCCAGATTTTTCATCAGCACCGCATTGTCTTCCTCGCTCATATCTTCGCCCAGACGCTGGGAAAATTCATTCAGCGGTGCCTTGGAATCCACAATGATGTTAAAGCCGTCCTGCATGCGGATCACCGCATCGGGTTGCTGACGGCCGCTTTCCGTGTTCATAGATACTTGCGTTTCATAATGAACGCCCTTGATCAGCCCGGATTTTTCCAGCAGCCCTTCAAGGATAAATTCACCCCAGGCCCCTTGGGCAGATGGATCGCGCAAAGCCCCAACCAGCCGCGCTGTTTCCTTGCTGAGATTTTTCAAATCCTCCCGTAATTCCTTATCTGTGCCTTTCACCTGCTGAATAACCCCACCCAAAGCTTCAAGCTGCTTGTGCACGGGTTTGACCAGATCATCAATTGCCTTGCTGCGCTTATCGAGGTCATGGGCCCCGTCGGCCTGATGTTTCTTGAACGTTTCCTCGGCACGCTGGAGGAAGGATTCATGGGCCTGCTGTACGGCCTCCTGGGCTGTGAGCTTAAACTGGTTTTCCATGTCGCGGTTCATGCCCGCCCCCTGCCTGCGTAAATATATGTACGCAGCAGAAGCGCCTATAACAAAGCCCAATGCTATATAAATTATTGCCTCACCCATAATGTCTGCTAGCTTAGCCTTATGAGAAGGAAATGCCAAAGGGAATCTGGAAACGCGCTGGTTTATGTGCTGATAGCCATTGCCCTGTTTGCTGCGCTCAGCATGACAATGGGGCGTCAGACTGATACCGGCGAAACGGGTACGCTGAGCGATGAAAGGGCTGATTTATACGCCACACAGATCATTTCCTACGCCGCCCAGTCCAAACAGATCATCGATCAGATGATTTTTACCAATACCGATATTCCTGACCTCGATTTTGTTCTGCCCAGCGTGGCTGCGTTTAACACCGCCCCGCATATCGATAAGGTCTATCACCCGGAAGGCGGCGGGTTGATGCAGGGGAGAATTCCGGCAGAAGCCAGGACCAGCGCCATTACAGACCCTGATCCGGGTTGGTATTTTGGACGGTTTAACAATGTCGAATGGACGGCAACAGCCGGCACAGATGTGATTCTCATCGCCTATCAGATCTCGCAGCAGGTCTGTGAGAAGATTAATGAGAAGGTGACCGGATCGACGGTCATTCCGGTCATGACCGATTCGATTAAAGAAACCATGATTGATGATTCCTTTTATGGGGCGGGAACCAATACCGATCTCACCACCGATCCCGGCGATATCTGCCCGGCCTGCGATAAAATGTCCTCGCTCTGCGTCCAGAATCAGGGGCTGAACGCTTACGGTTTTTATTCGATTTTAGCAGATCGTTAATGAGCGTAAGAAGCTATCACCACTCTTAACTCTTCTATGCCTGCCCTTTTTTGTGCGCTGGTCGCGACAATTTCAGGAAAGGCGGCGGGGTGTTTTTTAACGGTCGCTTCTATAGATACGATCAATTTTTCCAGCGCCTGATCTTTCACCTTATCGGCTTTGGTCAGAACGATGCGGTAAGACACCGCCGTTTCATCGAGCATTTTCATCAGCTCTATATCAGAATCCTTCAGGCCATGGCGCGCATCGACCAAAAGCAAAACGCAGTGCAATGTCGGACGGCCACGCAGATATTTCTTTATGAGCTTGTTCCAGTTTTCCCGCTGGGTTTTAGAAACCTTGGCATAACCGTAGCCCGGCATATCAACCATATGAAGCACGCCACCAAGATTAAAATAATTTAGCTGCTGGGTCCGACCAGGTGTATTTGAGGTTTTGGCGAGTGTTTTACGACCAGTTAAAGCGTTGACCAGCGTGGATTTTCCGACATTGGAGCGACCGGCGAAAGCAATTTCAGGCTTATTCGCATCCGGCAATTGCTCAAGCCCGGCCACGCCAAGCATGAAATCACACGGCCCGGCAAAGAGTTTTCTAGAAAATTCATTTTGTTCATCTATGTCGCTCACTTCTTCTTTTTCTTCTTCTTGGGTTTGGGCGGTTTTATTTCTTTGGGCTTTTCATCATCACCAAACAAAGCCTCTTCAACTTCTTCTTCCGCCATTTCGACCAGAGGGTGCAAAGCAGGTCCCTTATCAACGGCTTTTTCGAGCTCAGCCTCCATCTCATCCTTGTTAAACAGATAAATCGGCACACCGAGCGAGCGCATGATATAGGTCTGCTGCAAAATCGAGAGAATGGCGCTGAAGGTCCAGTAAATCACAAGGCCGGATGCAAAGCGCGAAAGCACATAGGTAATGATGAAAGGAAAATAATTCATCATGTCGCGCTGCAATGGGTCCTGCGGCGGCGGATTGAGTTTTTTCTGGAAGATCATCGCCACCAGCATGATGCAGGGCCAAACCCCGATCTGCAAAAATGTCGGCACGCCATAAGGAAGCAGCCCAAACAGGTTGAAAACACTGGTGGGATCGGGCGCCGATAAATCCTGAATCCAACCGAAAAACGGCGCATGGCGTACTTCTATTGTCGCGAACAGCACTTTATAAAAGGCGAAGAAAATCGGAATCTGGATAATAATAGGGAAGCACCCGGCCATCGGATTCACCCCTTCGCGCTCATACATTTTCATCAGCTCTTGCTGCAACGCTTGTTTGTCGTCACCATGTTTTTCGCGTAGCTCTGTAATCTGCGGTGAGACTTTTTTCATCTTAGCAAAGGAACGGTATGACGCACTGGTCAGTGGAAAGACCGCCATGCGCAGGAAAAAAGTTAGAATTATAATTGCTATGCCAAGATTACCGATATGTTCACCTAGAAAATGCAGGCAATAGAAAAACGGTTTGGTCATGAAATAAAACATACCGAAATCAACAGCCAAATCGAAATGCGGAATGCCTAGTTTTTCTTCATAATCCTCGAGTTTTAAAACTTTTTTGGCGCCGGCAAAAAGATGACTTGAGGATTCGCCGCGCCCGCCCGGCGCCAGCTTGACGGCATCGCCGAGGAAATCGACCTGATAGCGGCCCTTTTTGGGATTCACCTTAGACGGCACATAGTTAAAGCGGTATTTTGCAGCCTGTCCCTGCGCCGGAATCAAACTGGTCAGCCAGTATTTATCGGTAATGCCGATCCAGCCCTGGCTGGCCTGCCGGGTCTGTAGCGGTTCTTTTTTGAGCTTCTTATAGGAAATCTCAAGCAAATCCTCGCCGATGTAGCCTATGGGGCCTTCATGGAGAATAAAACGTCCTTCCGTGTTCTTCGGCACGCCCGTTTGAGTAATTAGACCGAAAGGATAAAGCGTCACCTCAGAATTTGTGTTGTTGGTTACACTTTGCGTGATTTTAAAAACATAACCCTCATCAATTTCTATTCTGCGTTCGAATGTAAGGCCCTGACCGTTATTCCAGGTCAGGATAACGGGCGCATCTTTGGTCAGTTCCTGATTACCACGTACCCGCCAGAGCGTATCGGCGCCCGGCAAAGCAGTACCTTCTTTCGCCGCCACCCAGCCATAATCGACATAGCGCGGAAATTCCGTGTCTTTGGGCGCAAGCAGAATAACATTTTCTTTTTTCTCCAGCGTTTTAAAGAAATTGGAAAAACCAATATCGTCAATCCGCCCGCCTTTGAGGGAAATGGAGCCAAAAATCTCACCATTATTCAGTTTGATACGGGGATTGCCTGCCAGCACTTCCTCACGCGGCAGAGCTTCGTGAGTCTCAAGGCCGCCTGGAACCTGAACTTCTGCCAGCGCCGCTTGTTCCTGCTGCACCTGCCTAATGGCGTCGGCCTGAGGCTGCGCCACAAAATGGTCATAGAGAAAATAAACGGATATCGAGAGAATGAAGAAAAGAAAAAGGTTCCGTATATCCTCGGGGTGCATATCACCCTTTTTGTCTATCATAGTTCCGGCCCTTTTATCTTTCTACTTCGCGATGGATGGAGCGTTTATAGCTGATAAGAGAAGACCAATCAAAGCTTTTAGGCACCGGATCGTCCCACCCGCATTTACACCACGGATGGCACTTCAAAATACGTCTGGCCGCCAGGAAAAAACCCTTTATCGGCCCATGCACTTCCAGCGCCTGTAGCGCATAAGCCGAGCATGTCGGATAAAAACGACAGGACGGACCCAAAAGCGGTGAGATTACAAATCTATAAAACCGAATGGGAAACTGGAAGAATTTAATCAGCAGGTTTTTCATTGTCTTTACTATATCCGGTTTTTTCCAGGCACCATTTCAGGTCGTTTCGTAGGGTTTCATAGGGGCGTGTTGCCGTGAGTTGCCTGCCTATCAAAACATAATCGCAGGACCCGCGTGCGTAAAGGGGCAAGATGTCGGCAGCAGCGGCTCTCAGACGGCGCTTGATACGGTTGCGCTTGACAGCCGATTTGTCGACCCGTTTGGTCACTGTATAGCCAACACGCACGCAGCCCAGATCATTGGGCACGACCTGTAAAACCAGGCCATGCGATACCCATTTTTTGCAGGTTCTGTTTATCCTGACAAAATCAGCACGCTTCCTGAGCATTTCCAGGGATTTTATTTGAGCTTTGGTGGCTTGCATAATGCAGAGCCTAAATATCAGGCGCTGAGGCGCTTGCGGCCTTTGGCACGGCGGCGGGCTAAAATAGCGCGTCCGGCACGATCGGCCATGCGCGCACGAAAGCCGTGACGGCGCTTGCGGACAAGATTGCTCGGCTGGAATGTACGTTTTGTAGACATGGCCTTATCGCTCCTTATTCTCTAAAGTCCGCCGTTTATAGCGGCCCTTCTCCTTTTTGTCAATAAAATCTGTGCTTAATTAGAGCAAACAGCGTTTAAATTGTGCCAGGCACGAGGAGCGCAGCGTAGTAAAATCTACGTAAGCGACGAAGCAACACCGCTCAATTTGAATGATGGAAGCTCTAACGATTGCTCTTATCTATCACCCATAGCCTGTTTCATGAAAAAGCGCCGCGCAGGGGGGAATTTGGAGACAGCCCGCAGGCCGGCGCGCCTTAAAAAACGCACAGGGGGGATATTGTTGGAAAACAGCCGCACCAACCCGTCTGTGACCGCCACCATGGACATATTATCAAAGCGCCGCTGGCGCTGGTAAGCCTCCAGAAGCGCCGTGGAGCCGATATCCTCGCCCTTTTCATGGGCATCACGGACAAGATCTGCCATGGCTTTGACGTCACGGAAGCCCAAATTAAGGCCCTGCCCGGCGATCGGGTGAATACCGTGGGCCGCATCGGCCACCAGCGCCATCCGCGGGGCGATATATTCGGCGGCATGGACCAGGCTTAAGGGAAAACACATCCGTTCATTTATCATACGAACAGTTCCGTATTCTTTTGGAAAACGCTTGGCCAGAGCGGCTTCGAAGCCTTCTGTATCCAACTTCATGAGAGAGTTCCGCTCAGGGCCATGCTCTGTAAAAACGACGGAAGAGCGGTGTTTACCGTCCTCATCATCGGCCATCGGCAGGATAGCAAACGGCCCCGACGGCCAGAAATGCTCTACCGCCACGTTGTGATGCGGGTTTTCATGCTCAACCGCACAAATAACCGCACGCTGGCGATAATTCCATTCCCGCGTTCTGACCCCCATCCATTCGCGGGTAAAGGAACCCCGACCATCCGCGCCGATAACGAGGCGGGCCTCAATAGTATCATCCCCTAAAATGCAGCTTACATAATGTGGGCCCTCTATGGGGGCATCCTGGCTGAAACTAAAATCACTAACCTTTTCTGGGGCCAAATGGTCAACATTACCTAAAGATTGAACCCGCGAACTAAGCGCCTTCCGGATAGCGGCATTATCGGCAATCCAACCGAACGACTTACCATCGGCTTCATTGCTTAAGAAATTAAGAAGCAAGGGGCTGGGGCCGTCAAAAATACGAATATCGTCAATCGGGCAGGCTTTAGCCTCCAGATCTGCCCAGATCCCTGCTTCTTCCAGGATTTGGCAGGAACCGTAGGAAACGGCCGTTGTACGGGAATCTGTCCTTATCTGGGCATCCGGGTCCGCCTGGTCGATACAGGCTATCTGCAGCCCGCAGTCACCCAGCAAACAGGCCAGGGTCAACCCGGCCAGTCCGCCGCCGATAATGGCCACGTCGTAAGTTTTATTGCTCATAAAAGGAATTTAGCGCCGGCTGAGCCTTAACACCAGAGAAAAGCTTAGGAGACCGGCTGATCAACTTTTACGGGGAGATCGGCAGCAATCGGCTCGTCATCCAGCATTTCAATCATGCCGGTTGGTTGCACCGCGAAATTGGCGATAAACAGGGCGTTGGAATAAAACACCACCGCATCGCACAGGAAATGCCCCTGCTCGTTCATGCCCTCGAAAGAGGCCGCACGTATGGTACCCTCAATAACAGAGCGTGTCGTATCGTCCATTTCCGTCGGCATATTGGGGTCTTCCATGCTCTCAGCAATATAAAACGGCCCTTCTTCTCCGCGCACGAAGTAACAGAAAAAGCGCAAATAATCGAGCACGTTTTCCTCATTCACCTTGACCGGTGCCTTGGCGTTCACTTCATGAATTGGCGGTGATGTACCGTTGAGGCGGAACAGATTTCCCTGGTCCGTCAGGTAATAGATACTGAGCTTCTTATTCACCCAGTTTGGATCTTTGACCCGGATCAGGGCAATGGACTCGTAAAAAGGCAGCATGCGCCATTGTACCTGCGTGCTTGCCGCATCAACACGGTACTTGCCGTCTATAGGATTAATTTGTTCTAGAAAGCCTGCCAGCTCTTCGCCTTCGACAGGATTCCATTTATCATCGTTGTACATGAAAAATCCTTCAATTCCTCAACCGATTCATTTTGACAGAAAATATACAGAGCGCAAGCCCCTGTTTCTCAATAATTTTTATAATAAAACGGAAAGGGCAATTGATAAAGCCCTAATACAGCCTTACGGAACATTTTCCAGTTTATTATAAAAAAAGCCCCGGAAACCCGGGGCTTTAATTATTACGCTACCTGGAAATGTCCTATAGACATTCTCCATTTGCAGCGTCAGTAATAGATTCTTCAGCTCCGCCTTCAAATATGTAATTAAAGGTTCCACCTACGTTAAGACCCTGGCTCCAACAACCGACGTCTTCGCCACCGGCTGCCGGCTCAATATTGGCCAGATCTTCTGCTGTTTCCTCACCACCTGCGGCTGGCGTCAATCCTGCCAGTGCTTCCGGACCAAGGTTAACAGGCGGTAGACCTGTAACCGTTACATTCAGACCGCTTAAACCTGGGCCGAACGGGCCGAACTGGTTGAATACTCTTTCCTGATCAATACCAACCGGTACGAAACCGAAGAAGAATATGCCGATGTTACCACGATCCGGGAAGTGGAAGAACTTGTCTTCCAGGAAGCTGAACTGATCAAATGTCAGCACCCCGTCCGTGTCAGCCGGCGTAATGGTGCCGAATGGTGTGACATAGGTTGAATTCAACGCATTCTGCCAGATCGGTAAGCCAGCATCATTGTCGAAGAAAGCTTCGTTATCCAGCTCAACAAAGAACTGTGACTGGCCATTGAAGAACTGCGCACCAATGCTTCCACCGAAGTTCTCTGGGAACTCAGGATAAGGCGTTGAGCCAGGGCCATCATCATCGATCAGAGCCAGATCAGCATAACCTTCTGTCGGAACCAATGTGTGAAGTGGTTTGCCTTGCCATGCACCGAAGGTACGTGGTGTGACTTTGGTATAGCCGTAGTCATAGTAGTGATCGTCACCATGATGCTTGCTCTCGATTGTAGAGAAGTCAAACGGCTTGAAGAGCAGACCAACACGGCCACCAATGAAGTTATTGGTATCACCGGTTACCAGATCAATCAGACCACTTTCGAAATGGGCACCGACATCATTATTGGTAAAGGTGTTACCAGAGACAAAGACCCTTCTGCTATCCGGATTTTGATCTTCCAGCAGGTTGCTTTCAAAGCGGGCATTAAACGGACCGGAGATATAAAGACCATTCTTCTCGCTGTTTGTTACATCATTATCGATGATATCAATGCGATCATAATTAGTTACTTCGATACCGTCACCATGCGCTTCACCATGATAGTTCACGCCGATGCCACGATGCTTGCCTTTTTTACCTTTAAAGCTAATGCTTTCCGGATTTTGATCTTCTTCTTCGAAGTCTTCATCTTCAGGTGTTCCGGAATCTACAACTACGTTACCAGAAATAACCACGTTGAATTCAGGAGATTCGGAAGGTCCACCACCGGTTAGAATGGTTACAGGCTCATTACAATCAACACAATCTTGCTCATTAGCAAAGAACCCGGCATAACCGATGACCTTGATGCCGTCATCGCCTGAATCATAGACATCGTTGTCAGAAATCAGAAGATCGGTAATACCTTCGGTTTCGATACCGTCATCGGCCGCGCCTTGAGACGTTTCACCTGATTCTTCGTCAATGCTACCAACTGTGTTGTTGGTAATCTCAACATAGGTGCTCAGGAAGTAAGGGTTGTAGCCAATATCATCCTGTGGTCCCGTCTCTAAGCCCGGCAGGCCATGCTTAAAGAAGCCGGAGTGAACATGGATACCATCGGCACCGTGATCGTCCTGAAGATGGCTTTTAATACCAAACTTGTAGACATCATCATAGCCATAGTAGTCGCCATATTCATTGAAGTAATCTTCGACAACAGCACCGGCATTCAGGACTTCATTGTCGCTGACCAGCGTATTGCCGCTCCACAGAACCTGGATACCGTCATCGGCCGTATTATCGATATGGTTATTGGTGACTTCAACAGCATAGCCAGGTAGGGCAACGCCAATATCACCACCTCTGACGATACGAACATTACCTAAAACATCGCGTACATGGATGCCATCAGCGCCCCATTCGTCCCATTCCTGATCGTAATCACCTTTATTCTTGTCACCACCATAATACTCATCATGGTGAGGAAGCATGTTCACGCCAACATTATAGATGTCGTTGTTGTCGATCAGCGTGTTGCCGCTATAGACAACTTCGATACCATCATCACCAGTCATGTCGATATGGTTGTTGGTAATTTCAACAGCATAACCACCGTAATAACCACCAGGATAGACACCTTGAGGTCCATCAATGGCAGGAGGACGGAATATGAAGTTGTTATGAACGTTACGGACATGGATACCATCGCCGCCATAATAGTCACTGCCGGAGAAGTGATAGCTGCGGTAACCGTAGTAGCCATCTTTACTACCTTCTCCACCACCGTAATAGTCATCACCGTAATGAACGTCATGATAGCCATACAGACCGGTATTGTAGACCGTGTTGTAGTCGATCAACGTACGACCGCTATCCAGAACTTCGATACCGTCATCGCTGGTATTCTTGATGTGGTTTCTGCGGATAACAACAGCATATGGTTGGAAGTGATCGCCACCGCCATAATAGCCAGGGAACTGATTTCCATCAATATGAACATTGCGGACATGGATACCGTCGGCTCCATATTGGTCTCTTTCATAAGAACCATAGTAGCCTTTGTTGTCGTCTTTACCTTTTCTTCTGTGCGGACTGGTAACACCGACATTAGAAATGTGGTTGTAATCAATCAGCGTTGAACCGGAATCGACAACCTCGATACCATCATCACTCGTGGTGTTGATGTAATTGTTGAGGATATTAACGGTATAACCACCGTAGTAGCCACCATAATAACCTCCGAGGAATACAACGTTGTCGTCGTTATGAACATTGCGAACATGAATGCCATCGGCACCGTAGTAATCGCCGTTACCGTAACGGACTCTCTTACCATCATAATAACCGTAGTCGCCATAACCACCACCGTAATAATCGCCTTGGTAGTCACCACCGCCATAATAGTCGCGATCATGACCATACTGGATAGACTTAATACCCGTATCCATGACGTCATTATCGGCAATCAAGGTGCGGCCTGTGCCAGCTGGCCAGTCATGATCCCATTCTTGAGGCTGTCCGTTACTGCCGATAACTTCGATACCGTCATCAGCGGTGTAAGCAACATCATTATTGTAAACCACAAGACTATAGTCGCTCAGCGGACCGTATTGCCCATGATAGTTGTTGTTTCCATGACCGTAATAACCGCCATAGTAGTCATTGCCACCACCATAATAGTGGTCATGGTCGTAGTCGTAGTCATGGGCATAGATGTTTTCTGCGCGAATACCATCATGGTTTTCATAGCGATCAAACTTAACTTTCTTCGGTTTTGGCAGATGCTGCCTGATCAAAGGATTCATTCTTTGACCTTCCCAAAGTGTTTCACGCTCTGGCTCATTAAACAAACCTGAATCAAGGATGGCTGTAAGACCATAAGTTCCTCTGTATTCATAGTCCCAGGATGTTTTATCGATGCCAGCATAACGGACATGATTGTTATGGATCACGGTACGGCCGGCATAGTTAACATCAATGCCGTCGCCGCCTGTTGCAGTCACTTTGTTATGACCGATATTCAGGCTTAGGCCATGTGGACCATAACCATGAACGTTTTCAACGTTAATACCGTCGCCATCGCCCCAATACCATTTCTTACTAAAGAAATATGGTCCCGGAGGATTCGGACGTCCACCAACATAGGTGGAGATAGCCGTTTCATTAACCCAGTTAATCATACCGGCAAAGTTCTCCTCACCCAGACCGGCAAACATTACATCATTGCGCACAATCCGCGCAGGGCCCGTATCTGCCACACGGATGCCGTTGTCACCGGTAAAGGCCACTTCGTTACGGGCGACATTGACAGCCCAGCCACCAAAGTAATCATAGTAGTAGCTGTAGTCTTTATCATCCCAGACATCGCCATCCTTATAACCGACATCCGTAACTTCAATACCATCATCGCCGGCCATCAGAACTTTGTTACCAAGGATCTTGGTGGCATAGCCGTTTGTGACGAAGATACCGTCATCACCGACCATGGATACGGCATTACGCTTGATAACGCTGTAATCTACGTTTTGCAGACCAATACCGGCAGTGCCCATGTGACCAATGATATTATGAGCGACATATGCTGAGTGGCCTCCGCGAATGTCGATACCGTCATCATCGGCGAAAGAAAGGAAGTTGTCGTAAACTTCAATGCCGTAGCCATATTGATTGCCATAGTATTCGCTATAATCATAATCGCTGCTACCGACATCACGGACATGGATACTGTCGGCACCAAACGGGCTACCGCCATTAAGTGTTGGCATGATACCGTTCTTACCGACCCAGTTCTCGTAGATACGAACGTAATCACCATGCGCAGCAGCAATACCATCATCGCCTGTGAACTCAATATCGTTCCAGCCAATGTAGGCACCACCAAATCCACGGATGTTAATACCGTCGTGATTATCGCCATATACCATATCAGGTGACGGGATAACGCGCTTCAGGAAGCTGACAATATTGCCATCACCGAATAGTGCGTTAAGGCCCCCATGGATAACACGTTCTTTATTATCGTGCAGCAATTGAAGCTGGTCAGTAACCGTACCCCAATTCCAGAAGGTACCGTCTATGCCAGCATAACGGATGTTATTACCGTATTCTTCACTGTCGCCACCGATATAGCCATAGCCAAAGTTTTTGGCCTGGATACCATCGCCGCCGGTCCATGAGACATCGTTACCGTAGATCTTCAGGTCATAGTGATCACCACCACCGTAATATCCACCATAGTAACCGTGGATATTTTCAGCGTGGATACCATCGCCATCGCCCCATTCAAAACCAATGCCATCGGGATTAATTACGAAGTCATTATCACCGTTAAACAGATCAATAAAGGCTAGACCGGTTGCAAAGACATCATTGTAAGCAATGCGAGTCTTGCCGGAGTCATGGACATGAATACCGTCACGGCCAATCAAGGCCACTTCGTTATCATGAATGTTAACCATGTAGCCGCCGTAATACTGGCCGCCATAATAAGGGTCTACGTAATCGCCGTTATAGTTAACATTGCCAACATGAATACCGTCACGGGCTGTCAGCAACACTTTATTACCATGAATATCGTAATATGCACCACCATGGACCTCGATACCGTCACCGTCATCTTCATTCAGACCGGTTACACCAACCAGGTTGTGATGGATTCTGACGTAGTAGCTGTCTTCCACATCGATACCGTCATCACCGGAGAAGCCGACGATGTTGTCACGGATATTGAGGTGGTGATTGTCTTCCACATCGATACCGTCATCGCCAGAGAAGAGGATGAGGTTGTCGCGAATTGTGTTGTTAGAGCCACCTTCAACCTTCACGCCATTCTCAGTCGCATGGAAGATGTCGTTGTCGGCGATGACAACATTCGAGCTTGGGTTGACGTGGATACCGTTTCCATCAACATCGGAAACCGTGTTTTCGTTGATGGTTGCACCGTTAGAACCACTCACATGGATACCGTCATCGGTTGCTGTGGTCACAATGTTTTGGAAGACCTCAACACCCGGTGTGTTGTCAACAAATATCCCGTCAAAGGCGCCGTCCGTGCCACTGTTGGTAACAATGTTTTTGCGGATCTTGGCATCGGTAGAATTAGTAACCTCGATGCCTTCCTTACCGGAGTCTGTGACTGTGTTACGACGAATTCTCAGGCCATGGACATCATTGACGTCGATGCCCTCATCGTCGCTTGCTGTAACAATATTGTCATCGATTTTAACATCGGTGCTGCCGCCATCGACTTCAATGCCTTGCGTTCCTGCACGTCTTACTTTGTTCAGGGTAATATCAAGACCGTCAACATCCGTAGCTTCAATACCGTCATTCGCTGTATCCTTGACAGTGTTTTCGGTGATTACGATATCAGAGCTGTCATCAACTTCGATACCTTCGTCACCGGTACTGTTTGCGGAGTCGTCTTTTTCAATCTTGTTCAGCTTAATAAGACCGCCAATGATATCTACCAGGCTGATACCGTCACTACCAACGTCCTTGATTGTGTTTTTACGGACGATCAGATCTTCATGGCCGTTAACGCGTATACCGTTACCGGTTACATCGGTGATTGTGTTGCGCAGAACTTTATTGCGTTTACCGTCTGTAATCTGAACGCCGTCACCGCCGATTTCATCAATTATGTTGTCGGCAATAACCACGTCATCACTTGGGTTCACTTCAACACCGTTATCAACCGTATTGTTGATCGTGTTGTCCTGAACCAGTGCACCGTTGGAGCCATTAATGTGAACGCCATCGTCGCCGATGTTACCCGGACCACCATTGGTACCAATATCATTATTGGTCACCTGAACACCATCCGTGCTGTGCGCGTGGACACCGTCACGACCCGTGTTATCGATTGTGTTGTTATCAACCGTAAACAGACCTGTATTACCAGTGACACCGAAATTGATCGGGTCGCCAAGATTGATACCGTCATGGCTGGCAATATTAATGGTGTTATCTGTAACAGTTCCACCATCTGTATCTTCGATATGGACACCGCTCCAGATACCCAAGGTACCGGCATTGTCGATCGTGTTGTTATTGACAACTACGCCATCGCCGCGACCAACATAAACACCAAGACGGCCTGTGTTGTCGATGTCATTGGTATCAACCAGATTATTAGACCCGCCGATAACGGCAACACCGGAAGCAACCGTGCCGTTAATAGTGTTGTTTGTAATCTGTACGTCGTCACTGCCTAAGGACGCAATACCATCCCAACCAACATTGGTGATGGTATTGCCATCAATAATAGAGCCAGGGCTTGGGTTAACAGAGATACCGTTATGTCCGGTTTCTGTTACCGTGTTGCCTAGAATATCAGCACTTGGTGAGTTGTTTACATCGATACCTTCCGCACCGATATTGTCAACGCCGCCATCCGTTCCGATCATGTTGTTGGTGATCTGGATGTTGGCGCTGCTATTGGCTTCGATACCATCATTGGACGTTGTGTCGATATTGTTGTTGTTCAGCGTCGTATTGGTTGCATTCCCCGTGTAAATACCGCGCTGGGATACGTCGACCGTGTTGTTGTCAACCAGAACATCATCCGAGCCCAAAATGGCAATACCGGAGATGGTAATGTTGTCGAGGTCGTTGTTGTTAACTTCAACGTCCGAACCATTGGCGACCTGAATACCGTCCCAGCCTGCTGTGTTAATAATGTTGGACAGTATGCGCACCAGAGAAGACCCATTAGTGACAATACCGCTCCAGCCAAACGCACCTGTGTTGGACAGATTGTTGTTGGTGATCTGGATGTCATTGCCGCCCAGAACATGAATGCCATGCTGACCGGTGTTGCTGATTGTGTTGTCATCAATCACAACATCATCGCTTGGATTCACGGAAATACCGATACCAACCGTTTCAGTGATTGTGTTGCCCAGAATGTCAGCGTTATCGGAATTGTTTACATCAATGCCGTGCATGCGAATGTTGTCCGCAAAGCTGCCGGTGCCGATCATGTTATCCGTGATCTGGATGTCAAAGTTGCTGTTGGATTCAATACCGTCACCAACCGTATTTCTAACGGTATTGGAGCGTACCTGTGCATCAGAACCGTTCTGAAGGTGAATACCGTTCAGGCCGATACGGGTAACCATGTTGCCGATGATGTCAGGGGATGAACTGAAGAAGGATGCAATGCCGTGACCTAGAATATTCATCACCGTATTGCCTTCACCTATGCCCAGACCACCGATGGCTGATATATCGGAAGAGATCAGTTCAATACCATCACCATTAGCATTGGTGACTGTGTTGCCTTGAATCTTTGCTATCGGGCTGTTTGACACATGGATGCCGTCGCCGCCAATATCGCCTGCAACGGCGGCATTACCGACAATGTTGTCTATGATGTCAGTGCTTTCAGAACCATCAACTTCGATACCGTTTGCGGTGATATCTGTAACTGTGTTGCCTTCGATACCAGTATGATCGGAATCCGTTACCTGAATACCGGTTGTGAAATGCGTGACAATGTTATTGTCGATATTCGCAAAAGCAGAACTGTCAACATCAATGCCGATAGAGCTGGAACCGGTAATGTCGTTTTCAGCAATATCAAGTCCGTCTACAGCAACGCCCGTTGCAACAACACCGTTATCAACATCAGAGATTGTGTTATCGATCACTTCGATATCATCGCCGCCGTCAACCTGAACACCGGTGCCTACACTGCTGATCGTGTTACCGGAATCATTGTCGCCGTCATCATCACCGACAATAACGTCTTCACTGTTCGCAACGGAAACACCAACGAGACCACCGCTGATTGTATTGTCATCAACACTGATATCGCCTTCGGAATCCCGAACGCTAATACCTGCAGAGACGGAGCCTGTAACAGTATTACCAGAAACATCACCTGTGATATTGCTGGCCAATATCTGAATACCCTGACGCAGAGCATTGGTAACTGTGTTGCCGATAACGTCGACAGTACCAGTTGCATCAAAGATGCCTATACCAAGGTCGCCAGTACCATTATCCATGACAACGTTGCCTGATACTTCAATATTCGATGCGCCTGAAACCTGAACACCATCATCATTGTATTCGGAGATTTTGTTGTTCAGAACTTTTGAACCATCGGAGTTCGTAATATAAACGCCATCACCCAGACCCGGTGCACCAAAGCTGGCACCTGCACCGGATGCATGGAATTGACCATGAATGTCATTGTTCTTGATGGTCGCATTATCACCGCCATCAACGATGACACCGGCTGTGCCGTTAATGATTTCCATACCGTCGATTACGGCGTTGTTACCTGTAATCAGGAAGCCCGGAGAATTCGGATCAACAGTTGATTCAGCACCACGAACACCGTCACCGGCGATACCGGCATTGGCACCGCTAATGATGAAGTTGTCTTCAGCAATCGTAACTGATTCACTGTATAATCCAGCCGCAGCAAAGATCGTATTCGTACCTGTGCCGGTATTTTCAACCGCATCAACGGCGTTCTGAATAGAACCTTCGTCGAACTGATTGATTTCAATCGTACCTGTACCCATGGTCTTAACACTGTCAGCATCAGCACTGAAGAAGCTGCTGTCATTGTTAAAGTCAATATCGCCGCCTTCGGCATTGACCATGACACCCGTATCCAGGAACACGCCATGGCTGGCGTTGCCGCCACCGGAATTACCTGTTTCAACTGTAATATTAAAGCCATTGGAATCGATCATGGACCCGGCGTTCATAATGAAATCACCAAAGTCACCCATATCAGAGTCAGCATTGAACAAAGCATCACCATGCGTTTCAACACTGGCACCAGCCGCAAAGATAATGTCATCTTCAGCGTTTACTTCGAGTTCATTAAACTCGTTTGTGCCCATAAAGGTCACATCGAACGGACCGGATGGAATTTCTGTATTTACGGTGGTTTTGTCGACATGAGTTGTATCAGCATTATCAATGAAAATGTTGTTGTCAGTTCCGCCGCCCTGAACACCAAAGACCAATTCTCCAGCTGAAAGATGATCCAGCTCAATCTGGCTGATGTGGTAACCGCCATTGTCGTCTCCAACAGACATATCGCCGTCATCAGAACGTGTGAAGGTTATCGTGCCATCGCCACCCATAGCTGTGACATCTGTGTCGGCTCCGTCATCGGTATAATCAAGGCCGCTAAAAGTAATATCGGTAGCACTGTCAATGACCGTACCGTCTGTCCAGATATGAACACGGTTGCTATCGCCGGTTCCGGCATCAGCATCGGCATCGGCGTTAAACACCATACCGCCGATTAATGTCTCGACATCAGCACCGGCAAAAAAGTTTACATCATCGCCGACATTGACTTCCAGAGCATTGAAGGTGTTGGAGCCGTCAAAATTAACATCAGGATTATTGGCAGCACCTGTTATATTCAGAGCATTCAACTGAACCAAACCACCAATTGTGCCTACAGTGGTATCGACATCTTCAACATTAACTTCGGTAACGTTGTTATCAACGGCCGTGGCATCACCAATGACAAGTGCTCCGCCATCAATAACCTCGAGTTCGGCCTGGCTGA
The DNA here is from genome assembly GCA_021775955.1 of Alphaproteobacteria bacterium. Classification (GTDB taxonomy): domain Bacteria; phylum Pseudomonadota; class Alphaproteobacteria; order Micavibrionales; family Micavibrionaceae; genus UBA5701. Next base: position 31,828 of record JAJFGU010000014.1, on the reverse strand, counting down.
TTTCCATGTCACCGGAGCCACTGCCTAGCCCAACAGTACCTGCAGTAGAGCGCTTGATTGTAATCGTGCCGTCATTAACGCCATCAAAACCGGCTCTGATCTTATCGCCGGATGCTGTGTGGATGAAAAGATCTTCGGTAATAATCGTGACATCACCGTCAGGATCGGAATCATCTGTATCAATGCTACCGGTTGAAGAAATTGAGACAAAGCTTTCATCCGTATCCATGCCTTTGGCATGCAACGTGACGTCGCCGCCATCCGTATCGATAGCCGCATCAATTTCAATGTCGTCGGCCGCTTCCGCAATAAAGTGACCGCCATTCGTTGTGATGGCGCCTCCGGTGCCAATCTCGACATCGGCATCACCACCACTGCCGTCAAAATCAGCAATCAGCTCAACATTCAGACCCAGGCCTGTATCTGTAATTGTATCACTGACCCGAACATCCTGGTGAGCTTCCAGCCTGAGGCCTACACCGGCAGCGGTCGTCGCTGTATCAAGCGCATCAAGGACCCTAATGTGACCGAAATCGCCGCCATTGGCGACCGGTGACGTCTGTACTAAAATCGTGGAACCGCCAAGGGCGGTATTAAGTGAATCCTCAAGAGTGTCCGTAAAGACAAAGGTATCGCCAAGGCCACAACTGGCGGCCGCATCAGCAATACAGGAATCGGTTGGATCGATAACCCATTCTGAATTCTCGCCAAGAACGACCGTCCCGGCAATTTCACCGCCTTCACGGTTGGAGGTTTCAACGAAACCGTTTTGTCCCAGAACAGACAATGCGCCATAAGAATAAAGTTCATCACCCCAGGCCACGATGGACCCGGCTTCGCCTGACGCATCATTGGCGTCGGCTTTGATGGAAGACGTATCAGCCAGAACAACTTCGCCGCCGTCAATATCAATCTCACCACCCTCGGTACCGGACGCATCAAGAGTCCCGGCAACCATCGTCGTGCCGTTATCGCCACCGGAGAGAACAATTTTCCCGCCCTCTTGTGTGGCGGACGCAACTGTAATGACACCCTCAACATTAATAATATTGTCGACAACGTCTTTGGCCGCAGAAGCGGTCATAGTAACCGTGCCGCCTTCAGCATTGATTTCACCAGTTGTCTCAAGCAGGGCATCGCCCAACTCACCTTCAACTGTGACCTCAACAAGACCATCACCATAAAGGTCGAGCGTTACCGTTTCACCGGCAGCCATCACAACCGTACCCATTTTGGCATTAATGATACCGCTATTGATTACAGTCGGAGATACGAAAGCAGCCAGACCTGAATCCGCAACGGAAATCGTTCCGCGCAATTCAATTCTGCCGTCACCAAAGTTATTGAAGTGGAAAGATTCGTCGCCATCCATAATGTCGGCGTTAGAAACATCACCTGTAGAAGCTGCAATGCCAGCAACGTCAACAATAGAATTTGCACCAAAAATCACCCCGTTCCGGTCCAGAATCATAACGCGTCCGTCAGCAGACAAAGAACCCAGGATCTGGGTTGGATCGTCATGATCACCAATTGCTCTTGCGACAAATAATGCGTTTGAATCGATTTGATTGATATTAACAGCGCCGAGCTCACCAATGTGTATCTCCTGTGCCTCACCCACAGCGCGCATTGTATGCTGGTCAATCTGAGTACTACCTAGCCCCGTATCCAGTACATCGGCATCGCCAGCGACGATATTGAGATCGTCCCAGTCCGCGTGCGGATCAATTGCCTGCGCTTTTGCCGGACTTGTCATCATCATCCCGGCAGCAACCAAAGCTGTCGTGGAGAGTAAACGTCTGCGACGATTGTCGTTTGCGTTTTTAGTGGCTTGGGTGATTGTGTTACTCATTTTCTTCTTCCCTTCTCAACCGGCCCGGATAATCCGAACCTTTAAATAAAAAATTCTATAAACAAATTGCAGAAGCATCAATGCCCCGCTTTTGCCTAATCCTCTCAATTTGAAACTTTATCCTGTTAATTTGAAGCTCGTAAAACATAAGTATTTTAAAATTTCCTGCTTCCAAATTAACCTGCGGCATTACTCATAAAATCAAATAAAACAGTACCTAATGCCGCTCATTTAAACCTACTGCAATGCTGGTATGGCATTTTTCAATAGGAAGTTCAAGAAATAATTAAGGAAAACTTAACTTTTTTTTGATCCATAAATGGGCTATTGTATGAAAAGTCTTGGTGAGCAGGACTTATAGATTTTTTCTAATGTAAAAAAATTTTAAAAGGAATGTACTCATAAGGAAATTATGGTGAATTTTATGTCTATTTTTCATTTCACGACTTGATAATTGATAAAAAATAGCTTACACCTTGTGGATAAGTAAGTTGCTAAATAGTCTTTTATTTTTTTATATATCTGTTATAGCGTATTCCCAAATATCCAATTGGTTACATTTTTAGTGTTAGGCACGGTTGAGGATGATGAAACGTAAACCCATTTTAAGCGCTCGTTATGGGCTGGCTTTGGCCACTACAGCGCTTGTATTCAGTTTAGGCACACCTGCTTTTGCGCAGGTGGAAGAAGCAACAGGCATCGCAGACCCCGGACGGGTTCAGGACCAGTTGCGTGATCAGCAGGTTACACCTGATGTTTCTCCGCGAATCGAGGTTAAGGACCAGATTGCTCAGAAAGCCCCTCCCGGCGCTGAAAATATCAACCTGAACCTCAAAAGCATTCAGCTAGATGGCGTCACAGCCTATTCGGAAGCACAGCTATCACCTGCTTATCAGGATCAGCTTGGTACAACAGTAACGCTGGCTGATGTCTATGCAATTGCTGCAGCCCTTACCAATAAGTACCGTAATGATGGTTATATTTTGACGCAGGTCATTGTACCGCCGCAAACAATTGAAGGCGGCTCTGTTAAGCTTCAGGTTGTTGAAGGCTATATCGGTAACGTAACAGTTGGCGGAAATGATGAGGAAAGCGCTTTAGGGCTGATCCGTCGTTATGCTGCGCAAATTCAAACGGACGGCGCTTTGAACGTTGATGACCTTGAAAGATGGTTACTTCTTATCAACGACCTTCCCGGTGTTGATGCCAGGGCTATCTTAAGCCCCTCACGATCCCAGACCGGTGCGGCAGATTTGCGCATCATTGTGGAACGTGATCCATATGACGCTTTGGTATCGCTTGATAATTTTGGAAGTCGTTTCCTGGGACCACTTCAGGCTTCAGCCGCCGGATCTTTGAATTCCTATTTTGGTAACAATGAGCGTCTGACAGCTCAGATGGTTGTTGCACCTGAGATTGGTGTGGACTCTCAGTTCTTTGAGCTTGCTTATGGCGCTGTCAGCTATGAACAGCCAGTAGGAAACCACGGCACTATTTTAGAATTCTTCGGCAGCCACACAGCAACCGAGCCGGGCTTAACCCTTGATGAATTTGACGTTAAGGGTCGTTCACAGCTCTTTAGCGCCAAAGCAACTCATCCTTTGCTCCGCTCACGCTCAACCAATGTTGACGGCTATGTACTGTTTGACTGGAGAGATGTAGAGAGCAAGAACAATCTTGAGCTCACACGCCGTGACCGTATCCGTACGTTAAGAGCTGGTACACATGTTGAATTCCTTGATACGATCCTGGGCGCTCTGGGCGTAGGTGTTAATTCCATTGATGTTGAAGTCTCGCGAGGCCTGAATATTCTAGGTTCCAGCGATAAGGGCGATGCTAATATGACCCGCCCTGCTGCCAATCCTTCCTTCTCCAAGGTTGAGGCGGGTATACAAAGGCTGCAGCGCGTAACATCAAATATTAATGTTCTGGTAGCTGGAAGAGGGCAGCTTTCTGCAAACAAGCTTCTAAGTTCTGAGGAGTTTGGTGTAGGAGGAATTAATTTTGGCAGGGCCTTCGATCCATCCGAAATCGTCGGCGAAAACGGCATTGCTGGGAAAATTGAAGTACAGTGGAATGAGCCGTATCAGGTTGATGCCGTCGAAGACTATCAACTTTACAGCTTCTTCGATGCGGGCCGTATCTGGAATGAGGATGCAACCAGCAATGATCTGGAGCGTGAGTCCATTACATCTGCAGGTTTTGGTGTAAGAGCTGAGGTAATGGAGGAAACGGAAGCTGGTCTGGCTGTTGCCTTCCCTCTGAACCGCGATGTTGAAACGCACGGGGACAGAGATCCACGTTTCTACTTCAACGTGAACCGCAAATTTTAATCTCAATAAGATAAAGTTATTAAGGGCCGCTTCATGCGGCCTTTTTTACATCCCCGGCAATCTTTCCGGCAAGAGAGCATAAAGCCAGCATCAAAATACATTCACCCAGCCACCAGCTTTGCCACATTCCGTATCCGGTCGCACCAACAGAAATAAAAGCAAACAACGTTGGTAGGGCAACTCTGGCCGCAGCCAAAGGCATTATGCGGATTGTATTGATAAGATATGCAAAGAAGAGAGAGGAGAGAACCGCTCCCATAAGGCCGAACTCAATCCAGAGCTGAATAGCGAAATTATGGGGGTGCAAGACGGTCGGCTCAGAATGATAAAGCATCTGTATATCGAAATCCTTAATATGGCGTGTGGCTTCAATGCCATAGCCATAAAGGGGTTGCTGGAGAGCATAACGGCCAACAAACTCCCAGATTTCCATACGGTTAGTAGCGTATCCGTTTGCAAACCATTCTATACCCTCAATATTCTCTGCAACTGTCCTAAACAGGAACTGCGCAAGAAAAGGGGCTAATATAATAAGCGCAGCCATCAAAACCATTATGACAGCCCAGGCCATTTTCCGCGCATAAGGAAACACAAACAGAAATAGCAGACCAATTACAAAACAAAGCTGGCTTGACTGGCTTTCCGACAAAAACAGCATCAACAAGATAAGAGCCGCTAGGCCTGCTATAGCGATACGCCGTGTTTTTAATTCCAGACTAAGACCCATTAAAACAGGAATACAGGCAAAAAAGCATATCACTGTACAAAAAATGCTGCGATTGGCGCCTGCTAGCCCGATATTGGCTTCCGGTCCCAATCCCCGCATAAAGCGGTAAAGCGGCATATCGAAAAACAACTCGGTAGAATTCAAAGCCGCCGCCAGCGCCACACAGACTGGTAAAAGCCAAAGATAGGGTCTGATCTGCTCGGCTGTAAACGAGGATGAAATCCCCAACAGCAAAACCCCGGGAAACAAAATAAGGGCGATTTTAAAAGTTCTCTCGAGCGAAAAGGACGTATCAAAAGACCAGAAACTACTAAGGCCGGCCAACGCAACAATGACACATACCCAAATAAAAGCCGGCCTGGAGACAACCGGCCTTTGTCCACACATAAAAAATCCGTATGCCGTGGCCAGTATGGCAGAAATCCCGGGTATATAAGCCATGGAACGTGGCGCAAAAAACGCCAGAACAGGCATGAAACAAAGAACGGCAATAAAGATTGCCACCAATTGTTTTTTTCTAACCGCTGTTGCTGTAGACACCATTTGGCTTTTCTACAGGGCTGCTTTCGTGACATCAAGCCAAAAGCCTCTATAGAACCATCTTCGTCGTGCGTAATGGCAGGTTATGTGTAGAATCATTGTCCCGCACATAGCTATTGGAAAAAACCTTGACGTTTTCATAAGGATGCTTTACATATCCGTCTATCAAGCGACATCAGAGTACGAAAGATAGGTTTAGGTATGGATAATTTTTACTGGGATACCAAGCATTTGAACGAAAAAGGCTTTGCGTCGGTCAGAGACTTTCTCAAAGCACAAGCGCAAGCCGCTGGTGAAAAAGGGGAGAAGGCTATGAATCCGAGTGTAGAATTTCATAGCACAGCGCAGGGCATTTCTGTGGCCATAATAAACATGGGCGCACAAAGCCATCAGCCAGAGGATAGCGGAGCATATAATCTGGCTGCTCAACAAGTGTATTTGGCATATCTATATATCCTCAAAAAATATGGAGGTGGGCAAAGTTTACAATCTATCTTCCGCAATGTTGCACTCCTTCAAAACTTGCCCATAGACCCATCCCTATCCTTGGCCCCGGACATAATTAAAAACGAGGAGCACAGTACAAAGATTTCGGCGACAAGCACTAATGCAAAATGGACCGTAGAAAGAAATGCCCTGCTACAACTTTTGGGTTTTGTTGAGCCTAATATCAAATCTATACAATTAGGTGATCCTGGGACAGATGATCCTGAGACACTAGATCCACTCTACCAGCAAACTTACCAGGGTTTGTCGGATGCAACCAGGATCATACAGCAGGACTTTCAAACACGCATCTCGCTTATCAATGACCAGTGTCCCGAGACATATGAGCTCCAGGAAAGTGTAGATTTCACAATCGGCTAGGGTCCACCGTCCACTAATCACTGACTAACTAAAGCACAACCTTCGTCGTGCGTAACGGCAGATTATGTGTAAAATCATTGTCCCGCACGACATTCGCCGGGTCAGTCACTTCATTAAACAAGGTCCCGTAGCCGTAATACAGCGTTTCAACGCCTGTGGGCGTGCTGGCCAGTGTCAAAGTAATGGTCGTGGCATTGGTGCGCACCGCAGCTGTTACAGCGATTTCCGTGGCATCATCAAAGAACTTAAAACCTTCAATGCCCGTTGTTGGCGTAAAATCTGTTCCGCCGTCATGAGAAATCGTAACGGCAATGCTTGTGCCGGTTCTCACAGCGCTCGTTATCGTCGGACCATCGACGCCACCCGTAACGGTTTCGCCAAGCACATCCATCATCTTACGAATAACCAGCGGGGCCTGCGCCGCATAACCGGCATCGGTCAAATGCACACTATCGGATAAAGGCTGGAATATCTTCTCAGGGGCTAGATGTATCCAGGCGTTTTCACTTGCCAGCTCGCGCTGCGCCTCACGAAGATTGTTATAGCCGGTGTTTTCGCTATCACTGCGCCGCCCGATGGGAACAACCACCACCGGATGAGTCCCTACAGCCGTGCGCATGCGATTGAAAATAGCAAGCAGCGCTGCCTTGTAATCGGTCTTGGTCGAGGCGGAATCGCTTTCGCCCTGGTCCCATAAAAATGCCTGAATTTTTCCCTGGCAGGCCTTGGCCACATCTTCCCAATACGCCATCGCCGGACCGAATTCGGTGGCAACATCGTCATACCACCAGTTATCATCCATAGGATCATTGGCTTTTAAAGCAAAAGAGCCGTCTCTGGCCGCATTGGCGACCCAGTTGCGCGTGGTTGTCCAATAGACATCAAGCTCATTAATCAAGGCGGCCTCTCCAAGATTATCATTGCCGACCTGTGACCTGAAGTAGCCGTTCATATTAGACTGACCACCACCAATCAGCATTTTATCATTGGCTTCAATCATATCCGCCCCCAGCTGCTCGACACTGCGATGGCCTGTATAGATTTTGAGGTTTTCAATATGGCCAAACATAGCTTCGTTAAACGGACGCGTGCCAATTTCCAGCCTGTCGATACTGGCCGGATCGGTGCCATGCGTATCCGTATTGAAGCGGCAGGGCCCAGCAATAGCCGTGGTTTCTCCCGATTTCCAGGTTAGCCCTACGGGGAAACGCTGCCCCACCAACGGTTTATGGACATCATCAAGATTTGACCCTCCCCCCGAAGAATTCACATGAGCACGCATATGTGCCGTGCCATCATTCATGCGAACACCCAAAACATTGGTAGTTCCCGTACCCTCCGAAGCAATAAACACATATTGCCGGGCGTCACCACTTGTATTGTCAAAGCGGCATTTGGCTATGGCAGCCCCCTGATTTTCATCAAACCAGAGTGCCGTATTTAGTGCCGTATTAACGAGATGCTCGGCCTGGCGGGTTGCCGCAGCACCCTGAACAACAATTGGCGAAGAGCAAAAGCTACCTTCTTCCAGCTGATTGAGAATCATATAAATAGTTTTACCGGCTGGAATATTAAATTCCACTGTACGACTGGTGGCGGTCGGCGTTTGATTTTCAAGTATGAGTTCGTGAATGTCCGTATCAGAAAAGCTCATGGCAACGGTATTGGAGCCACCGACAAGTTTGAACGTGCCGTGATAGCCAGTAACACTTGTTTTAACAAAAGCTCTTAAGCAATGTGCGTTGGTATTGCCGACCTGGCCGTTGACCCTCACTGTGAAGGTTCCAACGCCGGCACTGTTGTCGAATTTATACATATCACCGTTGGTACAAATTTTATCGAGGTTAGCATTTGCCAAGGCAGTTGACTGGTCTTCAACCGTAATAACACCGGCCGGATCACCTGTGGTGGTAAATCCAGTAGAGTCAGTAGGATTAATATTATAGTTTTCACATTTGTTCTGGCGCAAGCCTTCAAAGCGCAATCCCAAAGCGGTACCGCTTGCGTCGTGGTCGAACCGCGCCGCATCGATTGAGGATTGCTGTAAATCACCGTTGCTGTCCCTATATGTAGCAACAGCATCATTGCGTGTGTAGGTAAGTTCAGACGGAATTGAACTCGTCAAATCCCAGTCCACTATATTAATAGTGGCGCTTTTGTTCAGTGGCGCCATACCGCGCCCTATTTTCAGCAGCATAAAAATTCTCCTTTAATGAAAAAAAGCCGCAGAAAATTGCGGCTTTGGGTTTATTTTACTATGTAAAATTTAGATATAATTCTGGGGGTTACGGTTTGATATATAGACCCATTTATTACTTACTGTCAACTATTTTATAGTATCAAGTATTATGAGGGGGCTTAAAATCAAAAAAATACCGGTGCCGAAGCCGGTTTTTACTGCTCGATGATGAGCGGCAACTTATTGTTTTGAATTGATTTATTCTGATCGGAAGGATATACACCCCCGATTTCCTCTTGCTGTGAGGCAGGCCCACCAGCGGTTGATTCTTCACCGGAAGCAGGCTCAATACTTTGCAAGCTATAACCGTTTTCAGCAAGTGCCAACGGCGCTTCCTGCTGAAAGCGTGGACCAAATTCATCGGCCTGAACGGGCAAAGCCATGCTCAAAATACCCAGACATATAGTGCTTAATATTACTGTTTTCATGTTTACTCTCCCAAAGGAACCCGGCTTTAAAACGTTTCCTGTATTTTTTCTCCGGCCTTTTCGACATCACGGCCAAAGCCTTCGGCTGTATTACAAGCGTTCAAACCGACAGTGACCAATAAAAGACCGACAACAGCAATAACGTTCAAAAAGCTCCGCATTTCTGCTCCTTTTACAATTCATTGATAATGGATGGGAATATTTAACAAAATTATGCGCAAAGCGCAAAGATAAAACGCCTATTGTAAAATAGTATTGATATCAATGTCGCCCCAGACAGCTTTCAGGCGTTTGTCACGGCCACAGCGGGATCTGTAAAAATTATAGCGAACGGGATTTTTCTTGTAGTAGTTCTGATGATAAAATTCTGCCTTCCAAAAAGTGGCGACTGGTAAAATTTCCGTGACGATTGGCTGGGATAGCCGGTCCGATTCTTCCAGCTCTTTTTTACTTTCTATAGCCTGTTTCTGCTCTTCATCATCCTGGTAGAAAATCGCGGCGCGGTATTGATCGCCCTTGTCACAAAATTGTCCTTTTGCATCATGCGGATCAACATTCACCCAAAAGGCTTTCAGCAATTCCTGGTAGCTCACAACCGAAGGGTCATAGATAACCTGCACCGCCTCGTAATGTCCCGTGCCGCCGCGGGAGACTTGTTTATAGGAGGGTTCATCAACGTGACCACCAATATAGCCGGAAATCACCTCACCCACCCCTTCCACATGTTCGAGGTCTTTTTCGATGCACCAGAAACACCCGGCAGCAAAAACAGCAGTAGCAGTTTCACCGGCGCGGACATTGGAACTTAGACCTGTCAAAGCAATAGCCATCACTAAAAAGCCTTGCAAAATACCATTGTAAAATCTCATGAAACCCTCCTCATCCCTTATTCTTCTACAAATATATTCGTCCATAGATACACAAAAAGTTACAGCATACAGCAAAGATCAGGCATTATTTTACCCATGAAAAAGATCCTGCCCCTACTTTGGCTCCTTATGATCGCTGTGATGGTCGTGCTCTCAGTCACGCCCAATCTGATCTACATGTCCAACCATTCCGACAAAATGCTGCATATCATTTTTTACTGCCTTTTCGTTATGGCTCCTATCCTTATGTCTGGCCGCTGGCAAATTATTGTGCCGGTTATGCTGGGCCTTTTATTTTTAGGTGGCGTGATTGAGATTCTGCAGAGCCTTGTTCCGGGAAGGAATGCATCCTTTGATGATATTTATGCCAATATTTCCGGGGCTTTTTCGGGCCTTATTATCGGCTACCTTATCCGCAGCGGTTATTACGCCGGACAAAATCAATAAGAAAAAATAAGTGATACCATGGCGCGATTGGTTTCATAGTCATTGGCGACAACATCAAAGTCTCGTTTTGTGTAATCATAATCAAATTTTGTTGTAACAATGCGGCTCGGCTTAAATACAATGTCAAAGCCTGTCTTATAAGTCCTGTTATCCCTAGCATTGCTAAGAACACCTATATATTCATCATTATCAACACCGGCATAGCCACCCAAAAAAAGATTGCGCAGCAAAGCATGCTCAACCTCAATATTGCCGCTGGTACGGATAATACCCGAAGCGCCAGCCAGTGTAGTTTCCCGTACCGTTCTTTCAGCCACTCCCTTGATGGAGGTCATATCGGTAATATTCCACAGTAAAGAACCACCAAAATTGATATCACCGATATCCCCCAGGGCGTTATCGTAATCTTGTTTTATGTAGCCCAAGTAAAGGTCAGCGCGGGTTTTACCGCTGATATTGAGCGCCACGCCTGTCTTTGTTTCATAGCCATGGGAGTTGCGAAAGAAGGCATTGATTGAATCATAGTCCCGCTTATCATATTTCAGACTGACAAAAGCTTCATAATTATACCCCAGATCATAAGCAAGTTTAGTTTCAAGAGTTTTTTGCGATCTGTTACGACTGCTGTTGTCGACAGTGAGACCAGCGCGGCTTGAGTTCTCAAACTTATGCCTGCGATACTGACCGGATACATAAAATTTAATGAGACCCAACGCGCGCTTCAAAGTCATTGTCACAGTCTCCATGTCATATTCCACCGGCTCATCACTATTGGCATCATCGGGTGATCCACGATCCTCATGACCACGCTGATATACAAGAGAACCGGTTAAACTCGTCTCATAATCCAGATCAATACGGCCCGACGGCCCGAAGCGATAATCATGATAATTTTCTGATGTATGATCGAAATAATAGCCTAAATCTCCACTACCCTGAAAGCTGACCTCATGTAAATTCCAATCAGATTTCACAACAATTTCAGGATTAACACCTGTAATAAAATCGGATTGCGTACCGGAAGATATCCTGAAAATATTGTCATCAAATGTCTCTGCTAGGCTTATTTTGGGCATAACCTTAAAGGAACCGAGCCGCCCACCCAAAGGGCCATAATCCGGGTCATAGCGATTTTTAACGCTAATCACACCGTTTTCGGCAGAAAGCTGCGCCTGCACTGGAAAATTTACCAGAACAACAAATAACGCAACAAAAATAGCAAGATTTCCGCTTCTCATACTTTAACATTATAGAAATTAGACGGCAACTATATGTATAGCTTACCCGATAGTTTTTGTCCATAAGAACAAACCTGTATAATCCGTAGAAATCAAATATTTACAGAGAAAATTTGTCATAGAAATACCTTGCTCATGTAACCAGAAATTGTATATTACGGATGCCTTTAGAGCACAGGTTTTAGGACAGACATGGACCGCAGAAAAATTGATCGCAGAACAAGAGCCTCAAGCGAAGTCTATATCCCCGATATAGAAGAGATTCTGCACATATTGCAAAAACACAAAAAGATGATTTTGGTCCTGACTTTCATCCCTTCTTTGCTGGGGTTTATCTATCTCGTCGTAAAACCCGATGTTTATAAAGCGACGGCATCTGTGTTGCTGGAAGAACGAGATCTAACTCTTGCCAGTTTTCCCGATATTCTACCCAGTACCAAATTTGATAATCTGACAGTGCCTACACAGGTTAAGGTTATTACATCGACAAGACTGATCCATGAAACAATTGAAAACCTGGGGCTACATGAAAATAAAAACGGTGAAATAGATGAAGGCGGCAAGGCACCTGTACATGACAAAGGTCGCTATGAAATTCTGAGTAATTTTGAAGAAAACTTAAGAATTACGCCGCAAGCCAAGTCACGTGTCATTGAAATTTCTTTCCAGTCCAGGGATCCGGTTCTGGCAGCAAAAATTGCCAATACTCACACCAAGCAATACGTGTTCTCTCAGGTTCAAGCTAAAAAAGAAGACGCTAAAGAACTTAATGAATGGGTATCAAAACAGATAGGCGCTTTAAAAACAGAAAACCTTATAAAATCACAGGCCGGCCAACAATTTCGTGCACAAAACGGCATGGTTCTTGGAAAAAACTCCCAGGAACTGGTGTATCAACAAATATCGGATATCGCTACACAGCTCATTCCTATTGAAACGCGCGAGCTGGATTTACTGGCGCGGCGGGAAGTATTGGAGGCGTCCGGCGAAGATGGCAATTCACATGCTTTGATTGAAGTTGTGGAATCAAAGCTGATACAGGATTTAAAATCACGCGCCAGCATTGCTGCACAGAATCTGCAATCTCTACGCGGGGCTCATGGTGAAAACCACCCGGACATAGTGGCAGCGAAAAAAGAACTGACACAGGTCAAAAGCGACATAAACCGTGAAGTCGACAACATCAAAAACTCTATTAGTAACGAACTGGCAACGGTTACAAAGCAAAAAGAATTGCTTGAAAACAAGCTGGTAAATATTCAAAAGCATGCCGATCAGTTAAGAGAAAAACAAATTACCCTGCAGTCCCTTGAGCTGGAAGAAGCCGCCAGCAGAAAAGTATTGGATAATTTCCTGGGGCGCGCTGAAGAGATTAAATCGCAAATAGATTTTACAAAGGCCGATGTCCGGATCGTTTCTCTTGCTGATGTTCCAGTAAAACCGGCAGGATCTGGAAAATTTTTAACAATGATCATTATTGTAATATTTTCCGGGCTCTTTGCTTTGGGCGTTGTCTTCCTGCGCATATCAATGGACGCGGGCATTGAAAGCGCAGCTGATGTAAAAAGGCTTCTTAACTTGCGCTTAATCGGCATATTACCGCAGACCAAAACGCCTCTTTCTCTGGTTCTTAACAAAAAACGCTCTGATTATCTGGAAGAAATTAAAAGGATTTATATCCAGATTTCTGCAAAAAAAGAGCTGAAAACTATATTGATTACATCTGCTGTTCCTGATTAAGGACGAACAACAACAGCTTTATCGCTCGCTTACTACCTCAACTCAATTGGGCGCAAAGTCATTGTTCTCGATGCGGATTCTTTAAAGCCCGCGATCGCAAAAACCACGAACGTTGCATCAACACCCGGTCTTGTGGAATTGCTGAGCGGAGAGGCTGAGCTTGATAGCGTAATCCAAACAGACAAAAACGGCATTGCAGTTATTCCTGCCGGTATAAAAAATACCCTTATCTCAGATTTATTTGTATCGGATAGCTTTAAGAAATTACTCGATGATTTAAGAAATCACTACGACTATGTGATCATTGACTCAGCGCCCGTCCTGAGTTTGTCCGATGCTGAAATCTTATCCAGTTTAGTCGACCGCGTTATTCTGGTGGCTGAATGGGCAAAAACACCACAGAAGAAGCTAAGGGCGGCCGGAGAAATATTACGTCAGTTCTCAAAGGAAGTCCCAAGTATTATTTTAAACAAGGCTGACTTGAAGAGAGCACAGAATGGATAGAAGCATATTATTCTATATTCCTCTGTTTTTCTTATTCGCTATTTTTCTTACTAGCGCCTCTATACCTGCGCAAGCCGAAGAATCTATTGAGATAAAGGAAGACATCCACACGGAAGAACCCGAAATTATAAACTGGCGCGCTCCACGCTTAAAGGAAAGCCCTAATGCAGAAACGAACAGCTACCTTTTAAACCCTGGCGATCGTTTAAAAATGACTGTTTTCGGTGTCGAAGACCTGTCTGGTGAATTTGAAATCGATAGAAACGGCCAGATCACGGTTCCACCAATCGGTGAAATAGATGCTGCCGGCAGAACAAAAATCGACTTACAGCAGGAAATTACAGACAGGCTGATAGAACAAAAATACTTCAAAAATCCAAATATCACGGTTGAGATTATTGCTCTCAAACCCTTTTATATTCTTGGTGAAGTCAAAAGCCCGGGAAGTTATAATTACGTACCGTCTTTGGATGTTTTTAAAGCTGTGGCGCTGGCCGGCGGTTACACACCACGCGCTTCAAAAGGTAGAACCATGATTATTCGTGAAGTTAACGGTCAAAAACAATACATTCGGGCTGCGGAAGAAACAGAAATACTTCCCGGTGACTCCATAAAAGTAAAACAACGATTTTTCTAAATCTTACAACACGTTGAGAATAGCTAAAGTTTTAGACGGATGAGTACAGGCAACACAACAACCACAGCTGGCAAACAAAACCTTCACACACTAAAAACATTGTGGTTGCGCCGCAATCTTGTGTTGGGGCTATTCCTTCTTACCCTTTTGTTCGGAGGTCTTTTTTTTACACTGCTAACACCGCTTTATACTGCCGCAGCCAGTTTGCAACTATATCCGAAAGAATATGACATCGCCAATATAGAAGCCGTGAAATCCGAAACACCGATTTACCCGGACAGTTATGAAGAAGTGGAATCTATTATACGTTCCCCGCAGATTATTAAACCTGTCATACAAAGACTGAAACTCTCAGAGAGAGGCGAGTTTAACAAGGATTTAATACCGGTTAAAACTCTGGCAGAAAAATTAGAACATAAAATAAAAGTAACATTTGGCTTTGACAGACGTGAAAGCAAACCACTTGAAGAACTGATCTTCAACCAAATCCAGAAAGAATTGAACATTACGAAAGAGCCATATTTCAAAATCGACATTCATTACACATCCATTTCTCCCTATCTTGCAAGAGCCATCACCAATGCGGTTCTTGATAAATATATGGAATACGATTCTGACAATGTTAGTAAAAAAATTATTATCAGAGCAGAACTACCGCCAAAGCCTTCTTACCCGGATAAATGGCCAATTTTTTCTTTCTTTGCCACAGCAGGGTTATTGGTTGGCGTAATTTTTGCATGGTCGTTAAACGGACCTGGCAAGATAACGCTTGAGGCAAATTGATGTCTTCTAACTCTTTAAAAGAAAATAGAAACAAGCGACTTCTCGTACGTCGCAGTATCAGCATTTTAATCCTTACCTTTGATCTGCTCGCCATGATTGCTGCGTTTTATGTGTCTGCGATTATGGCGCAAGAACTGAAAGAAGCTTTTTTTTATGACGAATATGCAAAGGCATTTTCGGTTTATATAGAGGCACGCAAATATCTTTTTGCCTCTCTCACCATCTGCGTTTTGTTCATGTTATTTATTAAAGGCCACTATACGCAGCGTGTTCCCTGGTGGAATCAAGTACAGTATATCGGCAAAGTCATTCTCTTGGCTTTTATCCTGGACGGGTTTATTCACTTTGCACTTCATATTTCCTTTTCAAGGCTTCTTATAACGTCAAACTGGATTTTTGCTTTTGCTTTTATTCTTATGGCCCGGCAGCTTGTCTATCTAATAACACGCAATCACGGCATATGGAGCATTCCGACCGTTATTATCGGCGACGTACACAGCACGACCAATATTCTCTGCGCTTTTCAAGCAGACCGTTATACCGGCTATAGCGCCCATACAGTGTTTTTGCGTGATGGAAATCCGCAGAATTTTGACCTTGAACAATTGCCTAAAAAATATCACGACTTGAAAATAGAAGACGGACGGAATGATTTTATAAATTATATAAAGAATAACCCTGATAATTTTTATGTTATTTGCCTTGAGACTTTTCGTGGGCCGGAGCGTATAGAAATTATCAATACTCTTACACACCTCAATATCCTGCACGCTGTTGTTCCGCCACTTTCCCGCGTTAACTCCTATGAAATGGAACCGCGCTATTTCTTTGGCTACGATATTATGCTGCTTCATGCAAAAAGCGCCGTATCCTCATTATTTGGACGCAGCATAAAACGAGGCATGGATATTACCCTTGCAAGTATTTCTCTGTTACCTGCAGCCCCTATAATTGCGATTGTTTCTATCCTGATTAAACTGGAAGGTCAGGGTGGGAGCATTTTTTATAGCGGCGAGCGTATAGGACGGCACGGTAAACATTTTCGCTGTTGGAAATTCCGGACGATGGAGCCGAATTCGGATCATTTATTAGAGGACCTTCTCAAAAGTGACCCAAAAGTAAAATCCGAGTGGGAGAAATATCACAAAATAAAAAATGACCCTCGCATTAAAAGCCGTACCTCACGTCTCATTCGTAAAACCAGTATTGATGAATTGCCGCAGCTTTGGAATGTGCTAAAGGGTGACATGAGTATGGTTGGTCCGCGCCCCATACTGGAAAGTGAAAAAGAAAAATACGGCGATACCTTGAACCTTTATCTGTCGGTCCGACCCGGCATTACCGGGCTATGGCAGGTTAGCGGCCGCAACGCCACCAGCTTTCAAAGACGTGTTTACTGGGATAGCTGGTATGTTCGCAACTGGTCTCTCTGGGGGGATATTGTTATTCTCATACGAACATTGCGTGTGGTGTTGGGCGGTTCCGGCGCTTATTAGCCTGCTTTTTTTAAAAGACGTTCTTCATTCTTATCTGCATAATTTAAACGGCCGTATTGTCCCACTTCTATATTTTGTTCGATCACTTTCGCCGGGTTGCCGGCAGCAATAGAACCAGCCGACACATCTTTGGTCACCACGCTTCCGGCACCAATAATACAATTATCCTCTATCTTCACGCCGGGCATGATAACACTGCGGCCACCAATAAAGCAGTTCTTCCCTATATGGGTATCAAGATACAAACCACGCGTCATATCATGACTAAGAACAGCCACATCGAACGCAATATAACTATGCGCACCAACATGAATGCCTTTGGGGTAGGTCTTATCAAATTTAGCTGAGAGGGAAAAATCACAGCTTTCATGCAAATCCATACCCCAAATCTTCGTATAATAAAGGTATTTTGCCTTCACCAGGGCTTTGCGTATATATCTTAGCTGATTTAAACTGCGCATCTTTTGCTCTTTTCCGGGTTTTTTACTGTCTTCTATATAGTCTTCGATAACAGAAATAAATTCATTCGGATTAATCTCTACCGTTTTTCTTTCTCTGTTGCCAGCTTCCTGTATAGCGCGCAGTAAATCATTTTCATCCTTGGCAATCGAAATTAATCCCATATCTGAAAAAGCATTCATGATATCCAACTGATGATCATCATAGTGTTCCTTGAATTCCTGCTTTCTTGCCATAGCAACAACCCGGCAACCGGCTTTTAAAGCGCCCAGAATGGAACCTGACCCACCATGACAGACCACAATATCTGCCTTTCTCATACGCTCATTCAGCTCCTCAAAAGAGCAGCTTTCGAAGGTTTCCAACCTTTCAAACTGGCACTCACTTTTCCCGGTCTGCGCAGCTACCGGACCAGAAATTTTTTCTTCGCTTATTAGCGCCTCAACACCCATAACCATGCGGTCGAACGGCATAATCGTACCAACAGTGACCAATAGGCCTTCCCTTTTTTTATCGTCTTTTACTTCCTTAACAAGCAGAGGCGAGCAATATTTCGCTCCCTTTAGCTGACGGACCATATCCGGCCATTGTACAATACAAAACCCGGCCAATTTAGACGTCAATTTTCCAAACAGGGATAAACTCGTCACACGCGCAATGGATTCGATATAGACAATTTTTCTTCTGAACACATAGGCCCAGAATAATGTAAAAAATGCTGCGCCGGCGCCGGTGCTGATAACAATGTTTGGCCTTTCTTTTGCAAAATACCATGAGGAAGAAAAAAAGTTTTTAAGACCGCTCCATAAAAACGGCAACCATCCTTCCATCTTACGCTGGCCAAAAGCAAAATGCGGAACAAATAATGTTTTGTGCTGCCCGCTAAGACTTTCACCCAGGGACGTTCTTTCCGTCACAAAATAATAAGGATAGTCTTCATGCAAAGCGAAAATCTGTAAAAGCTGGCGTAGATGCCCGCCTCCTGAAGCAACAAAACATATTTTTTCTTTTTTTTCTACGTTCATTTTTTTTCAGCCAATACTGCATTAATACCCGCGCGGTAAACGTTCAAAATATTCTCCCTTCGAAGAATATCCAGAGAACCTTCTGTCTGTAAATTAGCAATTCCGGTCTTCAGCTCTCTTTGATTTTGGATCAAATAGTCAATTCCATCTGCTATATCCTCAACGGAGCGCGGATTACAGGCATAACCGATCGATTTTTCATCCATATATCCGTCAATACCGCGCCCTTTAGAAAACAGAATGGGCAGGCCGGAAAACAGTGCCTCAACATAAACAAGACCATAGGATTCAACCAAAGACGGCAGAACAAAAGCAGTGTAATTCTTCATGATCTCAGGCAATTCGTTGTTTGATACGGACCCGCGCAGATGAACATGATTTTGTACATCATATCTCTTTATCAGGTTTTCCATTGCCGCCAGTGTTTCAGGTTTCCCGCCGCCATAGACATCCAGTTTTATATTGTCGTTTTGAGCGGAAAGTTTTTTTACCGCCCGTATCAATCCGGTAAAGTTTTTATGCTTCCAGCCATCAAGATGAAAAACACTAAGCAGACGGTTTTTATCGACGGGATTTGCAGGCTGTAAATTATCAAGATCAGGAGTAACCGGCAAACAGCGACATTTGCCCCGTTCCAATCCAGCCAGTTTTTCAAATGGCTCTATCGACCACGGCGCATAAGGGAAAAACAAAGAAGATTCCTGTGCAATTTGCCTATAGCGGCGCCTGAGGCCTAATTTTATCCTGAGGATTTTTGTATCTGTACCACCCTGAATGTCACAGACCAGGGGACATGAAAATTCACGGGCTAAATCCTGCCCTATCAAACCCTCAACGGTAAATTTATGGGCTTCAACAAGATCGGGAATAATATTTTTCTTCTTCAAATCCTCACCAATCCAACCGGCAACATTTTTTAACCTGCTGCCCCAAAACAATCCCTTGGGTGGTGCTTTATAGCGTACAGCGACACGATCCTGGCCAAACGGTTCGGCCGTTATACCCGACCAGCCATTCTCCCTGTTTAAAGAATAAACGACATGCCTGTATTCCGGCGTGCCTTCCACGAGATTGTAAACGGCGATGGTCTTGTTGGGTTTGATAGGGTCCGGGTAATCACTACTGATATGGAGAATGATGGGGCATTCTTTTTTACCGGCCTGGTTAGGTTCAGCCATTATTTTTTTGCTCTATCCTTTTCACAAGCCCTTTAAACCAGTTACGCCCCGGCGTTTCAATATAACGATATGTCACATAACTAACGGCCAAAACCGTCAGCAACATAATAATGCAAGCCAGGTCACCCACCCAGGGTGATGTAAATATATCTTGACCTGTTATTTTCCCAACTACTTTACCAGCATCATATACCCGGCCCTGTATGAATACATGCACCATATAAATCGAATACGATAATATGCCAATGAGAAGTAGAAACTTATGCTTTAGCAAAGCGCTAATTCTGCCCAGCTCAAATGAAAAAATAAGCACGACAGCAGAAAATATATAAGGCGCAAAAACCGACATGACATTTTTGCCAGCGCTACAAACAAAAACGGCGGCGCTGAGTATCGCTATTATTTCGGTATATGTCGCAAATTTTTCCTGCGGCTTAAATGCTGTAATAAGAGGCTGCAACCGTCTGAACAGATAAAAGCATAAAGCCCCGGCGGCAAAGCCATACACACATCTAATCAAACCGTAATCCGCCGTTGTGTCCATATAATTTTCACTGAGATTGGCGATCAAAAGCGGGCAGCCAATAAGCGCAATCAAAAGCGGCACATGCAACATTTTGCGCATAGTAAGAAGAACACCAGCATAAATCATATAGGTATAGAACTCGGCGCTGATGCTCCAACTTGCCGTATTCCAGGTGACGTCATCATATATTCCCAGACTATGAACCAGAAAGAGATTGCCAAATATAGCCGATATGGATTTCCTTTCCGAAGAGAAAATGGTTTCGCTCTCTGACGGCATCACAAAATATAGCAACGTATAAGAACCCACGAAGCATAGAAGCATAAAAAGGTGAAGGGGGTAAATTCTGCCAAAACGTAAAAGCATAAATTGCCCAACGCTGTATCCTTCCAAAAGACGTTTCTGATAATTGGCAGCGATGACAAAGCCACTCAGGACAAAAAAGAAATCAACAAAGAGATAAGCATTTTGGATAAGGGCCAGATTGCCAATATGGCTATAGACACTGAAATGAAAAAAAGTGACCAGACAGGCACATATCCCCCGCCAGCTGTCTAAAGATGAAAATCTAGGAATGGCAATATCTTTTGCGGGTTGACTGATAACCCTATTGGTACCCAGTGTAAATATACTCGGATAAAAACTACCTATCTGTGCGATCATCGACGTCATATCTCTTTAAGTACTCCATTCCCAAAACAACTGCGAATATCAAAGTTGATAAACTTGCCACGCCCCTAAAAATGGAAGCTTCCGTCAACCCGTTGACCAGCAAAAAAACCAGGGTGGCTATTTTAAAAGTATCTTTCCATTTAACAGAATAATAAAATTTTATGGCATAAAGTAGAGCAAATAGCAACATACCAGGGTAACCCACTGAAAACAGGACCTGAAGTAGCATATTATGTGCATGTGCTGGGCTGTGCCCGATAACATCGGCATATTGCGGAAGAATAAAAACAGGACTGCCGTAACCCCAGCCGGTTAAAGGTTTTTGATTGATAAGTTCAATAGAAGTTTTCCAGATATAGGAACGGCCCGTGCCCGTCGTAATTTCGCTGGCATCGCCGGAGCGCGAAAACGCTGCCA
This sequence comes from Alphaproteobacteria bacterium, assembly GCA_021775955.1. Classification (GTDB taxonomy): domain Bacteria; phylum Pseudomonadota; class Alphaproteobacteria; order Micavibrionales; family Micavibrionaceae; genus UBA5701. The sequence goes on along the minus strand of JAJFGU010000014.1, from coordinate 10,851 downwards.
AAAATGTTTCAATATCGACAATGATAGCGCCCAGCAAACACAAGGCCGCAACCAGAAAAATAAAAGAAAGACGAGCGACAGAGAGCCGGGCAAAAAATACGACACTCAAAGCAAGAAAAAGGGCGATTGTTGAGGTCCGGCTATCACTCATAAAAAGAGCAAGCCCATTGATAGCTGAAAACAGGTAAATCCACCAAGATCCCTGGGGTTTGAAATACCTCATATAAAAAAACGCAATGAGCAGGCCAAAAGCCGACGCTAATCCTATACTATTTGGACTGCCTGCAATTCCCGATAACCGCGTACCGATAACCTGCACACCCCCTTCCCACTCTTTGAGGCGCGCAACATCAGGATCCACGAAGTAGTAAATAATCGATATAAACGAAACCAGAGAAATAGCTGCCAGCAGGCTTCTTAAAATCAAGCGGTCTTCAATGATTGAGGAGGATGCATATAAAAGACCAAAAACCGCTGTAATCGAAAATGCAGCACCGGCACTGTAGACAAAGCTTGGCGAGTAGAAACAGGAAATTCCTATTAAAGATAACAAGACGAGTAGCATAATGTTGTCGTAGCGCAAAAATTTATGCGCCCATATTCGGATAAACATTAAAGAAAAACCGATACTGACAAGCCATATAAAGAACTTAAAAAGAATTTGAGGATCCAGTGAAGCATCACCGAATTCGCGGGCACGAAATGTGGCAATGATCATGAAGGTGTTAATAAATAACAAGGCCTGCAGAATATATGAAACCGTTTTACTGTTTTTAAGATCAACAATCATTTGGCTGACTTGCTCCCGGGAAAAAGAACCGGGCGAACAATCCAGAGCGCACAGGCAATGGATATGAGCCAGCCGCCAAAGCAGGCTATCACAGCCCCTATAGCCCCCAATGAAGGACATAAAAGAAAGGCGAGGACTGTGCCAAGTATACCGGCCGATATCCTGTAGGTATTATAGCGGTTTATTTCTCCCAGCTTGACGATGACAGTCTCGAGAGGCTGGCTAATCGCCAGCATAGAAAAAATCAGCGCCCAGCCTGTTAGAATAATACTGAAGGCCGCATATTTTTCACCGTAAGCAAGGCCGATAATAAATTCCCCGAAAATAAGAACGGCTATCATAACACCCAGAGCAAGCACGCCGTATAGACCAATCTGGCGCAGCATAACGGAACGCATTCCTTTTGTGGTTCCCGCGGATTCCATCTGAAAGTAATTTTTATCGATGATATCCATGGAACGCACAATAATCTGCAAGGGCTGCATCAAACCGCGCATCGCGACAAAGGCAGCTGCGTGAATGGGAGCCGCAACCGCGCCCAGAATAAATAACGGCACGTGATTGTGACCCGCATAACCGGTAATACCAAAAACCGAACTTACAAAATATTTTTTAAAATCCCGTTTTATCAGGCGCCAGCCCCAAAACAAATCAGGCAAGCCTAGTGTTGAAACTAGCCATATATATTTGGCTAACGTATAAAGTCCAAGAGCCAGCATAGTGAACTGAAACGAAACGCCATAAGTAGGAACTGCCCAAAAAAGAAAGGCGTTCAGTGCAAGAAACGCCAGCGAAGCAATAAAGGGATTCCAGTATTTTTCGTGCTTTATAAATGCAATGCGATCAAATTCCAGCTGCGCATAAATCAGCGAACATATAATCGTTGAAATCGCGATGGCCACATAAAAGCCATTCGCTTCGAATAAAACCAGTGCGGCAAGGACAACCCCTTCCAGCACAGCCAGAAAGACCCAGGCGATTGTCTGTTGTCCCAGAACCCTTGAAATGCGGCCCTTGAGAATTTCAGGCAGCAACACCGAATTTTGCAGGATATAGCAATTGCGCTGAATACCCTGAAGCGTCAGAGCTATCGACAAACCGATTCCATAGGCCGCAAATTCTACTTCCGAATAAAACCTTGCCAACATAATTGTCAGCAGAAAATTGGCAGCCGAAAAAAATATCTGGTCACTCAGAGAAATGGCGCGAATTGAAATTTTGGAGGGTTTTGTCATCTTAATGGCTCGATAATAATTGCTGCTTTATCTCATCTTCAATCGGCATATAGCGCTCTATGCCATTACCCAGCGCCCGGCGCATTCTTTTTAAGCCGTTTTGTGCTGTGCCTTGCGAACCGGCCAGGATGATTCCCGCGCCATTAAAAAGGATGCCGATAGCCCCTGTTTTTATGTATTTTTGCATCCTGCCGGTACCAAGAATTCCTGAAAGAAAGTGATGGCCTAAACTTAGTGGTTTCACACGTAAATGCAAAAGGAAACCGCATATCGTTGCAAAAATGCAACAGCTGTGCTGAAGACAACGCTATCTCAGGCAGCCGGCCTTGTGTCTAGTCGTATTTCTGCGACTACAAGCGGTTCCGGAAGCTTTAACATTGCGTATAACGGTTTTGCCGCTTCACACGCTACGGCCCTTTCGCGTCGTAGCTAAATTTTGCTGAAAGCAAAATTAGCGAAGGTGGATGGTGGACCCTAGCGAGGTCGAACCCCATTCGCTTCGCGAATGTGTCTTTTAAGAGCGTATCGATTCACCCGCTGCGACCACACATTTTACAAAGTAAAATGGTGGACCCTAGCGGGATCGAACCGCTGACCTCTACACTGCCAGTGTAGCGCTCTCCCAGCTGAGCTAAGGGCCCTCGCTTAAAAGCGTAAGCCCGGTGAAAGTAAGCATTAAGCGCCCTGAATTCAAGGGAAAAGTCTATCTATCGGAACCGTGCTTATCCCACTGGCTCTTTTTGCGGTAGATCGTTGACGGGGCAACTTCCAAAAGCGCGGCAGCACGGGGAATATTGCCATCACAATAAAAAATTGCATTTTCAATGGCTTCGCGTTCTGTTTCCAAAAGCGGTCTTATAAGCTTGCTGTTTAGACTCATATCCGTTCCGGCAACAACCGAAAGCGACCGATTGGCCGCCTCCATAGGCCTGACAGAGAATGAACTTTGCTTGCGTATCATGGAAGGCAGAAGATCCACGCCTACAATTTCCTGATCATTCATAAGAACCACGTTCTTAATCACATTTTGAAGTTCATGAATATTGCCCGGCCAGCTATAGGACTTTAGAAGATATTCAGCGTCCTCGCTAAAGGATTTAAAACTCTTTCCCTCTTCTTCCCCGTATTGCCGGAGCAACGCCAGGGCAATATCCAAAGCATCTTCTCCGCGCTTGCGTAATGGCGGCATGGAGATAGGAATAACATGGAGGCGATAATACAAATCCTCACGGAAAAGGCCTTTTGCAATTTCAGACAAAGGGTCGCGGTTTGTTGTACAGATCATTCTTACATCAGATTTTTCTTTATGACCTGATCCTGTTTTGTAGAAGGTAAAATCCTGCAAAAAATGTAATAGCTTTGATTGTGTATCCAGATTCATTTCTGTTATTTCATCAATGAATAAGGTTCCGCCTTCCGCCTGTTCAATAGCGCCGGCATAGTCCGGATTTGCCTCTGATAAAGGACCATTTTGATGACCAAAAAGAACAGATTCCATGTGCTTAAAGGGAATTGAAGCGCAGCTTATTTTTATAAATGGCTTATCCGCACGCGTGCTTAGCAAGTGTATAGCTTCAGCGCAAACTCTCTTTCCCGTACCCGGTTCACCGGTAATGAAAACACTCGAGTCGCTGGGCGCGGCATTTTCGATTTTTTCGTAGACTTCCTGCATCGCTTTGGACGTGCCGATAAAACCACGGAATCGACTATGATTTTTAGTACTCCGGTCTTTGCTAATACTGGAAGATAATGTTTCAGAAACCATAGCAATATCATAAATCAACGCTGCTCAAATTTGCAACTTAAGATTGATAATATTCACGTGTATGTAATTACTGGTTGTGTCCTATAAAATAGAAAAGCCCCGCTTTTGACAGGGCTTTTTCGCTTAAGTCTTAAGCTACAGCCTTAACGCTGGCTCATGAAATGCAATATGTACTGGAACAGCGCCATAAAACTTATGTAAAGTGTAAGCGCCGCCGACCACGCGATGCGGCTGGCAATTTCGCCGGACATATTCGGGCTGTACATCATTTTCATCGCCTGAGTCTGCCAAACCGTCACGCCGGAAAACAGCACAATACCGACACCGGCAATCAAATTATGCATCATCGGGCTCTGGAAAAAGAGGTTCATCACCGAGACGGCAATCAAACCAAATATGCCCATAGCCAGAAAAGTCCGCATACCGCTAAGATCTTTCTTAGTGGTGTAGCCATAGATGCTAAGGCCCGCAAACATGGCCGAGGCCATGAAGAAAGACTTGGCCACTGCTATACCAAAATCGGGGCTGGCCGTCGCCATGACGGCAATCATCGAAAAGCTGATACCGTAGAGAATACTGATCGCGAAAAACGCTATCCTAAGACTGGACGCTTTCATACGGTCGGGATTAAAGCCAAACCAAACAATGGCCAGCGGCGCAAACATAACGATATAAGCCTGCGGCCCGCCGAGCAGCAAATTCATCAGCGCCGGCGAGGTCGAAACGAACCACGCGGTAATCGCCGTCACAACCACCCCCAGCGTCATCCGGTTATAGATGGCCTGTAAATGCTTGTGCAACCCCGCATCATAAGTGGTTTTGCTGCCTGCTTTATCTAGGGAACGATCCGTTTGCATATCTTTTATCTCCAATTCAATGTTCAAAAACTCTTCACCTATATAGTCCTTATTCTACCAGATTTCAAAGCTTACCGGGGATTTTGCCCCGCATTTTCGGTTCTGAAAGCCTGTTTGATCGGAAAACAGGTCGTAAAGCTTTGTTTCTACTCCGTTTTTTATCTTCATCAGTTCATTCCTCATTTTTAAAGGGGGTGAGGTCCAAGATTATGTCCATTCCTTCACTTTGAATCACCGGAAAATGCATTTCCGTAACTTTTTGCATGTAATAAGACGTTGATTTTGCATGATTTCGTTTTCCGTTTTGTCGTTCTGAAAAATATATGCATGATTTTTTCTTCTTTTTTGGTTTGTGAAGATTGCGTGCATTGTCTTGGCTCCTTCTGCTCCATTTTCACCGGCGGGCATGCCCGTTACAGGCGAGCATAATAGGATATAATTCCTTGTTTGTCAAGTTTTAAAGAGGTTTAAACCGCGGATAAGCGTTCTAAAGGCTGCTCTTCCGCTTCCCACGTTCACGGGTGAGCCAGGGATTTTTCTGATCCAGCGGTTTTTGGAAGCTGTTTGCCGGACCGGCGGGCGCACCGGAAATATCAGGGATCGGGGTGCCTGTAATCTCTGAAATCGCCTTGATCCGCCCTTTGATCGGCGGGTGGGTGGCAAACAAACCGAAAAAGGGCTTTGAATTTTCGATACACATCATCGCGATATCATCGGTGCTTTCGGGAATGCGCTCACGCCCGGCAATACGCATAAGCGCGCGCATCATCGCATCGGGGTTTTTGGTCAGTTCAATCGCCCCGGCATCGGCCATATATTCGCGGCGGCGTGAAATCGCAAAGCGGGTGAATATCGTAGCCAGATAACCCACCCATAAAATCATGGCAATAGCGAACATCACCAACGCCGCCCGTCCATCGCGCTTACCGCCGCCGCCGGAATAAATGAAACTGTGGCGAATAGAGCTCCACACCATTTGCGCAGCAAAACCGATCATGCCGGTAAAGATGATGCAGATAATCAAAAGCCGCACATCGCGGTTTTCGATATGGGTGAGCTCATGGCCCAAAACCGCTTCGACCTCATCCTTTTGCAGACTGTTTAAAAGCCCGCGGGTCACGGTGATGGAATAGCTTTTCTGATTGATGCCGCTGGCAAAGGCATTGCGGGCGTGGGTTTCAATGATCTCCAGCCGCGGCATGGGAAGGCCGCGAGAGATGCAGAGATTTTCGAGCAAATTGTAAAGCTCGGGTTCATCCATTCTGCGCACCGGATGGGAATGGGAGAGCTTGCGCACCATTTTGGTATGAAAGAAATACGCGGTTATAAACCACAGCGAGACGATGGTAAAAATGGCAGGCCAGAAATTAATGATCGCGTTATTGGCAAAATCAGCAAGAATATCCGGATTGGATGCGGCGGCAGACGGGTTATATGAAACCGCCCAGCCAACGGCAAAGGCGCAGGCCCAGACGATTGCCATGATAATCAGCGGATAGAGCATCAATAACGCGCCGGAGCGTAAATTATTGTTCCAGATATGCGAGCTTAATCCGATGCCAGCGGCGGCCATTTGGCTTTCCTCGCTTTATGAGCCGAATTTCACTTCCGGGGCTTTTTGCACGGCTTTTTCCTCTTCCTCGCTGAGCTCAAAGAAGGTGGCCGGGTGGAAATTAAACGGCCCGGCAATCAAATTCGCCGGGAACTGGCCAACAGCCGTATTGTATTCGCTGGTCGCATTGTTGAAAAAGCGCCGGGAGGCGGCAATTTTGTTTTCAATATCGGACAACTCATCCATCAGGCGCTGGAAATTCTGATCGGCCTTCAGATCCGGGTAATTTTCAGCCACCGCCAGCAGACTCATCATCGCGCCGCCCAGCAGCCCTTCGGCTTTCATGCGGCTCGGGCCGGAGCTGTCCCCGGCTTTGCCGACCTGGGCTCTCGCATCCGTGACATTTTCAAAAAGCTCTTTTTCATGGCTGGCATAGCCTTTCACGGTTTCGACCAGTTGCGGCACCAGATTATAGCGCTGCTTTAATTGCACATCGATGTCGGAAAAGGCGTTGTTGCGCTTTTGGCGCAGCGCCACCAGACGGTTGTAAATCATGACGATAAAACCGCCGATCACCGCCAAAATCAATAAAATCATCCATAAATCCATCACTTTTCTCCCGGGCTTTTGGTTCGTTACGGTTTATTTTAACAAAAATACGGGGGAATGCTGCAAGAAATTCATTTATTTGTGTAAAGATTGATATCGCAGGCGAAGGTTTATATTCTGGTGCAAGTTAATTAGACAGGTCACATATAAATGCCGCTGTTCACATCCTCACAATTTGCCTCCGTATCCGCGTCCGGCACAGATTGGCGCGATACCTCAAAATCGGTTTTAGAGCAGCTTGAAAGCGTGCGCACATCAGGCGATCATTTCAATTTCGGATTTTTGTATATTTCGGATTACCTGGCCGATGATGCCTCCAGCATACTTAATCTGTTTCGCTCGGTCCTGAATATTGAAAACTGGGTCGGATGCACCGGAGTTGGTGTGTGTGGCGGCGGCGAGGAATATCTCGACCAGCCCGCCATATCCGCGATGATCGGTCGTTTTGACGATGCGGATTTTTGTATTTTCCCGGAGCCGGGCGGCGAGAGCGCTGAAACCGGGCAAAACATGCAGGCCTGGCTGGATCAAAATGAATCCATGCTGGTTTTTGTCCATGGCGACCCGATGGCGGAAACCGACCCTGCGCTGACATTGCGCGAACTGGACAGTGTCACCGGCGGTTTTGTCCTTGGCGGGCTGTCATCGGCCCGAACCAAGCATGTGCAGTTTGCCAATGATATCTGTGAAAACGGGATTTCCGGCGTGGCTTTTTCCCAGGACGTCAAGGTTGCTACTACGCTTTCGCAGGGCTGCGCGCCTATTGGCGGCACCCATACGATTACAAGAGGATCTGAAAACCTGATCCGGGAGTTAAATGAACAAAAGGCAGTCGAGGTTTTTGAAGACGATCTGCGCGCCATGGCGATTAAGAAAATCGACCAGGACCCCGACCAGATTATGATCGATCAGGAAGCGCTGAAAAACGCCGATGCGGTGCCGGAAGAATTTAAGCATTTGTTTAAAGGCGAGGTTCATATTGCCTTTCCCGTTTCCCAGTCCGATCAGCAGGATTATCTGGTGCGCAACATCACCGGTATGGATGTGAATGAAGGCTCGATAATGGTTTCACAAAACATATCCGTGGGTGAAACCATTATGTTTGTCCATCGCAGCGATGACACCATCGACAGGGATTTATGCACGAGCCTTATGGAATTGAGGGAGCGCGTCCAAAAGGATACGGGCGCTTTCGAGCCCAAGGGCGCGCTATACGTATCCTGCGTTGCCCGCTCTTTTTCCGATAAAGGGGAAAAAAAGACCGGGGAAATGAAACTGATTAAGGATATCCTGGGCGATATACCGCTGGCCGGGTTTTACGCAGGCGGTGAAATTTCGGGTGGCCGGTTATACAGCTATACAGGAATTTTAACACTGTTCCTTTGAAACTTCCCCTGCGCTCGCTTACAATGGATCAGTTGGATTGAGTCTTTATGAAATCGGGAGTAAAAATGATAAATACAAAACGTTCCGTTCAATTTATAGCCGTCCTTTTGGGCCTATGGGTTGTCGTCACCTTTCCAGCCAAAGCGCAGGAAACTTTACCGACCCTGCCTGATCCTATCCAGAACCTTGTCGATGAGGGTGCACAGATTCGATATCTTGGCCGTGAGCATGGTCTCGATAGCTGGTTGACCATCAAAAACGGGCAGGAACAATATTTTTATGTTCTTCCCGGTGGTGAAGCTTTTTTAATGGGCGTTATGTTCGATAAAACCGGCAAGGTCGTCACCGTCGACCAGGTTCGCAAGCTGCGGGCAAAGGGTGACCCGTTGCTTGATTCCCTGACCACCGATTCTACGGCTCAGGGGAGTGCGTCTAATAATTCAGAGTCTTTTGAATTCAAATCCCCGTCCGAGCGCCTGTTTCACGATATTGAAAACAGCAACTGGGTGCCGCTGGGACCACCCGGCGCGCCGGTGATGTACAGCTTTATCGACCCGCAATGCGGACATTGCCATGCCTTTATCAACGATCTTAGAGCTACGATTATCGAAAAAGGCGGCGTTCAGCTTCGTATGATCCCGGTGGGCTTCCGTGAAGAAACAAAGGCGCAGGCGGCGTTTTTGCTGGCCACACCCAATCCACAGGAAAAATGGTTCCGCCATATGGACGGCGATGAAACCGCGCTTCCGGCACGCAGCGAGATTAACGGCCAGGGTGTGCAGCGCAATCTGGCGATTATGCAGTCATGGAAACTCAACGCAACGCCGATGGTTGTTTACCGAGGCAAAGATGGCAGCGTTAAGATTGTCCGCGGGCGTCCGAAAAATGTCGGGGATGTCATCGCGGATTTAGGCAGCAGAAGTTAGGGCCTGTCATACATGGATCAGCGTTCGCAATATTTAATCCAGATTCTTGAAAAAATGGGTGCGCCCATAATGGCGGCGATTGCCGACGTGTCCACGAAGCAGCCCGGCAATGAGGCCAGCGCAACGAGCGCCGACGATCTGGCGGCGGGCGATGCACAGAAGGCGGCGGAATTGCTGGCAAAATCCGTACAGGTGAGCATCGATATCGGCCAGAACATGGATCTGGCCACCCATGATGATCAGGGCGAATCCGTACGGGTGGCGCTGGCCGCGCTGGCGGGCTCTATCGTCGCCGAGCAATACCGGCATTATGAACGCATCCCTTCCGAGCAGGACAGCAAAAGGCTGGTATCAGCCCTGCAGGCTGTGATGACGTTTTCGGAAAACTTTGCACCGACCGAAGACAACACGCAGCGCCTTAAAACCCTGGAAGCGCAAGGGGAAGCTGTTGATTCAAAACAGACCGATATCCAATACATCCAGGCCTTTATCCCGGCTGTGAATGCCATTGGCGCGTTTTCCTTCGGCCAGCCGGAACAAAAATTAATGCAGGATGTTGCCGACCGCCTCACCAAAAAAGCCATGGCGCTACGCGAGACAATTTTCGGAGATTCATTGTCTGGCGATGAACAAAAATATGCTGAACTCGCGCTTTTGCGGTCTCTGGGCAACCTTTACAGCGAATGCCACAAAGCAGAGACGGAAAAAATGACAGCAAACCCGGACAGCTCCTCTCTTGATGCCGTTTGGTCCGGTTTTGAGGTACGGGCGTCACTGCTTGAAACACTGGGAGCCGGGTTTGTGCCTGAGCAAAATGCGGGTCAGACCAGTAAAGCGCCCGCTATAGAGGAAAAAGCGCCACCACCACCAACCGAGCCGCCCGCTGAGTCAGCCGCCCCTGCACCACAGCAGGAGCAAGACGGCGGCAACCCCATGTCCATGTTCGCCAAACCCAAAGAAGATGGTGCGCCGCCTGCCGCCCCCCCGACTGAAACAGCCGCACAGCCACCAGAGCCACCACCTGAAACGCCCCCTGAGCCACCAGTACAGCCGCCGCGGGAACCTCCTCCTCAGGAGCAACAGCAAGGCAGCGGGCCGATGTCGTTTTTTAAAAAAGGCGACGAATCGGAAAGCCAGTAAAGTGAAAATTAAGGTCTAAACCAATGAGTGCCACTAAAGTTCTAGCCGCCTGTTTGATGCTCGCCTCACATACCTATTCCGTGCCTCCGGCTGTGATGGTTGGAATTTACAAGGCCGAAGGCGGCGCCATCGGACAGGAAGTTCATAACAAAAACGGCAGTTATGACCTCGGACCGATGCAGATTAACACAATATGGCTACCCGATCTGGCGGAGCGTTGGGGCGTCAATGAGCAAACTGCAAAAAAATGGGTGCGTGATGACGCCTGCACCAATGTCGGGGTCGCGGCCTGGATTTTACGCGGCCATATGGATGAAACGCAGAGCCTGTCACAAGCGATTGGTAATTATCATTCGCGCACGCCCCATTTTAATAAAAAGTATAAAAGTCGCGTTATTTCGATTATGAAAGATAATGGACTTGTTAAAACGACCCGTTAAACACTAAAGATAAGGAGTTTCGCCATGCGCAACAAAGAATCGAATCGTGGTTTCACGCTAATCGAGCTGATGATCGTGGTTGTGATCATCGGGGTTTTTACCGCGGCGCTGGCCAATCTGGCGACCCAATATTATCTTGAAAAACGCGACC
>JAJFGU010000013.1 GCA_021775955.1 Alphaproteobacteria bacterium | reverse complement strand
TAATCCTTTGTTAACAAGAGATACAGAATGGAATCTATGTTTTATTTCTCAGCACGGTTTCCAATAAAATAGTATTAACCTGTTGTATGCCAGAAATTTGAATTTAGGTGTAATCCACCCACACGATTTGGAGAAGAGCCTTTACATGAATGGGGACATATCTTAGGCTCTGCTCATTTAGCTTGGCCATCTGTGATGTCTGGAGCTTGTAACACTATATATACATCTATAGATATCGATCATTTTAAAACATTAGTTTAATAGATTGTTGGCAATTAATACTTTACTAGTTTGAACTTGTGTTATTAATGTACTTTGCTAGTTTTTATTTTTGTAAAAAACAAAAACTAGTCACTTTGTATTAAACGAAGAATGAAATTCTTATTTATTGATTTCTTAAAGAATATACCCCGATCAGTTTGCCTCTGATCGGGGTATTTCGTTGAACGTTTATAGATATGTATTTTGCTGTAAAGGATAAATGTGTCCGCGGTTTTGTGAAATAGCATTTTGCCTAGGCCAAAGCTTTGGAATTTAGACACGAACGAGTCCATAGAGATGAAGAAAATCGAACGTAAGTTCAAACTGTTCTCAGAGAATATATGGTTTAGTTTAGTACGAAACAAGTTCTTATTTACGAAATAAATACAAAAAAACATCAAAAAAACATGAAATTTCCCTTGACAGCTTTTTAGGGCAAAATTGTTATTTTTTGTGCAACTTGGTAAAGCCACTTTAATTATGGCAAAGAACCTCTAGGTTTGCATAACACAGTATCTGTTAGATTGAAAGCAGTGCCGTGCGTAAATTTTTTTTAAATGCCCATATAGCTGACCTGAAGAGATAAATATTGCAAAAAAAACATGTGGTATAATAGCGAAGTTAAATAATTTAAAGCTATTTTTCCAGGTGTGATAATTTGATAATTGATAAAATAAATGTTGATGAAACCGTTAATAAAGCCGAAAAGGTTCTTGAGGTAGAGAAACGTTTACCTTCTGCAGTTAAGTCTATCATTAAGGTTTTAGTCTTGCTGGTAACTACGCTTGTTAAACATGTTAGCAGCAAGAGTGCTGAAATAAAAAAACTACTAAAAGATATAAGTAAATTAAAAGGCGAAATTAAGACTTTAAAAGATGAGCTGAAAAAGATAAAAGTAAAAGAGATCAATAATGAAGTAAACAAACCTAGCTCTAAACAACCTGAATGGGAAGCTAAAGGAGTTGGTAACGATAATAAAGGCAAACCTAAGCGTAGGGGTAAAAAAGGGCGAAAGGGAGCAGGCAATAAACCTAAGAAAAAGAAACCTACTAAAACTGTCAACGTAATAATAGAAAATTGTCCTAAGTGTGGAAAAGATTTATCGAAACAGCAACCACTTGATAGCACTTACAATAGAATAATAGAAGATATATCTGATGTCGCAGAACCTGAAATAATAGAAGCTAAACACGATAAAAAATACTGCCCAGATTGCAAAGAAGTAATAACCGCTAAATCTGAGTTGGCTTTGCCAAAGTCAGATATTGGTCTAAATCTAACAGTGCTAATCAGCTATTTGTGGATTACAACAGGTTTACCATTTCCTAGAATAGCGAAATACTTATTTGATTTCTTTAATGTTACAATTTCAACAGCAGGCCTTTCAAGTCATGTAATTCGTGTTTCTGAGATACTGAAGCCCATTTATAACGAAATCCTTGAAGATGTTAAAATGGGTAGCATACTATACGCCGATGAAACTGGTTGGCGAATAAAATCTAAACTTTGGTGGTTATGGTTTTTTGGGACGGATGACTCAGCCTATTATGTTATAGATCCAAAAAGAGGCAGTGGTGTTGTGCTACGTATCCTAGGAGAAATATTTTTAGGGGTAATGGTAGTCGATGGGTGGGGTGCGTACACAGAAATAATCTGTGACCAACAAAGCTGCATGGTGCATTTATTACGAAAAATAAGGAAGTTTTACAAAGCATTTCCAGAGTTCAAAGATATCGCTAGGTTGTATATAAAGCTTCGTCGTATAATCAAGGATGGTGAACGTCTGCAAGCAATGCGTACTGAACTTGGAGAAGAAGTGTTTTTCAGACGTTATGAAAGATTGAAGGCAAGATTAGAAGGATTAATGCAATGGCCAAACCCTAGCGAAGTTTTGGCAGAGGTTATAAAAAAAGTAAAAAAACAACAACCTCGAATATTGACATTTGTGGAACATCCTGGTGTTCCATGCCATAATAATTTTGCAGAATACTTGATCCGCATAGGCGTTCTTAAACGAAAAATATCTGGTGGAAGTAAATCTGAAAAAGGAGCTAAAGCTTACGCCATTTTGCTATCAATTTATACTACTTGTAAATTGCGCAAAATTTCATTCTTCAAATTTCTTAAAGCAAGCTTAAAGCATTATATAAGAACGGGAAAACCTCTGTTATTAAAAGAGTATGCAGATTCTATTGCTTTAGATGAAGCGGCATAACATCCTATACTTTTTAATTTGTTCTCTGAGATCAGTTTGAACTTACGTTCGAACCTGGCGCTGGTTTAGTGTCAAGGGAGAAATCCCCCGGATAAAGGCTAGTTACTAATCCGGTAGCTTACAGTAAAAATCGTAAGCGTGTTAAGCGAGGTGAAGGGTGTATGCCCTGAATCTGCCCCTTAGCCCCGAGAAAAACGTATTTTGGGAGTTTGCCGATACTTTGTAAGTGGTCGCAGGCGAAATGGAAGTTGCGTAAAAGACGAGCAGCAACCAATCCCCCGGGGTCTCAGACAGCATCGA
>JAJFGU010000012.1 GCA_021775955.1 Alphaproteobacteria bacterium | reverse complement strand
GGTTGGCCGATGGCTTCGGTTGGTCAGAAGGCTACATCATAACTAACATTTTTGTATGACATACGGATATTGAGCCACATAAGGGGAAACCCGGAAACAGGGGTAGGCCGGAGTCTAAGCAAAGGGTAGATAGTTATGGCTCCTCCGGGATCTGAGACCTTGGCATGTAAACAAAGTTATTTTATAAACGTGGGAGACCCTATTGTTTCTCCATGGAAGGAGTATCAACAACAAGCCTAATAAGCGAGAAAATTGAAATGGATAATAGGGAGTCAGAGGATTCATAGTACTGACGAAGCTGGGTAACTCCTGTGGAGGGAAGGGATCCAGGTCATATAGCGTGTGTAAAGGACACATAATAAATAACTCTGAATATTTTTAATTATGAAAACAAAACTTACATTAATAAATGAATTATCAACAAATAATCCTGATATGGTGTTTAATCAACTAATGCACCATTTTAATAAGGAGAATTTGGCGAGTTGGTACCACTCGTTGAATGGAAATGCAGCGGTTGGTATTGATGGTGTGACAAAAGAGAAGTATGGTGAGAATCTTGATGAGAATCTTGACAACTTGCTGGCAAGGCTGAAATCAATGTCTTACATTCCTGGTCCTGTGAGGGAAACCTTAATTCCTAAAGAAGGAAAAGTAGGCGAAACACGGCCGCTAGGAATAGGCAATTTTGAAGATAAAATTGTCCAGAAAGGAGTGCAGAAGATCCTTGAATCCATTTATGACCCACTATTTAGTGATAGCTCATACGGTTTTCGACCAGAGCTAAGTTGTCATGATGCAATCAAAGCACTTCGTGAGTACTTGAACAGCAAACCAGTAAGTATGGTAATTGATCTTGATATGTCCAATTATTTTGGAACAATAGACCACGAGTTTTTAATGGAAATATTGTCCAAGAAAATACAAGATAAACGCCTATTAAGATATATCAAAAGGATGCTCAAAGCGGGAATACTTAGTGAAGGTGAACTGACAGTAAGTGAAGAAGGCGTGCCGCAAGGCAGTGTCTGTAGTCCAATTCTTGCTAACATCTATGCGCATTATGCACTTGATGAATGGTTTGAAAGGGATGTTAAAAGTCATTGTAAAGGCAAAATAGAAATATTTCGCTATGCAGATGACGTAGTTATTTGCTGTGCAACGACAGAAGATGCAGAACGTATTAAAGCTGTTCTGCCAAAGCGTTTAGCAAAATACAAACTCAAGTTAAATGAAGATAAAACTAAAATAGTCAAATTTGACAAATCAGACCGGGAAAATAGCAGTAGCTTTGATTTTCTTGGTTTTACGTTTTATATTGGATTAACTAGACGTGGAGTAGCAGTACCAAAACTTAAAAGTAGCGGTAAGAGACTCCGCATTAAACTTACTAAAGTAAATCTGTGGTGTAAAGAAAATCGTAATAAATACCCACTACTGATTTTATGGAAAACTTTCCGTAAGAAGTTAAGCGGCCATGTTCAATACTATGGTGTATCTTTCAATTATGAAGCAGTTCACAGCTTCCTAGAGAAGGCAAAGAAAACGTTTCGTAAATGGATAAATCGCCGCAGTCAAAAGAAGTCAATGAACTGGAATAAGTTTGACTTGTTTCAACTAAAATTTCCACTGCCAAAGAGTAAAATTTGTCATAAACTATTTTGAAAACCTAATTTACAAATCGTAAAGGACACATATGAATATCTCAGAATATACCTAATTATGAAAACAAAATTTACGAAAATAGGTAAGTTATCCGTAAATAACCCAGGAGTGGTCTTTGATTAATTGATGCACCATTTTAAAGAGGAGAATTTACAGAAATTTGGAATCAGTATCATTCGCTGAAAATAAATACAGTGTTTAGTATTGAGGGTTTGAAAAGTCTTTTAAAACCTAATTTATGAATATATGATCGTGAGCCTATTGCCTAAATAGGGCACGATGGGATCTAACGGGGATTTCCTCATGTAAATGTGGTTTTTATCCACTACCGCAAAAAGCGCGACAGCTGATTTGCACGTTATGTTGAAATGAGGACTGAAAGGCAATATGGAAAAAAATGCAATTGTAGCTGTATGTGATATTTTAGGATTTAGTAATACTGTCAATTCAGTAACACAAGACAAACTAATTAACTTTCATTTAAATAATATTCAAAATATTAAAAAAACAGCTTTCCAGCACTACAATCTTCCAGCAACTATTCCAAAAGACAATAAGGAGGTATTTGATAAAAATTTATTGGGATATTTTGGGACAGGATGAGATTTTGGTTCTGCCTTTAGCGTCTCGTATATAAAGTAAATTTTGTCCGAAGTCAAGATCCTGGATGCGTAAACGTACACACTCCATAAGCCTTAACCCACCGCCATACAATATTTTTGCCATTAATGAAAACTGAGCAGCTTGTCTGCACTAGTGAGAATTGAGAATTGTCCTCGGAGATGATAATTCTCAATTCCTTCCTTCCATATGAGTAAAAACCCGTTGTACTTCGTTTTTTGTCATAACAACTGGAGGTCGTATGTTTTTCCTTGATTTTATGGGCTCTAAATTTTCGGAAACCGATATATCAAGTACGTGTTTATAGAAGAAAACAATAGATTTTAACGTTTGACGCTGAGTTGAAGCAGAAACCTTTCTATCTGTAACCAAATAACTTAAAAATGATTCTATTTCACTCTTTCCCATTTCCCTGGGATGTCTTTTGAATTTAAAAAACTTTAAGCATTGTACAATCCAGTCACAATAAGTTTGCTCTGTTCGAAAGGCATAGTGATGGTATCGTAATACTTGTTTTACTTGATCCATGAGTTTTAAATTTGAATCAGGTTCAAATTTGTTCTTGTTTTTTGTAACTATTCAGCGTGTTTGAGCTATTACTAAACAATTAGCAACATATCATATATAAAATCCTTATATCATATCTATAGACAAAAAATATTTTTTCAAATCTACAAAATTTATCTTGACTTGATCCATAGTAAATGT
>JAJFGU010000011.1 GCA_021775955.1 Alphaproteobacteria bacterium | reverse complement strand
TTGGGCGATCAGGATGACGGCAATGTCGGACAGATCACCTATGATAATGCTTTGAACACCATGAGCTTTCGCACGAACGGCCAGGCGGATAGCGTCACCTTTGATGCTAACGGCAATGTTGGGATTGGGACGGATACGCCGCAGTGGGCTTTTCAAGTTGAGAACAACCAGAATGGAAGCACTCTATCAGGCGTACGAAATACCGATACTGGCAATGCGGCCTTGGCAAGTATATACGCACAAAGTGATACGAGCGGGGTGTTAATGTCGCGGTATAGCGATAACTATTCAGTTTTTGGCCGTGCTCACTTTGCCGGACGTGGGGAGGTGCGTGCGGATTCACTCTCCAATGGTTTGGACCTAACCGCCTCAGCAGCTGTAGGCGATATACGTTTTTACACGGGAAGCGACCTTGTTGCCAATGAACGTATGCGGATTACTGCAAGTGGCAATGTCGGGATTGGGACGGAGACGCCGCGAGCTGCACTTGAGGTTGTGGCTAGGCCCCCGCAAATGACGACAGTCGGCTGGCCAAGGGGTATTATGGCGGGAGCTTACATGTTTACTCACTCGCCTCTTGGTGGTGGAACAGGTCATCATTTTTTCATCGGCGGACCGAGCAGTGATGGTAATGGTGATCTATATTTTGCCAGGACTGAAAAAATTGATGGGACAACTGGCCCTACTTATGACGCAAAAGTAGATGGCGCTTCGGGTCAGTGGGTTTTTACGACACCGCCTGACCTATCTTCAGATGGGCGTTTAAAGGAAAGCATCAGGCCTCTGGAAGATAACATGCTGGATAAAATTACAGCACTAAACCCGGTCAGTTATCAATGGAAAGACCCTAAATTGCCGCAAGACCGCCAGATGGGTCTGGTTGCACAGGATGTTGAAGAAGTTTTCCCTGGCCTTATCAATGATAATGGAATCGATGGGTATAAAGCCCTCAGCTACACTGGCCTCATCGCGCCGATGATTGAGGCGATCAAGGAGCAACAAAAACAGATTGAGGCGTTGCAGGCCCAGAACGTGGTTTTGCAAAAAGAAATCAACGATCTGAAACCCGTACATTCCGAATAAATCTTACGAAAAGAAAGCTGGAGATAGTCTTGGCTTATTGCCGATGGCCGCTTGCGATCAGGGATAGGAGAAGTTAATCTTGATTCGTATGACTTTGCCTTCTGGAAGGCCCGCATTGCCTTGTTGACCAGAGTTCTTTGATGAGAGTTCAAAACGGATCATGTTTCGGTTTTCTTTGCTTATAGTGCTGCTACTTTCTGTCATGACGGTTTCGGCCTGTGATACGGCAAGCTCTGTCTTTAGTGATGGCAGCCCGCAGCTTGTCGCCGAGCCCGATAAAGTCTCCTCTATGCTGGCCGATGCCGCCGATCGTGCCGCCACATCGCTGGAAACACTGGCCTCGGTCGAATATTCACGCTCTCCCGGCGTAGCGGTCGCCCCGATTGCCAATGCCCCGCCGGAATTACGCCGCGCGATCAGTGTGAACTGGGTCGGGCCGGTCAGCGCGATTACCAAAACCCTGGCAGACCGCGCCGGTTATACTTTTGTTATCATCGGCAACCCGCCACCCACACCGATTGTCGTCACCATCCACGCCGAAAACACACCAATCGTTGATGTCCTGCGCGATATAGGCCTTCAGCTCGGCCTGCGCGCCGATGTCCGGGTCGATGCCGCATCCCGTATTGTGGAGCTGCATTACGCGCCCAATATCGGGGTAAGCGGGTAGGAGCAACATGATGAGCCGACATAAAAAAATACATCTCAAAAGGCTCGGTATTCCATTTTTAGGAACCGCCATGTTTTTAGCCTTTGGCATTATTGTTCCCGCACAGGCCGGTATTAACGTCGATGTTGATTTTCGGCCTCCTACTCTCAAAGAGCTTCAGGGAATTGCCAAGGAAAATGAAGTCGATGAGGACTCTGAGCAAACCGGGCTGCCGTTTGATATTCGTGAAGACGCGCTTAAAGACGCGGCCTTATCTTTCGGCGTGCGCGGCGGACTTTCGATGCGCACCTTTGAAATCCGTCAGGAACTGGAAAAACGCGGCGGTTACATGGACAGGGTCTTTAATTTCAGGCAACTGCTTATCTCCGCACCGTCCGGGTTTCTGATCGAGCCGCCGATTGTTTCCGAATCCGCCAATGCGATGATTATTCAGGCCGGCGGGCAGGAAGCTGCCGTATCGGACCGGATTTATAACATTGTCAAAAACGCCAAAATCACATCAACGCCGCGCACATGGCGCACTTATCTGGAGCGGGAATGGCGGAGTCTCGAAGAGCCCCCCGATATTTTAAGGCCTGAAGACGAAGAGGAGCGCGAGATATGGGAAGAGCGTGTCGCCAGGGGCTGGGGCATTGGTTACGAGCAAGCCAATGACATTTTTGAAGAAGACCTCAATAAACTCATGGCGGATTTCCAGGGCATGGTTCGCTATCGTCTTTTGTTAACGCAAGGAATGATTTCACCGCCAAGCGCGATGCAGGTTGACCGCGGCGTCACAGGCGGCGGACGGGAAATGCGCATAGGGGACCGCGCCGTACAAATTACAAGTGTCCCAAAACTCGTTACCGGATCTGATCAATGGCAACCCGCAAGCCGGTAAGTCTCCTTAAAGGTGAAGATAATGTCGCCGAAACCTGGCCTGAAGAGCCGGATCGTTTCATAGATGATTACATTGACCCTTTTCTTCTCTGGTGCGTAAAGAAAAATGCTTCCGATATCAGCATCCAGAACGACCGCCCGGTCTATAGCGAAATTCACGGCACCCTTTATCCTGTAACGTTTCGCAATATGGATGCGGCGGATATGGCGGTCTTCCTGACAAAATTATACGGACCGGAAGCGCAGGCCCGGCTGGCCTCGGGACGGGACCTTGATGTGTCTTATGAGATTAGGCCGGATCGCTATACCCGCATTCGTTTTCGCGTCAACATCACGGCTATTTTATCGCGCGGCCGCGATAGCGCACAGATCACGATGCGGGTCCTGCCCAGTGAGCCACCAACGATGCAGGATCTCAAAATCGAAGAGGAAATCATTGAATCCTGGGCGCCGCGCCAGGGCATGGTGATTATTACAGGCCCCACCGGATCGGGTAAAACAACGCTACTGGCCGCCGGTAACCGCATGATTATGGAGCGCCCACAGGGCTGCGGCAAAATGCTGACCTATGAAGCGCCAATAGAATTCACCTATGATACGATTAACTCTCCGCGCTCGCTGGTCGCACAAAGCGAAATTCCACGCCATTTGCCTGATTTTGCCACCGGAGTGCGCAATGCCTTGCGGCGCAAGCCGGAAATTATTCTGGTCGGGGAATCCAGGGACCGCGAAACCATTAATGCTTCTATAGAGGCGGCGCAGACCGGCCATGCCGTTTATACCACCACGCACACTCTGGGCGTAGCCAATACGGTACAAAGAATGCTCTCCACCTATGATATGGAGGAGCGCGAAGAGCGCGCCATTGCTTTGATGGAAACATTGCGCCTGATCGTTACACAGGTATTGGTGCCCCGCATCGGCGGCGGGCGCATGGGCGTACGGGAATGGATGAAATTCCCTGATGAAGTGCGTGAAAAGCTTATGGATATGCATTTCACAAAATGGCCGAATGAAATCCAACGATCAATCAATCAATATGGCCAGACCATGGAAAGATCCGCCGAAATTATCTTTGAAGACGGACTTATAGACCGCCGCCACTATCTTCTGCTATCCTCAAGTACAGGAAGTTGATTTCTTCATAGGGTAGATAATGGCGCAGGAACTCGAAAATATTCAAGAGAAGATGAACTGGCACTGGCGCAATTCCATGCGCACAGCCCGGTTTTTTGGTTTTGACGCGCGTGCTGCCTTGCCTTTGCCTATTTTGTTCGTCTATTTGCGTGTTTCAACAATCCTGTTGTCCATTATCGTGCTTATGCTTTTTCGGTTCCTGGAAAGTAAGGGTCTGACATTTCCATCTGCTTTACGCAATACAAGATCCTGGTTTCTGGGCGCCGACAGACCGGGATGGATTTCAGCCCGGAAGAAAAAGTTTATTGATTATGGTTAATTTCCTTTCTTTATGAGCGCTTGTTTTTTGTAAACCAGCCTTTTATGTTCAACCTTTAGAAATAAAAACAACACTGGAAATCATGCACAAGACGCACTCCTTCATTATGGCCGTTATTTGTACCGGCGCTTTTTTGGCCGCTATGGCTGGCAATGCGTGGGCCGGGTTTGAATGGACACCTGCACCGCAAAGAACGGTGCCTGTTTCTCCACCTGCTGAAGATATGGCCCCGGTACAGGCAGCGCCTCTGCCGAGCGGTATTCAGATGCTCGAGCTGGAAGAGCTTGAATCCGATCCAACGCCATTGATGAAAGTAAAAAAAGTATTGCCGCCGCAAAGAAAACCGGACGTTGGAACAGGGCAGGTCAGGAACTCCCTTGGACAACAAACGTCAAAAGGACCCAGACCCAAAAACTTTGCGATTAACCCCTATCCGGCTCAAACTATAACGGACGGCAATACACAGCCATCTGTAAAAGCCACGCCTCGACAACGCCAGCCATTACGCCAACCCCCACCTCAAACATTCGAAGAAATCATGGGGTTTGGCAGTGATATGCCTCTGGCTCTGGCTTTGCGTCAGGTAGTCCCGGCGGAATTTTCTTTTTCTTTTGGCCAGGGCGTTAATCCCGGCTACCGCGTTTCCTGGAATGGTGGACGGGCATGGAATGAAGTCGTCAACGATATGATCGCACCTTTGAATTTACGCGCCGATGTCGGAGGCAACACGGTTTTCATCGAGCAGGCAAGCGCGCCAAGACGGCTTGCACCAGGCAGCACAGGCTTAAGAAGAGCAAACATTACGGACCCGGGAGAAGCGTCAGGCCCGCCAAAAGTGGGGGGCGGAAAACTGGAAATCCCCGCCACGAATAAACCTATCCCAGTGAGCCGGCAAGACCTTCCACCGCCAACCGAATTTGGTCAGACCACCAACCAGACTAGAATATGGAAGGCCAAGCAGGGTCAAAGTTTGAAAGCAGCCCTGGATGAATGGACGGGGCATGCCAATGTAGAATTACTATGGAAGTCTACCCATGATTACACGCTCGAATCCAACATCCTGATTAACGGTACGTTTGGCAGTGCCATCAAGGTTTTGTTTGCGCATGGCATAAACCCCTCTAAAGGGCCTTATCACGAGTTGGAAGACAATGAGACAAATACCGGAAAAATCCTGACCGTTGGTGACAGGTCTGCGGGTTTGTTTTAATCTTAGATAAAGTTCACAAGACTTAGTTGCTGTATACGCGCCGTCACACGGAATGAGGCATCGAGTTGAATTTGCAGTGAGTTAACCTCAACAGCGATCTCGCTAATATCGACGTCCTCGACATTGGCAATCGTACTTTTCAGCAGGTTTTGTGTTTCTATATGATTTTGGTTTGCCTGATCCATGCGCACACGTGCATTTTCCAGCTTGAAGCGGGCCTGATCGATGCGATCGATAGCGCCATTAACCATGGCCGTCATATCATTAAAGACGTCGTAGAAATTATCTTTCATCTCCTGCACAGTCGTACCAGGCGCCCCATCAGTCGTAACAAGATTGGTTACCGGGTCAATTACATCGGCAATAGGAGGCAGGTCTGCGCTTTTGAAATAACCCAGCGCCACAATAATATCTCTAAAGGCAGGTTCATTGGCCAAAACCGTATAATCAACTTCGCTATTGTCATCCACACGGACAAATATGTCCTTAACGTTACCGGAACTGAGCGGTGCAGAATAACCAATAATGCTGTCTGTAACAGCGTTGGGATCGACACTCGAATCCGTGCTGCGTAAACCACTAATCAGCTGCGTTGTTGTAATTCCTGCCGTTTTCCAGTTGGTGACAAGATTGCTTATGGCGGTATCCAGCGTTCCGCCGTCAACCAATGGCTGGGTCGTCGTTTCCGCACCCGCCAACATAAAACGATCACCATCTTTTTCATTAAGAAGGTTGACCATAAAGCCAAATAAATTGGTCGCCAGATCCTGTAATGTTTCAAAATCAACGTCCATCACGCCGGATGTGTGACCAATCTGTATATTTTCAACAACATTTGGTGTGACCGGATCATCAAAAAAGACAATGTCACCCTCTTGGTGCGTGCTTTGCTGGGTAAAACCGGCAAGGGCGGCGGCAAAGTTTTCGGCCTGTGCTTTAAATTCTTCAATCGTATCCAGGGTCGTCGCAATCCTGCGATCCGCTTTTATGATATTGTTTCTGAACGTTTCCAGCGTTGAAAAATCAGCCCTAGACCGTTGTGATGTCAGAATATCAGTACCCAGACCGGTAAATTTCTGTGTTTTCTTCCCCGTAGCAAGCTGTGTTGTAAGGGTGGCAAAACGAAACTGAACCTCTTTAAATCTTTCGATCTGGTCCAGTGCCTGTCCGAGTGTTGAAACGCCTGTCATGTTTTTATTCCTTTTCTAAATAGATTATCCCAGCGCATCCAGTAATTCCCTGAAGATCTGATCAACAGCATTGACCACACGCGCAGAGGCGGCGAAGGCTGTTTGAAACACAATTAAATTGGCCAGCTCTTCATCCAGGTTCACACCTGATTCATCCAGCAACTGGCGTTGCAAAATTTCCTGAAGCGTTCTTTCATCATCCAGCCTTCCTTCCGTCAGAAGCAATTCCTGCGAATGTTCATTGATCATTTTTTGAGCAAAATCGACCAATCCAGTTGAGCCAATGACACCGGTTGAAATATTAGCGCCCGGCCCAAGAAAACCTTCCCGGAAAGGAACAAGATTTGTATTGGCAACCGATATTTCCGACCCGTATGAAACGCTGGAAACAGGAGATATATCCTGTAAGGGAGGCCCGGCGTTGAAGCTGCCAAATAATGACGAAACAAAGGAAATACCGTTAGACAAGGTTCCTGGCACAGCCACGTTGATCTGGGCGTTGGCAGCGTCCACCTGGAACGGACCTGACGTAACTTTAATATCGCCACCAAAGACCGGGTTGGCAAAATCATCACCAGGCCGTAAAATAAGCTCACCTGTCGCTGCGAATGTTACAGCATCATAAGCCAGACCTGGTACACCGACATCATTGGGAATAGCTGGATCAAAAATCAGCTTATCGATAAGATCGTTTTCATCATCACCGGGCAAAATAGTAATACGAACCGGGTCATTGTTACCGACCTGGACATCAAAATACGGATCAGTTGCGTTAATAGTGCCTTGTGGCAAACCCAGGAAGTCAAAGCCGATCTGCCCCATATTAACGTCAGCTATGCTGATATCCCAACGGCTGGTAATCTGCAGCTGACCGAAACTGTTTATCGTCGCATTAATATTGGGATCCAAACCATCTATAAAAGTCGCCAGATCCGTTGCTGTCGCGTTCCCGGCCGGTGGAATGGCATTCATGTCTACCAGCAGTGGTCCGATCGGTCCGGCCCCTTCGCCACCTGGGTCAATTGTAATCGAGAAAGTATCCGCGCCCGGCACAGCAAAAGGCCCGCCAATGGTTGTAATAAGGTCAGGCCCGATAGAAACAATATCACGAGTGGCTGTAATATCATTTTCAGAAAAGGCGCCAAGCCAGTTTTGCAGAGTAAAGGGGCCGCCGCCGGCAAGGGACGCGCGCAAATCAATGGTTCCAAGGGCTTGCTGAAATTCGACATCGCCAAACGTAAATTCCATCACACGTCTTATAATTTCGCTGGACCCCGGCTGAATAGGCTCATCCGTGGCAACAGTTCCACGCTGCAAAAGAGTGTTGTCTGAAACGACAGCGGCATTAACCTGAATTGTTGCAGAAAAGCCAACATAGGAAACTGCTACCGGTGGCGGGCCCGCCGTAGGATCCGGGGCTGTATCAACCGGAATATTGCCTGAGGGATCAGTAAACAGACGTAAACCCTGATTTTCAAAACGTAGCGCCATTTTATGGGCCAATTCATCAAGCTGCGCCATTTGTTTTTGGAAGGTCTCATCACGTAGCTCCAGCAATCCGCCTATCCTTCCGCCAGGGATGGCCTGCGTAATATCAACAGCGCCGGAGGGATCGGTCACAGGGTCGCCAACAAAAACACCAGAAACGGAAGTCGGATAGTAGTTTGCTGTCGATATAGGTGTCGGGGTAAACGTTAATTGTTGGGCTGTCTGATCAGCAAGCAGCACGCCGACATTGGTTTGTACGACAAGAACCCCATCGCCCCGCTCGAAGAAACTGATATCAATCAAATCTGCGAGCTCTTTAACGGCTTCATCACGCTGATCCTTTAAGACTGCTGTCGTGCGCTCCAAATTTGTATTGGTTTGAATCTGCTTGTTCGTATCAGCAATTTGTTCAAGGAGATTATTGATACGCCCGACTGTGCTTTGAATATCGGACTGTGCATCATTGCGAAGTGTTGTGATGAGATTAGATAAATCATTGAACTTTTCAGCTGCCTCTACCGCCTGATCAACTGTCGTCGCCAATAAAAAAGGATCTTCGGGGCTATCTGCCAGAGCCGCAAAGCTATCTTTTAAGCGGGAAATTTCTGCCGCTACAGATAATTCCTTATCCGGAGGTCCGTGAAATTGCTCTACCCTGCTTAAATAGCTTTGTTTTACATCAAGCTGGCCTGCCGAGCTGATCTGAGTCCATAAGTCCCTTTGAAGGCTCAGATCAACCTGACGGATAATGGTATCGCCAAGAACTCCAACCGTAACACCTTCAATAACTTGTGAGGATTGGGGTAAAATTTTCCGGGAATAGCCAGGCGTGTTCACATTTGCAATATTATTGGAAATAACACTAATCTGCTGCTGCGAAACTCGCAGACCCGAAAGCGCAGCGTCCAATCCGGCTAAGCCCATTGATCAATTCCCTTATAATGCAATAATTGCCTGTTTTCAGTTCTTACAAAGGCTATCTATGCAAGGGAAGTGCCAAACACTCTATTTTCTTTGGGGTTTTGCCAGACCACCGAAAATTTCGTTATTAATATTTTCCGCTTTTTTCAACAATTCCTGCTCAACCAGCAGTGAAATAAGAATTTCTCGGCGTAATAAGGATTCATAATGGTCCCGGTCATGCATCAGATTAATCGCTTTCATCGAAGTACCGATGCGATCAACATTCACAGGTTTATCATATAAATTTGTGTAAAAATTAGGGTGCTGGTAGATCTTTTTGGACAACACCTCCATCTGCGCATAATAGCTGGGGTTATCGCCAAGCACTTCATGAATTTCTTCAGCTGGTATCTTGAACTCGCGCATCATGGCTTTCATAAAAGCCCAGCCACCCTCCTTATTTATGACATTGCCTGAAGAATCCAAAACATCCGGCGCCTTGCTTTTCATACCCACAATATTAACAAAACTATCATGGGCTACATTTTGTGTGGCAATTAACCGACGGGCCTGCAAATAACTTTGGTAATTTTTGGGTACTTCGTTTTCTGGTGGAGGCTCCAGCGTGCGTGGCCAGTAAAGGTTTTTAGCGAGCGCTACAATATCCTGCTCATCAGCCAGTTCAGAGTCTTTAGGATCGTTAGGATCTTTTCCTTTTTCATTTCTAAAATCAATATCCAGCGTTAGGGGATTATCTAATGTGCGGGCATAATCGATATCTTTGTTATAGCGCTCTCTTTTTACAAGATCGAGCTCCGGCGGTGGGTTTACACTTCCCTTACACATTATCCCCAAACCGGCATTGTTATCATTGGGGTCACAATAGACTTCTCGAAACTGTTGCAAACGGGCCCGTATATCCATCTCAAGACCCTCGGCAGAGCTGCTATCCTTGGTATCCATATATCTGTTCATCAATACTTTGTTGATAGCCTGTTTATCAAGCGCAGCCTTTGACTCCGTATGAGCAACGCTTTTTACAAAAGAGCCAAAACGACACATTTGATCGCTGGGATGGTAATCTTTATGCGCTTCGGCCTGGAGAACCTGCAAAATACGCTGGCTTTCCAGCTGATGCTTGGCATCCAGAAAAGTACCGATCGCCAATACCTGCTGGTACATCACAGCCGATAACTGTTCTGTCATGAGCATGAGAGCCCTGATGTAGTTTTTTCTGATGTCTTCAATCAGCCTTTGCCACGCACCGCTGTCTTCCGTACTGAGTGTGGTGTTTGTACCGCTAAACTGTATTTGCACAAAAGGAGATCGTGCCGGGATGATATCACTGGCGAGATTATAGTTTTGAAAGGCTACCTTAAAACTTTGGCTTTGTGATAAATCCTCTATCCTAATGGCATCACGTTCATGAAACAAACCGGCCCAGTCAGCTTTTGTGTCGTAAGCACCAGTATCTTTTTCAAAACGTATCTCTGAAAACTCACTTAAGCCTGATCCCGAAACAAAAATTCTTCCGGTTTCTTTATTCATCCGCATCATGATGTTTAATGGCTCCGAATGACCGTCTTTTTCGATGACCACGTTATAGGCCAGAGCAGAATTCGATAAATCAAAAGCCGGCAACAACGCCTGGCCATATTCATTAACAATAACCTGCCCTGATACAGGCATACGATCTGAAGAAATAATTTGATACGAAACTTCAGCGCCGGGCGGGAAATCATAAGCCTTTATGACAGGCTCGCTGCCGGATGTTTGTTTTTCCTGGAATGAATAGGCATTAACAGATTCTATATAATTAAAATTATACAGATAAGAAAAAACAGAAATGCCCAAAAGGCATAACGTTCCTGAGAATAATATTTTTTTTAGTTTTGTTCGTACCATCAAACAAAGCCTTTACCTTACGCCTTAGCCTGGCTCTCCCTGCCCGGTTAGCGGATTAATTTCGTTTTCAACTTCTTCCTGCAGCTCCATGACCGCCAGCTCAAGAAGAATAGAAAGGGAGGCTTCGCTGCGCAGATAACTTTTGAACATGTCAAATTTTTGCATCAACGCGATAGCCTGCAGCGCCACATTTTTCCTATTTACGTTGGCGGGCTTGTCGTAGAGATTCGTATAGAAATCAGGATTTTGATAAATCTTTTTGGTCAACATTTCCATTTGCGCATAATAGCTTGGATTTTCGCCAAGCACGGCTTCGGTCTCCGAATTAGTAGCCGAATTAGGAACCCCAAGCTCCGCCAGCAATGCCTTTAAAAAATCTTTTGAACCGGCCGTGCCTTCTGATTTCATGGTTGTGATTGCATTAAAAGAATTTTCTGCCACGCTTCTTTTGGCTACAAGCGAGCGCATGTCCAAATATCTTTTCTGCATATTGGTCATGCTTTCTTCGGCTTTAGCATCTATGACCGCCTCAAGTAATTTTGCAGGGGGGCGCGCAAAAACATGATGCGCATAGAGGTTGCTGGCCAGAGCCAAAACTTCTTCTTCATGCTTTGTCGAATCTGTATCGGTGAAATCAATTTTCAGGGTCCAGGGAAAATCTACCGTACGGGCATAATCGATATCCTTATTATAGCGCTCTCTTTTTGCACTATCCGGGTCGGGTGCCGGATCAATCTTTTGCTTACACATCAAGCCCAGGCCATCATTGTTATCCTTAGGGTCACAGAATTTTTCTTTGAATTGCTCAAGCCGGCCTTCTTTATCCAGATCATTGCCATAGGTGGCGCTGCTATTGGCATTACCAAGCTGGCGGTCCATCGATCTTTGACTCATGAGAACAGCATTATACTCGCCCTTGCGCTCTGACGCTGCCAGGCTTTTGATAGAGCTGCCAAATTCACACATACCAATGCTGGGGTGATAATCCTTATGCGCCCTGGCTTGAAGTTGTTGAAAAATACGCTGGGTTTCCAGCTGGTGTTTGGCATCAAGAAATGTGCCAACAATCTCGGCCTGCTGCATCGCCACGACGGTTAACTGTTCCGCCATCAACATCATGGCCGGCAGGATATGATCCTGCCACAGCGTAATCATGATCCATTCTCTGTGCGCAATAAATTCTTCTTTAACGTGTGTTGTTATCCTGGGCGTTGTGCCATCCGGCTCACTCCGCCATTCAACTTTTTCTTTATCGTTCACTCTTTTTGCACAGCTGGGGCAGGCATAGCTTGTATTCGGCCAGATTAAAAAAGCCATAACCAAAATCAGGATTAAAAATTTTCCAGTTCTTTTCATCACACTAATTTCCCGTATTCATCATACCGACCATATCCTTGTTCACATCCTTAAACTCGCCCCTGAGCTTGCTGGAAAGCAATACGGACATCGCCATTTCCTGTCTGATCTGACTTTCATAAATTGCCCGGTCAAGCATCAATTCAATGGCCTGAAGCGCTACTTTTTTTCGTGCCACATTGGCCGGTTTATCATAGAGATTGGCGTAAAAATCCGGATTTTGATAAATTTTCTTGGATAGCAATTCAAGCTGCGCGTAGTAACTTGGACGCTCTCCCAAAACCGTATAAATTTCTTCCTTCGGCATACCCAGCTCCTGCAAAATAGCACCTAAAAACTGGGCTGTTCGTTCTGGCGCACTGGGCGGCGCCGGCGCACCTTTTATGTCCGATGTCCCAGATGATTTTAAACCGACAATTGCATTAAAGGAGTTTTCCGCCACGCTTCGCTTCGCGGCGACAGAGCGCAGCCATAGATAAAGATGCTGCGCCTGCTTGTTTCCTAAGTTTTGCTCTGTGGCGCGGCGGGTTAAAACATCATGGCCGTAAAGATTATTGGCCATGGCAATCACATCTTCTTCGTCACCATTTCCCTGAAGGGTGCTGTCAACAAAATCAACATCAATCGTTCGCGGCTCATCGATCAGACGGGTAAAATCAATATCCCGGTTGCGTCTGTTTTTATCGCCACTGGCATTTTTACAGGCCAGGTCTAACCCTGTGCCTTTTTCCTGCCAATTATTATCCTTGGGATCACAATGCTGCTCTGTAAATTGTTTCCAGCGACCTTTCTTGTCCTGATCCCTGTTTCTTGACGAATTGGCATTGGCATTGCCTAAATGCCGTGCCATGGCGCGCTTGCTCATAATAAGTGAGTTATATTTTGCGGTTGAATCCGAAGCTGCCAGACTTCTGACATTGGTACCGAACCAGCAAAAATCTTCACTGGGGTGATAATCTTTGTGCGCCTGCGCCTGTAATTGCTGAAAAATTCTTTGCGTTTCCAGTTGATGCTTGGCATCTAAAAACGTGCCAATAATCATAACCTGCTGCATGCCCACAGCAGACATTTGCTCGGTAAACCGCATGAGGGCCGGCAGAACATATTGCTGAAAGAATGTATTGACCATCCAGTTTTTATGCGCCTTAAACTCATCGGAGATAAACTTGATAATCTTCTTTTCTTCTACAGCATGATAGGCTGCTATAATATCCTCTGCAAACTGCACATCGGTCTCTACACAACCGGTACATCCGCAGCCGGCATAGGCCCTATCATTGGGAACTGTCATTGTCAGGAAAAAAGTCAGAAAACCCAGCAGCAGAATTGACCCACGCAATGCCGTTTTTACGTTATGAAACAAGGGTTTTCTTTTCATTATCTGCTCACCGTTTACCCGCCATACACCCTGAGCTTAACAGACACATCGTGCCATTTTTTTAAATTAACCTCAAATCCAATCTTAATTCTAGCATAAGACCTGCCAAAATGGCACGTTTCATGTAGTTCGTCGGCTTTATTCTCTGACAAGGAACAAGCGAGTATAGCACTTGTTAATCAGGGTTTTTTAATACAAAATGGCTTTCGCAAGGTCGTTATCATCATAACCGGGCATAATTTATGGCAAAAAAACAGAAAGAAAAACCGGCCGCGCCTGAAACCCCAGGTGAAGACAAGGACGCTGCCGGCCAGGATGTCAGCGGACTTGGTACGGTCGTTGTCCGCAATGAATTCTACCGCGATGGCTATCGAAGCTTGCTGCGCCTTGCTGTTTTACAAGGGCTTATTATTCTTGGTCTTATCGGCGCTATGTATTTTGTGGTGAATGTCCACCAGCCCGAAAACCGGTATTTCGCTACAACTGAAGACGGGCGGCTTATTCCCATGGTTGGCCTTAATCAGCCGAATTTAAGCAATCCGGCCCTCATGTCCTGGGTCGCACAGGCCTGCACAGAGGTCATGACGTTTGGATTTAACGATTACCGCCGCCGCCTTCAGGAGGCCTCCCGAAATTTCACCCGCCGCGGCTGGGAAAACTTTACGCAGGCCCTGCAAAAATCACGAATTATTGAAATGGTCGAAACCAATCAACAGGTCGTTACTGCTGCCCCGCAAGGCGCGCCCATCTTGGAAAGAGAAGGCGAAATAAACGGTCGTTACCAATGGGTCGTACAGCTGCCGCTCATTGTGACCTATCAATCCGGCGCCAGAACCCGAAGTGACAGTTTACT
Organism: Alphaproteobacteria bacterium; assembly: GCA_021775955.1. Classification (GTDB taxonomy): domain Bacteria; phylum Pseudomonadota; class Alphaproteobacteria; order Micavibrionales; family Micavibrionaceae; genus UBA5701. The sequence goes on along the minus strand of JAJFGU010000011.1, from coordinate 194,649 downwards.
GGTTACCGTCGTCGTTGTCCGTGTTCCCCGTCTGGAAAGCCCGAATGGTGTTGGTATAGAACAGTGGATTGCTGTGCCGAGATAAGATTTGCGCCCTTCCTTTGCCTTGTTAATTGTTTGGCCTTTTCTGTTGCAGATGGGGTGACAGCACTCCTGATCCGATATATCCTTTTTGATAACATCGCATGAATTTTGCTCAAACGTACCAATGACCAGCATCAAAACTTACACGAATAAATGCGTTAAGGTGGCTTTTTTTGTTCTCACCATGGCTGTTTTTATGCCCTGCTCTTACGCACAGGATTTGGAATCAAAGCTTTCTGAAAGCATTGGCAATGCTTTGCCTGAAAGAACCTTGCCGGAAAGAGCAGATGCGCAAACAAGCGCGGGGCAGGACATCCAGGAAGCTGATTCATTTGATCTGGACGAGGCTTTTACTTTTGAAGAGGACCAGCAGGCTGTCGTCTCGGAAGAATCACGTGAGGACCTTCGTGAAAAGGCCAGAAGAGAAGCGTTTGACGCGGCGCTGCAAGGATTGTTGCCCCTAAAGCCTCAAGAAATCCGGGAGTTGCTGGAAACTTTTGACAGAACGCAGGAATCCGTAGAAATACCGATCCATCCCCACCCGAAACCGGAAGTTACAGTACAGACCATTTCGCTTGACCCCGGAACCAAGCCGCTAAGTATTAAAGTTGCGCATGGTCATGTCACAACGGTTAATTTCGTAGACACAACCGGCGCGCCCTGGCCTGTGCTCAATATAACCTGGGCAGGAAATTTTGAAGTCGTCGAAAGCGACAGCGAAAAAGGGTCTCATATTCTCCGGATATCACCGGAATCTGAATTTGCCTATGGCAATATGTCCATTATGATGATTGGCCTTGAAACCCCCATCATCATGACTTTGGAGACAAGCCGCGATATCGTTCACTACAGATTTGATGCTATCATCCCGGAACGCGGACCTTTTGCAAATATATCGCTTATCGAAAATGGTGTCATGAGCACATCCAACCCCTTCCTCAATCAAGGCCTTATGATTAGTGCGGGTGATGAGGACATTACATCCGTTCTTGAAGGTGTCGTACCTATAGGAGCGGAAAAACTGACAGTTTCAGGCGTTGACAGACGAACAAGCGCTTATCGTTTTAACGGCCTGACCTATATCCGGACGCCCCTTACCTTGCTTTCGCCAGGCTGGAATGGTTCGGCCACTTCAGCCGACGGCATGCATGTCTATGCCATAGAAGATACGCCGGTTCTTATCCTGTCTGACAAAGGAAAAATGGTTCGCGCCCGCCTATCAGACCGTGAGGATATTTTAGATGAGCGATGACCTTAATGATGAAGGTCTGGACGACGAGTCCGGATTCGATGATTTCGACCAGCAAAACACCCTGGGGGATTTGTGGCGTAACAACCCTATGGTTAAAGTCGGTATTATTTTTGCGGCGGGAGCTGCAATTTTTGGAACCATTCTTATATTTGGGGGTAAGGAGCAGGCGCCTAGCCCCTCTTATGTGCCTACAGGGTCTGAAATTAAATCAACGCCCGGTACACAGGAAGTATCACCAAGTTACAAGGAAGCCATAGAAGAATTTAACCAAACGGCCGTTGAAGAAGCTTACGCAGGCGGCGGAAGCGCCCTTCCCGTTCCCATCGAAACACCCAAAGGCAGCCTTGTCGCGCCTGCGGATGAGCAGGAACAGGAAGACCCCTTGAAGCGCTGGCGGCGCCTGCAGGAAGAGCGCCTGCAAAGAGAGATCCAGCAGCAGGAACGGGCCAATTTAAACACACAGGACGGCGCCGCCAATACCGCATCGGTTTTTGATACAGGCTGGAGTGAAGCAGACAGACAGGCTATCCAGGCTTTGGCCGATCTTCAGTCTCAGCAAATGCAATCAATTCTGGAAGCACAATCCGAAACCAGGATATCGAGCATGCAAATATCCGATCCCGATTTGCTAAAAAAGCTCAAGGAAGAGCGTGAAGAAGAAGCGGAAAAAGAAAAGCTCAAACAACAAGAGCTTGGTGAAGATAACGATGAATTTGAAGAGGACATTGTTGAGGAAATTATAATTCCCGCCGGCACCATCGAATACGGGCAGCTTCTTATAGAAGCCAACACAGATGCTGAAGGTCCTGTATTGGCTCAGATTGCGTCGGGACCTTTAAGGGGCAGCCGTCTTTTGGGAACGTTCGAGGAAGACAACGAACTTATAACGCTAAATTTCGATACCATCGTTATAGATGGTGTTTCTCATGATGTGACAGCAGTGGCCCTTGATCCGAATACAACCTTGTCAGGTATGGCCACGGATGTTGACCATCATTATTTCACAAGAATCGTATTGCCGATGGCCGCTGCTTTTGTCGAAGGCGCAGCAGGGGCTATTGCCGACTCAGGACGCACAACCATAACCGTCGATGGTGGAGCCGCAGTCGAATCTACAGCAGAAACTGATACAAAAGAGGAGATCGCTTCCGGTATTGATGAGGCCGGGCAGGAATTATCTGACATTCTTGATGAAGAGCTTGATGATATTGAGGTCACTGTTGTCATAGCGGCCGGAACCCCCATAGGCATCTTGTTTGTCGAAGCTGTTACCGAAGAAGACAAAGATCTCTAGAATTTTCCCGGAATTATATCTATAAATAGACATATGCAAGAAGAAGAGAAAAAACCCGAAGCGCTGGAAGACGATCTTATGGATGAGACAGATGACTCTGAGCTTGATGATCTTGATTTAGGCGAGGATATAGACATTGAGGATTTCGATGAGGACGATTTTGAAGATGCCTCCTGGGATGATTTCGATGATGATGCTGATAAAACGACACAGCAGCAAAGCGACACTGAGAGGCCACAAGGCGCGGCAGTGTCGGCTGGTGTGGTGAAACAAAAATCTTTTATTTCAAAGAATTTTAACGCGATTGTCATTGCCGTTGCGGTTATTGGCGTTGGCGGCTGGTTTCTTATGAAGATGAGCGCGCCTGGCCCGGCAACGCAGGACACACAGCCTCCGCAGGATACGGCGCAGATCGACGACCCTGCCATTCAAGAGACAGCACTTCCTGATTTGGAGCAGGCGCAAGAGACACCTTCAGGCGGGTTTTTAGATAATCCAGAGCTGTTGGCCGGGCAAATCGACAAAAGCCTGGAGCAAAGGGAAGAAGCCCTCTCAACTATTGAAGAGGCACCGCCAATGCCAACTCCCATGCATTCCGCCACTGAAGAAGCAGCTGCGCCCAGGCAGATAGACGTTTTAACGCCGATGCCTGAAAAGATAGCGCAATTGGAAGAGCAGCAACAACCGGCTTATTTAAGCGAGCCGTCAAATAAACAGCCTGGCGAGATAATAGCAGTAGAAGAAGCCCCTCCTATGCCTGATCAGCCGGTTCAGGAGCCTGTTATTGAGGAAATGGCTGCAGACCCGGAACCTGATAAGGAACTGGAGCCGCAGGCTGCGCCAGAAATAGTGGGCATAGAAGAGCAGAGCTCAGAGATTGTAGAAACCAATATGGCCTCTCTTCAGGTGAAAACTGTCAATAGTGACCAGCTGGAAGAAATATATGACAGGATTAAGGATCTGGAAGATGAAATTGAAGGATCAAATGACAGGCTGGCCCAACAAATTGCCAATACTAACAATAAAATCAATACGTTAACAAATATGATCGTAAAACTTGAGGAAAGTATGGCTGACTTGACCATATCCAGCGCCCAGCAAGCCACAAGGCCGCCAAAAACGCCTATAGCAACGCCTAAACCAAAAGCTATTCCGAAGGACCCCCCTAAGCCTAAGGCTAAAATAGACACTCAACCCATTGTAAAACAAAAGAAAGTTGAGAGATCTTCAAAAAATACCGGTCCGGTCTGGGAGCTTAGATCCGCAGGGCCCGGCAAGGCCCTCATTGCAGAAAAGGGCTCCAGCGACTTCAAATCGGTTAAAGTTGGTGACAGCCTGGCCGGCATAGGCCGCATTACCTCCATTGGCGTCGAAAACGGAAAATGGGTCGTTAAGGGCACAAAAGGCCGAATTTCACAGTAAACCTCCCTTTTATATAATATTTTCTATTAAGACTATCTTGAGACACTCCCGATATAATAATTCAATAAAAACAGTAAAAGGGCCACAAAGCATTGACATTATGTTAAATTATATTCTGTAAAAAGCTTGCAAAATTTAGCTAAAATATGGTCTAATTATGAGTAGGTGGTAGTAATAGCGTGGTAATAGGAATGTGTAAAAAAAATCTACATAAACTGAGCATGATAACCGGGTGGAACATTCTCCGTCTGGCTCTTCTTTCTGTATTCTTTACATTCTTTGGCGCCGATATAGCACATGCCGTTTCTGTCGATAACGCAGACGACATAGCGGAAAACATCACCATTTCGATAGAGCGCCTTCCGGGTATTATTGCTGGAATTGCCTATCTGCTGGGTTTGCTTTTCGGCGTTCTCGCGATTTTGAATTTCAAACACCACGTTGAAAATCCGGGCGGACAAAATACGGTCCCGCTTAAAAAACCAATTATCCAACTTATTATCGGCGGCGCTTTATTTGCCCTCCCCATGTTGTTCGAAACCATGGCAAGCGCCATTAATGGTGGCGCTAGTGTGACGACGCTTGGCCGCGGCGCAAACCCGATCGATGAGATATCGAAAGTTATCGGTACAATATCAGGTTTCGTTCCACTGCAAGACGTCAACCAGGTCCTAGAAAATGTTATTGAATCGATTGAGAATGTTCCCGGCCTTATCTCTGCGGCCGGTTATTTATTCGGCTTGCTGCTCGGCGTTCTGGGGATTCTAAAAATCAAGGACCATGTTGAAAATCCAGATCAAACAAAATTAAAAGATGGTGTGATACGCTTGCTGATTGGCGGCACGCTTTTTGCTCTGCCGTCAATTTATCACGCAATGTACGCCACGATCGCCGATGATGGCCTTGGCGGACTTAGCTTTGGACGATCAATCGTGGCCGCTGCAGGTTTTGCCTATTCCCTTGAATCCAAAAGCTCTTGTACTTTAGGTCTGCTTAACGCCGATCTCGGGGACGTACTTTGCGCCTCCATACTTCACACAGCCGTCATACCATCTTTCTTATCGGCCATTTCATATATAATGGGACTCGCTCTTGGTCTGTGGGCTTTGGTAAAAATCAGAGACCATGTTGAAAACCCGACACAAACAAAAATTTCCGAAGGCATTTCAAGGCTTATCGCAGGTGGCATGTTTTTTGCTCTACCCGTTCTTATTGAAGTGGGCCGCAGCACTGTTTCACCGATAGCCCTCCTTCCGCACACAAACACCGGCTTTAATGAAACCGGCAATCTTACTGGCGGCGGTGGTATTGTTGGTATTTTTACCAGCTTTTTACCTGGGGGCGGCCCAGCCGGTGGCGGCGCCGGTTTAAGTGGCGCCCTTTTCAAATTCATGGATACGTTGCTGGGTCCGGCTACAATTTTACTAAGCTGGTTTGGCTATGTTGCGGGCGCGATCCTGATTATGGTAGCGATTATGCGCGTTATTAAATCCGCACAGGAGGGCCCAAAGGGTCCAGGCGGTATTGGAACCATCATGACTTTTATTACCGGTGGTGCCCTTATTTCGTTTAATACGCTTATGACCGCTTTTACCACATCGTTTTTTAATCTTCCCGCTACCCAGACCTATGCCACCTTACAATATACAACAGGTATGGGGCCGGGGGAGATTGCACACGCGCATATTGTGATCAGCGCGATTTTGAAATTTATGATAATCCTCGGTCTGATTAGTTTTATCAGGGGGATTTTCATCATCAGAGATGTTGCCGAAGGCAAACAACAGGCCTCGGTTATGGCTGGCGTTACGCATATGATAGGCGGATCGCTTGCTGTGAACCTAGGTCCCTTACTCAATACTGTCCAGGAAACACTGGGCATTACGACGTGGGGGATAGTATTTAGTTAGTGAGCAAACTTTTGGTAGAAGGAGAAAACACTATGTTTAATAAATCATGTTACAGACTGAGTGCAGCCATTACGGCTGGTATGATTATGGGCTCTGCAGGCGACGCCTTTGCCGGAAATACGTTTAGTACGATTTCCGACAATATTGGAACGTCCATAGGCACCCTGCCGGGTCTAATTTCCGGTCTTTCATACCTGTTCGGTGTTCTGCTTGGTGTTCTTGGTGTTATGAAGATCAAGGACCATGTGGAAAACCCAACACAAACACCTTTAAAAGACGGCGCTATTCGTCTGGCATCCGGTGGTGCGTTATTTGCGCTTCCGATGCTGTTCGATGCAATGTTCAATACAGTCGGTACCGGTAATCAGGCCGCTGTAGTTCCATTGCAAAAGGTGAATTTCGCTGTAAACTAATATCCATGAATGGATTACCTATTATATTAGGCATCGCCCGTCCCTTACCGAAAAAAGGGGCGGGCGCTGTTATTACAGGCACTATAACACCAGAATTAAAACAAAAGATTCTGAAGCGCGACGACTTTTCCTGCAAATGCTGTGGGTTTAGGTCACAAAAATACCAGGAAGTCCTTTTTCTTAACAGCGATACCCGCGACATCAGCGAGGAGAACCTGGCGACAACCTGCATTTTCTGTCATCAGTGCTTTAACCTGGAACAAGTTAGTATCATGCGCTCCGGCGTTCTCATCTGGCTGCCGGAAATTTCACAAGGTGAGCTCCATAATATCGCAAGAGCCATTTATGTCGCGCGTATTTCGCAGGGGCCCGTCGCCGATGCTGCCAGGCGTTCGCTGGATGCCATCATGGAGCGCAGGGAAGAGGTGCGAACACGTATCGGGACAGATGATCCTTATATTCTTTCCATGGTCTTAAAGGATTATCTCGGTTATAAGCACTATCAGCACCGCGAAAAGAAACTAAACGGTGTCCGCCTTTTTCCTCTGGACCGGCGCATTATCAAGGAAGCCGACCTCGAATTTAACCAGTTTCCACAAATTTTGGCTTATTGGCGCTCCAAAGACGGGCCTTTTGGTGGGAAAGCGCCGCCTACATGGCTTTCTATTTATCAGGATATGGCAAAAGCCTCGTAAACCCTGCTTTTTCCCTTATAAAAAGTTAGTTTTTCTATATGCTGTCTATGCCTTGGAAGGCAAGTTTTGTATATTGGGGCTTATGCCCATTTAAGAGCTCGGTAAAACTGAGGAATATAGACTTTCCATGAATTTCTTAGACAGAATAGCAACCCCCTTTCAAAAGGCTTTAAAGCAGTCTGTATCGTCCTTTATCCGGCTTGAAACCGCCGATAATGAAACGACCATCGCAGGCTCCGATGGCTCCCTTATTTCCTATATTAAAGTTGAAGGAAGCCGGCAAATCATCGGTGATGAGGAATACGAGCATATTGTTGAAGCCTCCACAATTAAAATAGGCGCACGATTTGACCGTCAGGGTCATGCATTACAGGTCTATTTCGCCAGAGATCCCGACAGAATAAAAAAAGAGCTTGAGAACTATGTCAGGCCAAGCAGGCAAACCGCTGAAAACACAGGTCTTGAGATAGACGATCTTTTTAATGAGCGGATCAAACATCTGGAGCGTTTCCTGACCTATGAGGAGGCGTATTTTATTTTGTGGACGCGGCCCTCCATTTTAACCAAAAACGAGGTGCAACGCGCCGGAAAAGAGGCAAGAGAGCAAGCCAAGAGCTGGCTTCCCGCCGGATTTTCTCAATACCCTTTCGGTGCGCTGGAACCTTTAAGGACACGTCATAAAAGTTATGTTTCAGCCGTATTATCGGCCATGGATGAGCTTGGCATCAGAGGTGATTTGCTTGAAGTGCATGATGCCATGACAGCCGTTCGCTCCAATCTATTTCCTGACCATGCCAATGAAAACTGGCGCGCCTGTCTTCCCGGCGACCCCATACCGCCAAGGGCTCCGAGAAGCCGGGTTGATATGTCTGACTTGCTGTGGCCAAACCTTGCCGAGCAAATTACAGCCGGTGATGCCAAAACTATGGGAAAATCCGTTGTCCGTATTGGTAACTTACTTTGGGCCGGTGCGGATATGACTTTGGGTCCGATGGATTCAACGCCGTTTCCTGTGCTTTTGAACCGTCTCGTCGAAGCGGATATCCCTTTTAGAATTTCTTTTCTAATAGAGGGCGGCGGGTCCTATGCCACTCAAATGAGAGCCTTCGTCGCGACAATGATGGGACCAACCAACGCTGCCAACAAGCAAATCAAATATTCTCTGGAAGGATTGCAGGCTATGGCTCGCAGCGAGCCTGTGGTCCGCCTTCGTATTTCATTTGCCACCTGGTGTCATGTTAGCGAAAAAGACGTTATCCATGATCGTTTGTCGGTTCTTCTTCAGGCCTTTGAAAGCTGGGGTTATTGCCAGGTCAGTGAATTTTCCGGCGACCCGCTGGATTGTGTGATGTCTTCAGCGATGGGTATACACTGCGCCGGCTCCGCACCAACGGCCGTGGCACCCATGGCGGAGGTGATGCGCCTGCTTCCCTGGCAAAGACCCTCCAGCCCCTTTGAACAGGGTTCGATGCTGTTTCGAACCCCGGACGGCAAAGCCTGGCCATATCAGACCGGAACCAATATGACCACCACCTGGTTTGATCTTATCTTTGCCCAGCCCGGCGCCGGTAAATCCGTTCTTTTGAATACGCTCAATCTTGCCACGATTTTATCACCGGGCTTAAGCAGGCTTCCCTATATTGCCGTGATCGATATCGGACCGTCTTCTTCCGGATTAATATCTTTGATCAAAGAGGCTCTTCCTTTAAACCGGCAACACGAAGCGGCTTATTTCCGGCTTCAGATGTCGCACCAATACGCTATCAACCCGTTTGATACGCAGCTTGGCTGCCGCTACCCTCTTCCCGATGAGCGCAGCTATCTAGTCGAATTAATGACGCTGTTATGTACGCCGCCGGGCTACGAAAAACCCTATGATGGAATCCAGCAGCTTTGCGGCCTTGTTGTCGATGAAATGTATCGCTGGCGCGACGACAAAATGGCCAACGCGGAAGCACGCCCCTATTTGCCGCGCCTTGAATCCGATGTTGATGAAGCCTTGCAAAAATTTAACGTTCATCTGCCTGCTGATCCTTATTGGTGGGATGTGGTCGATAAAATGTTTGAGCTGGAGCAGCACCACATTGCCCATGTGGCCCAACGTCACGCCGCACCCACATTAAATGATTCCATTACAGCATCAAGGCGACCACAAATCAGGACCTTGCTGGAGGAAACCTCCGTTGGTTTCAGCGCTGAAACCGTCATCAGCGCTTTCGAGCGCATGATTACTTCGGCGATCCGCGAATACCCCATCTTGTCCTCTGTCACACAATTTGAAATCGCCGATACCCGGATTTGTTCCATTGATTTGATGGATGTCGCGCCGCAGGGCGATGAATCCGCAGACCGGCAAACAGCGATCATGTATATGCTGGCGCGTCATGCTTTGGTGCGCAACTGGTGGATGAGCCTGGATACCATTCAAAACGTGCCTGAAAAATACCGGGAGTTTCACGAGATGAAACTTCAGGAAATCGGTGAAACGCCAAAAAGGCTTTGCTATGACGAATTCCACAGAACCAGCAAATCCCCGTCCGTACGCGCGCAGGTTATTCGTGATGTGCGTGAAGGGCGAAAACGGGGCGTGCAGATCGTCCTGACCTCGCAGCTTCTCCATGATTTCGACAAGGATATGGTCGATCTTGCCACAGGCGTATGGGTTCTGGGTACCGCCATTTCCGATAAGGCCGTTGACGATGTGCAGGAACGCTTTGGCTTATCGGATACGGCGCGGCAGGTTATTCGTTATAAACTGACCGGTCCAAAATCCATCGGTGCTCCATGTCTGCTTGTTTTGGGAACGACGGATGGCCGTTATGAGCAACACTTATACAACACACTTGGCCCGATTGAATTATGGGCGCTATCAACATCCGCGGAAGATGTGGCCATTCGCAACAGGCTCTATTCCCGTCTCGGCGCCGGGCGCGCCCGGCAAATGCTGTCCGCGCAATACCCAGGCGGCAGTGCACGCGGGGAAATCCGAAGACGCGTTCTTGCCAAGGCAGATGACGGCGATTCCCGGCAGGCTATGATTAGCGCTATCGTTGAAGAGATTGTCGATGAAATTGTTGAAGCCAGTAAAAAAGCACAAAAGGAAGAAACGGTGCAACGTGTTAAAACACCCGTTTAGAAGTAATGAACACCAAGACAAAGACCATAGAATCCGTCACTAAGGAGCGCGAACTTAAAAAGAAAAAAACGCGCAAACGCAGCATTATCGGCGGCTCGTTCACAGCCTTTGTTCTTCTGGTTTATTATCTTCTGATCCCCTATGAGGGCGGTATCACATACGGCGTGTGCAAGGTCTTTCTTGAAAGTCAGGTCCGCTACCCGCATTTGCTGCGTATCAGCACAGTCGATGATTTCGGCAATTCCGTGCGTATCTGGTACACCCAGGTGGATTCCTTTGGCGAATACAGACTGGAGCCGATTCAGTGCTTTTACCGCCACACCACCGAAGAGGATATGGTGAAATACGGCCCTACCAGCTTTGTTGTCGACAAGGTAACAGTCAACCGCCGGGAAATTGATCAGGATATCGTCGAGCGTTTTAATACATCCATCGTCAGCATCGTCGCCAACCCGCCGGACCTAACCCTGCCCAGCCCTATTCCCGATAGTCTCAAAGACATGCAGATTGATTTGAGCAAATACAGAAGGCCGATTATTTAGGGTCTACTTATTTGTTTTCGGCAGCAGCAACCAATAGCGACCTTCGGACTTCATCGGCCCGGCCAGAGCCTCGGCGCGCGCACCAAAGCCCCAGAAGACATCACCGCGCACCGGACCACGAATGGCGCCACCTGTATCCTGCGCCACCATCAGTCGCCGCAGATCGCCAGCACCCTCCATTGGCTCTTCAATATCAACCCACACCGGAATTCCGTAGGAAATAAGAGAGCGATCCACCGCCAGCGAACGACCCGCCGTCAGCGCCACGCCTTCACCGCCCATCGGACCTTCACCATCAAGCTCCCGGAAAAACACATAAGATTTGTTGGTGTTCATCACTTCTACGGCCGCCACCGGGTTGGCCTCGAGCCAGTCACGGATGGACTGCATCGATACATTGTCTTTGGTGAGAGCCCCGCGCGCAATCAGCTCGCGCCCGATAGCATAATAGACATGACCGTTTTGACCGGCATAGCCAATCCTCATGGTCGCGCCATCCGCCAGCTCAACAACACCCGAGCCCTGAATCTGCACAAAAAATGCATCGACTGGGTTATCAACCCAGACCAGAACCTTATCATTATGAGGCCAGGCACCGCTGACAATCGCCGGGCGGTCTTCATAGGGTTTGAGATTTCCGCCGATCACGCGGCCGGCAATGCGCTGGCCTTTTAGCTCCTCACGAAAATTGCCAAGCTGCACCATCACCAGATCATCCGGGCGGCTGTGCAGCGGGTATTGATAAGGCCCGTGCCGCGTTTTCGAGCCTTTTAACGACGCCTCGTAATAGCCGGTGAACAGGCCCTGCGGGTTGCTGCCTGCACGGACCTGATAAGGAGTAAAATGGCGCTCCATAAAGCCGCGCACCGCGTTTGTATCCGCCCCGTCCAGCGCCATCATATCAATACAGATCCCCTGCCAGTTGACGGTGGAACCCGCCTCAACCAGCGGGCCGAACGCTTTGCCGGGTGAGGTTTTCTTAATACGTGCGCAGGATTTTTGCAGCGCCGGAAGCGCGCGCGTTAAATCATCATGTTGCCAACCGGGTAAATCCGAAAACCGTGCCTGTTTGAGCACCAGCGGCGCATCCTTTCCCGGTGTCCCGGCACAGGCAGAAAGAAGCAAAATAAAGATAAGAAAAATAAACTGCATAAAAGTGTTTTACATTATTTTTGAAATGAAAAACAGGGAGATCGTAAGATCAATCCATCGTCTTATTCGGGATGGTCGTATTATCGTCTTCGAGGTCATCGCGCGTCTCATAGACCAGCCAGCGCGGGTCTTTGGAATTAATATCCCGCCCAAACGTCCAGATATCGCGCATCTGGGTAATTTTATCGGGATGGCCGGCGATAATTTCATTTTCGGAATCTCTGGTCACGCTGGTTTCATCGGCGGTGAAGAGAATGGTAACAAACGCCTTTTTGCCTTCCGTCCGCGCTTCAATCACTTCAGCTTTTTTAATCGAATGAATTTCAGTAACCATCGTCTCTTCGCGTTTTTCGCGTTCATCAATGGCACCTTCAAACGCTTCGTAAACCGGCTCGGTAAGCAGATTCTTCAGCGTTTCTTTATCGCCCCCGGCAAAACTTTCAACGATGAAAGCAAAGGCGTCCTGCGCCCCGTCCAGGAAATGCCCAATATCGAAATTTTTATCGGCTTTTGAAATATCCAGCAGACCGTTTTCCGCCGTCTTGTTTTCAACCGACAAATTTTTCGTCGGGTTGGCGGCAAGATCGCTAATGCGCTCTTCCGACGTTTTGCTTGTCTGCTCTTCTATAAACGAATGCTCAGGCATATGATTTGTCGCTTTTTCCGTCTGGACATAGGGGTTGGGACGATCAGCCTCGTCCTCATCGCGCGTGCCCAAAATCGAGCGCAGCCAGAACACAAGGCCGGCCGCCACCAGAGCATAAATGATTAAATCTGCAGGCACGTGGAATTTCCAATCTCTATAATGCGTATCCTTAATTTTAGCACAGACAGCCTTAAAACGCCGCTTTTCTTTACACCATCCACTATATAGATTAAACCCCCTCTTAGAAAAGGATAAGCCCCTAAATGCCATTTTTGATTATATTCGTTGTTATTCCCTTAATTGAAATCTCTGTCTTCATGAGCGTGGGCGAGTATATCGGCATGGGAAAAACCCTGCTTTTTGCCTTTTTGACAGCGATTATCGGTGGAATGATCATTAAATATCAGGGATTGCACACGATTTCAGCCATGCGTGAGTCCTCAGAGCATGGCCGCATGCCGGTGAATGAGATTTTCGATGGATTCTGCCTTATTGCCGCCGGGGCCACCCTGATTACGCCGGGCTTTGTTACTGATACCATTGGGTTTTTACTACTCGTACCGCCCGTGAGAACGCTTATTCGTGATGCTATTAAGAAGCGCACTGATATCCATGTTGGCATGGGCCAGTATGAATCTCACAGGCGTCAGGACCCCGATATTATCGAGGCCGAATACGAGAAAATCGACGATGAGCGTGGAAAATAGCCGTAAAAAGCTTGCTTTCCCCGAATTACTGTGTTATGACAATCTAAATATTGATAGGAGAAGATACATGACCAAGAAGAAAGAAAAGGCGAAAAAGGCCCCTAAAGCCACGCCTAAAACAAAGACAACCAAAGCCGCTACCAAAATTAAAGCGAAGGCAGCCCCGAAAAAGGCCAAAGTAGAGGCAAAGAAAACAGCTGCGCCCAAGGCCGCTCCACAAACGCAAACTGCCCAGCAGCCTATCGGTGGTGAAATAACCAGCCTGCCGCTTAATATTCACGGCCAATATGTACGTGATATTTCTTTTGAAAACCCAAGTGCGCCACAATCTTTGCGCGCCGGACAACCCACACCGATCATGAATGTTAATTTTGGTATGGATGCCCGCACGTTGGACGAGCAAGGTCTGGAGAATATGTATGAGGTTCTTTTGACCGTCAATGTCGAAGCAAAACGTGATGACAAAGTCGTCTTTATTGCAGAAGTAATGTACGGCGTGACCGTTTCCGTTGGCGAGTCTGTACCACAGGAGCAAATTCACCCCTTACTGCTGATCGAGGTGCCGCGCCTGGCCTTTCCGTTTGTGCGTCAGGTTCTATGTGATGTCGCTATACAAGGCGGCTTCCCGCCACTCCTGCTGAACCCGGTGAACTTCCAGCAGCTTTATGTTGAAAGGTTCAAAAACGAACTGGCCGCGCAGCAAAGCAACCAGGCTTAAATTTCTAATTTCATTAAAGAAGGCACATTAAATTAATGTGCCTTCTTTTCTTTTGCCCAAAGCGCATCATCAAGCTTGTCTACCATATCTTTATGCGCGGCGAGTTCCTCGGCATCGGCTTTATGCTCACGCGGCTCGCGGAAAGTCCGTTTTACCACCTGGCCGCTTTCTCCCTCTTCTTCTCCACCTTTTTTATCATTGGCAAAAGTTAAACCCCGTTGGCGACCGCCGAGAAGCTCAAGATACACTTCTGCCAGTAATTCCGAATCCAGCAGCGCGCCGTGATAAGTGCGCTCTGTATTATCGATGTCAAAGCGCCGGCACAGCGCATCGAGATTGGCGGGTGAGCCGGGGAATTTTTTGCGCGCCATGCCCAGCGTATCAATGACATGCGTCCAGGGAATAGGCTGATGTCCGACCTGGGACAGCTCAGCATTGATAAATTTCATATCGAACTCGGCATTGTGAATAACCAGCTTGGCATCGCCGATAAATTCGAGGAACTCGGCAAAGACTTGCGAAAATACCGGCTTGTCCTTAACGAAATCATCGGTAATGCCGTGCACAGCGGTGGCTTCGGGCGGAATTTTGCGCTCCGGGTTAATGTAAAGCTGGAGCGTTTTTCCCGACGGCAAATGATTTTCCAGCGCGACACAGCCAATCTCGATGATCTTGTGACCGTCTTCCGGGTCCATCCCGGTGGTTTCAGTATCCAGTACAATTTCACGCATCACTTATCCTACCCTTGCCTAATCTCATTTAAAACAGTTTTCACCTCTTTCATCGTATGAGCACGGCCCAGCCCGGAATGAATGACAAAATCGGCGCGCTCGCATTTTTCAACGTCCGGCATTTGGCGGTTTAAGATTGCTTCGAATTTTTCTTGGTTCATAGTGGCGCGCTCCAGAACGCGTTTTCTTTGCACCAGATAAGGCGCGCTGACTGCAATCGTCACATCAACGAATTCATCGCCACCGGTTTCAAACAACAACGGGATATCGAGCGCAACGATCTCCTGGCCCATTTTTTTGGCATCACGTATAAATTTATTCTGCGCTTCGCGCACCAGCGGATGCAAAATATTTTCCAGCACATCAAGCTTCTCCATATCCGCCAAAACGATTTTAACCATTTCCCCGCGCTTTATACTGCGAACGCCTTTAATTTTTTTACCGTAGAGATTTGGATATTCAAAATAGGGAAAGGCCGCCGCAATAGACGCCATGGCCGGGCTGCCGGGCTGTTGCAAATCATGCGCCGCCGCATCGGCATCATGTACCTTCACGCCGAGCTGTTGCAGCATCGTTGCCACCGTCGTTTTGCCCATGCCGATAGAGCCGGTGAGGCCGATCACGATCATTTCTGCACCATGTCTTCCAGCTCCGGCGTGATATCCGGCATAACGCCATGCCAGGTTTTAAACGCCAACCGTGCCTGATGCAGCAACATGCCGATGCCGGTAATGACCCGGTGACCACCCTTTTCGGCGCTAACCAGCAAATCGGTATGAAGCGGGTGGTAAACAATATCATTGACCAGCGCATCGCGCGGCAGCAGCGATAAATCAATCTCTAATTCGTCCTGCCCCTTCATTCCGAGCGATGTGGTGTTGACCAGCATCGAGGCACCTTCGAGAATTTTGCTGCGCTTTTCCCAGTCGATAATGTTGATCTTATCGGGCGCAATAGAAGAATTGGCGAGGATGAGCGCCCTTTCTTTGGTGCGATTGACCAGGAAAATTTCCGGTGTGCCATGCTCGAGCAAACCATGCACCACCGCTTTGGCGGCACCACCCGCACCCAAAACAACAACGGCGCCAGATGCAAAACTAAAATCCGGTTGTTGACTGCGAATATTTTCAGTGAAACCAAAGGCATCGACATTCGAGCCTTTGAGCGTGCCGTCATCAATTGTTACCGTATTGACCGCGCCGATTTGCTGCGCGGTTTCATCGATTTCATCGCATAAGGCCATGATCGATTCCTTATGCGGAATGGTGACGTTAAAACCCCGATAGCCCTGCTCTACCAAATCTTTGATCCCCGCTTCGAGATTTTCACACGGGATATCGACAGCTTCAAACGAGCCGTCCAGGCCATGCGCTTTGAGCCAGTAGCCGTGGATCAGCGGCGATTTGCTGTGTGACACCGGATGGCCGATAACGCCGGTGCGGATTTTGTTTCCTGTCATGGCCCACCCCCCTGCGTGCGAACACGCCCGGCTGTAACATGGTCATAGCCAGAACTATAGTCTGTCTGAAATAAAATGATCATAATTTTTGCTTCTCCCGCGAAAGCGGGAGTCTTGAAACCGGTAAAGATCCCCGCCTGCGCGGGGAAAGCAGAAAAGGGGTATGCGGCCCTTTTTAAATCATTTTGTGCGGTACAGGCTATATAGCCAGAGCAAAGAACGCTCCCCTTAGAGGGTGGGGTTATGTAAAATTGTGAGGGAGAGGAGGCAATCAGTTTTGGTTGCAAATAATTTGCGGTAGCGTTTGAGAGGGCGTTTACGGTGGCGTTTGTTCTTATCATGGCCCGGCCTCGTGTTCGTTGTTTAAATAGGCCAGCAATTTAGAGAGCGGCAGGCCCATTATAGTATCTGTATCGCCGTTGACATCGGAAAAAAGAGCCGCGCCTTCATTTTCAATTTCATAGGCTCCGACGCAATTGGTCAGGGCTTCACCCGCTTTGCTGCAATACTCTTCCAAAAAATCATCGTCGAAATCTTTCATGGTGAGCGCGGCGCTACCCGTTTCCTGCCACAAAATTTTATTATCGCGGCAGACACAAACAGCAGAGATTAACTGATGGGTTTTGCCGCGCAGCTTTTTTAATTTTTCTTTTGCCTCTTCTTCCGATGCCGCCTTGGAAAACAACTCTCCGTCCAGATCCAAAACTTGGTCCGAACCAATCACCAAAGCGCCCGGATGACTTCCCGAAATTTGCTGCGCTTTTTGCCGCGCCAGCTCCGCTGCAATTTCCTCTGCGCCTTTTCCATCTTGCAACATTGTTTGCGTGATCGCCTCTTCATCAATGTCAGCCGGAACGGAGTCAAAATTCAGCCCGGCGGATTGCAGCATTTCCTGCCGCGCCTTGCTGCATGAAGCCAATATCACAGTGTCATTCCTTGCCATTGAGCCGTTCCTGGTGAGCCTGCAGCAAGGCCATGATTTCCGCCGCCGTTTCCTCAACCGAGCGTTTGGTGACATCAATCACCGGCCAGCAATGTTTGGAGAAAAGACGGCGGGCCTTGCGCACTTCCTCTTCGATTTTTTCTTCATCAAGATATTCGTTTTCGTGGAAATTCTGCCCTTCGTTTTCGTCATCTGCCTTCAGACGGCTGCGCCTGATCTGCAGCAAACGCTTGGCCGATTCCGTCATACCGACATAAAGCGGGCTTTCATGTTCAAACACATCACCGGGAATATCGACATTGGGCACCAGCGGAATATTCGCCGCCTTGATCCCGCGCCTTGCGAGAAAGATCGAGGTTGGGGTTTTTGACGTGCGCGATACACCGACCAGAATAACATCGGCGTCTTCCAGACCCTCATAATTTTGTCCGTCATCATGGCGCATGGCGTAATCGAGCGCCGAGATACGGCGAAAATACGCATCATCCATCGTATGCTGCAGTCCCGGCACACCAATCGGCACCACGCCAAGATAAGACGACAGCCCGCGCATAATCGGATCAAGCACGGGAATACAGGGAATGCCGAGCTGCTCGCAGCGCTCCTGCAGCCGCGCGCGCATCTTTTTATCAACCAGCGTCATGATCACCGGACCGGGGCTGGCTTCGATGCGGGTGATGACGCGCTCAAGCTGCTTTTGCGTGCGAATCAGCGGCCAGAATTTTTGCACCGGCTCAATGCCCTCAAACTGCGCGATACAGGCGCGCGTCAGCCCCAGCAGCGTCGTGCCGGTGGCATCGGATATCAGATGCAGGTGGAATTGCTTGCTCTCGTTGTTTTTTGCGCTGTTCATGCGTTTAAGCCCGTTGAATTAGGGCTTATCGTAGCAACTTATTATTGTCGCGTCACCTCGCAAGTGGGGTCTTCAGCTTTGCCCTCTTCCAGGGCTCGAACACAAATACGGAACTGGTTTAGCAACACGCGAGCCATATCCTTAGCTAGCTCCGGCCTTATAATCTTTCTTTCCAGGGCATCTTCAAAAGCCTCCATGAGGGCTACAAATGTCTCTATATCGGGCAAATGCTCATAGCGCCCTTTTATGATCTTACTTGGTCTTGGATAATCAGGTTCATAGCCTGGCTTCTTGAAGCACATCGCCTGATATATAAGGGCTTCTGCAGAAACTATGTGACCTTCGAAGAACTTTGCGAGTTGCTCCAGCCTTTTATTCGAGGGAATAGCAGTTCCTGCCTCTATCCGGCAAATATATTCCTGTGATACAATAAGGTGGTCAGCAACATCTTGTTGTATAATTGCTGTTCCCTGTACCGCAGATTTATTCAGGCGTGCTTGCAAAAAAAGATCGCCAAAAGCTTTTTTGGTAAGATTTTTCGGTATTTCCGCTATGACGGTTATAGGGTCTTCGTTTGTAGATTCCATTATCTTCCACGCAGCAAGTATAAAATTATGGAATACCTACTATTGGATTTATGTGAATTTGTCAAGTGACCGGAAAGGTTTCTATTTCTTCCGGGAACATCTTCGCCGCCAGCGCCGCATCGCGGAACGGTACACCTTCGACCATCACGACCTCGAGGTCACGTATGAGGTGATACAAATGCGTCTGGTTGATCGGATCGCTGAGGCCCGCATAATGCGGATCACGCAGGATATTATCGCCCAACCCCTGCAGATAAGCGGTTTTATCCGGCAGGCAGGAGAGAATTTCAACATTGATATTGGTGAGCGTTTTGCGCCCAAATGGGTTTTGTTCTTCCGCGCCCTGCAAAACATCATCGAGATATTCCAGCGTGTCATGATCGCAGCCATTGACGCGCTCCGCGCAAAGATACCACTCATGAAATGCGGCCGCCAAAGCCTTGCCACTGAACAAAGCCGAGGGGTCCTTTTCAAGATGTTTTGAAAACGCCATCGCCATATCGCCCTGTTCCGAGCCAATCAGATGACGCCAGATATCACTATGGCCTTCGCTGCGCAGCTCCCACGCCACCATAACAGCCAGTACATCGCAATCGGCGGCACGCACACGCTCGAGCATCAAAACCGCTTCCGGTCCAAATTCGCTATCAAAGGCACCGTGCCTTGTTTCCTGCCACACGCAGCGCAGCGCACGGATAATATTCAAAATAATCATATTGGCAAAATAGGCTGAGCGATCCAGCGCATCTGGCGTTAATTCGTTGTGATCCAAAATAATTTGTTTTTGCTGCACATCGATATAAAAATCTTCGCCCTGAAGCGCGCAAAAACCGATAGACCAGTTTTGCATTACCGCTTCGCGGATCATCAGCCGGCCGGCCGGGCTGGCAGAAATAACATCAAGCGTGTGAATGATGACATCGCGGTAATCATGAACGTCCCGCATATCAGAATCTTCGCCGCATTGCTCGATATACAGATCAGCCAAAAGCCAGTTTTCATGACTTTCGGAAAAATTCTGATCTTCACCATCCTGTTCGTTCGCAAACTCAAATTCTTTACGGCGAAAAGCACTGATGTGAAGTGCGCTGTTGTTTCGTCTCTCGATTTTCACGGGATCGGCCCTGTTGTCATTGGTATTAGTATAAGTCGCCGGGAATTCGGCGTAGATAGATGATGTCGGCACTTTTTCCTTTTCCAAGGGGTCCCTTTCGGGCGCTGCCTTTATCAGGCTTAGTGGTTTTTTCAGGTTTACCTTCGAATAAGGTGACGATTTCTGCGCTTTGTTGTTGTTCATGGTTCCGATCCTGCTCTTGATGGGGGTTTGCATCATGAAAGAATTCATGACCGGTAGGAGCAGAACCAGTTTGCAACTCTTGTTCCGTTTCTTTGAAAGAGCGCTCAAACTTAATAAACCAAAGGAAATTAGCGTTTGAACGATCGCGGACATCGGTAAAAATCGGATCGTTCATAATGATATTTACATGCGCAGAGAGGTAATTTTTGCCGTATGGCATAGAGCCCAGCGCGGAAATCAGATTGGGTGTGATGCCCTGCATCTCCATATCCGTATCGAATACATAGCCCTGATAATCAGCCAGCATTTGCTGGATTAAAACTTTATCCTGCGCCCGGCAACGCTCGGACAAGAACCAAGATTCAAACGCGGCGGCACTGGCCAGACCGTTATTGATGGTGCGGAAATCAAGGAAGGCTTCTCTGGCAAAAGCCCGACCTATATCCGCCATCGATGATGCCTCAATACGATCCCAGGCTTGTTTGTTGCCTGACAGCTGAAGCTCCCAGGCAGCCCGTACCATGAAGACACTTAAATCTGCAATCTGTGCACGGTTCACAAGAACAGCGTTATCCGGCTGGAATGTCAGCGGATGAATCAACGCGCCCTGGCGATGTTGCCAATGCCTGCGCAATTCACGCGCGCATAAAAGAATCTGCTCCGGCATGTCGATATTGGGATTGATAAGAATTAAGCCCGCGCGGCGATCATAAAACCCATCTTCAATCTGCGTGCTCAGCAAAATTTTAACATTATGCTCGCGCGCAAAATCCAGATGTGCTTTGACAATACGACTTTGTGCCAAAATATCTGTCAGTTCGTCCAGCAGGTTTTCTTTTGTTTGTTTGGGCGCCGGTGTTGTAATCGAATCGATGCTATCCAGAAATTCATTGACCCTTTGCTCTGTGGAAACGCTCGAACCCATCGAGAATTTATCATAGGCCGCGATTTCCTGCTCCAGCATGCGAAGCTCATTTTCAAGAACTCCCATATCCATTTCGGTTGCATCAAAGAAGGCTTCCTCTTCATCATAGGCGCTATCAAAATCCATATAAAATAAAGGCTGATCATCGATGATGGTACAGGAAACGGGCTGTGTGTTGTTTAGCGTATAGGCAACGCGACATCCTGGCCGTGTTTTACCATCCTCACCGTATGTTTTTCCAAATAGATCACTCATTGAACCCGAACCGTTTCTTTTAGTATCCCCTGACAATTACCGCGGTTTGCCCGCTTATTGTTTATTATGCGGGGCTAAGTCTTAACGCTTTATTGCCAAAAAGCAGAAAAACACTGCTTTATAGAAAAGAAATTGCGTTTTTTAACAGTGCTTTAACATATAAGGGGGGTTTGGTGAGGTTTCGTTAACCTTTGGATCTCTTTAGAAGCTCTATTGTCCGAAGACGTCATCAAGGACCGGCATGTCCTCGATCAGCAACTCCTCTTCCGTCAGACTAATCGCGCCATCAGGCTTAACGTATATATCGGTCTTGAATAGCGAATCCTTGAACATAACCCGCGCTTCAAGGCGGTAAATGCCGGTATCGGATTTTTCCTTGATCTCGATAGGTGCGAGCATCTTGCTGATCGCTTTGCGCGCAGCTGGCGGCGGCTCTTCCTTCCAATTGATATCATCGACGTTTTCCGTGACCATAAAGCGTCCATGGCGACCGCGCACATAAGTGAAGAAAAACCGCACATAATCGCCGATATTTTCATCTGTAATCTGAATGGGCAACTTGTTGTTCAGCTCGTATATCGGCTCATTGCTCCAATCTAAAACGACAACGTCTTCTGGATTATAAATCACGAAGCGCTGCATTGGCGGGCTGATCGAATGATCGGCAATATCCAGAAAGCGATAGCCTGGATAAAATGCCATATCATGCGCCATCACCGTGGTTTCAACCGGATCAAATGGCGTGCCTTCGAGTAACGGGTTAACCTGATCCAACACCGTAGCGGCTTCGGCCAGTTCCAATTTTGTAAAAGCTTCCTGAAACATCGATGATTCTCTATAATCTGCTAGTTAAGCCAACCCACCACTATTATCACATGTGATAGCTCTGTGAAAGAATCATGAAGTATCGCGGTATAAAATTTGGGATGAAAATACCCCCAAAAACCGAAGTTTTTTCATGAGCGCTTATTCACGAGCCGAAACAGAAAGAATGATTTTTGAGAAGGCTTGGGACAAATCTTATCGAATCGTGAGAACGCTTAAAAAAACAAGCTTCATACATCTGTGTACGAATCTCCGCATAAAATTCATCCCCATCTCTCACAGCCCCTACTACTATCCAAAACCTTTTTTAAAATATATTTATATTTAGATAGAAAGGCTATGGTCGTCTTCGAAAGCGGGAAACGAAAGTGAGAAAAATGAATCAGGTCGCAACAAAAACCCACGTGTCGTCAAAACCATTTCTGGATGTTTTGAATGGACGGCCCAACGGAAACGAAAGTGATTATATACCATTTTGGTTTATGCGTCAGGCCGGGCGGTATTTGCCGGAGTATCGCAAGCTCAGAGCATCGAGAAATGGTTTTCTTGACATGGCCTTTGACCCCAAAGCCGCCAGTGAGATCACGCTGCAGCCCATCAGGCGTTTTGGCATGGATGCTGCAATTTTGTTTTCTGATATTCTGGTGATTCCCCATGCGTTGAGCCAGGCGCTGGATTTTGTTGAAGGTGAAGGACCAAAGCTCGACCCCATTCGCGATGGAGCAGCGTTGTCGAAGCTGAGTTTTTCGGGGCTCGAATCAAAGCTCTCCCCCGTTTATGAAACCATTTCAAATGTCACGGCGCAGCTGGATGATCAAACGGCCCTGATTGGTTTTGCCGGCTCACCCTGGACGGTGGCGACGTACATGGTCGAGGGCAGCAGCAGCAGGGATTTCATCAACGTCAAAAAAATGGCCTATGGCGATCCAGAATTGTTCTCCAAGCTGATTGATATGTTGGTTGAAGCCACCGCGCATTACCTGATTAAACAAGCTGATTCCGGTGTGGAAGCGTTACAGCTTTTCGATAGCTGGGCAGGTGCGCTGGATGCGGATGAATTTAAAAAATGGGTGATAGGACCGACAAAGAAAATTATTGATCTGGTGCGTGATTCCCACCCCGATATTCCGATCATCGGCTTTCCCAAAGGCGCCGGGTATAATTACATGAGCTACGCCGAAGAAACGGGCGTAAGCGCACTGGGGCTGGATAGTCAGGTTCCGGTAAAATGGGCGGCGCGCAGCTTGCAGCCTCTGATGCCGGTGCAGGGTAATCTCGATCCGATTTGTTTGCTCACCGGCGGGGATACGATGAAGATCGCGGTTGAAAAAATTATGGAGGAATTATCCGGCGGGCCGTTTATATTCAATCTCGGCCATGGCATCCATAAGGATACGCCGCTGGAAAATGTTGAAGCACTGATTAAATTATTAAGACCATGAAAAAAACAGCTGTCATTTTATTTAATCTCGGCGGGCCGGATTCAAAGGAATCCATAGAGCCGTTTTTGTTTAATTTCTTCATGGATAAAAATATTGTGCGTTTGCCGCAGCCCTTTCGCTACATGTTGGCAAAAAAAATCAGCTCCAGCCGTTCGCGCAGGGAGGCGAATGACAGCTACAAAGAGCTCGGCTTTAAATCGCCGCTGCTTGACAACACGCGGGCGCAAGCCAAGGCGCTGGAAGAGAAGTTAGGAGAGAGCTTCAAAGTATTTGTTTGCATGCGATACTGGCACCCCATGGCGGGAGAGGTAGCGCGGGAGGTTAAAGAATACGGTCCGGAAAAGATTGTTTTGCTGCCGCTCTACCCGCAATTTTCAACGACGACGACGCGTTCGTCCTTTCAGGCCTGGGAAATAGCTGCGCAAGAGGCTGATCTAAATGTGCAGCAAAGCGCGCTTTGTTGTTATCCGTTTAATCAGGGCTTTGTCGAAGCCTCGGCGCAAAACATCAAAGCGGTTTATGAGAGCGCACAAAAAGACGGACACGACCACCCGCGAATTTTATTTTCCGCTCACGGTCTGCCGGAAAAAATTGTGCGCGATGGTGATCCCTATCAATGGCAGTGCGAACAAGCGGCTGAAAAGATTGCGGCCGCCACCGGCATTGAAAGTATCGACTGGCAAATTTGTTACCAAAGTCGTGTTGGGCGTTTGAAATGGATTACCCCGTCGTTGGATGAGGCGCTGGAAAAAGCTGCGCACGATAACAAAGCCGTCATCATCTACCCCCACGCCTTTACCCAGGAGCACGTTGAAACGCTGGTCGAGCTGGATATTGAATATAAACACATGGCTGAAAAGCTAGGGCTACCGGGCTATTACCGCGCCGGGACTGTGGGAGCCCACCCGTCTTTTATCGAGGGGTTAGCCAAAATCGTTGAGGGTCATCTGGATCAAGAGGGCACACAGCCCGAAGGCAACACCCGCCTCTGCCCGCACTCATTCCAGGAATGTCTTATAAAAGAATCGAGCGCTTGCCAGGAAAAGGCGGCTTAGTTGTCGAAATCAAGCTTGTCAGGAGAGGATTCTTCCTGAACGTTTCTGCTGAACGGGTTCCTGTGCAAAGAGAGATCATCAGAAAAATCATCAAAGGTTTCTTCTTGTCGTCTTACCGGTTCGCGATCATCACGTTTCTTACGGGACGCTCTTCTTTCAAAATATTCAGCAAGACTAGCACCACCAAGGAGGCCAAGAAATGCCAAGGCACCGGTAAGCCCCCCATCTGAGGAATCCAAGGCCACCCCGGCGAAACCCCCGCCAAGCCCACCAACAATTCCACCTACAACTTTAGTGCTCGCACTCATTTTTTACTCCATATAGAAAATGCTATAAAGCACAATCCAGTGATTACGTCAACAAAAAACCCCTTCGTTTCTTCGTGCCTTCGCGTTAAAACAAACCCATGAGCGAGATTCTCTCCCAACATTACGACTGGCTCCGCGCCCTGCATATCATCAGCATTATTGCCTGGATGGCGGGAATGCTTTATTTGCCACGGCTTTTGGCCTATCACGCCGAAGCGAAAACGGGTTCCGAGGCATCTGAAACCTTTAAAATCATGGAAAAGCGCCTGCTGAAAGTCATTATGAACCCGGCGAT
The DNA here is from genome assembly GCA_021775955.1 of Alphaproteobacteria bacterium. Taxonomy (GTDB): domain Bacteria; phylum Pseudomonadota; class Alphaproteobacteria; order Micavibrionales; family Micavibrionaceae; genus UBA5701. The sequence continues at coordinate 169,703 of JAJFGU010000011.1, read as the reverse complement.
GATGGCGGCCTGGGTGTTTGGGATCCTTATGATCATTGCCAATCCGGCGTTGTTTGATGGTGGCTGGATGCACGTCAAAATGCTGGCTGTGGTGGCTATGACCGGCCTGCATATGGCTTTTGCCAAATGGGTCAAGGTTTTCGCCGCCGATGAAAACACTCGCGATGCCAAATTTTACCGCATCATGAATGAAGTGCCGGCAGCAATCATGGTGATTATCGTCATTATGGCGGTTGCAGAGCCGTTTTAGCCCACCTTCTCTGTCATCCCCGCGGCAAGGCAAAGCCTTGCTTAAACAGCGGGGATCCAGAAAAGACAGCAGCAAAGCTGCTGACAGATGGATCCCGTTTGTGCAAATCCCTCGCGAGGGCTCGGGATGCCAACGGGATGACGGAAGGGTAATATATGAAAAACCACTGGCGCTTCTCATACAGATATAATAAAATAACATAAGTGCTTGACTTACTTTGGGGCCGTCGGTATAAACGAGCTGTCTTATAAAGAAATCCACAAAAATTAGGGTTATTTATTTTGTGCCGGGAAGTCCGGCCGATGGTCAGGAAAGCTTGTGATTTATTGCTTTTTCCTGTTTCAAACGAGACAATGAAGAAAATTTCATGAATCTTACAGAATTAAAAACACGCTCGCCCGCAGAGCTATTGGCATTTGCTGAAGAGTTGGAGATCGAAAACTGCAACTCCATGCGCAAACAGGACATGATGTTTGCGATTTTGAAGCAATTGGCAGAGCAAAACGTGCCGATTTCCGGCGTTGGCGTGCTTGAGGTGCTACAGGACGGCTTTGGCTTCCTGCGCAGCCCCGAGGAAAACTACCTGCCCGGTCCGGATGACATTTATGTCTCGCCCAGCCAGGTCCGCCGCTTCGGTTTACGCACCGGCGATATTATCGAGGGTGAAATCCGCGCCCCCAAGGATTCAGAGCGTTATTTTGCGCTGCTTCGGGTTGGTTCGATCAATAATGAATCTCCGGACAAAACACGCCACCGTATTAATTTCGATAATCTGACCCCGCTTTATCCGGACCGCAAAATCAAACTCGAATTTGACGACCCGACCAAAAAAGCGTCGGTACAGCGCGTGATTGAGCTTACTTCGCCGCTTGGTTTTGGCCAGCGCGCCTTGATTGTTGCGCCGCCAAGAACCGGTAAAACCGTGATGCTGCAGGAAATTGCGCATTCTATCGCCGCCAGCCATCCGGATGCATATTTGATTGTTCTTCTGATTGATGAACGGCCAGAAGAGGTCACCGATATGGCGCGCAGCGTGCGTGGCGAGGTGATTTCCTCGACCTTTGATGAGCCGGCCTCACGCCACGTACAAGTGGCTGAAATGGTGATGGAAAAAGCCAAGCGTCTGGTCGAACACAAGCGCGATGTTATTATCCTGCTCGATTCTATCACGCGTCTTGCCCGTGCCTATAACACGGTGGTGCCAAGCTCGGGTAAGGTCCTGACCGGTGGTGTGGACGCCAATGCCCTGCAACGCCCGAAAAGATTTTTTGGTGCCGCACGTAATATCGAACAGGGCGGATCGCTGACGATTATTGCCACCGCGTTGATCGATACAGGCTCGCGCATGGATGAGGTGATCTTCGAAGAATTTAAAGGCACGGGTAATTCCGAAATTGTGCTGGATCGCAAAATTGCCGATAAACGCGTCTTCCCGGCGATTGATATTCAAAAATCCGGCACGCGGAAAGAAGAACTGCTTGTCGATCAGGCCACCTTGCAGAAAATGTGGGTGCTGCGCCGTATTCTTAACCCGATGGGCACCGTCGATGCGGTTGAATTCCTTTTGGGCAAGATGAAAGACACCAAAACCAACGACGAATTCTTCACGAGCATGAATCAATAAAACTACCGCCTCTTGCTGTCTTTAAGTTCGTCCGCTTTTCTCTTAATCGTCCATCCAAGCAATTGAACAAAGATAATAACAGATGCTCCTGTTAAAATTTTCCATACCTCTCCTAAGAACTCTTCGAGCCTAGTTGGCTCTGCCATCACGTATTTGGAATATTCGTATATCATGGAACCAAATACCCAAAAAATGAATATTACTGTTATACAGGCCAGTGTGAAGATAAGGGTTACCCCATAACGATATAAACAAAGGTGCAGAAGTTGCGTAAGGTCAAAGCTATTTTTTAGCTTTTCTCCATATTGGGCGCTTTCAATAAGGGCGTCTTCATTTTTAGCGAGGTCTTTATTAGGGCTTTTCTCACTTACCGCCGACTCTTTATCGACAGCAGAATCTGGAATAGAAATCTTTTCATTTTCTTTTTTATCTGCCATGCCCAGATAAGTCCCTGTAATACTCTCTTATCATTTCATCAGGGATAACATCACACCCAACGGTATTCCATACTTGATGCCATGGAGTACCTTCTGCGTGTGTCATTGAGGAAAGTTGTACGCCCGTAAACTTGTTGTATTTTTCATACACTTGATCAACTATATTTTGCTCTTCTGCATCTAGCTGAACAGTATAACTATCGGGCAAAGAGGGAACGGGGGTTTTTCCAAATCCCTTTATTTCCCTGTAAAGTTCTGGGATAACCGGCCCGTACTTCCAAGCTTCTACGTCCTCTGAGATTAAAGATTTGTTGTACAATCCGAGCGTCCATCCATGCGCCATGTAAACCAGCTTTAAAAGCTTCATAGGCGTCATGTCAGGCGCACTTGAGGATTTGTCGATAAACTTCTTGGCGATTTTTACTGCACTATGCATAGCTCTTCTCCCGTATCCAGTTTACGGAATCGTAAGACAAATTGCAAGAATGTTCTTAAAATGTTCTCACCTGTTCTGTGTATAGCTTGCTCACGGTAATATAGGTATGGTGGGTAAATGTAAATAGAATCCTTTTGTGCCCGATTTCTGCTTCGGAAAAAGAAGATTTAAGGACCGCCGGTGCCCCAGAAACCGATAGCGGAAACCACAAACAGCAGGCCCAGCGTGTAGATAATAATCGCAAAAATCATCGAAAACGGTGTGGAATTGCCTTTTTCAACTTCAGCGCGGGCGGTGATTCCAGCGATATGCAGGGCATCACTCAAAGTCAGGGCGATAAAGTCCCCCTGGCTCAAAAGGCCGATCACATCACCATTATCGTCTATCACCGGCATATGACGAAAACGCCCCTGATTCATGCGGCGGAGCGTATCAGCGATTTTGTCATTCTTTTTTGCGGTCTTAATATGCGTGGACATGACGTCTTTAAGTTTAATCTTTTTAAGGTCCAGACGGCAGGCGGCAACCCGGCGCAGCAAATCACGCTCGGTAAAAATGCCAGCCAGTTTCTTGCCCTTGGTCACCAGCACGGCGCCGTAATTTTGCTTGGACATCTCATCCACCGCATCGCAAACGGGCGTATTCTGGTCGAAACTTAAGACCTGATTTTTGTCTTTAAACTCAGGCATATCAACAATACGCATCGCCGGGCCTCCTTTGGGAAACAGTGATGAAAGTACCGCCATAATTGCGCGAATTGAAAACCTTTGCAAGGGTTTAGGTGGTTGTATGTAGCATAACTCTGTGCAAATTCAGGCGGGCTAAAAAACCGTACGCTTCATTTTTACCTAAAATTAGAGCGAAAAAACGCCAAAATCCGAAACGAAAGTATTTGCCATAACATCACTTTTATGGTCACAATGAAATTGTAAGGTGACTAACCTGAAGGATAGGTCGGGCATAAAGATAAAATAAAAAATAAGACAAATCCGCAGCTTTGTTTGGTCACTCAAAAAAAGTAAAAATAATAACCAAAAAATCCCAGGGTGGGGAAAATGAGTAACCAGATTGCGTATCGCTATGCCATGCATAGCTTATTAAAGAAATACATTCATAGAAGCGGCCGGTATTTTACCGTCGCTCTTTCAGCTTTCATTATTTCCGCAGGCTCGGCTCCAGAGTCGGCCTGGGCGTTTGAAGCCCAGGATCCTGCGAACGTATTTGAGGCGGAGAACATATCTCTTGCCTCAGACCCTCTCTCCCCTTCCATGGCGGATTCGTGCCTTCCCCTGCTCAAATCCATCCATCAAATCCACTCAGCTTCTGCTATGGACAGGAACCAGCGCTCGGCTGGAAAAGTGGCGGCTCTAGGTATTTTCGTTGGGGTTCGTTTTGCCCTCGGCCCTAAGGAAATCGCCAAATCCAATCGTAATAGAAAAGCCCGTCTTGATGTCTGGCAGACCACCGGTAATATCGTTGATGACCGTCATGCCCTTGCGGTTTCCGATTACCGTAGTTGCCAGAAGGAAAAGGCATTAAAGGCTCTTTCTGACTTTCGTTGGAAGCGCTAGATCTGCTTGACTAAAAAGTGTCCCTCGCGTCGCTGGTCGTTCTATGGTCCCCCACACGGACTGTAGGACGACCATCACGTTTGGGGTGTTTTTTCGTGAATCTTGGCCTTCTTCGTGGTAAAACCTTTATCAGCAAAAAGGAGCCGCGCCATGAAATTTAAAGTTGATGTCGAATGCACCCCCGAAGAGGCCCGTACATTTATCGGTCTGCCCGATGTCGCCCCGATGCAGGAGGCGATGATGAAGGAAATGCAAAAGCAGATGATGGATAACATCAAGGGTCTTGACCCCGAAACCATGATGCAGACCTGGATGACGCCATCGATTCAGGGCTGGAGCGAGATGCAGAAGATTTTTTGGGGCCAGATGGGCCTTAAATCACCGGAAGCTCCTGCCGCAGCGCCAGAAAAGGCGAAGAAGTAGAAATTAACAGCGCATGGCACCGCGTTGTATTAATCCGGCATCCAGGCGCATATGATAAAGCTCTATAGTCTGCTTAATTTGCAAATGCATCTCTTCGTGGGTTAGATCAGGTGCACCGCATATTTTTTCAAATTCCCGTACAAGATCAGGAAACTGCCGTGATCTCATTTCGACGATCATTTCAATGGGGGTACAGGAATAAGAAAGATATCGGGCCATAATCTAGTGTCACAGAAATTTTAAAATATGTAAAGTTTTTAAACGTTTAAACATGAATGTAGAAAAAGGCATCAAGGCGGTGTAAAAGCTCATGCATGGAAAAGACAGCTGAAAGTGAGACGATTTATGCCCTCGCCAGTGCGCCGGGCCGCGCAGGAGTAGCCATAGTTAGAGTTTCCGGACCACAGGCGGTGAGCAGCCTTACCGCCCTCACCGACGCAGGGGCAAGGGAAGACGCAATTGGAACGACCAGAGCTATCCCCCCTTCCCACAGATTAGAATTACGTAAAATTACAAGGCAAGGCAGCAACGATGTTTCACGTGAAACGGCTGTAGAAAATTCCACCATTATTGATACCGGGCTGGTCGCTTATTTTAAAGCACCGGCCAGCTATACCGGCGAGGATGTGGTTGAGTATCATATTCATGGCGGTCCTGCGGTGATTCAGGAATTGTTGGAAGTGCTCTCGGAGCAGCCTGACCACCGCCTTGCCGAGCCCGGAGAATTCACCCGCCGCGCTTTTGAAAACGGCAAAATGGATTTAACCGAAGCCGAGGCGATTGCCGATCTGATCGATGCCGAAACCCAGGCGCAAAAATCCCAGGCCCTGGCGCAGATGGAAGGATCGCTGTCCCGGCTTTATGATCGCTGGCGCGAGGAGCTCACAAAGGCCCTCGCTTATACCGAAGCCGATATCGAATTCCCTGACGAGGACTTGCCCGAGGACGTGATTTCAAAAATGCAGCCTGTGATTTCAAAAATGATTGCAGAGCTGAATGGGCATTTAAATGACAACCGGCGCGGTGAAATCCTGCGCGGCGGTGTTCAGGTCGCCGTAATTGGTGCGCCCAATGCCGGCAAATCGAGCCTGGTCAATGCGTTGGCGCAGCGCGATGTTGCGATTGTTTCAGAGCTGGCCGGGACCACCCGCGATGTGGTTGAGGTTCATCTGGATTTGGGGGGTTATCCTGTGATTCTGGCGGATACAGCGGGTTTGCGCCCGGATCAGATTGGAGAGCAGGGCCAAGATTCTATTGAATCCGAAGGGATTCGCCGTGCCCTCAAACGGGCGCAGGAAGCCGATATTCGCCTGCTTTTATTTGACGGAACGCAAGAAGCCGATGCGCATACGCTGGGCCTGATCGATAAAAATTCGATTGTCATCGTCAATAAATCTGATCAGAAAAACAATGCGAAGTACCCCGACCCTCATATTAAAATTTCTGTAAAAACCGGAGAAGGGCTGGAAGGTTTAATCGAAGGTCTTGTTAAAAAAGCCGCAGACCTCATCGGCAAAAGTGAAGCCCCTGCCCTTACCCGCCAGCGCCACAGAAAAGCCCTTGAAGAATGTCACGAGACTTTGGGCCGGGCGCTTAAGGCAGAATTGCCTGAACTTATGGCAGAAGATATGCGTCTGGCCATCCGCGCTCTGGGCCGCATCACCGGCCGCGTCGATGTCGAGGATCTGCTCGACGTGATCTTCAGGGATTTTTGCATCGGGAAATGACAGATTTTCTTATATGAGCGAAGCGAATTTAGTAAATCGTCATCCCGGCGAAAGCCGGGATCTATTAAATACAAGAAATGCCTTTAGACGATGTCATCCTGCCTGTCCGCCATAGCCTGTAGAGCGACGGCGGAAGCGGAGCCGAAGGATCTTGTCTCATTCACCATTTTCAGTATATAACCCCCACATGAAAAACTTTGATGTCATAGTTGTTGGCGGGGGTCATGCGGGCTGTGAAGCCGCCGCTGCCGCTGCGCGTATGGGCGCCAATACCGCCCTGCTCACCCATAAGCTTGACACCATTGGTGCTATGTCGTGCAACCCGGCGATTGGCGGGCTGGGCAAGGGCCATCTAGTACGCGAGATCGACGCGCTGGACGGGCTGATGGGCCGTATCATCGACCAGGCCGGGATCCAGTTCCGGATGCTCAATGCCTCCAAAGGTCCCGCTGTGCGCGGGCCACGGGCGCAGGCGGATCGTAAGCTCTACCGCGAGGCGATGCAGGCAGAACTCTCGGACTACCCCAACTTGACGCTTGTTGAAGGCGCTGCGGATGATCTGGTTCTTGATAAAGACGGCAGTATTAAAGGCCTGACAACACTAGCCGGGGAGACCGTTCCCTGCCGCGCTGTGGTGCTGACCACTGGCACATTTTTGCGCGGTATGATACATCGTGGTGAGGAGCAAATACCGGCCGGCCGCGTCGGAGAAGCGCCAACCATTGGTCTGGCAGAGACGCTCGAGCGCATGAAATTCCCGCTGGGTCGTCTCAAGACCGGCACCCCTGCCCGGCTTGATGGCCGGACGATCAACTGGGACGTTTTGGACGAGCAGCCGGGAGATGATCCGCAGGTCCCGTTTTCCTATCTGAACGAGAAAATCACAGTGCCACAGATTCCCTGCCATATCACCTATACCAATGAAAAAACCCATCAAATCATCCAGGAAAATATCCATCGCTCGGCCATGTATGCGGGCAATATTTCTGGCACCGGGCCGCGCTATTGCCCCTCGATCGAAGATAAAGTTACGCGCTTTGCCGATAAGGCCCGTCATCAGATTTTCCTCGAGCCGGAGGGGCTGGACGATCATACGGTCTATCCCAACGGGATTTCAACCTCGCTCCCTGTAGAGGTTCAGGACGCCTATATTCGTTCCATCAAAGGCCTTGAAAATGTAGAGGTTCTGGAATGGGGTTATGCCATCGAGTATGACTATGTTGATCCGCGGGATTTGAAAAATACCTTAGAAACCAAGCGTATTCCCGGCCTGTTTCTCGCCGGTCAGATCAACGGCACAACGGGGTACGAAGAGGCGGCGGCGCAGGGGCTGATGGCGGGGATTAATGCCGCGCTGCAGGCCGCCAATGGAGAATCGAGCGTTTCACGTGAAACAGCCCAAGGTTCTAATAAAGTTTTCACACTGGATCGAGCCGAAGCCTATATTGGGGTTTTGATCGATGATCTTACCACAAGAGGTGCGCCCGAGCCTTACCGCATGTTTACCAGCCGGGCAGAATATCGTTTAAGACTCCGCGCCGATAATGCCGATCAGCGCCTGACGGGCAGGGGGCTTGCGCTTGGTTGTGTCGGTTCGCAGCGCGAGAAGGTCTGGACCGAAAAGTCAAAGAAATTAGGGCAGGCCCGTGATCTGGTGAAATCCCTGCAGGCCACGCCAAATGAGCTTGAGGCCTATGGCATTGGTGTCAACAAAGACGGAATCCGCCGCGATGTGGCGGCGCTGCTGGCTTATCCTGATATTGATTGGGAGCAGCTGCAGTCCGTCTGGCCGGAGCTTGGCGGTGTTGAGGCCGAAATTCGTGAGCAGATTGAAATCGATGCGCTTTATGCCGGCTATATGGAGCGCCACGACGCCGATATTCGCGCCTTTCGTAAGGATGAAGCGCTGGAACTGCCCAAAAGCCTTGATTACGCGCAAATCGGGAGCCTGTCCAACGAAGTGCGGCAAAAGCTGGAGCAGGCGCGGCCCGTCACTTTAGGAGCAGCGTCACGTATTCCCGGCGTCACTCCGGCGGCTGTAATTACCCTGCTGCGCCATGTCAAAAAAGGCCCGCCTAAAAAGCAGCGGGGGGCTCATGCCGCCTGATGTTTCACGTGAAGCTCAGGAGAAGCTTGAGGTTTACCATGCGCTCCTGCTCAAATGGCAAAAGGCCATTAATCTGGTTAGCAATCAGGCCATCGAAAATGCCAGGGAGCGGCATTTTAACGATTCGATACAGCTGGCGGATTTTCTCCCTAAAGAAAATCTGTCATCCCTGCGAAAGCAGGGATCTGCAGCGTCAAAAGAAGATTCCCGCTTTCGCGGGAAAGGCAAGTTGGTTTTAATGGATATGGGTAGCGGCGCCGGATTTCCAGGGTTGGTGCTGAGCATATTGAGGTCGGAGCTGGATGTTCATCTCGTCGAATCCGATGGCAAAAAATGCGAGTTTTTGCGCACCGTTTCACGTGAAACAGATACGCCGGTCACCATTCATAATCAGCGAATTGAGGATATGGCAGGGAAGATCCGACCTGATGTCATGACAGCACGGGCGCTGGCAAGCCTGGAGGCGCTTTGTGAGTATAATTTGCCGTTTGCCGAGGAAAATCCGGAGCTGGTCCTTTTGTTTCTGAAGGGTGAAAAAGCACAAGAAGAAATAGAGCGGGCCCAGCAAAAATTCAGTTTTGATCTTGCACAATTTCCGAGCGAAACAGACCCAAAAGGCATGATTTTGCGTATCTCGAGCTTACACCGAATCTGTGAATAATCGCCGCAGCTACCCGGAAACCCTTGACCTGAAGGGCATGATGGTCCTATGGTGAGGCATCCAACTTAAGTATGAAAGCAAGCGCGTTATGATGCAGAGTAATCCTGTTTCAAATAGAGATTTGACCGTCGGCAAACGTCCCCGCCTTCTGGCTGTTGCCAATCAAAAAGGCGGCGTTGGCAAGACCACCACAGCGGTTAATCTGGCGACGGCACTTTGTGCGGTGGGGCAGCGGGTTTTGCTGGTCGATCTTGATGCGCAGGGAAACGCCAGCACCGGGCTTGGGATCAGGCGCGCGGACGTAGAAAAAAGCACCTATGATGTGCTGTTCGACGATGCCGATATCGAGGAAATTTCAGTAAAAACAAAGGTTCCGGGGCTTTTTGTTGTGCCGTCTTCCGTCCATCTGGCTGGTGCGGAGATTGAGCTGGTGAGTGTCGATGAGCGCGAATACAAACTGAAAAAAGCGCTGCGCAAACCTTTGCCATACGACTATGTGATTGTCGATTGTCCGCCCTCGCTCAGTCTTTTAACGCTTAATGCCTTTGTTGCGGTCGATTCGATCGTCGTGCCGCTGCAATGCGAATTTTTTGCGCTGGAGGGGCTCAGCCACCTCATCAAGACCATTGAGCGGGTGAAAAGAAGCTTTAATTCCGAGCTGGATATTCACGGCGTTGTCCTGACCATGTTTGACAAACGTAACAATTTGTCCGGCGCGGTGGCGGCGGATGTACGCAAGTATTTCGGCGATAAGGTTTATAAAACCGTTATTCCGCGCAATGTGCGCCTGTCCGAGGCACCGTCGTATGGCCTTCCGGCGATTGTCTATGATATGAAATGTCCGGGGGCCCAGGCCTATATTCACCTGGCCAGTGAAGTTATCCGCCGCGAGCGCAAGTTATTGAAAGAAGCCGCCGCGGCCTGACACAGTATATATTTACATAATTATAGGAGACACCCATGGCAGACGCACATATTTCTGAAGATGAAGAACAAGATTTAAACCCCAAAAAACGTGGTTTGGGCCGTGGCTTGAATGCTTTGTTCGAAGATGGCGAGGATGAAGCCGCGCAAACCAGTGCTCCGCCTGCATCTGCGGTGCCCGAGCCTTCCGGCGATGCGGCGCCCCAAAGCAACCGGCGCATGGTCGGTATCGATAAAATCCTGGCCAATCCACATCAGCCGCGCCGGGTTCTGGATATGCACAAGATTGAAGAACTCGCCGAATCGATCAAGATACACGGCGTATTGCAGCCTTTGTTGGTGCGGGTTTCGCCAAAAAGCGAGAAATTTTATGAAATCATAGCAGGAGAGCGCCGGTGGCGGGCGGCGCAAAGGGCGCAGTGCCACGACGTGCCGGTCATTATTCTTGATCTCGACGATGCGCAGGCTTATGAGATTGCGCTGATCGAAAACCTGCAGCGCGAGGACCTCAACCCGATAGATGAAGCGGACGGCTACCGGAAAATGCTGGAAGAATACAACTATACCCAGGAGGATCTGGCGCAGAAAATCGGCAAAAGCCGCTCACATATCGCCAATATGATTCGTTTGACTGGTCTAACCGTTTTGGCGCAGGCTCATTTAAGCGACGGGACCATCACAGTTGGTCATGCGCGTGCGTTGCTGAAGACAAATGACCCCGATGAGCTGGTCAAAAAGATTGTGTCCCGCGGCCTTAGTGTGCGCCAGACAGAGCGGCTGGCCGCGCAGGACAATATTCTGGGACCCAAAAAATCCTCCGGCCCGCGCGCCAAAAGCAAACCATCCAAAGATGTCGATACGCTGGCCCTGGAGGAAGAGGTGTCGAATGCGCTGGGGATGAAGGTGATTATTGATACCAACGGTGCAAGCGGAACTTTAAAGATTCAGTTTAAATCATTGGATCAACTGGATGAATTGCTCCACCGCCTGTCTCATTTCCCGGGGAGCCGCTTGAGCGGGTAGGTTTATTATCTGAGGATGGATAAAAATAAGCTTGAATAATAATATCTGTAGCTTCCTGGACGGAAGCTAGGTTTGCGTCTTCCGTGTTCATTTCTCCTGCTAAATACAAAATTTCGCTTAATAAAGCCTCCGATGCTGCCTTGCCGGGACCTATTTTCTCTAAAAACTGAAATGCAATATGAAGGGCATAGGTGCTATTCTTGGTTTTCTCAGCTATCGTCCTAACATTATTAGAAAGAAACTTTGCAAAATTAGGATCACTGGCAAATAGATTTATATTTTCGGGTACTTTATAGTCGCCACCTTTCCATGCCCTGCGCAATTTTCCTAAAGGACTATCAAGTGAAAGCGCAATATGCTCACCCGTGTCTTCGTGAACGAGAAGGGACTCCATAACATACCACCGTATAAAAGAAACTATACTTTACGTAGCACGATTCCTACGCATATCGTCAAGCGCTAATTTAGCGCGCCGCTTTGCTAATCGATAAAAGCGCCTGAGAACAAAGGGTTTCCGGCATGGCGCCGGTTTTTTTGCACTGGGCCTCGAGCGCCATCAGTTTCGCGGCGATTTGCTCAAGCACAGGCAGGGACCAGCGTTGCAACTGGGCTCTAAACACTTGTTCTTGCTTAAAAAATATCGGTGGAGCGAGCTTTTTCATCGCCGATTCGACGCTGTCGCCACTTTGCATCCGTGTTTTGGTGACATGCAGGCGGCGGAAGTGATTCTGCAGGCTGCGTAAAATCGCCATAAACGGTACGCCCTCGGCAAGCAGCCGGTCATAAGCTTGCAGCGCGGCTTTGGAATTTCCGCCTCCGGCGCTGTAGATCAGGGTATCCAGGGAATCCGCGCCGGCCTCACCGCAGGCAGCCCGCGCATCGTCCAGTGTTATCGCGCCGGCCTCCTCACCTTTGTAAGTAATAAGTTTCAAAAGTTCGTTTCTGGCCCGCGCCCGATTTCCAGCCAGATTGGCGGCCAGCCAACTCACGGCGTCGGGTTCGGCTTGTAGATGAGCATCTTGCAGCATCTCCCTGATTAAACGCGATAAATCACGCTCATCCTCGACATAGCAGGGCAGGGCGGCGGCATTTTTAGCCGACTCACAGGCTTTGCGCAAAGATGAACGCGGGCCAAGTTCCCCGGCCTCCAAAATAACAAGATTTTGCTCGGACGGGCTTTCAAGATAGTCCTTAATCAGGGTGGTCAGCTTGTCGCCGGCATTTTCAATGCGGATTAGCCGCCCGCCACCCATCATCGAAATCGCATGCGCTTCGTCCGATAACCGCGCCGGGTCGTCACCCAGCTGCTCGGCACTGAGGGCGGCGACATTGAACGGATCGGTATAATCTTCAACAACCGACAGGCCGATGGTTTTGGCGCGCTCGCGCATCAAACCGTTATCCGGGCCGTATACCAAAACCACCCGCGCCTTGGGGTCGGGAGATTTAACGAAGGGTTCTATCTGCTTCCAGGTTAGTTTCATGATTCCTTGATGGTAACCTTTCCTGTCCAGTTTTGAGTACGGCGCGCAAGACGCTCTTCAACATTTTCTGCATCAAAATTGGTCATGATGGGTTCGCTGGTAAATTTATGATCCAACATGGATTTGATATTAAGGACAGCTTTTGTAACTCCCTCTAATTCACACAAAGCTACTGTTAAAACACCACATTTCTTGCAGATAATAAAATCAGATGTGGAGTGGCCAAAACGGTATTTACTAACTTCCTCCACATTCTCATACTTAACTTGGGCCTCGCCTTCCGGATCAGAAATCCAGCTCGCATCATGCTTTCTGCATAAACCGCATTGACATGTTCGGGGCGCAAGCTCTGTTTCATCCTTATTGGTATATAATTCGAATGTCACGTTACCGCAGTGACAGCCTCCTTTAAGGGTATTTTTATAACTCATCTAAAACCTCAGGTTATGATTCCTTGATGGTAAAACAAAGCCGTGCTACTTAGCCAGCATGAAAATTGCCTTTCAGATGGAATCGCTCGCGGAGGCGGATAGACACTACAGCGCTTCTCTTTTACTGATGCAGGAAGCCTGCAACCGGGGTTATGAAGTTTTTCATTATCTACCGGAGCACCTGAGCCTTGATGACAAGGGGGTTATCACGGCGTATGCCGCGCCGGCTCATATCGATTTATCAAAGGATCAGTATTATGAGTTAGGGAGTTATGCTCCGGTTGATCTGTCTGGGTTTGGCGCCGTGTTTTTTCGTCAGGACCCGCCTTTTGACATGGGTTTTGTAACCACGACCTATATTCTGGAACGGCTTAAAAGCCAGGGCGTGTTTGTGACCAATGATCCGTTCTGGATTCTCAACACGCCGGACAAGCTTTTTAATTTTAATTTTAAAGAGCACATGCCACCGACACTGGTTAGCAGCGATATGATGGCAATTAAAACGTTCTTTGCGGTACATAAAGATGTGGTGATTAAGCCGCTCTATAGCTTTCATGGTCACGGTATCACGCGCAGCTCTGATGTTAACGACGCAGCTAAGGCGCTTGAAAAACACGGTGAGCCTTTGATGTTTCAGCCGTTTTTAAAAGAAGTGAAAGACGGCAATAAGCGGATTATTCTCTTTGATGGAGAGATTGTCGGTGCGCTGAATACTATCCCGTCAGGTGAAGAATTTCGTATCTTTCGTGATAGCATGGATGAGGCTTATGAGCCTTCGGCGCAAGAGTGCACTTTGTGTGAAGAGATTGGCGCGGTGATGAAAGAACGCGGCTTGCACTTTGTCGGCGTTGATTTGATTGGATCGCATCTGATGGAAATAAATGTCGGAAGTATTGGCTCTCTGGCGAGACTCAACAAAATCTATGATAAGAAATTTGAATCTCTTTTGTGGGATGTCCTCGAGAAAAGAATTGCGGGCGCAGAATGAAAAAAGAATACCATTGGAGCGACGATTTTTCTGCTTACATCAATACAATGACCTGGGGGCATGGATTTGCCGGAGAAAAGTACTGGAAGGAAGAAGAGGGCTGGATAAAGGCCGAATATCAGGAGAGCAAGGTTGATAGGTCTTTAAGCGTGGGTTGTGGCCTGTTTCGTGAGCTTGATACTCTAAGAAAAGTAACAACGCGGGAAGTGATTGGTCTGGAGCCTGAACAAAAATTCGTAGATTATATGCAAGAAACGATACCCTTATTTCCTGATCTGCCATCCGTAAGAATTATCCAGGACTTTGTTGAAACCATGCAGATTGAAGAAAAAATTGATCTCGTCGCTATATTGTTCAACAGCCTGAGTTTTTTTACAGACAGAAAAAAAGCTTTGAATTCTATTGTTTCCTGTCTGTCCGAGCGCGGTGAAATTCTTATCAGTGTCTGGAATGACGACAACGATATAACGGATCTTCGTTTAAAAACATATACGCAAACTGAAAACAAAACAGCTTCGGTGGAAGAAGAGCAGGAAACAGGGTTAAAAGAGATTGTAGTAAAAAGACAAGATGATGTCGTTTTTCGCTCGGCAATTTTTACGCAGGACTGGCTCTCTGAGTTTGTAAAAGAAGTTTTACCACATGCGGAGATTGTTTTTTTTGATCATCACTTTTCAACGATAGTGAAGATATCAAGTATTTCTTAAATTATGCCGCCAGATTGGAGCATGCGCGGCCTGATTTTCTTTCGACCTGTTTTTCAAAAATCATATGCGCGCAGGAATTGGGGTCTTCGAAAATGTCCGAATCGTAGGATTTTTGGAATTCCAAAGTCTCTTCCAATGTCGGGAATAAAACTCGGTTAACCTTTCCATCGGTGCAGCCTGTGCGGCAGATAGACAGGAGGGGCTCAAGTTCGTCATCCAGCCCGTCGCCGATATGGGCTGTCTCCATTAAATTAGCAAAGTCTTTGGCGAATTCTGCCATGGTGCCAGTGCCAAAAATGATATCAAAGAATTTTCCATTGTGGTTTTGGGCGGCGCTATAGGCGGCCTCCAGATTTTCGCGCGCAGTTTCAAGGTCACCCGTATCAAAGCCGTATTCTTCCAGCAGCGCGTCAACGGCACCTGCAAAAGCGGGTTTGAAAGCAAGCGCGGTGGTGATCAAAAAGCCGGTTTGGTGCTGGTGGATACCAACGCCGAACATACGCGGCTCGTAACGGTGGCCGGTGATATTTCCATCACTGTCTTTGAGCTGTGCGATTTGTACGTCAGGCCAGAGCAGGCTTTGCGCAAGAAAATAATTATTGGCCGTGTTTAGACCTCTGTCGCGTAAATCGTTAAAACTGTGCCAGGTGCCCGATGGGATGCGGGTCAGGGTCGCGTTTTCATCATAATGCATAAAAAGCGGATTGTTCATGACGGTATCAATATGGGCACGAATGAAATCTTCTCCGCTGCCGGCTGTAAAAATATACGGCAATACGCCGCCTCTATCCCCCAATGATGTCCGGTGCATCATACCCTGATGACCGGTAAAGGGTTTTCCCTGATTAAAGCCGGAAGAATTGTCGGTAAGCAGGAACAAAAACGGCGCCATAAAATAAAGACGGCGGACATTATCCATCAAATGCTGTGGGTCTTTATGGCTCACGGAAAACTGGTTGGATTTGCAGACAGCGAAATAGGTGACGATATCGGTCATGTCCTCGCGGTAAGGCCAGTACATAACCTGATAGCGGTCTCCTCCTTCAACGATATGAGCCAGAAGTTCCTTCCCTGTTTTGTCGGGAAGTTCCTGGAAGTAGGATCGTTTGAGGCCGATATCTGCGGCTTTATCCGTCACAATTTTGATTTTGTCATTGGTGTCGCGCAGGACATCCCTTATTTCATGCGGGTATCCGGCTTTGGAAACAATTTCCAGTATTTCGCCTGTTGGCTCGTTATGCAGCCAGTCGCTACCGGGTAAACGGGCCTGGGCCGCGTTTTTCAGGACTTTGTTTTGGGCTAGGCTCATCTGGTTCATCGTCTCCGGATCGAAAAAGGTAATTTCAACCTCTATTCCGGCTTTGGAGTCCGTACCCGCGCCAAGATACAGCTCGAAAACATCGTCTTCGCTCTTGATTTCCTTCAGGTCGCGGGCATTGATTTCAGACATATTTGTTTCCTGTTCTTTTGTTAGAAAAGCAATATAGGGATATTTTTGCCAAAGTAAAATCAGGCGGAAAACCGGGGTTTAACGCTTGAAATATAAACTGACCTGCAATTCAATTTGCCGGGCGAGATCGTCAAGAGCATTAAGGCGGGCATTGTCTTCGGAAACGCGGTTGGTGAATTCACTGCCTAAAATGTTGTAACTGGTGATGGAGCGTAGCTCACGCTCCATCACAGTGACCCCGGTTTTTTTATCGATCAGCTTAATCTCTGTTTCCAAACGCAGCTGCCCGCGTGTGGCGTCCGAGCTTTTGGTAATATCGAGATCGGTCAGTCTTTCCTCTATCGGCGCAAGCGCAAGCGCATAGATGGTTTCCGCTGGTCGGCCATGACGGTAGAAACGGTCTATAAGCGCATTGCGTAAATATTGCCCCTCACGGTCGGGAATAGTGCCGATGGAAATCTGCGCCAGTGTTGATTCAACAGTTTCCTGCGCGGCAGATTCATCCTGCCCCAGCGTGCCGTAAACCGGCTCAAACCCGCAGGCCGTCAGCAATAAAACAGAAAAAATGGCGATTGGCTTTCTCATCCCACCACCACATTAACGATTTTACCGGGCACGACAATGACTTTGCGGACCTGCTTGCCCTCGATAGCTTTTTTGACATTATCCTGTGCCAAAGCCTCATCTTCAAAGGCTTTATCATCGGCATCAACCGGCAGAGTGATCGAGGCGCGGATTTTGCCGTTGACCTGAACGCCAATCGTCACATTATCTTCCGTAAGTAATTTCTTACGAAGATTTGGCCATGGCTCATCAACGAGAAGCGTGTCATGACCAAGCATGTTCCAGAGCTCTTCGGCCAGATGCGGCATCATTGGATTGATAAGTTTGGCGAGGGCTTCCAGTGCTTCTTTGAGAGCCCAGCCCTCACCTTTGAAATCAGCAATTGCGTTGGATAGCTCGCGTATGCGGGCTACCGCCTTGTTCATATGGAAGTTTTCAATGTCCTCACCAACTCCGGCAATGGTTTTATGGGTGGCTCTTCTAAGGCCCAAGGCCGCTTCATCAAATTCAGATGGCTCCTTTTCATCTGCCGAGGGCAGAGATTCCAGATTTTCAGAGAAAAGCCTGTGCAGCTTGTTCACATAGCGCCACGCGCCTTCGATTCCGCCCTCAGTCCATTCAACGTCACGCTCGGGAGGGGAATCGGAAACCATGAATAATCGTGCGGAATCGATGCCGTAGGCTTCAGAGATTCCCTCCGGTGCTACGACATTCTTTTTTGATTTGGACATTTTTTCAATGCGGCCAATTGTGACAGGGTTTCCATCCTTATCCTTCACAGAATTATTTTCTATAATTATTTCAGAGGGGAGAAGGAATTTTCCATCCTGATTTTTATAGGTGGCGTGCGTGACCATGCCTTGTGTGAACAGGCCGGTAAAAGGCTCATCACAATCGACATAGCCGCAATCGCGCATGGCTTTGGTAAAAAAGCGGGCATAAAGCAAATGCAGCACGGCATGCTCAACGCCGCCTATATACTGATCTACCCCCCCTTTTGGTGGCATCCAGTACGCGGCCTTGTCCTTGGCAACGGGAAGTTTTTCGTTATGCGGATCGCAATAACGAAATTGATACCAGCTGGATTCAAAAAATGTATCGAAGGTGTCGGTTTCGCGCGCTGCGTCTTTGCCGCATTCCGGGCATGTGATATTTTTCCATGTGGGGTGGCGCTCCAAAGGATTGCCGGGCTCATCAAAATTAACATCCTGCGGTAAAGTCACGGGCAGCTGATCTTCAGGGATTGGCACAATGCCGCAATCCTCGCAATGAACAAACGGAATCGGGCAGCCCCAGTAACGCTGGCGAGACACGCCCCAGTCACGCAGGCGGAATTGTGTTGTGCCCTGTCCAATCTTTTGCTTTTCAATTTTTTGGATCGTGGCGGCTATGGCCTCGGTGACATTCATGCCGTCCAAAAATTGTGAGTTCATCAAGGTACCGTCACCGTTATAGGCTTCGCCCTGTAATGTGAATTTTTCCGGCGATGAATCTTTCGGATGAATGACAAGCGGGATATCGAGATCGTATTTGGTAGCGAATTCATAATCACGCTGGTCGTGCCCGGGAACGCCCATCACGGCCCCGGTTCCGTAGTCCATCAAAACGTAGTTGGCAATATAAAGCGGCATTTTTATGGAGGGATCAAAAGGATTGATAATTTGATAGCCCGTATCAAAGCCGATTTTTTCGGCTTGCTCAATGGCCGCCTCTGATGTGCCTGTGCTTTGGCATTGCTGAATGAAGTCATCAAAACCGTCTTTGTCGCATCCCAGTTTTTTAGACAAAGGATGATCCGGTGCCATGACGGCGAAGCTCACGCCGAAAATTGTATCGGGCCGCGTCGTATAAACTTCCAGCGTTTCATCGGAGCCATCAATTTTGAGATGAAAATTAACGCCTTTTGATTTGCCGATCCAGTTTTCCTGCATGATGCGAACTTTTTCCGGCCAGCCGGGCAGATGATCCAGTCCGGCAAGCAGTTCTTCCGCGTAATCGGTGATTTTAAGGAACCATTGATTGAGTTTGCGGCGCTCGACAGCGGCTCCGGTGCGCCAGCCTTTGCCGTCTATGACTTGCTCATTGGCCAGAACCGTATGATCGACCGGGTCCCAGTTGACGATTGATTCTTTACGGTAGGCGATGCCTTTACGATAGAAATTCAGAAACATTTTTTGTTCATGGCGGTAGTAATCGGCATCGCAGGTGGCGAATTCCCGGCTCCAGTCAATCGACAGCCCCATGGATTGAAGCTGAACCCGCATGGTGTCAATATTTTCATGGGTCCACTTATCCGGGTGCTCACCGCGCTCGATGGCTGCGTTTTCTGCCGGCAGACCAAAGGCATCCCAGCCCATCGGGTGCAGGACGTTAAAGCCTTTGGCTTTGCGGTAACGGGCAACAATATCGCCCATCACGTAATTGCGGGCATGGCCGACATGGATGTGGCCCGATGGGTAGGGAAACATTTCAAGGACGTAATATTTCGGCTTGTCGGAGTTTTCCGTGACTTTAAAGCTTTCACGTTCTTCCCAGACTTTACGCCATTTATCCTCGGTTTCTTTAATATTATATCGCGAAGACATGGCGCACTTATTCAGTTTCGCCGATTTGGGCGACGCGGAGCTGACGGGCGCGGGTTAGGATGGTGTCTTCAAGCTGCGTGCCCATATCACCAGAGACATTAGTATCGCGCCAGGCACCGTTTTTCAGAACCTGGCTAAAGACGCGCACGCGCACGCCGTCAGAGCGCAGCTGACGCCCTAAAATAAAGACATTGAGCTTAAAGCGCTCATCCTGCTTTTCCGGTGGAGAGTACCAGTCGGTTAAAATCACGCCGCCAAAGGGGTCGGCGCTGGCCAGAGGCATAAAGGAAACCGTATCCAGCGAGGCGCGCCACAGGAAGCTGTTAACGCCGATACCGGAAGAGCCATCTTCGTTATCATCCCTGTCACCGCCGAGAATAGACAGGCCGCCCTCGCCAAAAATGCTGTTCGCCTCGCCATAAATGTTATCATCCCCCGTTCTGTTGCGATCATAGCCGGTGGGATATTTTGCTTCACTTTCCACGGATTCACAGGCCGCTAGTAGAAAAATACAGCTCAGCGCCAAAACAACCGTAAAAAAGCCTTTTATTCTTGAGAGATCGAGCATTTTCTTACCCTATAAAAATTACCTGGTGAAACCATTCCAAGAGAGTTCATTAGCATGGTATGGATATTGCCTCAAGCTTGGTTTTCACCCTGTCACCAAAGAAAACCCTGTGCGAGCCTGCAAGGCTAGTGTTGCAAAAATACAACGTATCCAAAAAATAGTGGCATATTTGCTCAAAACCGCGTTGACCCCTGTGGAAAAGCGAGGCTTACTGGGATTGTTCACTGGAAACGGTGGAATTCTACCGATCCATATTTGGATCGTCTTGTTCAACCTAAACTTAATTAAGCCTAATGTTTTTAAGCTTGATTGGAGGAAATAAAATGAAAAAACTACTACTAAGCAGTGCAGCTGTTTGCGGTCTTGCTTTGGTTCCGGCCACAGCACAAGCGCAGTTGTCACTTAATCTTGGTGGTTATGCCAACATCTATGGTGTCTATGTAGACCAGGATGAAAGTTCAGCCGCCGCTATTGCTGTTGATGGTACTGAAGCCCGTGAATTCGACATGCTTCGTGAAACGGAAATTCAGGCCTCTGGCGAAACCACTTTGGACAACGGCATAACAGTTGGTGCCCATATTGAATTGGAAGCTGACGGTGAAGATGGTGCCGGTGTTCAGGAAAGTTACCTGTTCTTCTCCGGTGAATGGGGCCGCATCAATGCTGGTACGGAAGACGGTGCAGTTTACCTGTTACAGGTTGCTACGCCTTCAGCCGACAGCAACTATGACGGTCTTCGTCAATATGTTCAGCCGTTCAACTATGCTGTAATGGCTGGCGCTGCCACAGGCTTAACTGCACCTTTTGCAGGTATGACAGAAGCCGATGGTCTTGACTATGACCAGGATCTTGCGGTCGGAACAGACAATCTGACATATTTGTCACCTGTCTTTAACGGCTTCCAGCTTGGTGTTACCTATGTGCCTGACTTCTCAGACAATGGCGGTAGTGCCTTTGATCTGGATGGTGTTCGTACAGACAATACACTTAGCTTCGGCTCTTTGTATGAATTTGGCGCACGCTATGAAGGCATGTTCAACAACATTGGCGTTATCCTCGGTGGTGGTTACACACACCTGGAGCGTGAGCGTGTTGCTGCTGTTATCACACCTGGTCTCGTAAGCGATGATCGTACTGTCTGGAATGGTGGTATTGATCTTGATATCGGTCCGTTTGGTTTTGGTGTTTCTTATAGCGAAGATGACCATGGTGATGTTCGTAACGCCCTTGATGACGGTTCTATCGGTGAAGAAGAGATTCTTGTCATTGGTGCGGACTACACAACCGGTCCATTCAAGTTCGGTGCGTCATATCTTGACTCGGATAACAGCTTTGGTATCGAAATGCTCGAAAGCACACGCTACACTGGCGGTGTCGAGTACACTTACGGTCCTGGCATGAGCTTCCGCGGTTCTATCACGCATGTTGAGCATGATAAAGTTACCGGCCTTCCTGCTACTGAAGGCGACAAAGTGGATGGCACAGCCGTTCTCTTCGGAACACATGTAGACTTCTAGTCACGTTGTGATTTAAAATTTCGAGAAGGGCGCCTTAACCGGCGCCCTTTTCTTTTTTACTATATTTTTTAAACTACAGAGCACGCAGAGATAGACAGAGTTTATATTATAAGATTAGCTTATATTGTCATGCCCGTTTTAGGCGGGCATCCGGTCTTTTAATCTTGCCAGACCCCCGCCTTCGCGGGGGTGACAACAAATAACCCTTTAGTGTCCTTGGTGGTAAAAATCTTTCCTCTGCGCTCTCTGTTTATCTCTGTAGTTTAAATTTTTTTTCATTCGTGGTTTTAATATTAATATGTCCGTAACAAATAACCTTATTCAAATTCAAAACCAGATCGAAAAATCTGCGCAAGATGCCGCGCGGCAGTCAAAAGATATTCATCTTGTGGCGGTAAGCAAAAAACAATCCATCGAGCATATCAAAGCCGCTTTGGATGCTGGCCATCGCCTTTTCGGTGAAAACAGGGTGCAGGAAGCGCAGGAGCATTGGAGCGATTTAAAGTCGCAATATCCTGACTTGCAACTGCACTTGATTGGTCCGCTGCAAACCAACAAGGTCAAGGAAGCGGTTGCCCTCTTTGATGTCATTGAAACGCTTGATCGCAAAAAACTGGCGCGCGCTTTGGCCGATGAAATGAAAAAACAGGATCGTCCCCTGCCTTGTTTTATTCAGGTCAATACAGGTGAGGAAGAACAGAAGGCGGGTATTATTCCTGCGGAGTTAAATGATTTTTATAATTTTTGCGCGGATGAATGCGCCCTGGATATACAGGGTCTGATGTGTATTCCACCTGCCGACGACCCCCCGGCGCTGCATTTTGCTCTGCTGGCAAAATTTGCGGGTGAGTTGGGTTTAAAACATTTGAGCATGGGGATGAGCGCTGATTTCGAAAAGGCCATCGCCCTTGGTGCAACTTACATTCGTGTTGGAACGGGCGTTTTCGGCGCCAGAGATTAATTGTTCTCTTTGTCTTTGGGCAGCAGCGATAAGGGCTCCATCATAACCTGACTAATGGTATCGCGGGTGGAAAGATCCTGAATCATTTCTATATGCTTGCTCACCATGCTTCCGGCTGTGCGTCCACCGGCGACCCTTACCCTCTCATAAACCGCTCTTTTCCCTCCGCCCAAATCCGCAAAAGAAAGCACAGAGCCGGGAAGCTCTGAAATGCTGCCACTACCAATATTTTCAATACTGGCGGTGAGCTGCTGTTCCGGTCTATTACGACTGGCAATAAGGGTTGGTGCCTCGCCATCCAAAACAAGCGCCAGTGCATTGCCTGCGATATTCTTGCCGGTTTCTTTTTCGATGATAGTGTTGACCAGACTGCTGGCTGCGCCCACCGGGCCGCCAAAGACGGCGCCGCCGATAATCGTCGAAATCGGCTTAATCTCATCGCCGGTAAAATGACGGTAAAGATGCCCGACGACCGGAATATGATGTAGCGGGTTCACCATGTCGACGAGATCACCAAAGGTAAATTCTCCATCCTCGTTTTCTGCCTTCGACTCTTGTGTGCCTTGATAGGCCAGCGTGGTTTTGAAGTTTTGGGATGTTTTGTCCAGGGACGCCTCGCCCAGGGTGTTTTCGACGGATTCCTTGGCGTTGGCTGCTTTTTCCCAGACCGGAACGGAACCGCCCATGCGCTCATGCCTGACCATGCGCAGCACTTTGCCGCTGCGCATATTTGCATCCGCTTGCGCGCTGCCGCTCTGGCCTTCGATTCCGGCGGTGATATCAATCATGGGAAAAGAGTTGCAAAGACTATGCCAGAGGAAAAGATAGTGAAATCAATATCCTGGAATTATTCGTTCTTTTGTTGGCGTGGTGATTATTGCCCCTTTATACTGGCCCGATGAACGGAAAAATCACAATTTTTGAAAAAGACGAAAAAATCCGCCTGATTATTGGGGAATCTCTGACCGATGCCGGGCTGGAAGATACCTGTTTTATTGGTGATATGGCCGATTATCAACAAAGCGGCGCGCTTGTTTATCTGTGTGATGATGAAAGTGCCATATCCGGCGATACTGAAATAGCGGCGGGCAATGTATTTGTAAAACCTCTGCGGATGGGACGGCTTATAGACCGAATTAAGCAACTTCATGCGGGGCAGGCTCCAGGCCATAAAGAAGCCTTTTTGAAAGTCGGGGCTTACGAACTGGACCCACTTAACAATCTGCTGCTGAGAGGCGAAGACGATACAATTCGCCTGACGGAAAAGGAAACGGCGATTCTCAGGCTTCTCCACGACCATAAAGGCCAAACCCTGGCCCGACAAAAGCTGCTGGATGAGGTCTGGGGTTACGCCAAAAATGTCGAAACTCATACGCTGGAGACGCATATCTACCGCCTGCGCCAGAAAATCGAGGACGACGCCGGAGAACCGAAGATACTACTCACCGAGGAAAGCGGCTATCGGCTTGAGGGTTGATGTTACGTTAAAGAGGTGGTAAAAGCTTTTTTAAATCACTAGTGTCAGGTACAGGAAAATTAACATGCGTAAATTAGGAATAGTAGCAAAAATAGGGCTGTGTGGCTTATTTGGATTAATGGTTGCCGGTTGTTCGGACGTTGGTTGCAATTCAGGAAATCAAAGAAGCGCAAAAGTTGGGGATGTGGGTATATTTCCAAATCAAACTGATTTTGAACTTACACTCAAAGGGCAAAAGGTAATTAAGAGAAGTGGGTACGATAATGCTGATGCCACAAGAGTTACAAATTACTGGTGTGCCGAAGGGAAAGAGCTTCTACCTGCCTCTATAACAGGGGGAGAAGATAAAATTATCGAGCATAAATTTGATGCTCGGGGAAATTTAATTGAAACGCCAGTAGATCCTGCTGTTTAGTAAGAAATTCAAAACTTACAAATAGTGCTGTTTGGCTTTTTCGGTGGCAGCGGAAAGGCTTTGCAGGAAGCTTTCGCCGCGCTCAATTCTTAAATTCTGGACACCCCGCTCTGATAAGGCTTTCAAATCAGCCAGCAACGTATGAATGGTCCGCATTTCGTGGGATTCCAGGGCCGTATCTGCGCCGGGCGTCGGGGCAGAATCAAAATGGCTGCCCTGGCTGGTGGCCTGGGCTGTTGCCTGATAGGCCGATGCGGCCTGCGCGGCTTCCCCGCCATGGGCTTGTGGCCCGGTTGTTTCCACATTTTGATTATGGGCCGCTTGTTGTTCCCCGCCGCCTGTTTTGGCTTCGCCGGCTGCCTCATCCAGCGAGCGCAGGAAATTATCGAGAAAAACCCGCAGCGCCTCAATCGACACGGTTGCGTCGTCCTCTTCAGAAAAAAGTGTAGGCTCGTCTTCCTCGCTCTTTTTCTTCTTGCGACCTTCCTGATCCGGGTCGTGCCGACGGATGCCGAGCTTTGTATCGGTCGTCTCAGCCTCACGCGGCTTAAATATATTGCCAACAGCGTTCGAAAACATTTTCAATTTCCCAAAGTAGAACATATCTTAGTACCTAAAGTGATAAGCATGCAAATTTGTTGCCAGCTTTAAGAAAACAGCAGAAGATATTGATATATATAGATTTATAAAGATTACATATGACAGATGAAGACAAGTACAGCGAGGATGACGCAAGCCTTTGGCAGGAAATGACCAAAGATGTGAAGCCTTTGGAGGGAAAAAGCATGAAAATGCCACCGCATGAGCGGCCAAAGCGGCAAAAAGAAGACATACGGGCTAAACCAAGAAAATCATCCGAGCCGGCACAACCACAGACATCAAGGCCCAAAAAAGCAAGAACAGGTACGGATCTTGATAAACGTACGGATGAGCGGCTGCGCCGTGGTCAAATGCCGATTGAGGCACAGCTTGATTTGCATGGCATGACCCAGGACGAAGCGTACGCGGCTCTTGGCCCGTTTATTTTGTGCAGCTATGAGCAAGGCAAGCGCTGTGTCCTTGTCATTACCGGAAAGGGCAAGACCGGACCCGGTATTCTAAAAAAACGCGTGCCGGAATGGCTGACAGATACGGATTTACAGCCGGCTATTTTAAAGACCTATCCCGCAAAACCCAAAGATGGCGGTGCAGGTGCGCTGTACGTGTATCTGCGTCGGCAGCGGGATTAATTCACCACTATGGTTTTTTGGATTGTTCTTTCCTCCAGCCCCTCGCGTTTGAGACGCGCCGTGCCTGTGTACGTGCCGGGCTGTAAATCGCGGTGCTCAAGATTACGGCCGGTATAGTAGAACTGGCGTGCGCGGGTTGCGCTTTGTTTAATCTCGCGCCGGGAAAAAACCTTTCCGTCCGGCCCGGTAATCTCGAGCGTAACCAGATCGTCCTGTACGCTTGCGAAAATGCCAACCCAGAAAACCAGCGCCGGGCTTGTGGCCTCCAGAGACTGCGGCGTTGGCTCACCGTTTTTAATGGCCTCAAAATCCGGCACTTTCATATCGAATCCGGCATCATACAGCGCCACCGGTTCGTATTCCATCGGCAGGCCAAGCGCCCACAGGCTTTTTTTCATCTTCCCGCATCCATCTGTGTTCAAAAGCCCGGTATAGGGGTCGACCACGCCACCCTCCCAGACCACGCCGAAATGCAGATGCGGATATTCGGCAATGCCGGAATAACCAATTTGCGCGATTTTTTCGCCCGCCTTCACGCTTTGGCCGGGCTTAACGGCAATGCTGCCTTTTTTAAGATGGCAATATAAGGTGAGCAAACCACTGCCATGATCGAGCAGAACCGCATTGCCGCAATCTTTTTGCCCGGTTTTGATAGCCTCCAGCGCTTCGGGTGTTTTCGGCCCGTCCATCTCTCCGTTCCGCACACGGATCGTTTTACCCGCGGCGGCAGCCAGGACATCAACGCCTTCGTTCATCTCTGCCACCGAGCGCAGGGCAAAAGCTGTGCCTTTATTGCCATCATAGGACTTTGCACCGCAGCTGAAATCGCGGTAGATTCCCTCCGCCGGGTCGGTGTCGACATAATTTACGGCCCAGCAATCCGTGCCAAGCGTACAAGCCACGGGAAAGATGAACTGTGGTGACTCGGCGGCTCTTGCGGATAAGGCAAAAAACGCTATAAAAATAGCGAAAAGGTAAAAAGCTTTAAACATGGCTGTATATAAGCAAGAAAAACGACCGGAAATCCAGCCCCGTTTGTTTGACATAAGGTAATAATTGGGGTAAAACGGCAGTGTACTGTAAGGAGTATGCTTTATGAGTGATGAAAGTGAATGGCGTGCCGCGCAAAGAGAAGCCACATGTCCAAGCACTCTTATTTACGGGGTTCCTGTTTTTCAAAAAACGTTAGGAACGCATGATGATATTCTCTCGGGAAGAATTCAGGAAGAAGCACAAAAACCGGATCGAAAATTTCTACTCGCATTAGCTCCTGATTTGGTTGGGCAGCCTAACCCTGGCAATGTTCCTGTCCTGAAAGCCTTTAGGCAACAATCCGGTTCGCATCACATCGTTACGATTGACAGTATCCCGCAGATTTTTGGTGTTTTGTACACACTCCAACATGATTTGGCAGTCCCTCAATGGAATGCCCAAATAGGGTATGAGGGACGCGTGCAACCGATCAGTCAGTTTTTTGTCCCTGCCAATAACCCTGAACAAAATATCAGGCTGAAAAACTTTTTTTCTTCAGGTGGCTGGAGAAACTTAAACGATGAATTTCTGCCGGGTTTTCCTATGATGCTTCATTTTATTTACACAGACGGCACTTTAAAAAGAGGTGGCGCGCCTTTTGAAGGAACAAAGTCTTCCGGTGGACATAATGATTACGCCATTAATGTTTTAAAAATTCAAGAAGGCGCAAACTTATCCAGACAAATACCTGGACAGAGCCAGGCTGTTTACATTTTAACTACACCTCAAGGACAAAAGAACGACCACACTATTTTTTGGACTGTTACCAATGATCATCAGTTAGAAGATGCTCCTATAAGAATTGCGGCATGTTTAAAACCAGAACGCAAGATATTGAAGCAAGCAAGTTCAAGCGCTGATCATCAACCCGCTCTTGTTGGGGTTGGAAGCAGTACAGGAGTAGAAAAGAAACAATTGGATTTGTTCTAAAGAATAAACTTACTCAGATCCGCGGATTTCACCAGTTCCTCGACATTATCGCGCACGATCTGCGCGGTGATAATAACCTCCTCGCCGCCGCGGTCTGATGCGGTGAAAGAGATTTCCTCCAGCAGCTTTTCCATGACGGTGAGCAAGCGCCGGGCGCCGATATTTTCGACATTCTCATTGACCTCAAACGCCAGCCGCGCGATCTCGTCAATCGCCCCGTCTTCGAATTGTAGCGTCACCTCTTCCGTGCCGATCAGTGCAACATATTGCTTGATTAAACTCGCCTCTGTCTCTGTCAAAATGCGTTTGAAATCATCCTGGGTCAGCGCGCGCAGCTCAACCCGGATCGGCAGGCGGCCCTGCAGCTCGGCCAGCAAATCCGAGGGCTTGGCGTAATGAAACGCGCCCGAGGCGATAAACAGCATATGATCGGTTTTGACGGTGCCGTATTTGGTCGACACGGTTGTGCCCTCGATTAAGGGGAGCAAATCACGCTGCACGCCTTCGCGTGACACATCGCCGCCACGCACATCCTGGCGCGCCGCAATTTTGTCCATTTCGTCGATAAAAACAATGCCGTTTTGCTGCACCAGATCGAGCGCCGCGGTGACGATTTTATCCTCATCCAGAAGCTTGTCGGCCTCTTCGGCCATCAGAACTTCATGGCTTTCCACAACGCTCATTTTGCGCTTTTTGGTGCGCTCGCCAAAGGCCTTGCCGAAAATATCGTTCATATTGATCATGCTCATCGAGGCGCCGGGCATACCGGGAATATCCATGCTCGGCATGACGTCGCTTTTGTCGGTGATCTCAATTTCGATCTCGCGATCATTGAGCTCGCCGCTGCGCAGCTTGTCGCGGAAGTTATTGCGTGTGCCCTCCCCGGCGGTATCACCGACCAGCGCATCCAGCACGCGTTCCTCGGCATATACTTCTGCCTGCGCCATCACGGTTTTGCGCAGACGTTCGCGCGTCATATGAATGGCGGATTCGGTCAGGTCACGAATAATCGATTCCACATCCTTGCCGACATAGCCGACTTCGGTGAATTTGGTCGCCTCGACCTTGATAAACGGCGCGCCCGCAAGCTTCGCCAGACGCCGCGCGATTTCGGTCTTGCCGACCCCGGTCGGTCCGATCATCAGGATATTTTTCGGGTAGACCTCTTCCTGTAGATCCGGCTCGAGCTGCATTCGCCGCCAGCGATTGCGCAGGGCGATGGCCACGGCCTTTTTTGCATCGCCCTGGCCGATAATAAAGCGGTCCAGCTCGGAGACAATTTCGCGTGGGGAAAAGGCAGGAATTTCTGCGATGCTTTTTTCTGCTACCATTTTGTTTAAAGCTTCTCAATCGTGACATTGTCATTGGTGTAAACGCAGATATCGGCGGCAATCTTCATCGCCTTGGTGGCGATTTCCTCGGCGCTCAAACCTTTTTGATCACTCAGCGCCCGCGCCGCGGCCAGCGCGTAATTCCCGCCCGAGCCAATGCCGATAATCCCGTCTTCGGGCTCGACCACATCGCCGGTCCCGGTCAGGATGAGCGAGGTGTCCTTATCACACACCGCCATAAGAGCTTCGAGCCTGCGCAAATATTTATCGGTGCGCCAGTCTTTGGCCAGTTCGACACAGGCGCGGGTAAGCTGCCCGGGATGGGCCTCTAATTTCGCCTCCAGCCGTTCAAACAACGTAAAGGCATCCGCCGTCGCGCCGGCAAACCCGGCAATAATATTTTCATCCTTGCCCAGGCGGCGCACTTTGCGTGCGTTGGATTTCAAAACCGTTGCGCCCATGGAAACCTGGCCGTCCCCGGCAACAACGACATCCTTGCCTTTGCGGATAGATATGATCGTCGTCCCGCGCCAGTCCTGCGCTCTTGCGTAATCTGTGTGTTCGTTCATGGGTAGGATATGTGGCATTTACCGTCGCAAAGTCAAGGCCTTCGTCTATCTGACCACCCGTCATCCCGGCGTAGGCCGGGATCTTGTGCTTTTAGGGCAAGGGCCCCGTTCGTGCAAGCGTCTTTCAGACGCGCCAGCGAGATGACAAGTTGGTGCGTGTAGAAGAAAAAAAATTGCCACCATACAGAGAAAAATTCAACCATAATTATACATAATACAACCTAAAGTATAGAATAAAACATACAATTTTATTCAAATTTTATATATTTACATAATATTTACTAGTTCTCTTTAAAATCAATAGCATAAGCGCAAAAAAACAGCAAAAAAAACACAGCGCATTGGGGATTTTAAAGAGGCAAAAATGGCGGTTACTATACCAAAGCAATATGACCCGGGCGGGGCTTCAAACGTTCCCGTTATGATGGCGCATTTCAGCGAATCCAACGGTATGGACTCTGCGGTTTTGAAGGTCTATGAGAAGGCCGCTGAAATTTTGGAAAGAATCCTCAATCGCTCCCGCGATGAAAATGACGGCACAGTCGGTTCCGGTTATCGCGCCCTGAATCAGAGCGCAGGAAAATTCATTCAGCTTCTCAAGCAAAAAGAGAAAAAAGAAAAAGACCTACGTTTTGCTTTGAAGCTGGCGCTCAAGGACATGATCGAAGGTCTGGATCAAGAGATCGCGCAACATAAACGCAATATCGCAGTAGCTGACGAATTTATAGCTGATTTGAAGGATGGAAAAATACCAGAGCTTGATGACGACGGCAGCTTAAAAAATAAGGAACGGGAACGGCTTATTCAGGAATTTGAAAAGCGCACGGGGCAAACGGTTGATCGTACCAATACTGACCAGCTTCTTCTTATTACGCAGCAGCAACGTGAGTACGAGCAGCATCAATTCGACACCAAGACAATTTTAAGGGAAGATACTGCCGAGCTTTCACGCAACCTTGATAATGCTACAAGCCCAGAAGAGGCAAAACAGCTATTAGAGGGATATTCCACCAAATATAGCCAAACTGCCATTGGCGACTTAGAAAGCCAAGCTCAAAAAAATATGGCCACGGCTGCGCTAGGTAAGGATGATGAGGCTGTACAAAGGTTCGCAGCCCTAGATGTTAAGCAGCACGATGCACTAAACAAAGACGTTCAAGCTGCTGATTATGATAGCAATCTTGAAGTAGATGGGCTTTTTGGAGCTGTTCCGCCTTTTCAAGATACAGAAAATCTAAGTGAAACTTTTGCTAAGGCACATGATCATCAACAGGGGCCGGCCCAACAATCCCAAACACTGGTGGCTGGTATAACCACTCAACAAGTTCTGACGAATGGCTAGGCCATAATTACCCGGGGCCATCATTTTTCCTTGGATTCAAAGCAATAGAAGGGTTGAATTCTGCTGCGTAAGCAGCTTTCATTTTTCCAACAATATCCTTGTATATTTCTCTAGGGGTTCGGGCTGTACCAACATCAATATCGAATTTGTGCCTGCCGTTTGCATACACGCCTATACGGGTGTTATTTGGGTTGGCGTCATTATCCTCGGCCCAGAGATAGGTAACATCTTTCTTCATATATTTTGCAAAGTCTTGGCCTGATTTCGTCGCGGCTGCTCTTGCGTTCACACCGTCACCATAAACAATAAGGGCCATCCTATCATTGGAGGCCCTAATGGGTGCACCTATAACATCGTCCTCCGACCAAGTCCTAATGTTAACGGTTTCAAATACCCCTTGTTCAGGAATGCTGATAGGTGTAGCGCTCTGTGCATGCAGCTCGCCTCTCGCCAGTGACTGTGAATTTTCTGTACCCTGCTGTGGGTCTGTAATCGGCTTTCTATCCTGCGCCAATGCACCGCCAGTAAACCCGGCCCATGTCATTGCCATGGCCAGAGGGATTGCTGCGGTTCTTGCAAAAGTTGATCTCATTTTTGGCCCAAACCTTTCGTTACGCTCGCGCTCATCTTCCTTGGGAAGGGCGCAGTATTGGCCATAAAATTAGTGTATTATTAGCACTTTTCGGGGTTTCGCGCAAGTTTCAAAAAAGTCTGAATAGTCAACCCACAAATACGTAATTTATAGCATAAAATACCAAATAAATAGCTTGACCGCCCGCAAAGCGAGTCCAGGAGTCATTTTTTATGATTTTTGCTTGTGGATTCGGGTGTAAACGCCGGTTTGAATTCCGGGCCTGCCTACGGAGATATTCAGTTTTTTGCATTAAGAATTAGACACACCCAATGATGCCATGGTCTGAATTTTTGGATAAAAATTCTAAGGCCATCCATGGGTTCCCCTAGAATTTTGTGAAGCAAAATTCGGGGAATGACGAAGGTTGAAATGCCGGATTCTAAATTGGAATGACTATGTATGCTCCTTCGCCATTAATCACCGCGTGAGTTTGACGGGGGCGTTTTCGGCCGGGGTATTGTCAGTTTCAGGTGTTTCAGTTCGCGCGGGCGGCGCGGCGCCATCCAAAGAAATATCGAGTTTTTCCAGCGCATCACCGATCGGAATGAAAAGATTCAGGCCGGACAAATCCTGTTCCCCGCGCGCATAGCCGGCAAAGCTCATGCCGATAATATTGCCGTTTATATCAAGCAGCGGCCCGCCGCTATTGCCGCCAAATGTATAAACATCGGCCTGGATTTCGGGCTGGTTTCTCTGGCGGTTGTAACGATGGGCGCTGATAATGCCCTTGGTGACGGTGTCCTGCAGGCGCGTGAGGCTGGGGCTGCCGATCGCATAAACCTCCTCACCGACATCCGGCTTATCCAGCCGCACCGGCAGGGTTTTGATTTTGAGATCATCCGGAATTTCCTCGAGCCTGAGCAGGGCGACATCACGCTTGCGATCAACCCGTAGCACTTCGGCCACCAGCTTTTCCTTTTTGCCCGACGTTACCACCCGCACCCGCAAAGCATGGCCGACGACATGGGCGTTGGTCAGCATGTGGCCCTGCTGCGTGATAAAATAGCCCGAGCCATGGGCGCTTCCGGCCTGAATCAACACAGCAGCGCGGGCTATGTCTTCCAGTCTGCCGGCTGCCGGGCTTTGTGAAAGCGGCCGCCGCGCAATCACGACATCCTCATGGGGCTCGAAGCGGCTGATCGGGTCTTCATAAGGGTCGGTGTAAGTGTCTGGTTGTTCCTGCGGCGCGGTCCCAAAGAAAACCAGATTGTGAAACTGCTCATCGGCGCCCAGATTATGAATGGAAGCGGCCAGTGCTTCTTCAAACAGCAAAAGCGGGCCCTCATGATTGGGCGTGCGCGTGCGGCCATACCCTTTGGTGGTCGTCAAATAGACGTTACGGCGGTTCAGCAGATCATAAACCGTCCATTCAACTTCGACATGACCTTCGCCTGAGCTGCCGCGTGGTATGCGTCCGAACCAGCTGCTCTGCTCGCATGTGTTGATTTTAAGATCAGTAATCCGCCCGCCCACGGAATAAACGGCGCGCTGCAAATCGGCCTCTTCGTCAAATAGACGACCGGGATTGCCGGCCACGTCATAGCCCTGTCCTTCTAATGTGGTGAAGAAAATTTCCCGCCATGAATCCGATGGCATGGAGCGCCCGCGAATGCTGCCCTGTGATGTCAGGCCGTAAGGACCTTCGCAGGTCAGAAGCCATTCCAGAAAATTACCCGGGGCGCTGGCAACCGTTGGTGCGCCGGTGGGAACCGCAAAACGGATTTTATTAAAGCCCACAGGCGAGGGTTGCGCATCTTCCGGCGGGTAGGAGACCGCCTCCAGGGGTATTTTTTCTACGTTCAGGCCACCGCATCCGGTCAAAAGAACAGGCAAAAAGGCTGTAACAATCAGTAATGTAAGTTTGAAGTGAAACTGCATGCCTTTTTATGCTAAACTCCTGATTGGTTGAACAGGAAAACCTGACTACAACTGTAATCGATAAATCAAGGTGAGAAAAGGACCATGCCCAAGGATAAAGGCCCCCGGGATAATAAAAAAGCGCGGATCGCGGTGGTAAACCGCAAAACCAAAGAAACCGATATTTCGGTGTCGATCAATATCGACGGCACGGGTACGTACGATATTGCCACCGGGGTTGGGTTTTTCGATCATATGCTGGAACAGCTGTGCAAGCATTCGCTGATCGATATGACCATTAAGGCCGATGGTGATTTGCACATTGATGCGCATCACACGGTGGAAGATTGTGGCTGGGCGCTGGGCGCGGCGCTGAAAGAAGCGATCGGCGATAAAAAAGGCATCCGCCGTTACGGCCATTTTGATCTGGTGATGGATGAGGTCAAAAGTTCCGCAGCGCTCGATTTTTCCGGTCGGCCCTATTTGATCTGGAAGGTGGCGCTTAGCAAGCCGAAGCTTGGCGATCTCGATACGGAAGTCTTTCAGGAGTTCTTTCAGGCCCTCTCGCAAGGTGCCGGTCTGACGCTGCACCTCGAAAATTTATATGGTGAGAACAACCACCACATCATCGAGAGCGTGTTTAAAGGCTGCGCCAAGGCCCTGCGTATGGCGGTAGAAACCGACCCGCGCGCGCCGGATCAATTGCCCAGCACGAAGGGTACTCTTTAGGGATACAATAGATTGTTGTGTTCCCGCCTGTTCTGCAAAGCAAAGGGAGATGAAAATGAAAAAAATCGTATTATTGGCATTTAGCTTAGTATTGGCGGGATGCAGCACAAATTATCAGGCTTATTACGGCGATAATAGCGTTGTGAAGGGTAGTGGCGGCACCATGACAACTGTTGAGGGTGTAGATTTTTGGGAGAACGGATCTCCATCTGTGAAGTTTCAGATTTTAGGTGTAATAGATGATTCTCGTCCTGGCGGCCCTGTGCCCATGGCTGCACTTAAAGGCACCGTAGCCAGAAAAGCGCTAGAGGCTGGAGGAGATGCGGTCATTATGATGTCAAGCCAATCTTCTATTGAAGGGTTTATTTCAAACACTAATAGCGCAGTTCATGGAAGTGCCAATTTAAGTGGAAATTCTGTTTATGGTAGCGCTTATGGAAGCTCTTCCACCGTCTTGACTCCCGTAAGAAAGAACCGAAGCAAGTTTGTCGTCGCTAAATATTTAGATTGACACCTAACCTAAGTAAGTTTTCGCTTCCGTAGTACATCCCCATGTGCCGGGAAGTTCTCGTAATCGGTCAGGGTGGTGACGGGACCTTTGAGAGATTCAAAGCCCTGCGCATCACATTTTGAGATAGACGTACGCTTGAGGAAATCCCACACAGACGTACAGGAATAGCTATGCGCCCAGCCCCCGGTCGGCAGGACGTGATTAACGCCAATGCCGTAATTGCCCAGGCTCGAGGGCGTGTATTCGCCGATTAAAATTTCCCCGGCATGTTTGATTTGATCCAGCGCCTCATCGGCATTTGTAACTTTCAGATGCAAATGCTCTGGTGCGTATGCATTGGCAAAAGCGATGGAATCCTCAAGGCTTTCGGTCAGGATTAGCCCGCCATAGCCTTCCGGCCCCATCACTTTTTCACAAATAGAGCGGTGCGGTTCGGGAAGGGCATTGATAACTTCACCCATGTTATCGCGCACGTAATCGAGCAATGGCTGATGATGGGTGACCAGCAGAGCGGCGCTGTCTTCGCCGTGCTCGGCCTCATTCAGAATGTCCAAAATCGTATTATCCGGATCGGCGCTGTCATCGGCGAGTACGATGGATTCGGACGGCCCCGCGGGCATGCCGGGATCGAGTATATCTGACAGAACGCGCTTGGCTGCGGCAACATACGGGCTGCCCGGCCCCAGAACCTTGCGCATTTTCGGCACTGTCTGCGTGCCATAGGCCAGCGCGGCAATTGCCTGCGCGCCGCCGCATTTATAAACGTTTTTGACGCCGCATAACTGCGCCGTAAAAAGGCTCGCATCATCAACGCTACCGTCCGGCGTTGGCGGGGTGACGATGGCGATATTCTCTACCCCGGCAATCACGGCGGGAATGGTCAGCATATAAAGCGCCGAGGGAAACGCGCCCTTGCCGCGCGGCACGTACAGCCCGACCGATTCAATGGCGCTGACCTGTTCACCGGCCTGTACGCCGGGTTCAATTTCTACCATCCAGCGGCTTTCGACGCGCTTCATCTGTTCTTCGTGGAAAATACGCACGTTACCGGCGCATTTTTCAATCGCAGCCTTGACATCCGGATCGAGGGTTTTGGACGCTTGCTCGAATTCCTCTTCGCTGACCTTAATAGAGCTCAGCTCAGCCTTTTCAAATTTCTTGGCGTAATCAATCAGCGCTGCATCGCCGCGCGCTTTGACATCGGCCATGATCGGTAAGACGGTGCCGATAACATCATCAATATCGGCCTGTGAACGCCGCATAATGCGCGCTTTGGTGGCCTCGTCGGTGTCTTTCCAGTGGTAAACAGCGATGTTCATTATGCGCTCAATCTGCTTTAATCTTTGACAAAGCAAGGACATACACTAAACAGGCACATCATGGCAAAGGAATCTCTCGTTATTATCGATTACGGCTCCGGGAATTTACGCTCGGCGGCCAAAGCGTTTGAGCGCGTGGGCGCTGATGAGGGGCTCGATATCGACGTCATTGTTTCTGGCAAAGCCGAAGACGTTTTAAATGCCTCGCGCATTGTTTTACCGGGTCAGGGGGCGTTCGGCGATTGTATGAAGGGTCTTTCAAGCGTTGACGGTATGGTGGAGGCACTGGAAGAATCGGTCCTGCAAAAAGCGCGGCCGTTCCTCGGCATATGCGTCGGTATGCAGCTTATGGCGACCAAGGGGCTTGAACATGGCGACCATAAAGGGCTTGGCTGGATTGACGGTGACGTTGTACCAATTCAACCCGAAGACAAGGCCTTAAAAATTCCGCACATGGGCTGGAACGAGCTGATACCAACGGTTTCAGAAGGCTCTAAAGACGGGCATTTTGTGCTGCGCAGTATAGATTCTTCAGATAATTACTACTTTGTTCATTCTTATATGGTCCAATGTAAAGATACACATCATGTTTTGGCGAATACAGATTACGGCGGCCCGGTTCCCGCTATTGTGGGGCGCGATAACATGGTGGGGATGCAATTCCACCCGGAAAAAAGCCAGCAGGCGGGGTTGCGTTTGATAGCAGATTTTTTACAGTGGACGCCTTAGACTCTATTTAGAAAGAGGCTCTATTTAAAAAGTGGGGGAAATTAAAATGAGCGACCAACACCCAATGAAACCTACAGACCCTGTGGCAACCGTTGAGCGCGTTATCCAGGAACTTACCCCGGCGGATATCAATGATTTGAGCGATGCCACCGATGCAGCCGTAGAAGGCGGCGGCGGGTTCGGCTGGGTCGACTTGCCCTCCCGCGATCTTTTGGAGCGCTTCTGGCAGGGCGTTATCGCCATGCCGGCGCGGGTTTTGTTTGTCGCAAGGCTCGATGGCGTGATTTGCGGCACCTGCCAGCTCATCATGCCCCCGGTCAATAACGAGGCACAATCCCATGCCGTGCAGCTGACCACGAGCTTTATCGCCCCCTGGGCGCGCGGCCATAATCTGGCGCATATGCTGATCACACAGGCGGAAGAAGTGGCGCTGGAAGAGGGCTTTTCCGTGATTAATCTCGATGTGCGCGAAACCATGGAAGGCGCGATCAAGCTTTATGAAGACCTTGGCTATACCCGTATCGGTGAACATCCTTACTACGCGCGCGTCAAAAATGAGGTGGTAAAGGGCTATTACTACTACAAGGTCATCGATCCCAAAGCGGTTGAACAGGAGCCGTAGCTCCTTTATACCTCTTCCCATGATTATTTATCCGGCCATAGACCTCAAAGACGGCAAATGCGTACGCCTGGTACAGGGCGATATGACGCGCGACACTGTCTATAACGAAAACCCGGCGGACCAGGCCCATGAATGGGCGCGGGCGGGGTTTAACTGGTTGCATATTGTCGATCTTGACGGCGCGGTCCATGGCAGCCCGGAAAACCAGCACGCCGTACGTGATATCATCAAAACCGTTGATGTTCCGGTGCAGTTGGGCGGTGGCATCCGCACCCATGCACAAATCGAGCACTGGCTGGCCGAAGGGGTGAGCCGGGTGATCCTGGGCACCGCGGCGGTGCGTGACCCCGATCTTGTGAGGCAAGCCTGCCGCGAGTTTCCCGGCCAGATCGCTGTTGGCATTGATGCGCTTGGCGGCGAGGTTATGGTCGATGGCTGGATTGATGCCGCCAATATTCAAGCCAACGAACTGGCGCAGCATTTCGAAGATGCCGGGGTGGCCACGATTATTTATACCGATATCGAGCGCGACGGCACCGGCAAGGGCGTCAACGTTGTTTCCACCATTTCGCTGGCGCAAAGCACGTCGATCCCGGTGATAGCTTCGGGTGGCGCGCATTCGCTGGAAGATATCAAGCTGGTACGCGAGGCGGCCGAGTACGGCGTCGAGGGCGTGATTGTCGGCCGGGCGCTGTATGATGAAACCATTACGCCGAAGGATGCGCTGGCGGTGGCGGCGGGAACTTACACCGCAGCAAATGAGGCATAAGAAATGCTCAAAACCCGCATCATTCCTTGTTTAGACGTCAGTGAAGGCCGCGTCGTCAAAGGCGTAAATTTCGTCGATCTGATTGATGCCGGCGATCCGGTGGAGCAGGCAAGGCTGTATTGTGAGCAGGGCGCGGACGAGCTTTGCTTTCTCGATATCACAGCAACTTCAGACAATAGAAATACAATTCTGGATGTCGTATCCCATACCGCGGAAGAAGTTTTTATGCCGCTGACCGTTGGCGGCGGGGTCAGAACGCTGGAAGATATCCGCAATTTGCTGCAGGCCGGGGCCGATAAAATCGCTATCAATTCGGCCGCCGTAAACAATCCCGATTTTGTCAAAGAAGCCGCCGATAAATGCGGCAATCAATGCATTGTTGTGGCAATTGACGCCAAGAAAACCGGGGATCACTGGGAAGTTTACACTCATGGTGGCCGCAAGGAAACTGGTATTGATGCGCTGGAGTGGGCGCAGCAAATGGCCGAATTTGGCGCCGGAGAAATCCTGCTGACCTCGATGGATCGCGACGGCACAAAAAGCGGCTTTGATCTTGATTTAACCCGCAGCATTTCCGATGCCGTTTCTGTTCCCGTGATAGCGTCCGGCGGAGTCGGCACGCTGGATCATCTGGTTGATGGGGTGAAAGAGGGCCACGCCTCTGCCGTGCTTGCGGCCTCGATTTTTCACTTTGGTGAGTATACAATTGAGCAGGCGCGCCAGGCGATGCATGACGCCGGCATTGCGGTAAGGACGTAAACACTATGAGTGAGCATATTTTAAATTCCCTGTACCAGGTTTTGCTGACGCGCAAAGGCGCCGCGGCGGACGAGTCTTATGTTGCAAGTTTGTATAGCAAAGGTGCAGCAAAAATCACCGAAAAAGTCGCTGAGGAAGCGGAAGAAACCAACGCCGAATCCCTGCGCCTGGAAAAAAGTCCGGGTGATGTACAAATTCGCGATGCGCTAAAGGCCGAGGCGGCGGATTTACTGTTTCATCTGATGGTTTTGCTGGCCTATCACGATGTCCCACCGGATGAGGTGTTTGACGTGCTAGAGGGGCGTTTCGGCCAATCCGGCCATACCGAAAAAGCAGCCCGATCGCAGGATTAGCTATTTACATGGCGGGTGTGACGGGCGCGGCGCGGCGGCCATCGAGCTCAGGAATTGCCTCGCAAGCTAAAATAAAACCCGGTTGTCCGTCTGGCAACGTCGTGGTCTTTCCGGTCCCTGCGCACTTGCTTTCGCTATCACCAAGAGGATCATCTTCCGGCTCGTCTTGCTCGACGTCGGTAGGTGCAACAGTTCCTTTAAGTTGGGCCCGAAGCTTATTCAATCTCTGCTCAATTTCGGCAAGTGTCATATTGCGCCCTTTAAGGGCTTCCTTTGCTGCCGCCTGCACTTCTGCTACCTCCGAATTAAGTGCATCGGCGAAAGTTTCTAAAAACTCTTTCCTGGTGGCGGGATCCACCACATGAAGCCAAACAAAAAGCGTCTCAAATTTCTCTCTAAGCGCCTCTTGCATAAGGTTTCTGGCCTCTACAATACGCGTGTGCCTTATTTTATATTCCATTTCCTTTACTTTCTTAAGCGCACAAACAGCATCCACTCCAGCGACCCTCTTTATAGAGCCTTCATCTTCT
The DNA here is from genome assembly GCA_021775955.1 of Alphaproteobacteria bacterium. Classification (GTDB taxonomy): domain Bacteria; phylum Pseudomonadota; class Alphaproteobacteria; order Micavibrionales; family Micavibrionaceae; genus UBA5701. The sequence continues at coordinate 130,128 of JAJFGU010000011.1, read as the reverse complement.
ACAAAGACGTTATTACTTTCGTCTACAACCCCTCTAAGGGTGTACCGGTGACATGTTTCCGTGTCTATAAAAGGCTGCCCATAAGGCTGAACAGTACTGCAACCGCCAAAAATCGTTGAAAGGGTGCATATGCTCCATAAGGCCCAGCCGGTTGTTTGATTTTCTGCCTGGTGAAAAAAGCGCATTTAAAAATCCTGTTTTTTTGTTTAAAAAACTGCCGCATGAATGGTCTCAGACGGCAGTTTTATCCCTTTAATATTTGCCGGTGCAGACTAAGGGCCCCAAAATGTCCAGCCACTATTGTCTTCTTGGCCCTTTCCTTGATGGTCACTACCAGTGGAACCGTTAGTGGCTCCCGCTCCCGCTTTATCAGCTCCATCTGTGCTTTGGTTCCCGAATAGTGCGCGCGTTCTTGGAAGGCGAACGCCCATGGGGCTAGATACAAACGGGTGTTTACCATCGTTATTCTGATCGCTGGTGCCTACATTGAAGTCAGACAATCCATCGATAGCCTCCAATGGGGCAAGGTTGGGTAGCATGTCTTTAAAGTTTGTAACGTAGCCTGGCTCTCCGCCATCATCGCCACCAAAGCTAAACGTGATCATTTTCTGCCCATAAAGCAGGCAGAGCTCATGATCACCATTTTTCTTAAGTGATGGGATAGTGGCGAGAACCGGATTACTTCTTTCACCATTGGGACCATGTTCGGCATGTTCTACATCAAGACCACAGGCATGTCTGAGCACGAGACGCATATTCATGCCTTTTTCTCTCAAATCTCTCATAACGATATTGGCGGCGGCAACAATCTGGGCAATCGCCACATTGCCCTGCACACCCATTTGCACAAGCCTTTGCTGGACCTGTAGTCGTATATAATCTTTAAAGAAGGTGCGGAACATACAGTCCAGCTTTTCCCAATCTTTTTTATCCAGATCATTATTCTCATATATCTCCATCAGCATGTTCCAATGTTCCATCTGGTAGGCGATCATAGGGCGGCCAAGAAGTTCCGGCGGCAGGGCGACACCCTGAATATCTCTTGTTGTACGGCCGCCACCTCCGCTTCCACCGCTTCCATTAACCAGAGCAGTTACGGTCAAATTCCAACCATCTTCACCGGCACAGGGAATATTTGAACCGGGAAGGATAATGGTGGCTGCGTCCGGAAAATCAATCGCTAGAAATTCACTGTTGCTTGAATAACTAGTGTTTTGGCCGCCACTGTTACCGCCGGCGCTGCGGCTACGGCTATTTCCACTGTCCTTTACACCGCTACGGCTACGGCTGTTTCCACTGTCTTTTATAGAGGCATCGGATTCTGCAGTAGGTGAAGCGTCCTGATATTGTGTCCCTTTAAACCGTTGATCGCCTTTAAACTTTGGATTAAAATTCTGGTCACCAAATTGTCCCTCAATATTTTGATCTCCGTATTGCGGTTGTTGAGGGGGGTGAGAAGGCTGCCCCCATCCTTTTTTATCACCAGCGTGCGCAATACCAACAACATTGCCCTTGTATGCTAAATCCGGAATGTTCACGCTGCTCAGCCACGTAGAAACACCCATGATTACACTAGTTGTCAAAGCAAACGTCTTGTGTCCAAATGCTGTGCGCATATTCATATCTAAAATTCCCATCTAAAAAAACTTATTAAAAATTGATTACGGGAATGTGTATTCCATAAATTGGTCGTTTATGTCAAGAAATTTCGTAAAATAATCCTTGTTGCCCTGCAGCAAAAGTTTTATTTGCATAAATCCTCAAAAACATGTATCTAGCAGCCATTATGGATTCTCTTTATGGCAAGAAAGCGGCGCTATCTCCGCATCCTTGCTGCCATAAAAGATTTTTATAAGTGGGACTTAATTTTATTATTTAAAGGTTTAAACAAATGGCTGAGAGTACAACCCCCCCCGGTTCACAACCACCAGGCTCTGACGAAAGTACAGGCGTGCGTCCTCCTGTGCGTTCTACGCAAGAATCCTATCAGGAGGACTCATTACCAAATGCGCAAAGTACCAGGACACCTGAAGCGAACCAGGTATCCCCTCATCAGGATGTGCCGAACTTAACAGCCGAGGAGGCCCTGAACCTGCCGGAAGAACCGCCGTCGGAAGAGGTAACGCGTGCTGGGATCAGCTCAGATCTGCAATCGATCATAAACGAGCATCTTTCGGATGATAGCTCGCAAACATCATCAGTTGTGGACGATCTTTCCACTAATCAACCGGCGGCCTCGAACGTCGTTCGCAGGCTGCCCAACCTTGGCCATAGCGTAAGGATTGAACCACTTTTCCAGTCCGATCAGAAGAGACCAAATGGTATGCCTTTTAGATCTTTTGGACAAAGGACGCCTTCGACAGAAACATCGCAAACCGAGGATGAACAAGTAACCGAGGAACCATCAGTTGAAGGCGATAAGAGTTTGATGGCACTACCTGGCGCAAACCTTGATGAGTGGGAAAGAACAGATATTGGCGGGGGTCCACCAAATCAACCCCCGAACAACGATCCAGCCCAAAGAGTAGAGGTTGAACCTCCGCAGAAGCTTGGTTGGGGCGCGTGGTTCTTAAGCTTCTTTAAGCACGCTGCGGTGGGTCTTGTGGGCTCTATGGGCGTCAAAGCTTTGTTTGGTGTAACCAGCTCAACAACAAATCTAGCCCCTATCTTTGGAGCAGCCGTTCTTTATGGCGGAGCAATGGGGGCCTGGGAATATACTAACGAATACAAGAGACAACGTGCGGAATACAATAGGCAATGTGATGAATGTCTAGACAGCGGTGAGCCGATGCCAACAGCACCGATTTTCTTTTTTGATAAGGAAGCGTGGGAAACTGCAAAAGCAGAAGGTGGAAAATTACGCGCGATTTTCACAAAGGCAAACTATAACGGTATGGCCTGGACCGCCGCCAAAGAAAGAGGCCGCCGTGCCGGTCTTGGTTTTGTTGGTGGTTGTCTTGTCGGTGCTGGTATTCAGGACCTTTGGGATTCCTCGCCCGCGGCCAATGATGTCGTGGTAGTAGGCGGTGACACGTCTACTGCGTCGCCTTTTGGAGAGGTTATAACTGAAGGCATACTGGTCGTACCAAGCGTAGGAGAGAGCGTTGATATTCCTTCGCTTGTGCCGGTAGAAGATACCGGTCCTTCTCATCCAAATCCTAAACCGTCCGAACTTCAATATGACGCCACGAAACTTCAAGATGTTCCGTGGACAACCGTTGAGGATTGTAATGGCGAGGAATGGAGTTCCAAGGAAACACGTCTTGCCTTGCTTGAAGCGGCAAAGGCTACGGGCACACTTGATCAGCTGCAAATAAACGCCATCCATAAGGTTATTGAGGCTGATTCTACGGCTCTTGAAGGCTGGGACTGTGAATCGGGCAAACCGCTCGATTTCAGCAAGGGCGATTATTATTTCGCTGATGTAACGCATCCCGTGCCTCCTTCGCTGCCAGCTGGTGAGGGCGGCGTTATTGTTGACGGGGTCCGCGTTTATAAGGAAACGTTGGAACCGATTGGAGAACAACTGGGTCGTATTGAACCACCGTTTAACGATGTGTTTGATACTCCTGATGCTGCCAACAACAACAGCTTAGGTCAGGGTGGTATTCCCGGCTCTATTAGCTCTCTCGACGGTGTCAATGATACTCCCTTCGCCTCTGACGTCACACCACCAACCGGTGATGAAAGAGTGATAGCATTGATGGAAGAAAAAGACAGCCTTTCGCCGGAGCAGAAAGCGTTGGCCGAAAAAATGTTGGACGACGATATCACCGCGCGCGCTGATTTGGGGCTGTCCCTGTTAGAGACCGACCGTGCCCTTGGCGAGCAACTGGTAAACGAAGCGGTGAGCAGTGATCAGGAATTATGGGGGGAGCTTCCAGCTAACGATTTCGAATCACTTCCTACTGATGAAAAAAATATTGCGGCAGTTCTTCCTACTGCTGCTACTGCCGCTGACGAGACGACCCTCACCGAGACCGCAGCAAAGTGCTGGTTGACGGACCTTGCTACCGGAGACGCGGTCACACCACTTTCGGCGGCGGCCGATAGCGGAACAATGGTACACCCTATATGTAGTAAGCTGCCCGATCACGTCGTCGCGGAGGGCGACACGCTTCAGCTTCTTGGTGCCAAGGATAAGGTCTTAAGTACTGTGGTGGCTGGAGACAGTGGCGCGGCCGTCAAGGACTTACTGACAGAAGCCCGCGCAAAGGCAGCAGCCGAATTGAATTTGGCTCATTCTTAGGCTTTTTCGCTGTAACTTGCTGAATTAAAAAAGAAAAACGTAGTCCTTTAGTTTGAATCACGGAATTTTTGTATTTATAACTTTATTACATAACTTCATAGTTCAGTTTTTTCAATGACTTACGCGGGAACGAATCATGAGCTATGGCAAATAAATTGTAAATTCCGGTGCAATTTATAGTCATTCCAATTCAGAATCTGATACACATCAATGATGTCATGGCCTGAATTTTTAAATAAAAATTCTAAGGCCATCCATGGATTCCCCTAGAATTTTGAGAAGCAAAATTCGGGGAATGACGAAGGTTTAAATGCCGGATTCTGAATTGGAATGACTATAAGAACGCAAAGCGGCTGTGACTAGAATTATCATAGCCTATTTATGTTTTTCTGTAAAGGAATTAATGCCTAGTATTCTGATTTAACGGTGTTGTCTTCGTTCATCAAAAGGACGGTGGGTTTATAGTTGCGGGCCTTTTCCTTTTCGACCTGACCATAGGCGCAGATAATAACTCTGTCGCCCTTCTGGACCAGCCGCGCCGCGGCGCCATGAATGCCGATATCGCCTTTGCCGCGCTTGCCTTCTATGACATAGGTTGTAAAGCGCGCGCCATTGCTGATGTTCAGAACGTCCACCTGCTCATAAGGCAACATTTCCGAACGATCCATAAGGTCGCGGTCAATCGTAATCGAACCCTCGTAATCCATATCCGATCCGGTTACGGTGGCGCGGTGTATTTTTGCCTTTAACATGGTCAATAGCATCAGCCGGGAATCCCTTTACGAAGCATCTATATTCGTGTGTAATCTGGCTTCATTGCCACGTTAAGTCAAGGGGGAGAGCCATGAGCAGCTATGACAATGACAATATTTTCGCGAAAATCCTGCGTGGGGAGATCCCCTGTGACAAGGTCTATGAAGACGATCATGTGTTGGCCTTTAATGACATATCGCCGCAGGCGCCGGTGCATGTGCTGGTGATTCCCAAAGGTAGCTATACCGATATCGCTGATTTCGGCGCCAATGCCCCGGTTGAAGAGGTCGCGGCGTTTCACAAGGCGATTGCTTTGATTGCCCGGGAAAAGGACTTAAAAGACTCCGGGTTTCGCACTATTGCCAATGCGGGTGTGAATGGTGGGCAGGAAGTGCCGCATTTCCATGTCCATATTTTGGGCGGTAAGGCGCTGGGGCCCATGCTTCGAAGCAGCGAAGCTGCGTGAAGCGTTTAAAAAAAGCAAAACAACCGAAAGTGAATTCATGCAGGTTTTTCTTTTCGCCATTTGGGCTATCTTAATGACCATGAGCACACAGCCTGTTCACGCGCAAGAAACCAAAAACCATCTGGCCGATTCCGCCAGCCCGTATTTGCAGCAACATGTCTACAACCCCGTCGACTGGTATCCCTGGGGCGAGGAAGCGTTAAAGCGTGCCAAAGAAGAAAACAAGCCAATCATTTTAAGCGTCGGTTATTCCACCTGTTACTGGTGCCATGTCATGGAGCGCGAAGTGTTCGAGCATGATGATGTTGCCAAAATTATGAATGCGCATTTCATCAATATCAAGGTTGACCGCGAAGAGCGCCCGGACCTTGATGAGGTTTATATGTTGGCCACGCAAATGATGACCGGGCGTGGTGGCTGGCCGAATAATGTGCTGCTGACCCCCGATCTGGAGCCGTTTTTTGCCGTGACCTATATGCCGCATGAGGCCTGGAAGGACATGCTCGTCAAGGCTTCGGGTGGCTGGACGGTGAATGAAAAGCCGATAAGAGCTCAGGCCAAGGAAGTTATGAACGCCATTCAGGGTTTGCTTTCTGCCGGGGTAGCGGGTGAGGAAGATATCTCCGGCGAGATTATTGACGGGCATTTTAGTTGGCTTGAGCAGCATTATGATAGCGAGGAAGGCGGGTTTGGGTCGGGTCCAAGATTCCCTGATGAGAGCGGGTTGTTGTTTTTGCTCGATTATGCGGCGCTGCGTGGAAATGATGAGGCGCTGTCGATGGCGCGCATGAGTTTGGATAAGATGATGCTGGGTGGTTTGCATGATCATGTCGGCGGCGGCTTTCACCGCTATTGTGTCGATAAAAAGTGGCGCGTCCCGCATTTTGAAAAGATGCTTTATAACCAGGCGCTGCTCGCGCGCAGCTTTACGGTACTGGCTGAGCGCACCGGGGAGTCTGTTTACAAAGATGTCGCGGACGGGATATTTGATTTTACGGCCGAGCTTCTCACCAATGATCAGGGCGCATTTTTATCGGCCATCGACGCCGAAACCGATGCAATGGAGGGCGCTTATTACGTCTGGAGCGAAGTTGATCTGCGCGAAGCGCTCAATGCCGAAGAATTCCGGTTTGTCTTTGATTGGTATGAACGGGCGGACGTGCCGGAAATCCCCGGGCATAAACATGTCGATGGTGGCGTGATTTACCAGCCGAAATCTTTCGCCGTGATGGCGCAGGAGCTAAACAAAGATGAAGAGGTTTTGCGTCAGGAAACCAAATCAATTTTTGGGAAACTGAAAAGCAAAAGGGATGCGCGCAAACTTCCGCGGATTGATACCAAAATTATTTCGGGGTGGAACGGTCTGATGGTGGATGCACTGGCGCGCGCCGGGCGGATTGAACAAGCGGAAAAAGCGGTGCGTTTTGTGCTGGCGGAAATGCGCGATGATGACGGCAACCTCTATCGCATTTACGCCGGCGGCAAAGCCTATCAGAAAGCATTCTTTGAAGATTACGCGTTCATGATGGGTGGGCTGGCAAGTTTGTACAAGGAAACCAATGATGAGTTTTGGCTGGCGATTTTAAAAGACATGGCGGCGCGGTCTGAAAAACTGTTTATGCAGGAAAGCGGAAAATATGCCCTGAGCGATGGTGACAACGGGTTGGATGTTAAAATTGTCAACGCTCATGATGCCGCTATTCCATCGGGAACATCTGTTCTGGCGCATGCCTATCTCGATTTGTTTGAAGCGATGCGTGATCCGGAATGGCTGGACAAGGCGGCGAAAATTACCAAAGCCTATCAGGGCGATGTCGCCAAAAACCCGCAGGCTTTTGCGCATTTAATCCATGCGGCAATGCGGCTGGAGGTTTTGCGCAAACAAAAAACCACGCCCGGCATGCGATCCGAAGACCGGGTAAAATCTTCGGTCGTTATCGAAGATGGTCGTGCGAAAGTTATTTTGGATGTAGAGGAAGGCTGGCACATCAATGCCAATCCGGCCTCAATGGATTTTTTGATTCCCACCGAAGTCTCAGCGCCGGGAATGAGCCCGGTATATCCTGACCCTGAAAAAATGCAAACGCCGCTGGGCGATCTTTCCGTCTATAAAGGAAAAGTCGAGATTGTTTTGAATGTGGCGGATGAAAATGTGATAGATGACGGGGCCGATCTCACAACCATAAAAATCAAAACCCGTTTTCAGGCCTGCAGCGAAGATACCTGCCTCGCTCCATCCAGTGTTAATCTGAAACTGTAATCAAAACAGTGCCCGGAAACGGAACAACATTGTCATGAAACTCTACGGACGTTTCAACAATTTGCGTTTCTACTTCTTCCTCTTCCGAATCCAGTACGCCAATAAATTCCTCGGCGATCAGGGCATGGGCGCTGGCCTGAATGTGCAATATATTGCAAAGCACGGCGGATTTTTCATCATGGTCGCGCAGGAAATCAGTATTAATCTCAAGCAGTTCCGCAATACCTTCGAGGTCTTCGCAGATATTGGCCAGCGTATCGAGAACATCTGCCTCGTCGATATTGCTGTTTTCCGCATGGCGCAACCAGAGCGGACCATAATCACTGATGATACGATCACATTCCATGTTGAGAACCTTTAATGTAGAGCTCTGATAAACCGAAAGCGCGGCGATCTGTTTTGCCGCCAGCGCAATGCAAAGCAGAGCAGAATCGGGCTGCAGATCGCTGATAATCTCATGAAGGCCGTAATGGGTGTCGTCTTCGATGGCCGATGGCTCATCCAGTATGTCACGTACCACCATTGGTACCTGTAATTTGCTCCTTAAAAGAGCATTTTCTTTGTCATTAAGCATGTCACAATCCTCTATTTAAAATTTACACAGTATCCTCTCTCTTAAAGGGTAAAGATGAACAAACTCTTAACGCGCTTTCTTTTTTGACAATGCTGTGCGATAAAAACGGGGAAATCCCTGTATTTCTGGGGTTTTTGAAAGTTGTGGAGGATTCAGAGCTATGGTCGCGCGCGTTAACACGGTCGCTTTTCACGGAATCGATGTCCAGACTGTCGATGTGCAGGTGCAGATCGCCAACGGCCTGCCGGCGTTTAACATTGTCGGCCTGCCCGATAAAGCCGTGGCCGAGAGCAAGGAACGCGTGCGCGCGGCGCTGCATGCTCTCGGATTGTCCCTGCCGCCGAAGCGCCTCACCGTTAATCTTGCCCCGGCCGATGTTGCCAAGGAAGGCAGTCATTACGATTTGCCGATTGCGCTTGGCTTGCTGGCGGCGATGGAGGTCATTCCCAAAGAAGAGCTGGAGGAATATCTGGTGCTGGGCGAGCTGTCTCTGGATGCCGGGATACGCGCCGTGGCCGGAATTTTACCGGCGGCGATGCATGCCACCGCCAATGACAATCGTTTGATTTGTCCGGAAAGCTGCGGCGGCGAGGCGGCCTGGGCGGGTGATCTCGATATTCTTGCGCCGCGTGATTTGCTGCAACTGATCAACCACATTAAAGGCACGCAGGTGATGGGACGTCCCACGGCAACATTGGGCGATCAGGGGCCGATGATGGTGCCAGATATGGCAGAGGTTAAGGGCCAAGAAACCGCCAAGCGCGCGCTCGAAATTGCGGCGGCGGGCGGGCATAATTTGCTGATGATCGGCCCGCCGGGTTCGGGCAAATCCATGCTGGCCAGTTGTTTGCCGGGGATTTTGCCGCCACTGTCTCCGCGCGAGGCGCTGGAAGTTTCTATGATTCATTCGCTGGCCGGAACGCTGCCCGATGGCGGTTTGCTCAAGCGCCGTCCGTTTCGTGATCCGCATCATTCCGCTTCGCTGCCTGCACTGATCGGCGGCGGGCATAAGGTGAAGCCGGGCGAAATTTCCCTGGCGCATAACGGCGTTTTGTTTCTCGATGAGCTGCCGGAATTTGCGCGTGCGACACTCGAGTCATTACGCCAACCGTTAGAGACAGGTGACGCATTGGTCGCACGGGTGAACAACCATGTGAAATATCCGGCGCGCTTCCAGTTAATCGCGGCGATGAACCCGTGCCGCTGCGGTCATCTCGGTGATGCGGATTTAGAGTGCACAAAAGTGCCGCGCTGCGCCGCCGATTATCAGGCTAAAATTTCCGGGCCGATGATGGACCGCATCGATATGCAGGTCGATGTGCCGGCGGTGAAGGTCAGCGATCTCGAAAACGATACGCCGGGCGAAAAATCCTCTGTCGTGGCGCAGCGGGTTCAGGCGGCCCGCCAAATCCAGGAAGATCGTTATGCGCAATATGAAGATTGCGGCTATGGCGTTAACGCGTACGCCGATGGAAAAATTCTCGAAGACATCGCGCCGCTGGAAGACGATGCACGCGCGTTGCTCAACAAAACCATGGAGCGCGCCAAACTCTCCGCCCGGGCTTATTTCCGGGTTATGCGGGTGGCTCGGACGATTGCCGATCTGGATGGCGGGGCGGGGATTCTCACCAAAACCCATATCGCAGAGGCTTTGAGCTATCGCCGTGTTTCGATGGGATCTTAAGTAAAAAAATTCAATAAAATCAGTATCTTAATATGGTTTTAGAGGCGCTATAGGCGTCCGAAATTTGTAATAGTCACCCTGATTACGCTAAAATAGATAATAACAAAAAAAAGATAATAATTTTAGGTAATTAGAAGGTGTAGACGTGAGTGATCCGGGCAATAAATCATCTTATGGAAAAAATTTAAATATATCGCTATCCGCGGCAGAGGCTAGCGCGGGCCCGCAAATAGCGCTGACCGATATCATGCCCAACACCAACTTTCATGTGCCTGATGTAACACCGCAAAATGATATCAATCCCGATCTAAAAGTTACACAAACTCCGCAGGATACAGCGCGCCATCGTCAGGATGTCGGCGCTGTCGAATCGGAATATCTGAAACAAAACCAGATTGCAATGAACGTCATTGCCGAGACTATGCAGGAGGTTGATCCTAAGAATGGTGCGGCTGTTTTTAAAGCGATATTCCCGCAAGCGGAAGCAACCAAATCTCAGGCCGTTGCCACAGCTGCAGATCCGACAGGGATTATGGGGTCAGTCGCTGCCGTTATAAATGCTATTAGGAGTGAATCCAAAAGGCCGGATGACTCCAAGATTAACGCAGTCCTTGAACAGACATTAGCCAAGCTGCACGAAGAATCAGTCCAGGCGCAGCAAGCGGGTTATACGGCGTACGGGCCCAAGACCAATTTTAATTTTGATAAAATACAAACGCCCAAACAGCTTCTTGACTTTATTCAGCGCGACCCTAAGCAGGATCCCGTCATGCGTGAGGTTGCGGATGCGTATGATGCCATCGACGACATGGATAAAGATCGCGGTGTTTATGAGGCCCATTATGATGATAAAATAACGGCTGATAAAACTGCTGCTGCTTTCGAAAGCGACAATGCAGAATTTTTGGTGAAGGTAGCATCTGTAGGCCCATCATTTGAGTATTTTCGTGGCGAACCCAAAGGAATGACGACGGCGGAGCCATTGTCTCCAGACGTACAAAGATTGCTCAATGAAGCCAACAAAATCGCACAGGCAGCGTTTGATAAAGAACCCAATCTCAAGCCCGATATACAAAACAAGATTTCAGCACCGACGATGATGGCATAAGTTCTTATTCATTGGATTTTAATGGTAAAAATCCGATTTTCTTATAGTAAAATTAAGCTTTTCGACCAATAATGAAAAGAATTGGGGTTATATCTTTTTATGCAAAGATGATCCTGCTACAGTTTAAACATTATTAAATTAGGTCTAATATCTTGCAATATCCACACACCATAGAAAAAGCCAATGAATATGCAAGCGACGCTATTGAGCGCATGCATAAGGAAGACTTGGCGCCGACGCCGGAGAATTACGAGCTTTGGTATGTGTACTATGCCTCGCTTAATCCGGAAGTGGTGCGGGCGATCGATATTTTGGTTGGCAACAGCCAGGATATTACCGATGAACGGTGCCAGGAGTTGCATCAGCGTTTCTTAAGCGACGGCAAAGAAAATGACCGCGTTCGTCAGGCCGGTAGCGAGATCCAGGAAACCATCAAGAATATCAATACCATTGTCGATGATGTAAAAAATGCGACGTCTGAATATGGCGAGAGCTTGTCAGATGTGACGGAAAAGCTAAGCCCGGATATGGGCGCGGAAGAAATAGGAGTGGTCTTAAAAGAGGTCCTTTCCAACACTGAAAGCATGGTGGCGCAAAACTCCAAGCTTGAAGAAGAACTCGGCAAGTCTGCCGCGGCCATGGAACACATGCAAAAAGATCTGGAGGACGTCCGTAAGGAAGCTATGACGGATGGGTTGACGCATTTGGCCAACCGCAAATCCTTTGATGCTGAAATTCGTAGGATTGCGTTGGAGGCTACAGAAGAAGGCAGTGAGTTTACGTTGATTTTGATGGATATTGATCATTTCAAAGCCTTTAATGACAATTACGGCCACCAGGTTGGCGATCAGGTTTTAAGACTGGTTGCAAAAACCCTGATTGACGGGGTGAAGGGTAAAGATGTGGCCGCCCGTTACGGCGGAGAAGAGTTTGCGATTGTGCTGCCTGACACCAATTTACAGGGCGGCATTAAGGTCGGTGACTCCTTACGTCTGGCTGTCGCCAGTAAGGAAGTGGTTAACCGCAGCTCAGGCGATAAGCTGGGCCGTATTACCTTATCCGGTGGTGTGGCACAATATACCGAAGGCGAGTCGGTTGAAGATTTAATCGGCCGCGCCGATTCGGCGCTGTATTCCGCCAAGCATAACGGCCGCAATCAGATTGTCGCGGCGCCCGGGCCCGGCCAGAAGAAAGAAGCCGGGTAAATCTTTCATTTTTTCATACTGATTTCTTGCGCCGCTCCGGCAAAAGCGCCTATCAATAAACGATGCAGGAAAATGTTTTACCCGCCGCGCCGGCGCAGGCCCCCTATTTTGAATCTCTGAACCAGCCGCAGCGCGAAGCCGTTGAAGCGCTGGATGGCCCGGTGCTGGTTCTGGCTGGGGCGGGGACGGGCAAAACCCGAGTTCTGACGACTCGGCTGTCGCATCTTCTTCACACTGGCAAAGCCTATCCGGGACAGATTCTCTCTGTGACCTTTACCAACAAGGCGGCGCAGGAAATGCGCCAGCGTGTGTCGAATTTGCTGGGCGGGCAACCGGTCGAAGGCTGGTGGCTCGGCACGTTTCATTCTCTGGCCGCGCGCATGCTGCGCTCCCATGCCGATCTGGTCGGGCTGTCGAGCAATTTCACCATTCTGGACCCGGATGATCAGCTGCGCCTTTTGAAGCAAATCATGGAGCTTGAGAATATCGACGCCAAAAAATGGGTGCCCAAGGTCATGCTGCATTATATAGACCGCTGGAAAGATCGCGGGCTAACGCCGGATCAGATTACACTCGATGATGCCGGGGATGTTGCGGGGGGGAAACTGCCGCTGCTTTATAAGAATTATCAGGAACGCCTTCGCGCCGTAAATGCCTGTGACTTTGGCGATCTTTTGCTGCACATGATTACGATTTTTAAAAACCCGGATAATGCAAACGTTCTGGCTGATTATCACCGGCGCTTTAAATATATTCTGGTCGATGAATATCAGGATACCAATGTCGCGCAGTATTTATGGCTGCGACTGCTCGCACAAGGATCAAACAATATCTGCTGCGTTGGTGATGACGACCAGTCGATCTATGGCTGGCGTGGCGCTGAAGTCGGCAATATTCTAAAGTTTGAAAAAGATTTTCCCGGCGCCAAAATCATTCGTCTCGAGCAAAATTATCGCTCGACCAATCATATCTTGAATGCCGCCGCCGCCGTCATCGCCAATAATGAAGGCCGTCTTGGCAAGACATTGTGGTCGGAGGAAGGCGATGGTGAAAAACTTATCGTGCATGGTCTTTATGATGGTCAGGCCGAAGCGCGCTGGGTCGGCGAGGAAATTGAACAGCTCCAGCGCAAGCAATGGAATTTAAAACAAATCGCGGTTCTGGTGCGCGCCGGTTTTCAGACCCGTGAATTTGAAGAGCGTTTTATTCAGCTGGGATTGTCTTACCGCGTCATTGGCGGCCCGCGTTTTTACGAGCGCATGGAGATCCGCGATGCGCTGGCCTATTTGCGCATTACGACGCAGCCGGCCGATGATCTGGCGCTGGAGCGGATCATGAACACGCCCAAGCGCGGTCTTGGCAATGCGACAGTGCAAAAGCTTTATGCCCATGGACGTAGCAAGGGTATCAGCCTGCATGACGCCATCCTTGATCTGACGCAAACCGATGAATTGCGGCCCAAGGTCAAAGCCACGTTGATGAAACTGATGGATGATTTTATGCGCTGGCGCTCGTTGATCAGCACAACGCACCATGCCGAGGTGGCGGCGCTTATCCTGGATGAATCCGGTTATATGGCGATGTGGCAGTCCGATACAACTCCCGAAGCGCCGGGCCGTGTTGAGAATTTGAAAGAGCTGGTTTCAGGCATGCAGGAATATGAAGGCCTGCAGGAATTTTTGGAACATGTGGCACTGGTGCTGGAAAACCAGGAAGGCGCAGGCAGCGATACGGTTTCGATCATGACGTTGCACGGCGCCAAGGGGCTGGAATTTGATGCGGTGTTTTTACCGGGCTGGGAGGAAGGATTATTCCCCTCGCAAAGAACCATGGATGAGCAGGGGTTAAAAGGGCTGGAGGAAGAACGGCGGCTGGCTTATGTCGGCATTACGCGTGCGCGCAGGCGTGCTTATATTTCCTTTGCCGCCAACCGGCGCATGTACGGCAACTGGGTGAACTCCATTCCTTCGCGTTTTGTCGACGAATTACCCGAAGCGCATGTTGATATCAGCTCCGATACCGGTATTCAGGCCGGACGTTCCTCGCATTGGGATTCATCGGGGTTTAAGCCTGCGGGCTTTAAACCAACGCCGAGGAAACAGATTTTCGAGCGTAAGGTTATGAGTGATGATGGCACGGTGTTCGCGCGCGGTGAGCGCGTGTTTCACGATAAATTCGGCTATGGCTCGATCATCAATATTGATGGGCATAAGCTTGATATCAACTTCGAGAAATCCGGGGTGAAGCGTGTGATGGATAGTTTTGTTGAGAAGACTTAGGGTGCTGGGAGTTTAGGAAAAAACGAAAATAAAAGGCCTTCAGCGGTCTTTTTTGTTTCACTTTTCGTTTCAATAGACGCTCTAAAACCTGGCTTATAAATTATCAAATTACCATTTGCTACTGTCAGGGTTTTACCTTTGTCGTCTTGACAATGGATGACCGTACCCCCTATCGGGCAGCGTAAAATTACAGTGTCCTCTGTACGTTCTTCCAAATTTCTGTCTTTGTGTGCTATAGTGAAAATAGATTTTGTATTTCCGGCTCTTGAAAAAACCAAAGCCAGATCATTTATATGTTCTTGAAAATCCCTCCATCCATAAACCTCCTTGGTAACCTCGCAAATGTTTTTTGGTTTGATGGTAATAATACTGAATGCACTGCTAGCGATATCTTCAAAATAGGTAGCGAGTATTGTCTCAAGTGGTTGTATCTGTTCAGCCGTTCTAGATAGGATCGCGGCACTGAAACCCTTAGAAAGCGCACGTTTAAAAGCACCGGGATTGTCGGTTTGTAGAACTTTGTGCTCGCTAAGCTCCTGCGAAGCTTCGGCTTCGACACGCTGAACGGGCACCAAACGCATACTTAATTCCGTCATAATGGCGGGAGAGTACACCAAAAATATCAAATATGTAAAGTTTATTGAGTCGAAATCTGTCCGGCGGCGAAAATGGCCCCATTTTCAAGGGATTGAGCCAAAACTGTAATACCATCGCGGTGGCTTTCGGGGAGGGAAAGAGCCCTTTCTGCCGCGCTGCCGTCCCAATCCTGCGGTGTGCCGATCGCAGTCACGGAGTTGGTATAGCGTAAATGCTTGCCTCTGTTTTCGCCACGTTTGACGTCCTCCTGATGATTGCTCTTATAACCAAAAATTTGCAGCTTATAAGCACCGCCGGGCAAAGTGGGGAGCTGCACGTTCACAGTACGCTCGTCCAGATGCGATAAAGAAATCGGAAGAATTTTATGTGCGCCCGATAGCGCCTTTTTCGCTTTGCTGCGGCTGGAGCCGACAAAATTCTCGGTGCCATTGACCACCATTTGCGGGGTGTAAACGCGGCGGCCATTGCCCAGGGCTTCGGCATAATCATATTGGCGCTGGGTGCATTCGGGTTTTGAAAGCGTGTCTTTCCAGCTCAAATGATCCCAATACGTCACATGGCAACTCAGCGCGATAATGTTTTTATTTTCGCGCACCAGCTCACCAAGAACTTTGTCGGCGGCCGGGCAGGAGGAACAGCTTTGCGAGGTGAACAATTCGATGACGACCGGATGTTGCCCCGTGTCTTTCTGGGCTTTCACACTTTGTCCCCAAACTCCAAAAACACCCATTAGCAGGGCCAATAAAAGAATATTGCGTGTCATATCATTATATTCGGTCTTTGCGGCGCGAAGGTTTCACTCTATATTTATAGCCTTAAGGTGAGGGGTAAGAATATGACCATAAACAAGAAAATTGCGACGGTTTTTGGCGGCACAGGCTTTGTCGGACGCCAGGTGGTGCGGGAGCTGGCAAAGCTCGGCTTTACGGTCAAAGTGGCCACTCGCGTGCCGGAAAGTGCGTATTTCCTGCGGCCCCATGGCGTGGTCGGGCAAGTGGTGCCCGTGCGGTGTGATTACCGTGATGAAAAAAGCATACAAAAAGCCGTTCAGGGGGCTGAATATGTCGTGAACTGCATCGGTATTTTGTTTGAAAAGCGCCGGTCGAAATTCGGCTTCGCTCATGTTGATCTTCCGGGTGCAATCGCCAAAGCCTGTCAAAAGGAAGGGGTGGTGCGTTTCGTTCATATCTCTGCCCTCGGTGCCGACCAGTCAGGCTCAAAGTACGGAAAGTCAAAACTGGAAGGGGAGAAGGCTGTTACCAAAGCGTTTCCCCAGGCAAGTATTTTACGGCCCAGCGTCATTTTCGGTGAGGACGATCATTTCTTTAATATGTTTGCGGAAATCGCACGGTTTTTTCCGGTCCTGCCGCTGATTGGCGGTGGGCATACCAGGTTTCAGCCCTGCTATGTCGGTGATGTTGCTGATGCGGTTATGGCTGCGTTAACCCTTCCATCCGTGGGGGATAGCAATCCACAGGGAAAAATCTTTGAGCTCGGCGGACCTGACATTGTGAGTTTCAAGGAAATTTATCAAAGCCTTTTCCACTATACAGGCCGACCGCGCATGCTGGTATCCTTGCCCTGGTGGATTGCCAAGATCGATGCCGCCTTTTTAAGCCTTTTGCCCAACCCGCCGCTAACCAGGGATCAGGTGGAATCGCTCAAAACCGATTCTGTGGTATCAAAAAAAGCGCAGGGTTTTGCCGATCTCGGCGTAAAACCTAATGCAATGGGGCTTATCCTGCCGCGTTATCTCGAGCATTACCGCGCTGGTGGTGCCATTGCCAAAGAAAAACAGGCTTGCTGAGTTGCTCTCGGGCGACAGGCGGTATATATATCATTGAAGTTAGGGAAATGAATTAGATGATACGGACTTTTCTATTAATTTTGACGTTTGTGGTGGCTTTGGCGGCCATTGCGCCTCAGGGCCGTGCCAGTACCGAGCGTATTGCTGCGATCGTTAATGAGGATGCGATTTCAATCTCTGATGTCAATGATCGTTTGCGGCTGGTTATCGGCTCGTCCGGTCTTCCCAACTCCAAGGAAATTCGTGAAAAGCTCACCCCGCAAGTCATTGGCTCGCTGATCGAAGAACAAATCAAAATGCAGGAAGCCGGGCGGCTGGAGATCACAGTTGCTCAGGAAGAAATCGACCAGGGATTTGGAACTGTTGCCGCACAGAATAAAATTTCACCAGAAAAATTTCAAACCATGTTGCAAAGAGGCGGGATCAGTATTGAGTCCATGAAGCGTCAGATTGAATCGCAAATTGCCTGGTCGAAAGTGGTGCAAAGACAATTGCGGCCGCAAGTTATTGTCAGTGACGCCGATGTCGACGATATGGTTGAAAGATTTCATGGCAACAAAGGCACCAAGGAATATCTGATTGCCGAAATTTTTCTGCCCGTGGACGAAACCTCTCAGGAAAGCAATGTCCGGCAAGTGGCAAACCGTTTGGTTGGCCAGATTAAAAACGGCAAGTCGCCATTTTACAAACTGGCGCAGCAATTTTCCAAATCAGCAGGCTCTACGCAGGGCGGTGACCTTGGCTGGATCCAGCAAGGGCAGCTTCCGGAAGAGCTTGATGTGGTGTTAAAGACCTTGGAAAAAGATCAGGTCAGTAGCGCTATTCGCTCGCTGGCCGGCTATCATATTTTATATCTGCGCGAGAAAAGAACGATTAGCGACGAAACCATTCCCGCGCGGGATCAGATTGTGAACACGCTCGGCACGGAACGTCTGGAGCGTCTTCAAAGGCGTTATCTTCTGGATTTGAAAGCCACAGCTTTTATCGAGAATCGTGTCGGGTCTTGATAACCTGCCGCCTCTTCGTGAGGTAATCGCGACACATGATCTGCGTGCGCAAAAATCGTTGGGCCAGAATTTTCTTCTTGATCTTAACCTGACCGATAAAATCGCCCGTCAAGCCGGTGATCTTTCACATGTGAATGTTTTTGAAATCGGTCCCGGTCCGGGCGGGTTGACACGTTCTCTTTTGCAGACGGACGCGCAAAAAATTGTAGCGATTGAATTTGATCCGCGCGCGGTGGAGGCTCTGCAGGACCTTCGTCAGGTGGCGGGTGAGAGGCTCGAGGTGATCGAGGGCGATGCGCTGGAGATGGATTTAACCGCTCTGGCCGATGCGCCGCGCGCGATTGTTGCTAATCTTCCCTATAACATTGCAACACCTTTGTTGATCAACTGGTTGCGGCAGATAAGGCAGGACCCCGCCGCGTTTCAATCCATGACATTGATGTTTCAAAAAGAAGTGGCGCAGCGTCTGGTGGCTGGGCCGGGCAACAAAACCTATGGGCGTCTGTCGGTGATGGTGGGCTGGCTGTGTGATGTGAGTCTTCTTTTCGATCTGCCGCCTGCTGCGTTCACCCCGCCGCCAAAGGTCACATCGAGCGTTGTGCAGTTTGTGCCGAAAAAGCTGGAGGCGAACGCACCGTCTTTTGAAGCCATGGAAAAAGTCACGGCCGCCGCCTTTAACCAGCGCCGCAAAATGATCCGTTCTTCGTTAAAAGCCTATCTGCCGCAAATACAGGCGCTGGGCATTGAGGAAACGTTAAGGGCAGAGGAGTTGGTTATAGAGGATTATGTTGGTCTGGCCAGGCTCTAAAGCCCCTCTTTGAGGCCGCGCACAAACTCTGACAGGCCAACAATACGGCGGCGTTTGATGCGCTCGGCATCAAGGATGAGCTGGGCTTTGGCAATCGCCGCATCAATATCGGTGTTGATAATCACGTAATCATATTCGGAATAATGCGACATTTCATCGGCGGCTTTACCCATGCGGCCGCGAATCTCCTCTTCGCTTTCTCTGGTGTCACGGGAGCGATTGCGCAAACGTTTTTCCAGCTCTCCGCGCGAAGGCGGCAGAATAAAAACCGTCACCAGATCATCGCGGGAAATTTCTGAAAGCTGCTGCGTGCCCTGCCAGTCAATATCGAAGAGGACATCTTTGCCCTCGGACAAAGCCTGCTCCACCGGTTGGCGCGGCGTGCCGTAATAATGATCAAACACTTTGGCGTGCTCCAGCATTTCGCTATTGTCGATCATGTCACGAAATTCATCCTTGTTGACGAAGTAATAATCCTGGCCCTGGACTTCACCGGCGCGGCGCGGGCGCGTAGTGGCCGATATAGAAACGATCACATCGTCGTTATTCTTCAAAAGCGCGCGCGTGATCGTGGTTTTGCCGGCGCCGGAGGGCGATGACAACACATACATAAGACCGCGGCGTTTAAGACTATTCAAAACAAAATCCTCGAGTTGTTTTATCCAACTTAAAGATAGAATATGTTGGGATCAATGACCAAGTCACATACGAAATTTGAACATATTTTTATCACAGGCGCTTCCAGCGGTATTGGCGAGGCTTTGGCGCTGTTTTATGCGGATGAGGGCATGATTCTATCGTTGACGGGCCGGAATGAGGAAAGACTTAAAGCTATCGCGCAATCATGTCAGCAAAAGGGCGCAAGCGTCCACACGGCCATCGTCGATGTGACGGATCAACAGGCCCTGGGTGATTTTTTGCACGAATGCGATGCAAAACAGCCGATTGATCTGGTGATCGCCAATGCTGGGATATCATCCGGGACGGGCGGCAGCAAAACCGGTGAGCCGGTGGAGCAGGCACGGCTTTTATTTGATATCAATGTGACCGGGGTTTTCAACACGATTGAGCCAATTTTGGCCAATATGATAGGGCGCGGAAAAGGGCAAATAGCGCTGATGAGCTCGCTGGCGGGCTTTCGCGGCTGGCCCGGCGCTCCTGCCTATTGTGCCTCGAAGGCAGCGGTCAAAACCTATGGCGAGGGCCTGCGCGGCGCGCTGGAGCAAACCGGCGTTGGCGTGAACGTTATCTGCCCCGGCTTTGTCGAATCGCGGATCACAGCGGTGAATGACTTCACGATGCCGTTTCTAATGAGCGCAGAGCGCGCGGCACAGATTATTGCCAGGGGGCTCGAGAAAAACAAAGGCCGGATATGCTTTCCTTTCCGGGCTTTTTTGTTTGCCTGGGCTTTTGCAGTCTTGCCTGATTTCCTGGCCCAGATTATTCTTAGGTGGACGCCTGCCAAGTCTTCGGAAACTTGACAAGGCCATAAATAAAGTATTGAAATACCGAGGAGTGCCATAACTGCGTGTACGTTTTCTGCGTTTTTTCCTACGATTCTTTACTCGTAGTGCATCAGGAGCATAGAAGGCATGATATTATGGATATCAAAAAGGTTGAGGATAATGTTGAGTCGGCCGTTACGCTTTTAAAAGCGTTGTCTAATGAAAGACGACTGGTTATTGTTTGCGCGCTTTATGCGGGCGAGAAAAGTGTTGGCCAGCTGGAGAAAATTGTCGATTTAAGCCAGTCGGCTCTTTCTCAACATCTTGCAAGGCTGCGCCGTGACGGGCTGGTCAAGACAAGGCGCGATGCGCAGACAATTTATTACTCGATAGATTGTACGGACACAGAAGATATTCTAAAAACTTTGTGTCAAATCTATGCCGCTAAGAGCTAGCTATTTTTTTCCGTCGTTCCCCAGGAAAAATTTTTCAAGCACATCTTCTGGATTTAAATCCGGCAGGTTTTCTTTTTGTATAATTTGAACTTGCTTCCCGCGCGGCGCATGTCTTACAGGGTTGCTGTGCTTTGAAAATAAAACGACGCAGGGACAATCGGTGGCCGCAATAAGATGCATGGGCCCGGTATCATTGCCAATGGCGCTTGCTGCGCCCCGTGCCAGCTGCGCAATTTGAAACAAAGATGTCTGTCCGGTGAGATCAAGGGCTTTCGGGCAGAGTTGTAATATTTGCGCGGCACTGTCTTTTTCGCTTTCCGTTCCCAGCACAACAGGCTGGTAGCCAAGGGAGCTGATTTCTTGCGCAAGATGTCCGTATTTTTCTGCAGGCCAGCGCTTTTCCGGGCGGTTCGGCGCCGAACCGGGAATAAGCAGGACGTAAGGCTTGTGTAGAGAAAAACCGGTAATATCTTCCTTCATCCATTCCAGTCTATCGATCTCTACGCCTTGAATATCAGCCAGTGCCAGTGTCTGAACATGGCCGTCAAAGGCATGACCGGCGATGCGCATCGGCGAAGTGTTTCTGTGTGATGCACCTTTTGCCACGCCGACCCATTCCGGTTTGTTTTTAGACTTAAGCAATTTAAAATAAAAACAAGTGCGGTCATTGTTCTGCAGATCGTAAATACGTGTGAAATTTCTTTCGTTCAATCCTTTGCGCAGTTTCAACCACCGTGGAATATCAAACCGTCCGGGTTTTTCATCGATCCAGATTTGATCAAAATACCCGCATTTTTCTGCCAGTTCCTGAAACGGAGCGGTGGTCAGGAGTGTTATCGCGGCGTCCTTATGGTGCTTACGGATTGCGGCCATCGGACCGAGGGCCTGGAGGAAATCACCGAGGGCACCAAGCTTTATAACCAGTATGCTCTCTTTGTTATTGTTGCGCGTCATTCTGCTGCCGTTTTGACATGGCCGGCTTTTGTCCCTGCATGAAAGGGCTGGCTTGAAGCTGCATCGCTGCCGATTTCACGTTTTAACACTTCGGCATAAACATCGAGGGTCCCATCGGTCATTTGTTCGCGTGTAAAATTCTGGGCGATATGAGCCATCGCCCTGGTGGCAAGAATAGAGCGTTGCGAAGGTTGCAGAGCCAGCGCTTCATCAATTGCTCTGGTAAGAGCAGGTGCATCCCCCGGTGGGACCAGCCAGCCCGTCTCTCCCCGTACAATCGTTTCCTGCGCGCCACCATGATCTGTGGCGATGATGGGTCGTCCCATGGCTTGCGCTTCGACGGGAACGCGTCCGAACCCTTCCGGATCGGTGGAGGCGGATACCACAACCCCGGCCAGCATGTAAGCAGCCGGCATGTCACTACAATGATCGACAATGCGTACCCGCCCACCAAGATTTTTTGAACGGATTGTTTGTTCCAGTTCCTGCCTGTATTCGCTTCGCCCCTGATCCGACCCTATGAGAACGCAAAATATATCCGTGCGGTGCAGGCCATTAATTGCTTCGATCAAAACATGATGACCTTTCCAGCGTGTTATCCGTGCCGGCATCATCACAATATTGGCGCCATCAGGAATGCGCCATTGCCGGGACAGGGTAATCAGGCGCTCGGGTGAAACGGCGGTGGGATGAAATTTTTCTAACGCAATACCGTTATGAACAACACGTATCCTGGAATCGTCAATCCTGTAATTATTCTTTAGATAGCTTGCGACATAATTGGAAATCGCAATGACGATTTCAGCGCGGGCAATCGAGCTGTTGTAAAAACGTTTGGTTTCATTGGCTATATTATACGGCGCATGGCATGTGGTAACAAAATGTGCATTGGTTTTTTTACAGGCCTGCCAGGCGCTCCAGGCCGGGGCGCGGCTTCTGGCGTGGACGATATTAACACTATAGCGCCGGATAATTTTGCGGATCTTTGCGGCGTTTCGCCACATAACGAACGGATTCTTGCTATGAACCGGCAAGTCAATATGAACCGCACCAATACGTGCCAGCTCATGGACGCGTGAGCCACCATTTGAAACCACAATGGCCTGTGCATCGGCGCGCATCAGCGCTCCGGCCATATCAATGCAGCCCTGCTCGGCGCCGCCGGGGCCAAGTTCGGGAATGATCTGCATAATCACAGGTTGCGCGGAGTAAGAATTCATCGTTACTATATAAGGCGATAAACCCAAAAAAGCCAGAGAATCTACCATGTCCAAGCCGCAATATCTATCACGCGAAAACAAGCCGAAACTGGCTTATATTCATACGCCCGCACAGGAAAAAGGCGGGGGATATCCGCCCGTTATGTTTTTGGGTGGCTTTATGTCGGATATGCACGGCACCAAGGCAACATATCTTGAAGAGCAGTGCAGCGCGCGCGGCCAGGAATTCCTGCGCTTTGATTATTCCGGCCATGGCTTGTCAGAAGGTGCGTTTATAGACGGAACCATTGGACGCTGGAAAGAAGACGCGCTGGCTGTTTTTAATCATATGGTGAAAGAGCCGGCCCTATTGGTGGGCTCGTCTATGGGTGGCTGGATTGCCCTTCTGCTTGCCCTGGAAAAGCCGGATCATATTAAAGCGATTGTCGGTATCGCAGCGGCGCCGGATTTTACGCAAGACATGTATCACAATTATTTAACCGATGAACAAAAGCAGGAAATGAAAGAAAAGGGCCATACCGAGCTGCCCAGCGATTACGATGAGCCTTATATTATTACAAGAGACTTGATTGAAGATGGTAAGGAGCATTGTTTGCTAGACAGGCAGCATAATATAGCCGTGCCTTTGCGCCTTATTCAGGGCGAAGAAGATGTGCAGGTGCCCTGGCAGACCGCGTTAAAGATTGAAAAGGCTTTTAAAGACTGCGTCGCCGATATCGTCCTTATTGAAGATGGCGATCATTCTTTGTCGCGCCCTGAGGACCTTGCGCTTATTGACCGGGAAATTAAAGGTGTTTCAGGGATTACAGAAGCTTCATAAAAAGCAGACCCTATTTTTTATTATATCTGTAAGCGCCAGGTTTTTCTCTGGAAATTAAATCATCCCCTCTGGGGCCTATCTTTTTAAAACCCGGAGCGTCGTATTTTTTGCCGCCTACGGATAAGAGCTTCACGATTAATATAATGACATAGGAAAATCCGGCAAAGGCCAGACCAACGAAGACTGCTTTTTGTTTCAAAAGCAGGTTGATATAGGCCCATGTCTCTTTGTCGACGCTTTCCACGGTGAATTTGTAGCTTTCCGGGTGATAGGCCGTCCAGATGAAGCCCAGCGAGGCGAATAACGATAGAAACCCCTTGTCGTTGGGGGTTTGCCCCTGTAACAGCCCTTGCGCCGATTGCATCCCTTCATTGATATAGAAAAGATAGACATCATGGCCGAGCGCTATAAGGGCGGGCCACAGCAGAACAAACATTAAAAGGGTAAGACCTTGCATTTGATAAATCCCGGTTTTCGTTAAAACTCCAGCCCTAGTGTAACAATGAATGACCTTAACGAAAAGTCCTCAAATACTTGAATTTTTTACTTTCCAGAGCTAGGGTGCGGGTCTTAAAAGGTGACGTGGCCCCGTTTGCGCAGCAAACAAGCTTAAAAGGCGAGGCCGTGCCACCTTTAGGTGACGTGGCCGAGTGGCTGCCCGTGCGCGCAAGCGCACAAAAATTAAAAAGCCTTCAGCTTTATTGGTTTGAAGGTACTTAAGTATGGTGACGTGGCCGAGTGGCTGAAGGCGCACGCTTGGAAAGCGTGTATACGTTTATAGCGTATCGTGGGTTCGAATCCCACCGTCACCGCCACCCTGCGCAGTTAGCGAGCCTCTTGGTAGAGCTTACGAGCAGGAGTGTCCCCCGAAGCTTTAGCGAAGGGGGGCTGGCAAATTCAAGGTGCTAACTGCTTCGGGTGGCAGGCCATTATTAATCGTTAAAGGAGAAAACAATGTTTCGCTTGATGCTGGTTTTGATAACGGTCGTTTTGGTGGCATCCGGGCTGCAAAGCGTAAAGGCAGAAGAACCCACCTTACGTCTTTACACACTCGATTGCGGCAAAGTCAAAGTGCTTGATGCCAATATCATGGATGACACAGACTCCTATACCGGTTCACTCAATTTGGTGGCATCCTGTTATGTGATTCAGCACGGCGATCAATATATGCTTTGGGATGCGGGTTTTAATCCAGAGGCCATCAAGGGCGCTAAAGACACCGACATGTTCCAGCCCAAAATTGAAAAAACAATTGCCCAGTCAATCGCAGAGATTAATCTTTCCGTTTCTGACATTGATAAAATTGGTATCAGCCACAACCATTTTGATCACATCGGTCAGGCCAATGTTTTTAAAGATGCCGAGCTTTTTATCGGTGCGGCGGATTTTGACGCGCTTTTTGCGAGCGAAGAAGTGGCCGAAGGACTGCATCCCGCATTCCTAAACGAATGGAGCGATGGCGAAAACGTCAAAAAAATTACCGGCGATCATGATGTGTTTGGTGACGGGTCGGTTGTTATGCTTTCGATGCCGGGTCATACACAAGGTCATATGTCCTTGCAGGTGAATTTAAAAAATGCCGGGCCGGTGATCCTAAGCGGTGATCTGTATCATTTCACGGATAATTTCGAACATGGCCGTATGCCGGACTTTAACTGGAACCGCGAGGAAACGCTGGCATCATTTGCGCGCATGAAGGCGCTGGTGGAAGAAACGGAAGCCCGCTTTGTCATTCAGCATGAGCCCGCTGATTTTGTCTCCATGCCCAAAGCCCCGGCCTATCTTGATTAGGATGAGAGTATTGCCGTGCTGCTTATATTTTGGCTGCATTGACTCTATAAAATATCATAAATAGACTGGTATAAAATACAGGGAGTATGGTGTTATGATCTACAGTTTTGCAGTTTTTCTTATCTTTTTTATTCTGGTCGGGGTGGCGTCGTCCCGCTACAGCAAAAAAACTACCGAAGATTATTTACTGGCCGGAAAGAACGTCAAACCCTGGCTGACCGCGCTTTCATATTTTGCCACGGACAACAGTGGTTTTATGTTTGTTGCTTTTGTCGGCATGGGTTATTCCATGGGACTATCGGCGTTTTGGATATTAATTGGCTGGTATGTTGGTGAGATTATGATTTTATGGCGCACGGCGCGCGTTTTAAGAGAGCATAACGACACGGTTAATGCACAGACCTATAGCGGTCTGTTGAGCCAGTGGACCGGCGAAGACTACAAAGCGGTTCGCATCCTCTCGGCAATCATCATTATCGTGTTTCTTTCGATATATGCAGCTGCACAATTAAGCGCCGGCGGCAAGGCGCTCAATGTTTTGGTCGGTGTGGATCTGAACATTGCGGCCATTATCGGATTTCTCATGGTGGCTATCTATTGTCTGGCCGGTGGTTTGCGCGCCACTATCTGGACCGATGCCGTACAATCTGTTGTCATGTTTCTTTCGCTGGTTTTAATTGTCGGTTTTGGCCTGAATG
This sequence comes from Alphaproteobacteria bacterium, assembly GCA_021775955.1. Taxonomy (GTDB): domain Bacteria; phylum Pseudomonadota; class Alphaproteobacteria; order Micavibrionales; family Micavibrionaceae; genus UBA5701. The sequence goes on along the minus strand of JAJFGU010000011.1, from coordinate 103,948 downwards.
AAATCGGTGGGCTGAACGCTTTGATACAAAAGCTGAATGAGATTGACCCCAACCTCATGAACATCATGGCGGGAGATTATAAATACGGCATGCTGGCCTTTTTTCTTGGCTGGCTTTTTGCCGGGATGGGTATACTCGGTCAGGCTCATATCATGGTGCGCTTCATGGTCATTGATAAGGCTGAAAATGTTAAAAAGGTGCTGATTTATTATGCAGGACTTGTCACCATTCTTACTTCTTTATGTATGCTTGGTGCTTTATGCGCGCGTGTTTTATTTCCGGAGCTTGAAGACGCCGAACTTAGCCTGCCTATTTTATCGTCGGAGCTTATGCCTGGTATTTTATCCGGGATGTTTTTGGCCGGCTTATTTGCTGCGGCCATGTCCTCGGCGGATTCACAAGTGCTCAGCTCTTCAGCAGCCCTTACCCGCGATCTGATACCGCGTTATAAAGATAGCCTGCTCTGGACCAAGGGCGGGACTTTACTAGTAGCATTGCTGGCTTTGGGAATCGCACTATCGGGCGATAAAAATGTCTTTAAGCTGGCTACCTATGGCTGGGCTGTCGGTGGTGCTGGGTTGGGACCGCTGGTTTTTATTTATTCTCTGGGCAAAAAACCGTCGCAAATCCATGCCGTCCTGATGATGGTCGGAGGCGTCGCAGTCAGTATTGGTTGGGATCTGGCGGGCTTGAGCGGTGATATTTATAATGTCTTGCCCGGCATTGTCGCCGGTTTGTTGATTTATTTTATCCCGGCTCCTTTTTTAAAAGGTAAGACTTAAGCAAATATAAATGCTCATAAGCTTTTTTTTATTTTTTACGCTGTTTACCGGGGTCGGGGTGGCCTCGGCGTTTTGGCGGCGCAAGACTGTGGAGGATTATCTGCTTGCCAGCCGCGAAGTGCCGTCCTGGCTGGTGGGTTTATCATTCGGCGCAACAATTTCCAGTGGCGCAACTTTTATCGGTTTTGCCGGGCTGGCTTATCATTCCGGCATTGCCGCGATTTATACTGTTGGAGGTTTGATGATCGGCGATTATCTGGGGTGGATGATTGCAAGAACAAAAATTCGTCGTATCACCCAGGAAAAAAACATTCATACCTATCCGTCTTTTGTCGGCAAGTTGGGGGATAAAGAATTTCCTAAGGTTACCCTGGTTACAGCCTTTCTGACCATTATTTTCATGGGCACCTATTGCGCGGCGCAGTTGGTGGCCGGGGCCAAAGTCGGGCAGGCTTTGTTCGGCTGGGATTTTGAAATTTTTGTCGTGGTTGGTGCGCTGGTATTGCTGGCTTATTGCTGGGCGGGCGGCATTCGCGCCTCTATCTGGACCGATGCGCTGCAGGCGGTGATTATTTTGTTTTCGCTGATGGTGCTGATTTATGCGGGGCTGGGCGAGATTGGTGGCATTGGCACGATGTGGGCGCAGCTTACGGCGATTGACCCCAAGCTGACCGACCCGTGGCAGTTTAAAATGCTGCCTGTGGCAGTGGGCTGGTTTTTCTTTGGTATCGGTATTTTGGGACAGCCGCAATTGATGGTGCGCCATATGGTCGCGCGTTCCGATCAAGATATTATCTCGGCGCGGAGGATTTACATGACCTGGCGGGTCACGGTTTTGGCGCTGGCGGTGATGAGCGGTCTTGTTGCAAGGCTCTTGATTCCAGAGGCGGACGTGTTTGACCCCGAGCTATCCATTCCGCGTTTGTGGGAAGATTTATTGCCGCCGGTTCTGGTTGGCCTTCTCATCGCAGGTTTGTTTTCGGCCACCATGTCGACGGCGGATTCGTTGTTGCTGGCGGCAAGTTCGGCAATGACGCAGCATTTGATTCCAAAATGGCGCAACTCTTATTTCTACGCCAAAATCGGCACGGTGATTATTATTACCATGGTCGTGGCCATTGCCATGGTCGCCAGCAAAGGCGTGCTCAGCCTTGTCATTTTGGCGTGGGGCGGGATGGCAAGCTCGATTGTGCCGCTGGTTGTCGTACAACTTCTGGGCGGCCGTCCATCAGAAAAACATGCACTTATCATGATGGTGTCCGGCTTTGCGGTGACGGTGTTTTGGCGCTACGGGCTGGAGCTGCATAAGGAATTGCTCGACCTTGTGCCCGGCATGATCACGGGCTTTGCCGTGTATTTTGTTGGGGCGGCACTTGCGCGGGTAAGAAAACCTGCGAAGGCCTGATAATTTTTCCCTATAAAATGGCTTTTACATTTTCCGCCGGGCGGCAGATGGCGGCGCCTTTATCGGTGACCACAATCGGGCGCTGGATCAGAATCGGATTGGCGACCATCGTCTCTATCAGCTCTTCACGGCTAAGCTCCGGGTTGTCCAGATTAAGATCTTTGTACACTTGTTCTTTTGCTCTTATCGCATCGCGTGGCTCTAGCCCCATTTGATCGAGCAGAGCTGAAAGCTCCTCTTTTGTGGGGGTGTCCTGAAGATAGTTGATAAGTTCCGGCTCTACACCGGCTTCATTCATAAGAGCCAGCGTATTGCGGCACGTCCCACATTTTCCGTTGTAATAAATTTTGGCGCTCATTGGCGGGCATTCCTCTGCAGGTTGTGCTGTTTCTCTAAAAACCTATACCGAAGGTTGTAAAGCACCTGTAAACACTGATCTTGTTTGACAGGTCTGATAAAAGTCGTCAACCTTCGCCCCATAATGTGTTTAGCATATGAGTATTTACAATGAGTATGAGTTGGTCCCCTTTGTTTTTAATGGCCGGTTGGCCGCCGCGTAACAATGATAATGAATCGGAAGAATCGGCAAAGGATGACGACCCTAAAGCCGGTAAGAAAAAAGAGCCTGCTAAAAAGGAAGCTTCCGCAGCAAAGAAGTAATTTTACGTGTCCGGTCACTGAACAAGCTGGGGGTGAAATAAGATCCGGCGGCACGTTTACTAATTTCACTTAAAGTTGGGTAGGCAATAATCATATTGGTCAGGGCACCGATTTTTAGACCTTGTGAAATAGCCAGACCCCACAGACTGATTAATTCTCCGGCCCCCGGTCCGACAATGCCCGCGCCAAGAATTCTACCTTTTTTGTCCATGATGACTTTAATCAGTCCTTCTGTTCGGTTTTCCGCCAAAGCGCGGTCGTTTTCCTTCAGCTTCCATTCAATCGTTTTGATGGTATCGCCGTATTCTTTCCTGGCCATCTCCTCGGTCATACCGACATTGGCAAGCTCCGGGTCACTATATGTCACCCAGGGCAGGGCTGTGTAATCGATCTTGCCGGGGATTTTAAAGATAACGTTCTTAATAATGATTCCAGCGTGATATCCGGCAACATGAGTAAATTGTGGTCCGCCGGCCACATCACCGATCGCAAATATATGCTTTTGTGATGTGCGCAAACGTTTATCGGTTTTAATACCCTTGCGGTCATATTCAACACCCGCTTTTTCAAGGCCGAGATTGTCGACGTTAACCTGCCGCCCGGCGGCAACAAGAAGATGCGAGCCTTCGATGGTTTTGGCTTTTCCGTCCTGCTCTATTGCGACACTCACACTGCTATCTTCTTTATGTGTGACCGAGGTCACTTTTATATTTTCCAGGATTCGAATCCCTTCTTCCTTTAAAGATGTGCGAACAATATCAACAAGATCCGGGTCATCTTTGGGTAGGATAGAGCCGATATCAAGAACGGTCACGTCGCAGCCCAGGCGCCTGTGGGCTTGTGCCATCTCAACGCCTATGGGACCGCCGCCGATAACAATAAGGTGCTCGGGTTTTTCGCGCTGCTCAAAAATGGTTTCATTGGTCAGGACTTTGTCCGCTTCCAACCCTTCAATTGGCGGGACAGCGGCGCGCGAACCGGTGGCAATTACAAAATACCTGGCTGTGATTTCCTGATCGCCGGTTTTCATGGTTTTGCTGTCGATAAACTCGCCATGCTCCCGAAAGACCTTAACGCCCAGACCTTCAAACCTCTCTTGTGAATCATGTGGCTCGATTTTGGCAATGACATCAAAAACATGATCTTTGACGGCTGAAAAGTTTATGTCCGGTTCGACCGGTTTAATGCCGAATTTTTTTGATTTGCGAAAGCCCTGCGCGATTTTGGCAGCGGCCAGAAGGGATTTGGACGGCACGCAGCCGGTATTGAGACAATCGCCGCCCATCTCGCCTTTTTCAATCAGCGCGACATCCATACCAAGCTGCGCCGCACCTGAGGCCACCGACAGCCCGCCGGAGCCGGCACCGATAACGCATATGTCGACATGAAGGGGAGCGCTCATGATGTTCGGCCTTTCCATTGTTTGTATAAAGTGGGAATCAACGCAATAACACCCAGAAGGCCAAAAGCCAGCAATGTTTCTTTTGAAACCAGATCGCCGAGCTGTTCAATTTCGCCCAGTGTTTCGCCGACATTCACATAGACAAATGTCGCAGGCAAAATTCCAAAGAAGGTGGTCAGAACAAAAATCCGCAAAGAGACATTAAACAAAGCCGGGACGATATTGACAAGGACAAACGGAAAGACAGGGACCAGCCGCATGAAGAAAAGATAGCCCGGGGCATTGTCTTCCATATTTTTTGACACCTTGTTGTAAAGCGGTCCCGCTTTTTCCCGCAAAGTGGTGCCCAAAGACGTTTTGGCAATCGTAAAAATAACGCAGGCCCCTATTGTTGCGCCGATAACAACCAGGAAAGTGCCCAGCCATTTGCCGAATAAAAATCCACCGAGCAGGGTGAGTAGTGTTGCAATCGGCAGGGATAGCGAGACCGCAGCCGTATAAGCCCCCATAAACAAGCCTGATGCCAGTAAAGGGTTTTCAGCGGCGTAGCTTTGAAATTGTTCTTTCTGGGCCTGTAATGTTTCCAGGCTGAGCAGCGTATGCCAGCCGTTCAAATAGGCTGTGATGACCAGCCCGGCCAGAATTCCCAGTGGCAGCCATCTTTTTATATGTTCCAGTGTTCTATCCATTTTCTCTTTTGTTTTAATCCTCTCTTACCTATAATTCGTAAGCCTATACAAGCTGTTACAAAATAAAAAACAAATAGATTGGAAATTCGCTATGTCTGCTACGAAAACTGTCTTTACTGTTTCCTCTGTCGCCATGGCTTTGCTCTTTGGCGGTGGTGTTTTTGTCTTCATGAATATGGGCGATATTGCCAAAAATATAGCGCAGAAAGTCGCCAGTGAAACCCTGGGCGTTTCGGTTTCCATTGGCAAGATTGATGTGAAATTGCAGGATAAGGCGGTCACGGTTACCAATATTCGCGTGGGTAATCCGAAGGGGTATAAGGGATCGCATGCAGCAACCATACAAAGCGTTCATATGAAGGCCGAAACTTTGTCACAGGCGCTTTTGAAATTTAACGATATCAGTGTCAACGGATCGGATGTTTATCTTGAGGTGCGTGAAAGCAGTACCAATCTCTCGGACATTAAAAAGACAGTGAATTCCAAAGCGGCCAAAGGCGACAAGGCAGCGCAACAAATCAAGGTGATTATCGAGAAGATGAAAATCGAAAGCCTGCGTGTTCATCCCAGCGTTCTTTTGGCCGGGCTGGGTGATTTGGCACCGATTACCATTCCTGACATTAATCTGAACGGTATTGGCACCAAGGAAAACGGCGTGCTGGCTAAAGAGGCCATCGGCCAGATATGGAACAGGATTTCAAAATCGGTTAGCAAGAGCGCCAACGGCGCCGGATTTTACCAGGGCATTTCCGAAGATGCTTTGAAAGATGTTGGCGTCAGTGAAATTCAAAGCCTCAAAGAGAACTTCAAAAAAGATATGGATGATCTTGGTGAAGGCGTCAAAGGTCTATTCGGAGATTAAGCCGGCTGTTCCTGTATCGTCTTTTCTCTGGCTAAACATGTGCGCCAGCTCCATATATGGAAGATGGTTCCGGATGCTCCGCTGACCAGGGCTATGGCCAGAAATATACCTTTAATATCTCCAAGCCAGTTGCCGATATAAACCGCCGGAACCATCAGCACCAGCATCTTGAACACAATCATAAAAAATGAACGCTGCGGCATGCCCATCGCATTAAAGGCCGACGCCCATCCCATCATAAGGTTGCTGAAGGCGTAGGATATAGGCACAATCCAGAAAAACAGAGCCGCATGCCCGATGATAGTGGGATCATCGGAAAACAGTCCGGCAATTGGCTTTGCCAGTAGTCCCAGAACAATGGCAACCAACAAAGACCAGGCGACATTAAAGCCCATCGCCAGCTTAAGCGTTTCGTGAACGCGGCCAAATTTCTTTGCGCCCCAGTTTTGCCCGATGATCGGGGCCATGCCGGTTGAAAGAGCCATCAAAATAACAAAAACAAAGGCCTCTATTCTTGTGACAACACCGAATGCGGCTACGGCTTCGGAACCATATGTGGCAAGAAGCGCGATGATGACGCCATTTACAAAGGGCTGTATAGAGTTTGTCAGACCAACAGGAACGGCAATAAAAAGAAGTCGCCTGATGGAATCTCCGAATAAACCGAAATGCATCATATTTTTCAGGCGAACCATCTTTTTATGGGCGTGCAGGACATACAAACTTATGAAACTACCGCATGCATGGGCAAGGACAGTGGCGATAGCTGCGCCTTCCAGTTCCAGCCTTGGAAATCCGAAAAGTCCGAAAATCAACAAGGGGTCAAGAATGATATTTGCCAAAGCAATACCACCGATTATCAAAGCCGGTGTCAGCGTATCGCCGGTGGCACGCATTGCTGAATTGCTGACAAGAAGCAAAGCAAGAAAGGTACTGCCTGCCAGATAGACAATCATATAATCACGGATGAGTGAGAGCATATTGCCGTCCGCACCCATGGCCTTGAAAATAAAGTCGTGAAAAAGGATACCAAGGATCGAAATCATAATACCTGTTAAACACACCAGAATAAGGCCGTGCGAAACAAGACGCTGGAGCGTATCCGTTTCTTTTTCACCAATCAGCCGCGCCGCAACGGAAGACATGGCAATACCAAAGCCTAAAAGCAGGCTGAAAATCATATAGGTAACAGGAAAGGTAAAGCTGATTGCTGCTAGATGCTGCGTGCCTAACAAAGAGACGTAATAAGTGTCAACCAGCTGCATACTAATGATAGCCAGGATACCCCATGTCATCGGAATCGTTAGCCGTATAAGGTGTTGTTTTACAGGGCCTTTTGTAAGATCGCCTTTATTGTTATAGGAAAGCGGTTTTTCTTTGTTCATAGTGCTTACGGCTTGCTTTTAGAGTGTTTTTATGGCAACGTTTACGCAGATACAGGGCGCCAAGACCCTAACTTATTTGTATCAAATGTCACGCCTTTTAAACATTTCATTTGTTCATGAAAAGACAGTAATAAATTCTATACGAAGGATTAAGCCGGAAAACAGAAGAATAAAACCAAGAGTGCACTCGAGTGGGGTAAAACATGGCTACTAATAATGACGACACAATATTTTTTTTCGGCACACTGGGTCAGCTGACGACGACATTGGTCAATGCCTATAGCGGCGAAATCATCGAAATTGTAGACGAAGAGAAGAACGTTAATAACCTCATCTATGACGGTCTTGGTGGCAACGATACACTTTTTATGAGCAGCCTTGGGGACGCGCTTTTTATTGAGGATAATCTGGGCAATCAGGTTGTCACAAGCATTGAGCTTTTTCTGGCCGGAGATGGTGGCGACATTATCAACCTTTCCAGCACGAATTTCTCCCTGGGCGATATCGTTATTCTGGGCGGCGCGGGTGATGATATTTTATGGTCCAATGTCGGCAATGATACTATTTTGGGCGGCGCCGGTAATGACATTATTGACGGCGGGCCGGGCAACGATTTTGTCGGCGGTGAGTCCGATGTCGATATTATCAAAGGCGGCGCCGGCGATGATACCGTCGATGGCGGGTCTGAAGATGATATTCTTTACGGAGAATCCGGTTTTACAATTCCTGGCTTACCCGGTGGCCCCGCAGTGATCCATCAGTTTGGGATCAATAATCCTGTTAGCCATCCTGCGGGTGGCGATATTCAACATGTTGCTACGAGGTATAATGTCACAACCAATGAATTTCATTTTAAGCTGATCGTGACCGATCCGCCGGGTAAGACATCGCAAGGCTTTACGCTGGCTCTTAACAACGGTCCGAATCCCAAAGGCGTTGCCGGGGAAATGGCTCTGTTTTACTTTGATAATAGCGGCGTAGCGCCGATTGTCAGCGTTTACGGTTATAACGGGCTTAATAATTTTTCCAGCTTTAAAGATGGTGATCCCGCTGCCGGCATACAAGCGCCGGATCAGATACTAACATCACTGGCCGCCGGTCATCCCTTTACGGATATATCAGCTCTTATTAATACCAATGGCGATCATGTCTTCCAATTTACAATGGATGCAAGCACGATCATCAATCATGTGCCGCTTTATGGTGATCCTGCTGACTGGACAGGTATGACCTTTGAAGGACTGGTTGGAATATGGCTGCACCCGATGGCGGATCTTACGAGCGCATATGACGGGAGTGGATTTTTAACTGGGTGGAGTTCGATGGGCCATGGCTGGTACGACACAATAAACTCGGCTACACAAACTGTTTTTGTGGGCGGGGATGATCCAACGACAGGCGGAAACGACAAATTAATTGGTGGCGCGGGCGATGATCAGCTTTTTGGTGAAGGTGGCGATGATATTTTAATCGGTGGCACAGGAGCCGATATATTAAATGGTGGCATAGGATCCGATCAATTCGTGATTAAACAACTGGATGGCAATGTCGATACTATTGCCGATTTTGTATCCGGTGCAGGCAATGATATTCTCAATTTAACCGATATCCTCTCTGGCTTTAATGAGGGCGTGGATGATCTGAATGACTTCCTGCAATTTGTTATTAGCGGCACCGATACCGAAGTTCAGGTGGATACTGGCGGTAGCGGCGCGGCCTATACGACGATTGCGGTGATGGCAGATATTGCCCTTGCCACGGGTCTAAACGACCTTATTAGTGACGGCAATCTGGTGATTGATCAGACCGTTCCTCTTTAGGACGTACCATCAATTATTGTCTTTTGGGCTACAAAGCGCGCGTTTCTACGCTTCCGGTCCGCATGTATGTTTAATACATTTACGCTTCCGGTTCTCGAAACGCACGCTTTTCGCCGCAAAATCCTTCAATTGATGGCACGCCCTATTTAAGAAATCACGAAATTGTTAACTTTTCCGGTCAAATATCCGGAAATATTAAGTATTGCTGGATTTGCTTGGCAAATCGGCTGCAATTTTCATCATTTTTTATACAAAAAAAGTCAATAAAATCAGTGCTATACCAAAGTATTAGATTCTCGCTATAAATTACATAAAATATTAACTAAATTCACTTAACATTATTATAGAAACTAATGTTTCGGGGAAAAGTCCTGCAAAATTTAGGACTAAACAAAAGTAAAGAGTAAAGCGTAAAGCCAGGTGGGGTGTAATAATGGCTACTAATAATGACGATACCATATTCTTTTTCGGCACACTGGGTCAGCTAACGACGACATTGGTCAATGCCTATAGCGGCGAAATCATTGAAATTGTAAATGAAACAAAGAACGTAAATTCCTTCATCTATGATGGTTTAGGCGGTACTGACACACTTTTCATGACCAATGCAGGGGACGCTCTTTTCATCGAAGATGATATGGGCAATCAGGTGGTTTCAAATATCGAGGTGTTCCTGGCTGGTAATGGCGGCGACATTATTGATCTTTCCAGCACGAATTTTTCCCTGGGCGATATCGTTATTCTGGGCGGTGCTGGTAATGATATTCTATGGGCCAATGTTGGCAATGATACTGTTCTGGGTGGCGCCGGTGAAGATATTCTTGACGGTGGTCCCGGCGATGATTTTCTCGGCGGCGAAGCAGGCAATGACATTATTAACGGCGGTGATGGTAATGATACGCTCGACGGTGGTACCGAAGACGATATTCTGATTGGTGGCACAGGCGATGATACGTATGTTGCCGGAACCGGTAACGACACGGTTATTGAAGCTTCCAGCAGTGACACAAATGTTATCGAACTTCCTCCGGGCATAGTGTTTTCTAATCTTGCTTTTGTAACCAACGGCAATAATCTTGAAATTACGGTTGGCGGCGTTGGCACGATTATCATTCAAGGCCAGTTTGATGCAGCCGATAGCGGAATTGACACACTTGAGTTTTCAAACGGCACTACTTTTGATCTGAGGACCATACAGGGACCGCCGCAAGGAAATACCGATCCGGTTGCCGGGGACGATGTTGCAACGACTGACGAAGATGTCGAAGCAAACGGTAATGTTTTGGGTAATGACACGGATGCTGATGGTGACATTTTAAGCGTGACACCTGCTTCATTTACAACGGCCAATGGCGGCATCGTTGTTCTTTTGGCCGGTGGCGACTTTACTTACACACCGGCTACGGATTTCAACGGAGCAGACAGCTTTGATTACATCGTGGTGGACGGCCAGGGCGGCTCCGATACCGGAACCGTCAATATCACAATCAATCCGGTTAATGACGATCCGCATGCGCAAGCTGATGCCTCGAACACAGTAGAGGACACGGCGAGTAGCGGAAATCTCGTGACAAATGACAGCGATATTGACGGCGATATTCTAAGCGTTGTTCCGGCGAGCTTCACCACGGCCAATGGTGGCATAGTTGAATTGCTGGCAAACGGTGACTTCACCTATACACCGGCACCTGACTATAACGGCATTGATATTTTTAACTATACGATCATCGACGGCAATGGCGGCAGTGACACCGGCATGGTAACGGTTACGATAGCTCCGGTGAATGATGACCCGGTTGCTGGTGATGATAGCGTTACAACAAATGAAGATACAGCCACGAATGGCAATGTCCTGGGCAATGACAGCGACGTTGATGGTGATGTCTTAAGCGTAACACCGGCCTCTCTGACGACAACGGGTGGCGGCACGGTCACGCTTCTTGCCAATGGCGACTTTACTTATACGCCTGCGGCAGACTTTAACGGCGTGGATAGCTTTGTCTACCAATTGGTCGACGGCAATGGTGGTATTGACCTCGGCGCAGTCAATATTACGGTCAATTCAATCAATGATGATCCAGTCGCCGGGGATGATTCTCTAACAACCAACGAAGACACCGCGACAAATGGAAATGTTCTGGGCAACGACAGCGATATCGATGGTGATACGCTTGGCGTTACACCAACGACTCTGAGCACGGCAAATGGCGGTACGGTCACATTACTGGCGAATGGTGATTTCACCTACACTCCGGCGGGCGATTTTAACGGCGCCGATAGCTTTGATTATACACTTGTCGATGGCAATGGTGGCTTTGATACCGGAACCGTCAATATCACTGTCAATCCGATTAATGACGATCCGGTCGCACAGGATGACAACGTTACGACAGACGAGGACGTCGCAACAGGCGGCAATGTGCTGACGAATGATAGCGATGTTGAAAGCCCCTCTTTAAGCGTAACACCGGCCACATTCTTTACAGCCAATGGCGGTATCGTAAATTTACTGACCAATGGTGATTTCACCTATACGCCGGCCGCTGATTTCAATGGCGCTGATAGTTTTGATTACAACGTGATCGATGGCAATGGCGGCAGTGATACAGGCACCGTTAATATCACGGTTAATGCCATTAATGATGATCCGGTGGCGGTCGATGATGCTATCACCACAGATGAAGATATGTCTGCGGATGGTAATGTTTTAACCAATGACAGCGACGTTGATGGAAATACCTTAAGCGTTACGCCTGCAACACTAAGCACCGTGGGTGGTGGAACGGTAACATTACTTTCCAACGGAGATTTCACGTACACACCGGCAGCCGATTTCAACGGCGCAGACAGCTTTGATTACACCGTGATCGATGGTCAGGGCGGCAGCGACACAGGAACAGTCGATATCACAATCAATCCAGTCAACGATGATCCGGTGGCACAAAATGATGCGGTGACAACCGATGAAGACATTGCCGTTAGCGGCAATGTGATTACCAATGACAGCGATGTTGATGGTGATAGCCTGGCTGTTATATCGGCGAACTTAACAACGGCCAATGGCGGAACGGTCACACTGTTTGCCAATGGTAATTTCACCTACACGCCAACAGCCGACTTTAATGGTGCCGATAGCTTCGATTACACATTGATAGACGGCCAGGGTGGCTCTGATACCGGAACCGTAAACATCACGATTAATCCGGTAAACGATGAACCGGTGGCACAGGATGATAGCTTTACCGGCGATGAGGATATGCAGGTGAATGGCAATCTTCTGGCCAATGATAGCGATGTCGATGGCGATACCTTAAGCGTGACACCGGACACCATAACAACGCTTCATGGCGGTACAGTTGTTCTTTTGGCCAATGGTGATTTCACTTACACACCAGTGGCCGACTTTAACGGCCTGGATAGCTTTAGCTACACCGCGCTTGACGGCAATGGCGGTAGCGATACAGCTATGGTCAATATCGTGCTCGATGGCATTAATGATGATCCGGTGGCGCAGGATGATTTTGTTACAACCGATGAAGACACGACAGCGAATGGTAACGTCCTTGGCAATGACAACGATGTTGATGGCGATACGCTTACTGTTACACCGCAGACATTAACCACCGTCAATGGCGGTATGGTGACGTTACTGGCCAATGGCGATTTCACTTACACCCCGGCTGCTGAATTTAATGGTGCAGACAGCTTCGATTACACGGTCCTGGATGGCAATGGCGCCAGTGATACCGCAACGGTCAACATTACGGTGGCTTTGATTAATGACGATCCGGTGGCGCTCGATGACAATATCTCAACCGATGAAGATATGGCCGTTAGTGGCAATATCTTAAGCAATGACAGCGACGCCGACGGTGATACTTTGAGCGTTGCACCAATAACACTCGGCACAATTAATGGCGGCCTGGTCGTTCTGCAGGCCAATGGCGATTTCACCTATACCCCTGCTGCTGACTTCAATGGCCTGGATAGCTTTAGCTACACCGCGCTTGACGGCAATGGCGGCTCGGATCTTGCCACGGTCAACATCACGGTCAATGCAATCAATGATGATCCGGTGGCGCAGGATGACAATATCTCAACCGATGAAGATATGGCTGTAAGCGATAATGTATTGGGCAATGACAGCGATGTTGATGGCGATATTCTTAGCGTAACGCCTGACATGTTTACGACCGCCAATGGCGGTACGGTTGAATTGCTGGCGGATGGTGACTTCACCTATACTCCGGCAGCCGGCTTTGATGGCGCTGACAGTTTTGATTACACTTTGCTCGATGGCAATGGCGGCAGCGATATCGGCACCGTCAATATTATAATTAGTCCGGTTGATATCGACCCGGTCGGCCCGACGGAATTTGATGACGTTCTCTTCGGCACGCCGGAAGAAGATGTGATTGATGCGCTGGGCGGTGACGATGAGGTCTACGGTCTTGAGAGCGATGATATCCTGCTCGGCAATAGTGGCAACGACATGCTCAACGGTCAGGACGGCGACGATACACTGTTTGGTGAAACCGGTCAGACAATTCCGGGTATGCCGGGCGGTCCCGAAATTATTCATAAATATAATGTCGAAAACCCTCCGGGCAGCGCGCGCGCCGGTGATATCAAGGATGTTTCGATCAATTACAACGAAACAACCGATTCATTCAGCTTTGAAATGGTGATCAGCGACGCACCGGGCCGCAAGACAACCGATGGCTTTACACTGGCGATCAATGATGGCCCCAATCCGAAAGGCCATGCCGGCGAAATGGCACTGTTTTACTTCGATAACAGCGGCGGAGAGCCGGTTGTCAGCGCCTATGGCTATAACGGTAAAAACAATTTCTCTTCCTTTAAGGATGGTGATTCAGCCAGAGGTAAACAGGCCCCGGATCAGATTTTAACATCTCTGGCGGATGATAATCCGTTTATCGATATCTCGGCCACAGTGAATGGAGACGGTCATCATGTCTTTAGTTTCTCCATGGATGCCAGCGACGTTGTTGATCATGTGCCTTTGCACGGCGATTCGTCCGACTGGACCGGCGTGTCCTTTGAAGACATGATCGGCGTGTGGTTGCACCCGATGGCCAATCTCAAAACCGATTATAATGACGATGGCTTCCTGACCAAATGGAATTACAGCAAGCAAGGCTGGTTCGACACAGCCAATCAGGAAACCGAGACCATGGTTATGGGCGGAGACACCAATCCGGGCGGCGACGATATTCTTGATGGCGGCGCGGGTAATGATTTGATCTTTGGTGAAAACGGCAACGATATTCTCTACGGCGGCGATGAAGTAATCGCTCCGGTTATCACCGAAAAAACCTTCCTGCTCGGTGGCAAAGACGTCGGCAAGAGAGATTTCAAATTTGGTGAGCTGTGGCTACAAAATCTTGATGGCCATCAGGTCGATGTCGATTTCTTCAAGGATTTGGATAACGGCAAGCTCGGCAGAGGCGCCACAGATGTACGCCACGGAATTAATCGCGGTATTGGCGTAAAAGGCCATGGTGACAGCGAGTTAGACGATGGTGAAGGTATTTTAGTCGACTTTGGTGGATTGTTGGTTGATCAGGCTACAGTTGGTCTGCGCTCCTTGTTCCTCGAAGGCGTTGCTGATGGCGTGGAAACAGCCGACTGGGTTGCTCTGCGCGATGGTGATGTTGTGGCGAGTGGCTCTGTCGATGCAATCGATCCGATCCACGGTTCACAAACCGACGGCAAAGTTGAATTTGATATTATTGTCGCTGGCGGTTTTGACAGCATATTGTTCTTTGCCGAGGAACGCGGCAGTGATTATCACATAGAATTCATCGAAGGTACTTATACCACCGAAGAATTTACGCTGAATGATGTTCTTGATGGCGGCAATGGCGATGACATCCTTATTGGCGGCACCGGCCTGGATATCATGACCGGCGGCGCAGGGGCCGACCAGTTTGTCTTCCAGCAAATCGACGGCAGCACCGATGAAATTACCGATTTCGATCTGGGTGAGGGCGATGCTCTCAATATCACTGATGTTCTCGAAGGCTTTGACGCTGGCGATGACCTGAATGACTTTATCCAGCTTGTCACCAATGGTGATGATACTGAAGTGCAGATCAATGCTGACGGTGCCGGTGATGACTTCGAAACCGTGGCAATCCTGAAAGACACGAATGTCGGCCTCAGCATTAACGATCTTGTCAGCGGAGGCAACCTCATTACCGATCAAAGCATCATCGTTTAAAGATATTAAGTTTTTTCCAGTTCTTTGTTACAGTGCCCTGTGATGAAAGATATTACCGCAACATTATTCTACCCGTTGGAAAAGGGATTGATTCCGCCGCCGGAGCAGGGCGCTCAAAATCTGTTTCTGAATGCGGTCTATGATGATGCTATCGAGAACTATCATGTTGTTTTACAACAATATTTCAAGCCCTATGCGTATGATCTGCAAAGCCGCGGGTGTGCGGTGGCTTCGGATCTGCCGCAAAATGAGGAAAGCTTTGACACTGTTTTCATCCTCGCGCCAAAGAACAAAACCGAGACACAATATTTGATCGCGCAAGGGACGAAATTGCTGCGTGGTGGTGGGGTATTAATGTGCGCCGCCTCGAATAATGCCGGCGGCAATCGTCTTAAAGGCTTTATGGCTGAGCTGGGTTTTGAGGATGTTGAAGAAACCTCAAAAAACAAGGCTCGTGTGGTTTGGGCGCAAAAAGACGCTGGTATTAACGGGGCTGTTCTTGAAAACTGGAGCGAGGCAGGAGCCGAGCAGGAAATTCTAGACGGCAAATTTGGCTCCATGCCCGGCCTGTTTGGCTGGGATAAAATCGATACAGGTTCAGAAATTTTAACGCAGCATTTGCCGTCTGACCTGACCGGTAGCGGTGCTGATTTCGGCTGCGGCTGGGGTTATTTATCGGATTTCTTATTGCAGCATAATCTGGGCATAGAAGCGCTGACCTGTATCGATGCCGATTACAGGGCCGTCAAACTCTGTCAGAAAAATCTAAAGAGACTGGATCATCCGGCGCAAACCCGTTGCTTCTGGGAAGACCTGACGAAGCCAATGGTCAGTTTGCAGGGCCTTGACTGGATTGTAATGAACCCGCCTTTTCACGAAGGCAAACAAAGTGATGCCGATATCGGAAAGGCGTTTATTCATACGGCGCATAACTCTTTACGGTCAGAGGGAAAATTGTGGATGGTGGCCAATGCGCGGCTGCCCTATGAGAGAATCCTGGAAGAAGAATTTAAAACCTGCCGCAAAATATTTGAAGGCGGTGGTTTTAAAGTTTTTTGTGCGGTGAAGTGATTTACTTCCCAGACTATTTCCCGGCGCCTTCGAAAAGCTCTGTCGAAATATAACGCTCCGCGCCTGAGGGAAAGATCACAACAATCATCTTGCCTTTGTTTTCAGCCTCGCCCGCAAGATCAATGGCCGCAGCCAGCGCAGCGCCCGAGGATATACCACAGGGGATGCCTTCGAGCTGTGCCGCTTTACGGGCCGTCTCTAACGCCCGGTCACTATCGATTTTGATGATCCCGGTGAGCAGCTTCATATCCAGTTCGGGCGGCACAAAACCGGCGCCGATGCCTTCAATTCTATGCTGCGTTGGCGCTTCGCCCGATAGAACTGCACTTTCTTCCGGCTCTACCGCATAAACTTTTAAATCTTTGTTTTGCTGGCTCAGAACATGGGCGATACCGGTGATGGTCGCGCCGGTTCCAACCCCGGCAACCAGAATATCAATTTTGCCACCCGTGTCTTCCCAGATTTCTTTCGCTGTTGTTTGTGCATGCACCATTTTCCCGGCCGGATTTTCAAACTGCTTGAACATATAGCCGTCTTCGTTGTGTTCCTTCATAAGCTCATCAGCTTTTTCAATAGCGCCCTTCATGCCGCGATCGGCCGGGGTCAAAAATATTTCTGCACCGTAAAATCCAAGCAACTTGCGCCGCTCAAACGGCACGCTTTCGGGCATGGTGAGGATAAGGCGGTAGCGTTTAGACGCGGCAATAAAAGCCAGCGACACACCTGTGTTACCGGCCGTCGGCTCGATTAAAACGGACTTGCCCGGTGTTATTTTTCCTGCCGCTTCGGCATCTTCGATCATCGCCAGCGCGACGCGGTCCTTGGAAGAGCCCAAAGGATTAAATGATTCCAGCTTGGCAAGGATATCGGCTTCCAGCCCGTTTTCTGCCTTTATATTGGGAAGGCGCACCAAAGGCGTGGCACCAATTGTTTTTAAAATATCATCAAAGATTTGCCCGCGCGGTTGTGTCTCGATTTGAATCTTTGCGGTCTTGGACTCAGCAGGTTTCCCGGCAGCTTTGCCCTCTTCCGTTTTCTTAACCTTTGTTTCTTTAGGCGGCGTGTTCATAAATGATTCTTTCTTATCTAAACCGAATAAACGTAGCCCAGGCCTTCGAGCTTGGTAACTTCTTCAATAATGCGCCGCACTTTTTTATCATCATGCAGCGCGGCTTTGTTGAGTCCGGTTTCGCGCCCGACCATGTAATAAATAGATTCCAGCGAAACTTCCTGATTGGTTCCATTCTGTTTCACGTGATAAGCCATGGACGAATCCATGGTGATAATCGATTTATCGGGTTGGTTTCTTTTGCGCATATGCTCATCGGTCAGTTGCACAATCAGCATCAGGGAATTATTCGACATCGTTACCCCGTGGTGCTTTTCAAAACCTGGGCGCAGCGATTTTAAAATGTTATAGGTTTCAATTGTATCCGGCGTTTTGAGGAACACTTTTTGAAAGCGTCTGTCCATCGCCGGGTCTGTGGCGACATACATGCGAAACTCATCCAGTGTCGTCGCCCCGATCACCATCAAATCTCCGGCGGTTAAGTAAGGCTTCATCACATCGGACAGGCCTTTATAAGAGCTGCCCTCACAATTGGGCATGATCTGGTGAATCTCATCAATAAATAAAATGGTGCGCGGGTTATCGGGATTGTGGTAGCGCTCGGCCACGCCTTTACAAAGCGGTATAAAGCGCTCCTGAAATTCAGCGGCGCTGCTGGTTCCGGCGGCCATACGGGCCAGCTCGACTTCAAGAAGGCGGGCATCTCTCAAATATTCCGGCACATCGTCATCGGCAATTTTTTGCGCCAGAGCGATAACCATAGCGGTTTTACCAACCCCGGCAGGTGCCAGAAGCACGGCATTTTTACGGCCCTTTTGCAGCAAAATGAGGATGGTTTCGTCGACTTCCTTATCGCGGCCCGTGATCGGGCCATAGCGGCCCTCTTTCGCCAGCTGCGTGAAATCGACGCAATAATTCATGAAGAGGTCTTCAAGCTCCTCATTGGTCACCACATATTTCCAGTTTTCCGACATATCCGCCCTTTAATGATTTGAATGCTCTCAGAAAGAAAACGCAGTGATTATTGGATATTATTATTGTTTTCGCTCTCCTATCCTATAGGCAGAAGGTTAATACTTTCTTTTTAGGGTTTCCGTAATTTATATTCTAAGCTTAATCACTGTATTTATTGACAATAGCACGTTGTAACGTGTATAAACTTATTTTTTATGAAAAATTAATATTGTGTAAGGCTAAAATGAGAGATTATACCAAGGATATAACCTATAAAGGCGTTGATTATACCCCAGCGATCCCGGGCCTCATTGAGTCTGCTGAGGCTATTCTTAAGGAATACACGCAGAAAATCCAGGATGAATATGGCAGGCTTAATGTCGGATCGGAATATGAATTTTTTGTTTTTGGTGTTGAGCCGGAAGAGGAAAAAGAAGTCCTTGATCTCATCAATCATACGTTCACAACAGACCCCTATAAAAATCAATACGGCCATTATTTTAAAAGGTTTTATACCGAGTTTCCGTTACTGCGCTTTAATCATAACAAAAGCCAGGGCATTCATATTCCGGGTGTTATCAAACTTGAGCTTGTTATTGATCACCTTGCCTTGGATTATGGCCCGGGACATCTAGTGCAAAAAGCGCGCGCGCTTCATGAAATGATGGACATCATTGATGAAAAGCTCAAGCGGAACTTCAATGGCCGAAACGTCTATATCCATGCCGGTCCGCGTCCGATCCCTGATATCTATTCCTACTTGAAACTTTCCCCGCATAAATCTGAGCAAGCGGTGCTGGATGGCATAAAAAGACAAGTGGAAAAACTGAAGGGGATAAGTCCCGATTTAAAAAACCAGATTGCTAAAGCCACGTGTCTAGAGGATTTATTTTTGGGAGAGCTTGCACCTTTTGACATGCTTGGGGCTGCGGGAGACGGCGTAGATTTTAATGCTACTATTATGAGTGGCACCGAGAATTTATTCAACAACGATGGTGACTTTCCGGATATAGGAAGCCGTCTTTTTTGGAATGCCACGCAGGGTATTTTAGAAGCTACGCATGCATCAATGCTTCCGTTCGCTTCGCATATTGATTCCTGGGAAAGAATTGGGCATGGGGAACTTAGCGCGCCCGGAAGTGCGCAAATTTCTCAACTGAAAAAAACGGGCAGCATCATTAAAAAGACCTGGAAAGAAAAAGCTTCTGATGGAGCTATTGTCAGGTTTGATGATTTTGGTGCACATGATGATAACCACATGGAAGTACGCCATGCTGACCCGGGGCATGGAAGACATGGACAAGTCCATAGCCTGATTTACTGGGCTGCCACTCTGGCTGCGATGTATCATGGAATGCAGGCGGACAAAGTTCAAAGCCATGAACAGCTTCTGGGATATAAAGAAAGCCTGGATCAATCTTTTGGCGCTGCCGTTGCAGGCTTTGACGATTCCCGCATGTGGTACGAAATGCTGAGGCCTGATTTACACGATAAAATTCTTCAGATGGCTGCATTCAATGCACGACCGGAAAATCGCTATAAATGGCTGCAAAAGGCCTTCGCAGAAAAAACCAAGAACGGAAAATATACGATTTTTCATGCTCTTAGAGATGATCCGCACGGCCCCGCGCTTGATTATATCAATGGCTAGCCATTGATTTCTTCATCTCTATAGCCTTGCGCATACAGACAGGCAATGAGGTTGCCATGGAGGATATTGTTCTTAATTTCGTCCTGTACGGCTGGTTTCGGACGGTAGCCGATACCCAGACCCGCGGTTTTAAGCATCGGGATATCATTGGCACCATCACCCACGGCAAGGCAGCTCTCTTCGCCTAAGTCCAGCGCCTGCATATGCTGTTTTAAAAATTCGACCTTGGCATATTGATCAAGAATCGGCTCAATCACTTTCCCAGTGAGTTTGCCGCCTTCGATCTCCAGCGCATTGCCATGATGGTGATGAAACCCGGCGCGCTTGCAAATGGCCCCGGTGAAAAATGTAAATCCGCCGGAGACCAGCACGCAGGTCGCATTATTCTCCGCCATGGTTTTCACCAGAGCGTCCGCGCCCGGACTGAGCTTCATTCGCTCCAGTGTTTCCTGCAGCTTTTGTTCTTCCAGCCCCTCCAGCAGACCGACCCGCTTATGCAGCGCCTCATGAAAATCCAGCCGTCCTTCCATGGCCTCGCATGTGATTGCGGCAATCTCTTCCTTAATCCCGGCATAGGCGGCCAGCTCGTCCAGCGTTTCTTCCTCGATGATTGTGCTGTCCATATCGGCAATCAGCAGCTTTTTGCGCCGTCCATCAATAGGCACACAAAAGACATCAACTTTATCGTCCGCCAGCACATCATGAAGATGGGTCATCATCGCGCTTTGCACTGATCCGCAGGGGCCAAGATCAACAGCGCGGCCATCCATCAGCCAATGCGTGCGTTTATCCAGCTCGAGATTATAAAAATCGGCGAGCTTTCTGATCTCCTTAATATGAGCTTTGGAGATATCCGGATTTCCCGGTGAAGCGACAAGCGTAAGGACGTGGGACATGATTTTCTTTAGGATCTAAATTAATAAAAGGCTGGACAGAAGCAGAGGAATTTCCTATCTGCTGAGACTATAGTCAATTTTATCACCAAATGGATTAACAAATGGAAAAAAACCTGCCCAAACCAGACGTCAAACCGGCAAATCCTTGTTTTTCTTCAGGACCTTGCGCCAAAAGGCCGGGCTGGAATCTGGATGCTCTGAAGGGCGCGACGACAGGAAGATCCCACCGCGCCGGGCCGGCCAAGGCAAAACTCAAGGAAGTTATTGAAAAACAAAGGAAAATCCTTGGAATTCCCGATGATTATAAGGTCGGGATTGTGCCGGCTTCTGATACCGGAGCGTTTGAAATGGCGCTGTGGTCGCTGCTTGGCGCGCGTGGCGTCGATGTTCTGGCCTGGGAGAGCTTTTCCAGCGGTTGGGCGGGAGATATTAAGAACCAGCTCAAGCTCGAAAATGCCAATTACCATGAGGCGGGCTATGGAGAGCTGCCTGATCTGTCGCAAGTGAGCTTCGACAATGACGTGGTCTTTGTCTGGAACGGCACCACTTCGGGTGTACGTGTGCCGGATGGAGACTGGATCAATGCAGGGCGTAGCGGTCTGACTTTATGCGATGCGACCTCGGCGGTGTTTGCCTATGATTTGCCCTGGGACAAATTGGATGTAACGACATGGAGCTGGCAAAAAGTGCTGGGCGGTGAAGCGGCCCATGGCATGATTGTTTTAAGCCCGCGCGCGGTGGAAAAATTGGAGAGCTACACACCCAACTGGCCGCTGCCGAAAATTTTCCGGCTCACAAAGAAGGGCAAGCTCATTGAGGGTATTTTTGTCGGTGAAACCATCAACACACCATCGATGTTGGCGGTCGAAGATTGTCTCGACGCTCTGAACTGGGTCGAAAGCATTGGTGGCCTCAGTGAAACTATCTCACGATCAGAATCGAGCTTTCAGGCGATCGAAAGCTGGGTAAACGATACGGATTGGATTGATTTTCTTGCAACGGAACCAGCAACGCGTTCCACCACTTCGGTGTGTCTAAAAATAACCGATGACTGGTTTACAGCACAAGACGATGAAAACCAGGCTTCGCTTATTGGTGAGATGTGCAAGAGCCTGGATAAGGAAGGCGTGGCGTTTGATATCAAGGGTTATCGCGACGCCCCGCCGGGTTTGCGCATCTGGTGTGGCGCGACCGTAGAGCCTGGTGATGTGGCCGCGCTCCTGCAGTGGCTGGAATGGGCCTACACCACGACAAAAGAACAGCAGCAGAAGCAAGCGGCTTGAATATTATTATCTGGAGATAACGACTTGGCGACTTTTTTAACCGAAGACAAAATTACGGATATATTTACTAATCACTTAGTTAGTGAAAATTGGGAAATATTATCTAGGGCTAAGGGACGTACTCCCGGAGCAGATATAGTTGCGAGGCTCCATGGAAAAACAATGTGTATTGAAGCAAAGGGGGGCGGGTCTCAATCAACTCATTCTAAAAGGTACGGCCAGCCTTTTAAAAAGCTAGATTGCCAAAAAAATACGGATGTTGCTTTTGCTTGCATACCAAGGATGATAGCTCGATATAACCCGGATTATGTGGGCGTTGTACTTCCCGATAACCAACACTACTTTGAATCGGTTAGTGAGATTCTTCCAGCCTTCAAGACATTGGGTGCCGGGTTATGGCTTGTAAAACAGGAGGACATTATTAGAGTTCTCTCCCAACCCTGCCTGCAAAAAAACAGGCAACTTAAATAAAAAGGAATAATTTCCTTTATTAAAAAGTGGCTTTGTGCTATAGTTTCCCCATGTTTTCCGCCGCACAGACCCGCCCCGCCCCGCCCCAATCTCTGTCATTGCGAGCGCCAGCGACGCAATCCAGTGCTTTTCTGGACAAGCTGGATTGCTTCGTCACTACGTTACTCGCAATGACGATAAAAACTGTGAAAACCCGTTTTTTGCAATTCAAAGTGAACAAATAGACATAATCCTGATGCCCACCCCCTCCCACCTAAAAACGGAGAATGAACTGACGAAGCCAAATTCATCAGCCAAAACAATGATCTATAAGGCGCCAAAATCCCGCTTGCATTCGCCCGCAGACCTGTTACATCTGGAGGCCTGTTTTCCTAAACAAGACAAAACTAGGAGTTAAAATCATGGCCCCGCCAACAAACCCGCCAAGGGTCCTTATCAGCGACAAGCTGGATCCGCTCGCGGCGGAAATTTTCGAAAAAAAAGGCGTGAAGGTTGATTTCAAACCCGGCCTGTCCCCGGAAGAGCAGCTCAAAATCATTGGCGATTATGACGGCCTTGCGATCCGCAGCGCCACCAAAGTCACGCCCGAAATGATCCAGGCTGCAAAAAATCTTAAAGTCATCGGCCGCGCCGGGATCGGTGTCGACAATGTCGATATTGCATGCGCAACCGAAGCTGGAATCGTGGTGATGAACACACCCTTTGGTAACTCTATCACCACCGCCGAACACGCGATTGCAATGATGTTCGCTTTGGCGCGGCAAATTCCGCAGGCCAATAAATCCACCCATGAAGGCAAATGGGAAAAATCAAAATTCATGGGTAAGGAGCTTTACAAAAAAACGCTGGGGCTGATTGGTTGCGGCAATATCGGCTCTATTGTGGCTGATCGGGCGCTGGGGCTGAAGATGGATGTGCTGGCTTATGATCCGTTTTTGACAGAAGAGCGCGCGGTTGAAATCGGCGTTGAGAAAGTCGAGCTTGATACGTTGTTTGAAGATGCCGATTTTATTTCTCTGCACGTGCCGAAAAACGAGCACACCAAACATATTATTAACAAGGACGCCATTTCCAAGATGAAAGAGGGTGTGCGCATTATTAATTGCGCGCGCGGCGGGCTGATTGTCGAGACGGATTTGAAAGAAGCACTGGATAGCGGCCATGTCGGCGGCGCAGCGCTGGATGTATTCGAGGAAGAGCCGGCAACGGATAATGCGTTGTTCGGTCATGAAAATGTCATTTGTACTCCGCATCTGGGCGCGTCAACCACAGAGGCGCAGGTCAATGTCGCCATTCAGGTGGCCGAGCAAATGGCCGATTACCTGGTGAATGGTGCGATAACCAATGCGCTTAACAGTCCGTCCATTTCTGCTGAAGATGCGCCGCGTCTGAAGCCTTATATGAAACTGGCCGAGCAATTGGGAAGCTTTGCCGGGCAGATTACTGAACACGCTATTCAAAGCATTAGTGTGGAATATCAGGGCACGGTGTCCGACCTTAACACCAGGCCGTTAACGGCTATGTTGGTGGCGAGTTTGCTGAAACCCCAGCTCGATACCATCAATATGGTGAATGCCGTAACGGTGACGGAAGCGCGCGGGATCAATGTGTCGGAAACGCTTAGGGGCTCCGCCGAAGACTGGCGCAGCGTGATTATAGTAACGGTGAGGACCGAAGAACGCGAGCGCAGCCTGAAGGGCACGTTGTTTACCGGCAAGGAGCCGCGCATCGTCAATGTCGAGGGTGTGCCGATTGAGGCGGCGTTATCGCCCCATATGCTGTTTATTCGCAATGATGATAAGCCGGGCTTTATTGGCGGGATTGGTACGATTTTGGGTAAAGCCGGGCAAAATATTGCTGATTTTCGTTTGGGCCGGAAAGAAGATACCGGGGAGGCTGTCTGCATTATTTCCCTGGATGAAAAGCTGTCGGATAATCTGTTCGAAGAAATTGCCAATTTGCCGCAGATTGAAAGCGCCACGAGGCTGAGCTTTTAAAGCTATGAGTTTTGACCCTTCTAGCCCGTTTTCTTGGAGAAATAGCGCTTGCACGCGCCTTTCAGCTCATCCTCAAGCTGTTTGCCGTGGGCGCCACCATCACCGCTCATTTTCTTGATAACAATCGCAGAAAGCGTTTTGTGGTGTGCGTCAACGATATCAAGAACCGTTTTGTCCATTTCCTTGACGGCCTCCAGAAAGCTCAGCATGACATTGGCAAGATTTCCAACCAGATTATAGCGAAAGGTAGCGGCGTTGGCCTTAAGTTGCATGACGGGTTCCGTCATCGCTCCCACCGCCTTATCGAGCTCCAGATCACCGGCTCTTGCGTTTTTTATGGCTTCAGCCAGCTTATCGAGGAATTCCATCGCCAGCGGTGCAAAATCAACATCATTGTTGTCCATAACATCCTGGCATTTCTCAACAACACGCTCATCCAGAGGCCCTGTTCCGACCCTGGATTGCAATGAGGTATCAGCCTTTATGACTTTCGCTTCGGAAGGTTCGTTCATTTGGATATGTGTTTGATTTTCCATGATACGCAGCAGCAATTAGTATACACATGTGTGTCTTTTAATCTATTACACTTTAGCTTGGATCCTCGGTTCGTCGCTGTGGTCCATTATAGTTATCCATTTTGCGCCGCCTGCGGTCAGGCCCGAAGAAATCAGTAGAGTCGATAAAGTCTCTTGGCTTGTTGATGACATAGGCAATGCGCCTTGCCAAATCATTTGCAGAAAAGGGTTTTACCAGAAATTCAGTGGTCCCGAAATCGCGCGCCTGTGATACGCGCGGCATCGCGCTGTAGCCGGTCATCATGACAATGGGAACCGTTTTGTTGGGAGACTTTTTGTCTTTTCGTATTTTTTCAACAAGATCCAAACCATTGGTTGGCACCATATGCCAGTCTGTAATAACGATGTCAGGCTTTTCCTTACAGAATTTGATAAAGCCTTCTTCGCCGTCCTCTGCCGTGTGGACGGTCCCAACCCCTAAAGTTTCCAGGACGGAGCAAACCAATTTGCACATTGGTGCCGTGTCTTCGACGATCAGGACGTTTAATTTTTCAAACTTAAATCCCATATTACTTTTAATAGCCTAACGCTGGTCAAGACACAGCTTTTCTACTCAACAATTCATATAATTATAACAGGAATAGCGGTGAAGGTGCAAAGCCGTATTTAAAGCTGCACATACTAAAGCATTATATACTAATGGGTATTTTAGATAAAAGGGGGGCAGAAAAAAGGCATAAAAGAACCCCGGCACCCATGTTCCAAATATGATCCGAAGATTAAATCCAGAACAAGGCACCGGGGCCTTTTTGGGAAGCATGTTCCTGGGTACTTTAACAAGTTAAAGGCCGCAGGAATACTCGGATCAGGTCTGGGGAACAGCGGTAGCTGGCCGTTTTAGTTCCCCTTTCCCACGAATGAACCCCTCATCCGTAATTTTATCGTGGCGATCAACCACTCGTCTAGCTCTACGCGAAAGAACTAGCGTTTCAGGAGCATATTCCAAACATATCCGCCCTTGCCGTGCTATCTAACGTTTTTTTGTGCGCGACCACAGGTCTACTTCTTTTAGCGACGGCGAGGCGTGATACTTTACGCTCCCTTTAAGCCTCTGGCAAAATCCCAATCTCTATAAAGACCGAAGTCTTACAAAAAATGGGGCTTCGTAGCTCCAAAAACCCGGATGCAGACCAATGCACCCTGTCTGGGCAAACTCTCTCTCCTCACGAAGGTCACTGAGTTGCTTCGTTATGAAGCGATGCCCTGAAGACAGTTTTAGATTTAATGATTCAGAATTCGGGAGTCGAGTCCTTTTTTTTAAATTTTGTAAATTTTTTTCGTTTCGACAGGCCCTGTTAAAACTTTATTACTATGATCAAATGTTTCTGATTCCATTATGAATCAAAATTAATCACAAGTTTGCCCACAGCTTGTCCACAGCAAAAAAAAATTTAGCAGGAGGCAAAAAAAATCACTTTCTTTTCAGAATCTGGAGAAAATCGAGCTGGAATTGATTCTTTTTAACCCGAATCTGAATCTATTTTTGCCGATTCTTGATCAAATCGAATCGATTCTCCTCTCTTTTTGATGCGATTCGAGCCGGATTCGAATCAGCTATAAGGGCAAAAATCGTAGAATCGATGGATTCGTAACTGTGATTCGTCTAAAAAACGCTAAAACGAATCATAATTCGTAAGAATGAAAGGCCTAAAAAGGTAGATTTTTTATAGGTGTAACCCATTGATTTACATAATTATATAAAATAATTTAACTTTCTATTAACATAACAGTTGACAAGACCTTAACATATGATTAATAATTTGTATATTCCGTTAAGAAATGATTAATGATGGGTCCCTAATAAGACCCTATATTTGCAAAGTAAGGAGAGCTTTCAATGGCTGAGGAAAAAAATACACAATCTGTTGAAGAAACAACCAACATAGAAATAGTGGCAAACCAAGAAGCACCTATATATACAGGTGCTCCTATTATCATCACCCAGCCGGGTGACAATATGGACATGCCTCCTATTACGGTTGAGCCTGGTCAAACCTATATTTTTGATTTTGAGCCGGACGTTGTGAAATCAACTTACGAGCAAGATGGCGACCTTCTTATAAAGTTTTCAAATAACTCCTCAGTCACATTGAAAGATTTTGAAGGCGCACTTGGCGATGAATTTCCTCCCGCTTTAACGTTAGCTGATGGCACAGTTATTTCTCCGACTGAACTTATTACGACCTTAAGCATGGCGCAGGATGAACCTGACGAAGAGCTTCTGGAAAAACCACAGGCCGAAATTCGTACAGCTGAAGTAGCACCCGAAGCAGATGTTAGCGAACAGGTAGAAGCAGATACACAAGCCGAGCAAGTTGCAAAAATTGAGCCTGCCGCTGGCGAAGAAGAAACTGCTGAGCGTGTTGCTGAAATTGAGCCCGCTGCCGGTGATGACGGTAATTCAAATACAGGCTACGGCATTCAAAGCCGTTTTGCCGCTGGTCCGATTAATCCTATTGAAGATGTCGGCCCGATTGATCCAACGCAGCTTCAATATGGCGTTGAGTTTCAAAACGACACGCTATTACCGGATGAGGACGAGCCGCAAGGTCCGCGCGACGACTCACCTGAGGCAGGCGACCCGATTGAAAGATCAATCGATGAAACCAATCTCGGCCCGATTTCAATTTCTGATCAACTGGATTTTGATTTTGGCAATGATGGCCCCGGTTCGGTCATGTCCAACAACAGTTTTAGCGAAAGCGGTTCTTTGCTTGGCGGCAATCTGACATCAAACGGCGTTCCCGTTATCGTGAGCGATACCGGCACAGGCTATGAAGGTTTTGCCGGCGGTACAAAAGTTTTCGACATCGTTATTGATGATCCTATCACCGGAGACTTCACCTTTACACAATTCGAGCAGCTCGATCATAACGATCCGAATGACCCGAATGACATTATTACGTTGACCTTTGGTTTTGACATCAAAGACAGCGACAATGATTTAGTCACCACAGAAGTTATTGTGAATGTCGCAGATGACATACCTTCTATTGAAAAGCCCGCTACAGAAATGGTGGACGAGGACAATCTCGGCGGCCCGACAGCTGTTAACGGCAGCATCGTACATGACTTTGGTGAAGACGGTGCGGGCTCTATTGAGCCGGACGGCACATCTGGCGCCGGCGGTGATCTGGAAGCCGGCGTTTTAAGCTCCGGTGGCGTTCCTGTTATTATTTCACAAACCGCAGATGGTTATGAAGGTGTGGCCGGTGCTACGCCTGTCTTTGATATTACGATCGATCCGAGCAACGGCGATTTCATCTTTACGCTGCATGAGCCTTTGGATCACAGCGATCCGGGTGATGTTATCATGCTGAGCTTTGGTGTGCAGATTACCGATTTCGATGGTGACACCGATCAAACCACAGTCATGATTGAAGTAAAAGACGATGGCCCTCGTTTCGTTGATGAGGAGCCAGAAATTGGTGCCGGTATTGAAAGTATCGATGAAACCAATCTCGGCCCGATTGTTGTCGGTGGCTCACTGAATGTTGATTTCGGTGGTGACGGCCCGGGCGGCGTAACGCCGGATGGTAGTTTCTTTGAAGGCGGCTCACTGCTTGGCGGCAATCTGACGTCAAATAGCGTTCCTGTCATCGTTACAGCAAATGCCGGCGGTTATGTCGGTCAGGCTGGTGGTATGGACGTCTTTACGTTGACGGTTAATCCTGCCAATGGCGATTACGAATTTACTCTTATTAAGCCTCTTGATCACGCTGATCCGAACGACCCGAATGATGTCATTTCATTGGTCTTTGGTGTTCAGATTGAAGACAGTGATGGCGATAGCGATACAGGAACCATCACGATTATTGTTGCCGATGACATTCCTTCTATCGTTAAGCCTCCAGCTTTGGATGTTGATGAAGACAATCTGAGCCCTGCGGCTGTCAACGGAACTGTAGTTCACGACTTTGGTGAAGACGGTGCCGGTTCCTTGAACCAGAATGGCACATCAAGCGCCGGTGGCGATCTTGAAGGCGGTGTTTTAAGTTCAAACGGCGTGCCTGTGATTATTTCAGCAACGCCTGGCGGCTATGTTGGTATGGCCGGTGCTACGCCCGTATTTGAGATTACAATTGATGGTAATACAGGCGATTACGAATTTACCTTGCTAGAGCCTCTTGATCACTCCAATCCTGGTGACACGATTACCCTGAACTTTGGTGTTGAAGTTGAAGATTTTGATGGCGATACAGTCGATACTGACATCGTTATTAATGTGATCGATGATCGCCCTGAATTCCCGGGACAGCCTGATATCGGTTCCGGTATTGAAAATATTGATGAAACCAATCTCGGCCCGATCAATGTTGCTGGCTCACTGAATGTTGATTTTGGTAATGATGGTGCGGGCGCTGTTACGATTGACGGCAATTTCGCCGAAGGTGGTTCACTGCTTGGTGGCAATCTGACTCATAACGGCACACCTATTGTGGTGAGCCCTGTGGGTACCAGCGGCTATGAAGGTTTTGCCGGTGGCATCAAAGTTTTTGAAATCACGGTTAATCCTGCCAATGGCGATTACAGCTTTACTCAATTTGAGCAGCTCGATCACAACGATCCGAATGACCCTAACGATGTTATTTCTCTGCAATTCGGTGTTCAAATTGTAGACAATGATGGCGATACGGCCAGCGGTACGATTACGGTTAACGTTGCCGATGATGCTGTGACTGCCAATGACGACTTTAACAACTATAATGTTGCTGATGGCGGTACCGACGGTAACGTCGTTACCGGTCTGAATGGTGGCCCCGGTGCTGCTGATGATCTCAGCGAAGACGTCGATAACACCGTTACGCAAGTTAGTTTTGGTGGCAACCCGGCGGTTATTATTCCTGATGGCGGCTCTAACACCGTTAATGGTGATTTTGGCCAGCTTGAGCTGTTTTCGGACGGGACATATACCTACACATTGTTCCCCAATCCTGGTGGTAGCTCGACATCTTTGAACCCTGTGGAAGGCGATGTTTCTCCGCAGATTGCCGATTCCTTCACCAAGAACGGTATTACCGTTTCTACTGATGACGGATCAGACCTGACATGGGTGCCAACTGATGGAAACGGTATTGGTGTTGCTGGTGGCTCTGACAAGGTATGGCCTTCTGGTGAAACAATCGAGGTTGAATTTGCAGCTTCTGATGTCGTGCTTGTTACGCTGGCCGATATCGGTCAGAACAATCTCGATGACTCTATCGACTTTAATGTCTATCTGGCAAGTGATCCAAACACAGCCGTTCCGTTCCTGTTTGATATCGGAACGACCGTGCCGGTTAACGGCAGAATCACGATTGAACTGAGCGCTGCTGACTTCGGCGATCAGATCGTTGGATTTGATGTGTTCTCAACAACTGAGCCCGCTTCTTTCATTTTGAACGATGTCGAGATTGTAAATCACGCACCGGAATGTCTGCAGGATCAGTTTGAATATACGCTGCAGGATGGTGATTTTGATACCGATACAGCTCTGCTGACATTAAAAGGTGGCTTCCCACCGGTTGATGTCAGGCTGGAAGTCAATAACGCTGTTGACGATGTGCAAGTAAAAGAAGACGGCTCTGTCTTTGTTCCTGTCACTGCCGGTTATGCAGGTGGTAACGGAAACGAAACACTGACACTTACTTTAGATGGTGTTGACCCAAGCTGGGGCTTTGTCGGTGCCGGATGGGTTCCGACTGGCAATCCGGGCGAATTTGAGCTGGTACTGCCTGTTGGTCAGCAAAACTATAATGATGGTTTTACCTTCTCACCACCGGCCGAGAGCGATCTTGACCTGAACGGTTTGAACGTAACAGCCACAGTAAGCGGCCCGAATCCTGGTGACAGTGCTTCAACCAGTGATGGCTTTAACATTACGACGGACGCTGTTGCCGATGATCCTTCTATCGTTGCTGATGACGATATGGGTGCGGAAGGCGCAACGCTGGATGTTGATGTTGTCGGCATGTTGGGAACCGATAATTTCGACGGTTCTGAAAGTATCACCGGATATCAAATCTCTGGTGTTCCGCTTAACGGATTTAGCTTTAATCAGGGTGCGGATCAAGGCGGCGGTACCTGGGCATTTACCCCGGCACAAATTATCGGTCTGACGATTACACCGGATGATCCGAATTTCTCCGGTATGCTGAATCTGACGGCAAAAGTTCTGACCACAGAAAATCCTGTGTCAGATGGTGAGTTTGATCTTGCAGATAACAACAATGAAGCAACCGATCCATTCAAACTGACCTGGAAACCACAGATCAATCCACCTGAAATTGAAGTCAATAACGGCGTGGAAGATGTTTGTGTCAAGGAAGACGGCACGGTTGATGTTCCGATTACGGCTGTCCTCGGTGCTAACCCTGCGCAGGGCGAGTTCCTGACGGTTGAAGTAACCGGTATTGACCCAGCCTGGGGTACGTTCTTTGCGCCGATTGGCAATTACAACCCCGGCACGCAAACCTGGAGCATTACACTGGCGCCGGGCGCGAGCCTGAACACAGTATTTACGTTCACACCAAATCCTGACAGTGACATTGATCTGACAGGCATGGTGGCCACGGCGACTGCGACCGATCCTGGTCCTAATCCAGATCTGACAGCGCAAGCGACAGACTCATTTAATGTCATCGTTGACGCGGTTGCCGATGTTCCAAATCTGAACACAAGCAATGCAAACGGTGAGGAAGGTTCTCTAATTTCTTTGACAGTCTCAACGTCTGTAAACGACACAGATGGTTCGGAAGTGATTGAAGCGATCAAAATTTCTGATCTGCCGCCGGGTGCAACGTTGACGGCCGGTGTTGAAAATGCCGGTGTCTGGACTTTAACGCCAGCCGAGCTTGTTGGCCTGGGTATTAATGTTCCTGATGGCGTCACAGGCAGCTTCACGCTGAAGGTTGAGACTGTTGCGTTTGAACAAAACACCAACGGCATCGAAAAAGATCTTACCGACAATCGCGCCAGTGCGTTTGGTGAAATTGTACTGCGGGTCACGCCCGATGATGATCCTGTTCTTGTCCAGCCGGAAGAAGTGACGGTTGATGAAACCAATCTGGCACCGACAACGATGATCAGCGATTCAATTCAGGCTAATTTCGGTGCTGACACACCGGGAAGCTTCTCTGGAAATGGCGGATTCTTCAGCGGCATTGCCCTGACAAGTGATGGCGTTCCGGTGAATGTTGGTTTTAATGCCGGTACCGGTACTTACACTGGTAGCGCCGGTGGTGACACTATCTTTACCCTGAAGATCGAGTCTAACGGTGATTACAAATTCACCCTCGAAGGTGTTCTGGATCACCCTGATACCAATGACCACAACGATAATATTCCAATGGAGTTCGGCATCACCGCAACAGACAGCGATGGCGATACGGATACTGGTATTATCACGGTCAATGTCCTTGATGACGGCTTGACCGCTCATGATGACATGAACATGTTCAATACCGATGATGGCGGCACGGACGGCAATGTGGTCTCCGGTGCCAATGGCGGCCCCGGCGCTGCAGACGATCTCAGCAACGATATGCCGAACACCGTGACGAAAGTTTCCTTCGGTGCAACGGTTAAAGATGTACCAGATGGTGGGTCAATTACCATTGACGGCGATTTCGGTGAGCTGGAAATATTCTCCGATGGTACCTATAACTACACATTGTTTAATGACGCACTTGTTGGCGAACAGGGTGAGATGTTCCATCTTGATCCGGTTGCTTCCGATGCCAACGGTCAACAGACTTCAATTACCAAAGATGGCGTCACTGTTACTGTTGCCAACCAAGGAAACTTCGATATTTCCTGGGTTGATACATCTGCCGGCTCCGGTCTTGGTATTGATAATCTCGATACTGGTGACAGCACAAAAATCTGGCCCGCAGGTGAAGCCTTTGACATTTCTTTTGCAGAAGATGTCAGTAAAGTGACCATTAAAATTGCTGAGCTTGGCGACAACAACGACGATGGCAACCATGGTGTTGATTACATCGTCACCCTTGCCGATGGCACCACAGTGGTCGGAGAGCAGCAATTCGTACCGAATGAAATCAACAACGGCATGTTTGAGTTCACTCTTAATGCTTCCGATTTCGGTGATCTGATTGAAAGTGTTAATATTTCATCTACTAATGACGGTGATTATGATGCCGCTTCCATGCTGCTCAACAATGTATGGGCAGAGACTGAAGGCACGCCGGTTTCAGAAACACATGATGTCTTTAATTACACTCTGACAGATAATGATGGTGACAGCAGTGTTGCAGAGCTGGCTCTATGGGGCGCTGCACCGAAATTGATTGTTGGTCGCAATGTTGACGATGTTGAGGGCTCGCAAGTTCCGCATCTTGTCAATGGTGATGAAGGCATCATCATGGGCATGAAAGGCAATGACATTCTTGTCGGTGACGCCGGTGGGTCTTTCCGCGAGCAGCAGAACCAGGATTTCAACTTTGTCTTTATTCTGGATGCCAGTGGTTCCATGGGTAGCAATACAGATGCAAACTCCAAAATCTCTATTTTGGCTGACGCGGTTGAGAATCTGATGCAACAATTCGATGATTATCAAACTGGTAACATCGTGGTGCACATGGTGTCTTTCAGCACCAATGTCAAAGATATGATCACCATCGATTTCTCAGATGCTGATGCGCTAAGCGATGCAATAAACTTCCTGGATAATCTCGACGGTTCCGGTCTGACCAATTATGAATCACCGATGCAGGATGCTCTGGGTTGGTTGAACGGTCCAGGCCCGATTAACGGCAGCGCTATTACCACGACATACTTCATCTCTGATGATCAGCCGAACCGTTATGCTGATGACAATGGCAATGCGCAGAATCCTCCGGGTAACAATGCTGAGGAAGAAGCTATTATTCTGGCTGAGCTTACCGGTACCGATGTTACGACCAGTGACGGCACGTTCGGTGATAATACGGATGAAATCGGTGGCTTGCAGTCTTTCGGTGAAGTCATCGCCATCGGTGTTGATATTCCGGTCAGTGATGCAGATGTGTTGGATGAAATTGCAACCGGTGATGCGATCGTAATTGATGATCCGATGGATCTTGATGATACTTTGCAAAACACCAATCCGCTTAACTTGCTGGCAGCTGCCGGTGGCGACGAGCTTCAGGGCAAAGACGGTGACGAGATTATCTTTGGTGATGTTCTCTTTACTGATGACCTGGCTTCCGCAGAAGGTTTACCAACCAACGGTGGCGCTGGCTGGGAAGTGTTTGAACGTCTTGAAAACGGTGAAGGCAATACGGCTTCATGGGATCGTGACGATACAATCGCTTACATCCGCGCCAATGCTGTGGCTTTGTCCGAGGAATCGGAAGACAGCCAGGGCGAGGGCCGTACCGGAGGTGATGACATCATCTCAGGCGGCGCTGGCAATGATCTGATCTTTGGTCAGGAAGGTGATGACGTCATCAATGGTGGCTCCGGCAACGACGAGCTTTATGGTGGCTCCGGTGCTGATGCTTTCTTATATGAAGCGCTTCTTGACGGTCTGGACACAATTAAAGATTTTGATCTGTCGGAAGGCGATTTGCTGGATATCTCAGCCCTGCTGACCCAGTATAATCCGATCCAGGACAGCATTAATGATTTTGTGTTCAAGACGGAAAACGCTGGTGATACCACCATCTCAATCGATGAAAACGGTAGCGGCAATATTGCCAACGCCACGGCCATCGCGATGCTGGAAGGTATTACCGGACTTGATCTCGAGCTTGCGACGAATGACGGTCAGGTTGTCGTATAAGATAGCCACAGAGGGTTTAGGCCAGAGATTGTTTTAATATCCTTACACATTTCTTTACGGAAGAATATGTAAGGAACCGGTCTTTACGGAAGAATATGTAAGGAACCGGGCGGGTTTCGTTATGTGTGGGAATATTTAACGGACCGCCTGGTTTTTATTTATTAAAATATTAACTATTTAGATATACCGTTGAAAAAATTATGGAAGATGCTTGCATCTCATTGTCAAAAAGGGCATAAGTAGGTCAGAGTTAGGTTGTGGATAACTTCTTTTACTTGGTAAAATATTTTGGAGAGGAAAACTCAGTGATTTCGACTAAAAAAATGCGCACTTTGTGCCTTACAACTGCTGTATCTGCGCTGCTTATATTAAGCGCCGGACCGGTTGATTCTCAGGAAAATACAACAATTACACTTCAGGATGCGATGGCCGTTGGCATATCGACCAACCCTGAATATGGCATTGTGGCTTCGAGCCGCCGCGCCACAGATGAGGAGCTTGAACAAGGCGAAGCTTTGTTCCTTCCTTCTGTCGACATCCGCGCCGATACAGGAATTGAACATAGCGATGACCCGGCGACACGCTCCGGGCCTGGTGATGATACTGAAGAATTATGGCGCTATGAAGCAGCTGCCACACTGACCCAGATGCTTTTTGATGGCTGGGAAAGCACATATGAAGTGCGTCGCCAGCAGGCACGTGTTCAATCTTCGGCCCACCGCGTTCGCGAGACAGCGGAACTGGTTGGACTGTCTATCGTCGAAGGCTATCTGGAAGTGATGCGCCAACGTCAACTGCTTGACATCTCGCGTCAAAATGTAGCTGACCATATTTCTATTCTTGAACAGATTCAGGACGGCGTTAGTGCCGGCCGCTCGACACAAGCCGATATGGAGCAGGCGAAAGCTCGTCTGGCATCTTCACGGGCAACAGAATCTAGCACGCGTCAGGCTTTGCGTAATGCGGAAGCACAATACCGCCGTGAAGTTGGCGACCCGCCGGGCCAGCTAACATTACCGGTTATTCCTTACGACTCACTGACAGCAGATGTTGAAGAGGAAGTTCTCAAGGCGCTGGCTTACAGCCCGACACTGGATATTTTTGAATCTGATATCGAAGTGGCTTACGCCGAGGCGCAAGGGACAAGATCAACATTTTACCCGCAATTTGATCTTCAGCTCAATGCCCGCCAGGGTCACGATGTCAACGGCGTTGAAGGCCGTGACCGCAGTGCATCTGCTCTGGTTGTGATGAACTGGAATCTCTATCGTGGCGGCGCCGATATGGCACGCTCACGTGAGTTTATTCACCGTCACCAGCAAACAAAAGAAGCCAGGGCCGAAGCAGGCCGCGCGGTTGAAACAGACGTACGCCAGACCTGGGCCTCTATGGTGTCCGCCGGTGAGCGTGCGCGTCAGTTCTCTGCACAGGCTGATGCCAACACCGAAGTTGTAAAAGCTTACAAAGACCAGTTTTCTTTGGACCGCCGGACACTTCTGGATGTTTTGGATGCTCAAAATGAATTATTCGTATCCCGCTCTAATACAGTGAATGCAGAATTTCTTGAAATATTCGCTGTTTATCGTCTGCTGGGCCTAAAAGGCTCCTTGCTTACAACGCTGGGCCTGGAGTATCCTAGGGAAAGCACAGTCGCTTCTGATGACAACTGGTCAACGGAAGAAAAAATGAAGGCACGCTAAAAGGCCCTCACGATCCTAGGATAGGTTCTATAGTTAGGTGAGCAAAAAAAAGAAACAAGCGGAAGAAGCTAAAGCCGGAACAGCAGGTCTTGCTGACGAGAACCAAAACACCCCGGAAGTCACTCAAGAAGAAGAGCAAAGCGATAAAGCGGAACGGCCTGATGGCTGGCCGCTTCAGGCGGATCGTATGGCCATTCAAAACGGGCTGGTTGATTGTCTGGGCTTGATGGCCGGTCATTACGGTCGCCGCACAAGCACAGCGTCTTTAACCGCCGGGCTACCTATTCCCCAAGCTGGTATTACACCTTCTCTCTTTATACGGGCCGCCGAGCGCGCGGATATGCACGCGCAGCTGGCGGAGCGTTCACTGGAATCTCTTGCGATCGCACCCAATTTGCCCTGTATTCTGACGCTCGAACACGGACAGGCCTGTATTTTATGGGAGGTTCAGTATCCTGAGAAAAA
The DNA here is from genome assembly GCA_021775955.1 of Alphaproteobacteria bacterium. GTDB lineage: Bacteria > Pseudomonadota > Alphaproteobacteria > Micavibrionales > Micavibrionaceae > UBA5701. Next base: position 66,804 of record JAJFGU010000011.1, on the reverse strand, counting down.
AGCGCCGAAAAAAGAAAAAGGCAAGGACGTCGAGATTCATCCGGAAACCAAATTTTTGGTGCAGTTCCCCGAGACAAAAGAAGAAAAGCAATCCATGACGCTGGAGGAGCTGCAAAAGCTCTATGTCGGCTATGCCTTCTTTGTACGTCCGGTGGCGCGGGTGGATGATCGTGCCGGACCGGCTGAAATTGACACAGGCCGTGACTGGTTTTGGTCGAATTTCAAAAAGCACCGTGTTCTTTACGGCGAAGTAGTTGTTACGGCCATTATGATCAATATTTTCGGCTTGGCCGGCTCGATCTTCATTATGAATGTCTATGACCGGGTGGTGCCCAATGGTGAGGCGGCGCTGTATTCACTTTGGGCACTCGCAGCCGGGGTTATGCTTGTCTATGTCTTTGATTTTTTGCTGCGCACATTGCGGGCGCATTTTCTCGATTATGCCGGACGTAAGGCCGACGTAAAAATATCGGCTTCCCTGTTTGAGCAGCTCATGGGTATGACCATGACGGCGCGGCCCGCCAGTGCCGGGGTGCTGGCCAGCAATATGAAGGAATTTGAAACCCTGCGTGATTTCTTTACCTCGGCCACCATGACCGCCCTGATCGATTTGCCTTTTGTGCTGCTCTATATTGTGATTATCGCCATTATTGGCGGACCTATTGCCTTTGTGCCGTTGGCCGCGATTCCGTTGATTATCGGTGTGGGCTGGCTTTTGCAAAAGCCGCTGGAAAAAATTATCAGGGAATCCCTGCATGAAAGCGCCCTTAAGAATGCGCTTTTGTTTGAAACCATTATCGGTTTAGAGACCATCAAGGTGCAGGCTGCTGAAGGCCATGTCCAGCGCAGCTGGGAGGAGCTTGCGGAAAAAGCGTCCCGCACCGCCGTTAAATCACGGCGCATTTCCGCTTTTGCCCAGCACTGGGCCACATATGTACAGCAAATGGTCAGCGTCGCCATTGTGATTGTCGGGGTTTACCTCATCAGCAACGGTGATCTGTCGATGGGCGGGCTGATTGCCTGCGTGATTTTGTCCGGCCGTGCGATGGGGCCGCTGGCGCAGGTGGCAGGGTTGCTGGTACGGCTTAACCAGTCTCGTCAGTCTCTGGATCAGCTCGATGAGATGATGAGAAAACCGGTCGAGCGTCCCACTGGCAAGAATTTCATTACCCTGCCGCATATTGAAGGCAGGGTAGAGTTTCGTGACGTTGTATTTCATTACCCTGAGCAATCAACACCCGCTCTTAATAATATAAGCTTTATCATTGAACCCGGTGAGAAGGTCGGCATTATCGGCGCTGTTGGCTCCGGCAAGACAACCATCGAAAGACTCTTGATTAATCTTTATGAACCTGAAAGCGGTTCTGTGCAGATTGACGGCACGGATGTACGTCAGATCAACCCAGGTGATTTACGCCGCAATGTCGGCGCGGTCCAGCAAAGCCCGCAGCTTTTCTATGGCTCTGTGCGCCATAATATTACGATGGGCCATGAAACTGCGCCGGATAAGGCGGTTTTGAAAGCAGCTGAGATGTCGGGTGTTCTGGAGTTTTTGAAGGATTCCTCCGCCGGTTTGGACACGCAGGTCGGTGAACGCGGTGAGGCTTTATCTGGTGGGCAGCGACAAGCGGTAGCCATTGCCCGTACACTTTTATATGATCCGCCGATTATGATATTTGATGAGCCCACGGCCTCTATGGACCCGGCCTCGGAAAACCGCCTGAAGAAAAGACTGGTGGATTTGTGCCGGGATAAAACCACGATATTAATTACGCATAAGGGCTCGATGCTGGCTTTGGTTGACAAGTTGATCCTGATTGATCGCGGTCGCCTTGTGGCCTTTGGGCCGAAAGATGACGTGATCAGCAAGCTGCAGGCGCGCCAATACGGCACGCAGGCAGAGAATACGGATGTTTAGATATGGCTGAACCGATTGGAAAAATTGATCCTGTGAAGAAAGAGGCCGACAGCATTAACAAGGACTCTGACTGGGGTGATATCCGTCAGAGTTGGGCGAAGGAGCAAGCCGATATGGCCACGGCCTATGCTCTGTCCTATTTCGAAACTGATGATGATTTGCCGCTGTCCCGGCATTTGCTGCTGGTCTTTATTGCGCTGTTTTTCACTATTTTTATCGTCTGGGCCAATTTTGCTGCACTGGATGAAGTCACACGTGGCGACGGCAAGGTTATTCCGCCCGGCGATGTCCAGGCGGTGCAAAGGGAGGATGCCGGGATTGTCGAAGAAATTCTGGTTAAAGAGGGGGACCGCGTTAAAGCCGGACAGATTTTAATGCGCCTGTCCGATATTGAGGCCTCTTCGGATTTGGGTGCCAATCAGGCGCGTTATATGGGCTTGCTGGCCTCTATCACACGTCTGCAGGCCGAGGCCGAGGGCAAAATGCGGGTTGAGTTTCCCAAGGAGATCATGGAAGGAGCGCCAGGCAGCGTCACCGAAGAAATGAATGCGTTCCGTGCTAACCAGCAACAAATCCAGGGACAGATGAATATTTTTCTGCAGCAACTGGCGCAGCGTGAACAGGAAGTGCGTGAGCTTGAAATGCGGGCCAATGACTTGCGCGGTGTCATCAGTTTGCAGCGTGAGGAAATGGAAATGGTTGAGCCTTTGGTCGCAAGGGGCTCGGCGCCGAAAATGGAATTGCTGCAGCTCGAGCGCAGCCTGAAAGAAAGAAGCACCGAGCTCAACGGCGTTCTTTCCAGCCTTCCCCGGGCCAAATCTGCGATCAGTGAAGCACAGGCGCGCATTGACGACATTGTCAGCTCTGCCCAGGCCCAGGCGCAAACCGAACTGGCGGCCAAGCTTATTGAGATGAACGAAGCAAAGGAAAGAGTATCCGCCTTGAAAGAGCGCAAAAACCGCAAGGAAATTACCTCACCGGTGGATGGCATTATTCAGGAAATTACAATTAACACCATTGGCGGCGTCACCCGCCCGGGCGAAGATATTATTAAAGTCGTGCCGGAAGGGGACCAGCTTATCATCGAGGCCAAGGTTAGCCCGTCCGACCGCGCTTTTATCCATCCCGGCCAGAAAGCCGTGATTAAAATCACAGCCTATGATTTTTCCATCTATGGCGGGCTGGACGGTGAACTGACCTATATTTCACAAGACACATTCGAAGATGAGCAGGGCAATATCTTTTACCGTGTGCGTTTGCAGACCGATGAAACCCATCTCATCCATAAAGGCGAGCGCAAAGACATTACAGTCGGTATGGTCGCCAGTGTTGATGTCCTGACGGGTAAGAAGACAGTGATGCAATATTTGCTCAAGCCTTTTATCAAAACGCTGGACAACGCGTTGAACGAGCGTTAACCATAAATCCCATGAAATCTAATGAACAACCTGCTGTTATGAGCGAAGTAAATATAACCTTTCCCGATAACTCTGTGCGGACCTACGGCGCGGGGGTGAGTGGCATGGAAATCGCCACTGACATTTCCAAGTCGCTGGCGAAAGCGGCCATCGCCGTGCGCATTGATGGAGAGCTCAGTGATTTATCATTGCCTATTGAATCCGATGCAAAGCTTGAGATCCTTAAACGCGATAATGAAGAAGCGTTAGAGATGATCCGCCATGATACGGCCCATGTGATGGCTGAAGCCGTGCAAAAATTATTCCCCGGTACGCAGGTCACCATCGGGCCGAATATCGAAAACGGTTTTTACTATGATTTCGCGCGTAATGAACCCTTCGGCACGGAAGACCTTGCGGTCATCGAAAAAGAAATGCGCAAGATTGTCGAGCGTGGCGATGCTTTTACCCGTGAGGTTTGGAGCCGTGATGAGGCGATCAAGTTTTTTAAAGATAAAGGCGAGATGTACAAGGCCGAGTTGATTGAAGATTTGCCCGAAGAGGAAGAGATTAAAGTTTATAAACAGGGCGAATGGTTAGATCTTTGCCGCGGGCCGCATATGCCGAGCACGCGGCATGTTGGCGGTGCGTTTAAACTCCTGAAGGTTGCCGGCGCCTATTGGCGTGGTGATTCAAAAAAAGCCATGCTGACCCGGATTTACGGCACCGCCTGGCGCGATGACAAGGAACTCAAGGCCTATTTGCTGCAGCTTGAAGAGGCCGAAAAGCGCGATCACCGCAAACTGGGCGCAGAGATGGATCTCTTTCACTTCCAGCACGAAGCACAAGGGTCCGTTTTCTGGCATCCGAAAGGATTCACGATTTACAACCAGATGGAGCAATATATCCGCCGCCGTCTCGATAACGCTGGCTATCAGGAAGTCAAAACCCCGATGCTGATTGATAACAAGCTCTGGGAGAAATCCGGTCACTGGGGCAAGTTCCGCGAGAATATGTTTGTCGTGCCGGATGAGGTGCCCAGTGGCGAAGACGATGGCCCGGTTTTAAGCGACAAGGCGTTTGAAAAGCTGATGGCGCTTAAACCGATGAACTGTCCGGCCCATGTGCAGATTTTCAAACAGGGCATCACATCCTACCGCGATCTGCCGATCCGCATGGCAGAGTTTGGCTGCTGTCACCGCAACGAAGCTCACGGTGCGCTGCATGGTTTGATGCGCGTGCGGCAAATGACGCAGGACGATGCGCATATTTTTTGCCGTGAAGATCAGATCACGGATGAAAGCGTGGCGTTTTGTGAATTGCTGCGCAATGTTTACACCGATCTCGGCTTTGATGATCTGGTGGTTAAGCTGGCGCTACGCCCCGAAGTGCGCGCCGGAGACGATGATATCTGGGACCGGGCCGAGGAAGGCTTGCGCGCGGCGTTAAAACAGGCCGGGCTTGATTACGAAGAACTCCCGGATGAAGGCGCATTTTATGGCCCGAAAATAGAATATCATCTCAAAGACGCAATTGGCCGGTCCTGGCAATGTGGCACGCTGCAGCTTGATTTCGTCCTGCCCGAGCGCCTTGATGCCCATTATATCGGCGAAGATGGCGGCAAGCACCGCCCTGTGATGTTGCACCGGGCCATTCTCGGCACGCTCGAGCGCTTTATTGGCATCATGATTGAAAACCATGCCGGCAAGCTGCCGCTCTGGCTGGCCCCGGTGCAATGCGTGGTGGCAACGATCACCTCTGACGCCGATGCATACGGACAAAAAGTTTTTGCGGCGCTACAAGAAGCGGGGCTGCGCGCCGAGCTCGATATTCGCAATGAGAAAATCAATTACAAGGTGCGGGAGCATTCCCATGCCAAGGTGCCTGTGATGTTTGTGGTCGGCGCACGAGAGGCGGAAGACGGCACAGTCGCCATCCGCCGCATGGATTCAAAGGATCAACCGGTCGAGCCGTTCGAAAAAGCCATTGAATTGCTTGCGAATCAATGCAAACCGCCCTATTAATGGGATTCATTCAGATTTACGGATAAATAAAAGAGGAGAATTGAGCCATACGTAAACCATTTAGACCACAGCCGCGCCAGAATGCTGGCCCGCGCATGAACGAGCAAATTACCGTCGAGGAGGTAAGGCTCGTCGATGAAGAAGGTGAAATGAAGGGGGTCGTCCCTACAGCCGAGGCGATAGAGATGGCCGATGAGGCCGGTCTGGACCTTGTTGAGGTTTCGCCCGGTGCCGTCCCGCCCGTATGCAAAATTCTCGATCACAGCAAGTATAAATACGAGCTGCAGAAAAAAGCGACCGAAGCCCGCAAAAAGCAAAAAACCGTTGATGTCAAAGAGGTCAAAATCCGCCCGGGTATTGAACAGCATGATTATGACGTCAAGATGCGCAATGCGCGCCGATTCCTTGAAGATGGCAATAAAGTAAAGGTCACCATGCGCTTTCGTGGCCGTGAAATGGCGCACCAGGATATTGGTATGAATTTGCTAAAACGAATGCAGGAAGAGCTGGCTGATCTTGGGAAAACAGAGCTGCACCCCAGACTCGAAGGGCGCCAGATGATTATGGTTCTCGGGCCGGATAAGGTCTAAACAGCCCCTTCAATCCATTCGGTGAGCTGAGATTTCGGCATGCCGCCGACGCGGGTGTCGACCACCTGGCCGCCTTTGAAAATCATCAGGGTCGGAATGCCGCGCACGCCGTATTTGGTTGGCGCTTCCGGGTTTTCATCAATATTGACCTTAACAATTTTGACCTTATCGCCCATCTCGTTTGCGACCTCATCCACCAGCGGCGAAAGCGCCTTACAAGGTCCGCACCATTCGGCCCAGAAATCAACCATCACAGGCATATCGGATTGCAAAACTTCGGCTTCAAACTGGTCATCACTAACAGCGACACTGGACATAGGGGCGTTCCTTTCAAATGAGTTTACACGTGGCTATTAACTATGGTGCATAAAGCTTTCAGGTCAAGGCCAAAGGCATCAAAACCGGGCCATCTGTCCAGAGCAAAGCGCATTCAATTTTATGATCCGGGTAAATTTCCTTCAGTGTGTCGTAATAGGCCTGCATCTGGTTTTTATAGATGGGGGCCACGTCTTCTTCGTGCTTGGGTGGCGGGCGGTTGGATTTATAGTCAATAATCAGAATTTTATGATCCCCGATCACCAACCGATCGATCTGGCCACTAATCAGACGGCCATCGGGAAGCAGCCCGGTAATCGGAACCTCGGATAAGGAGCTCGGCTGGAACAAATCGACAAAATCGGGGCGCTCAAGAATATCCATGACTTCCCGGACAATATTCCCCCGTATATCCTCCGGCAGGTCGTGCCCGTGCTTCTCTACAAAGCTCCCGGCAGCCGCCAAACGCTTATCAGCAGGCAAGTCCGGCAGAAACTGCAGCAATTTATGGGTGACATTGCCGCGGCGGAATCTGTAAGTTTTAGCTTTCTCTAAGGGCGAAGAAACAGCCGGTTCCTCTTCCGAAGGCCGGGATGGCATCAATGGGGCCGGCGGATCGGGCTCCTCCGGTGCCTGGTTGTAAACCCATTGCGGAAGCGGGGTTTCATCATTAGATATATCTGTAAGTTTTTTCTTAACAACAGGCTCTTTGGTTTGCGGGTTGCTGAGACGGGTGCTCCCATCATCCTGCGCTTCCGCTTCGTCCATGCCTTCCATGGCGGCTTTGGCGTAATTATACCAGCAATCGGGCAGTATCTCTTTTCCCGTTTTATACCCGCCAATATAAAGCCGGTCTTCGGCGCGGGTCATCGCCACATAAAAAAGCCGCCTGTATTCCTCATCTGATTTTTCCTGAAGGCCTGTAAATGCCTCCCTGAAGGCGTCGCAATCCATATCCTTACGCGGCGACCATAATGGCACCTCCAGCCCGGATTTATGCGGCCAGAGCAGGCGTTTATCCGATTGCCCCGGCACATGGCGGCTTGTACGTGTGGTGTCGGGTAGAATCACGATCGGCGCCTGCAGGCCCTTAGAGCCATGTACCGTCATAATTCGCACCTGCCCGCCCGATTCCTCCATCTCGCGCTTTACATCCGCATGGCCTTGCGTTTGCCAGTGCAAAAACCCCTGAAGCGAAGGGATATTATCGCTTTCAAATTTGAGGGCACCATTTAAAAGCTCGTTTAAAGGATCCAACACGTCATCGCCCAACCGCCCACGAAAGCCGCGCAACCCGCTTTGGCTATCGCCCGGGCAGGGACGCTGTAAAAGGGCGTTGAAAAACTCATAAGGGCGCTCATGTCCGGCCTTTCCGATAAGGTTTTCAAGATATTCTATCAGCTGTACGTTATCTGTACGCCTTAAAGCACCCCAAAGCGTGCCCTTTCTGTCTATCGCAAGTTCATAGAGCTGGTCTTCGCTCCAGCCGATCAGCGGCGATTTGAGGATGCAGGCCAGAGACAAATCATCTTCCGGCAACAAGGCAAACCCGGCGATAGCCAGAAGGTCCTGCACCGCAAGCTGTTCATTCAAAACCATGCGGTCGGCTCCACTCACCGGGATATTGCGGGTCTTTAATGCGCGCATGAGCTGAGTAACAAAAGCGCTGCGTGTACGCACCAAAATCATAACATCACCGGGCTGAATGGCTCGCCCCTTTGAGGGTAGTTCCTCCTTGTCATCCAGCCAGGCCTTTATAGTATCGCCGATATGCTCGGCCAGCTTTGCTGGACCGCTGGACGTCTCAATAATTTCTGTTGGCGGGGTCCACGGGTCTTGTTTTTCAGCCTTTTCCGTTTCAAATAACGGCCAAATCTCGGCCAGCCCAGCCTGCCCCTTGCGGTAGGAATGATGCTGAATGGGCTCAAGCCCCAGCCCTTTGGCAATTTCAGGGTTTGAAAACACCGTATCGACAAATTTTAGAACGCTCCCGGTCGATCGGAACGAAATATTAAGCCCAACATCTTCCAGCTGCTTTCCGGCCGCTTTCATTTTCTCGGCCATATACTCACGCATACGGAAAAATTCTTCGGGAGCAGCCCGCTGGAAGCTGTAAATTGATTGTTTTTCATCGCCGACGGTAAAGACCGTACGCTCTATATCGTCGCGTGCGCCTTGCCCGCTGAAGAATTCCTCACATAGTGCTGCGATAATCTGCCATTGCTCGGGATTGGTGTCCTGCGCCTCATCGATCAGAATATGATCGAGCCCCTGATCCAGCTTATACATTACCCAGGGCGCTGCATTTTCAGGCTTTAAACGCCCCGTACGCCCTGCCAGAAGATCAAGCGTACGGGCAATCAGATCGTCAAAATCGAGAACCCCGGATTTTTCTTTAAACAATTGATATTCATTAATAATATTTTGCCCCAGCGTAAATAAATCACGGGTGAGCAGGGCGCAATCCATCACTTTCACCTGCTCGCGAATGCCCCGAAGCCGCTCGGCTTCAGCCATCAATATATCGGCGCAGTCCGGCATAATCATAAGGATCGTACGTGTGGCCATTGTCTTGCGCAAATCGCCCGCTATGGTAAAATAAACCTGTAAATAGCGCTCAAACTCCTGAACCCGCTGCTCTTTACCCGCATCCAGCCATTGCTGTAGGCCTTGTGCCTTTGGCCGGTCTGTTGTGTCTGTGCCATGGCTAAGGGCGCTGCAGGCGTTTCTCAGTCCGGCCTCGTCAAAGGAATCGCTGTGACAAGCCGCAAGAATCAGCTCGCGCGCGGTCTTTCCAGCCTGTACGCCCAGAGCCGTACAAATCTGCGTATAAAGCGCCTCCGGGCCCCATTGATTTTGCGCAAGCTGGTAACGCTCCTTTGCAAATTCACGGATCAGTCCGAAAAACTGGTCCTCATTGACCTGCGAAGCCACACGCCCGGTGGCCTCTTTTATTGGTGATGCGGAGTCCGCCTGCTGTAAAACACGATCCCGGGCCTGGGAAAGCAGCAGCGAGGCCTGGCCTTCCTCCAGAACGGTGAAATGCGGCGATAGGCCAGCCTCCAGCGGGAAACGGCCCAGCACCGACTGGCAAAAGGAATGGATGGTCATGATTTTAAGGCCGCCCGGCGTATCGACGACTTGCGCAAATAATTTGCGCGCAGCTTGAATATCCTTTTCGTTGGCCTTCCGGCCACGCAGGTTTTGTAGCTCTTCCTGTAGCGATTCCAGCGGCAAAACCGCCCATTTCGTCAGCTCCTGATTAATGCGCAGCGCCATCTCACTGGCCCCGGCCTTAGTGAAAGTCAGGCAGAGGATTCTATGCGGTTGCGTACCCGGCGCGCCATCTTCTCGCGGCAGTAAAAGCCGTAAGACCCGGTCGGTTAGAACTTTGGTTTTGCCTGTCCCGGCGGACGCGCTCACCCAGACCGAATCGCCAGGCTCAGAGGCTTTGCGCTGGCGTACGTTCGGATCAAGGTCACGTACGGGCGCAGATTCAATTTGTTTTTGTTGTATGGCTTCTTGCGCCATCAGGCCGCCTCCTCTTTATTGCTTTCAAGCGCGCTCCATTCCTTCACCCGGGCCAGATGCTCGTAATCGTTAAAGCGCGGGGCTCTGGCCGGGTTGGGCAGGCTGTAATAGGGCATATCCGGGTCGTTAAAAATTTCAATCAGCTTTTGCAGTCCCTCGCGGGCGCGGGTAACAATATCCTCGATATCATCTGTGACCTGTGTGATGGCTCCGCCTTTATGGCCGCCGGTGAGCGTCCAGTAAGACAGCGCGCTGACATCACCAGATGGAATGCTCTCAAACCCGCCCGCCATCAGAATCGCCGCTTCCAGCGAAAGCTGCGGCAGATCACCTGTACGTATGCCGCTTTGGGTGTATGTGCCGCCGGATTTGTAATCAATCACCACCATGGAACCGTCAGAGAGCTTGTCGATACGGTCTGCACGTGCGCTTAGGGTAAAACCGCCAAAGGCCGCTTCCCCGTTGACTTCCGTCTTCAAAGGTTTGGCCTGACTACGCCAGTCTTTCTCATGGGCAATCAGCCAATCGCCTAAATTGTGAAAGCGTGGCCACCAGAAATTCCACAAAGCCGGGTCGTCGTGAAGCTTCTCCAGCTCCTCTTTGGCAATGGAAATCAGAGCATTCCCGGCCTCAGGCGGAACATCGCCTGGATATTGGGTAACAAAACGCTCCAAAATATTATGCAGCAACGTGCCGCGCTCGGCCGGACCGGGTTGCATATCAACAGGATCAAGCTTTTTCAGCCCCAGAATCGAGCGTGCATAGATCGAATACGGATCTTTGAGCCAGGCTTCAATTTTTGTTACGGAAAGCTTCTTTGGCCTTTTATCGAGCGCGGGTCGTGGCTCTGGCCGTATGTAAGGCGTTGTTTCATCATGTTCGTCAAGGCGCCGGACCCAGGACAGATATTTTCTTTCCTCCTGTACGTCTCTGACAAGCCCCGCAGCCTGTAAAACCGCATCCAACCGTTGCAGCCAACGTGCCGGAACTGTGGGTGCGCCGTCCACCCGCTTAGAGCGAGTTAAAACCACATGCTGCGCACAGAATCCTTGCGTAAAGTCATGCGCAGCCAGGCCAACCGCCCGCTCACCGGCGGGCAGGCCGAAATCCTTACGCATAGGCCGCGACATCCAGGGATCATGACCGGGATCGGACGGCCAGGTTCCTTCATTAAGGCCGGCCATGATAATCAGATCGGCATCAATCAGCCGCGCTTCCAGTTGCCCGAGAATCATCAGCCGCGGATGGGTCCCATAGAGCGGGCGTACGGTTTCCGTTTTCATAAGCTGCTGAAGAATGTCCACATAATTCTGCCCGGAAAGCGGCGGCAAAAGATGGGCGTGGTTTTGCAATTCTGATAAAAAGGAGGCAGCTTTCTCGCCGGATTCGCCGGACCATAAACGGGTGCTTCCGGAGGCTTTTTCTCCTTGCGCCAGGGCTTCAAGCGTTTCTACATGCACGGCGAGCAAGTCAGAAAAACTTTGTAGGGTTTGATTGTTTAGAAGGGCGCTGAACCGGTTCAGAACAGGGTCAATTTGATCGAGTAGTTTATCTGGTTCTTTGTCGTTAAGCTCTTCTAACCGTTGCCTTATACCCTCAAGGCCAGATGCAGGCCGTAAACCGCGCAGGGTCAGAATCTCCAGCTTATCCACAATTTTACGGAACGTTTCGTTTTTGTGCCCCAGCGTACAAAATTCATGTTTGAGAAGGGCCAAAAGCGAAGTCGGAGCCATGTTGCTGAGACAGGCCTCGGCAGTGATTCGTAAAAAGATTCCGATAGGAGAATCGGACAGGTTTTGCCCGGCTGAATCATCCAGGGTAATCCCCCATCTTTGACAGGTGGTGGCCACCCGCCGTGCCAATTTTCTATCCGGGGTGACAAGGGCGGCTGTACGTGTCGGGTCTTCGAGAATTTCGCGCATCTTCAGGGCAATAAGGCCGGCTTCCTCACTTTCATGGTCGCATTCGAATATTTGCAGGCCCTCAAGCGCCTCTTGAAGAACGCCTGCCGATTCTTTTGAGGTGGCCAAATTCTCCCATTCTCCGGCCGTATCGGCCGGGCGCATAAGCTCATAGCCAAGCCTTTGCCTGGGCTGCGTCGCCGATTCGCCGCAATTATGCCATAGTTTCACGTTTTCGCGAGCAACCTCCATATGCTCCAACAGATGTTTTAAACCGTATTGCGGATGCGATTCGTCGATAGCGTCCCAGCTTTGCTCATCCATCATCTGATCCAGCCCCGGCAAAACCACGCGGCCTTGCTCCAACCCGGCGATTGTAGACAGGAGCATGGCTGTCGCGGGGATCGATCCCGTTGATCCGGCTGCGATAATCGGGCCCGAAGGCGGATTTCTTTGCCAGTGTCCGGCCAGTGCCTTAATCAGGCGGTTTCGCCTGTCTGCGCTGTCGATTGCGCCCTGCTCTTCGAGTATTTTTGGCCAGTGCTCGCTAATGATTTTAAGGAAATCGAGCGTGATTTGCCAGTGATCGGCAAATTCCTCGGGTACGATTTGGTCGAGCGCACCAATATCCAGCTCTTCGATAATGATTTGATCGAGCAAATGCCCCAGCGCATTCGCCAGTGCCAGCGCCTGGCCGGGGCCGTGGCTGTAATCCGGCACGGAGCCAATCGTGCGAGCCAGCAGCAATTGCCGCTTTAAGGGGGAAATAGCCGGTGGTAAATCCAATATCGCCTGCTCGTCCCTGCCTTGAAAAAGGGCGAGGGATAATTCTTCTTCATCCAGATCGCCAATGGGCTGCATATGGGGCAATAAAAGCGGTTTGCCCTGGCTCAGCTGCAAAAAAGCTTCGCGAAGCGTACGGCAGGCCCGCCTTGTTGGCAGGAAAATTCTGTAATGGCTTAGCTCTTCCGGCTTCCCTCTCGTTTCTTCAAGCAACCGCCCGGCCAGCGCTTTGGCAAAGGGGACACCGGCAGGAATGGTATAAACACTCTTTGTATGTTTTTGGGTCATGCCAGTTTCTTTTTCTCTTCAAACGCAACCTTAACGGCATCAAGGTCTTCGGGCGTAGAAATATGATGCCAGTCGCCGTCATGGACCAGGCCGAAAAGCCGCCCGCGCCGTTGTGCCCGGTCCAAAAGCTCGAGATAGGAAAACGCCCCTTGCGGGCTGATATTAAAAATTTCCGGCTTGTTGATTCGAATACTCGTGAACATGTACGCACCTTCGCGCTCATAGGAACGTACGGCCCGTCCGTCCGGCTCGAGATGATAATCGCCAGCGCCTTTTGTCAATTTCATCGATTGGGTTGATTGCAGGAGAATCAAAATATCCATCTGTGCCGGATTCCAGGCTTCCGCTAGTCTTTGCAGCGCAGAATCCCCGGGTCCGTTGCTCCATAGGCCATCACTGCTGGTGATAAGGAAAGGCTCGCTGCCGAAATATTCCAATTCTTTCTTGATGCCGCCACCGGTATCCAGCAATTCCTCTTCCCGCGAAAAGCGTACGCTCACATCATCACGTTTTTTCAAATGCTCCTCAAGCATATCACCCATATAGTGCAAATTGACCGTGATATCGGTAATACCGTCTGCGGCAAGATGATCAAGCGTACGATCAACAAGCGTACGCCCGGCGATTTCGACCATCGGTTTAGGGCATTGGTCGGTATAGGGGCGAAGACGGCTGCCCTTACCGGCGGCCAGAACAAAAGCTTTATCTGGAATCATATTTATTAGACCCTGACGATCTCGATGTTACGCTGCTGATCGTCATTTTCGCCTGTGGTGATGGCAATGTCCAGATATCTTGCCGGTTTTAAAGAACCCAAACGCTCCGGCCATTCGACCAGAACAATGCCTTCGGCCAGAGCGTCTTCCCAGCCCAGTTCATAAATCTCCTCCGGGTCCTTCAGGCGATAAAGATCAAAATGCCAGATCTGCAGGTTGTTCGTTTCATAAGTCTGGGCCAGAGTAAAAGTCGGGCTGGGTACTTCGAGATTGGGGTTCCCGGTAAGCGCTCTTATCAAACCCCGGGCGAACACGGTTTTACCGGCGCCAAGATTTCCGTGCAGCAAAAGAACAGATTTTTCTTTTAAATCTACGGCAAAATCAGCGGCAGCCTGTGCCGTTTCTTCTTCACTATACGTTATTGCTTCCATAGGCTAAGATATAGCATGCAAAAGGCTTGTAAATGCAATAAAATGAGTGCATTGCACAACGCATTCTTGTAGTGAATACATCACATTATATGGTAAAATGAGGATATGAGGGGAACATTTTTAACAGCATTAATCGTTGTATTTCTGCCCTTTTCTGTTGCAGCGCAGGATCGCGTTCCTGACATTGTTTCCGAGCCACTTTGTTTTGCCGTTCGCAATGAAGCGCCGTATAAAATTTACGGCAGTTTCATCACGGATTTATATACCAATACGGAGACCGGATCAAAAGCACGTCACCGCTCAAATTTCCGTCTGGATGTACCCGGCAGCACCGATGAAAAAACCGGTCATCCTACGGATCGTTCGGAGTTTTGTTCCTTCGGGCCGTTTTTCCCGGGAAGAAAGCTGGAAATGACTCTGCGCACGCTGGTGCCGATTTTTTCCTGCCAGACGAGGATAGATCGCGGAGAGATCGTTATTCAGGGCAAGAGAAAACCGGAAGGTGGGACGGAAACCTGGGCTGATTGCCACGAGGAATAAGTTTTTTAAGCAGCTTGTTTACTGGCTGACTTTTTAGCGTCTTGTTCTGCCGGTTCAAAAGGTAGAAACAACGTAACGCTCGTTCCTTTTCCCCGCTCACTGGCCAGATCGAGCGTACCGCCATGCAGCGCAACTATATTTTTAACCAAAGACAGCCCCAGCCCGGCGCCGCCGCGTGTTTTTGATTTCTCATCAAGAGGATTGCTGGCTCTGACAAAAGGCTCGAGAATTCTTCCCTGATCCTCTTTGGCAATGCCGATTCCCGTATCACTCACCGATAATTCAATGCCGTCTTTCTTTCGTTTGGCGCTCAAAGCGATCTTGCCGCCCTCGGGGGTGTAAGTCAGGGCGTTGCGGATTAAATTGATAATGGCCTGTTTAAGCCGCGTTTCATCGGCATTGAGGGCGCCTATGGTTTTCGGGCAGGACAGCGACACTTCGATATGCTCTTTACGCGCCCAATCACTCACCAGCTCAACAAGGCTTTCCAGCATATCCTTAATCTTGATAGGCCCTTTGTTAAGGGTCATATAGCCGGCCTCAATGGTGGCAAGATCGAGAATATCATTGATCAGGCCAAGCAAGGTATCGCTGGCATCTTTAATGTCATGGGTATAAACCTTCTGCCGTTCGTTCAGAGAGCCAAAAAATTCCTGATCAAGAATTTCATTAAAGCCCATAATGGCGTTCAAGGGTGTGCGCAGCTGGTAGGAGACATTGGCCAGGAAGTCGAGTTTTAATTGCTCGGCCGCTTCGAGTGCAGCATTTTTCTCGCGCAAGGCGTTTTCAACCCGCACCGTATCGGTGACATCACCATAGGTAATCAGCACCCCGCCATCGGGCAAAGGAACGGTCACATAATCGATTAAAGTTTCATCGGCGCGTTCATGTCTGCCCTCATGCATGATGCGATCAAGGCCAAGCGAAACCAGTTCTTCCTGCTCTTTCCCCCATTCTTTGGCGGTAAAGAAGGGTTTGAATTTTTCAACGATCCGGCTGATATGCGGCTCGCCGTCCAGGTCTTCCGGGTTGAGACCCCAAAGACGTCCGAAAGAAGGATTCCACAGCTTCAGCCGTCCATCGCCGCCATACACCGCAACCGCTTCGGCCAGATTATCCAGTGTCTCCTTCTGCACGGCTATGAGCGTGTTATAGGAGGATTCCAGCTCCAGGCCACTTGTGACATCTTCGAAGGTCATCATCATACCGCCCATCGGATTGGGAATGACCAGCATCCGCAACGCGCTGCCATCGGGCAAATGCAACATATCCTCATGTGGGTCAAGCAGGCGCGTAAACATGTCGATCCAGCTTTGCCTGAATTTGCGGAAATCCGATTGCTCCGGCAGGCGGCGTGTTTCCCGCAGTTTTTCCATGATATCGCCAAGTTTGGGCCGGGTATTGAGCCAGCCATCGTCAAGATCCCAAAGCTGGGCAAAAGCAGTGTTATAAAACACGAGTTTTTGATCGGCATCATAGATGGCAATCGCCGTACGCAATTGCTGCAGCAATTCCTGATTAACAGCCTTATAGCGCTGCAGCTCGGTGGCAATTTCTTCCTCGCCGGTAATATCGCGGGCCACGCCCAAAGTCATGTTGTGCGAAGAGATGGGAATTTCAAAAATCTTCATCAAAAGGCGGTCACCGCCGCTGATGACATGGGCCTGCGCAATTTGCGTTTCCGATTCCTTCAGGGCCTTTTCGGCTAATGCTGCGCCGGGCACAGGATCAGACGATGATTTTTTCTTCTTTTTTGGCGGCGGTGCGATTTCTTTTTGCTGCGCAATAATATCTTCCGGGCTGCTTTTGACAATTTTGGCGTAAGTGTCATTGCACAGGATCAATTCCTGTCGCTCATTGCGCAACCAGACCGAGGCAGGCAGGTAATCAAGCGCGGCCTTTAGTTTTTCAATCTCCTGATCCTGTTGCTCTGCGTCGTTTGTTTCGAGTTTGCTCTGCTTGGTGACGTCCTGAACCCAGAGGATATTGAAAAAATCTTTCCCCCTTGCGCCGGATAGCTGAAACGTCTTACTGCCGTCATGGCTGTGTGCGGTGATATTAAAGGATTCGCCATTTTCACGAAGCCGACTCCAGACACCTTCCAGCGCGGCGGCATCACCCGGAGCCAGCGCGCTTTGTATGTCAGCAAGGTGGCGGACGCTATCGCGGCCTAAAAGAGAGGCAAACCCTTCGCTGGAAACCATTGTGTCATCGGGATTCCAGCCGCAATACTCACCCGGAACGGCATCTAGAAAGGCTTCCAGCCGCGCTTTCTCGACCTCTAAGGCTTTGCCACCGCCGAAACATCCGGCGAGTTTGTCCAGGAAGCCTGTTTTTGATTTTTCTTTGGTGCTCACAGCTAATGAGTTTAAAGGCGGGGCGTGCCAACGGCAAGAAAAACGCTATAAAATCACCGTACGGCCGCCATGCAGGAAAACCCGGCGCTCGGTATAAAGCTGGATGGCACGGGCCAGAACGCGGGCCTCGGTATCGCGACCCAGCGCCTGCATCTTGTCCGGGCCGGTGGCGTGATCAATACGCACGGTCTCCTGCTCGATAATCGGCCCTTCATCGAGATCGGCGGTGGCAAAATGCGCGGTGGCGCCGATAATCTTCACGCCGCGCTCATAGGCCTGATGGTACGGTTTTGCACCTTTAAAGCCCGGCAGGAAAGAATGATGGATATTGATAATGCGCCCGGTATATTTGGAGCAGACATCACTGGATAAAACCTGCATATAACGCGCGAGAACGACAAGCTCAGCATTTTCTTGTTCAATAATGTCGTTCAGCGCCGCTTCCTGCTTGGACTTATTATTCTTGCTGACAGGAAGGTGATGGAAGGCAAGACCGTGTTCCTCAACCAGGCTGCGGCAGGTTTCATGGTTGGAGACAACTCCGGCAATATCAATATTAAGATGTTTCGTACGCCAGCGATACAGCAAATCATTGAGGCAATGATCGGCTTTGGAGACTAAAATAAGCGTACGTACGGGCGCGTCTACGGGCGTAATGTGCCAGCTCATGGTGAAAGTTTTGGCAATATCCTGAAAAGCGGCTTCAAAATTTTCTTTGGCGCCCTCATTCAGCGGCGCAAACACCACGCGCATAAAGAACTGGCCGGAAAGATGGTCGTTAAACTGCGCCGATTCCTCGATATTGCACTCGGTGTTGGAAAGGGCTGTGGCTACCGCCGCTACAACGCCGGGCCGATCGTCACAATGAAGGCGTAAGATGTACATAAAAGAATTTAACCACGTAGCTGCAAAGCTCACAAAGCTTTTATCGTCATTGCGAGGAAGGTTTTGGCCTGACGAAGCAATCCAGACTCTTTCTTATATCACTGGATTGCTTCGCGTGCGCTCGCAATGACGAAAGCAATGAACTATATTAAGCAATATGAGCAACCCGGTTACATTCAATGAAAAGGACAGCCGTTATGAGCAAGACCATGACGGCCATATCGTCTATGCCAATACGCATCTGAAAGATGACGTTTTGTACATTGACTATGTGTACGCGCCACCGGAGCTACGCGGCAAAGGCGCGGCCAGCAAGTTTATGCATGCGCTGATGACCCATATCCGCAGCGAAAACATGAAAGCTATACCGATATGCGGTTTTGCCGCTACCTGGCTCACCCGTCATCCCGAATATGATGATTTAAAGGCCTAACTTTATTGCAATAGGTTTGGAGACAATATTTGACATATCGTAGGAGATGTCCTATAAAGCAGCCTGTGCCGTTAATTTCTATATATTATGTATAATTAAAAGGGAAAGATAGATGGGAAAGAAAAAATCAGAATACTTCATTACTTTTAATCATAAAAGTGGGGTTATCAATCTTAAGTTTAGCTTTACAGGCGAAAATGAAGGCTATGAGACTGCTATTACCGTCAAAGGGAGGGATGAAGTGGTCGATAGCATAAAAGAAGCCACTTTAAGCAATGATGTTAAAGAAAAAACTTCTAGCGGGACTATTTTAACCTCTTCCTCCAATCCAAGCGTTGTTGTCGCGTGGCTAGAAGAAGGAAAGTGGCTAAACGAAAAGGAGGCTGAAGAAGCAACGAAGATTGTACATGCGCTTCAGGGTAAGCCTGCTACTCCGGTGGTCTAATACCTGTAATCGTCCTTTTTGAACGGTCCCTCGACAGGAACATCGATATAATCGGCCTGTTCCTTGGAGAGCTTGGACAATGCCGCGCCGACCTTTTCAAGGTGTAAAAAAGCCACTTTTTCATCGAGATGTTTGGGCAGAACGTAAACTTTGTTCTCATAGTTCTCTGAGTTCTTCCAAAGCTCGATCTGGGCCAGAGTCTGGTTGGTGAAGCTCGCGCTCATCACAAAGCTTGGGTGGCCGGTGCCGCAACCGAGATTAACCAGACGTCCCTCAGCCAGAAGAATAATCCGCTTGCCATCAGGGAATTCAATTTCATCGACCTGCGGCTTGATATTGTTCCATTTCATATTGCGCAACGGTTCGACCTGTATCTCATTATCGAAGTGGCCGATATTGCACACAATCGCCCGGTCTTTCATGTCGCGCATATGATCGAGCGTGATGACATCCTTGTTGCCCGTTGTCGTCACGAAAATATCACCGCGCTTGGCGCCTTCTTCCATGGTCACAACTTCAAAGCCCTCCATCGCCGCCTGCAGCGCGCAGATCGGATCGATTTCAGTGACCAGCACGCGGGCCCCGGCGGAGCGTAAGGACTCGGCAGAGCCCTTACCGACATCACCAAAGCCAGCACAAACCGCGACCTTGCCCGACATCATCACATCGGTGGCGCGCTTGATTCCGTCTACAAGCGATTCGCGGCAACCATATTTGTTATCGAATTTTGATTTGGTCACGGAATCATTGACGTTAATCGCCGGGACTGTGAGCGTGCCTTTTTTCTCCATCTCATGCAGGAACATAACGCCGGTTGTTGTTTCTTCGGACAGACCTTTCACGTCTTTCATCAATTCCGGGTAATCCTCATGCATGATACGGGTGAGATCGCCACCATCATCCAAAATTAGATTGGGAACCCAGTCGTTCGGGCCCTTAATGGTTTTGTGAATGCATTCAACGGCCTCTTCTTCGGTTTCACCCTTCCAGGCAAACACAGGAACACCTGTGGCGGCGATGGCGGCGGCAGCCTGATCCTGCGTCGAGAAAACATTGCACGAGCTCCAGCGTACTTCCGCGCCCAAAGAGGTCAGCGTTTCAATCAAAACAGCGGTTTGAATCGTCATATGCAGGCAACCGGCAATGCGCGCGCCCTTTAAAGGCTGTTCCTTGGCGTATTCCTCGCGCGTGCTCATCAGGCCCGGCATTTCGCTCTCGGCTATGCTGATTTCCTTGCGCCCCCACTCGGCAAGGCTGATATCTTTGACTTGAAAATCCTGGTCGACAGCTTCGGGTTGGGCGGACATGTGGTTCTCCTTTAAAGGCGTTCATAAAAAGCAGATGAATTCATGACGGTTCTATTTGCGTGAATCAAGCAAAATAGGATTTTTTTTGCTCTATTTCATGTTAATATTACCCTATGGCACTTGAATTCAACGAAGAAAGCGAAAAACCGTGGTTCATATACAAGCGTAATCCGCTTGTAGACCATTCCTTTCAGATTTTTGGCTTTATAGAAGAAAAGCAGGATTACGAGCCTGTGGGCGATTATACGCTTTTGGATACCAGTGAAGACCCGGATTTAACAGAAAAGAAAATGATCAATATTATCAGTCTGTTAAACGGAAAAAGGGACCTTATGGAGCTCGCAAATTTGACGGATAAGCGCCTTTTATATAATATAGTACCTAAGACATCTGACTCGGATAAAACAAAAATAATCTTCCGAACAAAAGATAAAGAAGGTGTCTCAATAGAGAATGCGGTACTTATATTAGAAAAGGGTGTGTTAAATGACGAAACCTCCAGTAATGCTGACTCCTGACTTTGCAATCGCTGCTGTAGAGAGAGTCGATGGCTTCAAAGGAACTATGAATTTGGATCACACATTCGATCCAGGTGCTCCGGCCATTCGTTAATCTATAAAATATTCAAAACAACGTTGAATCGGGCACCTTTAACCTTGCCCGACTTGTTCTTAA
Source organism: Alphaproteobacteria bacterium (assembly GCA_021775955.1). GTDB lineage: Bacteria > Pseudomonadota > Alphaproteobacteria > Micavibrionales > Micavibrionaceae > UBA5701. The sequence goes on along the minus strand of JAJFGU010000011.1, from coordinate 46,268 downwards.
TGTTCTCGGCATAAATACGGCCCTGATGGGCGGTGATGATCTGGCGGCAAATCGACAGCCCCAGACCCGAATGCCGTCCGTAATCCTCATGCTCGGGCCGCTCCGAATAAAACCGCTCGAAAATTGTCTCCAGCTTTTTATCAGGAATCCCGGGACCTTCGTCTTCCACCTCTATGTGTACGTGCCGCTCTTTCTGACGTACATTGATAGAAACAACCTTGCCTTTGGATGAAAACGAAGCCGCATTAGAGATTAAGTTTTCAAAAACCTGAACTAGACGGCTTTCAATACCCGATACATAAATATCGCCACCAGCGGGCAGATTCAGTTGTACTTCAACATCCTCGATTTTTACTTTGTTGCTGGCGACCGATTTTTTACGCTCCAGAGGGTTTTTATAAATATCAATGAGCTGCGAAAGCGCTTCCTTGATGTTAACGGCCTGAAAGGCTTCGCGCGACAACTCGGCATCCAGCCGCGAAGCGTTTGATATATCGCTGATCAAACGATCCAGCCTTTCAAAATCATGCATGATGATGCCGAATAATTTATCACGGTCCGCTTTTTTCTTAACAATAGCGGCTGTTTCAATTGCGCTACGCAGCGACGTTAAAGGGTTCTTCAGCTCATGCGCCACGTCAGCGGCGAAGGCTTCGATTGAATCCATGCGCTCCCACAAGGCATTCGTCATATCCCGCAGGACAATTGACAGCTCGCCGATTTCGTCATGGCGGTGTGAAAGGTCCGGAATTTCACTGGCCTCACCCCTGCGCACGGCTTCTGCGGCGCTGGCAAGGTTTCGCAAGGGGCGGGCAATGACGCCGGAGAGATAGATTGAGAGCAAAATAGTGACCAGCAGCGTGGCCAGAAAAACCCGCAATACATCAAGCCAGACCTTGCCGATATCGTCTTCAATATCCTTGCCTTCACGCGTCAGCAAAACAGCGCCGGCAAGATATCTGTCAGTATGCAGTGGCGCAGCGGCAGAAAGAAAAATGCTTTCGTCAAAATTGTGCCAGGCAGACAGACTGATTTGCCCCGTTAAAGCTACAGGTACATCCGGATAATCAGCGGCCTTTTTGGAGCGTACATTCGGATAAAACGGTAAAACCCGGCGGTCCGGCAACAGACCAATAATAAAATCCGCCATATTCTTGAGAACCTGCACGGTGTAGAGCATCTCTGCGCCTTGATAGAGACTTGCAATGTGCTGAAGTTCCTCAGGGCTTAGCAGCGCGGCAGAATCGACAATCAATTGTCCCTGGTTATCAAACAGGCGTATTCGCTTTCCACTGGTGAGGCTGAGCCGCCGCGTCATGTTTTTGGCCTGGTCCGGGCGCAGCCTTGCCTTTCCCTCGGATTCTTCAATCGCGCCTTCAGAAATAGCGGCGGAAAGAAGCTCAATCTCGGCTTCAAACGTTTCCAGTTTGGTCTCTATCAGGCCCTTTTGATACTGGCCGAGATATAGAATTCCACCTAGCAGGATGATAAGAGCAATCGCATTCACGCCGATAATCCGCGCGGTTAGCCCCGTGATGCGGCGCTCGGGCCCGCCCCAGTACAGATCAAGCAGATGATCGATTTCAGGCAGCTCGGGCCGCTCAGAGCCCAGGCGCAGCCACCTATTCTTCTTTGTAGCGGTACCCGACGCCGTAGAGCGTTTCGATCTGGTTGAAGTCGTCGTCGACGTTTTTGAATTTTTTTCTGACACGTTTGATATGAGAGTCGATGGTTCGGTCGTCTACATGGATATTCTCACCATACGCCATATCGATCAACTGGTCTCTGTTTTTTACATGGCCGGGGCGAATAGCAAGGGCCTTGAGAAGCAGGTATTCGGTCACAGTCAGGTTGACCGGCTCACCTTTCCAGCTGCTTAAATGGCGCGCATCGTCCAGCTCCAGCGAGCCTCTGACGATTCGCTCGCTTTCTTCTGTATCCGCCGCATCCGGTTGCTCACGCAGGCTTTCACGCCGGAGCAGGGCTTTGATACGCTCAATCAGAAGGCGCTGGGAAAACGGCTTGGTGATATAATCATCGGCGCCCATGCGCAAACCCACGATCTGGTCAATTTCGTCATCCTTGGACGTGAGGAAAATCACCGGTACACGCGATTTTTCACGCAATTTCGTTAAAACCTCCGTGCCGTCCATACGCGGCATCTTGATATCCAGGACCACAAGATCGGGCATATCGGCATTCAGGCCGGCAAGGCCGGATTCGCCGTCATTATAGGTTTGAACCTCATAGCCCTCCGCTTCCAGTGCCATCGAGACGGAAGTAAGGATATTGCGGTCATCATCAACTAGGGCAATTTTATGGGTCATATCTATTTATATACTTGCTCTGCCAGATAGAGGGAACCGCAAATTAGAATACGGCCCCCCACTTTTCCGGGTGTATGTGTGTTCGTTTTTAAAATATCATGGAGTGCGGTCTTGATATTGTCGGTTTTTGTAAACGTACACCCTGTCCCTGTCGTTTGAACCAACGCGGCCACATCTTCCGGACTGACATTACCGCCAACCCCACCGATTTCAACCATATGTAAACTTTTGAGGTGAGGCAATAGCGGCTCCAGAAATTTATGCGGGTCTTTATCCGCTTTCATGCCGAGAATGATATGCAGATTTTTACCATCATGGTCATTCCAGATCTGAACCTGCTGCCCCAGAGCCTGACCCGCGCTGTCGTTATGGCCGCCATCAAGCCATAATTCCCAATCAGGCGGAAGTGGATGCTGGGTGATACGTTCAAGACGTGCCGAAAGGTCAATGGCTCGCATTGATTTTGCTATATCTATTTCCGATACGTCGTGTTTATTTTTGATGGCATAAAGCGCAGCCAGAGAGGAGCCCGCGTTATCGATCTGATGCGGGCCCGGCAAATTCGGCTGGGGAAGAGCAAGTTCACTCTGTTCAAACTGAAAACGCATTTGCGCCCCTTGTGGCTCGATGAACCAGTGCACTCCGTGAACATATAACGGCGCGCCGCATGCGCTCGCACGCTCTTCAAACACATCCATCACACCGCCTTGCTGCGCTTGTTTTGTCTGTGGCCCGATAATACACGGCACGCCCGGTTTCATGATTCCAGCCTTCTCGGACGCAATTTGGGTCAGTGAATTGCCCAAAAACTCCATATGGTCATAGGAAATCGTATTGATAATGCAGGCCAGAGGATTTTCGACAACATTGGTGCAATCCAGCCGTCCACCAAGCCCGACCTCCAACAAGGTAAAATCAGCCGGGGCCCTTGAAAAAGCCGCAAACGCCATCGCGGTGGTAATTTCAAAAAATGTAACGTCCTGCCCGCTATTCAGCGCGAGCGCCTCGTCAATCAGCACTTCCAGCGCCGCGTCATCAATATTTTCCCCTGCCAGATAGAGGCGTTCGTTAAAGCGCTGTAGATGCGGTGAGGTGTAAGCATGGACTTTATGCCCGGCGGCCTCCAGCATCGTGCGCAGCATGGCGACAATCGAGCCTTTGCCGTTGGTGCCGGCGACATGAATAACGGGAGGCAGGTTCAGATGCGGATTGCCAAAGCCTTCCAAAAGCTCCAGATAAGGCGGGCGAAAGGACAGATCGATTTTCTTGTCGCGGGAAAGGTTATACAGCGCATAGAGCTTTTGCTCTAATGTCCGGTCAGGATGCTTGAGATCGGCCTGGTGCATTTTGTCCGGTATCTTCTTTCAAATCTTCTTTGGCGCTTAGGGACTTTGAAGATTTTTGTGCAGTTTTTTGTGCGGCCTTGACCTGCTTCAGGGCTTTGGCAGCCAGCTCTTTTTGCTCCGTCTTCAGCGCCGCTTTTTCACCGCCCGGCAGCGCCTTGCCGTTGGCCTTGGGGTTTCCTGCCTTGCCGCGCTTGCCCCCATTGCCCTTTGTGCCATTGCCCTTTTTCACTGCCTCTTGCGCCGGGGCTTTGGTCAAAAGACTGATAATACGGATAATGGTTTCGCGCAGCTCCTGGCGCTTGACCACCATATCGACAATGCCGTGCTCCAGCAGATATTCCGCCGTCTGGAAGTCATCGGGCAGGGTTTCACGCACGGTTTCTTCAATCACGCGGCGTCCGGCAAAGCCAATGGTTGAGCCCGGCTCGGCGATATGAATGTCGCCGACCATGGCAAAAGACGCGCTCACCCCGCCGGTGGTCGGATCGGTCAGCAAGACGATATAAGGCAGCCCCGCCTCCTTGACCATCTCAACCGCAATAATGCTGCGCGGCATTTGCACTAGGGACAGCATGCCCTCCTGCATACGCGCGCCGCCGGAGGCCGGAATGGCAATCAACGCCGCTTTGGCTTTTACCGCTTCTTCTGCGGCTTTCAGGATCGCTTCGCCGACCCCGGTTCCCATCGAGCCGCCCATATAGCTGAAATTAAACGCAGCAATCACAACCGGCAGACCGCCCATGGTTCCCTTGGCAATGGTAATCGCATCCTGCAGCCCGGTTTTGGCGCGAGAATCTTTGATGCGGTCAGCATATTTGCGCCGGTCCTTGAATTTCAGCGGGTCATGCGCGACATCGGGCAGAGTGATATTGTCGTATTTGCCTTCGTCAAAAAGCTGTTCCAGCCTGTCTTTCACCGGGATGCGCAAATGATGGCCGCAATGATAGCAGACATTCATATTCTCGATCAGGTCGCGATTGAACAACATGCCCTCACAGGAAGAGCATTTCTGCCATAGATTATCGGGAACCTCTTTCGGCTCCACCAGCGAACGTATGCGCGGCCTAATTAAATTTGTTAACCAGTTCATTGTGTTATCTCGTTATTAAGCGGGGCAGAGTCGCAGGTTTTGCCCCCAATTGTCAAGTTTTACAGGCCTTCTGAAAGTGCTTTTACCTGTGCGGTAACCGCCTGCGCCGCTTCGTTTTTATCAGTATTTGCAATGGTTTGGACAATCGCCGAGCCGACCACGACCCCATCACCAATTTGGCCCATTTGCACCGCATCGTCCGGGGTTTTGATGCCAAAACCGATGGCGATAGGAAGATCGGTATGTTTTTTGATCTGCTCAATATGGGGTTTTAATTTGCTCATATCAGCTTTTGCTGCACCGGTCACGCCCGTAATAGAAACGTAATACAAAAACCCGCTGGCGCCGTTCAAAAGCGTTTTCAGCCGCTGCTCATCCGTCGTCGGGGTAATCAGACGAATAATATCCAGCCCGTTTTCTTTGGCGGCCTCCTGCAACTCCCCGTCTTCCTCCGGCGGCAAATCGACAAGGATCACCCCATCCACGCCGGACGCCGTAGCATCCTGTGCAAATTGCTGCACCCCATAAACCATCACCGGGTTGAAATACCCCATCAGCACAATCGGCGTCTCATCATTTTTTCCACGAAATTGCTGCACCATTTTTAAGGTCTGTTTCATATCACCATCAGCGGCAAGCGCGCGCTGACTGGCGGCCTGAATGACCGGGCCATCAGCCATGGGGTCGCTAAACGGCATGCCAAGCTCGATAATATCCGCGCCGCCTTCCGGGAGCTGCAGCAAAATCTCTACGCTGGTCTCATAATCCGGATCACCGGCGGTGATAAAAGTGATCAAAGCCGGGCGCTCCAGCGCAGCAAATATTTTTTCAATACGTGACATAACCTTCCTTACCAATATTATTTTTAACTACAGAGCTAGACAGAGTACGCAGAGATTAATAACGAACACGTCATTCCGAGGCAAAACCGAGGAATCTTACCAAGTTTCAACCGGCTCAGATCCCTCACATTCGTTCGGGATGACGATATGGGTATTTCTCTGTCTATCTCTGCGCTCTCTGTAGTTTAAAACTTTCTTCTCATATCTTCACGCCCAGTTTTTCGGCCACGGTGAAAATATCCTTATCGCCGCGGCCGCACATATTCATCACCAGAATGTGGTCCTTGGGCAGATCGGGCGCAATTTTTAGCACATGGGCGAAGGCGTGGGACGGCTCGAGCGCTGGAATAATGCCCTCCAGTTTTGTGCACAATTGAAACGCCTCCAGCGCCTCGTCATCCGTCACAGATACATATTCTACGCGCTTTTCATCGAACAGCCAGGCATGCTCCGGCCCGATACCGGGGTAATCCAGCCCGGCGGAAATCGAATGCGCTTCCTGAATCTGTCCATCACTATCTTGCAAAAAATAGCTCTGCATACCGTGCAGCACGCCGGGGCTGCCCCCGGTCAAAGATGCAGCATGTTCATCCGTATCGACGCCATGGCCGCCTGCCTCGACGCCGATCAGCTTGATATCCGCATCGTCCAGAAACGGGTGAAACAGCCCCATCGCGTTCGATCCGCCGCCAATACAGGCGACCAGAGAATCGGGAAGACGCCCCTCGCGCTCCATCATTTGCTCACGTAATTCCTTACCGATCACGCTTTGGAAATCGCGCACCATCGCCGGATAAGGATGCGGCCCGGCCACCGTTCCGATCAGATAATAGGTGTCATGGACATTGGTCACCCAGTCGCGTAAAGCCTCGTTCATTGCGTCTTTGAGCGTACCGGAGCCGCTTTCAACGGCGCGCACTTCCGCGCCCAGCAATTTCATGCGGAACACATTGGGGGCCTGACGCTCAATATCCGTGGTACCCATGAAAATGACGCAGGGAATATCAAACAGCGCACAGACGGTGGCCGTGGCCACGCCGTGCTGGCCGGCGCCGGTTTCGGCGATAATCCGGGTCTTGCCCATGCGCCGCGCCAGCAAAACCTGGCCGATACAGTGATTGATCTTATGTGCGCCGGTGTGGTTGAGCTCATCGCGCTTGAAATAAATCTTGGCGCCTTTATTCCCCTTGGCACAGTGCTCCGTGGTGCTCTTGGCAAAATAAAGCGGGGAAGGGCGGCCGATATAATCACGCGCCAACTCCTCAAATTCATCCCAAAAGCTCTGATCCGCTTTGGCCGCATTCCACGCCTCTTCGACCTGCAAAATCAGCGGCATCAGCGTTTCGGCAACGTATCGCCCGCCATAAGGGCCAAAATGCCCGTTCTCATCGGGCTGGTTTTTATAAGAATTAGCTTTCATGGGTGTTTACTGCCTGTATAAAGTCCCTGATTTTTGCTGCGCTTTTTTGCCCTAGTGCACTTTCAACGCCGGAGGATACATCTACCACATCGGGCTTTAGGATGGAAAGTGCATCTCCAATATTTTCCGGAGTCAGACCGCCGGCCAGCATCCACGGGCGTTTATGAGCAAAGTCTTGTAGGATCATCCAGTCAAAAGCCTGGCCCGTGCCGCCCATTTTGTCTGCTTTGGTATCAAATAAAAGAAAATCAGAAATCTCCTCATAATCCTTCACAGCCGCCAGATCATTTTTCATTTCGATACGGATCGCTTTCATGATTGGCAGGGAAAAGCGTGACTTTATGGCCTCCAGACGCACCGGATTTTCGTGACCATGCAGCTGGATCATGTCCAGTTTCACCTGGTCCAACGTTTGGGCCAGCGTTTCATCATCCGGGTCAACAAACAGCCCAACTTTTTTGATTGTGTCAGGCAGGTCATTCACCAGTTTTGCTGCGCTCTCAATATTTATATTACGCGGCGAGGGCGCATAAAAAACAAAGCCGAGATATTTCGCCCCGGCTTCTATCGCTGCTTTTACTGTTTCCGGCTGCGTAAGGCCGCAAATCTTAACCTCTGTCATGCAGCACCCTTCGCAGCATCTGGGCCGCCATATTGCAAGGAGTGTTGGTAATAATTTGACAGGCCCGTGATGCCGATCACTGTCAGCAGGGGCTGGAGATAAACCACAATCGGCAGACTCAATACATAAGCGAAAGTAGTTAAGGTTAGATTGTCTAAGGCTTCTGTTCCGGCAAGCATGGCAAATACTCCGATCGTCAGAACCATTGCTATCGTATAAGCAATAGTAACAAGCATGAGTCGCCAGGACGCATAAAGCCCGGCTGCAAAAAGCTTCCATATATAGCCTTTAGTCATGCCAAAGGCTGTTTTCAGTGATACCGGCGCATCGGTGGCCATGGCCGGGAAATAAAAGCAGATCCGAAGCGATACAAAGATCAGGGCCGGGACTAATATAATGAGCACAATGAGCATGACAATTGAGTTGAGAATAGCTGCAACGGCGATAGTAACCACGCTCAAAAGACCCGCAGCAAGCCCCAGGCCCAGCCCGACAAAAATATATTTAAGCTCGCTCTTTTTCGGTTTGAACGGGTTCATGGGCGTGAAGTTATCCGGTCCGTAAATCACAACCCGGTGCCACGAAATGATCAGCGCGGTTATAAAATACGCGCTGATAATAGCGCCAATTGGTGATTCGATCTTCTTTCCACCCGTGCTAAAGACATCTGTTAATACGACATCCAGCAGGCCCGCTCCGATGATAAAGGGCAAAAGCGGTTTTAAAATCGTCCAGAAGGTCGTCCGGTGATCTTTCACATACTGGCGCATATTTTTGCCTGTTTCGCCGGCTTCATAGCTGGGTTCGTATCTGTACATAGTGATGTTCCTTTCTATAAATGCTCTAAAATTTCTTTCGCAGCCTTGGCCGGGTCATCGGCCCCGGTAATCGGCCGTCCGATCACCAGATGGCTGGCTCCGGCTGTCATGGCATCTTTCGGGCTCATCACCCGCTTTTGATCATTCGCGTCCGCACCTTCGGGGCGAATACCGGGCACCATCAGGGTGAAATCCGGGCCGCATTGCGTACGCAATGTCTCAATCTCAATAGCCGAACAGACCACACCGTCCAGCCCGGCCTCTTGTGTAAGATTCGCCAGTCTTTTTACGCAGGTTTCCGCCGGTCCTTCATATCCGATATCGCCCAACTCTATATCAGACAGGGATGTCAGTATCGTGACCGCCAAAAGCCTAGTATCCGGAGCGCAGGCCGCTTTCGCTGCCTTCATCATCTCTACCCCGCCCGAGGCATGTACGTTTAAATAAGCCGGGCATACGCTCTCTGATACGGCCTTAACACTGGCGGCAACGGTATTGGGGATGTCATGCAGCTTTAAATCAAGGAACAGCGCGGCCTCTGGGCAGGCTTTCATTACTTGCGCTACGCCTTGTGGCCCAAATGTATTGAAAAACTCCAGCCCCAGCTTAATCCCGCCGGTGACAGGGCCGATATCGCCGATCAGTTTTTCGGCCTGCTCCAGATCGGCCGTATCAATGGCGCAGAATATGACAGGGGCCACATCACTCATTTTCTTTTCTCCTTTTCGGCAAGGCCGGGAAAAAATCCGACGACGCGTCTTCGCTTGTGTTTTCGTTGACCGCGCCCAGCTGTTTTTCAAGAATTTTAATCTGCCGTTTCTGTCGACGTTTTTCGCGCCGCACGCTACCCATATTGAGCCAGGTTATAAGACTGCCCAGCAAGAACCCGGCGGCCATCAGGGCGAGTGCTATCACGTAAAGCGGTAATTCCAGTGGTGGGTGGATGGGGCTCCAGACAAGAAGAACGGGTGTGCGGTTGGCAACGGCGAATCCAGCCAGAACCAGAGCAATCAGAAAGCCTAAAATCCAGCGGATCAAGCCCATGACAGCTCTAGTATGTTTCTGCGCTACCGCCGCCGTCATTCAGGCGCTCGCGCAGAGCCTTGCCGGTTTTAAAGAACGGCAGTCTCTTGGCGGCAACATGGACGGTTTCACCTGTGCGCGGGTTGCGGCCGGTTCTGGCGTCACGGTCCTTGACGGAAAAAGCGCCAAAGCCCCGCAGCTCTACGCGGTCCCCTTGCACCAGCGCCGCTGTGATTTCTTCGAATATGGTTTCAACAATCTTTTCAACGTCGCGCATAAAAAGATGCGGGTTGCGTTCAGCCAGATGTTGAATGAGTTCCGATTTCGTCATTTCGAATCGTCCTTTTTTACACTTCAGTCTTAATAATGACCTTACTTTGCCTGAAGGCACTTCCCCCCGTCAAGCAAAAGTCATTGATCGCAAAGGATTTTTTTAATGATGATAAGACATAAAAAAGCCGGGAGGGCCCCGGCTTTTTTGGAATTTATAGGATAAAAGCAGATTGGGCTACGATTCTTCCTTGTCGGCTTTTTTCTTAGGTGCAGCCTTCTTCTTTGGCTTTTCCTCTGCTTTTTCTTCCTTCTTGTCTTCGGAAGCGTCGGCCTTTTCCTTGTCTTCGGCAGGCTCTTCATCTGCCTTTTTCTTGGAATCAGCCTTTTTCGCGGCCGCTTTCTTTTTCGGCTTTTCTTCCTTGGCTTCCGCTTCTTGCGCGTCTTTACCTTCTTTTTCTTGAAGGGCAGCACCAAGAATATCACCAAGGGATGCACCGCTTTCGGTCGAGCCGAATTCTTTCATAGCCTGCTTATCTTCGTCGATTTCGCGGGCTTTGATCGAAAGGCTCAGCTTGCGGGTCTTCTTGTCCATGCTCAGGATTTTCGCATCAACCTTTTCACCAACGGCAAAGCGGTCGGGGCGCTGTTCGGAACGCTCGCGCGACAGATCGGCTTTTTTGATCGTGCCGGTGACGCCGTCATTGACGGTGACCTCGATCGATTTGTCCTGAATTTCGGACACGGTACAGGTGACAACCGCACCTTTGGCCAGGCCCTTGAGCGCGCCTTCAAACGGATCTTCGCTCAACTGCTTGATACCAAGGGCAACGCGTTCCTTGCCCGGGTCCATGTCGAGGATTTTCACCTTGGCCATTTCGCCTTTGGTGAAGCCTTTTAAGATTTCCTCCGTCTGATCTTCCCAGGAAATATCGGACAGGTGAACCATGCCGTCAATTTCATCGCTCAGGCCCACAAACAGACCGAACTCGGTGACGTTACGAATCTCGCCCTCAATAAGGTCGCCAACTTTATGGTTCTCAGCAAAGGTTGCCCAGGGATTTTCTTGGCATTGCTTGAGGCCGAGAGATATCCGGCGCTTTTCAGCATCGACATCCAGCACCATCACTTCAACCTCCTGCGAAGTGGAAACGATTTTGCCCGGTGGCACGTTCTTTTTGGTCCAGGACATTTCAGAGACATGAACCAGGCCTTCAATACCGTCTTCCAGCTCCACAAAAGCGCCGTAATCGGCAATATTGGTGACGCGGCCTGTGAACTTGGTGCCGACCGCATATTTGTCGGCCACATCTTTCCACGGATCATCCGCAAGCTGTTTCATGCCCAGAGAAATACGCTGGGTTTCTTCATTGAAGCGAATGATCTGCACGTCGATGCTCTGACCGATCTGCAATACCTCAGAGGGGTGATTGACGCGCTTCCATGAGATATCAGTGACGTGCAGCAAGCCATCAACACCGCCGAGATCAACAAAAGCACCGTAATCGGTGATGTTCTTGACCACGCCTTGAATAACCTGGCCTTCTTTTAATGTGTCGAGCAAATCGCTCTTGGCTTCTTCGCGGCTCTCTTCCAAAACGGCGCGGCGCGAGACAACAATATTGCCGCGGCTGCGGTCCATTTTAAGAATGTGAAACGGTTGCGGGTTGCCCATCAGTGGCGATACATCGCGCACCGGGCGAATATCAACCTGCGAGCCCGGCAAAAACGCAACTGCGCCGCCAAGATCAACGGTAAAGCCGCCTTTGACGCGGCCGAAAATAATACCGGTGACGCGGTCATTGTCTTTGTGAGATTTTTCCAGCTCGATCCAGACCTCTTCGCGGCGTGCTTTTTCGCGCGAGAGAACGGATTCGCCGTTGCGGTCTTCCATCTTTTCGACGAAAACCTCGACGCTGTCTCCGGCCTTGATTTCGGGATCTTCGCCTGGTCTTGAGAATTCCTGTTTGGGGATGCGGCCTTCGGATTTGAGACCAACATCAACGATAACAAATTCAGCATCAACAGCAATAACGGTTCCGTTGACGACATTTCCTGTAAATTTTTCCTGTCCGCCTAATGACTCGGTCAAAAGGTCGGCAAATTCCTTTGAGTCTTCTTTATCTATTAAATTCGCGGCTACATGCGCCATATTCTATAGTCCTTTTCTTTGTTCAAAATGTATCTCTTCAACTTCCGTCATCCCGTTGGCCTGCGAAGCAGGCTTAAACGAACGGGATCCATATGTCAGCGATCGCAAAGCAAAACACCATTTTGTTTGCAGCTTTTAAAAGCAAACAAGTCCTATGGACTTGCTTTGCATCGCTGTCTTTTCTGGACCCCCGCCGTATAAGCTCGCTTACGCTCGCCGCGGGGGTGACAGTGTAGGCATCTTCTGTTTTAGGGAGAGATGAACGAGAACTCAGGCCGCAAGGGCTTGGGATTACGTTGGGCCGGAGAGCTTTTCCTGAATGATTTCAAGAGCTTTTTCCAGCACTTCGCTTTCGGACAATTGTGATGTATCCACCATCACCGCATCCTCAGCGGGCTTCAAAGGGGAAGCTTTTCGCTCCTTGTCCCGTTCGTCCCGCGCGCGCATATCTTCTAAAACGGTGCCACTTGTAGCTTGTATTCCCTTGGATTGCAACTCTTTCATGCGCCGCTCAGCCCGCACCTCGATATCGGCAATCACGTATAGCTTCACATCGGCCTCCGGGCAGATCACCGTACCAATGTCGCGCCCGTCGAGAACAGCGCCTTCATAGCCTTCACCGGGATTTCGCGCGAAGCGCCTTTGCAGGGTGACAAGCCGTTTGCGAGCCTCACCTTGGGAAGCCACTTTGGACGCCGCGACAGCCATATCATCTCCTCGTAGGGCTGCATTGTGCAAAACAAAATCAGGGGAGGCAGGATCGCCGCTTTCAATTTTTTGCGTCAGGCTATTCACGCCTTTCAGCGCATCCTCCTCATTCTCAGGGTCGCCGCCAGCCTCGAGAACCTCAAACGCCACAGCGCGGTATAGCGCCCCGGTATCCATATGCGCGTAATTCAGTTTTTTGGCAATCAGCCGTGACAGCGTGCCTTTGCCGCTGGCCGCCGGGCCGTCAATCGCGATTACGGGATGAGTCATAAAGCCAGTATGAATCCTGGTTGCCAAGATGTCGAGTGAAAGCTAGAACCATCTCATGAAAAAAATACTGCTTCTCATCTTCTTGCCGCTTCTGCTCTCCGCCTGCACCAAAGGCCAGGGCTTAAGCATGCGCGCCTATACCGATTATCATGAAACCCGTCAAAGCTTTAAGCTCTGCCACGGTTATGCCTGTACGCAGCGCACACCGACCGGGATTGAGGATACGGCGTGGCGCGATATCCTCTCTTCTTTTGCCAAAGCCGCCCCGACCCCCGAAGAAGAACGCCTAAGAATTGCCAAAGCTGTCGGGCAAATTGAAAACCATATCAATCAAAAGACCGGAATGCGGCTTGATCGCGCTGAAGCGGTGGCCTTTGAAACCGACACGCATCAGATGGGCTGCATTGATGAGGCGGTCAATACCTCAAGATATTTACGCTTTTTGGGTGAGGAGGGCGTCTTTGCTTTTCACAAAGCTTATGATCCCGTCCATCGCGGCTATTTCATTGACGGCATGTGGCCGCATAATAGCGGCGCGGTGCAAGAAAACGAAACCAGTGATATTTACGTGATTGATTCCTACTATCAGGACAGTGGCCACCCGGCCGATATTGTGGCGCTGGATACCTGGCTTGATAACTGGAAACCGGAAGAATCCTTGACAAAAAAGGAATAATCTCCTATAATCTGTGCATGGAAAACAGCAACAGAAGACCACGAATGAACACAAATACACACGAATTTTTGACGCAGAGCCCCGACAACCCGAGGGCCTGCGTTATATAAAATAAAAGCACCTCAAAGGGCGATACAGAAACTTTTTTCCCCGTGATTCAGACTAAAGGACTCTCATTATCCCAGCAAAAACAATAGTTTAACCCCTAAAAATACAAATAAGTGCGGAATTTTTGCCAGGTACATCAAGGAGTTACAGACACAATACACGCGAAAAACAAATGGCTATGCCGCTATTTTCGCCGGTTTTATGTCGGCGCCGATATCTTCCATCAGCTCTTCAAAATTGGGAAAACTCGTCGCAATCGGCCCGGAATCGTCAATTGTGATGGGCTCATCTGTGGCGGTGCCCAGCGCCAGAAAAGCCATGGCGATACGGTGATCCAGCGCAGTTTGTACGTGCGCGCCGCCAATCGGGCTTTTGCCGTTGCCGTTGATGGTAAGGCTGTCTTCGCCCATCTCCAAAGAAACACCGCAGGCTTTCAGCCCTTCAGCCACCATCAGCAACCGATCACTTTCCTTGACCCGCAACTCCGCCAGCCCGCTCATCGTCGTGGTCCCGGCAGCACACGCCGCCGCCATCGCCAAAGCCGGAAACTCGTCAATCATCGACGGCACGCGTTCCGGTGGTACGTCTATGCCCTTCAATGGTCCGGTGCCGCGTACAACCAGATCGGCGATCGGCTCTCCGGCCTCGATCCGCTCATTCTCAAACGTAATATCAGCGCCCATCTCCTGTAAAGTCACGTACAGACCCGTACGTCTTTCATTGACGCAAATCCCGCACAGACGAAGCTCCGAGCCTTCATTGATCAGTGCGGCAACAGCCGGAAAAGCGGCGGAGCTCGGATCGCCCGGTACATCCACCGCGCAGGGCTGCAATTCGTTTTGGCCGATCAGGCTGATTGCTTGCGCGCCGTCATCAAGCGTTTCGACCGCTACGTCCAGGCCGAAATGGCGCAGCATGTTTTCGCTGTGGTCGCGGGTTGGGCGCTCTTCGATAACGGTTGTACGTCCCGGCGCGCTGAGCCCAGCCAACAAGATCGCCGATTTGACCTGCGCCGAAGCGACGGGAAGACGGTATTCCAGCGGCATGATATCGGCATTTCCGCCCACGGTCAGCGGCAAACGCCCACCATCAGAGGTTTCAAAGCGCGCGCCCATCATTTCCAGCGGTTTGATAACCCGGTTCATCGGGCGTTTGCTCAATGACTCATCGCCTGTGAATTCGCACGTGATTGCATGCCCGGCGACCAGACCCATGAGTAAACGCGTTGACGTGCCGCTATTGCCCATGTCCAAAGCGCTTTCGGGCTGTTTCAGCCCGCCAATGCCGCGTCCGAATACCCGCCACAATCCGTCGCCGCCCTTTTCGATATCGGCGCCAAGTGCGCGCAGGGCGTCCGCCGTGGCCAGTACGTCTTCGCCTTCCAAAAGGCCGCTGATAATGGTTTCGCCGACGGTGATCGCGCCAAACATAAGCGCGCGGTGCGAAATCGATTTATCGCCGGGGATTTTGGTGGTGCCGACCAAGGGCCCGGCTTTTCGGGCTGTGAGGCTTTGGGATGTGCTCATGAAATTGGTATATAGAAGCCGCTTTTGCGGCGCAAATTTTATTTATCAAAGCTGGCGAGCTTGCCGTTATAGCCCGCCACAAACTCGATGAATTCTTCATTCGGGCAGGGGCGGGCATAGCGGTAACCCTGAGCCTCGTCGCATTCTTCCTCGAGCAGGAATGTCTCGTGATCCTTGGTTTCCACGCCTTCGGCGATCACCTTCAAATTCAGCGAGTGGCCAAGGCGGACAATCGTCTTGGCAATGGCTGCATCGTCAGGGTTGTTGAGAGCGTTGCGGATAAAGGACTGATCAATCTTCAGTCGGTCGATAGGGAACTGGCGTAAGTAAGACAGTGAAGAATAACCGGTGCCGAAATCATCAATCGCCAGTTCGATCCCCAGCGCATGCAACTCCTTCAACGTTTCAATCGTTTGATCAATATCTTCCATGAAGATGCTTTCCGTCACTTCCAGCTCCAGCCTGCTGGCTTTTATGCCGGTTTCCTTGATGGTCTTTTTTACAAAAGCGCAGATATCACTTTGTGTGAATTGTACGCCGGAGACATTGACAGCAATACGAACCCCTTTGAAACCATGCGTTTTCTCCCATTCTACGGCGGCTTCACAGGCTGTACGCATCACCCATTCGCCGATCGGAACAATCAGACCCGATTGTTCGGCTACGGGAATAAACTCGAAGGGTGGAATATATGAGCCGCCCTCTTTGCTGTTGTCGGGCTTAAACCAGCGCAAAAGGGCTTCGGCGCCGATCACTTTGCCGCTCTTAAGATCAAGCTGCGGCTGGTAATGAAGCGTGAGCTGGTCGCTTTCAAGGGCATCACGCAAATCGCGCAGCATCTGGAAGCGTTGCTGGACGGCCCTGTCGAAGTCTTCGGAGTATTCCTTGATGGTATCGCGGCCTTCTTCCTTGGCGCGATTGAGCGCAATATCCGCGTTTTTCAAAATCTGGTCCGGGTCAATCCCGTCATCCGGAAAAGTGGAGACGCCGACCGAGGCGCGGACTTGAAATTGTTCGTTAAAGACCCGAAACGGTTCGGAGCGAATAACATTGATAACACGTTCACCAACATCGCGAGCGCTGTTTATATCGGTGCTGAGCGGCATGGTAATGGCGAACTCATCCTCGCTCATGCGCGATACGGTTGCCGATTCCGGCATCGAAGTGCGCAGACGTTTACCAACGCCGCGCAAAATTGCATCGCCGACATTATGCCCCATGGAATCATTGACGTCTTTGAAGTGATCAAGGTCTAGCGTCACAACGGCAAAACGCTCGACTTTTCCGTCGCCGACTTTGTTGGTGTTTTCTGCCAGAGTCTGAAGGAAAAGCGTTCGGTTCGGCAGGCCGGTCAGTGTGTCGTAATATGCCAGCTTGTGAATTTTATCTTCGGCGGCGCTGCGAATGTGGCTGATGTTATCGGCGTTTTGCTGAATAAGCTTTTGCGCGATTGCAATGGCGCCGCCAATTTCATCGGTAGGATTAAACGGTGATTCCATGATTTTTGGGTTTTCCGGATGTTCCGAAGCCGCCATCAGATTGGCTCGCATGAACAAGATCGGCTCGAGAAGCCAGCGTCCCAGGGCCATCATGAGAACAGTTGTTACAAAAGCAGACATCAGCAACATAATGATAATTGTTTGTTTTATGTAGTCAGCCACCTCATTCTGGACATGTGAGGAATCCAGCCTGGTCATGATTATATAGGCGCGCTTGAGGTCGCTGTTTTTCAGGATCACTTCATAGATCCGGCCATCGGTGCTTCTATAAGTTTTAGACATATCATCAAGTGATGAATTCATGAGCTGTACGGACTCTCCGTAATTGCGGATGAAGTTCATATCCCAGCTATAGACAACCAACCCTTTTATTTTCGTTGTTTCGAAAAGACGCTGGACTTTGGCATCTGAGAAAGGAGAGGCGCTTAAATTCGTGTTTTCAGTATCTATGGCGGCCGCGATGGCAGAGCGCCCTGCTTCCCGGAGCTCATAAAGTCTCTGATTTTCAAATTGCCCCATTGTTGCGAAATTCAAAATCAAAGTCTGAACCAAAAGGATGGTCATAAAAACAACCAGCGTTATGCGCCAGCTGATCCGGCTCCCCCAGATTTGAGCTGGCGAAGACGTCAGGCTGTTCCCCAAGACTGAAGCTTTTGTTTTTTGCTTGTTTTTTTCCACGCGCGCAGACAATTCAGAGGAAATTGATTTTGAGAATGATCGCATATTGAACTCGTAACCCCATTGTATTTTTACTGGCAACGCTTGGCAAACATATTATTTGCATAGCCGTTAATCATGCCCATCCAATACACCCATTATGCTCTAATATCCTTAATAAGCTGTATAATGGCCGTATCTGTATGGAATTAAACGTTTTTGCGGGTATGGATTAAGATTTTTCTTTCATCCTGAAGGGTGCAGGCAAACAGGTAATCATCGCCGCCATCTTTGAGTTTCAGCTTTTTGCGCAAATCATCCGTTGTGCCGGGAAAATTCCGCAAGGTGAGATGAGCCTGACTGACGGGCAGAGATTTGCGCTCTACCGGTAAAATATCGACAATTTTAAAGTGCCGTCCCGGAAAATCGGGGCAGGGTTGTTCCGACGTATAAAGATGCGTGTTTTTGTGCAGTTTCTTCACGCCGTATTTTTGTGCGAGCATTTTAAACCCGCCAGCTTTCTGGAATGCCGGGCCGGGCTCAAACAGGAATTTTTGTGGCGCGGTGTGTTCGGGCTCTGCCTTTTCTTCTTCGGCTTTGGTGAATGTGAAATCACTGACGACTTCGCCTTCGTCATTGATTTTTGCTGCAGTAATGGGAATATCCCTGCTGTCGGTTTTTTGTGCGGGGCCTAGGATATAGAGCACCTCTTTGCATTCGCCCTGCCACTGCACAACATGCACGGCCTGGACGATTTCGAGGGCTTGAATGGTTTGATAAATATCCAGCATAGGCGAGGCTTTGAGCATGATGTGTTTTGCCTTGTCTGACAGAGCAGGCAGGAGAGCTTTGATATCGGGGCTGCAATCCTCCAGTCTGTACAAGCCCTTTTTGTTTATATTGCGGCGCTGCGGATCGAGATAAACCAGATCGACCGGCTCCATTTGCTGCACAAAATCCTCAGCGCTTCCATGATGAACTTTGACGGCGTAGCGGCATAACAGCGGTAGATTATGGGCGATCAAATTCGCAGCATTTTGATCCTGCTCAACGCAAGTGCCCGATTGATAGGTTTCGGTAAAGGCGCAGCTATCAACGCCCGCGCCGCCGGTCAGATCAGCAAAACTTGTGCCTTTCACCAAATGCGCTTTATAGCGGGCGGTCGGGGCTGAGGACGCCTGTTCGAGAATATCGGGCGGCGGGAAGATAATATCCTCATGATGATCCGGCCAGCGCGGCAGCTTTAGTTTCGCCTTTTGCCGTGCCTTGATCTGGTCAAGAATGAGCGGATACGGCCAGCTCTCACCCGGCGCTTTTTTCAGCGCCAGTTTCCGTACATCGTCCTTTTCATGATTGCGGATGAAATCGCGAATAGAGGGCTCTAAGAGTTGTTTCCAGCTCATCAGGCCCTACCCATTATAACTTTATCGACCACGGAATTGTCGATTGGCCCATACCGAGCGGGAGAGGTGTCACCTTGCCGTCGGCGGTTTCGAGCGGCTGAACGCTTTGTTCTTCCTTCACCAGCGTAAATGTCTCATCCGCCGCATTAAGGCCGTAAAATGCTGCGCCATTTGTACAAAGAAAGCGCTTGAATGTTTCCTGTGCTTTGCCATCCGATAGATCGAGCCCGGTTTCTTCAAACCCCTGCGCATAAAGCTGCGGCGCGATACCGGCAGTAAAGCATCCGGCAGCACAACCGCAATCCGTGGCTTTAGTTTTGGCGCTATGCGGGGCGCTGTCGGTTCCGGCGAAGAATTTCGTATTGCCGGGCTCTGTAACCGCATCGCGCAAGGCCTGACGGTCGCGTTCAAACTTGACCAGCGGCAGGCAGTAGAGATGATACTTGAACCCCTGCACCATATCGCCGGTGGTATACAACAAATGCTGCGGTGTAATCGTGGCCGCAACATTATCACCTGATTGCTGCACAAAATCCGCAGCAATTTTGGTGGTGATATGTTCGCAAACAATTTTCAGCTTTGGAAATTTCTGGGCCAGCCCTGGCATGCGGTTTTGATAAAACGCCTCTTCCGCATTGCTCTCCCGCCCGAAATAATGCTCGCCGGACAACCCGTGCTCTTCGCCGTGAATGCACAAGATGACCCCGGCCTCTTCCATCGCAGCAAAAACGCCGTTTTCCATGTAAGTATCAAACGGGGCCGCACTTTGTGCTCCTGTCGTGCCGTGCGGTGGATAATACTTACAGGCTTTCAGGGCTTCTTTTTCTGCCCCGGTTTTAATCATTTCCGATGTTGTTTCCCCGGTCAGGTAAAGCGGCACAATAATATCTGAGAAAGCCTCGCCGCCTGCTTCCCGGATCATGGTGCTATAGGCTTCAATGCTCCAGCCATCGCCGGTACCGCTGTCAGACACCTTACTAACGGGGGGAGAGGTATTGGGCATGGCCAGAACGCCGGTACAGCCCATGGCGATTTGCGCTTCGATATAACTCTTCATGGCATCTCCCTGGCGGAGGTGAACATGCAGGTCGTACCATTTCGGAAGCTCTATTTGCATTTTTTAACTTTGGTTCGTAACCAAATCCAGAAAACGTCTCTGGACGTCCCTGTCCTCTTTAAAGATACCGGAAAATGTGGTTGTGATTGTCGCCGAATTGCCTTTGTTGACACCCCGGATCGACATGCACTGATGGTCGGCTTCAATCATCACTGCGGTGCCTTTGGGATTGAGTGTGCTGTCGATAATTTCGACAACATTGCTGGTCATGGTTTCCTGCGATACCAGCCGCTTGGCGAATATATCAACAATCCGCGCCAGCTTGCTGATGCCCACCACTTTCTCATCCGGCCAGTAAGCGACATGCGCCCGGCCGATAATCGGTACCATGTGATGTTCGCAATGTGAGACAAAATCGATGTCTTTGACGATCACAATGTCGTCAAATCCCTGAATATCTTCAAAAGTCTTCAGGAGCTCGGTTTTGGCGCATTGTGTGTAACCTTCAAAAAATTCCTCATAGGCTCGTACAACCCGCGCCGGGGTTTCTTTCATGCCTTCACGCGTTGGGTCGTCTCCGGCCCAGCGGATAAGGGTTTCCACAGCCCGTTCCGCATCCTCGCGGCTTGGCGTCAAATCGTTACAGGCTTTCTTTTGTTTTAAAATTTCTGATGTCATAGCTTCCCCGTTTTCACATTTCGGTTGTATTACCTGTAATTTCCCTTATTTTCCAGTAAAAAACACGCTCAGGAAGAAATAAATATGCCGGAATTAAGGCTTTTCAACACACTAACCCGAGGAAAAGAAGCCTTCGAGCCTTTGGATTCAGACCATATCCGCGTCTATGCCTGTGGCCCGACGGTCTATAATTACGCCCATATCGGCAATGCCCGTATGGCTGTGGTGTTTGATTTGTTGGCCAGCCTTTTGCGTAAGTTATACCCCAAAGTTACCTATGCATCTAATATAACCGATGTTGACGATAAAATCATTGCTGCTGCGCAGGAAACCGGTGAGCCCATTGATACCATCACCGAAAAATACAGCCGTATTTATAATGAAGATATGGGGGCGCTTGGCGTGGAGCCGCCTGATATCCAGCCCCGTGCCACACAGCATATCGGCGATATGATTGCGCTGATCGAGAAATTGGTGGAAGCCGGCCATGCTTATGAGGCCGAAGGTCATGTCTTATTCAATGTGCCGTCTTTCCCGGCTTATGGTGGTTTGTCCGGGCGCAGCCGCGACGATCAGATCGCCGGGGCCAGAGTGGAAGTTGCACCTTACAAAAAGGACCCGGCTGATTTTGTACTGTGGAAGCCAAGTACGGAGGATCAACCGGGCTGGGACTCTCCCTGGGGTCGCGGAAGACCCGGCTGGCATATTGAATGCTCAGCCATGGCGGAAGTGCATCTGGGACTGCCTTTTGACATTCACGGCGGCGGCGCGGATTTGAAATTCCCGCATCATGAAAATGAAATCGCACAAAGTTGTTGCGCACACGGGGCTGAAGATGATTTGGCGGCTTTTGCGAAATTCTGGGTTCATAACGGCTTTGTTACGGTGCAGGGCGAGAAAATGTCTAAATCTTTGGGCAATATCACACTGGTTCATGATCTGATTGATCAATTCCCCGGCGAGGCTCTGCGATTGACCCTTTTATCCGCCCATTACCGCCAACCGCTCGATTGGTCGGTTGAAGCGATTGAACAGTCCAAAAGCATGTTGGACCGTCTCTATTCAATTTTACACAATGCGGGTGAGGTTGGGGAAGACACGGAGGTGCCGGATGAAATTCTGGATGCTTTATGTGATGATCTTAACACCCCCAAAGCCATGGCGGAATTAAATAGCCTGGCGAAAGCCCTGGCTGAAGCTGAAAGCCCTATTGTTAAGAAAGAACTTACAAATAAACTTCTAGCGGCAGGGCGGCTAATTGGGATTTTAAATCACGCCCCTTCGGAATGGCTGGGTTATGGCTCTGGCGGGGAAGATTTGGAGATTGATGCGTTGCTGGCGGAACGCAAACAGGCGCGCGAGGACAAGGATTTTGCCCGCTCCGATGAAATCAGGGATGAATTGCTGGAAAAGGGCATTGCGATTGAAGACACGCCGGACGGCACGAAATGGCGGCGAACGGGCTAAGGCGTAGAGCATTGATCTTGCACCTGTTCGCACTACTATCTATGGTCGGTTTAAACATTCCCCCACAAAGGGGTCCTTAAGGAGGATTTTTCGATGCACAGGTTTTATCTTTTTATTATGACGCTGGCCCTTATGTCTGGCTTTTCGTCTTCCGCCAACGCGCAGATTGAAAATTACAGCTTTGACAAAGCCCATACCCAGATTTTGTTTTTTGTGAACCATCTGGGGTTTTCGAATTCGCAGGGTGAGTTCCTTGATTATGACGGGCATTTCATCTTTGATCGTGGCGAGCTGGATAAATCGAGCGTCGAGATCACCATTCAAACCGCCAGCATCGATATGGATGACGAGAAATGGGATGCGCATATGAAGAATGAAGATTTCTTCGACGTTGAAAAATTTCCGACCATGACATTCAAAAGCACCGGCATTGAGCTCACCGGTGAAAACACGGCCAACATCACAGGCGATTTGACTATTTTAGGTGTTACAAAGCCGGTTGTTTTGACCACGGTTCATAACAAATCGGATAAACATGCCTTTAGCGGTAAATTTGTTGCCGGTCTGTCCGCCACAGCAACAATCAAGCGCTCCGATTTCGGTATGAATTACGGCCTGCCGATGATTGGTGATGATGTGCAAATCCGTCTTGAGGTCGAAGGTATCCGCGCAGAGCAGGGCGGCGAAGGCCAGGGGAATAAATAGAGCTGAATAGGTGAGTGGCAAATTGAGTAAAAAAATATTTTTTAAAAACACCGATAAAAGTTTTGGTCTAATTGCACGTGGTTTTCACTGGACGACAGCGCTTATCGTTCTTGCGCTGTTATCGCTTGGCCTTTATATGGCCGGGCTGGAGTACAGCCCGTTTAAGCTCAATCTTTATTTCTGGCATAAATCTTTTGGTATTCTTGTTCTGATGCTTCTTACCCTGCGCCTTGGCTGGCGGCTTTACAACGGCCCGCCTTCCCCGCTGGCCAGTCACGAAAAATGGGAAAAGGCGCTGTCGCAAAAAATTCATGTGCTGCTTTATTTTGGGCTGGCGGTGATGCCGCTTTCAGGCTGGTTCATGTCCTCGGCTGGGGACTTCCCGGCATCATTTTTTGGGCTGTTCGATATGCCGGACCTGGTGGCAAAGAACGAAACCGTGTTTAAAATTCTGCGCCGCGTTCATACTTTCTCAGCCTATGCCCTTATTGCAGCAATAGGGCTGCACGCACTTGGTGCGGTGAAACATCATCTGATCGACAAGGATGAAACGCTGCGCCGGATGGGCGGGAATACTTACATCATTCCGGCGGCGGTCATTCTTTTGCTCATTCCGGTCATCCTGATAGCAAAAGATTTTGTGCCTTCGCTTTTTGCATTACCGGCAGCGCAGGAAGAAGAAGAGACAGAAGTTACGGCTGACAATATTCTGATTAAAATTCCTGAAGAAGGCCCGGTGGAGGTTTCAGCGCAAGTGCCGGGAGATTTCCCTGCGTGGACAATTCTTTCAGGCCAAAGCCACATAAAATTTGAAGCCACGCAATATGGCGAGGTTTTTGAAGGAGAGTTTGGAGACTTTAAAGGAGAAATTCATTTTGATCCTGACAATTTGGAGCAGGCCCGCGCTGATATTACGATTGACATTGGAAGTATAAAAACAGGCTCTGACGATCGCGATGGTCAGGCCAAAGAGGCAGACTGGTTTGATACCACGGCGTTTCCAAGTGCGTTTTTTCAGGCACGGAATTTTGAAAACGGCGAAAACGGCTATATCGCCAAAGGCTATTTAACCATTCATGGAATTACCATTCCGACGGAACTGCCATTTACGCTGGATATTCAAGGCGGCGAAGATGGGCTGCAAACGGCCACTATGCAGGGCAGACTGTCTTTGAACCGGCTGGACTTTAAAATCGGGCGCGGCGAGTGGGAAGCCACGGACACCATAGGTGGTGAGGTAAAAATAAATCTTCATGTCAGGGCTGTTTCTTCTGGGAGCCTGCCCTCTCTTCTGCCATGATTTCATTTATGAGAATCTTTATAGTTGCCCTTTTTCTTTTGATTGCCTGTCCGGCCTATGCTGCGCCGGATGCGGTTGATCACAGCGGCGACATCAAGGCCGTCGAGCAATATTTACAAAACCTCGAATCCGCGCGTGCGCGTTTTGTGCAAACCGCGCATGACGGTACACAATTCCCCGGCACATTTTATCTGGAGCGTCCGGGCAAGCTTCGCTTCGATTATGATCCACCGGTTGAGGATTTTGTCGTTGCCGATGGCTTTTTTATCTATTTTTATGATGCGGCACTGGGCGAGCAGACCAATGCGCCGATCGGACAAACCCTGGCTGATTTCTTTTTGCGCAGGGATTTAAAACTCGAAGGCGATATCAGTGTTCAAAATGTGACGCGCAATGAACAATTTTTATTGATTGAATTGGCGCAGGCGGATGATCTGGAGGCGGGGTCTTTGACGCTGGCGTTTAAGGAAGGGCCTTTGACCCTCAAGAAATGGCGGGTGTTGGATGCGCAAGGGCTGATCACGGAAGTAGAGCTGTTTTATCTGAAAACCGACATTACCCATCCGGGTGGCTTGTTTGTTTATGCCGATCCGGACCGGGGCAAAGTGCGTTATAATGACTGACCCGGGAGTAAGCGCGCTGTGAATGAAGGACCGCTAGATCACCTGATCCGTATGTTTGCCGGTCTTCCGGGCCTCGGGAACCGCTCGGCGCGGCGCATTGCTCTTCATCTTTTAAGCAGGCGTGAAACGGCGATGTTGCCGCTGGCCAGGGCGCTGGAGCAGGCCGCCAAAAATGTGAAAGACTGTGGCATTTGCAGCAATCTTGATATGAATGATCCCTGCGGCATTTGTCGTGATCCGAAAAGAGAGCAAAGCAAAATCTGTGTGGTCGCGCGCGTTAGTGACGTCTGGGCGATAGAGCGCACCCATGCTTATAAAGGGCTGTACCACGTGCTGGGCGGGCTGCTTTCGGCGCTGGACGGGATCGGGCCTGAGGAACTGCAGTTGCAAAAACTGCAGGCGCGCAGCAAAGAAGCCGGCGTTGAAGAAATTATTCTGGCGCTCAGCGCCACCGTCGATGGTCAGTCCACCGCCCATTATATCGCCGACCAGTTTCACGGCAGCGATGTAAAAATCACCCGGCTCGCGCATGGCGTACCGGTGGGCGGTGAACTTGACTATCTTGATGACGGCACCATCACCACGGCGCTAAAATCCCGCAGCGCGGCCTAAAATTATTCCTTCTCGGAAATATAGACCGTTCCGTCTGTGGCCGTGCGCAGAACAGCAATATGGGTATTGTGACCGGTCCGTCCGCCGCCAATGGCTATATCGTAATACACGCCAGCCGGGAAATAATGATCGGTTGTCGCCGCTGTGACAGCAGAATCACCAAAATTTACGTAGACAGGAACATCGGCGTAAAGGCTGACGACCACCGTCTCGGCATCAAAAGCCGTTGTATTGCGTGCGGACGTGGCTCCGGCACTGATAGAATGTGCACCGCTGTCTTTCAGGCGCAGGGCCGGAATGGGGTTATTGTCTGAATCAAGGGGTAATAATGTCGACATTGTTTATCTCCTTTGTCTTTAGATTTTGTTTCAAAATAAAAAAACCCGCTGAAAAGCGGGTCGTTTCGGATACAATTCTGGTGTTGTCAGGCTCTAAAATGCCGCAATACCATGACTATGTCAAGGGTTTTATTCCTAAGTTTTGTAAAATCCGTCTAGGAAGCGTTGTCTTCGCGTGAAATCACATGTTTTGCAAGCTGCGTACAGGCGGGCAAATCCACCAACGTAACCGTTATTTCAATATTTGAAGCTCCTGAAGACACAATATCATCATACCCGCCAATGGATTCGGCATAGCGATCGGCTGCTTCTACAGGTTCGGTTTCATAATTTGGCCGTTGCAAAAGCAAGGCATATTCATATTTGGCCGTTTGCGCGATTATATCGCTTTGGCGCCGCAAATGGACAAGATACTGGGATAGCTTGGCAACGGCGTAATCGGCTGCGTAAGGTCCGTCCATATCCAAAACATCCTGGTAGTTGCTTAAGGATATAAATATGACATAAGTACGTTCCCCGTAACGCCCGGCCCGGTCAAGAGCGGATAGAAACAGTTGGTTAAAGGCGGATTTGGCGATGACTCCGCCGGCGCTGGGAAAATCCTCAGAATCATCACTGATACGGCTTTCAAGCGCAATCAGCTGCTTGGCCTTTTCCACCTTTTCACTTAAAGCCTCGCCATCAAGGGGTTTTGTCAGCAAATCGTTACAGCCTGCCTTGACCGCGTCTTCAACCGAGATTTCATGAGACATTAGGATAATATAAGGGTAATTGGTTACACTGCGCCTGATATTAAGAATAACAGGGCGTGCGCTGGTTAAAGGGCTGGGATCAATACAGATAATGTCATACTGATTGGCTGCAAGATGGTCTACCGCATTGTTTTTAACGGTTTCTTCGGTAACTTGGTGGCCCAAAGGCTCCAGTTTTGACTTGATTAACTGTGTTGAAAGCTCATCTCTATCGATAACCAGTGTTTTCATCTTTTCAATTCCCAGGGCTTTATTTTAATCTAAGGCACAGACATCAAACCAATGATTACAGTTTACCCCTTTGATCTTTAAAATAAACACAAAATGAAAGATTTAACTGCAAAAGTCTGAAGGCAACATTGTTTGACAATCAGACCATACTAAGTTACAGAGTTTGCTACCATTTTAGAGCGTTTTGCGCTAAAAATTATGGTTTGCAAGCCCAGGTGGCGGAATTGGTAGACGCGCTACGTTCAGGTCGTAGTTCTCTTCGGGGAGTGAAGGTTCAAGTCCTTTCCTGGGCACCAGCCTTCGTAGTTAATGCGCGAAGCGCATGTTACGAGAAGGCTGCCTCGCCGTAGCTTCGAAGA
The DNA here is from genome assembly GCA_021775955.1 of Alphaproteobacteria bacterium. Taxonomy (GTDB): domain Bacteria; phylum Pseudomonadota; class Alphaproteobacteria; order Micavibrionales; family Micavibrionaceae; genus UBA5701. The sequence continues at coordinate 19,389 of JAJFGU010000011.1, read as the reverse complement.
AGCGGAGGCGGGCTTGTTTTACTTCGGCTTGGCAAGCCACCTAACGCGGGCTAACTAACAAAAAAGGTAAAGATCAAATGAGCATTACCCTGCATAAAGGCGATTTACCCGGCGACGTTGACCTGGGATCGGTTGTGGCTGTTGACACAGAAACGATGGGCCTTAATCCGGTGCGTGATCGTTTATGTCTGGTGCAGTTATCTTCCGGTGACGGAACTGCGCATCTGGTTCAGCTGGGAAAAGATGAATACGACGCGCCCAATTTAAAAGCGCTGTTATCCGATGACAAAATAATCAAAATATTCCATTTCGCCCGCTTCGATCTGGCGGCTGTAAAAGCCTATATGGGCATAGATTGCGGCCCCGTTTATTGCACGCGCACGGCCTCCAAGCTTTGCAGAACCTATACGGACAAACATGGTCTGCGCGACATCTGTAAGCAATTCTTAGGCATTGACCTGAACAAGCAACAGCAAAGCTCTGATTGGGGTGCGGCCGAATTGTCCCAGGAACAAATGAATTATGCCGCCAGCGATGTCCTGCATCTTCATGCGCTGAAGGAAAAACTGGATGAAATTCTGGAGCGCGAAGGACGAGCAGAACTAGCACAATCCTGCTTTGACTTTCTGCCTACGCGCGCGGCCCTTGATCTTGCGGGTTGGCCGGATACAGATATTTTCGAGCATTAGAAGCGAAAAGATGAAAGCTCTCAAAATGAAAGATAGCCCAAGCGGGAATGCCGATCTCAGCAATGCTTTGCACGTTCTTGAAACAGAAGCAGACGGGCTTTTAAAGCTCGCCAAATCCATCGACGGATCTTTTTCGGACGCGGTTGATGTCATCCATAATATGAAACAAAGCGAAGACCGCCGTGGCCGCCTGATCATCGCCGGTATCGGCAAAAGCGGTCATGTCGCCCGGAAAATCGCCGCCACGCTGGCGTCCACTGGAACGCCGTCATATTTTGTTCATCCGGGTGAGGCCAGCCATGGCGATCTCGGTATGATTACGGATCATGATATCGTTCTGATGCTGTCTAATTCCGGCGAGAATTCCGAACTGTCGGACCTTATTCATTACACGCGCCGCTACAGCATTCATCTGATTGCCATGACCGGCAACAAAGATAGCACCCTGGCCAAGCATGCCGATATTCGTCTGCTGTTGCCTGAGGCTCCGGAAGCCTGCCCCAATGGATTGGCGCCGACAACATCCACCACGATGATGATGGCTCTGGGGGATGCGCTCGCCGTTGCGTTGCTCGAGCGCATGGGGTTGACCAAAGAGCAATACAAGGTTTTTCACCCAGGCGGAAAACTGGGCCAGAAACTGATGAAGGTTTCGGAGCTTATGATTTCTTATGACGGCTTGCCGATCGTTTTACCAAATGCAAAAATGGATGAAGTCATATTGGTTTTAACCGAGAAAAACCTGGGCTCCGTGCTTGTGGTTGAAAACGGGGCAGAGCTTAAGGGAATTATTACCGACGGTGATTTGAAAAGACATATGGCCCCCGATCTTTTGCAAAAGTCGGTCACCGATGTGATGACAGGCGCGCCGAAATCGATTGAAAGTGATGCGCTGGCCGTAGAAGCGCTGGACATGATGACAAAAACGCCCGGGCGTTACCTTACCAGCCTGATTGTGCTGGATAACGGGAAGCTCGCCGGTATGATCCGTTTGCAGGACTGCCTCCAGGCCGGCATCGCTTGAGGTCGTCATGGACGAAGAACATATCTCCTCCGAGTGGATAAATAAAAAACTGGGAAACCAGGAGCGCCGCGAACGCCTGGCTCAGCCGCCGAAAGAGCGCAAGGGCTATAACCAAAGCTATTCCCGTTATGTGCGCTGGATGCGCCTTCTGTTTCCTTTGGCCGCGATGGCTATTGTTGCCGTGCTTTTTACCTGGTCTGATGGCAGCGAAGAAGAGCTAGTTGTTCCTATACAGCAACAGGCCACAGCACAAAAAGCGATTGGAAAAAATGAATTGCTCAACCCGCGCTTTGAAAGCAAGGACGAAAAAGATCAGCCCTATACCGTAACCGCAAGCCGGGCGCTGCAGGGTGAAAGTGACGACAAGCTCATCATTCTCGAAAAACCGGTCGCCGATATGTTGCTCGATACTGGCAACTGGGTGGCGGTCGAGGCTGATAAAGGAGCTTATCACCAGGAAACGCAAAAGCTTTTATTACAAGGCGATGTGAAACTGTTTCATGACGAAGGCTATCAGATGAAAACGCCGCAGCTCCATGTTGATATGAAGAAAAGCTATGCCTGGTCCGATATGGATGTGTACGGGCAGGGGCCAGCCGGGACATTAGAAGCCAAGGGCCTGAAGGCCAATAATGAAACAGGCAGGCTGGTTTTTACCGGCCCGGCCAAGCTTGTTCTGAATGGCGCAATCCGGAGTTTGAATTAGGAAATGTTTATGCGCTTTATTTTTTTGATGATCTTGTTTTTTTTGTTTCCGGTCACGGGGCAGGCGCAGGGAATCCCGAACGCAAATGGCGACGAGCCGTTGGAGATTACAGCCGATGAATCTCTGGAATGGCACCGCGATAAAAAAATCTTCATTGCCACAAAAAATGCCAAAGCGCGGCAGGGCAGCGCCAATATTGCGGCTGACGTCCTCACGGCCCATTATCGCGAGGATGAAGGTGGTGATATCGAGATTTGGCAGATTACGGCAGACGATCAGGTCGTTCTCCAATCGGAAGAAACCACCGCTTACGGGCAAAAGGCAATCTATGATCTGGATCGCGGCTTGGCCACGATGACGGGCAATAATCTCAAGCTGGTATCTCCCGATCAGACCGTGACGGCCAAAGAGCGTTTTGAATACTGGATGAATGATGGACGCCTGACGGCTACGGGACGGGCCAGAGTCACAAGGCTGGAAGACACGCTGGATGCCGACAAGGTTTCGGCCACCTTCACCGAAAATGCAGCCGGAGAACGTGTGTTGCATTCTCTTGAGGCGGTTGGCAATGTTGTGATCACGACAGCCACGGAAACGGTGACAGGCAATTACGGCATCTACCGTGCTGACACCAATGTCGCCGAGCTGACCGGCGGGGTTAAAATCACGCGCGGCCCGAATGTTCTGGAGGGCGAAAAAGCGCAAGTGGACCTGAATACCAATGTCAGCAAAATGTTCGGCGACCCTTCCGGAGATGGCCGCGTGCGCGGCGTTTTCTACCCGGGCAGTGAAGAAAAACCGGAGTAAAAACCCGGCACCCTCTTAAATAATCGTCATCGCCTGAATTTGCGCAGAGAATTCTAAGGCGATCCATGGCTATATTATGAGTGGATTCCCCTAGAATTTTGTTACACAAAATTCAGGGAATGACGTTAAAAGGAAAAAACTTGACAAATAAGGAATAATATCCTATGTTATGTTCTTTTAAGCTCACTGTGTGGGAGTACAAAATGGCAAATGGATGGACGGAAGAGAGACGAAAAAAACAGGCTGAAGCGATTAAAAGCTGGAAACCATGGAAAAAATCAACCGGGCCGAGAATCGCCGAGGGCAAAAAGCAATCTTCGGTCAATGCCCTGAAACACGGGCGCCGCCGCCGGATCGATGACGAGTTCCGGCGGCTTTTCAGGCTCAACAGGGAATTGCGGCAATTGACGCTGAAAATAGCGCTGCGGGACGATATGAAAGGGTTACGACAAACCATCGGAGTATTGGATAATGAGAGGAAATCATGAAAAAACAAGGAGATAGACAGTCCCGGAAAAAAAACGACCAACGGAGTATTGGACGGGGAGCCAGGAAAAAGGCTATAACATTTCGGCGGGCATGCTTAGATAGTATCGCTCTTTAAATGAATGGGAGTTTGTAAGAATGGACTTACTTATTGCTTGGCTTTTATTGGCTTCAATTAATATTACGGCCACAGTTTCACCTGGGCCTGCCTTTATTATGGCTGTCAAAAATTCTTTGACCTACGGTCGTCGCGCTGGGGTTTTCACAGCCATAGGATTGGCGCTTGGTGTTGGTGTTCACGCCGCCTTTGTCTTGGTCGGCGCGGCCTATATCCTTATGCAATCTGCTTTTATTTTCAATCTGCTTAAATATCTTGGCGCTGCCTATTTGATATTTATCGGCATCAAGGCATTGCGTGCTAAAAAAACTGAAAAAAGCGTGATCGATGCCAATACGCAACCTCAGCAGTATAAAGAAATAACCTCGCTTAATGCAGTTAAAATGGGTCTCCTGACCAATCTTCTAAGCCCCAAAGCGCTTGTGTTTTTTACAGCTGTTTATACCCAGTTCATAGGCATTGATACGCCTGTTTTCATGCTTGTTTTATATGGTCTGACCTCTATCTGTATTGAGATGGGTTGGTTTAGCACCTTGTCCTGCATTCTTACGCATAAAAGGGTTAAAGACACCTTCAATAACTTTGCCCATTGGGTTGAAAGGCTTTGCGGTGGACTGCTGGTCGCTCTTGGTGTAAGATTGGCGCTGAGTAAAGGTTTGGGAAGCTCATGACAAAAAAGCCACTACGTCTGAAAACAGTTCCGAAAGGACTGACGGTTCAGCATTTATCCAAGCGTTATAAAAAGCGCCCGGTTCTGCGCGATGTCAGCCTGTCGATCCAGCGCGGCGAGGCTGTGGCTCTGCTCGGCCCCAACGGCGCCGGAAAAACCACATGCTTTTACATTATTACCGGTCTGATAAACGGCGATGGCGGCACTATCCAGCTTGACGGGCAGGATATTACCTCGCTGCCGATGTATCGCCGCTCGCGGCTGGGCATTAGCTATTTGCCGCAGGAATCCTCGATTTTCCGCGGGCTAACCGTTGAAGACAATCTAAAAGCCGTGATTGAATCCCAGGATATCAGCGCCGAAGATCAGGAAATCTTGCTCGAAGATCTCTTAAGCGAATTCGGGATTGAGCATTTACGCCGCACACCTTCGTTGGCTCTATCCGGCGGGGAGCGCCGCCGGGTGGAAATTGCCCGCGCCTTGTCGACGCGCCCTGATTTTATCCTGCTGGATGAGCCTTTGGCTGGGATTGATCCGATTGCCGTGAGTGATATCCGCAACCTCATATCGCATCTCAAAGACCGCGGCATCGGTGTTCTCATCACCGATCATAACGTCCGCGATTGTCTGGGAATCGTCGATCGTGCCTATATCCTGCATGATGGCCGCGTTCTGATGGAGGGCGACCCGGAAGAAATCGTCAATCACGAGGATGTCCGCCGCGTCTATCTGGGCGATAATTTCAAGATATAATCCGCGCTTTTTCGTGCTAAAATGATCTTATGAGCAAAATCTCTCAAAGGCTGGATTTACGCCAGTCCCAGCAACTCGTGATGACTCCGCAACTGCAACAGGCTATCAAGCTGTTGCAGCTCAATAATATGGAGCTCAGCGAGTTTGTGGAAGAGGAGCTGGAGCAAAACCCCCTGCTCGAAAAAGGTAAGCCGGAAGAGGCGCAAAGCGAGCAGGAAGTCCCCGAACAAAAGGATGAGGTGCAGGCGGAATTCGATGAGGCATGGACCGGAAACGAAGCAGAACAGGCAAGTTCGGGTGATTTCGACCCCGGTTCGTCCTTAAGCGATATCGGTCCCGGCGGCAACGCCAATTTCGAAGATGTTGAAAACAGCTTTGAAAACCGGATGTCGGAGCAAAAAACGCTGCGCACACATCTGACGGAACAGCTTGCTATGACATTTTCGGATGCACGCGACCTTTTGATTGGCAGCCTTTTGATCGATCAGCTGGATGAAACCGGCTATATCCGCGTTGAAATTGAGGAACTGACGGAGCAGTTGGGTTGTTCACCCGAGCGTATTGAGCGCCTTTTAAAGATTATGAAGACCTTCGATCCGACCGGTATCTTTGCTCACGACCTGGCTGATTGCCTGGCTCTGCAGCTTGAAGATCAGGGAAATCTAGATAAACCGATGCAAATGCTTCTTGAAAACCTTGATATGCTTGCTGATCACGATATGAAAGGTTTAGCTAACAAATGCGGGGTGAATGATACCTATCTTGCCGATATGATTGAAGAAATCCGCAGCCTTAACCCCAAACCGGCTGGCGAATTCGACCATCTGGTTGTCCAGACTGCCATTCCTGATGTGATTATGAAGCGTCTGCCGAAAAACCTTGGCGGCGGTTGGCGTGTTGAGCTCAATAATGAGACTTTGCCCCGCGTTCTGGTTAATCAGGAGTATTATACCGAAGTGGCAGGTCAGACCAGGAAAAAGAAGGATAAAGAATATCTCGCAAATCAGCTAAATTCGGCTAACTGGTTGATAAAAGCCATGGATCAGCGGGCGCAGACCATCCTGAAAGTCTCTGCAGAGATCATAGAACAGCAGGACGGGTTCTTTAATTACGGTATTGAGTTTCTCAGACCGTTGACACTTAAGAATATTGCCGAAGAGATTGAAATGCATGAAAGCACGGTAAGCCGCGTCACCACCAATAAATACATAGGTACGCCGCGCGGTATTTTTGAGCTGAAATATTTCTTCTCTACGGCGCTGGGCAGTACGGATGGCGGCACTCATTCCTCTGAATCGGTGAAAGCGCGGATTAAGGTCCTTATTGATGAAGAAGACCCCAAAAAAGTGCTCTCAGATGATAAAATCGTTGATATTCTGAACAGTGAAGGCATTGAGATGGCCCGGCGTACCGTTGCCAAATACAGGGAATCTATGCACATTCCCTCTTCTGTTCAGCGCCGGCGCCAAAAGAAAAACCAAGCCGGCTAAAAGGCTTTATTGGTACAAATTCTTGAAATATGCGCTGATAAGCTGCTACAGTGGTTTATATCACCTTAAAAAGATAGGAAGCTGAAATGGAACTGACTGTTCAAGGTAAACAAGTGGATGTCGGCGAGGCCTTGCGTGCGCATGTAACCGGTAAGCTCGAGGACATTGATCAGAAATACTTCAACCATGCGACGACTGTAACTGTGACTTTTTCAAAAGAAGGGCACGGGCACGGCACATTTAAAGTTCATATTTCCTATCTTGTCGGCAAGAATATCGTTATTAACGCCGAAGCGGAGGCCGGGGATCCTTACGGTGCCTTTGATGCGGCCGCTGAAAAAGCGGCCAAACGGTTGCGCCGCTACAAAAAGCGTTTGCGCGATCATCACGAACGCACAGAAAAGACACCGGAAGCAGAAATTCTAAAAGCCCGCGATTATGTGCTTGCTGTCGAATCCGGTCAGGAAATTGCGAGCGAGCAGGACAATCATGATGACGGAATTCCGCTCGGTGATGACCCTGTTGTGGTTGCCGAAATGACGACCAATATTGAATCATTAAGCGTTTCCGAGGCTGTGATGCGGCTGGAATTGTCAGACCAGGCTGCCCTGTTATTCCGCAATGCTAGTCATAATGGATTAAATATGGTCTATCGCCGTCCGGACGGCAATGTTGGCTGGGTTGATCCCGAAGGCAACGGTGAAGGCGAAAAAGGTCTTCTGACCGGCGTATAAAATTATCCACGTCCTTCTTCTGAACGCAATTTCCCGTGTGCTTGATTGGAAAATATAAGGCAATGCGGCCTTGTGTCTTTGTGCCTTCTTCATCGCGGCAAACCCGATAATGCAGCGCATCAAATTTAACACTGGATTTTATTTTTCTTTGGGTGTATTCCCTCCCCACGTGTGAAGTTAAGGGGTTATAAAATGAATGATCTAATTAAAGATATTAAAATTGATCTTATTGTTTCTAATGTAAAAGCCAACAGTCAAAAGCAAGTCTTTAAGGCCCTGGCAAGCGAAGCTGCAAAGCTAAGTGGTTTGCAGGAGCCAGAGCTATATGAGGCGCTTATAGCCAGTGAAAAAGAGTCGGGGTCCGGCATTGGTGACGGTGTTGCCATCCCGCATATTAGACTTGGCCAGCTCAAGCAATCACTCATGATTCTCGTTCGTCTTGAAGAAGCTATCACCTTTGATGCTGTGGATGGCGAGCCTGTAAGCCTCATCTGTATGGTGCTTTCACCGGAAAAGGAAGGTGCGCTACATTTAAGGCGACTGGCGCGTATTTCGCGTTTATTAAGGCACAATCAATTGCGTAAACATTTGCGCAACGCCGATAGCGCAGACGCGATGTATTCCATCATAGAATCTGCAACAACCGATTTGATGATGGCTGCTTAATCCACACCAACCTCTCAAATTTTCAACTGTCCTGTATGCACGGTCGGTCGTCTTGTGGGAATGTACACACCATTACTCTCCTAAAAATAAAGCTCATACATCTGGATAAAGGAATAGCAGCCCAAAATGGCAACCAGCCAGTTGAGGATGCCGTATTGCCATTTCAGGCTTTTATCCCGGATCAAATCCTCACGGCTTTTATGACGCAGCATAAAATAGAGCAGCATCTGCCCGGCTAAAAAGCCGCCGATAAATCCGATAATGCCGACAACATAGACCATAGCTCTATTTTCCTTTACTCTGGCCAAAAGTCAAATCGAGGACATTTATGGCCCTATACCACATTGTCATTCTGGCCCTTATCCAGGGTATTACCGAGTTTTTACCCATCAGCTCGAGCGGGCATCTGGCGCTGGCCCATGCGGTGATGGATGGCGACAGTGCCGGGCGTTGGGGCGAGAATCTGACGCTGGATGTTGCGGTCCATGTAGGCACTTTGTTTTCCGTTCTGGTGTATTTTCGCCGCGATATAATGGCCATGCTACGCGGCGGCGCAGATTCGAAATTGCTGCGCTTTGTGATAGCAGCCTCCGTGCCGGTAATCATCGCCGGGTTTGCCCTGCATCTTTTCCAGCCGGACTGGCTGCGATCGGTTGAGGTGATCGCCTGGACGACACTCATTTTTGGTATCCTTCTGTGGTGGGTGGATAAAAGTAAACCCGCCGAACGCGATTTGCAGTCCATGGGAATGAAGGATGCATTGTTAATAGGTCTGGCGCAAATTCTGGCGCTTGTGCCGGGCGTCAGCCGCTCCGGTATTACCATGAGCGCGGCGCGATGGTTTGGCTTTTCGCGGGTCGAGGCGGCGCGGTTTTCGCTGCTGCTCGCGATCATTGCCATTAGCGGCGCCGGGACGCTGGGCGGGATTGGTCTGGTGAAAAGCGGAGATGCGGCGCTTGGCTTTGATGCGCTGTTGGCGGCCTCTCTGGCGTTCCTGTCCGGCCTGGGGGCGATTGCGCTGATGATGCGTTGGCTGGAGCGCGCGAGCTTTGCGCCGTTTGCGCTATACCGCGTGGTTCTGGGCATTGTCCTGCTCGGCATTGTCTATGGCGGTGTACTCGGCTAGCACGATGGCGGTATCACCATAGATGCGCTCATCGAGAATTTTAAACGGCGCAGGCAGCGCTTCGGCAAATCCCTTTTCCGCCTCCAGTACCAGCAGCGCTTCATTTGCCAGCCAACCATTTTCGTGCAGCGCGTTTAAGGCCGGGATGATAAGGCTCTGCTTATAAGGTGGGTCGAGAAAGGCCAGGGTAGCGGGTGCAACATCATCCGGTTTTGGCCCGACTTTGGAGGCATCTTTAAGGATGAAACGGGCATCCTTTTCTACGCCTAAACTCTCTGCATTTTGCTGCGCCAGGTTGAGCGAGTCTTTGTTCTTATCGATAAAGATACAGGATGCCGCGCCTTGCGAGAGTGCTTCCAAACCCAGCGCGCCGGTGCCGCAAAACACATCAAGCACGTTTGCGCCTTCGACGCTGCGGCGACTGCGCAGGATATTAAACACCGCACCACGGATTTTATCCGATGTCGGGCGGATGTCGTGGGTCTTGGGCACACTCAGTTTGCGGCCGCCATATATACCGGCGACGATTCTCATTCCTGCTCCTTAAAGTATTTGGCAATCTGGCTATACAGGATATTTTCCTTCACCTCATCCACCTTGCCTTCTGGAAGCTTGCCGAGATTAAATGGTCCGTAAGAGACGCGGATCAGGCGGTTGACGGTTAGGCCCAGCGCCTCCATCACCTTGCGGATTTCGCGGTTCTTGCCCTCGATTAATGTAACATTGAGCCACGAATTGCTGCCTTGGGTTTTGTCCAGTTTTGCATCGATGGATTTGTAATGAACGTCATCGACCGCAATGCCTTTCTTTAGACCGGCCAGTTTTTTTTCATCGACGTGGCCATGAACACGCACACGGTATTTGCGGCTCCAGCCCGTTGCGGGCAGCTCGAGATAACGTGCCAGCGCGCCGTCATTGGTAAGCAAAAGCAATCCTTCACTGTTCATATCGAGCCGCCCGATGCTGACCACGCGCGGTAAATCGCCGGGTAAATGATCGTATATCGTGGCGCGGCCCTTTTCGTCCTTGTTGGTTGTGACAAGGCCAATAGGCTTGTAATAAAGGAACAGCCGCGTGGATTCCTGCGCTGGTAAGGCTTTGCCATCGACCTTGATAATATCGCTTTCGCTTACAACGCAGGCCGGGGATTCCAGTATCTCGCCATTGACGCTCACGCGCCCGGCGGTGATCCAGCTTTCCGCTTCGCGCCGCGAACACAGCCCCGCTCTCGCAATTTTCTTGGCAATCCGCTGCCCTTTGTGGTTGTCTGTGCCCATGGATGACGACCTTACCTATATGCAGGCCGCTTTGGAAGAGGCAAGAGCCGCGGACGCGCGTGACGAGGTGCCGGTGGGCGCGGCGCTGGTGCATAGTGAGAGCGGCGCGATTGTGATGCGCGCCAGCAACCGTAGCATTGAAACCAGCGACCCGTCCGCCCATGCCGAAATGCTGGCGATCCGCGCGCTTTGCGCCGAGCTGGGAGTCCAGCGCCTTCCTGAATATGATCTGTATGTGACGCTGGAGCCGTGCACGATGTGCGCCGGGGCGATTGCGTTTGCGCGGATCAGGCGCGTGGTATTTGGCGCGGGCGATCCCAAGGGCGGGGCGGTGGTCAACGGCGTGAAGTTTTTTGAGCAGGATACCTGCCACCACAAACCTATGGAAATTGTGAGCGGCCTGCTGGAAGAAGAATGCGGCGATATTTTGCGGCGGTTTTTCAGAAGCAAGCGGTGAAATTTCTTCAGTTCGTTTGCCTGGATTTTTCTGGGGAAAATAAGCTATTGATTTTAAACATTTTTCTTTCAGTTCGTTTTTTACACGTGGAGACACGGAGTACGCGGAGGTTTTCATTGTCATTGCGAAGCCCATAGGGCTGAAGCAATCCAGAGTCATAAGCGCCAATACTGGATTGCTTCGCTCCGCTCGCAATGACGGCGGGGGTTGTGAGGCTATACTTTTCATTACCACAGTATAGGAAATTCATCCTATAAAGTCAAGAAAATTAACGACTTAGGGGAGCCTACTCCGCCGCTTCACTGGTCTCGAGGGCGCGCCAGCCGATATCGCGGCGGCAGAAGCCATCCGGCCAGTCGATCATATCCACCGCGCGGTAAGCGGTTTTACAGGCTTCTTCCACTGTGTCACCCAGCGCGGTAATGCCGAGCACACGCCCGCCGGTGCTGATGAGCGCTCCCTCTTCGTTTTTGCCGGTGCCGGCATGAAAAACCTTAACCCCGCCAATCTGGTCGGCACGCTCTGTCCCTTTGATAGGCGTATTTTTCGGATAGGAGCCGGGATAGCCCTCTGTCGCCATCACCACGCAGAGCGCGGTTTGCTCTGACCAGGAAACCTGATCGCGCACATCTTCCAATCGTCCTTCCGCCCCGGCGAGGAGAATTTCAAGCAGATCGCCCTGCAGCCGCATCATCAGCGGCTGGCATTCCGGATCGCCAAAACGCGCATTATATTCGATCAGTTGCGGCTCGCCATTTACGATCATCAGCCCGGCATAGAGCACCCCGGTAAAGGGTGTGTTTTCTGCGGCCATGCCTGCTACGGTCGGCTCGATAATGCGGCTGATGATTTTTTCCTCAAGCTCCGGCGTGATGAGATGCGCCGGGGAATAAGCGCCCATGCCGCCGGTATTGGGGCCCTGATCGCCGTCATAGGCGCGTTTGTGATCCTGCGCGGAAGTCAGCGGCAAAATGGTTTTGCCGTCAGCGAGCGCGAAATAGCTAAGCTCTTCGCCGTCCAGAAATTCCTCGATGACGATTTCATTTCCCGCCGCGCCGAAGCTGTCACCGGACAGCATGTCGGTGGCGGCTTCAATGGCTTCCTCTTCGGTGGCGGCGATAATCACGCCCTTACCGGCGGCAAGCCCGTCGGCTTTGACTACAATCGGTGCGTCCGTGTTTTTTTCTTTAAGGGCGGCAATAAATTTTTTAGCTTCCACCAGATCGGTGAAGCGGCCATAGCTGGCCGTCGGGATGTTATATTTGGCACAAAGATCTTTCATGAAACCTTTGGAGCCTTCGAGTGCGGCGGCGGCGGCACTGGGGCCGAAAGCCCTGATGTTTTCTTCCGCCAGGCGATCGGCAAGGCCAAGCACCAGCGGCGCTTCGGGTCCTATGACGACGAGATCGATGACTTTTTCTTTGGCGAAGTTAACCAGTGCGTCGACGTCTTCGGCACCTATGTCGACCCGCTCGGCGCATTCTTCGGTCCCGGCATTGCCCGGGGCGCAGTAAAGCGCACTGCATTGATCCGATTGCGCCAGGCCCCAGGCCAGCGCATGCTCACGGCCGCCAGAGCCAACCAGTAATATTTTCATGCTTTGCTCCTACTCCTAAAGTGCTGCTTATATTGGCTTTATTCTTCCAAACTTACAAGGCTCGCATTGCCCCCTTGGGCTGTGGTGTCGGTGCTGACAACCTTTTCGGTGGCAAAGCGCGGCAGGTAATGCGGCCCGCCGGCTTTGGGGCCTGTTCCCGATAAGCCCTGCCCGCCAAAGGGCTGCACCCCGACAGTGGCGCCGGTCATCGAGCGATTAACATAGGCGTTGCCGACATTGACTTGTCCCGTGATATGGCGCTGCGTCGCATCGATGCGGCTATGCACGCCCAGTGTCAGGCCATAGCCAGTGGCGTTGATGTCTTCGATGATGTCGTCGAGTTTGTCAGCTTTATAACGAATGACATGCAGGACGGGACCGAAGATTTCCTGTTTCAGCCCGCTCATGTTCTTGATCTCAAACGCGCAGGGGGCGAAGAAATGACCACGTTTGGCCAGGTCTTTGTCAAGCTCGACTTCCGCGATTTTCTTGCCAAAGCCGGTTAGCTTTTTGCGGTGGCGGGTGAGATTGTCATGCGCTTCGCTGTCAATCACCGGACCGATATCGGAAGACAGCAAGGCGGGATTGCCGATGCGTAATTGTTCCATCGCGCCGCTTAACATACGGATGATTTTATCGGCGATTTCTTCCTGCAAAAACAAAACGCGCAAAGCCGAGCAGCGCTGCCCGGCAGAGCCAAAAGCGTTGAGCAGCACATCATCAATCACCTGTTCGGGCAGAGCCGAGGAATCGACGATCATCGCGTTCTGACCGCCGGTTTCGGCGATCAGCGGCACAATCGCGCCTTTGCGCTCAGCCAACGATTGATTGATGCTGCGCGCGGTGTCGGTCGAGCCGGTAAAGGCGACGCCTGCGACATTTTTATGCTGCACAATCGCCGCGCCGATCGTGCCGTCTCCCGGAAGGAGATTGACCGCACCTTCGGGAATTCCTGCCATGTGCATCAGCTGCACCGCTTTCATCGCAATCAGCGGGGTTTGCTCGGCCGGTTTGGCAATGACGCTATTGCCCGCCATTAATGCTGCAACAATCTGTCCGGTGAAAATCGCGAGCGGGAAATTCCACGGGCTGATACAGACAAACACCCCGCGCCCATGCATGGTGAGAATGTTACGCTCTCCTGTCGGGCCTTGGAGACGTGTGCCTTTTTCGCTGAAATCCTCACGGCCGCGCTCGGCATAATAACGGCAGAAATCAACGGCTTCTCGGATTTCAGCCAGCGCATCGGGAATGGTTTTACCGGCTTCATGCACGCAAAGGGTAATAAGTTCATCGCGGTTTTTCTCCAGCAGATCGGCGAGCTTTTCCAGCGCCTGCGCGCGGGTCTCAGTGGGTGTTTTGGACCAGGAGGCGAAGGATTCTTCGGCGGCTGCAAAGGCTTTATTGATGAACGGTTTTTTCGCCGGCCAGAGCGTGCCGACGATGGCCTTGCTATCAGCCGGATTTGTAACATTGTGTGATATGCCACCTTTGTGAATTTCCCCGCCAATCAAGGACGCCGCTTCATACAGCATATTGGCATTGGCAATTTTACGCAGCAAAGGTTCAGCCACTGAGCTGTCGTCAAGATCGAGCCCGGCGGAATTGCTACGGCCCTCGCCATAAATATCGCGCTTGTAAATATCCTTCGGCAGGGCAATTTGCGGATGGCGTTTGTTTTCATTCTCGCGCGCTTTGATCACCGGGTCCTGCACAAGATGTTCAACCGGTTCTTTATCATTGAGCAACTGGTTGACAAATGAGCTGTTGGCGCCATTTTCCAGCAAGCGCCGCACCAGATAGGGCAGCAAATCATGATGACTGCCGACGGGTGCATAAATGCTCATATGTGGCTGTTCTTCCTTCTGTACAACATCGAATAGCGCCTCACCCATGCCGTAAAGGCGTTGGAGTTCGAAGGACAAATTCTTTTCTCTGGCCAGCTCGAGAATAGCGCTCGCGCTTTGCGCGTTATGGGTGCCAATCATCGGGTAAAATTGCCCGGCATTTTCAAACAACAGAGCCGCGCAGGCCTGAAACGATAAATCGCTGTTGGCCTTGCGGGTGAAAACCGGGTATTCGGGCATCCCGAGAATTTGCGCGCGTTTAATCTCGCGGTCCCAATAGGCGCCCTTGACCAGCCGGATTTGCATGCGGCGTTTGTTTTGTTTGGCAAGCTCGGCAAGATGACCGATCAGCGGATGGCTGCGCTTTTGATAGGCCTGTACCGCCATGCCGAAATCTTCCCAGTATTCAAACATCGGGTCAGATAAAATGCTTTCAACAATTTGTACAGACAGATCGAGGCGCTCAACTTCTTCGGCATCGATCATAAACGCAATTTGATGTGAAGCAGCATGCAGTGCGAGCTTTTTCACCGTGTGAATAATCTCTTCCAGACAATGCGGGCTTTGCGCGTATTCATAGCGCGGATGCAGGGCTGAGAGTTTCACTGAAATCCCCGGTCTGCGGGCTTTGTCGCGGGCGCGGCGCTCTCCTATATAGCCAATGGCATGGTGATAGGATTCGTAATAATTTTGTGCATCGATGGCCGTACGCGCGCCCTCACCCAGCATGTCATAGGACATGCGGTAGCCTTTATCGCGGTAGGCTTGCGCGTTTTGCTCAGCTTCTTCGATGCTTTGGCCCAAAACGAATTGTTTGCCCAAAAGGCGCATCGCCTGGATCATGGCCTCGCGGATAAACGGCTCGCCCATGCGGCTTAATACGCCGTCGAGCGTTTTGCTGGTAACGAACAAGCCAACCCCGGCGGCCTTGACGACCCAGTCTTTACTGTTGCCGACACTGGAAAGCCAATTGGCGGCGGCGACCTTATCCTTAATAAGCGCGCTGGCGGTATGCGCATCGGGAATACGCAGCAAAGATTCCGCCAGACACATCAACGCTATGCCCTCTTCGGTGGTCAGGGAATATTGCTGCAGAAAGGATTCGAGCTCTCCGGGTTTACGTTTTTCGGCGCGGATCTTCTTAACAAGCGCTGTGGCTTTTTTCTTTGTTATTTTTGCAGCCGGCTCATCCCATTTCATCGAAGCAAGAAGTTCTTCAACGCACTGCGCTTCATCGGCATAGAGATAAGGTGAAAAATCATGTCCCATAGTTAGAGAATAACATTAGCGGCTTGCTTTTTTTAGGCCTAAATCTATTATTTACCCATGACTAATTCCGTAAAAGAAGCGAAGAGCAATGTCCCCGAGTTTTCGGTTGGGGAACTGGCACTCTCGCTGAAAAAGACGCTGGAGGAGAATTACGGGCGCGTACGGGTGCGCGGCGAGCTCTCACGGATCAGTATTCCCGGCTCCGGCCATATGTATTCCTCGCTGAAAGACAATGACGCGGTGATTGATGCGGTTTGCTGGAAGGGCAATCTGTCCAAACTGTCGGTTAAGCCCGAAGAAGGGCTGGAGGTGATTTGCACGGGGCGTGTTTCGTCCTATCCGAAAAGCTCGAAATACCAGCTGATCATTGAATCAATGGAGCTGGCCGGGGAAGGCGCGCTGCTCAAAATGCTGGAGGAGCGGCGCAAAAAATTGGCGGCGGAAGGGTTGTTCGATGAAGAGCGCAAGAAGGAATTGCCGTTTTTGCCCGATGTGATCGGCGTGGTGACTTCGCCGACCGGGGCGGTGATCCGTGACATTTTGCATCGTCTCGAAGATCGCTTTCCACGCCATGTCATTGTCTGGCCGGTGCTGGTGCAGGGTGAAGGGGCAGCGGAACAGGTCGCAAGAGCGATTGAGGGGTTTGAAACAATGGAGCCGCGTCCGGATGTGTTGATTATCGCACGCGGCGGCGGCTCGCTCGAGGATTTGATGGCTTTTAACGAGGAAATCGTCGTGCGGGCCGTGGCGGATTGCGACATTCCTGTTATCTCGGCTGTGGGCCATGAAACCGATACGACTCTGGTTGATTTCGCCGCCGATAGGCGCGCGCCCACACCGAGCGCTGCGGCGGAAATGGCGGTGCCGGTGCGCGAGGATCTGTTATATCAGGTGATTGATGACCATGGGCGGTTGGTTAGCTCTATGAGCCGGCTTTTATCCGAATACCGCCACCGCCTGGAAGCGCAGGTAAAGGGTCTTGGCAATCCGGCGCGGCTTTTGGAGATTAAAACCCAAAGCCTGGACCGGCTGGGTGATCAGATTACCGCCGTGTTCCGCCAATATCTGTCAGAGAAAAAATCCAGGGCGATAGAACTCAGCGCCCGCCTTCGTCATCCGAAAGACCGTATCGACGAAGCGAAGCGGTCACTAATGGGTTGGAGTGAACGTATAGCCGTTCTTGGCCAAAAGATGCTGGAGAAAAAACAGACGGAGTTGAAGAATGTCAGCGCAATGCTGGAGGTTTTGTCTTTTGAATCGGTTCTCGAGCGCGGTTTTGTCGTGGTACGCGGGGCGGATGATCATTTGATCACCGAAGCGGCGCAGGCGCAGGCAGGGCAGCAGGTACAGCTGCAATTCAAACAGGATAAGCGGATTGATGCGATGGTAGGAAAATCCGGAACGGCACCGGCAAAAAAGAAGAAAAAGACAAAACCCGGCAATCCGGATCAGGACAGTTTGTTCTGATCTTTTATCAGACGAAGCTCAGCCCTTCTTCCTTAGGCTCTTCTTCTTCCCTGGGTTGCTGGGGGCTCTTTTTGGCAAAAGCCTTTAAGAGCTTTTCCAGCTCACTATTCATGGTTTTGGCGCCATTGACTGCTTTTTCAACATGCCATAGCGCTTTTTCGAGCGGGGTATCAGGTTCCAGGTTCACATAGTCGGGGCGTGTTTTTACCTGGGCGTAAAAGTGAATAACCGCACTTGATAGGTCTTCACCCAGAAGATCCAGCTTGTCGGTATTGCCATCAAAAATAGCGCGCTCAAGCGCGGGTTGAAGTTGCACAATATCCCCTGATGTTTTGTATTTTGGACTTTGATCTGAATGTTGCAGTGATCTCAGCATTTCTTCGTAAATGACAAGATAGGCTTCAAGCTTTGATTCGTTGGCTTTTAATTCAGCCTCTAACATAGCCACAACAATAGTTTTTTCTTTATCTTTCAGCGCCCTTTCTTTGTTCAGGAAGCTGGTGTTGCGCTCTTGTGCCTCAACCACTCTGTTAAAGCCACCCAGCATTATCACGCTGAGTGCAGCAAAACTACCACCGGAAACCAACAGCAAGAGAGATAATAAAATCAAAACCCCCGTACTATCCAAAGAGCTCGAAGACCCGCCATTATCGTCCGAAGACCACAGGCCAAGCCCTTTATCTTTGGCCTGATCTTCCGCCCCGATATAAGGCTCTTCAAAAATAGTGTTATAGACGAGGCTGCGATCAACAACCAAAAAACCGTTCTGGATCATAAACAAGCTTAGATCGACGCCATTGATGCTGGCGCATTGCGCGATGATGTCTTTGCCCGCACGGCTCATCATTTCGCATTGTATGGATTGATTGCCAATAAGATCGTCCAGATCTGCTCTTGCCCGCAGGCCGAATTTTGCGCTGCCGGTATCAATCATGTCCACGCCCCATAAGTGAATTCTGTTTGAACCGGCAAGAAGCGTCTCGGCATCGGCGGCCCGGGCTTTGGTTTCAAAAAGGCCCTTGCTTTGGGGCGCTTTTGGTTGCTGCGGGGTTGTCTGCGCAGAATAAGCGGGCATAGCCAGACAGATCAGCATGAGTATAAAAAGCTGACTGGTGCAGAATTTATGGAATATGGATTTAAATTTGCTCATCCTGCCTGCATTTTAGCACCATTTGGTTGAGAATTCTTCATACTTTCATAGCAAATCTGATAAAGTTAAGTAATGTACGGGACAAAGATTTTAACAGATTTTATAGGTTTGGGTTCCAAGGCATGCGGCTGGCATTAGACAAATTACTGGAAAAACTCGGTGTGGACCACGTGTTGTCACCCTATGAAACGCAGCCATGGGTTCATTATGACACCGAAAAGGGAATTACCTGTAGCGCCGAAGTTCGTATGGGACCGGGCAGCGAGGATGTTGAGGCTGAGATTCAGTTCCTCCATGATGACAAGGAAGACGAAGAAGATGGTGATAGCGAGGACGGCGGCAAGGAAGGTGGTGACGGCGAAGGAGAAAGCAAAACCCGCATCATCGATGGACGAGAGCAGATTATGCGCATGCGCGCCCTTCCCGTTGCCGGCGATCAATGGTCACCTGTGTTTTTGACGGTTAAAGGTGAGAATTACGTGAATGAAATTCATGACTGGGAAGAAAAGGGCTGTAACTTTTTTCGCGCCTGTATTGAAGCCGTATCAATGGGGGTTCTTCCCGATATTGATGAGCTGATCGAAAAAGAGCTTGATGATGATGGCGGCTGGGGCGGCGGTCGCAAGGGTAAAATCGGACGCAAATCGCCCAATGTCAAACCGGGCCAGCTTCTGGGTATGAAAAAAGGGATATAAAGATATCAGGGTCCAAACTCACAGCTTTTATCCATTCTGCGCCAGTCAAATTTTTGTATCTGGACCCGAAAACCGCGCATGGCCATAGCCGTAGCTACGGTCAAGCGGTTTGAAAGTCCAGATACAAAAATTTGCGGCGCCCATAAAATGCGAGCAAGGCGTTTTGCCTTGCTTCGCAGGGTGGTGTAATAAAAAGAAATTAGCAGCGTTTTGCCAATTTGAATATGCTTTGGCATGTACATCATTGTCAAAACTTGCTTCTTTCTTCTTATTACGCCACAGAATTGTATAAAAGCTGTGAGTTTGGACCCTAGCTCTGGCCGACAATAATACCGTAGCGTTCTGCCGCTTCGACCAAACC
>JAJFGU010000002.1 GCA_021775955.1 Alphaproteobacteria bacterium | reverse complement strand
CATCAAAGTCGCCAGCAAGCCGATCAAGGTCATGGGCACGACCACGCGACTCACGACCATGACAGCCAAACGCAGGCAAGTGACCATCATCCTATAAATTTGGATGTTGTGACCTATTTCAGCGAGTATTTGCATGTTGATTTGCAAAGCCCCGATCATGTTGTTCTGGCGGCTCCGGCGCAAGACACGCAGGCTATTGATTTTACCGTCGCCAATGATCTTTTGCTGCAACGCTTTGAACTGGCTTCTGTGCAAAATCGCGGCCCGCCGCCGGACTATGGCTGGCGGCAGTTTCCTTCCGACACTCCCCTCTATCTCTCCACGCAGCGTCTGCGAATTTAGGCTTTAAATTCGGAGCGTATTTTTGTGTCTGCCATCTGCGCGGACGCAGCTTATGTATGCGCTCCATTTTTTAAATTTCTTAAACGCAACTCTATGAAATGGAGACAATTTAATGATGAACTATTTTCAATCTATGACAGGCAAAGACCGCCTGTTTGCCTTTATGGGGCTAGCAATGATGCTGGTTGCCCTGTTTGGCATTATTCCCGATGCGTGGGCGCATGGCGTGACGCAAGGTGATAAAGGCTATATTCAGGAAACAACGGGCGTTCACCCGATCCCGTTTATCTATCTGGGAGCCAAACATATGATGACGGGCTATGACCATTTGCTGTTCTTGCTCGGCGTTATTTTCTTCCTCTATCGCATGAAAGACGTCACCATTTATGTGACCCTGTTTGCAGTTGGCCACATTGTGACACTGCTTACCGGCGTGTTAATGGAAATCAGCATCAGCCCGTATATTATTGATGCCATCATCGGCTTTTCTGTCGTGTACAAGGCGCTCGATAATATGGGAGCTTATCAACGTTGGTTCGGGTTTCAACCCAATACCAAAGCGGCGACCCTCATATTTGGTTTGCTGCACGGTTTCGGCTTGGCGACTAAAATTCTGGACTATGAGCTATCGCCTGATGGCCTTCTTGCCAATCTGATTTTCTTCAATATTGGTGTGGAATTGGGACAGATTTTAGCCTTGGCTGTCATCCTGATCGCCATCACCTATTGGCGAAAATCCGGCAGCTTTCTACACCATGCTTATAAGGCCAATGCTTTCATGATGATGCTGGGCTTCTTGCTCATGTTCTATCAAATCACGGGCTACATCGTTCAATAAATTCAAACTGACAAACTTAAAAGGAAAACGAAAATGTATAATACAAACATACCATCCGATAGAGAAGTACCGTCCACCGCGAAACTCATCAAATCAACCGTTCTGGCGGCTATCGCTGCCGGAGTTTTACTGGTGACTGTAGTCATGCCGTCCGAATACGGCATTGACCCGACAGGTGTTGGCAACGCCCTTGGCCTGAAGCGCATGGGTGAAATTAAAGTCTCACTGGCCGAGGAAGCGGCAGTGGATGCAGCCAAAGACACGGAGGCTGTTACTGCGTTTGAAACTGTGCCGGAGCCGGAAATCGTTGCAGAAACCACGCCTGCCCAAACCCATGAAATGAGCTTCACACTCGCGCCGGATGAAGGCACGGAAATTAAAGTGGCCATGGCAAAAGGGGCGAAGGTGGATTACGTCTGGGAAACCGATGGCGGCAAAGCCAATTTTGATGTCCATGCTGACTCCAAAGAGCTGGATATTGATTATCACAATTACAGCAAAGGTTCTGACGTGAAAAGTGAAGGTACTCTGGTTGCTGCATTTGATGGATCTCATGGTTGGTTCTGGCGCAACCGTACAAAAGAACCTTTGACTATCACCCTGAAAACCAACGGTGAATATACCGCCATTAAGCGTTACTAAAATTAAGAAAGGACTGAAAAAATGAAAAAACTAACCAACCCTAAAATTCTAATTCCTGTTGTTATTGTTTTGATAGCATTGGGGGCGTTCGCCGCAACAAGCATGAGTGGAGGTGGTGGACACGGCAATAGCCAAGGTGCTCATGGACATGAGCATTAAACTTTAACGCACAAAAGCGGCCTTGGTCGCCGATAGATAGGTTCCAACTATGATTTTTACCGCCCTTAAAGTGACCATCGCCGCTTTTGTGATTGCTTTTGCATCATGGCTTGCCGGGAAACGACCAGAACTGGCAGGTTTTATTACGGCTCTGCCATTGGTTTCTATTATGGCTATCGCTTTTTCCTACATTCAATATCAGGATACGGCCATAACCGCTCAATATGCCCGCAGCATTATTTTTGCTGTACCGATTTCGTGGCTGTTTTTTCTGCCTTTCTTTTTCATTGAAAAATGGGATTTAAATTTCTGGATTAGCTACGCTATTGGCCTCGCTTTATTGGTCGTGGGTTACTTTTTACATCAATACATCATGAGAAATATTATAGGATAAAATTATGGGACACGGACACCATCATCATGGAGATCCATCTGAAATAGGAGAACGTCGGCTTTGGTGGGCGGTTGCGGCCAATTTATTACTGACAGTGGCACAAATTATTGGCGGGATTATATCCGGCAGTTTATCGCTGATTGCCGACGCGCTGCATAATTTCAGTGATGCTGCGTCACTCCTGATTGCTCTTGTGGCCATTCGTATTGGACGAAAACCGCCTGATCAATTTAAAACTTTTGGCTATAAACGCGCTGAAACCATAGCTGCGCTCATTAACCTGACTACGTTGATTATCATAGGGCTGTATCTTTGCTATGAAGCCATTTTGCGCTTCATAACGCCGGAACCTATTGTCGGATGGGCGGTTGTGATAGTTGCTGGTATTGCGTTGATTGTTGATATTTTTACCGCGCTTTTGACATACAGCCAATCCAAAAACAGTATGAATATCAGGGCTGCTTTCATTCATAATCTGACAGATGCTTTTGCCTCTGTTGGGGTTATCATCGCTGGCACCTTGATCCTGCTTTATGGTTGGATATGGACGGATGCGGCCATGACACTTTTGATTGCCGGATATGTTCTTTATCAGGGCTTCACAGAAATACCGAAAGCGATCCATTTGCTAATGGAGGGGACGCCGGAAAATATCAACATAGACGATGTGATCTCGGCGATGGAAGAGGTTGAGAGCGTAACTAATGTTCACCATGTCCATATCTGGCAACTGGATGAGCAGCGCAACGCTTTGGAAGCGCATGTCGTTCTTTCAGATATAAACGAAATCGAAACAGTCAAAACCGCCTTAAAAAATATGCTCCACGACAGTCATTCTATCGAACACTCGACGCTGGAGTTTGAATCCAATAAATGCAGTGATGATTAAAGGGGGACAATAATTTTTTTTAAGAAAAAGAGCATTCAGCTTACATGTACTACTTCAAATTACTCTGTTTTATGGATTTGCTCTTCCAGTTTTGCTAGACGCTGCATAACAGTATCAAAATCTGGCACATCGCCCATAAACATTTCTTGCATAGAGGCATAATCTTTCTTAAGGGCTTGCAGCATACCATCTGTGGGGATCAGCTTTAATTCTGTTATTGTTGCCGTTTCATATGATGCTTTGTTATCACGAAACAGCAGGCTTTTATTCTGTACGACATGCTGTAGAAGCTCTGGCTGTCTTAAAGCTATGTCTGCAACGCCTTTTTCAGCCATCACGTAAGTATCGTAATAATGCCGCGACATACGATCACGCAGCTTGGTGCTATGATGTAGCGCATGCAGGATAGTGGCCTTTTCCCAGAATGTGCGTTCCGCCGCCAACGTGGTAACGGAGATGGTTGGCTGTTTGAAAAAGTCAGGAAAATCTTCCGCCGCATACGGCGTGATTGTTTTTATTTCATGGGGTACGATTTCACCACGCGCACCAAATTCTAGTTTTACGGCTGGCTTGATATAACCGACTTCACCCTCACCAAATCGGCCAGCACCAAAAGCGCCTTTACCAAACCCCATACCGTAATCCATTACCCGTGGATAATGAAACAGTAGCGTTTGCTGGTCTGGATCATCTTTATCCAGTTCCAGTGCCCAACCTTCTTTCGTTTCTAAAGATTGTTCAAAGACTGTGTTCAGCATAGGCATGGCTATATCTGCTACAAAATGCTGAGCAGCATCTTTCACAGCAGCTATACGGCGTTCACGTTCTTTGCGTGAAATATTTGGCTCCATGGGATTATTGGTATCGCAAATATATGGCGCATTACGCCCAATGGTCAGGTCAATATCTTCTGAAAAGCGTTCAATCAGGCCATAGGCTTTGGAAAGGGAGGTGCCGCCCTTAAACGTGATATGATCGGCCAGTTCTGGCAGATTATATAATCGATCCAGTGTCCAACAGACCCAGAAATCCTTTTCGATGATAATTTCACGAATGCCGCGACGATTGGCGGATTCCTGTAAAATATCCTGTCTTTCTGTATCAGGCCGCTTGGCGAATTGTTCCATGATGAGCGCTTTGTATTTTTTGTAATATATCTGCCATCCAGCCCGGTACTTGTGCAGCGGCTTGGCTTAAGGATTTAACATCGCGTGAATCAAGCCGCGTTGCACAACGCTGAATAACATCACTATCAATACTATCTTTGCCTAGATAAGACAAAGCCTGAAGCAGATAATTCACACTATCTGGCAGGCGGCGCATAAGCGGCACACGCGCATGTTTGAAAGTAATGGTGCGTCCCGCCACATTTTTAGTGCGGGATATGCCGTTGGTCATGTAAGTAGGCTTGGCTGGAACCTGCGTAGACAGACCGAGCATGTTTGCGGCCATCGCGCCAGAAGGGAATGCTATATCACCATATTGCGTGGCCAGTGCCTGCGCAATGCTATCTGCGTCAGGTGATAATGTGCCGAGTGTGGCATGCTGTTTGGGGAAATCATACAGGCCGCGATCCAGCCGCCGGATTTTATCCTGCTTAACCAGACGCGAGAGCACCTGATCCACCGCAGCGCGTGATCCCATATCCAGAAAGTCTTTGGGCGTGAATACCCATCCACGCCGTTTGGCATGGATACGTCTGGTTATTTGGTCTGTAATTGTGCTCATAAAAACATCTCCTTATTGTCAGATAATAACATAGTTTTTTCTGACAGTCAATTTTACCAAAATAAGACTAATTAACTGATAAGATTAAGAAAAGACCAGTTAAGGGCTTTTCATGCTATAATCTGCTATTCAGCTCATTGTTTATATTCTCCAGCGTAGCTAGCGCATTACGGCGTTGATGGCTTTCGGACTGACTTTGTACCAGTTGGTTGAAGGCTTTGCGGTAAACACCACGTAGTTCGTTTAATGAGCATCGGGACAGTTCGGAGCGTGTGATAAATTTTGTCATAGCGGTTTCCTTTTTTGGCTATGAAGCCCCGACTATCGAGGCCTTTCTTGCCCCGACACACAGGGAAAGGACTCGTATGGGCAGGCGTTGCCAAAGCAAAAGGATTGCTATGATCAAAACGGATGAACCGTTAAATATGGCAGGATGGTTTTGAAGGAATAAAAAATAGTGGTTGCTAGTGCAGTGCCGTGAAACAGTAAAAAAATTCTCCGTTTCAAGGCTGTTTTTCTAAAACAATAAAGACTCTGGTGGATTAGCGGCGATTGCTTATGATTATTTGTTCAGCAGCTTGGGCATCAATCTGCCAGCCTTCCTCTCCTGTTGAAGAAGGTGTGAGGCTTAAAGTCGCAATAATTTTTGAAGTTTAATAAATATATGACATTAAAATTAACACCATTCTATTTTGCTCCGCTTGAACCAGAAATGAGATTTACACCCTGTTTTTCTCCATACAGACGGATGAAGTGAGATGGTCTTATCTTCATGCATAGTTACACTCCAACATGGCCTTTCATCTAGGAGTAAATTCATATGCAAAACGCTATCGCAACCGCAAGGGCAGATCATGGCCGCTTGTTCTGAATAGTCATCTTCAATAACAATATACAGGATGTTTTTTTTCAAACGGCTGGGCAAACTTTCATTCACCTGAATAGTTTTGTAGGGGGCATCGAACCAGCTCTTACAAGCATTTATAAATCGGAGATATAATTTTTTTAACAAACGCAATTTAGAGCCTTTCTGCCAATTCCATTAAACCTAAAAGTGGGCTAGTGTCGCCAAGGCCGACTTTTGAACTTAGTATTTCACATTTACCTTCATCTTCATCGTAGAAAAATTCCATGCTACTGAGGCTGAAAGTAACTGCGGCAAAGGTTGAGTTAGGCTCTTCACGAAAAGGGTGAAGTCTGGCAAGAAATTCGTTTACAGCCAAGGATGATGCAAACATGTTGACGCTAATAACGGCGGGGCGACTTGCTTCAACTCCAGAAATATAACCATCCTTAATTTGTCTTTCATGTGCAGTTTTGTCATTTCTGCGAAGCCCTGCTACTGCAACATCTTGCATTGTAAATAAGCTTCTGCTCATTAAACTAGAAAGCCCTGGTTGAATATAATTAATTGTACCGCATACTTCCCGTATCTGACCTTCCTCTCCTTCTCTTTGGGATGCGTCTAATCTAACACCAATGTCGAAGTAAGGTATATTGTAGTAAGTTGAAATCGCATTGAGTATAAATCTACCATCAACAGTGTCCATACAACCAAATACAAGATCACACTGTGCCACAGCTTCAATGGTTTCTTTTTCCCATAGGTTATTTGAAATTGGAATAATTTTGGTATTTAATCCGTGCAGTTCAGCAGCTTCTTCTTGCACTTGTGTTTTTAATTTTAATAGCTCCGCATCAGCCATTGAAGAATTCAGTATTCTGTTTACGTTGCGTTCTTCCATGTGATCATCATCAACAACGATGATTTCACCGACACCAAGACGCTTTAGCTGTTCGATGGTCGGACTGCCTGTGCCGGAGGCACCAATGATGGCAATAGATAGGCGTTGGAGACGCTCTATTGTACCTTCGTCAAAAATTTGGGCGTGAGAGGCCATGAAATCTGGTGTATCAATATTTCCAGCATCGGAGTACCAGAAATGTAAATCATCACCTGCTACGCTAACGCATTCTATTGGTAAAAAATCTTGATTTTCATTTAATGTCCTTCCGAAAATTTGTCCATCAGGTAACATCACCGCACTTCCATGAATGACATCGTTTGCATCAACCCATTTTTTTATGAGTGGTAAAAGTTCACGGTCAGATTGGTCGTCTGTCGATGAAAAGTCGGGGTACCCATTAGGATGGCCATGAATTTTTATAACTGACAGCTTTTCATCAGCGGCTTTTTCAAGAATATCATCTATGTAATCGGGAGACCATTTGACCTTTACATCTGTTCTCTCGATGTAAGCCTCATCAGGCAGTGTAAAAACCTCACGCACACATAGCCTTTTTCTTCGATCACCGTTGCGCATCCCGCAAAGAAGGAAAGCAACGGATTCTTTATTGTCGCCACAAAACAAATAATCTTTAAGCGTATGATGCTGGGTTGCTGTTAATGCAAGCGTGATAGGTATTGGCATTATTCAAACTCCCTGTCTAACCAGTCCTCAATTAAAATAACATGAGAACCCAAGCAGTCTCTTCCAACTACCCACGGATTTTCAGATGTTCTGTGTCTTGACCACCTTTGATACGTTTCTCCCTTTATCTCCTGCGTACCATCTGTGGCAGCGATTGTTTGTCCGTCTTTGCGTTTTAAGGCGGGACTAAAATACACCATATCAAGTGCCACATTGGGGTAGCCTGTTTCTAATCTTATGGCCACAGTTACGGTTGAATGATTATAGCCTTCCGGGGTAGGGAAATTTTTAATCAAAACCCATTGGGAGCCGTCTATGACGGCCTCCCAATCAAGTCCGTAATCATTCAAAAATGCATTATCTTCAGGCAAAAGCTCGAATTCTTTGCGTAATGTCATGATTAACCCTCCGTTTGATCTCTTGGTAAGGCTTTGAATTTTTCAACGCCGCGCTTACGAAGATTGACCTCTTCATCCAAACCGATTTTTTCAGGACGATTGCCTAAAATTTTCAAACGTAACGTGTAATTCTCGACAGGTAAAAGGCCTGCTAATGTAAGGATTTCACGCCCCGTTACTTTTGGATCAGAAATTACATAGGGATCGCCGTTGATTTTTATTCTGTAACCCTTGGCAAGAGGCGGGCGTTCTCCCGCTTTTGCATAGACCTCCAGATCAATGACTTCGTCTAAAATTGTTACTTCGCCCGGATCATCTGAGCGATTTTTTAAGTCTTCAACCATAATTGATTTCCTCTATCAAAATTAAATTACCGTGATTGGTATTTGATACAACTATACACGCAGCATGCTAAGTTTGTCAAGCAAGCAATTAGCATGCTTGACGAATGGCGTGAAAGTCACTAGAATCAAGGGATAGAAATTGATTTTGAGGAGAAAAGTCATGGCAAACGAAGGAAATAATAGTGCAGAAGGTACTCTTACACTTGGTGGTTATTTGGCTTCGATTCGTAATGATCGCAAAATGACATTGCGCGATGTAGAGGAAGCGACAGAGAAAGGTGTCTCTAATGCTTATCTCAGCCAAATCGAAAATGATAAGATAAAAAAGCCATCGCCAAACGTTCTTCATACATTATCCGAACTTTATAGCATCAGCTTTGAAGGGCTTATGGGTATGGCAGGGCATGTAACTTCATCTGGTGTAACTAATGATGAAACTCGGCACGGACGCGCTGCAACTTTTGCGGAACACAACCTTACAAGTGAAGAAGAAAAAGAGCTTATAGAATACCTACAATTTATTAGAAGGAATAATGACGGTGCTTAAACCTGACGACAGTTATTTATCGCCTAGTGATAAAAAAATCATTGAAGACAGGGCAATGAACATGCTTCATCGTGCGGATGCTTGGGATCGGTTTCCGGTTCCTGTAGATGATATTTTAGAGGCCGCCAACTTGAAGGTTGCTCCTAAAAGCATGTTTGATCCAGCAGCAATCCTCTCTTATCTGAAAACTAAAGCTGCTGATGTAGAGCATAAACTTAAAAAGGCCGTATCTAAAATCCTTGGCATTTATGATGCTGGGGAAAGTATCATTCACATTGATGATAGCGTTGTCGTTTCTAAACAAAATTTTTTAAAATTGCATGAGACTGGTCATCACGATATTCCAACACATCGAAAAATATTTCGATTTTTTCAGGATTGTGAAAAGACACTTTCGCCAGATACCGCAGATCAATTCGAGCGCGAAGCAAATAATTTTGCTCGATATATATTATTTAAAGGCAATACATTTGGAGAGCACGCCGCAGATCACGAGTTTGGAATTAAAACGCCGATGAAGCTCGCAAAGCAATTTGGCGCGTCTTTGTATGCTTCAACAAGAGAATATGCCAGAACCAATGAGAGAGCTTGTGCTGTTTTTATTTTAGAACCGATGCAGTTTTTACCTGATTTTGGAGCGCAGGCTTATGTTAGAAGAATAGAAGCCTCGTCGCGTTTTATAGAAGGGTTCGGTTTGCCTAATGACCAAGTTATCAATCAAGAGCATTTTTTATGGGACGCTGTTCCAGTTGGAAGAAAAATGACCTATCCAACGCCCGTCAGAATTCAAGATAAGAACGGACAGATTCATGAATGCTTGGCCGAAGCCTTTGACACGACTTACAATATTCTAGTTCTCTTGTATCCCGTTAAAGAATTAACTCCAATTATTTCTGTATCATCTTGGGAGTAGAGCTAGGTAATCATAGATAGGCAAACAATTAATTTTATGCAGATTACAATATGTCCGTCATATAAATAAATGCCTATTTCCTTCTGAATTCTTGCCGTTTTTTGGCGCTGTTATCGTTTATGACCGCCTTTATGGCCGAGGGCGACGCCAGTGCAATGGTGCTGCCCGCTCCAAGGTTCCGTGTTGACCATGCACAGGAGTCTCAAACCCCCGTCCTTCTTTTTGGCGTTCGATAACAACCCAAAGAAACGGAGAATATCATGGAAAACTTAGACCATATTCAAACCAGCCAAATTGAAACACAAACATCTGAAATTAAACTTCACGCTCAACCTTACGACATTTCCGCAAGCGGGTTTTATTTCCGAAGCCTTGAGGAGTACGAACAAAAATCCACTAATCATAAGAATGATTACGGTGACGAAGTTGAAGAATATGAAATCCAGTTCATTGATGGTGACGATCTTGACTGTGACCTCTTTAAAGCCCTGAGCGTACATCAAGGAAATTTTAACCACTACTTTACCGCATGCGAAGACTGGGATGACGACCAGAAAATCAAGGTGATTATCGCCGTAGGCGAGGCTGGTTATAGCTTCGATCCTGAAAGTGATGATCCAGATGACTTCGATATTGATCTTTATGAGCTGGATACTTTGCGTGATCTTGCTGAGCAATTTATCGACGAAGGTTTCTTCGGTGAAATTCCTGAAAACATCCGCTTTTATCTGGACTATGACGCTATCGCACGCGATTTAGGCATGGATTACACGGAAATCCGCCTGAATGGCACCAATTACATTTACCGCATGGCATAGGAGGGCAAAATCATGACAAATGACGATAAAAAGAAAGCATTCATCCGCGCTGTAAACAATATGCAGGACGCTGAAAACCGTTGGAAAGAGCGTGCAGAAATAGGCTTAACAGATGAACAATTATCACAGGCACTGCGCTATGAATTAGGAATTGCAGGAGGTAGCGGTGGCCGAGATGCGTTAAGCATCGCCTATGAAGGCTCAGGTCTAAAAATCTGGGCTGGCTGGCAAAACATTAATCCTTATATGGATCAGCCAATTTTTGAAGGTCAGAAAACGGTAAAGATGGCCCGGATTGTGTTCGGCATTGCCGATCCAAGCGACAAGCAAATGGCTTTATTTTGATGTTTATATTTCCCTATCAAAATCTGGATTATCACGATCTTGGTTTTTCAGTTTTTCGCTGAGTTTATCGGTAAGGCTTGGATTTTCCTTGCCTTGCATGTCCAAATATTGGCCAATATCCAGCCGTAGAGACAGCATGGCCTCATTTCTTTCATAGCGCAGCCCTTGCAGTTTCTTCTGTAATTTTTGTCGCTCTTTTAGTTGCCGTGTTATCAACTCTTGTTTTTCTGCCTGATCACGTTCTATGGCGCGTCTTGTATCTTTTTCATTGAGGGCGCGGACTTTCTGATACTTTCCTGTTACACGGTGCCATAAGCCTTTTATGCCTTTTGGCAGACGTTGGATACGAAGTTTCTCTTCATGCTCCCACCGTTTCTTTTGTTCTTCCTGTAAGCGTTTGCGTTCAGTGTCATGCTGATTACGCATTGTGCGCACAACACGCCGGAGCGGTTTGAGCTTGGCTTGCCAGTGATTTCTGACCTGTTGAAGGTGGCCATCAAGCACTTGTGTCACTTTCTGCGCAATATTAGTTTTGGCTTCATCAACGGATGGAAGGTTTTCGGGATCACCAAGGCGTTCTTTCAATTGCTTGGTTTTTACACCAGCCCAACGGCTCAGGGAATAGACTTCACCTTTGTAGTCAATCGCGACATAGCCACGGCGATCACCA
This sequence comes from Alphaproteobacteria bacterium, assembly GCA_021775955.1. Classification (GTDB taxonomy): domain Bacteria; phylum Pseudomonadota; class Alphaproteobacteria; order Micavibrionales; family Micavibrionaceae; genus UBA5701. The sequence continues at coordinate 61,512 of JAJFGU010000002.1, read as the reverse complement.
CGGGCAAGTGTAAATCCATATTCTTTGAGGGCTTGAGCGTAAGATTGCTTATTATCCGATGCTTGCCACGTCTGAGCAAATAGACGTTTCAGAATTTTAGCATCTTCCTTGGCACGTTTGGCCTGTTGCCATTCTTCAAGGCTGAAATTGGTTGGATCAGAATACTGCCGATCAATATAGCCTTTGGGCAACTCCCAGCCGTGTTTCAGATAAAGCTGCTTGGAAATTTCATTCAGCTTGTTCTTGTAAAAGGGGAGATTGATTGCCTTCACCTCCAGCAGATCAATGCGTGACCAAACGCAATGCGCATGACGACGGCCTTCCTTTTCATGAAAAACGACAATACGCGGCTGATTCTCTAGCCCCATCTCTTTTTCAATACTTGCCAGAGCGTTTTCAAAATATTCTGGCGGTGCATCAGCATCCAGAGGTGGATTCATACTGACTGAAAACATGAACTGTCTGCATTCAGTTCCCTTGCTCAGCGCATACATTTCCTGAAATATAACATGCGGGTTATCAGATGTGCTGCCACGCACATCATACACTTCAACATGTTCATTTTCTTTGCCGCGAAGGAGGTGATTAGCGAGTTGTTTGGCTCCTCCGCGCTGAGAAGCCTTGAGCAGCATTATTCATCCTCTTCAAACTTGATTCCAAGTTCTTTGTGGAAGGCACTGCATAGGCTCTGTACTGCCTCAAGTGTACCAAACAGAAACGTTTTTTCTTCGGGGTCGGAAAGATTTAGTGATCCGCTATTGGCCTTTTTGGCTATCTGATTGAGATTTCCGGCAATCCGCGAATTTAACATCAGGCCATACAAGCGCACCATTTGCTTCTCGCGTAATGCTGGTTTACGGCGTTTTTTGCGCTGTTTCTTTCTAGGTTTTGCGTCCTTCAGTAATTGTGAACGGATATAACCGCTTAACGACTGAGAACCAGCCTGTTCCTGTAAATACGCTTTTTCTTCAAAAGCGAGACGAATAGAAACGGGAACAAAATCTTTCCCGCCATAGCGTTTTTCTTTGGCCATGATAAATACCTCCTGTTTTTGATTAAAACAGACACAGCAGGTGGTTGCGGGAAACTGATCCCGCAACACTTAGGCCGATTTATATCTTGATTTATAACGACTTACATGAGCTGCTATGTCTGGTGACATGAACAGCAGGGCAAATGGATTGCACGCCCCCGCAACCATCGATTCCTGCACTTTTGAAGATGAGCTACCATCTTCTTGCAGGTTTAAATCAGATCGCACTCCCGCAACCAATACCTCTACACTTCGTTCCGAGGCATGACTCACTAAGGCTTTCCACATATTACCGACATTCCTTGTTAACCTTTTGGTACAAAGAATGGTACAAAATGAAAGCTGTAGACCGTCATCTATATAGTCGAGACAATTACCTTTATTATCGTTATACCTTACCAAAGCCGCTCCATACGGTGTTTCCCCATAAAGAAATCAAGATATCCTTGAGCACAAAGGACGTAGCTCTTGCACGTTTATATGTGGCGAAGCTGGATATAGAGATTCAAAGCCTAATCAGCCAAACATATGCAGAACAGGACATAGAGACAGCGCGCAACTGTATCATGCAGGGCATAGAGGGGATGAAGGGGAAGGTGGAGGGCTGGTTTTACTGGTGCGCTGTTCAGGTACAAAGGTCTGGTAATTGCTAAAGCTGGAGTGCCTATAGTTGTGGGTTAAAAAACGCTGACTTATTAACAATACAGCGGTGTTCAGCTAATATAAACTGGAGTAACTGTAACTTTTCTTAGTTTAGGAAGCCTGTTCTTGGCTTTTGACCGCGTTAAAATTCTATTCTTACTGTTCAGCGCTACCGTTTTGGTGGGCGTATCTGCTTATGCTGCGACCTTTGAAAATCAGGCGGCATCTTTGCGTATTGGCATGTTCAATTCACAAAAAAAAGCACAAGTATTTTTCGAAGCTATTCCCGTTGATTTGAAACAATATATTCGTCGTAACCAGTTATGGGTGAATACCTACCAGACACCGTCGGGGTTGATAGAGCACCATCTTGAAATTTCTGAGCTCACAAACACGCAATCTAAAACGCTGTGTGGCTATGTTAGGCTGCAAGAAATGCAGTGCTTTATCTCGAGCAGAGCACAATTACCATCGTCCTCTTTTGCGCCTGCTCAAGCTACGGATAACGTACAGCAAGTAGCACAGGTGCCTGATAGTTCTACAATGCGCGGCCTTCCCAAGATGCTGCAGCCATTGGGGATGCGTCTACCGCGTTCTTCCAATGCTAATATTCAGGATTTGGATCTAGCGCTGACTGATGAGTTTTCTGGTCCTTTTGAGCATCAACAAAACATAGATGCTTATGGCGAGCAATTTTCTCTGGAGCCTCAATATCTTGATACGCCCGGTGTCCAGGCAGCAAAGGCGGCCTATGGGGTCGCACGTAATCGCTTTGTCGACACGTTGCGCAGTGTTGGCGATGGCGTTAATGCCGGGCAGGGTAATGAGGTGGCGCGGGAGCAGCTTGTAGCGCTTGGGCAGGACGTTTTTGAAGCCGCCGGTAGTATTTACCTCTCCGGGTTTTTGGACCGTGAGTTGGGGCAGGCTGAGGCGCTATCGAGCGAGGCTGGTGCGGGTAGAACTTTCATTCATCACGTAAAGAAAAACATCGGTGAGAGTACCAGAAATACAGTTGAGGGCCTGATCGGTGATCTTGTATCCGGCGCCGGATCGGAAGATGGATCGAGTGATTTCTATGCTGATAAAACGGATGCCTTTATGCTCTCCGGTGCGCGCGGCCTTATTGATGCGGGCCTTGCTGCGGCGAAGCGTAGTGATCTTTATGCGCTGCGCAATATGGAACTCGAATATAACATCAATAATTTTGAGGATTCATATTTCAGCGCTCTGATTACCCAGCCAGTTTATCAATCTGCCGACCTACGACATAACGTTTTCCTTCAAGGGAGCGGTATTCTTAACGAACGGAGCGTTGATATTAATGATGACGTGGCGCATCATACGCTCAATATGGGTGCGGCCTATCGCTATCTCACCGTTGATAAAAAATATTTGATCGGCGGTAATGTATTTTTTGATCACCAATGGCCATACAATCATTCACGGATGAGCGTTGGGGTGGATGCCAGTGCACAGGATCTTAATCTGGCGGCCAATTATTATTATCCGCTGACAGATTTTCAGGACAGCCGCCGTGATGCGAATGGCCTTGAGTATGAAGAGCGCGCGCTTGAGGGCTATGATCTTGAGCTTGGTTATACGCTACCGTTCCTGCCGGAGCTCAGTGTCTTTGGAAAAGGCTATCAATATTTCCGTGAGACGGATGATGATATACGCGGGTTAGAGGTCAGTGCTGAATATAATGTTCATGATAATTTTACGCTCAAAGGTTCTGTTGTTGAAGAAAATGGTGGGAGAGATGGTGTTGAGTTGGCGCTGCAATACCGTATTCCGCTTTATGATGAGGATAAGCCTAATCTGGTGCTGGCAGCTATGGAGCCTGCCGCGGGCAGGGCTTCTGTGCGCTCTAAAGTCTTTGAAAAAGTCCGCAGGGAAAATCGCATTCGCGTGGAAGAACGCCTCAAGGCCGTGCCTGCGTTAGCGACCATCATTACTGCGCAGTTCAGTGCGCTGAGTGTTGGGTTGCCGTTTGATGTGGGCGGGGTAGCGACCGGTGCGGGCGTTAATTTACCCTTTAACACAGCCATTACCGTTCCTAACGGTGACTTTGGCATTATTACCTTTAGCAATGGTGCGATTGCCAATGTTTCGGCGTCTGGCGGCGGTGATGTTATTCTTGAGTTTAACAATACAACCCTGACTGTCACAGCGACCAATGGCGGTTTCGTGCAATTTATCTCCGGCAGTGGCGGCGGCATCACCGTCGTGAATGTTCCGGGTGGTACGGTTAACCTGCTCGGGACGGATATCGATGTGACAGATGATGGTGCAATTACAACGGTTCAGGTCCGCGCAGGTTTGATTGATGTTGTGCCAGCGGTTGGAGTTGCGGTGTTAATGGGTAATCAGGCTGATGTGGTGAGCTTGACCATCGGTACGGGCGCGACATCGTTGTTGGTTAATCCAGCGCTGGAGACGCGTCAGGAAGCAGCTTACACCAATCTTGATTTGGTTAACCCGTCTCCGCCAGCCACGGATAAATCAGCGCCATTCATTAATGTTGCACCCGCCCTGATCACTGGGCCACAGTTCGTTGGCAATAATGCAGATCTGAGGCTTACCTTCACACAAGCAGTCACCGTCGCTGGTGCACCGTTTATCAATGGTTTGATCGATGCCAATGCCAGAACCTTTGCTTATAACGCGGCGGCCAGCACGCCGACGCAACTGGTGTTCCGCCACGTTTATATCGCCGGGGATGTCGGCGCCGCTGCGATCACCATCAATGATCTGGACCTGAATGGCGGTACTATTATTGGCACAACCAACACACTTCCGGCGATTACGGCCTTTACGCCCATCGTTGTGCCAATCACCGATCAGACAGCACCTATGCTAACCGGATCAACGCCGGTGGATAATGAGCCCGCCTTTGGTGCGGCTGATAACATTGTTCTAAGTTTTGATGAAAATGTGCAGGCCAATATCGGCAATATTACGCTTACAGACACAACAGACGGATCAAGCACAACAGTTATCCCGATCGGCGACGCGCAGGTTGTTATTGCCGGTAGCATGGTCACGATCAATCCCACTGGCATTCTTGATCTCACAACAGATTATGATTTTGTGATTGGGGCTGACGTTATACGGGACATCGCGGGTAATGCTTTTGCCGGTATAGCGAGCGGAGCGCTTAACTTTACAACTTCCAACGACGTCACGCCGCCGACCTTTAATCCGGCGACAGATTCTAGTCCGGCTGATAATGATGTCGATGTTCTTCTGACTGAAAACATTATTATTACGTTCAGTGAAGCAGTGAATAAGAACGTTGGAAACATAGAAATCAGACGCACAGCTGATAATGTTTTGCTTGAAACGATTGACGTGACGACGGGGCTTGTCACTGGTGGCGGTACGGCCATCATTACAATCAATCCGGCCAATGACTATCCTCTGGCGACAGATGTTTATGTTTTGATTGATGCCGGTGCGTTTGATGACCTGTTTGGCAACCCATATGCAGGCATTGCGTCAACAACGGCCTTTAATTTCCGCGGTTTTGCACCGGTCGATATTGCGAGCCTGGCTGTTTGGCTTGATGGCAATGACCTTGATGGAGATGGCGCACCGGAAGGAGTGGCTGAAAGCGGTATTACAGCGGGTGCAATTGCAACATGGGTTGATAAATCAGGAGGCGGTGTAAATGTTCTACAGGGCGCACCCGGCAGCCGCCCAACCTTTGTGGCTGCTGGTCTCAACGGTCTCCCGGTCGCCAGGTTTGATGGCACGAATGATTCATTGAACTCCGCAGTGATAAGCATAGCGTCAGCCAACGGTCACACATTGTTTGTTGTTGTTGACGTTAACAATTCCGGTTCGAGCTCCACGATCATAAGGCACCGCCCGAATGGAGGGATAGGCACGTTACCTGGGATTGCTTTAGAAATGGATTCATCTGAGAACTACAATATTGTTTTCCATGAAGATGTCGCAGGTAATGCGCTTAGAAATGATAGCAGCGGGGGTTCAGCGCCGGCTGCAGCCGCGATTATCGGATTTGATTTTGCCTCCAGCTCGTTAGATATCCGTCATGATGGCGTAATCTTTGATAACACCGTCAGCTCTACAACCGGAGCGACTCCCCTGGGGAATGTTGATGGAAACACGACCTTTGCGGTTGGTAATAACTTTGATGATAATGCCAGACCGCTCAATGGTGATATTAGTGAGATATTGCTCTTTGATGAAAGTTTATCTGTTGCTGATCGTCAGGCGATTGAACGATACCTTGGTGCAAAATATAATATTGTGGTGCCTTAAGTGATTTAGTTAGTATCCCGTACGGCGCCAATTTCAGCTCCATAAAGGACAGAAAACACCCTTACACCTACCCACCTTATTTTCAGTTACTACAGTCAACAGCGCTAAGAAAATCATCATTCTTGGGATCTAAATCTATAAGGTATGATTTAGTGCAAAATCGACCTCCCGCCACCAAATTTATTTTCCAGTAGTTCCCTATAGTATTGGCACAGCGTAGAGAATGAAGCATTATAAAAACATGCTGCAAACCCTAAAATTACTCTTACCGGCCCTTGTCCCTTCATGGCGTTTTTTTGATACGATTGCCCCGTCGCCGCGTATTGAATTTACTTTGCTTCAAACAGTACAAGGTGCCCCTGATTGCTGGCAGGAATTTCGGCCCAGACCCGAACAGCTATCAATCCTTAGTATGCTAAAGCGCATGTTCTGGAACCCACGCTGGAATGAATCACTCTTTCTGGTGAGTTGCGCCGAACGGCTCATGGAAAATCCTGCAGAGCACAGCAACCAGGAAATATTGAACCGCATCAAAGCTGAGCTTGAGCGCAGTTCTATTGATGTTCTGACGACACCTTATTTACAATTCAGACTAGTATTTTGGAGCCGACATGACGCAAGGTTAGAAAAACACATTGCGTTTATCTCAAAGGTACACCCATATTTGGGAGGTGTGGAATAATGAGCCTGGATCTTACAATACGCTTCACAGAGGTGCTGCTGGCTCTGGCGTTTTTGCAACAAAGCGTTGAACACCTTTATGCGCCAAGAGATGAACAGCGTTTATTCTTGCCACGCATTGTTCTAAGTTTTTTACTATTAATAGGCTTTCAGACACAGTGGGTATGTCTTGCACTGGTAATAAACGGGCTGCTCATTTTAAAGCGCTTTCAGGGCCCATATAATGGCGGTAGTGACCGTATGGGCTTGCTTATCCTGTGTTGCTTATGCCTAGCCCACTTTATGCCCACATTGCGCTGGCAGGAGTATATTTTCGGGTATTTGGCTCTGCAATTGGTTCTGTCATACTTTATTGCGGGCTGGATCAAGATCGTTAATCCGGAGTGGCGCAATGGGCGCGCACTTCAAGATGTTTTCAGTTTCTCCGCTTACCCGGTCAGTGAAGCTCTGAGAGTATGGGCGAGCTGGCCGCGACTGTTATGCTTGATGTCTTGGGTGGTCATGTTGTTTGAGTTGCTTTTCCCTCTTACATTGCTTACACAAACAACGCTCATTATTGGACTGGTGATTGCCTCTTTTTTTCACCTCGCCAATGCCTTCCTGTTTGGCTTAAACCGGTTTTTCTGGATTTGGCTGGCAGCTTATCCGTCCATTATTTGGCTGCAACAACGTATTTTTGATATGGGTAGCCTTAGTTAGTCTTTTGCCGAACTCCTGTCACGCAGAGGGGGCAGTTTAAGTTTCCATTGCATATACACGGCGTATAAAACGGGGATCAGGATAAGCGTCAGGATCATGGTGCTGACCATGCCGCCGACCATCGGCAGGGCAATGCGGCGCATCACATCTGATCCCGGCCCATCAGTCAGGAAAATTGGGATCAGGCCAAGAATGACGGTTAGAACGGTCATCAGCTTGGGACGCAGGCGCTGTATGGCGCCGTGGCGCACATTCTCTAACAAATCCTCAAAACTATGGACCGGATGTTCACGCATTTGCTGATCAAGATAGATCAGCATAATAATCGCGGTTTCCACGGCAATTCCGGCCAGCGCGATAAAGCCGACGGCCACGGCCACGGAAATGTTATATCCGGCCAGCCACGTCCACCAGACCCCGCCAATCACACCAAAAGGCACAGACAGCATGATCAAGAGTGTCCGGTCCCAGGTCCCGAAATGTAGATATAGAAGTGTCAGGATAATCAGTAGCGTTGCCGGAATAGCTATCTTCAAACGCTCACCCGCTTCGCGCATCTGTTCAAACTGACCGGAGAGTTTCAGCGTATAGCCTTGCGGCAGATCAAGCGTTTTCAGCTTGTCTTGTAAATCAGAAATGTAAGAGCCAATATCGCGCCCTTCAATATCAACGAATACCCAGCCATTGAGCCGTGCATCTTCTGATTTAATCATGGACGGCCCTTCGGCAATGCGAATATCGGCTAGGTCAGCCAGCGGGATGTGTGCACCTTTTGGAGTAGGAACCAAAATATTATCCAGATCCGAAACATGCTCGCGGAATGGGCGGTCATAGCGCAGCATAATCGGATAACGCTCTCGCCCTTCCACCGCTTCATCAAGCTGCATCCCGCCCAGAGCCGTTTGGATCACACGTTGGACGGTTCTTATAGATATGCCATAGCGGGCGATTTCGCGGCGGTTGGGTTCAATCTCTATGTATTTGCCGCCAACAACACGGTCGGCAATGGCGCTTCTTGTGCCCGGCACGTCACGCACCAGAATTTCAACTTCCTTGGCAATTTTATCTATTGTCTTTAAATCCGATCCGGCGATTTTAATACCGACAGGCGTGCGGATGCCCGTGGTCAGCATGTCGAGGCGGATTTTAATCGGATAGCCCCAGCTATTCATCATGCCGGGAAGGCGCACGCGCTTGTTCATATCTTCAATCAATTTTTTGGGAGTCATGCCGGGTCGCCATTCTTCGCGCGGCTTTAATTCAATCCATGTTTCAATCATCGCCAGTGGCGCAGGATCGGTGGCGGAATTTGAACGCCCGGCTTTGCCGAAAGCCTGCTGCACTTCCGGCACGGCCATAATCTGGCGGTTTGTAACCTGCAAAATCTCCCGTGCCTTGGTAATGGAAACGCCCGGCAGAGTCATCGGCATGTAGAGCAACCCACCTTCATAAAGCGGCGGCATAAATTCACTCCCCAGTTTTGAGGCGGGTAGGGTGGTGCTGATCAATGCTGCAAAAGCCAGAATGATCGTGGTTTTGCGCCATTTTAGCGCTGCGTTCAGAAACGGGCGGTAAAGCGCAATGAAGAACCGGTTGATCGGGTTTTCATCTTCGCGTTTGATTTTTCCGCGCACCAGCCAGAGCATCAGAACCGGGACCACCGTGACCGATAAAAACGCTGCGGCTGCCATGGCGTAAGTTTTTGTAAAAGCTAGCGGCGCAAACATTTTCGCCGATTGTCCCGTCAGGGCAAAAACAGGGAAGAAGGAAACGGTAATAATCAGCAGAGAGAAAAACAGTCCCGGCCCGACTTCCTTGGCGGCTTGTATGAGGGCTGCTTGTTTTTCGTACCGATCGGCGCCTTCTGGCATTCCCGATAGTTTCCTGTGGGCGTTTTCTACCATCACAATCGAGGCATCCACCATCGCACCAATGGCAATGCCACCCAGCGACATGATATTGGCCGTGATGCCTTGCATATTCATCACGATAAAGGCGGCTAAAATGCCGAGCGGGATGGTGATGATTGCCACCAAGGCGCTTCTCGCATGAAGCAAAAACAGGAAGGTGATGAGTGCAACCATCAGGCTTTCTTCAATCAGCTTGTCTTTGAGGTAATCGACTGATCCTTCAATCAATTGGCTGCGGTCATAGACAGCTTTGATCTCCACACCCTCCGGTAAACCTTGCCTGACGCTTTCAAGGCGGGTTTTGACATTGTGTATTACATCCAAAGCATTCGCGCCGGGACGCATCACCACAATGCCGCCCACCGCTTCGCCCATGCCGTTAAGCTCGGTCACGCCGCGCCGGATCGCTGGTCCCTCCACCACGCGCGCCACATCCCCAATTGTGATCGGTGTACCGTCCACACTTTTTAAAACTGCAGCCTGTAAATCTTCCGGCTTGCCGACATAACCCATCGAGCGGATTAGATATTCCGTTTCGGCCATCTCCAGGGTTCGCCCACCGGTTTCCTGATTGGCGCTGCGCACAGCCTCTATGACAGTTTGCAGAGAAATATCAAAGGCGCGCAGTTTATTCGGATCAACCAGCACCTGGTATTCTTTTACAAACCCGCCGACGCTGGCGATTTCTGCCACACCGTCAATCGTGGCCAGCTCAAAGCGCACAAACCAGTCTTGCAGGCTGCGCAGCTCCGATAAATCATGCTGACCGGTTTTATCAAACAGCGCGTATTGAAACACCCAGCCGACCCCTGTGGCGTCCGGCCCTAATTGCGGGTCTGCACCATCCGGTAACTCGCCTCTCACCTGTGAAAGGGATTCCAGAACGCGGCTGCGCGCCCAGTACATATCAACACCATCTTCAAAAACGATATAGATGAAAGATGTGCCGAACATGGAAAAGCCGCGCACCACCTTGGTTTTTGGCAGGCCTAGCATCTGTGTAGAGAGCGGGAAGGTGACCTGATCCTCAATCACCTGCGGTGCTTGTCCTGGAAATTCCGTGCGGATAATGACCTGCGTGTCTGACAGATCAGGGATAGCGTCCAGTGGGATTTTGGTGAGTGAGATAATCCCCGCCGCCAGTAGTGCCAAGGCACCAAGCATGACAAAGAAGCGGTTTGCCACTGACCAATCTATGATCTTGGCGGCGAAGCTTTTAGATGGATCGTGGATATGGTGATTATTCTCCATGATCGTGCCCCCCATCACTTCCCAGGGCTTCCATGCCGCCTTTTAGATTGGTTTCCGCGTCCAGCATAAACTGGCCCGAGATGACGATCCGTTGTCCGGGTTTCAGCCCGGTTTTAACCTCGGTCAGGCCGTTTGCTGTTATGCCTGTCGTCACCATCACAGGGCGGAAATATCCGCCCTCAACATCTTCCATCACATAGGCGCCTTGTGCGCTATACAAAACAGCCTCCTGCGCTACAGTCAGGCGGGGTAGAGTGTTGCCTTTAAATAGCACATCAACATAGCTGCCCGGTTTTGGTTCTCCATTTTTATGGTTTAGAATGAGCCGCACCATGCCGGTGCGTTTGTTCGGATCGGCAACGTGGTGAATAAAATCAATAACTGTTTCATACTCTTTACCTGTTTCCGGCGAAATGACTTTCGCGGGCGCTCCCACTTCCAGAAACTGAATATCCCGTATTGGCACGTCCACATTGACCCAGACCTTAGAGAAATCCTGAATCATCATGACGTTGCCGCCTTCACTAACATGCGCCCCTTTGCGGACATTCAATATGGTCACGGTTCCATCGACAGGTGCATGAAACGGTGTTTTTTCCAGGAATTTTCCCGTGTTTTGCAGCTCTGTAATAGCCTTGTCATCCATCCCGTAAAGCCGCAGCCGCTGTTTTCCGCTGCCGACACGCCTGCCAATAAGAAAATCAGATTGCGCCGTCATCAGGTCAGGGCTGTAATAAGTGAAAAGCAGATCGCCTTTTTTGACGGTATCGCCGACAGCACCCGTGGCCAGATCAACAATCCAGCCATCCGTGCGCACATCAATTCGCTGCTCAAGGCGGGTGTTGGGTACTATCCGGCCAAAAGCACGAATGATTTCGCCAAACTCATATGCCTTGACCTCACCTGTTTTTATACCGAGCGTATGCACATAAGTGGGATCAATTTTAATGGCTCCTTCCGGTGCGCTCGCCCCGCCGCTTAACTCATCTTCATAGACAGGGACTAAATCCATGCCCATCGGAGATTGGCCCGGCTCATCACGGCGATAGTTTGGGTCCATCGGCGCGGCCCAATAAGCGATCTTTCGCTCAGTGGATTCAGAGGTAGATTGCACTCCGCCTTCATCAGAAGAGGGCGGTATTTTAAGACCCACGCCAACACCGATGCCGAGCGCCAAAATAAATAATAATGAAATAAAAATACGCATAGCAAGACTCCTTATCCTTTTCGTTAAAGAAACAGAAAAAGGAGTTCTCTAGATGCGGAAACGCTGTGTTGTGAGAAGTATGGAAGGTTTAGTTTTCGGCTCTGCGGCCCAATCTGGTGGGCCACGAATGCCGTTACTATTATCAGGTCTAAAACTATAAACAGTGACCAGATCAGCCCATGCATAAGGGGCGCTGTCTATGGACCCGTCAGGAGAAATGTCATTGCTCGCCTCTTGCTGAAAAAGGTCAACGCCCATGCAGTCAAGGGCCAGCATAGGACCATCATTGTTATCGGTCTGATGGCATGGCGGCTGATCTGCTGCGCTTGCTTGCGTTGGACAAAACGCCATGGCACACGCCAAAACAGGCGTGAGCATTAAAAACGTCATAAATCCAAGCAGAACTTTCCTCATGTCCTTCATAGTACAGTATTCGGGTAAACAAGTGTTAAAGTTTCCGGGGGTGTTTAATATAGCCCTTCAGCATAGTACAAACGCGCGCTTTCAATAAAAATATACAATTAAACCAATTGGATAGGGGGAAGTAGCGTTCTTTATCTCCTGACCCTAATCTACAGCTCTCATAAGGTGTTGATTTAAAATAAGGACCAGATTTTTATTGTACAGCGTTCAAAACTGTGGCATCCTATAAATTAAACAACGTTCAGAATTGTATGCCAATTTATTAAATACTGTGTTTGAACGCTATGATAGGTTGGTTGCTATGGAGCTTATTTTTTTGAAAGAGAGGGCGTTTAAGCATGAAGAATAGTCAGTTTGCGCTACTGAAAGACAGGCGGTTTTTGCCGCTCTTCGCTACTCAGTTTCTTGGGGCGTTCCATGATAATTTGTTCAAAAATGCGCTGGTTGTATTGTTGCTCTACGGTTTGGGTACAAACGCTGCAGAAAACCCGGAGCTTCTGGTCACGCTGGCAGCGGGGCTTTTTATTCTGCCATTTGTCTTGTTTTCGGCGCTGGGCGGACAGCTTGCGGATAAATTCCCGAAACATAAAGTTATCCGTATCATAAAACTGGCGGAGATTGGTATTGCTGTTCTTGGTGCGGTGGCTTTGCTGAGTGGGTCTGTTCATTTTTCGTTTTTGGCGCTCTTTGCGCTCGGGACGCAGTCAGCATTTTTTGGCCCCAGCAAATATTCCATTTTGCCGCAACATCTGGAAACGGATGAGTTGATTGGCGGGAATGCTTTGCTCAATACCGGCACGTTCCTGGCCATTTTGTTTGGCACGATTGCGGGGACGGTTCTTATAACACTGGGCGTGGGTAAACTCCTCGTTTGCGGGTTGCTTGTGCTGTGTGCTGTCTGTGGTTATCTGGCCAGCCGCTTTATCCCGGAGGCTTTGCCTAAGGCTCCAGATCTAAAATTGAACTTCAATCCCCTGACAGAGATATTTGATATCATGGGCTATACATTTCGCCAGAGCCGGGGCGTTGTGCAGTCTATTTTAGGCGTTGCATGGTTTTATTTTCTCGGCGGTATGTTCATGGCGCAGATGCCCAATTATACGGAAGGCACATTGGGCGCAAATGAACATGTTCTGGCTTTCTTCCTTGTCGTTTTTTCTGTAGGGATTGCGATTGGCGGGTTGCTCAATAACCGTTTGCTTAGGGGGCGTGTTGAGGCTGTTTATGTGCCACTGGCGGCGCTCGGCATAACGATTTTTTCGATTGACCTGTATTTTGCCGGTGGTGGTGTACAGGGTACTTCAGGGGCACTTCTCGGCCTTGAGGAATTTCTCGGCACGCTGGTGCATTGGCGTATTGTTCTCGATATATCCATGATCGCGCTGTGCGGCGGCCTTTTCGTGGTGCCTTTGAACGCTATTATTCAGCATGATACGACGGATGATACCCGTGCCCGAGTCCTGGCCGGTAGTGCCATCATGGACGCTTTGTTCATTGTGGCATCGTCGGTTTTATCGGCTGTCTTGATACTGAGAGGCTGGGAAATCCGGGAGCTGTTTTTGGCTTTTGCGATTATGAATGCGTTTGTTGCGCTTTATATTTGCAAGTTACTGCCGGATTATCTTTTCAAAAGCTTTCTCCAGGGTCTTTTCAAGCTGCTTTATAAGGTTGAGGTGCGTGGCCTTGAGAATTTTGAGAAAGCCGGTCCGCGCGCTGTTATTGTCGGAAACCATGTGTCCTTGCTTGATCCACCTTTATTGGCGGCGTTCCTGCCCGGGCGTCCGATGTTTGCGGTCAACAGCTTTGTAGCAAACTGGTTTTGGGTTAAGCCGTTTTTAAAGCTGGTGGATGCATTTCCGCTTGATCCGACCAATCCGTTCTCACTGAAGGCTCTTATCCGCAAGGTTCAGGAAGATCGCCAGGTTGTGATTTTCCCCGAGGGCCGTTTGACCGAAACAGGCGCGTTGATGAAGGTCTATGACGGCCCCGGTATGATTGCGGATAAAGCCGATGCGGTTGTGTTGCCTGTCAGGCTGGACGGCGTGCAGCATACATTTTTAGCGCGCCTAAAAGGCAAGGTGCCGATGCGCAAATTTCCTAAAATTACGATCACCATTTTAGAGCCGCGCAAGTTTAAAATTGGTGATGAAATCAAGGGGCGTGCGCGCCGTGCTGCTGCAGGTCGTCAGCTCTATGATCTGATGGAAGAAATGATGTTTATGACCGGAGATCGTGAACAAACGCTCTATCAGGCTCTATTGCGCGCGCGTTATATCAATGGCGATGATGCAATTATTGCCGAGGATATTGAACGCAAGCCTCTCAAATTCAAAAAGCTTATTCAGGGGTCGATGATTTTGGGACGAAAGTTTTCCGCCATGAGCGAAAAGGGCGAGAATGTTGGTGTTATGCTGCCCAATTCTGTCGCGGCAATTGTCACCTTCTTTGCGTTGCAGGCCTTTGGGCGTGTGCCCGCAATGCTCAATTTTTCTTCCGGAACGCACGCGCTCACATCGGCTTGTAAGACAGCAAAGGTAAAGACTGTTCTGACCTCACGGCGTTTTGTTGAGCTGGGCCGGCTGGAGGAGGTGATTGAAGAAATTAGCAAATGCGCAGATGTTGTTTATCTGGAGGATATAAAATCAAATCTGACTCTGGGTGACAAACTTTATGGCCTATTTTCGTCACCGGATAAAGCGCATAAAAAGCAAAAAGTTGACCCGCATGATCCGTCATTGATTTTATTTACATCCGGCTCGGAAGGCATGCCCAAAGGCGTTGTTCTTAGCCATGCCAATATCATGAGCAATATTGTGCAGCTTTCCAGCCGCGTTGATTTTAATGCTCAGGATATAGTTTTTAACTGCCTGCCGATGTTCCATTCTTTTGGTCTGACGGGGGGAACGTTGCTCCCTATTTTATCCGGCGTGAAGACATTTTTGTATCCCAGTCCGCTGCACTATAGAATTGTGCCAGAGCTGGTTTACTCCTCTAATGCCACCATTATGTTTGGAACGGATACCTTTTTGAATGGTTATGCGCGCATGGCGGACCCGTATGATTTTTACCGCATGCGCTATATTTTTGCCGGAGCGGAGAAGGTCAAGGAAGAAACGCGCCAGATTTATATGGATCGTTTTGGTGTTCGCGTCCTGGAAGGTTATGGGGCAACCGAAACAGCGCCGGGTTTATCCCTTAATTCCCCTATGCATACGCGCGCCGGGACGGTTGGGCGCTTGTTGCCCGGCATTGAGTACAGGTTAGAAGATGTGCCCGGTGTGGAGGTCGGTGGACGTCTGTTTGTAAAGGGTCCGAATGTCATGCTGGGCTATTACAGAGCCGATAACCCCGGCGTATTGGAGCCTCCGGAAGGTGGCTGGTATGATACTGGTGACATTGTTGATATTGACGATCAGGGCTATGTCACAATTCTGGGTAGGGCCAAACGTTTTGCTAAAATTGCCGGTGAAATGGTGTCTTTGACCAGTGTCGAGGCTATGGTGCAGGCGATTTATCCGGAGGCGCAGCATGCGGTGGTGAGTATTCCTGATGCCCGTAAGGGGGAGCAGCTTATTTTTGTAACCACGCATAAAGGCACAAATAAAAAAGACTTATCAGCTTACGCATCCCAAAATGGAATTACTGAGCTGGCGGTTCCCAAGAGTATTTTAGAGATCGATAAAATGCCAGTGCTGGGCAGTGGTAAAACCGATTACACAGCAGTTCAAAAATTTGTTGAAGAAAAGCTTGTGAAGGCCGCCTAGCTAAGCCAGGAGATCAATTCAAGGAAGCCTTTGTAATTAAACAACTATTTCTCTGCATTTTGTTGCTTATCAGCTTCGAGAGCACTATTCTCCCGGGTAAGCTTTGCCAAGAAAGGATTTTAGGGCCATGAACAATTTTCTTCTCGTATTTGCCATGGAGCAGGAAAGCCAGGACGTTTTTGCAGGCTATAACGTGCTGCATACCGGCATTGGCAAGGTTAATGCAGCCTATGGCCTGACCCGGGCATTGCAGGAAAATCGACCGCAATTGGTGGTGAATATGGGTACGGCCGGTAGCCGTAAGCATGGACACGGCACTGTTATAAATTGCACCTCTTTTATCCAGCGTGATATGGATGTCACGGTTTTGGGGTTTAAAAAATTCCAGACGCCATTTTCAGATACACCAATAACAATTCAATACGGCCAGCGTATTAATGATCTGCCTGAAGGGGTTTGTGGCAGTGGCGATAATTTCGATGCCAGCGACGAGGCGGCGGCCTTTGATGTTGTCGATATGGAAGGTTACGCGCTGGCCTATATATGTCAGAAGGAGAATATTCCATTCTTATGCCTGAAATATATTTCGGACGGGGCGGATGATGATGCCAAAGGGGATTGGAACACCTATCTGCACCATGCGGCCGAAGTGTTGAAGGGTGCTCTAGAGAAAGTGAAGATGTGAAGGCTGTTATAAGCACCCTATTCGTTATCGTGGTTCTCGCAGCGTTTTGGTGGACGGGCGGACCGGAATTGATCCTGCATGACAAGTCACAAGCATCTATTGAAGACAGTCAACCTGAAGAGCCTTCACCCCCTAACATAGAAAAACAGTTTGAAGATGCCTTGAATAATTTTCTGCGCAGCGTTCATGCTCAGGCCAGAGACTATAAAAAGCAACGTAAGGTTTTAAATGAGCTGGTAAGGCCTGAAAATTTAAGGTCGACGGCTTATGTGGAGGAGAATTATCTTCTGGTGCACGAAATCGTTCCTGATTTACGAGGCAAGATGAATGCTTTGATGGGAAGCTTTGCTGAAACAGAAAAAGAAATCCATTCTTTGCTCGAAGGGACGTCACCGGAGTTCAGGCAGACGGTTTTGCGCTCCTGGAAGAATCTAAAAGACAAGCAGGCCAGTCAGTTCATCGTTTTTTTTATGAAAGAAGAGGAAACTCTTCCCTTATATGAGACGCTGATGGCCTTTTATTATGAGCACCGGAGTGAATACAGCTTTAATCAGGATGAAAATGAAATTCTTTTTCAAACCCCCGAGAATCAGTTGAAAGCCAGGGTTCTTAGGGATGCAATCGCAGATCAAAGAAAAAAACAGGGGGCAGCCCTGCCGCGAGAGTGATTCCACGCTTTTTATAAGTATTCCATCCTGCTATTCTGTATCGCACAATGAATGTAACTTATCACGAACCGCCTCCACCTTATGATCTCAGCAACCTAACAGTGCTGCTCGTTGAGGATTCCGAATATATGATGTCTCTGATGTCCTCTATGCTGAAGGCCTTCAGTGTTGGAGATATTTTGACATGTAAAAACGCCAATGAGGCTATTGGTATTCTAACCATCACTCAGGCGCGTAAAAAAAGCCGCTTTGTGACCGATGTTGATATTATTGTCACCGACTGGCTGATGCCTGGTGGTTCAGGAGAGGAATTGATTGACTGGGTGAGGGCGCATGAAGATGATGCCTTGCGATTTCTTCCCATCATTTTAATGAGCGCCTATACTACCGAGAAGGTGATTGCTATGGCGCGGGATCATGGTGCCAATGAATCGCTGGTGAAGCCTTTATCGGCAAAAAGCTTGGCGGCCAGGATTTGTATGGTTATAGACAACCCAAGGCCTTTTATTCAGGCGCCCGGTTTTTTTGGGCCGGATCGACGGCGCCAGGAAATGGTTCCTTCGGGAGAAGATAGGCGAAAAATGAGAACAGAGCAGATTAGGGAACATAATGAAAAACTCTGACGAAGAAGAGGTCCAGGTCTTTAAGCGTCTCAACCGCATGAAGATTAAGATGGGGCGGGAAAAGGATGCGCGCCCCGGTCGTATTGACGAGAAGGCCATCGAGGAGGCAGATGCTATGCTCGTCGCCCTTTGTGCGGAGTGCCCTAATGCAATTGGCGGTTACTTAAGTGAGCTCTCCAAAAACTGGGAGGAGATGCGAGATCTGCCGGAATCATCAGAGCGACAAAATATTTCGGATGTCATGTTTACAACCGCTCATGAGATTAAGGATATAGGGTCGATGTGCGGCTATGATCTGACAGCGTATTTTGCCGAATCTCTGCGCGACTATATCCAGCACACAGAGCTCAACATGGATGCACAGCGCGTGATTATTCAGGCGCATTTGGATGCCATGCAGGTGGCCTTTAAAGAAAACATTAAAGACGATGAAAGCCCTTTGGCGGAAGAGCTGAAGAAGGTCGTTAAAATCGCAATTGAAAAATATAGATAATTAATCTTCACAAACTTTGGAATGGGTGCCGTCGCAAAAGGGAGCATTCTCCGTATGTTTGCACATGCACAGCCAGGCTTTACCGCTTTTTTCCGCCGTAAATTTGTGAGAGCTGAATTCGCTGCCTTTATGCGTGCCGTCACAAAAGGGCTGGTTTTCAGAGCGGCCGCAGGTGCAGAAAAAATACATTTTTCCTTCTTCCAGTTCGACTTCAACAGGAGCGTTTCCGGCAATTTCTGGCTTGGTCATAACGTTTTCCTTGTTTTTTATCTTAAGAGAGGCATATTATCTAGCAGGCAAAAACTTCGCAGGGAAGAGAGAATATGATTTTAAGAATTGCCGTCATCGTTTCGTTTTTGGTGTTTCCGGTCTCAGTGCGTGCTGATTTGCCGCCAGCCAGTGTGGAAAGAAAGTATGAGAGGCGGGCGGTCTTTATTGCAGAATATGACCAGAATGAAGATATGGTCCTGCAAAAAGAAGAGATAACAGCCATGATTGAAGGCAAGTTCAAGGCGGCTGACAAAGATGAAGACGGGATTATTTCAGCGGCGGAGCTGGAGGGTATAGTACAGCGCTTTTCTGCGGATTACGGAGAAATATACGGGACAGTGCTCTTCAAGCAGCTTCTAAAGTTGCGTCACCGTTTGGGCAATGCTGACCGTAATGACGATGGCCAACTGACGTGGAGCGAGTATTCCACCTATTTTAATAAGCGCTATAAACGTTTTGATAGCAATAATGATAGTCAAATAACGGTTCAGGAATTCGAAACCGATGTAGAGAAAGACTAGCTTGCATTATCATAATCTTTAGGCGTGTTTAATCGGTTATTCAGTGTAGTCATATATCCTTTCGTATTATAATTCCATAAAATACATATTAAATATTCCTAAAATTAGTTGATTTTTTACCTTTTTATCATAAGAATCATACTTAGGTATTCGTTGCAAATCGCAAAAGCATGGAGTTATTATGAAAATAAAGATCGTCAGGCTATACAACAATCTAAGCTTCAGGCTTCAAGTTGCAGCAGTTTTTCTATCACTGGTAGGGATTTTCTTCGGCTTTAAAAGTTTCTTTCATATTCAACACAGCTTTGGCGTTGAGGCCAGCGAGCCCTTTATTAATGACTTGGTCGTACAGCTTATTGTAGCGCTTGTAGTAAACGCGTTTGTGGCTTTTGGTATACACAAAACGGTCTCTCACCCAATACAAAATTTAACCGATACGATGGTAAGTCTGTCGAATGATGAACTTGATGTTGAGGTCCCTTATAAGGATCAACAAAGCCAGATTGGTTCTATGGCTAGGCGCGTTCAGGGTTTCAAGGAAAATGCGATTGAGAAAAAGGCTTTGGAGCAAAGGCAGGAAGAAGAGCAGAAGCGCGCCGTTCTCGAAAAGAAAGAATTGATGGAAGGTTTGGCCAGTGACTTTGAGCAAAATGTCGGGCATGTCATCAAGGCGTTGAATGATGCGACCAAAGATCTTGGCTCTACCGCGGAAGACCTTGGTGTTATTGTGAGTGACACCAATGGCAAAATTTCAGCAGCATCCAATGCCACGCAGGATGCTGCCAATAACGTCAATACGGTTGCAGCGGCAGCAGAGGAGCTGACCTCAGCGATTGAAGAGGTGAATGTTCATGTGTCGGAGTCATCGAAATTTGTGAATTCTGCTGTGGATGAGGCCGGTAAGGCCAATGCCCAAGTGACAGAACTGGCGCGGGCAATGGGTGAGATTTCCGAAGTCACATCGATTATCCGTGATATTGCCGAACAGACAAATCTTTTAGCTCTCAACGCAACGATTGAGGCTGCGCGTGCAGGAGAGGCGGGTAAAGGTTTTGCGGTTGTTGCCAGTGAGGTAAAAAGCCTGGCCAATCAGACGGCGCAGGCAACGGAGCGTATTGCCAGCGATGTATCAAGGCTTGAGAATGAAACCAAAGACGCCGTTGCCGCGATTGGAAACATCACCAACACGATCCAGAAGCTGGATGAGATTGCCATATCGATTTCCACATCGATTGAGCAGGAGCGGGCGGCCACTCAGGAAATTGCACGCAGCGTCAGAGAGGCTTCCGGGCGTACCAGCGAGGTATCGGAAAACATTGCCGGTGTAACGCAGGCCGCGGAAGAGACCGGCCAGGCGGCGAAAGGCATGCAGGAATCGGTATCCGGTCTGACATCTCAGGCGCAAAGTCTTGATAAAAGTGTCGGGCTGTTTCTTGAAAAGATACGAGCCGCTTAGGACTAGCCCTCTGCGGCGCGGCCGGCTTTTTTACGATCATGCGGGCAGAGGTCTTTTTTGCGCAGTCGCATATTATTTGGCGTCACTTCCAAAAGCTCATCATCATTGATGTAGGACATCATCTGCTCCAGCGACATCTTTACTGGCGGCGTACATGTGACCGCATCATCCGTACCCGAAGCCCGCACATTGCTCAGTTTTTTCCCTTTGAGGATATTCACTTCCAGATCATTGTCACGGCTATGCTCACCAATAATCATGCCTTCATAAACCGGCTGTTGATGCTCAACAAACATAATGCCGCGATCCTGTAGATTAAAAATGGCATAGGCCACTGCCTGCCCCTGCGCGTTGGAAATTAGCACGCCTTTGGCCCTTTGCGGGATATCGCCTTTATAAGCTGTGTAGGAATGAAACACCCGGTTCATGACCCCGGTGCCGCGCGTATCGGTCATAAAACGGCTCTGATAGCCGATCAGTCCGCGTGAGGGTGCATGAAAGATAATGCGTTGTTTACCGGCACCAGAGGAGCGCATATCAACCATGTCAGCCTTACGGCGGTTCATTTTATCTACAACCGTGCTGGCATATTCTTCATCAACATCGATGGTAACTTCTTCGACGGGCTCGGTGCGGCCTCCGTTTTCATCAGTTTGGTAAAGCACGCGTGGGCGCGAAACGGTCAACTCAAATCCTTCGCGGCGCATGGTTTCGATTAGCACGCCGAGTTGCAGCTCGCCGCGGCCGCCAATTTCAAACGAGTCCTTATCGGCGCTTTCACTAAAGGTAATTGCAACATTTGTTTCCGCTTCGGCGAGCAAGCGCTCACGGATCATGGTTGAGGTTACCTTCTTGCCATCCTGTCCGGCAAAGGGAGAGTCGTTCACGCTGATGGTGACAGACATGGTTGGTGGATCAATCGGGGTGGATTTAATCGGGGTTTCCAGGCTCGGCGCGCCGATCGTGTCGGCCACAGAGGCTTTGGTTAGACCGGCGATACATATAATGTCACCGACATTCACCGTTTCGACGGGCACGCGCTCGGTACCGTCAAATTTCAACAGCTTGGTCATGCGGCCGGTCTCAACGCTCTCACCATCGAGGTTGATGGCCTTAACCGTGTCGTTCACTTTGGCGCTGCCCTGCATAACACGTCCGGTCAGACAGCGGCCTAAAAACGGATCGGAATCTAGCAAGGTTGCCAGCATGGCAAAGGGTGCATCTTTATCGCCAGCAGGCGAAGGCACATGCTCTAGCACCAGATCGAGCAGCGGATGCAGATTATCGCGCGGGTCTTCCAGTTCGCGCACGCACCAGCCATCTCGGCCCGAAGCATACAAAATTGGAAAGTCGAGCTGCTCATCTGTGGCATCGAGTGAGACAAAAAGATCAAACACCTCATCGACAACCTCTTCGGCGCGTTCATCGGCGCGATCAATTTTGTTGATGATAACGATGGGTCGCAGGCCCTGTTTCAGTGCTTTGCCCAGCACAAACTTGGTTTGCGGCATCGGTCCTTCCGCCGCATCAGTCAGCAGGATCACACCATCGGCCATGTGCAGCACGCGCTCGACCTCGCCGCCGAAATCGGCGTGGCCCGGCGTGTCGATGATGTTGATCCTGACCTCGCCCCATTGAATCGAGGTTGGCTTGGCTAGGATGGTAATGCCGCGCTCTTTCTCGAGATCGCCGCTATCCATGACGCAAACATCCACCTGCTGATTGTCGCGGAACATGCCACTTTGCTTCATCAGGCTGTCAATCAGCGTGGTTTTGCCATGGTCAACATGGGCGATAATCGCGATATTGCGTAGTTCCTGAGTCATTTATCTCTTGTTCTCGCTTTCGGCATTTTTAAGTGAACGGCAAGTCCTACTACAGTTCCGTGGAAAAAGGGAAGAAATATAGTGAAAAAGTGTTGGTAGCGGAGGAGGGACTTGAACCCCCGACACATGGATTATGATTCCACCGCTCTAACCAGCTGAGCTACTCCGCCATACGCATTGTCTGCAGTGGTTTTATCGCTTTTATGTGGGGTTTTTGTCAAGAACTGTTCTTTGTGCCCGCAATCCAGCCGCCACCAATGACGCGCCCGCTTTGATAGCATACGGCGGCCTGACCCGGCGCGATGCCGTATTGGGGCTCTTTCAGGTGAATTTCGGCGCTATCGGGCTTTACGCAGAGTTTAGCCGCGACCGGTTTCATGACCGAGCGGAACTTGACGTCTATATCCGTGCCGTCCTTGATATCGCTTTGCAGCCAGTTGCAGTCTTTCACTTCTATTGTGTCGCGCGCCAGTGCTTCCTTGGGGCCGACGACGACCTGATTGGCCGCCGGGTCAATGGCCACCACATAGAACGGATCATTATTGTCCGATACGCCGCCGCCAATGCCAATGCCTTTGCGTTGGCCGATCGTGTAGTGGACGATGCCTTTATGCGCGCCCAATATGCGGCCATCAACATGAACGATCTCGCCGGGGTTTTCAGATTCAGGGCGCAGTTTTTTAACGACTTTGGCGTAATCGCCATGCGGGACAAAGCAAATATCCTGGCTGTCGGGCTTGTCGGCATTGGTTAGGCCGAGGCGCTCGGCGTGCCCGCGTGTTACATCCTTTTCCCAGCCGCCGAGGGGAAAGCGCAGGAAGTTGAGCTGCTCCTGTGTGGTGGCAAAGAGGAAATAGCTTTGGTCTTTGGTATCGTCGACGGCGCGGTGAAGCTCTGCGCCGCTTCCATTTGTTTTTCGCTGGATGTAATGACCGGTGGCCATGCAGTCAGCGCCAAGGTCATTCGCTACCTCAAGCAGATCACGGAATTTAACGCTTTGGTTGCAACGCACGCAGGGGATCGGCGTTTCACCGCGTAAATAAGAGTCGGCAAAATCGTCAATCACGGCCTCGCGGAAATTGCTTTCGTAATTGAGCACGTAATGCGGAAAGCCACGCTCTTCTGCGACACGCTTGGCGTCATAGATATCTTGCCCGGCGCAGCAGGTTTTGCTTTTGGCAACCGCCTCACCATAATCGAACAGCTGCAGCGTTACGCCGACGACATCATAGCCCTGCTCATGCAACAACGCTGCGGCGACGGAGCTGTCTACTCCGCCCGACATAGCGACCACCACACGGGTGTCTTTCGGGTCTTTGTTGATGCCAAGACTGTTCATGGGGCGGAATATAGGGATTTCGGGCTAAAAACGCAAGAAAATGGACTGTTAGCTCAAAAGAGCCTGATTTTATGTAAGTTGATATTTTATTTTCTATAATGTATAAGGTTGTCGATCAGAAGGAAGATATTTATGGGCATTAATGTTCGTCGTCCCAGAGGCCTGTTTGGTGGCAAGGCGTCAGACTATCTGTTCGTCAAGAATGTTTTTGACGGTGTGCATCAGGTGCATCTCAAATTAACGGAGAGAATGAGTCTGGACGTATACCGGAACTCTGTAACCAATATTACCGCCTCTAAATACAAGCTTTCTGTACTGGTGCAAGGATTTCCTCCCCTGCTAAAGCTTGCAAAGCTGGTTACAGGCGAAAAACAGGAGCCTTTTTACCTCAGGATAGCTGAAAAAGACGATAGACCTGTCGGTGCGTTGTATGGCATTGAATCAGCCCAGTCTCCGGGAACGGTCATTTTGGATAATGTCGGTGTTGCAGGGGGTCGGCTTGATACCGGTATTCGTCTGGTCGGAAATTTTATGAACTGGGCGTCCGCACAAGGCTACGAGACAGTAAGAGCCGATATATTATGCAACAATTTATGGTCCTCGCGCATTGCTTCAACGTTGGAAGCCGAGCCTGCCCGGATTATTTTGGCCAGAAATATTGAACCGCGAACCGGGGCATCCGAAGAAGGTCTGAATGAGGCAACCCATTTCGAACACGGATTGCTTAGCGCCTCTATCAAACACCAAAGCAGCAGAAGTTGGTACAAGCATAGCACTCTTAAACTGAGCTTTGGCGATGCGGCGGGGCCATATGATGAAGGGGCTTTATTAAAGGCTGTACAAGAGGCTGCTGACTTCGGGGCCAGAAATGGGTGCGGGCTTGTAGAAACAGAAATCTCGATAAGTAACACATGGATGAGAGAAGTTTTGCAAAACCACGCATCTTTTAAGGCGTTTAAATACGTTTATGAACAGCAGCTCATACCCTAACTTTTTAGGGAGTGCTTAAGAACGAGAGCTACCACTCCGTTTTCGTGCCCGGCAGAGCAACAACGAGGCCGTCGAGGGCTTTGGTGATTTTGATCTGGCAGCCTAATCGTGAATTATTCCGGATATCAAAGGCCAGATCAAGCATGTCCTCTTCTTCGTCACATTTTTCATTGTCCTGATCGATGACTTTTTGCTGCCAGTCGGGATGGACATAAAGGTGACAGGTGGCGCAGGCCATCGCGCCGCCGCAGGCCCCCTCGATTTCCTCTATTTTATTTTCCACGGCCACTTCCATCAGCGACCAGCCCAAAGGGGCGTCAACTTCTTTGGGGCTTCCGTCTGTCATGATGAATGTCACTTTAGGCATTGGTGGCTTTCTTCTCTTTATCAGTTATGCGTTTTACGATTTTTTCAAAGGCTTTAAGAAATTCCTCAATATAGCGCTCTTTCGTATCCCATCCCATCGACACGCGCAAGGCGCTGGATGCAATATCTTCACTGGCCCTCATCGCCTTTAAAACATGGTTGGGCTTGACGGTGCCGCTGGAGCACGCCGAGCCGTTACTAATGGCGATGCCTTCAAGGTCGAGCGCCATCAGCAGCGTTTCCGACGCCGCGCCGGGGAAAGAGAACAGGGATGTACCGGCCACCCTTTCAACATTTTGGGAATGTACGACGACGTCTTGTTGTGCCTTACATAATTCTAGCTCGAGAGAGGAGCGTAGGGGTTCCAGTTGCTGGTAGCGAGGGAGGTCGTGTGCGGCCAGTTTCGCCGCCACGCCAAACCCGGCAATCCCGGCTACGTTTTCGGTGCCGGCGCGCGCAGATTTTTCCTGGCCACCGCCCTGCAATAGGGTTGGTGTGATCCCACACAGTCCCAACACAAGAGCGCCGACGCCTTGCGGCCCGCCGATTTTGTGGGCGGACAGGGTGAGGAAGTCTACGCCAAGCGCACTCATATCAATCGCAATTTTTCCGGCCGCCTGCGCCGCATCACAATGAACGAGCGCGCCATATTTCTTTGATAAATCCGCAACGTCTCGTATTGGTTGTATGGCGCCGGTTTCATTATTGACCAGCATCACAGAGACTAAGGCAGGCTTTGGTTCTGCCTTTAGCAATTCCTCCAGAGCGTCCAAATCTACAATCCCGTCTTTGGTGACGGGTATCCTTTCAGCGTCAGGAACGGATTCCAAAACGGAAGGGTGCTCAATGGCGGAAACCAGAATGCGCTCGCCTTTAAAGTGATGCAGGACGGTGTTGTTGCCTTCGGTGGCGCCGCTGTTGAAAATCACCTGCGCCGGCGGTGCGCCAACCAGATGGGCAACTGTCGCGCGTGCATCCTCAACCAGTTTGCGCCCCTCCTGTCCGAACCGATGCACAGATGAAGCGTTATGTGGTTGCTCCATAGCACGGGCAACCGCCGCCGCGGCTTCCGGGCGTATGGGGGCTGTCGCGTTATAATCGAGGTATATGCGCTCTTTCATAACCCGTTATATAGGGGGTTTTAGGATATAATTTCAAATGTTTTGCTGTCGGCACCGTCTTCAAAGCGTCCGTGCAACACATCCTGCAAAGATACATCCTTAAAAGAGAGGTACAGAATCTTACCGATATGATTCCAAAGGGCGTGTGTTTTCGGGCAGTGATCAGCTTTTATTTCTTTGTTACGGGCAATTCTTTTGGCTGGTGTGCTGTCTTCAGCGGCCATTAAGATGTCTGAAACGCTGATATTGGATATTGTTCGTCCCAAAATATAACCGCCGCCAGGCCCACGGTAGCTTTTGACCAGCTTGTGGCGGCGCAAGGCAGCTATGAGCTGCTCCAGATAGGATATCGAAATATGGCCGTCCCGGGCAATCTGTGAAAGTGGAACGGGCTTACCCTGATCGCTTTTGGCAAGACTGACCATAGCCATCATGGCATAGCGTCCTCTTGTCGTCAGTTTTACGCTTTTACTCATCGTATTCCTTATAGCAATGAACGCTCAGCAACATTAGCAAAATGCAATTTAATAGCGATACGAGCCGTGGATATCTATTATCCACATAGTTATCAATGCGTTAGAATAAATTTCTAGACATTGCCGGGTAATTTCAATATACATCAGGCAATATAAAAAATAAGGCACTGGAGACAGGTTTAATCTCCCCTTGGTTTTTTATTTCTTATGGTAAAACAATTAGTTGAGAAGGGGTATAAATGCCCGAGATAATTTTTAATGGCCCGGCCGGACGACTGGAAGGCCGCTATTCCCATTCCAAGATTAAAAACGCGCCGCTGGCTCTTATTCTCCACCCCAGCCCAGAGCATGGCGGTACGATGAACAACAAAATCAATTACACGCTGTTTCAGAATTTTGTCTCGCGCGGGTTTTCTGTGCTGCGTTTTAATTTTCGCGGCGTTGGCCGCTCGCAAGGCATTTTTGACCGTGGTGAGGGCGAGCTTAGTGATGCCGCTTCCGCGCTCGACTGGATGCAGGACATTAATCAGAATGCGCCTTATGTCTGGGTCGCCGGGTTTGAGTTTGGTGCCTGGATTGGTATGCAGCTTTTGATGCGCCGCCCGGAGGTGAAGGGTTTTATTTCCGTAGCGCCGCCGGCCAATATTTATGATTTCAGTTTTCTGGCACCCTGCCCGACGTCAGGTTTGATTTTGCATGGTGAGCGCGATGATGTCGTGCCGGCGGAATCAGTGGATGTTTTTGTTGAAAAACTACATCAGCAAAAGGGTATCACAGTTGATTACCGCACCGTGGATGGTGCCAATCACTTCTTCCACGACCATACGGATGTTTTATCCGACCATGTCCATGACCACCTTAACAAGGCTGGCGGTGGCCGTGAAACCCCTGTCAGGATAACGAAAGCGGCTTAAGCAGCCTGCGCAAGCCCTTGCGCGGCGGCTTTGACCTCTTCAACATGGCCGGTGACTTTCACTTTGCGCCAGATTTGCGCAATTTTTCCGGTTTCATCGATCAGGAAGGTGGAGCGCTCAATTCCCATATATTTTTTGCCGTACATGGATTTTTCTTTCCACACGCCATAGGCTGCGCAAACCTTACAGTCTTCGTCCGAGGCTAGTGGGAAGTTGAGCCCGTATTTTTCCTTGAACTTATCGTGCTTGGTGGCGCTGTCTTTGGATATCCCAATGATCTGCGCACCGACTTCCGCAAAATCGCCGATCGCATCACGGAATTCGCACGATTCCTGCGTGCATCCGGGTGTGTCATCCTTGGGATAGAAGTAAAGTACGACCTTCTCGCCTTTGAAGTCTGATAGGGTGATTTCGCCGTCACCATCGGTGGGCAGGGTAAAATCGGGGGCGGTATCACCAATATTCAGTTCAGACATAGAAAATCTCCCTTGTTACATGTGTAGCTGTAAGAATATAAATGGTAGGGTTGCAGGCTTTGTCAACAGGTGCCCATTCGAATTAATAAAACGGTGGTTTTTTTGACCGAAAAAGAACAAGAAACGAAATCAGATAAGAAGGCTGGAATGACCAGGATCAGGATATTCGGTCATTGTGTTCGTGTGTCTGTCATCATAGTTATCCTGCTGGTTCTTGCTGTCGGCGGGTTCGTGTGGCGGCTGACGGCCGCGCCGGTCGATATCGGTTTTGCCAAGGATTATCTCGAAAGCGCTTTGCGTGATCCGGAACGCGGCGTTCATGCTTCGATGGACCGGGTGGTGTTGCATTGGCCGGATTTAAGTGAACCCATTTTTATTGGTCTGCATAACGGCAAGATAGTAAACGATGCGGGCGAAACGGTGATTTCCGTTGAGGAGGCTGCGCTCAGCCTGTCGCTGGCCAAGTTGTTTACCGGCAAGGTCGTGCCCAAGGCTTTGGTTTTAAAAAAGCCGTCGCTCAAAGTGATCAGAAAAGAAGACTCAGGTTTTGATATTGGCTTTGGGACGGCCACGCAAGATTTAGGTGATAAGGCTGAGCGGCAAACCGATATTGTGACGCGCATTGTAGAGTATATTGCCAAGCCAGGAGATGAGGCTGGCGAAACTTCGCCGCTGGCTTCGCTTGAAGCATTTGAAATTCAGGAAGCGCGCGTCGTGGTCGAGGATCACGTTCTTGGCATTTCCTGGTTTTTGCCGCGCTTTGATATTGCCTTTTTCAGCACCAATACGGGATTGAGTTCTTCACTGTATTTTGACCTGCCCAATGTAGAGGGCGAAGCCGCGCATATCAGGGGTGATGCCGATTTTTCCTGGGAGCGTAAGGATATTGCGCTCGCGCTTGGTCTCAAGAATTTTGATACCCATATTTTTGCCGGAAAAATTCCTGCGCTTGCGTTTTTTGACAATCAGAACATTGTGCTCGATGGTAAAGTTGAAGCGCTGCTTGGCGCCGACCTCAGGCCGCTTCAGGCCACGGTTAATGTCTCCTCTGCGCAGGGTAGTATATTGGCTGAAGAATTGTCGTCTTCGCCGGTTCCCTATCGGGATTTTTTTGTTGAAGCATCCTATGATGATGAAAAGCATCAACTTGATGTCGCCAGGCTGCAGATCACGCTCAAAGATGTCACCGCGTCTGCCAAAGCCAAACTGACCCAGGGGGACAACACAATCACCGGGCCGGTAAGCGTTGAGGTCAATGATTTGCCGCAAAAGGATATCGGGCCGATCTGGCCGGATGCGCTGAAAGATGACAATAGCCGGGTCTGGATCGTCGAAAACATCACCGGTGGCACGTATACCAGTGCATCGGCGACGCTCGATTTGATGGCCGCTCAGGATGAAGCGGGGGAGTGGAATATTGACGCCAAAAACATTCTTGCCGATTTTGCCTTTGAGGATATGAGCGTGAATTACCGCCCACCGCTTAGCCCGGTTACTGCCGCCAAGGGTAGGGGGCGTTTCATTTACGATGAGGAAAAGCTGAGCGTCACGGTGGAAGAGGGCATGCTGGAGGATATGAAGGTTGTGAGCGGCGAAGTTGAGCTGGTTAATATCATCTCGGAAGGCACTGGTGTTGCCGATATTCATCTTCAGCTGGACGGGCCGGCGAAAACGGCCCTGCTTTATGCGGCCAAGGAGCCGATTGATCTACACAAGAAGGTCAATTTCGATATGAACGCGGTGAAAGGTCATGTCGCCCTTGATGTAAAGCTCGACTTCCCGACGATCAAAGACCTTAAGATGGAGCAACTCAACATCAATATTGAAGGTGATCTGCGTGATGTCTATGTGCCGGATGTTTTGAAGGGGATGGCTTTGTCGGAAGGGCCGCTTACGCTCAGCGTCACCAATAAAGCGGCAAGGATAGAGGGCAAAGGCAAGCTGGACGGGCGGCCTGTTGATCTCACCTGGATGGAATATCTCGAGAGCAAGGGTAAACCGCATAAGAGTAAAGTTACGGCCAGGATTGTGGCTGATCCGGCGTTAAGGGAGCGTTTTGGCATTGTGCTCGATGAGTTTCTTGAAGGCCCGATTCCAGTTGATGTGGTCTATACCGAGTTTGCAGGCGGTCGTGCAGAGGCCGATGTTAAAGTTGATACAAAGCCGGCGCGGTTTTTTGCCAAGCCTTTTGACTACGAAAAACCCGAAGGCGTTCCGGGTAGCGCATCGTTGAAGGCGCTGTTCGAGGGTGGCGTGCTGCGCGAAGTGCGCGGTCTTAAAGGAACCGCCCCGGGCTTTACGCTGGAGGATTCGTTGCTGACGTTTCGGCAAAAAGGGCCGGAAACGATTTTAGCCGGCGGCACGATCAGCCGTTTCACCCTTGGTGAGACGGTTGGCAAGGTTGATTTCGAAATTGCCGATAGCGGCCGGATGAAGATCGTCATGAACGGGCCGTTTCTCGATTTGCGCCCTTTCCTGGCGGAGGATGAAGGGGAGAAGAAAGCCTATGACGATCCGCCGGTTGTGCTCTCGGTTGCGGCCGATGCCATGCGCACGGCTGATGAGCAGGTTGTGCAGTACGCCAAAATTTACGCCGATATCGATCATGAGGGACGCTTTAACCAGCTTGAGCTGGATGCAATTGCCGGTAAGGGTGATGTCTATTTGCGCTTTAAGCCTGATGAAACCGGCAAGCGCATTTTTCGTCTCGAGGCCGATGATGCCGGGGCAACGTTGAAGGCCTTCAGCGTGTATGACAAGATCGTCGGCGGCAAACTGATTGCTTACGGCGAGCCGATCCGCGGCGTTTATGATCGCAATTTAATCGGCCTGGCCGAGATCAGTGACTTCAAGGTTGTTAAGGCACCGGCCCTGGCGCGGCTGCTCGGCGCGATCTCACTGACTGGGATTGTCAATCTGCTCGGTGATGAAGGCGTGTCTTTCACCAAGATGGAAGCCGATTTTAACTGGCTCTATCGTAAGCGCGGCTCGTTGCTTGTTTTGAAGAACGGTCGCACCTCGGGCAATTCGCTAGGGCTGACCTTTGACGGTGTGTTCGACAAGGCCGAAGGGACCGTGGATGCTTCCGGCACCATCGTGCCGCTCTCACTGGTCAATGAGATCATCGGTGCCATCCCGCTGTTCGGTGATATTCTCACCGGCGGCAGTGGCGGTGTGTTTGCGGCAACGTATACGGTGAAGGGCAAAGCCACCGAGCCGGAGATCAGCGTCAATCCGCTTTCCGTTCTGACACCGGGAATTTTACGCCGGATTTTATTTGAGTAGAATGAAACCGCGAATGAACACGAATAAACACTAACTTGTCATTGCGAAGAATGAAATGACGAAGCAATCCAGAATCTTTCTACTGGGCACTGGATTGCGTCGCTGCGCTCGCAATGACGGCCTTCCTGACTTTAATAGTTCGTTGGTCGTTTTTTTCCCGGGATTTGTTATATGATTGATTTTTCTTGCTTTTATTTGCGATCTTAATAGTCCGTTGGTTTTCTGTAACAAAGAAAACACCGTGCACTCCCCAATATTATTTTACATAACTCAAATAGGTATAGGTGGCCTCTCCAGTTTGCAGCCCCATTATAGGAAAAAAAGCATATATTGTCAAGGGGGGTTTTAAACACGGAGGCGCGGAGGACGCGGAAAAAGCTTGAAACCCGCTCTGTTTATATGTAAAAAACAGCTTATGAAACAAGCTGTAGATGGAAATATTATACCTGTCGAACTGAGCGGTCATTCGGGTTCTGTCTCTAATGGGACGGACCCGGATATTACCTTGTGGCAAAACTGGATGGATACGGGCAATCCAGAGCTTCTCGATCAGCTTATGAGGGGCTTTATTGTTGAGTGTCGAGTGCAAGCGACAAAACTTGCAAAAACACGAGAACTACAGGAAGAGCTTTTTTCCGAAGGAATGATGGGGGCGTTACAGTGTCTTCCAAGATTTGAACTAGAAAAAGAAACAAAGTTAAAGACATTTGTCAGTTTTCGTATCCGCGGCTCCATGCTGGACTTTTTGCGGGGGCAAAGTAATCAAAATGGTTTGCCGCGTTCTGTTTATGAGATGCGTGAAAAGATAAGAGAAATTCGGCAGAGGGCTGAGGGGCCTTTAAGCGATGATGAGGTTACAGAACAACTCGTGGCGCTCGGTTGTCCATTGGATAGAATAAAAAGGGCCATGTTGTGGAGGCCTGATCTCAACATTGACGACCCAATTGGTGAGGACGGTCTGGTGCTCGGCGATATTATTCCTTCTGATGATGTTAGCGTTCTTGATGAAATGGGCAGTAAGCAAAAATCTGAAATTCTATCACAATTTATTGATAGCCTACCCGAAAACCAAGCCCAAATTCTCCACCTATATTACGATTCTGAACTCCCAATGCATGAAATAGGCGACAGAATGAATGTAACTGAATCGCGTATTTGCCAACTTCATGGACAGGCCATCATTGCGCTTAGGGAAAAGATGAATGCTATAAACGGCGGATGGGATTCTGAAAGCTTCGTGAAGGACATTTTTAATACTGGAAAATTTCAGGAGTGGTTTAAAGGCCTGTTTAGAAAAGACGGAAGAAGGGTTTTTGCGGCGGGATTGCTTTATCTGGGAACGGACTTTTCTTTACCAGAGATAGAAGATAGTTCAGGGGCAAGAAGTGTTTCTACATGCTTAAAAAGAGGATTCAGTAGTAAAAAACTGGCAATTCATCAAAAGTTGGTGGGTCGTAAAGACCTTAAGGCCGTGGACTTAAAAAAACGCAACGTAAGAGAACAAATAAGACAATCCATTTTTAAAAAATATCAAATAGAGACAAATTTTTCAGATTTTCCACCTCTTCCACGCAACAATAATATGCAGGAGATTTTTAAGTCTCCTGACTTTGAAGGTTGGTTTAGAAAGTTGTTTGGAGCAAGGGGGGGGGTGGCTTTTCAGGCAGCTCTTCTGTTTTTACGAACAGATATAAAGCTGGTTCAGATTGGCAGGGAATTAAACGTAAAAAACGCCTCTATATTGGTCAGGCATGCTTTGGGAGGGAAGAGGGGCGTCCCCGAAAACCTTTTGCACGGCAGTCCTGGAAGTCGAGTAAGTTTGAGAACGTATGAGGCAAAAGAGAAGGTTAGGCGCATTATCTTAGACAGGTATCAAAAAAAGACAGGATTGCGGTTAGAGGAAATTCCAGATTTGCCAAGAGAAAAGCTGGAGGTGTCTTTTCAAAATAAAGCGCAAAACCTTTATGGTCCAGATAACAACATATCGATTAAATCGGTGAGAGGCGGTGAGTTGGAGGATAAGGAGGCAGCCTCTGTAACCTCGGCTTTAGAATTCGAACCTGTTTAAGAAACCTTCACCAGCGCATGTTTCTTTTTGCCGGATGAGAGTTTGAGGTAGCTTTCGCCAGACAGGTCGGCGTTTGAAACGCTTTCGTCTTCGGCTTCAATTTTATTATCGTTCACTTTCGCGCCGCCGCCTTTGATCAGTCTGCGTGCTTCGCCTTTGGAGGAGGCGAGGCCGGTTTCGACAAGGAGGTCGACAACAGATACACCACCCGCAAGACGTGCTTCATCAATTTCAATGCTCGGCAGATCATCGCCGACGCTGCCTTGTTCAAAAACCTTTTGCGCTGTTCCTTGTGCATCATTGGCAGCATCTTCACCGTGGCAGAGCTTGGTGGCCTCAAAGGCGAGGATTTTTTTGGCCTCATTAATTTCCTGGCCCTCAAGCGTGTCGAGTTTTTTAATTTCATCCATCGGCAAGACTGTAAAGCGGCGTAGCAAGGTGCTCACCATTGCATCATCGACGTTGCGCCAGTACTGGTAATAATCATAAGGGCTGAGCATCTCCGCATTAAGCCAAACCGCGCCGGATTCTGTTTTCCCCATTTTCTTGCCGTCGGGCGTGGTCAGCAGTGGCGCGGTGAGCGCAAATAATTGCGCCCTGTCGGATTTGTGGCCCAGATCAACGCCGTTGATGATATTGCCCCATTGATCGGACCCGCCCATTTGCAGCGAGCATTTGTGGCGCCTGCTCAGCTCAAGGAAATCATAGCCCTGCATCACCATGTAGTTGAATTCGAGCAGGGAAAGCGGGCTTTCGCGCTCGAGCCGCGTCTTGACCGAGTCAAATCCCAGCATGCGGTTAACGGTAAAATGCCGTCCGTAATCGCGCAGGAAAGATAAATAATGCAGTCCGTCGAGCCAGTCATTGTTGTTGACCATCAGCGCGTCGGTTTTGCCGTCACCATATTTCAGGAACTGGTGAAAGCAAGTGTTCAGGATCTGATGAATGTTGGCCTCGATGGTTTCATCGTCGAGCAGGCTGCGTTGCTCGTCCTTAAAGGACGGATCGCCAATCTTTGACGTGCCGCCGCCCATTAAAGTGATTGGCTTGTGCCCGGATTGTTGGAACCAGTATAGCATCATAATACCGGTCAGATTGCCGACATGAAGGCTCTGCGCCGTGGCATCAAAGCCGATATAGGCACTCTGCACGCCCTCGCATAATTTGGCATCGAGCGCGTCAAAATCGGAGCACTGGTGAATAAAGCCGCGCTCGTCTAGGATATTCAGGAAGTCTGATTTATATGTACTCATGAGGTATTTGTACGCATGACGGCAGAGAAAGTCTATACCGCCATTGGCCTGATGTCCGGCACCTCGCTGGACGGGGTGGATGCGACGCTGATCAGGACGGACGGGGCGGATCATGTCGAGCCGCTCGGCTTTGTCAGTGTGCCGTATGAGGAAAGCCTGCGGGAGAAAATCCGCGCCTGTCTGGGGCTGGCAGATCGGGACGATGCGCAGGTTAAAGAGGCGGAGCGCTTCATGACAAAAGCGCACATCGAAGCTACAAAAAAAGTATTGAGTTATGTAAAATTATATAAAGAAGGAGAAGGCGTTAATCCTAACATTATCGGGCTCCATGGACAAACTATTTTACATAATCCAAATCCTGGGGGTGGAGGGATTACCGTACAGATCGGCGATGCGGAACTTCTGGCGCGCGAAACCGGGATTGATGTGGTGAATGATTTTCGTGGGAGCGATGTCGCGGCTGGTGGGCAGGGCGCGCCGCTGCTGCCGCTGTATCATCGCGCGCGGGCGGCGGATTTGGATAAGCCGGTGGCGATTGTGAATATTGGCGGCGTGGCCAATGTGACATGGCTTGGAGAAGATGAGGATGACATTCTTGCATTTGATACCGGGCCGGGTAATGCGTTGATTGATGATTTTATGCGTGAGCGAACAGGTCAGGCTTTTGATGCAGATGGGACTCTTGCAAAAAGTGGAGCATCCCATGATCTAATTCTGCAGAATGTAATTTCTTCAGATTATTTCGATCTGCCCCCGCCAAAATCGCTCGATCGGGATGAATGGAGCGCCGCCATGGTTGCCGATCTTTCGGACGCGGATGGGGCGGCGACGCTTACGGCGTTTACGGTGCGCTCGATTGTAAAAGCACAGGATCATTTCCCGGCCCCGGTGAAAGCCTGGTATATCACTGGCGGCGGGCGGCATAATGATTTTGTGATGGAACAATTGCAAAAGGTCTTGGATGCGCCCGTGAAGCCCGTCGAGGATATCGGCTGGAACGGCGATGCGCTGGAGGCGGAAGGGTTCGCCTATCTGGCGGTGCGGAGTTTATTGGGCCTGCCACTCAGCCTGCCTTCGACGACGGGCGTGAAAGAGCCTTTAACCGGTGGAGTTTTGACCAAATGCGCATAGTGACAGCGATTGAAGACTCGATTAGAGAAGCCGCTTCTTTGCTTAAGGAAGGCGGGCTTGTCGCGTTTCCGACCGAGACGGTGTACGGGCTTGGTGCCAATGCGCTGGACGGCACGGCTGTGGCGCGGATTTTTGAGGCCAAGGGCAGGCCGCAATTCAATCCGTTGATTGTGCATGTCAGCAATAAAGACCAGGCGGCGGCGCTGGTTGAATTTAATGAATGGGCCGAAACGGCGGCGCATCATTTCTGGCCGGGGCCGCTGACTCTTATCTTGCCGCGTAAGGAAGATTGCCCAGTGAATGAACTGGTGAGCGCCGGGCTGGATACGCTGGCAATTCGGGTGCCGTCGCACCCGGTTGCGCTGGCGCTTTTGAAGGCAGCGGGCATTCCTGTTGCCGCGCCGAGTGCCAATGCCTCAGGCACCTTAAGCCCGACATCCCCCATCCATGTCGAGGAAAGCCTGGGTAATAAAATCGATATGATTTTGGCGGCTGGTTCCTGCGCGGTTGGGCTGGAATCGACAGTGCTGGATTGTAGCGGAGACGTTCCCGTTATTTTAAGGCCGGGTGCGGTGACGACGGAGGAATTATCGCGCGTTCTTGAATGTGACGTGAAGATTGATTCCGGCGATAGTGAACAACCAAAATCCCCTGGCATGCTGCAAAAACATTATGCGCCGTCCATTCCAGTGCGGTTGAACGCGATTGATCTCGAGCCGGGAGAGGCGTTGTTGGCATTCGGGTCTGATACATTCATGGGCGTTAAAGGTGGTGGTTCTGCAAAGGATTTACCCGAAACGCAGCGCCGGAATTTAAGCGAGGATGGCGATCTCAACGAGGCGGCGGCGCATTTATTTATGATGTTGCGGGCATTGGATAAGCCGGAGCATAAAGCGATTGCGGTGATGGCGGTGCCGGAACAAGGCCTCGGCGTGGCGATCAGTGACCGTCTGAGAAGAGCGGCGGAGGGGTCGTCATGAAACCAAGATGGTACTTACTTATATGTTTTCTCGTCGTTCCGTCGTTTGCGTCCGCACAGGAATCCGCTTATGAGAAATTTTCGCAAGGCGTGGCGCTGGCGGCGCGGGTTGATGCCTATAATGCCCATTGCGAGGTGGAGACACAGATGAGCGCCGATTTTGTGGTGCGCGGTGAAGCGGAAGGCGTTATTGCCCCTGATGAGGAGGGGAAAACCCTGCGCGAGATACGCGATATCGTTTATGAGGACTCTGTGGCGGATATCAAAGAGCGCCGCCCCGATTGCAAAAATGTCGGGTTTTTGCTGGAAAAGCTGGATTTAATGAAGGCTTTGAAGGAAATTACCAAAGATATAAACACCGGGGAATCCGAACAAAGCATTGAAGATTCCGCTCCTGATCCTTTATAAGGTGGTGTCATGAAAAAGATACTGGTCACAGGAGCTGCCGGGTTCATCGGCTTTCACTATGCGCAGCGTTTGTGCGCTGAGGGCTATGCGGTGCTGGGCATTGATAATCTTAATGATTATTACGATCCGGCGTTAAAACAGGCCCGGCTGGATGAATTAAAAGCGCACGAGAATTTTGAATTCCACAAAATTGATCTGGCGGATCGTGGTGCTATGGAAGGTGCGTTTTCGTCATTTCAGCCTGACGTCGTGGCGCATTTGGGTGCGCAGGCCGGGGTGCGCTATTCGATTGACAATCCGCATGTCTATGGCGAAAGCAATGTAATGGGGCTTATCAATGTGCTTGAAGGCTGCCGCCATAACAATGTGAAGCATTTGATTTTTGCCTCGAGCTCTTCCGTGTACGGTGCGAACAAGAAGGTGCCGTTTTCGACAGACGATAATGTCGATCATCCGATCAGCCTTTATGCTGCGACCAAAAAGGCCGGTGAGCTGATGGTGCATTCCTATGCGCATCTTTACGGTATTCCCTCGACGGCTTTGCGGTTCTTTACAGTCTATGGTCCGTGGGGGCGTCCGGACATGGCGTATTTTAAATTCACCAAAGCGCTTTATGAAGGCACGCCGATTGATGTTTACAACAATGGCGATATGAAGCGTGACTTTACTTATGTTGATGATGTAATTGAATCCCTTGTGCGGGCGATTGATAAAGTGCCGCAGGCTGACGCAGATGGCGCGCCGTATAAGCTTTATAATATCGGCAATAACAGCCCGGAAGATCTGATGGAGATGATCGGTATTTTAGAGAAAGAAACCGGGATGAAGGCCGAGAAAAATATGTTGCCGATGCAGCCCGGTGATGTGTACGAGACCTATGCCGATACCGATGATCTCGAGCGTGATATCGGCTTTAAGCCGGCGACAAAGCTTTCCGAAGGGCTGGCAGAGTTTGTGAGCTGGTATAAAGAATATTATGGTTTAAATGAAAATAAAAAAACAATGTCATCCTGAAGGGCTTGCCCTGAAGGATCTAGATTCTTCAACGCAAGCGTTTCAGAATGACAGTCAAAGTGTAAGAAAATGAAAAGCAAGTTAAGACACATAATTTCCTATCTCACATGGCCGGGGCTGATGGTGATTTGTCTGGCCATCACCGCTTATGGTGTTTCCAACGACATGATGATGCGGTTTTTCAATCTCGCTTATCTGTTTTTGATTGTCTCTTTGTATTTTCTCGAGCGCGCCATGCCGCATGAGCGCAAATGGCTGGCGGCGGATGGCCAGAGCTTTGCCAATATCGCCCATACCCTGACCAGCAAAGGCACGGTGCAGATATTGTTGATTTTTGGTGGGGTGATCGGCCTGGCCGGGATGTTCGAATCCGGTGCGCTGGATTACGGGCTGTGGCCGGGTAGCTGGCCGATGGTGGCGCAGATTGCGCTCGGTGTGGTGGCCTCGGAATTCGCGCTGTACTGGGCGCACCGTCTGGCACATGAAATTCCGTTTCTCTGGCGTTTTCACGCCGTGCATCATTCGGTGCTGAAGCTCTGGTTCGTCAATACCGGGCGCTTTCATTTTATCGACAGCCTGATTAGCGTGGTGCTGGGGATGGTGCCGCTGATTTTGCTGGGCGCGCCGATGGAGATTATTCAGTGGCAGGCCGCGATCACCGCCTTTATCGGCATGCTCACCCATTGCAATGTCGAGATGCGGTTCGGGCCGTTATCGTGGGTATTTAACACGCCGGGGCTGCATCGTTGGCATCACAGTCGCAAACTTGAAGAGGGCAACCGCAATTATTGCGAAAACGTCATGATCTGGGATCAGGTTTTCGGCACCTATATCAATCCAAAGCGCCGCCCGCCGGACAATATCGGCATTGGTGATTTCATGCCGGAGAAATTCAGCCATCAGTTGCTCTGGCCGTTTTTGAATGAGCGTCAGAAACAGGCGATCCAGAAGAAACACCCCGAAGGTATGCATTTCAAGCAGGCGGCTGAATAGGTATTTGATTCTTGCGCATTCCGGCTCATACGCTAGGATGCGGGCATGGCACAGCAGAAAAAAGCGCTGATTACCGGCATTACCGGGCAGGACGGGTCGATCCTGGCGGAATTTTTGCTGGAAAAGGGCTGTGAGGTGCATGGTCTGGTGCGTTGGGACGCGGTTGATACCACGCAGCGCCTTCAAAATCTAAACGATACGTATCGTAATTTATATTTGCATTTTGCGGATATGAATGACGCGCAAAATATCACACGTTTGATCAAAGAAATCGCGCCGGAGGAGATTTATAACCTCGCGGCGCTGTCCCATGTGCAGGTGAGCTTTGAAACGCCATCCTCGGCGCTCGATACCAATGCCAAGGGTACGTTGCATGTGCTGGAGGCGGTTCGGCTGCTCGGGATGGAAAAAACCGTTCGGATTTATCAGGCGTCGAGCTCGGAAATGTTCGGCTCCTCCCCGCCGCCGCAAAATGAGCAAACACCATTTCAGCCGTGCAGCCCGTACGGCGTAGCGAAGCTGGCGGCGTATCATATGGCGCGGGTTTATCGTGAGGCTTACGGGATGCATGTCTCCAACGGTATTTTGTTCAATCATGAAAGCCCGGTGCGCGGTGAAGATTTCGTCACGCGCAAGATCACGAAGGCCGTGGCTTTGATCGAGGCCGGGCGGCAGGAGGTGTTAACGCTGGGCAATCTGGATTCGCTGCGCGACTGGGGTCATGCACGGGACTATGTCGAGGGTATGTGGTTGATGTTACAGCAAAGCGAGCCGGATGATTACGTGCTGGCCACAGGCAAGGCCCATAGCGTGCGGGAGTTTGCCGAGCGTGGTTTTGCCCATATCGGTATGAGTCTGGCCTGGGAAGGTGATGGCGCGGAAGAGATTGGCAGGGATTCCAAAACCGGCAAGGTGGTTGTACAAATCGACCCGGCGCTGTTCCGGCCCAAGGAGGTCCATCATTTGCTTGGGTGTGCATCGAAGGCGAAAGAAAAACTGGGCTGGGAACCGAAAACCAGTTTTGACGATCTGGTCAGTGAAATGGTCAATGCTGACCGTGAGGCTTTGCGTGAGAGGAAAGAGCCATGGCAGATGGCTGGTTAGACACGCCTTATGGGTTTGCGGGTA
The DNA here is from genome assembly GCA_021775955.1 of Alphaproteobacteria bacterium. GTDB lineage: Bacteria > Pseudomonadota > Alphaproteobacteria > Micavibrionales > Micavibrionaceae > UBA5701. The sequence goes on along the minus strand of JAJFGU010000002.1, from coordinate 21,132 downwards.
AGAAAACCTGGGTGGCCGGGGCGCGTGGCATGGTCGGCTCGGCGGTCGCCCGGAAGCTACAAAGGGAAGACCTTCTTGGAGATGAAAGATTTGATCTGCGTGATCAGGGTGCCGTGAGGGAATGGATGCAGGACAGCAAGCCCGATGTCATTGTTCTTGCTGCTGCGAAGGTTGGGGGTATCAAAGCCAATCATGAGCAGCCGGCGGGATTTCTCTACGACAATTTAATGATTGAAGCCAACGTCATTCACGCCGCCTATGAGGCCGGGGTGGAGAAACTGCTGTTTCTTGGATCGTCCTGTATTTACCCGCGCGAGGCGGCGCAGCCGATGACAGAAGACGCGCTTTTAACGGGACCGCTGGAGCCAACCAATGAGGCTTACGCGATTGCCAAGATTGCGGGCCTAAAATTATGCGAGGCGTATCGCAAGCAATATGGCTGTGATTTTATCAGCGCCATGCCGTGCAATTTATACGGACCCGGCGATACATTCGATGCGGAAAGATCGCATGTCATTCCGGCGCTGATGATGAAAGCGCACGAAGCGAAGATGAAAGATGCGGACACACTTGACGTTTGGGGCAGCGGAAAACCGCTCCGGGAATTTTTATATGTCGACGATCTAGCTGATGCGCTGGTGTTTTTGCTGGAGAACTATTCCTGTGAGAAACCCGTCAATGTCGGCTCGGGCGCGGAGGTCAGCATTGCGGCGCTGGCCGGGATGATCGCGCGCATTGTCGGTTTTGAAGGCGATTTGATTTTCGATGCGTCCCAGCCGGACGGCACGCCGCGCAAAATTCTTGATAGTGCGCGGATCGTAAAGGCCGGGTGGAAGCCCTCGACAGCTCTGGAAGAGGGGCTGAGGCAGACCTATGAATGGTACCTCGGCAACCGGGAGCGCGCTTGTGCAGCCTGATATCATCCCCATCATTCTGGCCGGTGGAAACGGCATGCGGCTGCGGCCTTTAACGTCACCGAAAAGACCGAAGCCCTTCTTGCGTCTTTTCGGAGCGCATTCACTTTTTCAGGATACGGTTTTACGAGCCGGGTGTTTTGGTGCGCCTTTGGTGGTGTGTCATGAAGATCACGGGCAAACGGTTTTAGAACATCTGGAGGAAATAGGTGTCTGGCCGGATGGAGTTTTATTAGAGCCGGATAGCCGCAATACAGCGGCGGCAATTGCACTGGCCGCCTTTCATATGAAAGACAAAGATGCGCTTATGCTGGTGATGCCGAGCGATCATGTTTTGCCGGATCATAAGGCGTTTCAGGAGGCGGTTCAGAAAGGTATAAAGCACGCGCAAAACGGCTCAATTGTGCAGATTGGCGTGAAGCCAAAGAGCGCCAATACGCGCTTTGGTTATATCTGCACGGATGGGCCTTCGTTGGATGAAGGCTTTAAAATCAGGCGTTTTGCAGAGAAGCCGGATAAAAAAACCGCCAGGGCATATATAAGAAGCAATGCATGCTTTTGGAATACCGGGATTTTTCTTTGTACACCCCGAGTTTTGCTTGAAGAATTAAGGACTTATCAAAGGGATATCTATGATTGCGTGGCCCGTTCTTACGCCGCAGGAGAAGAGAAAACGCCGTTTTTTGAACCCGAACACAAGTATTATGTTAACTTAATGTCAATATCTATTGATTATGCTGTAATGGAGAGGTGTGAGCAAAACCTTCTAATAGTACTGGATACGAAATGGGACGATGTCGGATGCTGGCAGGCGCTGCTTCGTATAAAGTTATTATCGTTACTGGGCACAAGAAAAGTTAATAGAGGCTATGACACAAGGGCGGGATACAGAGCAGAAAAGCGGCAAAATCATGCTGCAAAATCCGGACGGTGATGATCGCCGTTTCTATGAAAGCTATGATGCCTTTCTAAAATCCAGATATATCAAAAGTAATCTTTTATCCGTTAATCCGGGTGAGGTCGTTTGCAGCCAGGAAGAGGATGATGTTCTGGCGGCTATTCTTGGCTCCGGTGTGGCGGTTGCCGTATATGATCTGGAGCTGAAATTGGGCGCGCTTGTTTACGTTCTGCTGGATCCGGAGATTATTGGTGCCTTTCCCCATCTGGATGATGTCGATCCGGACTTGATGCAGGATGCCTGCGAACCGCTTGAGCGCTGCATTATTGAGATGAAGCAAAAAGGGGCCGGCAAAAACAGAATCCGTATTCGCCTTTTTGGCGGTAGCTCGCTGCCCGATGATCCTGATGACAAGGGCACAAAGACCCATATCTTTGTAAAGCAGTATCTGGAGCGCAAAGGCCTGAACATCGTCAACGAGGACTTGTCAGGACCGTTCCTGCGCCATCTGCATTTCTTCCCGGCCTCGGGTCGCGCGATTCGTAGAAATCTGCGCCGTGACAGTGATTACGATGCGATGCAAAGAATCGAAGCTGAATTTATAAGTCATAAAAATAATCAATAGTTGTCTTTTTCTCAAAATATGTCCTCCGAAACCAAGAACTCATAACGGTTTGAACGATTTTTCTTGCATAAAAATGATGTTGTGGATTAGCCTCAATTAAGCCTTTTTTTGACAGGCATTAATTTGTGGGGTTACGACATGTTTACGCCGTTTCATCGTGGTAAAGTGCGCAAAGATATTGCTACTCCCCGTAACTGGGAGGCCAATATCCACGACGTCACCATAGAGCAATGTGCAGCCGGTGAGGACCCGCTGGGTTACCGGGCCGTGTTTTATCTCGAGCAATATCTGGCGCAGGAAAACCGCAGGAAGTCATTCGCCGTCGGTGCATCCTTTCTGGCGCAAAGAAAGCATAACTTGCGTAAGGCCGGCTATGCGGCGCCGATGACAAAAAAGGCGATTGATATGTTGGAAGAGCGCCTGGGTGAGCCTTTGCCTGGGTCAGAGGAAGTGCGGGCGTTTGGCTAATACATTTATAATGTTTGTAACCGCGAGCGGGGCCTGTTAAAGCCCCGTTTTTTTTGGCATACTCTTACGGTATGTCCGAACAATCCACCAATCACCTGCTGATGATCGAACCCGGCGCGTTTTATGCGAACCCGCAGACGATGGAAACCAATGTTTATCAACTGGAAGACGAGGCGGAAGACCATGGTGTCATTCTTAAAAGAGCGCTTCAGGAATTCCGAACCTTTCGTGACAAGCTGGTCGAAAACGGCGTGAACATTACCACTGCTCTGGGCCATAAGGATTGCCCGGATATGGTGTTTCCCAATTGGGTCGCGACCTATGCGGGCGGCAAGATGATGCTGTGCCCGATGCTGAATGAAAACCGCCGCGCCGAACGCACGCCGGAGGTGATTGCATTGTTGCAAAAGATGTACCCCGAGGTCATCGACTGGACGCTGCATGAAGATGAAGGGCTGTATCTTGAAAGCACGGGCAGTATTTGTTCCGACCATGTGAACAAGATCGCTTATGCAGGGCTGTCGAAACGCACCAGCCGCGAGATGGCGGAAAAATGGGCGCAGATGATGGGCTATGAAATTGAAATTTTTGACACGCAAAGTGATCCCGGCGGTGATAGCGCCAAGCCAGTCTATCACACGGATTTGCTGATGTATATCGGCACCGGGATGGCGGCGATTTGCCCGCCCTGTATTGTGGAGTCTGATCGCGCGCGCGTGGTCGATCGCATCAAATCAACCCATGAGGTGATTGAATTGTCGATGGAGCAATTGCAGGCTTTTTGCGGCAATGCGCTCGAAGTTCGGGGTGAGCATGACGTCAAAATCCTGGCAATATCGAGCGCAGCGTATGAGGCTTTAACCGAAGACCAGCTGGGCGTGATAGGCAAGCATTTTGAGCGGGTGGTGCATAGCCCGTTGCCAACATTGGAGAAATACGGTGGCGGCTCGGCGCGCTGTACATTGCTCGAGCTTTTTTAATCCCTCAGCGTCCGCATCGTCAAAAACACCACATCAGAGCCGTATTCGATCTGGCCGGAAAGCTGGATGTCATCGCCTTTGCGGGCATATTTGAGCGTGGCCTCATAGGTCACTGTTTCGCGGGTGGGGGAGCCGTCGGGCGCAGTGAGGAGAAAATCCACCGCCGCTTCGGACGGATCGGCGACCGAGGTCATTTTGACTTCGTTGTCGTTCAAAACGGTAAAGGTGCTGGTCCATTTGCAATTGGCATCATCGACGCGCTGGGTTTGCGAGTTTACAATTTCCGTTTCACCGTCGCTGCGCTTTTCCAGCGGGCCCTGATAGCTCGTCGTTGTGGAAATGCGGTATTTGCCGTCAAGGGGGTGATCTTCGCTCATAAGAAGAATATTACGCCGCTTTTTCGGTTTTCTCAAGCAGGCCTTCGCGGCGCAACAGGGCATCGGGGTCGGCATCGCGGCCGCGGAAGCGTTTGTAGAGCACGTTTGGCGGCTCGCTGCCGCCTTTGGATAAGACTTCGTTTTTGTATGCATCTGCGGTTTCCTGATCGTATAAACCGTTCTCCAAAAACAGCTCAAAGGTGTCGGCGTCGAGAACCTCGGCCCATTTATAGCTGTAATACCCGGCGGAATAGCCGCCGGCGAAAATATGGCTGAACGATGATGATACCGGCCCGGCCAAACGCGGGAAGAGGGAGGTATCTTTGGTCGCTTCATCCTCGAAGGCGGCGATGTCTTTGATGGTGCTCGGGTCGGCGTTATGCCAGGCCATATCGAGCAACCCCATGCTGGTCTGGCGCAAGCCGCCCCAGCCGACCATGAAGTTCTGCGCGGCGCGGAGTTTTTTGATTAACTCTGCCGGGATTTTCTCACCGGTCTCATAATGCGCGGCAAACAGATCGAGCGTTTCCTTTTCCATGCACCAGTTTTCCTGGACCTGGGAGGGCAGTTCGACAAAATCCCATTTCACATTGGTGCCGGCCATGGAGCGATAGGTGACATCCGATAGAAGCCCGTGCACGGCATGGCCCATTTCGTGGAACAAGGTCAGCACTTCGCCATGGGTGAGCAGTGAGGGTTTGTCCGGCGTTGGTTTGGTGAAGTTGCAAACAATGGCGATCACCGGGCGCTCAATTTTAGCGTTAAACAGCCCCTGATCGCGGTAGCTGGTCATCCATGCACCGTTTTTCTTCCCTGTGCGCGGATGGAAATCGCCATAAAGCGTGCCGATAAAACTGCCGTCTTTGGTGTTCGTTACATCGAAGGCTTTGACGTCTTCGTGCCATGTTGTGTATTTGTTCGAGGGTGTGAATTTGAGGCCGAATAATTTGCTGAAATGCTCGAAACAGCCGCTTAAGACATTGTCCAGCGGGAAGTAGGGGCGGAGGTCCTCGGAGGAAAACTCAAAGAGCTTTTGTTTGAGTTTTTCGCTGAAATAGGTAACGTCCCAGGGCTGGATGTCGTCATTGCCGTCATGCTCTTTGGCGAAGTCTTTGAGCGTGTCGAGATCTTTAAGCGCGGCATCTTTGTAGGCGGCTTTGGTTTTTTCAAGAAATCCCATCACCGTTTCCGGTGTTTCGGCCATGCGGCGCTCCAACACATAATGGGCGTGGGTTTTGTAGCCCAGAAGGTTTGCGCGTTCGTGGCGTAAATTGACGATTTTAAGAATGTTTTCGCTGTTATCGTATTCATCGCCCCAGGCACGGTTGCCGAAAGCCCTCCATATTTTCTGGCGTAATTCTCTGTTGTCTGCGAACTGGATAAAGGGAACGTAGCTGGGGTAATCCAGCGTGAATAACCATTTTCCGTCATAGGATTTTTCATCGGCGGCATGTTTTGCCGCGTCAATCGCAGTATCAGGAAGACCGGCCAGATCGGCTTCGTCTTCGATGATCATCTCGAAGGCTTCGGAGGATTTGCTGACATTGTTCATGAAAGACGGAGCAAGCACCGACATCTGTTCGCTGATCTCGCGCAGGCGTTTTTTCTTATCTTCGTTAAGAAGCGCGCCACCACGTACGAAATCTTTGTAGTCGTCATCTAGCAATGTAAGCTGTTCGGGCGTGAGGTCGAGGCTGTCTTTTTGATCGTAGATGGTTTTAACGCGCGCAAATAAATCTTCATCGAGGATTACGTCGCTGCCGAAATTGGCAGAGATAGGGCCTATCTTTTCCGCCAGCTCGTGCAATTCGTCGCCGCCCATCGCGCTCATCTGGTTGTAGAAAATACCGCTGGCGGTGCCGAGGGTTTCTGATGCCGTTTCCAGCGCGATGATCGTGTTTTCAAAATCCGGAGCGTCTGTGTTGGCTTTAATCGCCTCGATATTGGCGCGTGCCTCCTCGATCGCCGCCTCAATCGCAGGAAAATAATGCTCATCCTTGATTTTATCAAAGGGTGGTGCTTGATTGGGCAGGCTTGAATTTTGCAACAGCGGGTTATCGGACATATATAGGGTCTTTCATGGTTTTAAGGTCAGCGCAATTTGATGATGTCTATTTCTCGGCCGAAGACGGGCTGGGTGAAACGCATCATGTCTTTATAGAAGGTAATGACCTGCCTGGCGCTTGGCAAGGGGGCGAGAGGGAAAATAAAGAGTTTGTCATTGCTGAGACTGGCTTTGGCACGGGGCTGAATTTTTTAGCCGCATGGAAATTGTTTGAGGAAACCGCAGGGCCGGGGCAAAATCTGCATTTCATTTCGGTGGAGAAATATCCGTTATCGGCGGGAGAGATTAGAGGAACTTTGGGCCCTCTTTTACCGTCATCCCGGCGAAAGCCGGGATCTATAGGGATGGACCAACGTATGGGTCCCGGCTTTCGCCGGGATGACGAAGAAGGGAGATATGATATATATTTAGAACAATTATTGTCGCGCTATGGCCCGGAAGGCGGGCGGTTTGAATTCAGCCCGCAGGTAACTCTGGAGCTGCTGATCGGCGATGTGAATGACATGTTGCCGGCTTTAGAGGGCGAAGTCGATTGCTGGTTTTTGGATGGGTTTAAACCCTCGGCCAATCCCGAAATGTGGAGCGAAACTGTTTTTCAGGAAATGGTGCGGCTAAGTAAGAAAGGCTCTAGTTTTGCCACCTTCACCGCCGCCGGGTTCGTCAAACGCGGCTTGCAGGCGGCAGGGTTTGATGTTTCTAAGGTTCCGGGCTTTGGATCAAAGCGGGATATGTTAGTGGGTGAATTTAGCCATGACTAAGAACTTCATATAGCTGTCTTGCAGCTTGTGCATTTTCTGTAGGCCTTTGTTCTGCATCCATAAAACCTATGACTCCTTCGTTTTCAAGTAGATCTGCTAGTGTATTTAATATAGATAAATCAACGCTGGTTGCTTGGAAGTATGCATTAAAATTTCTAATGGAAATCTCTTCATCATCGGATTCACCGTGCTGTGCACCCTGTGGGATATTAAGTGTCATGAAATGCTTGCTGACTTTTCGCAAATCCTTGACCGTATTTTCTATTTTTTGGCGAAGGTCAGTGCTAGGAAGTTGGTCGACCTGAATGCCGTGAATCAAAATCCTCATGGGATTCTGCAGGCCATTGTAAAAATCACTAAATTTTATTTTGTCATTCATTGGTCTGTCCTTTTATATATTAAGAGGGCTAATAAACCACATTATTAAAATTATGTCAAATCTTTTTTAGGGAATTTAAATGAAAAAAATAGCGATTATCGGCGGTGGGCTGGCGGGAACGGCTTGTGCGTATGTGTTAAAGTGCGCGGGCGTGGAGCCGGTGATATACGAGGCCGGTGCGGAAATAGCGCCGGGCGCGTCGGGAAACCCCATTGGTTTGTATAATCCGCGCCTGTCCGCCCACCGCACGCCGGAGAGTGATTTTTATGCTCATGCGTTTCGTTTGGCGTTGGAGACTTTTTCCAGTCTTTGTCATTCTGAAAGGCTTGCCTTGAAGAATCTAGATCCTTCAGCGCGAGCGCTTCAGGATGACAATATTATAGATTGGAATCCCTGCGGTGCGCTGCATCTAATCACCGATGAAAGAAAGAAAAAGCAATTAGAGCAAACCATTGAAACATGGGGCTGGGCGGAAAAGGATATACAGCTTTTGGACGCGGAGCAGACATCAGAAATTGCCGGTGTGGAATTGCGTCATGAGGCAATTTATCTGCCGGGATCGGGATATGTATCACCGAAGAAATTATGTGAGAGATATGCCGACGGGGTGGAGGTTCATTTCAACACAAAGATTAAAAGCATTGCGGATGTGGATGCCGATGCGGTTGTTCTTGCCTGCGGGATGGGGGTCAGGAAATTCGAGGAGACACGCGAGTTGCCGCTTTCTCCGGTGCGCGGGCAGGTGACGTTTGTAAAGGCCACGGCAGAGTCGGAAAAGCTACGCTGCGCCTTGTGTTATGACGGCTATGTTCTGCCCGTCAAAGATGGTGGCCACATCATAGGGGCGACATTCCAGCAGGGGGTTCGTCATAGTGATATTCATGAAGACGACGACCGGGACAATATTGCGGCGTTGGCCGGGGTTGCGCCGGATGTTGCGAAAGGGTTGAAGCCTGGCGGGAGCTGGGCATCGGTGCGCGTCACGTCAAAGGATCATTTCCCGGTTATCGGGCGGGCGCATGATTGCAGGGATGTTTACGTTTCTACAGCGCATAGCGCCCACGGGATTATCGGCTCACTGGCCGGGGCGCATTTGATTGCCGATATGATTTTGGAGCGGGAATTGTCGCTGCCTGATGAAGTGGTAAAAAAGTTAAATCCGGTGCGTTTTGGGGTTTAGCCGCTCTGCCAAAAAAGATTCTTTATTTATGGGTAGCAAGGGGTGATAATTGCAGTTATGGGGCTTTTCTGGGTAACAGTTTTTCCATTGTTTGTTGTTCTTGCCGCGCTTCCGGTTGCAAGGCGCGCTGCTATCCGTTTTGATTTTGTCGATAAGCCCGGCGGGCGCAAAGATCATGCGGAGCCCGTGCCGCCGATTGGCGGGCTGGTGGTGTTTCCGGTTTTTATGGTTGCCAGTTTACTGGCGGGCGCTGACATGGACGTTTACTGGCCGTTATTTGCCGCGCTCGCGCTTATTTTAGTGACAGGAGCGGTGGATGATTACCGGCATATCCAACCCTGGATTAAATTTATGATCCAGTTTGTCGCGGCGTTTTTGATTGTTCTGCCTGGTGGCGCGCAGGTTTTTGAGCTTGGCGATATGTTCGGCTTTGGGCCCATTGGGCTTGGCCTGCTGTCGGTACCGTTTTCGGTGTTTTGTGTGGTGCTTCTGATCAATGCGGTGAATTTGATGGACGGGCTGGACGGCCTTGCGGGTGGGCAGGGGCTGGTGATGTTTGGTTGGTTGAAGATTGCTTGCGCGCTTGGCGGTGCATGGCAGGTATTTGGGATTTTATGCGCGCTTGATGCCGCTTTGCTCGGGTTTTTATACTACAATATGCGTCATCCTTTGCGGGAAAAGGCGAGCGTGTTTTTGGGCGATGCGGGGAGCATGGCGCTGGGCCTGGTGCTGGCCTGGTATGTGATTACGCTTTCGCAAGGGGTCGAGCCTGTTTTGCTCCCCGTTTCGGTGGCCTGGATTGTCGCGCTGCCGGTGATGGATGCCTGCGGACAGTTTGTCCGGCGGATGAAAGAAGGACGCCACCCGTTTGATCCTGATCGCGGTCATTTTCATCACCACTTTATTGCCGCTGGTTTTTCGCCTGGCCGGGCGACAGCGCTGATTCTACTGGTGAGTGTGGTGTTCGGCGCAATCGGTTATGGTGGTATTTTGCTCGGTATCCCTGCGCCGGTGCTGATGATTGCCTGGCTGGGGTACTGGGTGGTGCATATGATGATATCGTTAAAGCCGCAGGGGTTTATAGTGGTGCTTTCGAGGTTTACGAAATAAGATAAAGCGTATTCACCGCCAGCCATTTCATGACATCGAGCGAGGTCTGGTTGATCGCCATACCGGCGATGGCAATAAAGCAGGCGAGCTCCATCGGGATGCGCAAAACGTAACTCGCCATGAACGCGGTATAGGCGTAAGAATAAAGCGTCACCAATACCATCAGAGGATAAATTTCGCTCCAACCATAAGCGCCGGTTACAAACAGCAAGACCAGCGGGATCATCAAAACCGCCGCAGGCAGAGCCAGCCAGTTATTGGCGGTGACAAAACGGTAAAAGCTCTCCAGCCGGTCCATGGTTTTGGCCATGACGTAAACAAAGCCGAGAAAGGCGCTGAGATAAATCACGGTCCGCAGGCTGTAAACGGCAATCAGGATTTTGGCGGCTGTGGGCGGCAGCTCCGGGTCCGGATGCGCGGCGATGACGGTGATGAGGGATAAGGGCAAAACCAGCAACGGAATCAGGAAAGATTTGAGCATGGAAGAGCGGCTTGCGCAGAAACGCTCCGCGCCTCCCGGCATGAACAAAGCGGTTTCCAGACACCCTAAAAGATTATGTTTAATACTGCTCTTACCGGCCATAACACCTTATTTGTATATTTTTGGCGTTAATATCGGGTTAATCTCTTGCGATCATTTTGAGGCAAGCCTAGACTATGCAGGGTTTTAGCCAATAAACGACTTCATAATCATGCCTATCAAAAACGTTTTTATTTCGGGATTTCTTGCCTGTTCATTGATGGTGGCGGCTTGCAATACATCGACAAGTTCAAACACCTATGTGTATTCCGGTTTTAAATCGAAAAAGAAGTTGACGGTTGAAAGGCTGTTGGCAGCGGAAAGCGGGGCCTGGGATATGATCGAGGTCGAGGATAAGCGCAAGGTTGAAATTTCCCCGCTGCAGGAGCACATGAAGGCGCGCAAAAGAGTTGATCACGGCAAAACCCAGACCGCGCTTTACACCACGCACTATAATCCGCACAGCTCCAATATGAATTTTCGTACCCTGCAGGTGATTGCACCGGCTGCAGGGGAAGAGGAAACGGTGCTTGCTTATGCGGGAAGAATTCCGGGTCATAAGCCGGACTTTAAAAAAGAGGACAGGCAGGAGATATCAGTTGCTTCTGTTGCGCCGGCCCCTAAACCTAAGACAGAAAAAACGGCGCGGGCCGTAAAGGGTGGCGGTAAGGATGGATTAAAAATTGCGCGCGTGCGTTTTGGCGAGCATCCGGATAAGACAAGAATGGTGATTGATCTAACTGGGAAGGCGGCGTTTTCGCGTAAGTTTGATGAGGCCAAAGAGCAGCTGGCGATACAAATGCCGGGGGTGGCCTGGGATGCCGGGCTTGAAGCCAAGATCATGAAGCATCCGCTTATTTTGGGGTACCGTGCGCAATCGGATGAAAACGGCACGAGATTAACGCTGAAATTTGTACGGCCTGCAAAAATTGTTTGGGCGACAACCTTTCCGCCTGATAAAGGCAAGGGCCACAGGCTGATTTTTGATTTTGTACCGCTAGGGGTGGAGAGCTAGTGCAGGTTGTTGTGTCTGATCAGTCTGCAGAGATATTCGTCCGTGAGTAAATAATGTTGCCCTATTGAAAGACGAAAGTTTAGAAAGAGGCTCATTGACAGAGATATCAATCTTAGCCAGCTCCAAATAGTGTACCAGCCCCATAAACCTTATGGCTGGGATCATCTTTTTTTTAGCCGCATCAGGATCGGCCTTTAATTCTTCATCTCCTTCCACGAGCCAGAAAGCAATGCTTCCAGGGCTGTGTGGTCTGCCGTCAAAAGGGTTTAAGGTATGAAAAGGGGTCGGCATATAATTGGCCACTATTTCCCCCAAGACCTTTGCGTCTGGGTTTCCTTTTACAGCAACTTTGGCAACCAAGAGATCAATAGGGTTTCTGTTGTCTAAAGCTATGTCATTGAACACACAGATGTCTGTGTGTTCTTCTATATACTCAATAAGTTTGCTCATAGGCATCTATATGCCATAAAATTAACGCGGCTGTCAAAAGTTATGTAAAAAATTATGTCTTTTTATCCGGCAACCAGCGATCCATGACTGTTGAGGCCGTTAAGTCACCCGTTACATTTACGGTGGTGCGGCACATATCCAGAATACGGTCGACTCCTATAATGAGCGCAATCGCCCCGGCCGGAATTCCGATGCCCACGAGAATGGTGGCCAGAACGACAATGCCAACGCCGGGCGTGGCGGGTGTGCCGATCGAGGCGCCGACCGTGGTCAACAGCAGCAAAATAATTTCGGTAGTGCTGAGATCGACGCCAAAGACCTGGCACAGGAACAAAGCGGCCACGGCCTGATACAGTGCTGTACCGTCCATATTCACTGTCGCGCCGAGGGGGATAACAAAGCGGCTGACTTCCGGGCGTAAGTGTAATTTTTCCTCGGCGGCTTGAATCGAAAACGGCATGGTGGCGGCGGAAGACGAGGTGGAAAAGGCGAGCAATTGTACCTCGCGTATGCCTTTTATGAATTCGCCGAGCGGTTTTTTGGTCAGCGTGGCAATGATGGTTAGATACACCAGCATCATAAGGCCAAGTCCGGCCAGCACTGTGACGGCATAAAACCCGACACTGACCAGCACATCAAGCCCAAGGCGAATGGTGATGTTGCACAACAGGCCGAATACGGCGTAAGGCGCGATCATCATAGCCCAGCTGATGACTTTCATCGACAGGACCTGGCCGGCGATGCATAAATCCTTAAACGGCTTGCCGGTCTTTGTTGGAATGGTGATCAGCGCAATGCCGATGAGAATTGAGGCTATGACGACTTGCAGCATGTTGCGGTCAACCTGCGCTTTGGCGGGGTTGGTCGGGATGATATTGGCAATGCGCTCGGGGATGGTGAGGCTTTCGAATGTCTCGCCCGGCAGACGGCCCGCCACCGCGCCGGAATTTAATATCTCCAGAGCAACAGCGCGATCTACCACCATGCCCGGCTGAACAAGCTGCGTCAGGATAATGCCGATGGTGATGGCAATCATAGTGGTGATAATAAAATAAGGAATGATGCGCAGCCCCATGCGCTTTAAAAACTCCATTGATCCGCTTTCGGCAATGCCGAGAATAATCGAGCAAACCACCAGCGGAATAATGACCATCTGGATCAGGCCAAGAAACAACACACCGGGCAGGGAGATCCATTCGCCAAGGCTAAAGGCGAGCTCTTTTTCCAGCAGAGCGCCGCCCGATGGGGACAAGGCCAAGCCGAGGGTAATCCCGAGCGCCATGCCGATGAGGATTTTCAGCCATAAATGCTGATCGATCATAAGCTGCGTGCTTTCGGACAGGCTCTTTTCACGGTTGCTTTTGGCTTGCCCGTTTCTTTTTGGGTTTTTTGGTGCGGCTGTGTTGGTCATGCTTTTTGGCTCCTGGTGATTCTTAAATTACCATACAGGAAGTCAGTGACCAGGAGAACGCCACATGATAAAATCCAGATATGGGTAATTCCGAAGGGTTTTGAGTTTCCATACGTATAAATATTACCAACATCAAACGGAGGAAAAAAAATGAAGAAAATTATCATGTTAACGGCTGTGGCTATGGTTTTGGCTGCTCCGGCGGCCTTTGCAGAAGACAGTAGCGACAAGGCCGGTCATCATGGCGGCTCTGGTCACCACAAGGGTAAAATGTTCAAAAAGGCCGATAAAGACGGTGATGGCGCAATTTCCAGAGACGAATTCAACGCCATGCATGAGGATCGTTTTAACAGGATGGATGCGAATGGCGATGGTAAAATAACCGAAGACGAAGCCAAGGCCTCGCGTGATAAGATCCAAGAGAAAATGAAAGAACATCGCGAAAAGAGGCAAGACAGGATTGAGGACCGCCGCGAAAACAGAGGCGAGGATTCTTCTTCCGAATAAAGTAAGAGAATTTAGCTTATGGCTGATGCCGAAGAAGAAAGCGATGAACGCCTGATGGTTCGCGTGCGTGAGCAGGACCATCAGGCATTCGCTATGCTGGTGAGGCGGCATACGGACCGGTTTTATGCCACGGCTTTTCGCATGTGCGGCCAGCAGGAAGAAGCAGAGGATATTGTGCAGGAAGCGTTTTTAAAATTATGGGACAGGCCCGAAAGCTGGGATGCAAGCAAAGGTGCCAAATTTACCACATGGTTTTACCGGGTGGTCACCAATCAGGCGCTGGACCGCTTGCGCAAAAGGAAAAACTCTTACGGCACTGAAGTTGTCGAGCGTCTGGTCGATCCGTCCAAAGACCAGCAGCGTGAAATGGAAGACAGTCAGGAGCAAAAATATATCGAGGCAGCGATACAGGCTTTGCCGGAGCGTCAAAAAGCGGCGCTGAATTTATGTTTTTACGAGGGGTTGAGCAACAAGGAAGCGGCAGAAGCACTGGGTGTTGGGATCAAGGCGTTGGAGTCATTATTGATGCGTGCCAAGGCGGGGCTGCGCGATGAATTAACAAGGAGAGGGTTGATAAGGAGGAAAGAAGACTATGGTTGATGAACTGGATGAATTGCTGACGAAAAGAGCGGAACCGCAGGCGCGGAGCCATCTGGCCGAAAAGATTATTGCCGCGTCTTTGGAAGGGCGTGGACAAAAATCAAAAGCCGGAGGTTTTGATCTGGCAGGCTGGTTCGGCGCGCTGGCGGATGAGTTTTTGCTGCCCAGGCCGGCGCTGGCGATGGCGGTGTTTTTGGTGCTCGGTCTATTTGCCGGGATGAATATAGAGACGCCCACGGATGAGGTAGGCGAAGATTTGGTCTCTTATTTGTTTGTTGACGAAAGCTTTGATACGGGAGATTGGCTATGACCAAAGCGGTTAAAATTATTTTCACAGTGTCTATCCTGCTCAACCTTTTGCTGGTGGGGGCGTTTGCAGGCCTAGCGCTCAAGCACCGCAGCCACCAGCCATGGCATGAGGTCAAAAATGAAATGGCGCCGGAAACACAGCATCTGATGGCGAAAGCATATCAGGACTCGCGGCGCGAGATGGGTGTGGCTATTAAAGATATGCGCAAAGGCCGGGATGATCTGGTGAAGATAATGTCAGCGGAAGAGTTTGACCCGGAGGCCTATGACGTGGCGATGGCAAAAATTGTGAAGGCCAGGGCGGAAATGGGCGCAAAGCGCATGGAAGCGACCAAAGAAATGGCGGCGCAACTCCCGCAAAGCGAGCGCAAGAAACTGGCGCAGAAATTTAAAAGATTTGGGGATCGCAAGCATGGCGGCAGGCGCGGGGATCATAAAGGAAAAGAGCGTACGGAATGAAAAGCTTGATTTTTCATAATTTTTATTGTATTGTATCGGTGTTTTATGGATTTAACACTGATTTATAAGGAAAATATGATGTTTTCGAAGACACAAGGTGCTCTAGGAGCAGTACTCTCTTTAGCTTTATTGGTGGTGCCATCAAGTATAAGTTTGAAGCAGGCGTTTTCGCTTCCATCTGATGGTAAAACCAATCATCAGCAATTAGCCGATCCATTTAAGGGTGTATCTCAAATTATGGGGGGATCACTTTTTACAGGTCATACATGCCTTTCTTTGGTGCATGATGATGAGGGTAATATTACTGTATATGATTGCCCCAAGCCCCCTTTAGAAGTCTAACACGTTGCACGTTGTTCAAAAGTCTGCCCGCCATCATACGTGCCGTCACTGATTTCAATGTCTGATACTTGTGCACTTGGTGGGCCGCCCCGGCAGGCCGTGATCATTTGTTCAACATCTTCTTCGGGGCCGTGAACGAGCGCTTCAACACTGCCATCGGTGCAATTGTGCACCCAGCCCTTTAATCCCAGCTTTGTTGCCTGTTCTATCGTCCATGCGCGGTACCAGACGCCCTGCACCCGGCCTTTAATGCGAAGATGTTTTGTGATCATGGTACCAATATGGTTTGTTGTAGGATTATTTGCAATCAAATGCAGGGTCTTGTGAAGGTAAAGAGCAAGGTAGCGTGTTCGGGTATTGAAGCTTGCCGCCGAGATTTATAAAGCCGGGTTCGCCGCGATATGCCCAATCCTTGTCCCTCGTATGAATGCCATCCACCTCTGCACGCTCAGGGCCTATTTGACAGGCCTGTGTAAATTTATCTACCTTATCGTTCGGGCCAGAGATGAATATCTCAACCGTCCCGTCCTCTATATTCTTAACGGATCCATCAAGGCCAAGTTCTGTAGCTTTCTGAACGGCCCAGCCCCTGTATCCGACATGTTGAACTTGTCCATAAACCCGAATATATCTATGTGTCATTTTGCGTCACGTAATGCTTGTGCCGCATGCGTAAGGATTTGATGCGTTCTGGTGTGAGGCCCTCTGCGCAATGCGGGCAGGAGACGCCTTCTTCATATGTTTCGTGTTTAATCTCTTCCTGGGAGAGCGGTTCGCGGCAGCCATGGCAGATGCTCCAGCTGCCTTGCTCTAGACCATGCGTCACCGCAACACGTTGATCGAAAATAAAACATTCCCCTTCCCACAGGCTTTGATCGGCGGGAATGGTTTCGAGATATTTCAAAATGCCGCCCTTGAGGTGATAAACCTCATCAAAGCCATGCGCCATCATATAGCTTGAGGCCTTTTCGCAGCGAATACCGCCGGTGCAAAACATCGCGACTTTCTTCTTCCTGTCGGCCTCGTCGAGATTGGCGCTCACATAATCTTTAAACTGGGTGAAGGATTCAATGCCCGGATCAATCGCATCTTTAAACGTGCCGACTTTGGTTTCGTAATCATTGCGCGTGTCGATGACGATTGTCTCCGGGTCAGCGATCAAATCGTTCCAGTCCCCGGCCTCAACATAAGCACCGACCTGTTTGTTGGGATCAGCCTCGGGCGCTTTCATAGTGATGATTTCTTTTTTCAGCCGCACTTTAAAACGGTTGAAGGGTTTCTTTTCACTTTCCGAGAATTTCAACTCGCCGCTTTTTATACCGAGCTTTTCATCAAGAAAATCGATGGCTTTGTCCATATTGGTTGCCGGGCCGCCAAAGGTGCCGTTGACCCCTTCCGGTGCAATCAAAAGCGTGCCGCAAACATCCAAATCCGCACAAAAATCAACGATCTCCCCGCGCATGGCGGCGGTGTCGTCAATCGGCGTAAAACGGTATAAAGCGGCGATTTTATAGGTCATGGGCCCTATATACGGAATGAAGGCCGGTTTTGCAAATCCATAAATTTAACCTTACCCCTTGAATTTGGCGGTTTTGGCGCTATTCTTCCTCCTGGATTTAACAAAAGGAGACGCATCATGCTTGGTATTGGCGATAAATTACCCGAATTTACGATCACGGGGGTAAAGCCCGGTTTTAACACCCATGAAGAAAACGGCGAGTCCGCTTTCCAGGAAATCACGGAAGACAGCTTTGCCGGTAAGTGGAAGGTGTTCTTTTTCTATCCGAAGGATTTTACTTTTATCTGCCCGACAGAGATTGTTGAATTTGCCAATCTGGGTCCTGAATTTGAAAAGCGCGGTGCGGTTGTTCTGGGCGGCAGCACGGATAACGAGTTTTGCAAGCTGGCCTGGCGGCGTGAGCATTCGGAGCTGAATAAACTCAACCAGTGGAGCTTTGCCGATACAAATGGCAGTCTGATTGACGGCCTTGGTGTTCGTGAGCAGCAGGCCGGTGTGGCCTTGCGTGCAACGTTCATAATCGATCCGGATAATGTGATCCAGCATGTCTCGGTCAATGGCCTCAGCGTTGGCCGCAATCCGCAGGAAACACTGCGCATTCTTGATGCCGCGCAATCGCAGGGTCTGTGCGCCTGTAACCGCGCTGCGGGCGGCGATACGATTGATGTGTCGGGTGAAGCGAAGAAAATTGCTGCTTAATCCATTCTCGTCATTGCGAGCGTAGCGAAGCAATCCAGAAGACTGGGTCGCCGCGCTCCTTTCAGTCGCTCGCGATGACGGTAAAGAATAAAAAAGGCGTCTTTAAGGTGCCTTTTTTTGTTCCGTAATAAGCACTTCACGATGCGGATACGGGATTTTGACATTGTTTTTATCAAAGACATCCCACAGCGCCAGCATCACAGAGCCGCGGATATTGGTGATGCCTTTTTCCGCATCCTTAATCCAGAAACGCAGCTTGAAATTCAGCGCGCTATCGCCAAATTCCGCCAGGTGGCAGACCGGCTCCGGGTCGTGGCAAATACGTTCATCGGCATGCTTCGTTGCTTCTTCCGCCATTGCCTTGATTTCATGCGGGTTGTGGCTGTAATCAACACCAAAGACGACTTCAATGCGGATTAAAGTGTTGCCGTGTGACCAGTTGACAACTTTTTGCGTGATGAAATCTTCATTCGGGATGAGGAAAGATTTGTTATCGCGGGTGACGACCTCGGTATAGCGTGCGCCCATATGCTGGACCCAGCCGAAAGTGCCGCCCTCCATCTCCAGCACATCGCCGGGGACGATCGATTTGTCCATCAGCAAAAGCATGCCGCTAAAGAGGTTGGAGATGCCTTTTTGCAGGCCAAAACCGACACCAAGACCGACGGCGCCACCAAAGACGGCAAAGAGCGATAAGTCAATCCCGGCGCTGGTCACGCCGATCAGCAGCGCAAACACAATCAGCGTAATGCGCACAATCTTGGTGATGAGAACTTGTGAGGAGCGCTTCATGCCCTTGATTTGCAGCACCTTGCGCTCGGCAAAGCTGGAGGCGAAAAGGGCCAGATACATCAGGAAGAAGAGCAGGAATATGCTTTTAATGACGGCCAGGGCCGATAATCGTGATTCCCCAAGGTTAATACCGACGGAATCCAGCGCCGCTGTGGTTTCATCGAGAATGCCAAAAACGCTTAAGGCGGCAATAGCGAGAATAAAAAGCGCAAAAAAGTTCCTGGCAAATCTGTTTTCAACAAATTGCAGCGCGGTGCGAATGACAATCCATGCCAGCAATAATTTCATGATCGCCTGCGACAGGGTTATATCCATATTCAGCAAAGCGGGGCCGGCTATTTGTGAGACAAAGAAAATGATGGCCAGCCAGATAAACGGCAGGATTAAACGGCGCAAATTGTTGGTGACTCGTTTTGCCTGGATTGGCATGTTGGAGCCGTCAATGGCATCGATCAGTCTTTTGCTGACGATTTTGTTGATGATGGCGCTGATGATGAAGGCGCCGGCGATAACGACCAGCTGGAATATCGTTTCCTGGTTCCAGAAAACACCGCCGCACCAGTTGACGGTCTTTTCCCAAAGCGCGGCAATGTCGAAGTTTTCGAACATGCATAAAGCTTAGGGGATTATCACCGAAATGAAAATCCCCTATCGCATAAGTTCAGTATGTTTGCTTGTATTAAGCGGCTTTTAGCAGCTTGATGGCTTCAAACGGGTATCTTTTCTGGAAGTCCGCGTTGAAGTCATAAGGATGCGCCATAAGACGGAAAAAGATAGGGCCGCACAGCATATCGATCGCGGTCTTGGTATCAAGATCCTTGCGGAAAAGGCCTTTCTTTTTGCCTTCCTCGATGCTGAATTCGATCGCATCAATCAGCGGTGCCAGGAAATTATTTTCAAAAATCTTTTGTGATTTTTCGCTGGACTGCGCTTCACTAAACAACTGGGCAATGGTTGTGCCGTTATTGCTGTGGAGCAAACGGATCAGCTTGTCGAGCTGCATGGTGATCGCTTCTGAATCATTGGCAGGTGTCGGCAGTGGTGTCTGCATGCCGGGCTGGTTGATCAGCGCGTCCATAACAACAGCGGTCTTATTTGGCCACCAGCGATAGATCGTTGTCTTGCCGACTTTCGCTTTTTTGGCAATGGCTTCGATGCTGAGTTCCTGCACAGACATATGAAGGAGCAATTTGTTTGTGGAATTCAAAATGGCCTTGCGTGACTTTTCGCTACGGGGCCTTCCTTTTTTACCAGTATTCGTGTTTGCAGCTGTGGCTTGCATAGCTTTTCCTCCTTTTTTAAAACTGTTCGTTGCGTATTGAGGAGGTGACATTGATCCATTTTATACATGAAGGCAACCCCCCATTTAAAATTTTTTTTTCTGCTATTTTAATAATTCCCAAAGGATTTCTATGGTAAATTATAAGGATAGCGTTGGGTTCCCGGCCATGGAAACAGCTTAAAAAGACCTGGCGAGAACGAAGGCGGGGCATTGCCCTTTTTTGAGAATAATTACGCAAGTCATTGGACTTGCGTTTTTTTATGACAAAATTTGTAAAACCCGCGCTTTTCCTATATATTCAGCCAACTATAAATATAAAAAGAGACAGGGAGCTATATGGAAGTCTGGATACTTTTTAACGAGGAAATTGAGTCGCCGTCCTCTGAGGCTTTTGAGATCAGACGATTTCTTGCCGAAGGTCGCGAGATGGGCATCGACGTCAAGGTTTTCAATCCGGAACAGTTTGATTTGCTGGTCTCGGAAGACGACCGTGAATCCGTTCTGATTGATGGCAATCTTATTCCGCTTCCCGATTTTGTTTTGCCCCGGACTTATGTGATCGATACGGGGTATTTCGCCCTGGCTGTGATCCGTCAGCTCGAGCGCCTTGGCGTGCGCACGTTCAACAACTCCGCAACCATCGAGATGGTTGCCGATAAACTGCACACGCATCAGGTGCTGGTGGAAAGCGGCTTGCCGACACCGACGACGATGCTCGCCAAATTCCCTGTCGATCTCGATCTGGTTGAAAGCCATATCGGTTTTCCGGTGGTGGTCAAAACGTTGCTCGGGGTGAACGGCAGCGGCGTGTTTTTGATTGAAAACCGCAAAGCCTTTACCGATTTGATGAATCTGATCGAGCAGACCAATCCGAATATTCAGCTCATCTTCCAAAAGTTTATTGCCAAAAGCAGGGGACGTGACATTCGCATGTTCGTGGTGGATGGCAAGGTGATCGGCTCTATGGAACGCCGCGCGCCGGAGGGAGATTTTAAAACCAATTATTCGACGGGGGGTCAGGTCAGTGAATTTATCCCCGATGAAAAGGCAAAAAAGATGGCCATCAAGACCGCAGAAATTTTAGACATTCAGGTTGCCGGTATTGATCTTCTTTATGACGATAACGGCTACACGATTTGTGAGGCCAACACATTCCCCGGTTTCAAGGGGCTGGAATCCTGCGTCGAGGTCAATGTACCGCGCGAAATTTTCACGGCGATGCAGGATATTCATGAAAAAGGCAAAGCTGACAATATTACCTTTGCTGAATTTGAAGCGGTTAGAAAAGCAAGACTCCACTAAACTCCTATACTTAAGTCTTTAAATTAGGTTCAATCTCAATAATTTTCATAAAATTTTAAGTATTATTGTTCCACAATAGAGAAGGGTCTCTTTTTAGGGGCTTCAATATGGTATGGTTAAAAGCGAGTGATTGGTAATTAGTTTTAGTTTTTAGTGGGGCAAGGTTCATGA
>JAJFGU010000001.1 GCA_021775955.1 Alphaproteobacteria bacterium | reverse complement strand
CTTTATTCCATGGTGCGGAGCTTACTGGCTTATTAACTATATTCAACATAATCGATTCTCCTTAATTAAAAGGAACACCGTATTTAAATTATCTGAGAATTATGAACTGTGTTATGAATTGGATACATTTGAACGTCCGCTATTGGCCGTAAGAAGCCCCTTTAAAGCACCACCTTCGCCGTCCTTAACGGCAAATTATGCACCGCATCACATCGCCTACTAATTTTTTATTGATAATCTGGTGTTTTCTATGTTACAAAAGCACCCGTTAACGTTATGGAATATTCTGGGCCAGGGATTTTTTGGTCGAAGCCCTACAAAGCGTCCATTTTACGCATAGAAATTGATACTGCGGATAACAAAGCCAATGTTTAAAATAGATCTTAAAGAGATTTTGCTTAAAACTGTCGAAGGCATTATAGGGCTAGATTCCAAAGAGCATGTTGCGGGGCAGCAAAATTTTGAAAAAAATTATCAAGATTTAATTCTATTAAAGAAGATTGATGGAATTATGCGCGTACACGAGAAACCTCGCTATCGTCTTACTGATCCTTTGCCCTATTCAATTCTTTCTTCTGATACACCATACGACGTTGCTGATGAGATCATTGCAAGAGAAAGCAAGTTTGATACCGACATTGATTCCCTCGTGCGCACGACAGGCGCAACCGCTACTCAAGATAGAACATTATTTGCAAGAGAATTCAGGCGATACATAAGGCTCAATCCTGATGAAAAACAGCCGGACGCCATAGAAAATATACGGCGGATTGCAAAGGAAGTCGATAGCATAGCACGCAAAGTTCTTAAAATGGGAAAACATTGGCCTTATCTTAAGCGGGCAGAACCAAAGATCTTTAGTCAGTGGCTTAATGAAAGCAAGAAAGCTGTATGGTACGATGCATTAACGCAGGACGGGGGGGTGGATTTTGCAGAGCAAACCGCTCAGGGATTTTATCAGGAAGCGTTAGAAAAATTAGCTCCGAAAAAGCTTCAGGAGCGGGCCGCACTTTTAAGAAAGGCAAAGAACAATGCGAAGGAAAGTAAAGCTGGGAAGAAAAAACCTAAACTTCCCAAACATCTTAGGCAAAATAAGGAAGCTTCCAATTCAGCCAAAACAGAGCTGCCTCCCCCCGTGAAATCGGCAGAAGATATGACTTCTGAATTGGAGTGTATTTTACAGGGTATAAAAGAGGAGGTTGAAGTTCTTATAGTCACTATCGTGCAAGAAAAGCAGGCTTTAGAGCAGGAAGATGCTTACTTAACAGAAGTAAAAAAAGAAAACAAAGTCGTTCAAGATGGGGTAAAGCATTTAAGGCGAAAAACATCCCTGCTTTTAGGAGAAAAGGGAAGCGCACTACAAAAGCTTGAAGAGCAAGCGCAATGCGCCGATGAATACAGAACGCCTCCGGAAATACGCGCCCTTATTCTTAATGGAAAAAACGAAGAAATAACTGATCTATCCACCATCTCAAAAAATTCTGTTTCTGCAATCAGAAAATATGATGGCGCTGTAAACCCAGACTTGGTTGGATATCAAGACACGCATGATGCTCGTGTTTTAGCTTTGGTGGATCAGATTAAAGAAAAAAGGAAAGAGTGTGCTGTGTTGGAAGGCCATCTTTCTGAAGTACAGAACGAATTGGAGCGCACAAAAGATGAAGCTTTACAAACTCTAAGACAAATCAATAATCACAGTAAGGCACTGGGCAGACTTGAAGAAATTCAGGCAGATCTAAATATTGAAATCGCGCAACTGCATTATCTACTTGAAGATTTGAAATCTAAAACGGGTCTGCCTGAAATTTTCATACAGGCCGCACAATATCCACCACTCTCGGAACTTGGGCCTTGGGCAGAAAGCAACCTTCAGGACCGGCTGATTATCCACCCGGCAGCGCTTAAAAACGTAGCAATATCGCAATACAGTGACCCTGATGTGATTTACAAGGCACTGGAATTGCTTGCCGATGGATACTGGAACCGAAAAATGTCCGGGTCTCAAAGCAGGGAAGATGCGAGGCGCCTGCAGGAAAAATTCATGAGAGAGCTGACAAGTTTACGAATGACTATTGGTCAAAGTGTAAGCGATACAAACAAAAGAATGATCACCTCCTACGAAGTCATGCATGAAGGCAAAAAAGTCTTCCTGGACCAACATCTTGGCAAGGGTCGCTCATACGATGAGAAGCGGTGTTTGCGCGTTTATTTTAGATGGAATGATGATACAAACACGGTTCTTGTCGGACATCTTCCAGACCATTTGCCTTGTGTTTTTGACTAAAGCCCCCATGATACGACATCAACCCCTGATTTTCTTCCTCCCATAAGCCCTTCTAGTTTCATAACAATTAGGATTTTTGTACGCTCACTGGCCGTTTTCCTGTAGCTTTTTTCTGTTAACTACTTGGAGTACAGAACATGTTACAGATTTTTTATAGAGCAGCGGATCAGGCATTTAATAAATTCCGAGGAATGTAGACGGTTAGTTGATTTCTGAACGTCCGCTATTGGCCGGGAGCAGAATCTTCACATCCCTTGATTACTTCCTATAACTTCCATTATCAAAACCAAAACGAAAGTTATACTTCCAGTCAGAGGGTATATTAAAAAAGTTCTTGACTGCATAAACAAAATGTCTATAACTCTGGACACATGGACATACAAGACGCACTTATAGCTTTCGATGCTTTGTCTCAGGAAACACGCCTGAAGGCATTCAGGTTATTGGTTGAGCATGGAATGGAGGGTGCGCCTGCCGGTGCGCTGAGCAAGGAACTGGGAATCCCCCATAACACCCTTTCATTCCACTTATCCCATATGAGCAATGCCGGACTTGTACTTTCTCGCAGAGAAGGGCGCTCGATTATTTACACCGTCGATTTCGCCGTTTTTCAGGATCTGATTCGTTTCATGGTCGAGGATTGTTGCAGCAAAGATGTTGCAAATACCAGAGATAGCAAAACAAAAGGATTTTCAACAGTTATTGAACTCTCGGAACTGGCAGGATGTTGCAAAAAATGATGTTTATAAGCACCAGCGCATTAAGTAACTCTGTCTGCCCGGAAGGGCCGGACAGGTCGTATTGTATGGACCCTAACCCGTTAGGGGCAATCAAAACATTCAATGCGATTCCAGCGGTTTTTAAACCGCTTTTTTTGTACCTAAAAACAGGATCAACAATTTTAAACCCGTTCATAATTTCAAACCAAAGGAGACCATTATGAAGAAAACTTTATTTATACTCACAGCAATCGCTACACTGGCTGTCCCTTTACAGGCACAGGCCGGGGAGCAAATCCAAATTGTCGGATCATCGACGGTATACCCGTTCGTCACCGTGGCAGCCGAGGAATTTGGCAACAGCACAGACTTCAAAACACCGATTGTTGAATCAACCGGCACAGGTGGTGGGTTCAAACTGTTTTGTGCTGGCCTTGGTGAGAAGCACCCTGATGTTTCTAACGCGTCCCGCGCGATCAAAAAAAGCGAAGAAGAGCTCTGCGCTAAAAACGGCGTGAAGGCTATCACGGAAGTAAAGATCGGTTTTGACGGAATTGTTTTGGCAAACTCGAAAAAAGCGGATCGCTACAATCTATCCAAAGAGCAGATTTTTTTGGCTTTAGCAAAGAAAGTACCATCTGAAGGCAAGCTGATCGATAATCCAAATAAGAGCTGGAGCGATATTGATCCGTCTTTACCGAAAGTGAAAATCGAGGTTTACGGGCCGCCAACAACATCTGGAACGCGCGATGCTTTTGCAGAGTTGGTTATGGAGCCGTCCTGTAAGAATTTGCCAGAGTTCAAAGCAGCCTACTCTGAGAAAAAACCTCGTAAGAAAGCCTGTCATCTTTTGCGCGAAGACGGCCCTTATATTGAAGCTGGAGAAAATGACAACCTGATCGTACAAAAACTTCGGAGTAATTCGCAGGCCCTTGGCATCTTCGGTTTTGGTTTTCTGGATCAAAACACAGACACAGTTCAGGGCAGCGTGATTGCCGGTAAAGAGCCTACTTTTGACAACATTTCAGACGGTTCTTACGGTATTTCCCGCTCACTCTACGTATACCTTAAGGACGAGCATATTGGAAAAACGGCAGGGCTTCAGGAGTTTGCTTCCGAACTTATCGGCGATGAAGCGGCCGGAGAATATGGCTATCTAACTGAAAAAGGCCTGATCCCACTCCCCGCAAAAGAACTTGAAACTATGCAAGGACGCGTTAGCGCCCTGGCTGAAAGTGCATCCAATTAAACCAACAGCTTATTTATCAAAGAAAGGAAAGACTATGATTAAGAAAACGCTTCTTCTCTCCTCTGCGGCATTTGTAATGGCCATAGCGTCACCAGCCGGGGCGGCGGAAATAACGATGGAGCAGATGCAAAAGAACTTTGAGCAACTTTCTGCTCAGGTGCAGGATCTAACAACCATTGTTAAGCAGCAAAACCAGACCATTCAGCAGCAGAACGCCCAAATCACTTCACAGAAAGCTCAGTTAGAGGAGCAAGGTGAAGAACAGGCGGCGGTGGCTGAGGCGATGGCCAATATTGCACCGGCAGCGGGCGGCGTGAGCGGCAATGTCAAAATCACGATGAAGCCTTCGCCGAAGATTGAATCGGCTGATGGAAATTACTCCTTCCAGCCCTTTGGCAGGGTTCATCTTGATGCCACGCATTTTGATGATGATAAAAAGGACCACGCCAGCAATGCCAATTTCCGGCGGGCGCGTCTCGGGATGAAAGGCAAGCTGGGAGAGGACTTTGCCTATAAATCTGAAGTTGATTTCGGAGAGGAAAATGTGAACTTCAAGGAAGTTACACTGACTTATACCGGCATTGATTCGGCAGATGTTAAAATCGGTCACCTAAAACCGTCTTTCGGGATGGAGCAAAATACCAGCTCGAACTACATTGAATTTATCGAGCGCTCCGCCCCCACCAATGCTTTTACCAGAGATGAAGAGATCGGCATTAACGTTCTGGCGGGCGGTAGCAACTGGTCACTCGGTGCCGGAATCTTTAACGAGGATGCCGGAAATGATGACACAGGAGATGATGAAGACATCACGGTTGATGTGCGTGGGTCGGTCAATATTCTGGGACTGGCTGGCAATAACGTTGGTGACAACGTTCTGCACCTGGGCGCGGGTATCAGCCATCGCTACCCAACCGGCAATGTCAGATTTAGCGCAAAACCGGCTGGCGATGGCGACCGCGTCATTGATACCGGCAATTTTGCGGCTGCTGATAGCGTTCATGTCTATGGCGCCGAAGCAGCTGGCGTTTTCGGTCCGGTGAGCTTTCAGGGCGAATACTTCATGGCGGATGTCAGCCGCAATGGCGGTCGTATGGATGCCGAATTTGACGGCTACTACGCGCAGGCAGGCTGGTTCCTGACGGGTGAACGCCGTCCGTATAAAGGCAAAACAGGTAATTTCAGCCGTGTGAAGCCCAAAGCCCCGTTTAGCTTGAAAAACGGAGGATTGGGTGCGGTAGAAGTCGTCGCGCGTCATTCAAACACTGACCTCAACGATGCCGGCGCCGGCATTATGGGCGGTGAGCTGGAGCAAAACAGCGCTGGCATAAACTGGCACCTGACCGACTATGTACGCCTCATGGCCAATGTCATTGATGTTGATACAGACAGTAACGGCGTGGTCGCAGATGATGACCCAACTGTCTACAACGTCCGCGCTCAATGGGACTTCTAGAGTAACTGATCCCCAAGAGAAATAGCCGCTTTACATTGAGTGGCTATTTCTTATAACGGTAAAAACCAAGAGTGAACGAAAGAGCAATGGCAAAATTTGAAGAATGGATAAAAGCCAGCTTACTGGCGTGTACAATGCTCTCAGTCCTCGTGACAGCGCTCATTGTTCTTTCCGTTCTTTCTGAAACGATCCGCTTTTTCTCTTATATCCCTTTAGCAGACTTTTTCTTTGGCACAGAATGGAGCCCGCAAACAGCCATTCGCGCTGATCAAGCTGGCAGCTCAGGCACCTTCGGGGCTGTCCCCGTTTTCATGGGTACATTTCTGGTCACATTGATTGCGATGGCTGTTGCCGCACCTCTTGGTCTCTACGCCGCCATTTACCTCTCGGTTTATGCCAGCGCCCGATTTCGTGCCTGGGCAAAGCCTATTTTAGAAATTTTGGCCGGCGTGCCTTCTGTCGTTTACGGGTATTTTGCCGTTATTACTCTTGCTCCGCTTTTACGGGCTGGTGGTGATATGATTGGCTTGTCGATCGCGTCTGAAAGCGCTTTAACGGCAGGAACGGTCATGGGAATTATGATTACACCCTACGTCATGTCGCTTTCCGAAGACGTCATTAGCTCTGTTCCAAAATCATTAAGTTTTGGCTCCCTGGCCATAGGCGCTACACAATCGGAAACCGTTAAAAAAGTTATCCTTCCAGCCGCCTTGCCGGGCATCGTCAGCGCCCTTCTTTTGGGCGTTTCCCGCGGTATTGGTGAAACCATGGTGGTGGTGATGGCTGCAGGACTGGCTGCGAATTTAACCCTTAACCCCCTGGCATCTGTCACGACAGCCACGGTACAGATCGTGACATTGCTGGTTGGCGACCATGAATTTGATAGTGATAAGACGTTGGCTGCTTTCGCGCTCGGGTTCTCGCTATTTTTTATGACGTTGCTGTTAAACATTGTCGCCCTGATTATCGTGAAAAAATATAGGGAGCGTTATGATTAAATTATTTGAAAGACGCACGCGTATTGCAATGGATCGGGCTAAAAAGAAGAAAGGTCCGTTCATCTATAAATCCTATAGCAAAAAACCAAAGCATCGGTGGGTCAAAAAGCGAAAGGCAGCGGAGCGGCGTTTTAGACGCGCAGGATTTATTGCCATCGCGATTTCCTCTCTATTTCTTGCTAGCCTGGTCTGGAATATCGTTTCAAGCGGTCGCTCAGCCTTTACAGAAGCGCAAATAAGCCTGCAAATTGAATTTCAGGCTGACCTGGTTGAGCAAGGTGCCTATAGAAAAATCGTTCAGAATTCTCTTATCGCCCTCTTCCCTGAGGTCGAAGATAGAAAAGAAAAAAGAGCTTTATTCGGATTGGTTAGCCGCAATGCCCCTCATATGCTTAAAAAGCTTATTGAAGAAAACCCAGCGCTAGTCAGCACAAAAAAAGATATCTGGATTCCTGCCGCCAGCACGGTCAGTGTTTTTTACAAGCAGCGCCTGAAAGAACAATCAAAAAGAGGCGGGAAAATAACAGCCTCCCATGCAGCCTGGATAACACAACTTGCCAGATCAGATCGCATGCAACTTAAATTCAACATGGCCTTCTTTAAAAATGGAGACTCTAGAGAGGCCGAGCAGGCCGGCGTCTTGGCCAGCTCCATAGGGTCATTTATGACCATCTTGATATGTATTGCGATGGCCTTTCCCCTAGGTGTAGCCACTGCCATATATCTGGAGGAATTCGCCCGCAAAAGCTGGTTCACCGATTTTATCGAGATCAACATTAATAATCTGGCCGCCGTGCCTTCGATTATTTTTGGCTTGCTGGGGCTGTCTATTTATCTAAATCTATTCGGTCTGCCGCGTTCTTCTTCATTGGTAGGCGGTATGGTGCTGGCATTGCTTATTCTGCCGGTGATTGTCATTGCCACCCGTAATGCGCTACAGGCCGTGCCGCCCTCCATTCGCTACGCGGCTGCTGCTTTAGGGGCCACACCAACGCAGGTTGTCTTCCACCACACTCTGATTTATGCCCTGCCTGGCATTATGACCGGCGTTATTTTGAGCATTGCACGCGCTTTTGGTGAGACCGCGCCCCTACTAATGATCGGCATGGTGGCCTTTGTGGCCGATGTCCCTAAAACTTTTGTAGATCCAGCTACAACCCTGCCGGTCCAGGTCTATCTCTGGGCCAGCAACCCGGAACTGGGTTTCGTGGAAAAGACAGCCGCAGCGATTATGGTGCTGCTGATATTTATGGTGTTAATCAACTTACTGGCGATCTACATAAGACGCCGCTTTGAAATTAAATGGTGAAAAATATGAGTGCACAAAAGAAAATTAGCAAGACTGAAAGCCAAAGCGATATTCGTATGAAAACACAGGATTTGAGCGCCTTTTACAATAACGATCAGGCCTTGTTTGACGTTAATTTGGATATTCACACCAATAAGGTGACAGCTCTGATTGGCCCGTCTGGCTGCGGAAAATCGACCTTTATCCGCTGCCTGAACCGGATGAATGACTATGTCGAAAATTGCCGGGTAACCGGAAAAGTCAGGCTGGACGGTTTTAATATCTACAAAGATAAAGTCGATGTGATTTTGCTGCGCCAGAAAATCGGCATGGTCTTTCAAAAGCC
The DNA here is from genome assembly GCA_021775955.1 of Alphaproteobacteria bacterium. Classification (GTDB taxonomy): domain Bacteria; phylum Pseudomonadota; class Alphaproteobacteria; order Micavibrionales; family Micavibrionaceae; genus UBA5701. Next base: position 19,413 of record JAJFGU010000001.1, on the reverse strand, counting down.
CAATCCCTTCCCGAAATCCATTTACGAGAATGTCGCTTACGGCCCTAAAATTCATCACCTGGTTGAGAACAAAGACGAGCTGGATGCGCTGGTTGAAAAGACTTTAAAGCGCGTTGGCTTATGGGATGAGGTGGCTGATCGGCTTTCTGCGCCCGGGACCTCTCTTTCCGGCGGACAGCAGCAGCGCCTTTGCATTGCGCGCGCCATTGCCACCAAGCCCGAGGTTGTTCTCATGGATGAACCATGTTCTGCGCTTGACCCCATTGCTACAGCGCGCATTGAAGAGCTGATCGCGGAGCTGCGAGAGAAATTCACAATTGTGATTATTACCCACTCGATGCAGCAAGCCGAGCGTGTCTCAGACCATACAGCCTTTTTTCATCTCGGCCATGTTGTTGAATCCGGCGATACGGAGAAAATCTTTAACAACCCTGAGCACCAACGAACCAAAGACTATATTGGTGGCAAGTTTGGTTAAGAAAGCCCTTGTTCTTTGCACAGGAAATTCCTGTCGCTCTATTATGGCCGAAGCCTTGATTAACCATTTGGGGCAAGGCCGCTATCACGCGGTCAGTGCAGGAAGCCATCCGACAGGGCAAGTCCACCCAAGGTCCGTTGAAACACTCAAGCGGCATGGCGTTAACCCCGGAGAGCCGCGTAGCAAGTCATGGGATGAGTTTGCAGATATGAGTTTTGATCTTGTCATTACGGTATGCGATCAAGCCGCAGGGGAAAGCTGCCCTGTCTTTCCGGGAAGTCCTGAAAAGCTGCATTGGAGCACACCTGATCCGGCCAAAGCTACAGGAGACGATGACGACATCAACTCCACTTTTGATGAGGCGTTTTATTTATTGAAAGACCGTATTAAGAAAGAGCTTTTGTCATGAGTAAAACATCTCCTCTTGGCATTTTTGGCCGTTATTTAAGTCTATGGGTGGGGTTGTGTATCCTTGCCGGAGTCGGTTTAGGATATGTTTTTCCTGCGCTTTTTCAATCCATAGCTGGCCTTGAATATGCCAATGTTAATTTCGTAGTCGCGGTTCTTATCTGGGTGATGATTTACCCGATGATGACACAAGTGGACTTTTCCAGCCTTAAAGACCTTGGGCGTAGACCACGGGGCCTGTGCATCACACTGGTTGTGAACTGGCTGATTAAACCCTTCACGATGGCCGCATTGGGAGTTTTATTCTTTGAGCATGTCTTTGCAGGTCTGGTTGAGCCGCAAACGGCCAAGGAATACATCGCTGGAATGATTTTGCTCGGCGTTGCACCGTGTACGGCGATGGTGTTTGTGTGGAGCCAGCTTACGAAAGGTGATGCTGGCTATACGCTGGTGCAGGTATCCATCAATGATCTTATCATGGTGTTTGCTTTTGCCCCGATTGCGGCGTTCTTGCTCGGCATCACGGATATTGTCGTGCCGTGGGAAACCCTGTTGCTCTCCGTGGTACTGTATGTCGTTATTCCGCTGGTGGCCGGATATGTAACACGTCAGACCCTCATCAAAAAAGACGGTAACGGAGAAGCCCTAAAACGCTTTGCAAGCCATCTTGAGCCGTATTCAATTATCGGTCTTCTGGCGACTGTCGTGCTGCTCTTTGGATTTCAGGCACAGACTATTCTTGACCAGCCGCTTGTGATCGGCCTTATTGCCGTGCCGTTGCTGATACAAAGCTACGGTATTTTCGCCATTGCTTATGGCTGGGCTTATCTGTGGAAAGTGCCGCATAACATCGCCGCCCCTGCCGCCATGATTGGGACCTCCAATTTCTTTGAACTCGCCGTGGCTGTCTCCATAAGCCTGTTTGGCCTGCACTCCGGCGCGGCACTGGCAACTGTGGTAGGCGTTCTGGTTGAAGTTCCAGTTATGCTTTCATTAGTGGCTTTTGCCAATAAAACTAGAAAGTACTTTGCTTAAACTGCATCCCCTAATCAATCGCCCAATATTTCCTTTAAGATGGATTATTTGTATGTCCGCTATTGGCCGGTTCCTGTCAATCGAAGCCGGTAGGTGGACGTCTACTTCGTATCAAATTATTCTTAAAACTTGACAATCTAGGAAAAAAACCCTACAATCATCGGATGTATGATAATGACACGGGGAACCTGCCCGCCCCCACAAACCAAGAGGCAGACAGTACGGCACCCCCGGAAGACCTTGGCGTGCCGGCCTTCCCCCCACCCGATCCGGCCGAAACCCTGCCGATCCGCCTGGCGGCGGAAACAATTATGAAAACCATAGCCGGGTTTGACGACACGATCGACGCCGAAGCTCTGGCAGCCCAGCTTAGCTGCTCCATGAATTCCGAGGGAATTTTCAGCACTCAAAATTCGGAGGCATTGCTCATCACCCAGGTCAAAGTGCTCGATTCTGTTTTCAATAATGTTTTGCAGCACATCTACACGCAGGATACACAATATGAAAAGGGAAGTGGCGATCTGACCAAGCTGCTTTTGGCGCTGCAATCCCAGCGGCAATGCCGCCAGAACCTCGAAACGCTGCGCCGCCTGGAGGGTGAAAAAGACATTAAACATCAAAGGTTTAGCCGGATTTAGAAAAATTCAGGAAAACGAAATGGATAAAACGTGAAAAAGAGAGCAAAAACAAAGGGTTGGGACAAAGAAAGACGGCGTAAATACGCCCGCATGATCCGCGCGGCCAAACCCTGGCTGCATGCCACCGGGCCGCAAACGCAGCAAGGCAAAAACAAGGCGAAAATGAATGCCTTGAAACACGGCACTTATAGCGGCGACTGGCTGGAACTGCAAAAAGCCCTGGCCGCGCATCGGCGCTTTATTGCCAAAATCAACAAGGGTTTACGGGAAAAAACGCGCAGACGCCCCGCCTATAATCCGCGCCAAATTTCTGGACACAGCCCCGAAAACGGCGGATACTGCGCCGGATGAGCTTACAAACCCCGACAATCGTGATTTTCGACATGGACGGCACCGCCGTGCGCCACATCAATCCGTGGGTGTTGCCGGTGCTCGAGCGGCTGGATGATGCGTATTATCTCTGCGCGAAATTTTTCGGCTGGTTTTTCAGACGCCGCGCCAAAGATCCGCTGCTCCCTCCGCCGGAAGAATTCAAGCCGCGCCGCAAGCCACGTTTGCTGGTTCACCGCGCGCTGCACAAAGTCCGCCGCAAAGAGGTCGACCAGATCGTCGAGCCCTGCCCCGGCATATACGACGTGCTCGATTTTCTAAAGGCGCATAACATTCCGATGGCGATGATCAGCAACGGTCTTGGCAAGGGCTACGGTCATGACATCATGACCAAGTTTGATCTTGAGGAATATTTCGCAGCTACGGTGTTTCGCGAGGAAGTCAGTAAATCCAAGCCAAGCCCGGAAGCGCTGTTGCTGGCGCTGGAGCGGCTGGAAATCACGCCCGGTGAAAACGATGTGATCTGGTATATCGGCGATCGCCATAAAGACGTGATCGCGGCGCAGATGCTGGATGAGCAGATGGATGCGACGGCCGAGCCGATTGCATACGGGCTGAATGCCGCCATGGCGATTTTGGAGAAGGGCTACAGCCCCGAGCATATCATCATGTCCTATTACGATATGCAGGCGCGGCTGGAGAAAATGCTGGGGGAAGTTCCTAAAAAAAAAGTGGGCGCGAAGAAGACGGGGAGTAAGAAGAAAAACCCTGATGAGATGGCGGCTTAGTCAATCACCAGCGGCTCGTACACGGTGTAGAGTTCCGGATTTTGAATCATATCAATCTGCTGCGCCATCGGTTCAAAAAACTGGCCCAGCGATTTTTGCCAGCCGGGCGCAGAAAACACAGCGCCATTACCACCGAAGAGCTCAACAAATTGTTCAATCGGTGTTTTCGGTTTCGGCAAAATTACCACTTCAATGTCATTACGGTTCGTCTTTCCGACCAGCGTCGCGGTGTAATCCAGCGCTTCGGTCAAGCCACCCATCTGATCGGCCAGACCAAGCTCCACCGCGCGAACCCCGCTCCACACCCGGCCGCCAGCAATTGCGTCAACCTCTTCGACGCTCATCTTGCGGCCCTTGGCAACCCGCGCAACAAAGGCATCATAAACCTGATCGAGCATGGCATTCACGCGCTCTGCCTCGGTCTCCGAAAACGGTGTATTCAGCGACCACATGCCGGAATTCTCGCCCCAGCTCACGCCATCCCAGTTCACGCCGATCTTCTCCCACAAATCGCGCATATAGAATTTCCCGCCAACCACGCCAATCGACCCGGTCACCGTTGTCGGCAGCACGAATATCTGATCCGCATAAGCCGCAATCCAGTATCCACCGGATGCTGCTGTCGGCCCCATCGATACGATCACTTTCTTGCCCTTTTCCTGCGCCTTTTCGAGCGCACGCAAGATGCTCTCTGACGCGGTGGGCGATCCGCCAGGGCTGTCGATACGCAGGATGATCGCTTCAATCGCGTCATCATCCATCGCGTCCATAATCGCGGGCGCAATTTCATCGGCTGCCGCAATGCCGCCACCCGATGCGCTCGGCATAATTGCGCCCACAGCATGGATCAGCGCGACCTCGGGTTTGTCCTTTTTGCCCGCGCCCATTTTGGTCTTCGTCGCTGCGACATATTGTTTGACGTCGACAAAGATTTCTTCCTCGCTTTCGGGATCGCCGGTGACATGCTGCCTGATATCACCGACCAGCTCATCGGCATAATCGGCGTAATGGATCAATCCGGCTTCTTCCGCTTCCTGCGCGGTCAGCAACCCTTTATGCACAAAGCGCTCAAAGCGGCTCGGGCTGCCCTCCCTATCCTTGCCGATCCCCTCAAGAATGACGGTCTTGAAGTCGTCAATCAGAACCTCCATCATCTCCTTGTTCTCAGCCGATATCCCGCTATCGGTTAAATTCTCATAGGCGGTTTTGTATTCTTTGCGCTTGTAAAATTGCGGCCCGACTCCAATTTTGTCCAGCGTGCCACGCAAAAACGGCATCTCGGCGTTGATCCCACCGATGGAGAGAATTCCCAAAGGCTGCATCCATATTTCTTCAAAACTCGAAGCCAGATAATACCGCCCAAGCCCGGATCCCGGCTCGCCAAAAGAAGAGGAATAGATATAGGAAAACTTGCCGCTATCGCGAAAACGTTTGATCGCACCACGAATTTCCTCGATATGCGCCAGCGCAAAATTGCCGCTATTCATGCGCGCGAAAATTCCGTGGACGCGCTCATCTTCCCTGGCCGCATCGATGGCATCGACAATATCGCGCACGGTCGGCTCTCCGGCGCTGAACGGTTCGGCGAAATTGGCCTCGGCGGGAAGCTCGCGCAAACCACCTTCGAATTTGAGGTACAAGACCATCTCATCGGGCAGGCTCGGTGCCGTTTGCTGTACAATACTGGCCGTCATCCAGAGCGAAAACATCGCCGAGACAAGCACCATCGCCCCAATCACGGTGCAGGTCTTTTTCAGCGCCTTCCAGAGAACAGGCAATATCCGCCATTTCGCCTTCGACTTGGCCGCCTCGCGTGGCAGCGGCGAAGCATAAAGCGGGCGGTTGCGTTTGTAATATCTGCGGTTGGTCATGGGTTAGACTGTAGCGTGCCTTGCCGCGCGAAGTCCAGAGGACGAAACCGGAAAAATGTGCAGGATGCGAAGGAAAAACCATGCCTAGTTAAGTTGACATAAATACCGTGTGTCTATATGGTCACTTTCGGAAGGAATATTGTATATGACGGCACCTATCGTAAAAATAGTCTTTACTATTGCTGCTGCCCTAATTGCTGTAGGTCTGAACATCAAGGAAGTTTCTGATGCCAAGAGTGATGTTACGACAGAGTTCAATCATAACGGCAAAACTTATTCTTTGTTCCTATCCTCTCCCGATACGGTTGTTGTGACAGGCCTTGATGAGGGTCTGAGTATCAAGTATGAATTCCTAGGACCACCAAGCTATGCCATTAAACCAACAATGGCGAGCTATAATCCTGGCATTGATCATGGGCTTGCCAATGCCTTGCACGAATCTTTCAGAACCCCGGGAATAAAAGAGAAAATCAAACAGGCCACATGTGGAATGACGAGAGAAGCAAAGGGGAAAATATCCGTGTCTCCATGGGCACTAAACCTTTACGGTAGGGCCTTTCAATTTTACGGTATGCATTGCTAGAACAAAGCTACAAACACTGCGCCTTGTGACGCAACCAGTGATCGGCCAACACGCAGGCCATCATCGCCTCAGCGACCGGCATACCGCGGATACCAACACACGGATCGTGACGGCCTTTGGTGCGGACATCGGTTTGTTTGCCCTTTTTATCAATCGTCTTGCGCGGGGTGAGGATGGAACTGGTCGGCTTGAACGCCACGCGCACGACGATGTCCTGCCCGCTGGAAATACCCCCCAAAATGCCGCCCGCGTTGTTGGATAGGAACACCGGATTGCCGTTCTTATCCAGCCGGATTTCATCGGCATTGTCTTCACCGCCAAGCGCCACCGCATCAAAACCGGCGCCAATTTCAACGGCCTTGACCGCATTGATGCTCATCATCGCCTTGGCCAGATCAGCATCGAGCTTATCATAGACCGGTGCGCCAAGACCGGGCGGTATTCCAGATGCGTGCACCTCGATCAGCGCCCCGGCGCTTGAGCCCGCTTTACGCTGCGCATCCAGATAGGCCGCCCATTCATCAACAATGCCGGGATCAGCGGAGAAAAACGGATTTTGATCGACCGCGCTCCATTGAGGTTTTTTACGGGCGGAGCGAATATCGCCGATCTGCACGACATGGCCGCGCACTTTGACCTTCTTGCTAAGCTCATCTTCCAGCACTTTGCGCGCAATCGCACCGGCAGCAACGCGCATCGCAGTTTCACGCGCCGAGCTGCGCCCACCACCGCGATAATCACGAATGCCGTATTTTTTGAAGTACGTGAAATCGGCATGGCCGGGGCGGAACTTGTCTTTGATATCGTTATAGTCTTTCGACTTTACGTCCTGGTTTTCGATCATCAGCGCAATCGGCGTGCCCGTCGTTTTGCCTTCAAACACACCGGAGAGGATTTTGACCTCGTCCTTTTCCTTGCGCTGGGTCGTATGGCGCGACTGGCCGGGCCTGCGGGCGTTCAGATAGGGCTGAATATCGTCCTCGGACAGCGCAATACCCGGCGGCACGCCATCAACCACGCAGCCGATCGCTTCGCCGTGGCTCTCGCCCCAGCTTTGATATTGAAACAATGTACCAAATCGATTTCCGGACATATCCAAATACTACCCTTTATGCTTTCCCTGCGAAAGCAGGGACCTTTAAACAATAATAATTTCTTCCCATTCAGGGTTAACTTTATTAATGAGCTCTTCTTTCCAAGCTCTTTTCCATTTTTTCATGGCCTTTTCTCTAGCCTTCGCTTCGTTTACATCATCGAACTCTTCGTAGTAAATCAATGTAGTTGCGTTATATTTCTTTGTAAAACCATCTACTTCACCAGACTTATGCTGAAGAACTCTTTCCTGTAAACTGCCTGAAAACCCGATATAAAGCACCGTTTTTGTAAAGTTCGTCAATATATAAACATAGTCTTTCATATTTTAAGATCCCTGCTTTCGCAGGGAAAGCAGTTATTTAAGGTGAACAGGCTCTTTCTGTGCACTCAATGTCCCCTGATCAATAATCGCCACAGTAATGCGGGAGAGCGCGACGCGCTTGCCGGTGGATTCCTCGGTGATATCGGTTTGCCAGACCTGAGTCCTCCGGCCGGTATGGATGGGCTCGCAGCGGCCAATGACGTTGCCTTCGGTCACCGCGCGAATATGATTGGCGTTAATTTCAATGCCGACGGCGCGGTAGGCGTCCGGATCAATCGTCATCCAGCTGGCGACGCTGCCCAAAGTTTCCGAGAGCACGCAGCTCGCGCCACCGTGTAAAATGCCAAAAGGCTGGGTCGTGCGATCATCAACCGGCATTTTGGCACAGAGAAAATCATCGCCGATTTCCGTGAATTCAATACCGATATGCGTGCCCATATGAGCATTGCGAAAGCCCTGCAGCATTTCAATTGTGTAGTCTTTGAACCAGATCATTTGCTATTTCGTTTTGCCGGCCATCTTGAATGGAATGATTTCGATATCCTGCCAAACGCCACCACTAACATAAGGATCGGTTTTCAGCCAAACATCGAGCGCTTCGCGGCTTTCGAACTCGACCACCATCATCGAGCCGGCCATCTCATTGTTATCGTTTAAAAGCGCGCCGCCGATAATGTTCTGGCCGTTTTCCATACCTTCCTTGAACGCGGCAATATGGCCTTCACGCGCGGCCATCCGGCGCTCCAGCGCGTCTTCATCTGTTCCGTCGCGGCCGATGATGACAAATTGCATTACATTTCCTTTCTGCTTCCCCTGCGCAAGCAGGGGCCTTAAACTATTACAACCTCATCCCAATTGGGATTTGCTTTATTGATCAATTCTTCTTTCCAGGCACGTTTCCACTTCTTCATGGCCTTTTCTCTGGCTTTGGCCTGACTTACATCATCAAATTCTTCATAGTAAATCAGCGTATTGGTTTTATATTTCTTTGTAAAACCTTCAACCTGTCCGGCTTTGTGCTGCTGTATTCTTTCTTGCAGACTTCCTGTAAATCCAATGTAAAGGACAGTCTTCTTAAAATTGGTCAAAATGTAGACATGGTATTTCATATTTTAAGATCCCCGCTTTCGCGGGGAAAGCAACAGTAACTTAAGCTGCCTCGTCTTTAGCTTTCTTCGGCGCGATGCTGGCCAAAAGCGCACCGGTTTCGGCGGCACTATCAACCGAGCACATACCCACCGTATGATAGCCGGCATCGACATGCATCACTTCGCCGGTCACACCGGAGCCGAGATCAGAGAGCAGGAACAACCCGGCGCGGCCGACATCTTCAATCGTCACGTTGCGCTTCAGCGGGGCGTTCAATTCATTCCATTTGAGGATATAGCGGAAATCGCCGATACCGCTGGCTGCCAGGGTTTTGATCGGCCCGGCGGAAATCGCATTGACGCGGATATCCTTGCCGCCAAGATCAGCCGCCAGATAGCGCACCGATGCCTCCAGCGCCGCTTTGGCCACGCCCATCACATTATAATGCGGCATCACCCGCTCGGCGCCGTAATACGTCAGCGTCACCAGGCTGCCACCCTCTTTCATCAACGGCACGGCGCGCTGCGCTACCGCCGTGAAGGAATAAACCGAAATATCCATGGTTTTAAGAAAATTATCGCGGCTGGTATCCAGATACAGCCCGTCCAGTTCATTCTTGTCGGAAAAAGCAATGGCATGGACCACAAAATCGAGCTGGCCCCATTCCTTTTCGATCGCCGAAAAAGTAGCGTCAATGCTGGCCGCATCGGTCACATCGCAGGGAACCACAATATTCGCGCCGACTTTTTCCGCCAGCGGACGCACGCGCTTTTCCAGTGCTTCGCCCTGATAGGTAAAAGCCAGCTCAGCGCCACTATTTGCAGCCATTTCGGCAATGCCCCAGGCAATCGAGCGCTCATTGGCAACGCCCATGACCAGACCACGTTTTCCTTTTAAGTAATTGTTTTCAGACGACATTTTTGGCCAATCTCTTCGCTTTTTGTAAAACCCCCTGTATCCTACACATTTTAAGGCCCGCAGCAAGCATCTAATACACAGCCAAAGCGGCTTTAGAAGCTCATTCTTTGGAAAATATTAACCATAAGTGACTAATATAAACCCATCATTTGCTTCAAAATAATGCATATAAAGACGGGCACAAAATGGGGTTAGAACGCGCGGCAATCGATCATACTTGCAATGTGATACGAAGGCAGGTCCAGGAAGAATATAAGGACCTGACGCTGGTCTTTGTCGTCCACAAGGATAAGAAAAGGCAAGAAGCTCTTGATTTAGAAGAGCTAAATATCCTTTCACATAAATGCGGCAAGGCCGCTCTTGATGTTTTTAAAAAGCAGAAAAAGAAAAATAAAACCAGCTTCCTGGGATTGTTTTTTGAGACAAAAGGTAAGTTTCTGTCTTTTTTCAAACACACCTGCACTTTGGGATTGTTTTTTGTCAATGTCGATGAGTATGAAACGGTGGAGGAAGCAAAGGAGCATATATACCATCTTGTCTGGCATGCTCTGGAGCTGGCCGAAATTTATAGCCTTGAGGGTGAAGACCAAAAACCCGAAGGCCTGGTTACGCCGCAATACAGCCCAATTGAGCTGGCCAAAAACAATCTTATGGCGGATGTTTTTGCCGCTGTCATGCAGGAATTTCAGGAGCATAAAGGCACAATCGAAACCCTGGCGCAAAGGCGCGCACAATATGCCTTAAAGCCTATTGCGCATTACCAGGCGGAAAAATATCCCTACCCCATTGCCATGGAAACAACCAAGCTGGTCTATGAAGACCTGGCCGGCAGTCTTAAGGCCAAAACCAAAGTGATTCACCTGTCTCTTCAGCTGGCACAGGAAGTCGGAACAACTTATGATGCACAATCCATCAAGCAATGGTGGGCCTTTAGCACCCGCGCCCAGGAAATGGCGTGGATGGGTTTTGACCACGAGCATATTTTAAGCACGGCGCTTTTTACCAGTGAGGACCCTTATGCGCGCTCGACCGCCTATCTGGTTTCCGAAGCCCTGGATATAGAGCCAAAGACCCTGGCAGATTTGACAGCCTATAATCCTTTTACAGACCAGGAAGCCAATGAACGCCTTCATAATAAAGCTTGCGATGAAGCCTACCGCAGCGCGATTTCACAAACAGCCCTTACAGATGACTACGACGATCTTATGGACGAAGCCTATCGCCAAAATAAAAAGCTGGAAGAAGGCCACATCCTTGGCTGGTGTGCGCATGCTTTGCTGGAAGCGGCCAATATTTTTAAAAACAGCAATACGGGAGATGAAAAAACCCTTACAGAAGCTGCTGCAACTTTCCACAGAGCCAGAGCCGGCCTCACATGGGAGACCATGTACAAAATGAGCAAAACCCTGATGAAGACACGCAGGCAGGGACGCGCGATTAACGCCAAAACATTGGAAGAAATTAGCAAAGAAAACCCGGAGTTCTCTCCCTTTGTATCCGCCTTTAAAGCGACACTTGATTATAAGCCAAGGGCAAAACCACCGGCGGAGTTTCCAATACTCCCGGGCGAGCAGGAACGCATGAAAATGGCCAAAATGCTGGCCATGAACAACCCGAAAGACGACCGCGATTTCGGCTCCAACTTCGTAAGCCTCGAAGAAGAGCCTGAAGAGGCCTAGCCTCCACTCAAAATAATTTTATTAGCTGACAATTTCCCAACTGCCATCAGGCTGCTGACAGGCTTGCCCGTAGGCCGATTCTTCCTTGCCGCCAACCACGATGGTTTGCTGGTATTCACGGCAATAACGGCCGGCGGAACTATAACCGTCACGCGTTGGCGTCACAGAGCCATAATTCCCACTTTCCGGATTGTTCCAGGTAACCGTCTCACCCACTGGGCCGCTTTGCGCGTTTTGATTGGCCTGATTGGCGTAAGTCTGGTCCGCTTTGTCCAGCGATGAGCCGATTTCACTACCGGCCAGCGCGCCAAGCAAAACACCTGCGCCTGTCGCCCATAAACGACCCGATCCACCACCGACCTGCGATCCTAAAATACCGCCGATAATCGCACCGCCGCCGGTGCCGATAAGCTCTTTATCTCCCTTGCCCTGTAGTGTTTCACAGGAACTTATAGAAAAAGCGGCCAAAACCATCGCCATTAATGCAAAATTTTTCATCGATCTCTGCCTTTCTTGTATATTGCGTAGTATAGAACTTATATCTAAGAGAACTTAGATCAAGTACTTTATACGTAGCTATAAGGACATTCCTTCGAAATGATTGAAACGTTACCGAAAAACCCTCTGGAGCTTTTTAAAGAATGGTTTGAAGAGGCCAAGAAATCAGAGCCGAACGACCCCGATGCCACGTGCCTGGCGACCTGTGATTCCAAAGGGCAGCCCCATGCCCGCATGGTTTTGCTGAAAGGCTATGATGAAAAGGGCTTTCGGTTTTTTACCAATGAAGACAGCCATAAAGGCGTTGAAATAAAGGAAAACGCACAAGGCGCGCTGTGCTTTTACTGGAAATCGACCCGCAAGCAAATACGCATGGAAGGCAAAATAGAAGAAGCCGGCGCCACAGAATCCGATGAATATTTCACCTCACGGCCCCGCGGTGCGCAAATCGGTGCCTGGGCCTCCGCACAATCACGGCCACTCGAAAGCCGCGAGTCTTTGGAGCAAGACGTACGCGACTTTGAAAAGAAGTTTAAAGATGATGAAATCATCCCTCGCCCGCCACACTGGAAAGGCTACCGCCTCGTGCCCGATTCCATTGAGTTCTGGATTGCCCAGCTAAATCGCTTGCATGATCGTTTTGAATACAAACGAGATAATAGTGACAACTGGTCAATAACAAGGCTTTATCCTTGATATCCCCACGAAACCAAGCCATATAACACCCATGGCCGTAAAAGCATCCAAAAAACAGGAAACCGAAACGCTGAATTTTAGCGCCGATGTATCGCGGCTGCTCGATATTGTTGCCCATGCGCTGTACACCAATCATGATGTGTTCCTGCGCGAGCTGATATCCAATGCCGCAGATGCCTGTGACCGGTTGCGTTATGATGCAATCCAAAACCCGGAGCTGGCCAAGGACAATACCAATTTCCGCATTCATGTTTTTAAAGATACCGACACACGCACCCTCACCGTGATCGATAACGGCATCGGCATGGATCATGACGAGCTAGTCGATAACCTTGGTACCATCGCCAAATCCGGCACTGCCGCGCTAATGGAGCAAATGAAAGAGGCAAAAGACCCGCTTAAACTCATTGGCCAGTTCGGCGTCGGGTTTTATGCTTCTTATATGGTGGCGGATAAAGTCACCGTTGTCAGCCGCAAGGCCGGGGGTAAACAGGCATGGGCTTGGGAATCAGACGGGCGCAGCGGTTTTACCATTCGCGCGGCCAGCAAAGACGAAGCCAAGACGCTGGACGGAGAACGCGGCACAGCAATTACCCTCCACATTAAAGATGAGGGCAGCGAATTTTTAATCGACGAAAAAATTAAACAAACCATTCAAATCTATTCCGACAATATCAGCGTTAAAATTTTCCTCAACAAGCCGGAGGAAACCAATAAAGGCGAAAGCCAACCTATCAACACCGCCTCTGCGATCTGGATACGCCCCAAAAGCGAAGTCACAGACGAGCAATACACCGAGTTCTACAAACACATCACACACGGCCTTGACGAACCGATGATGACCTCGCACTGGCGCGCCGAAGGCAAGATTGAGTTCAACGCACTTTTGTTTATTCCAACCCTGCGGCCCTGGGATTTATACGACCCGTCCCGCAAAAACGCTGTGCAACTTTATGTGCGCCGCGTTTTTATTTCTGATGAGCTGGAAGGGCTGGTTTATCCATGGCTGCGGTTTATGCGCGGGGTGATCGACAGTGAAGATTTACCGCTGAATATCAGCCGTGAAAGCCTGCAATATAATCCGATTGTCAGCAAAATCCGCTCCAGCGTGACCAAGCGCGTATTGGGTGACCTTGATAAGCTCTCGCGCTCTGATGCACCGGGCTTTACCGCCTTTTGGGGACAGTTCGGCGCGGCGCTGAAAGAAGGGCTGTATGATGCGCCCGAGCACCGCGAAGCCATCTTTAAGGTGTGCCGTTTTTATTCGACCTATGAGAACGGAGAGAAATTCACCAGCCTCGAAGATTACGTCTCGCGCATGAAGGAAAACCAGAAAGAGATTTACTACGTTACAGGTGAAAATCTGGAATCGCTGAAAAATTCACCACAGATTGAAGGCTTTAAAGCGCGCGGACTGGAAGTGCTGTTCTTTACCGACACGATTGACGATTTCTGGCTGCAACAGGCACTGGATTACCAGGGCAAAGCGTTCAAGTCGGTGACCAAAGGTGATATTGATCTGGATGATGCCGGAAATTCTTCCGATAAAAAAGAAGGCAAGCCGGACTCCCCTGCCCCTGATTCAGACTGCGCAAAATTAATCGAGAGCTTAAAAACCACGCTCGCGGAAGAGGTGCAGGATGTGCGCGTATCCAAGCGCCTGACTGACTCCCCGGTTTGCCTGGTTGCACCGGAAGGCGGGGTCGATATGCATATGGAGCAGGTTTTAAAAATTCACCAAAAATACCAGGGTGACACAAAACCGGTTCTTGAAATTAATGCCGAACATGCTTTGATTAAAAAACTTTCCACGCTTTCTGATTCAAAGGACGGTATCGAAGATGCCGCCTATCTGCTTCTCGACCAGGCCCGCATCATTCAGGGACAGCCCCTGAGCGACCCGTCAGCTTTCGCACGGCGCATGACAAGCTTCATGGAACGCGGGCTAGAAAATTAGGGCTGGCATTTGTTGCTACCATCGGGATCGTACCAGCATCCCGGCGCAGGACACACTCTTTCCTCATAAGGATTAGCTCTACCAGTCAGCTGAACCATAACGCCCGTCGGAATCGTTTCTATGCCGGCACACAAGCTGGGATTCAAAGAATTAAGATAGGTCGGCCTTTTATTGTTTTTCCAGTCTGCGGGCATCCATGGTGGTGCTGTCAGGGCAATATCAAGAACCTGTGCCCAGCGTGGGTCTTTGCCACAAGCTGTGGGAAGCTGCCGTTTCTCAGGGCCGCTGACATACTCCGCAAAGGTAAAAAATCCGTCCTGCGAAAAAGCCTGCTCCTGAAAGTCGCTGCATTTGGCTTCCTTCCAAACCACATTCATACGATCACATTCATATTTCGCAGCCGATATATTGCCTGAAACGAGAGGGTTATCTGCGCTGCGCCCGCCCAAAAATGTATGACCAAAATTTTTCGAAACAAACCCTGTGAGCGCCTTACCAACCACGTTGGTCAATGCCTTACTCATATCGGTTAAAACTGTGCCGCCCGCTACCCCGCCACTAAACAATGTTCCTTCATAAAGAACCAAAACGCCCAAATGCTTATCAAAGCACGTGTACTCCATGACACTATCGGCTTTGAAAATAAGATTCTGGTTCTGAACAATCTCGCGTTCGGCTTCGAGCCAGGCACGCGCTTCCATGCTTTTCATGAAATCAACATCGCAGGTCGCGGGTACGTTTTTACCACTGGTCGCCGTGCCAATATTGACAGACGCCGCATAGCCGGAAACAGGTAAAAACCCGGCCATTGCCAGTAATAAACAAGCTATAAAATGAGTAATTTGCCGCAACGCCTTATCCCTAACGTATCAACCTTCCTTTTATAGCCTACCATACCCTTGGAATATATGGCGAATTCTATGGGTTTGAACCCTAAAGCATACCTTGATAATGGCGTTCATTCATTTCATTGATTTCTTCATCGGTAAAATCGAAAATCCGTCCCAGCTCTTCAATCATAACCCGCCTGACCAGCGTGGTTAAATCCTCTCCACTTTCGCACCACATATCCAGTAAAGAGCGCCTGAAAACAATCAGAACATCATCGTCATTGGCGGTTTTCTTTTCAACGCCGGGGGAGATTTCCTTGCCGCTGCGATACAGCGCTAGAAGGTCGTAAGGATCTTCAAGATCAAGGTCATTTTCTATTGCCTCATCGGGCAAATCATCAACGCGTATGGACAGCCCGTCGCAAAACTCCAGCAACTCATCCGGCAACGCTTCAAGAATAGCGCCCGCAATCACCTCAAGATCATCAGACCCTGGGGAAACTGTGTAGTTCATAATGATCTGCTGTCCGTCCATGATCCCTGACCTCGTACTCCAATTGCAAGACCACTGGTACTTAAATGCGTGTATGGGTATACTCTACTTTTATTTTTAGCTAGGGTCCACACTCAAATGAAGATTGAAAAACTTTCAGATTCCGATATTGAAGCCGCACTAAAAACGCTGGATGGCTGGTCCATGGCTGAAGGCCGCAGCGCTATAGAGAAAAGCTTTAAGTTTAAAGACTTTAATGAAGCCTGGAGCTTCATGAGCCGCGTCGCGCTGCTGGCCGAGAAAATGAACCACCACCCGGAATGGTTTAATGTGTACAACCGCGTTGATGTAACCTTAACTACCCATGATGCAGACGGTGTGTCAGAACGAGACGTCAAAATGGCGAAAGAACTGGACAGCTATTAAGGACTCGAACGCGTTGTGCTCTGGTGTGGGTCCATGACAATTTCGATTATGGCAGGCTTACCGGAATTCAAAGCATCCTTCCACACCGATTCAAAATCCACCGCCTTTTCAACCCGCGCAGCAAAAGCACCATAACTCTCTCCCAGTTTCACAAAATCTGGATTGGTTAAATCGGTTGCACTGTGACGCCCCGGATATTCACGCTCCTGATGCATGCGGATGGTGCCGAATATGCTGTTGTTGCACACCAGAATAATTGGCTTGGCTTTGTTCTGCACAGCTGTTGCAACTTCCTGCCCGGTCATCATAAAGCCACCATCACCGCAAATCCCGACAACCGTTTTACCTGGCCGCGCAATTGCAGCGCCCACCGCAGACGGCACAGCATAACCCATCGCGCCACTAATCGGTCCCAACTGCCGGCCCGGACGACCGTAATGCAGATAGCGATTGACCCAGCCGCTGAAATTTCCGGCATCGCTTGTGACGATTGCATCCTCTGGTAATAATTCACGCAACTGTCGAAAGACCTGCGTTACATCAGCGCCATTCCAATCCTGCTCCTGACCCGGATCAATCGCGTTCCAGTCCTCATAATCCTGACGGCACGCCGTCCGCCATGCCGCCCACTTACTGCCGTCAATTCCAAGCTCTGCCAAAGCTCTCACCATAGGCCCTATTTGCGACTCAATACCCAAATCAGGTTTACAGCCTTTGCCGAATTCCTCTTTGGATGGATGCACATGAATAATTTTCTGTCCGCCTCCGCCCTGCATGATTGTATAGCCCTGCGTTGTTACATCATTGACCCGCGCATTCAAAATCAAAACCAGGTCGGCCTGCTCCATTCGCTCAACCAGCTTCGGATTGGAGCCAAAACCCAACTCGCCGATATAACTTTCATGCTTATGATTAAAAATATCCTGCCGTCGGAATGCAGCGGCCACGGGCAGGTTCGATTTTTGTACAAAAGTCTCGAGCGCATGACAATCTTCATCGCTCCAGAGACTGCCGCCAACCAGAACCACAGGCTTTTCCGCCTTCTGTAACATGTCCCGCAGAGCCTTTACCTCAGACTCTTTGGGAATAATAGTTTCGATCTCTTTGGGCGGGACAGGCGCAACGCCTTTAGCGTCCGGAAACAAAACATCTTCCGGCAGGCCGAGCACAACCGGCCCTGGCCGCCCGGATAACGCGACATGAAAAGCCCTGGCCACATATTCGGGAATGTCCTTTACATCATCAATCTCAACCGCCCATTTGGACAGAGAGCCGAACATCTGAACGATATCAAATTCCTGAAAGGCCTCGCGGCCACGATCTTTCGTGCTGATCAACCCGGCAAATAAAATCATAGGTGTTTGTGCCTGCATCGCCGTGTGCAGGCCGATTGAAGCATTGCACGCCCCCGGCCCTCTTGTGACCAAAGCCACGCCGGGCTTGCTATCTCCTAGATTCCCCCAGGATTCGGCCATAAAAGCCGCGCCCGATTCATGGCGGCAGGTAATCACGCTTATATCCGGATAATCGACCAGAGCATCCAAAACCGGTAGGTAGCTTTCCCCTGCAACACAGGAAACACGCTCCACACCATGCGCATGCAGCGCCTCCACCAAAACTTTTCCACCATGCACCATAATAAAAACAACCCTTTTACGTTCATGAAATTTTACATTGTCCCGACAGGCAAATCATGACAACTTAATATGTAGCGTACCTTATTGAATATATCTTTAAAGAATTTTCCACACGCTCCTATGACTTACAAACTGGACACCGCCCGTATACTGATCGTCGATGACATGGCCCCCATGCTGTCGCTGACCAAATCCATACTCAATATCTTTGGATTTGTGCAGGTTTACACTGCCAGTAACGGTGAGGAAGCTTTTGAGCTTGTCTGCAAGCATGACCCGGAGCTCATCCTGACTGACTGGATGATGGAGCCGATGGACGGGCTGGAATTCACCAAAAAGATCCGCCGCGACCCTCTGGTGCCAAATCCTTATGTTCCGATCATTATGATGACAGGCTTTAGTTCCCGCCTGCGTGTAGAAGGCGCGCGGGATAAGGGAATCACGGAATTTCTGGTCAAGCCGTTTTCATCCCGTGACCTTTACAAGCGCGTGGTGCAAATCATCGAAAGACCGAGGCAATTTGTTGAAACCGGTGAATTCTTTGGCCCTGACCGCCGCCGCAAAAGAGGTAAAGACTATGAAGGGCCACGGCGCAGAGGAAACGAAGAGAGAAAGAAAACGATTCCAGAGACAGATGAGCAAAGGCTGGCCGTTGATGTCCTTCGTAAATTGCGCGAGGAAGCCAAGAATGTGTAGAATAGAGTAAGGGTATCGATCATGGCCAACAATCAAAACAGCGTCGCAAAATTTATAACCCCTCCCAACGTGTTGAAACAAAAAGTGGGCGTGGGCGGTATTGACGAATCGATTCTGGATAAAAGCCAGCAATTCATCGAAAACACAAACCTTGATTTTGGACCGATCGCCAATGACTTTTTAAAGGAATTTTCCAGCCATATTAAAAAGGCAAGTGATGGAAAAACCAACCCGGACAAAGCCAAGGACAACATGGTCGGCCCGATTATGCAGATCAAAGCCAATGGCGGCATGTTCAGATACCAGCTTCTCAGTGATGTCGCTGATATCTGCCTGCAGTTTTTAGAAGGGATTGAAGGCCTGAACAAGGATGCCTTAGAAGTTGTTATTGCTCATGAAAAAGCTCTGGAAATGATATTAAAACATCAATTGCGCGGCGATGGCGGCGGCGAAGGTTATGCGCTGGTAAAGGAGCTTGATAAAGCCTGTCGGCGCTATTTCAAGAAACATAAGAAAAAACCCGCACCAAAACCAAAAAAACCTGCGAAAAAGACGTGATTTTTTAACAAAACGTAAGGTTTTTCTGATACCATTAAAGTAACAAAGGGAGATTCTCTATCTTATGGATGTACCAGCAAGCATAGCCGCAGAACAAGGCCTTTTAAGGCAAAACGTCGCGCTTTCCGTTATAAAACAAACGGCTGAGGCGCAGGAAGTGCTTGTTAAAATCCTTGATGACGCAGCCCGCAACGCTCCGATTTCGCAAGCACGCGGCACAAACGTCAATCTGACAGCTTAATCCACACAATCTCAATAATTTTCATAAAATTTTAAGTATTATTGTTCCACAATAGAGAAGGGTCTCTTTTTAGGGGCTTCAATATGGTATGGTTAAAAGCGAGTGATTGGTAATTAGTTTTAGTTTTTAGTGGGGCAAGGTTCATGA